>NZ_CP119520.1:4963078-6203847 GCF_029223865.1 Telluria mixta
CCGGCAGCGCCGCCGGCACCGCGGTCCTGGTGTACTCGGACGCCGTCGCCGGGCCGCTGCCGTATTTCTACGTGCTCATGTGGACCGTGTTCTCGCTGTACATGATGTACTTCGCGTACCGCCTGCTGCGCGCCGGCGAGCAGCGTCATGCCCTGATCGTGATCGTCGGGCTGGTGGCGGGGGAGGCCATCGCCTGCATCTACGATTTCTACAGGATCCCGGGCGACAACGACATGGCGATCTTCTTCACGCTGGCGTTGACCACCTGGGCCTTCAATATCGTCGAAATGTATTACGCCTACGGCGCGCTGGAACGTGCCGAGACGGCGTGAGTGATACCAACCGGCTGGCGTTTCGATGCCAGCCGACTTCCAGGGCAACCATGCCTCGTCTTTCCATTCACTCAAGCCTTGGCGCATTGCTCGACAACGACGCGAGCAAGCGCATTCTCGAAAAATACCTGCCCGGCATCCTGACCCATCCCCGGGTCGGCATGGGTCGTCGTTTCGCCTTGACGATGGTGGCCGGGTTGTCGGACCGCTTCGTCACGGACGCAGTCCTCGAAAAGATCGATGCTGAACTAAAGACGTTGGTCTGAGCGGTGATGCCGGCGCAGGAAGCGCGCGGGATGCACAGGGACGGCTGTATGCGTATGCGACCACCACGTGTCTCGTGTTCAAGATGCGATAAACCGAACACCCCGTCACGCAATCTCCGAATTTTTCCTCTAATTGGTTCATTGTCCTAATATCGGCCATATGTTCTAATAACTCTACGGAAGATAGTTGGAATCGTCATGGAACCCAGAACTTCGGCATGAGCGAAACCGGCACCGTATCCCTTTTCGCCGCGGCCCCGGCCGCCGTAGCGCATAACAACCGGCCGGCTGTCCAATCCGGCCCGACTTCAAGGAGCACACATGTCGTCTCTTTCCATCAACTCGAACCTCGGCACGCTGCTCGACAACGAAGCCAGCAAGAGCATTCTCGAAAAACACCTGCCGGGCATCTCGGCCCATCCCCAGGTCGCCATGGGGCGCGGTTTCGCCCTGAAGATGGTGGCCGGCTTTTCGAATGGCCTCATCACGAACGAGGCGCTCGACAAGATCGACGCCGACCTGAAAGCGCTCGGCTGAGCGGCGGGTCGCACGTGATGGCCTGGATGAAAGGCGCGTGCCTGCTGCTGTACATGGGCGCGCTGGCGGCTGCGGGCGGCGCGTGGACGGGAGCGGCTGCGGCGGCGGTCCGCACCGGCGCGCTGGCGGTGCTGGCCGCGCATGCGGTCGAGGCCTGCGTCGCGTTTCGTTACGTGCGGCGCTACCGGGGGCCGGTTCTCGTCAGCCTCGTCCTGACGTTGCTGTTCGGGCTCCTGCACGTGGTGCCGCTGGCGCGGCAGTGTGCGCGGACGGTGCCTGGCCAGGACCCGCGCCCGTAAAGTCTGTTGTCTCTCCATCCATCCACGCAATGGATGGTTTTGGCCCGGCGGTGTAACAACCGCCGGGCTTTTTTTTGGCTGTGTTCGCGGTAAGTCGGTAACCCGTCCGCCTAGCCGAGCTGGGCCGCAGCGCACAGCAGATGAGCCGGCTTCGTGAGGCGACCATCGTCGAGCACGCGCTGCCAACCTGAGTAATGGATCAGGTAGCGGCTCGCCACGCCGCGGAACCGCACCAGCCAGCTCTTGAAACGGCTGTGCCAGCTGTTTACGTTCTGCACATGGATTGCGCCACGTGCGCGAACGCCGGCTTGCACGTTCACCGCTTCATGCGTGATGCCAGCCTGCTGCGCGTAATGTCGATAGACGATGGCGCCGTCGCTGATCAGTAGAACGTCGTCTGGCAGCACAGGCGTGAGGCACTCATGCAATTGCCCCACCGTCACCTGGCCGCGCCCCGTGTGAAAATCGAGCGTCCGGCCGCTGCGGTCACGCGCGATGAGTAGACAGTCGTGCTCCCGATTGATACCGCGCCGCTTGGCGACGCCGCCACGTTTTCGGGGTGGCCGTGTCAGGTTGCGCGCACCCTTCTGCGATTCGAGGCGATATGTCTCGTCGGCTTCGACGATGGCCGACAATGTCGCCGGCCGGTCGCGCATGGCGCCGGGCACGAACCGGTGGCGCCATCGAAAGCTGGTCGTGCGATGCACGCCGACGACTTGCGCGGCGTCGCGGACCGTGCGCGATTCGAGCACGCATTGCAGGTAGGGCAACCAGAGCTCCTTCTTGCGCAGCCGTGCCAGTGGCGTACCGGTCAATGCATTATGGCTGCGCCCGCATTTGAGGCAACGGAAGCGTTGCAGTCCGCTCGCCTGTCCGCAGCGGTGCTTGCGGACGCAGCCGCAGTGCGGGCACGGCCGCCCCGCCGCCGCCTGCTCGATCAAGGCGATGCACTCGCCCGGATGCGCGATGCCAGCGATCCATTCCCGTAGCCGGGCCAGGTCGCCCGTAGACAACTGTGCCGCCGCTAACATGGCGAACAATTCGTCGAACGTCAGGCTGCGCATCGTCACTCCTCTTGAGTTAACTCGACGATGCGTCAGACCGCTACAACGAATTTCAGTTCACATAACTACCGCGTACACAGCCTTTTTTTTTGCGATGTCCGGATGCGCCCGATCCCCGCGATCCGTCACGGCCGAAAAAAAACGCTGCCCGCGCGCGAACGCGGGCAGCGTCATGGCAGCGGAGGATTGGCGCTCAGTCGACCGCCTTCACCATGTCCTCGATGACCTTCTTGGCATCCCCGAACACCATCATCGTGTTCGGCTGGTAGAACAGGTCGTTGTCCAGCCCCGCATACCCGGACGCCATCGAGCGCTTGTTGACGATGATGCTCTTGGCCTTATACGCTTCCAGAATCGGCATGCCCGAGATCGGCGACTTCGGATCCTTGGCCGCCGGATTGACGACGTCGTTGGCGCCCAGCACGAGCACGACGTCGGTCTGGCCGAACTCGCCGTTGATGTCCTCCATTTCGAACACCTGGTCGTATGGCACCTCGGCCTCGGCCAGCAGCACGTTCATGTGGCCCGGCATGCGGCCCGCCACCGGGTGGATGGCGTAGCGGACGGTCACGCCCTTGTGCGTCAGCTTTTCCACCAGTTCCTTGAGCGCGTGCTGGGCGCGCGCCACGGCCAGGCCGTAGCCGGGCACGATGACCACCGATTCCGCGTTGCTCATGATGAAGGTCGCGTCGTCGGCGGAGCCGGATTTCACCGGCCGCTGCGCCTGTTCGCCGGCCGCCACGCTGCCCGCCTCGGCGCCGAAGCCGCCCAGGATCACGTTGAAGAATGAGCGGTTCATTGCCTTGCACATGATGTAGGACAGGATCGCGCCGGACGAACCGACCAGCGAGCCGGCGATGATCAGCATCGCGTTGTTGAGCGAGAAGCCGATGCCCGCCGCAGCCCAGCCGGAGTACGAGTTCAGCATCGACACCACGACCGGCATGTCGGCCCCGCCGATCGGAATGATGATCAGCACGCCGAGCAGGAACGCCAGCGCGGTCATGACGAGGAACGGCGTCCACGCGGGCGCGACGCCGTCGGCGAAGCAGAACGCGAGGCCCAGCGCGACGATGGCGACGGCGATCGCGAGATTGACCATGTGCTGGCCGGCGAAACGCACGGGCGCCCCCTGGAACAGGCGGAACTTGTATTTGCCCGACAGTTTGCCGAAGGCGATCACGGAACCGGAAAACGTCACCGCGCCGACGAACGTGCCGATGAAGAGTTCGATGCGGTTGCCGAAGGGGAGGGGCTGGCCCGCGTCGGTGATGCGGAACGCCCACGGTTCGGACACGGCGGCGATCGCGATGCACACCGCGGCCAGGCCGATCAGCGAGTGCATGGCCGCCACCAGTTCCGGCATCTTGGTCATTTCGACCCGGCGCGCCACGACGGCGCCGATGCCGCCCCCGACTGCGGTGCCCAGCAGGATCGGGCCGAAGCCGGCGCCGCCCGCGGACGCCGCGGCCTGCAGCTTGAGGATCAGCGCGACCGTCGTGAACACGGCGATCGCCATGCCGGCGATGCCGAACGCGTTGCCCATGCGCGCGCTGGCCGGCGACGACAGGCCCTTGAGCGCCTGGATGAAGCAGACGGACGCCACCAGGTAGAGCAGGGTGACGAGGTTCATCGAGATGGCGTTCATGCGCGGCCTCCCGCTTTGGCCTTCGGGTCCTTCTTCTTGAACATCTCCAGCATGCGCTGGGTCACGAGGAAGCCGCCGAACACGTTGACGGCGGCCAGCACCACGGCGACCGTGCCCGCGGCCTGGGCGACGATGCCCGTGGTCAGCGCGGCGGCCAGCATGGCGCCGACGATGATGATGGCGGAGACGGCGTTGGTGACGGCCATCAGCGGCGTGTGCAGCGCCGGCGTGACGGTCCAGACGACGTGATAGCCGACGTAGACCGCCAGCACGAAGATGATGAGGTTGATGATGGTATGGCTGATTTCCATGGGAACTCCGTTGTTGGTGATATCAGGCGCTCTTGCGCAGGACTTCCGCACCCGCGCACACGAGCGTGGCGCGGATAATCTCGTCCTCGCGGTCGATGGCGAGGCTGCCGTCCTTGGCGACGATCAGCTTGAGGAAATCGAGCACGTTGCGGGCGTACAGCGCCGAGGCGTCGGCCGCCACGAGTGTTGCCAGGTCCGGCTGGCCGATGATGTGCACGCCGTGCCGCACGACGGTCTTGCCGATTTCGGACAGCGGGCAGTTGCCGCCCTGCGCCACCGCCAGGTCGACGATCACCGAACCGGGTTTCATGGCCTTGACGGTGTCCTCGCCGATCAGCACCGGCGCCCTGCGGCCAGGGATCAGCGCCGTGGTGATGACGATGTCCGCGAGTTTCGCGCGTTCGTGCACGAGCTCCGCCTGGCGCCGCATCCAGTCGGCGGGCATCGGGCGCGCGTAGCCGCCCACGCCCTTGGCGATCTCGCGTTCCTCGTCCGTGAGGAACGGGACGTCGATGAACTTGGCGCCCAGCGATTCCACCTGCTCCTTCACGGGCGGACGCACGTCGGACGCCTCGATGACGGCGCCCAGTCGCTTGGCCGTGGCGATGGCCTGCAGGCCGGCGACGCCCACGCCCATGATCAGCACCCGCGCCGCTTTCACGGTACCGGCGGCCGTCATCAGCATCGGCATGAAGCGCCCATACACGTTGGCGGCCATGACCACCGCCTTGTAGCCGGCAATGTTCGCCTGCGAGGACAGCACGTCCATCGACTGGGCGCGCGTGATGCGCGGCACGGCTTCGAGCGCGAACGCCCACAGGCCGACGTCGGCCATGGCGGCCACGTTCGCGCCGTCGAATGGGTCGAGCATCCCGATCAGCACGGCGTCGCGCTTCATCAGCGCGCGTTCCGCTGCGTCCGGTGCGCGGACCTTGAGGACGATGTCGGCGCCCAGCGCATCGGCCGCGCTGCCGATGACGGCGCCGGCCTGGACGAACGCGGCGTCGTCGATCGACGCCGCCATGCCCGCCCCGGACTGCACGACCACCTGGTGCGCCGCCGCCAGCTTTTTGATGGTCTCGGGTGTCGCCGCTACCCGTGTCTCGCCCGGACGTGTCTCGGCCGGTATCCCTATCTTCATGAAGTCTCCTGTCATAGCTGTGGAAATGAGGTATTGCCTCGGTCCATGATATGACACAGGTCGCGAATGATTTCTATCTTATATAAGACATAAAACTCAAAACTTACTGCGTATTTTCAAGGGTTTATCGCCGTGCTTCCGCAATACGGGATCAGATTTTGCGAAACGGAATGCCGGGCCGGGCCGCCGCGCAGGTCTCGTTTTGCGATGTGAAACATGGTTTGGCGCTGTGAAATGCGAATCGCGACATCTTTGTTTATTTGTCCTATGTTAGTCTCTTGTGAAAACATCACGACCGACGACGCATGGGAGATCGAGCGATGACAGCCACGGACAAGCCGGGCGGCGGGAAGCCGCGTGTGCGCAAGTCGAACCTTGCCGGGCCGGTTCGCGGCGGGCTGCGGGCCCAGGGCATGCGTACCCGCGGCGCCATCGTCGTGGCGGCGCGCCAGCTCCTGCTCGAAGACGGTGGCCTCGGATTCACGCTGCGCGAGATCGCCGGGCGTGCCGGCATCAGCATCAGCAATCTGCAGTATTACTTTCCGTCGCGGCCGGCCGTGCTGCGGGCCGTATTCGAGCCGGTGATCGGGGCTTACCTGTGCGACTTGCGGCGCGCGGTGGAAGAGGGGGCGGCACCGCGCGAGACGCTGGCCGCGCTGGCGGCGCGGGCGCTGTGCGATGCGCAGGATGCGGAGCGTTCCGCGTTGTGGTGCCATTTCCTGGCGCTGGTCGCCGTCGATCCCGGATCCGCGCGGCTGCTGGATGCGTGGTACGAGACGCTCGTGCACGAAATCGCCGTGCTCGTGCGCGCCGCCAATCCGGCGCTCGGGCTCGACGGCAGCAGGTCGGCCGCCATCCTCGCGATCGCGCTGGCCGACGGCGTCTGCGTGCGCAACGGCGTCGGGCGCAAGCGGCAAGGTTGCGTGCACGACCTCGACGCGCCTTTTCTCGCGGCCGTCGCTTACCTGCTCGACGGCCGCCCGGCGCGATCCTGAGACGGCCTGCGGGACGATGCATTGTCGCTGCCGCGCATCGAACCGGCGACCGGCCCGTCATATATTTATATATCCGACCTAACTTTGTTAAAATGTACTAATGGACGCGGCAAGCCGTGCCCGCCGGTCGGGAGACCGGCATTCAACTGGATTGATCATGGAGACCGAGCATTACCTGTTCCTTCTGTCGATGTCCGTCCTGGCGGCGCTGACGTGTGTCTACGGCATGAAATTTCTCGCGAAGGGCAACCTCCTGCTCGGCGTCCAGTGGCTGGTCGTCGCGTGCGCGGGCGCGAGCATCGTCGTGTTCGCGCTCGGCGACGTGGACGCCGCGTACCGCATCGCGTACTTCTGCGACGCGTTCACCAGGGGATGCGGCGGCCCCGTCGTCATGACCTTGGGATTGATGGTGGCGACGCATCGCTACGAACCGCTGCCGTGCTTCGATGTCTACCTGCTGGCCGGCAGCGCCGCAGGCACCGCGGCCCTGATGGCGGCCGATGCCGCCGCGCCGGTCAGGTCCGTGTTCTATCTCGTCATGTGGGGCCTGTTTTCCCTCTACCTGGCGTGGTTTGCCTGGAAACTGCTGGGTGTGCAGGCGTTCGCGCACGCCTTCGGCGTCACCATCGTCCTGGTGTCGACGCTGGCGGTCGCCGGGGGCTACGACTATGTCACGCTGCCCGGCGACGAGGAACACCTGCAGTTTTATACCCTGGCGGGGCCGGTGTGGTCGTTCATGGCGGTGGAATTGTATTACGCGTACTGCGCGCTGGAACGCGCCGTGCCGGCGGCGCGCCCGGACCAGCTTGTTCGAGGCTGCGTCGAACGTTTGTTTTGACGAGGCTGGCACACAACAGTGATGCGTCCGGAGTTAGCATTGCCGATCGGAAACTACTATGATAGGGCTATCGTGGCCGGATCCGGCCCAGTCCCCCAGCGAATCGTCGAGTGTCCCGCTTGTTTCCATTTCCTTCCGCATGGCGGCGCCCGCACGCGGCCGGCGACGGTGCCGTTCTCCCGACGCGGGCGACCGCGGCGAGCGGGCAGCGCGCGCGTTCCATGGCGCGCATCGTGTGCTGGCTGCTGCTTGCCGATTTCGTATTCTGCATCGGTTTCGCGGTATGGACCCGCACGCTCGCGTACGAGAACGACATCGCGCAGGGCGGGATCGCCGTCCGGCACCTGGCCGACACGGCGCTGAGCCATGCCGACGCGGCCCTGGACAGGACCGCATGGATGCTCGACGGCGTGGCCGACCGGATCGTGGCGAATGGCGCACCAGCCGTGGCGGACCCGGGATTGCAGCGCATGCTCGCGGCGCGCATCGGGGAGCGGGACACGCCGTTCGACAGTCTCGCCATCGTCGATCGCGCGGGCCATGTGTTGGCCACGGCCGGGCATGCGGACCGGCCCGGCGCGGATGCTGGCCGCCGGGCGGCGCTCGTCCACCACGGCGCGCACGCGGACCGCGGCGTGCATGTCGGCCTGGCGCCCGGCGGACAGGCCCTGACCGTATCGCGCCGCATCGACGACAGCGATGGGCGCTTCGCCGGCGTCGCGCTGGCGTCGATCGCGGTGCAATATTTCCAGAACGATTATCGGCGCCTGGCGCTGGGACGGCACGGCACCGTGGCGTTGTCGCTGGCCGACGGCACGCCGGTGGCGCGCGTGCCTGCCGTGCAGGTCGACGTGCGTCCGGTGCCGATCGGGCTGGCGACCAAGGCCAGGGAGGTCGAACGCCTGCACGACGGCCGCCGCTCGTCCAGGTACCCGCTGGCGGTCGACGCGGCGCTCGGCCGCGACGAGGTGCTGGCCGACTGGCGCCGGATCACCTGGCAGGAAAGCGCCGCGCTGGCGGGGGAGATGCTGGCCGTCTATCTGGTCAGTTTCTGGCTGGTCGCCCAGATGCGGATACGCGAGCGCCTTGAACGCACCTTGCACAGTACCCAGGAAGCCCTCGAACTGAAAAACGCCGCGCTGGAGCGGCTCGCGCACACGGACGGCCTGACCGGCCTGCACAACCGCCGCCACCTCGACGACCGCATGGCCGCCGAAGTCGGGCGCGCGGCGCGCGAACGGACCAACCTGTCGCTGATCATGATGGACGTGGATTTCTTCAAGCGCTACAACGACACGTACGGCCATGCCGCGGGCGACGACTGCCTGCGCATGGTGGCGGGCGTCCTGGCGGCCACCGTCAACCGGCCCGCCGATCTTGCCGCGCGGTTCGGGGGCGAGGAATTCGCCATCCTGCTGCCGAACACGCCGCGCGAGGGCGCCCTGGCGATCGCCGAAGCGATCTGCCGCGGCGTCGAGGCGATCGGCGTCGCGCATGCCGCCAGCGATCACGCCACCGTCACGGTCAGCGCCGGTGTCGCCACGGTCGTTCCCGCCCCGGGCGACGATGCCCGCGCGCTTGTCGAAGCCGCGGACGCGGCGCTGTACGCGGCCAAGGAGGCCGGGCGCAATACGGTGCGCGCCTAGATCGCGCCCATGTTCCGGCAGGATCAGTCGTGCGGCGGCCCCGCCCGCGCGGCCAGCCCCTTGACGATGCCGATCGCCCGCTGGCGGAACCACTGGTGCACGCGGTCCGCTTCGCGCGCCTCGTGCCAGTACGCGAACGTCGGGTACGGCTTGACGCGCAGCGGCAGGGGCCGGACCGTGACCGGCAGCAGGTTCGCCATCTTCAGCGCGTAGAACCGCGGCAGCGTGAGCAGCAGATCGCCCGCGGCGACGATCTCGCACGCCGAGAAATGATGCTGGGCGACCAGCTGGATCTTGCGGTAACGGCCCTGGTTGGCGAGCAGGACGTCGAGCGTGCCCGGTTCGCCGAGCGGTGACACGCTCACATGGCGGGCGGCGAAGTAGTCCGCGCGCCCGAGTTCCCCCTGCGCGAGCGGATGGTCGCGCCGCATCACGACGACCAGCATTTCGTCGAACAGGTACTGGCTCGTCACGCGCGGGCCCACGCGCAGCCTGCGCTCGAATACGAGGTCCAGCTGGCCGCCGGCCAGGCCCCGTTCGATCGCGTCGAGCGGCACGCGCCGGTTCACGAGCCGCAGGCCCGGCGCCTCGGCCGCGAACGCCTCGGCCAGCGCCGGCAGCGCGAGCGATTCGAGGAGGTCGCGCGCGCCGATCGTCATCTCCATGTCGAGCGTCCCGGGCCGCACGTCCGCGTCGGCGCGCAGCGCGCCCTGCAGGCCGCGCAGGTGGCGCTGCACGTCCTCGATCACCGCCAGCGTGCGCTCGGTCGGCAGGACGCGGTTGCCCTGGCGGACGAACAGCGGATCGCCGAAGTGTTCGCGCAGGCGGTTCAGCGCGTGGGTGACGGCGGGCTGCGTCAGGTGCAGCGCGCGCGCCGCGGCCGTGACGCCGCCCTGCACGTAAATGGCGTCGAGGACGCGGAACAGGTTCAGGTCGATGCGGCTGTCGTCGGTCATGGTGGCGTGGCGGCACATCAATCTGGTTCATGTGCCGCCATTACGAATATTCATTTTTCGGATAGGACAGCATAGCGTAGGCTTTCCGGTATCACAACCACCTGGGCCGATGCCATGGATTTCACATTCTCTCAACGCAGCCACGACTGGCTGCAGCGCCTCGACCGCTTCATGCGCGAAGAGGTCGAACCGGCGGAAGCCGAATACGCCGCGCAACTCGTGGGCGGCGCCGACTGGCGCAAGTGGCGCCAGCCCGCGATCATGGAATCGCTCAAGGCGCGGGCGCGCGAAGCCGGCCTGTGGAACCTGTTCCTGCCCGAGCGCGACCATGGCGGCGCCGGCCTGTCCAACGTCGAATACGCCGCGCTGGCGGAGCGCATGGGCCACTCGTTCATGGCACCCGAGGTCTTCAACTGCAACGCCCCCGACACCGGCAACATGGAAGTGCTGGTCCGCTACGGGTCGCCCGAACAGCAGGCGCGCTGGCTGGCGCCGCTGCTCGCCGGCGAGATCCGTTCCGCGTTCTGCATGACGGAACCCGGCGTGGCCTCGTCGGACGCCACCAACATGCGGGCGACGGCGACGATCGACGGCGACGAGATCGTGCTGAACGGGCGCAAGTGGTGGACCACCGGCATCGGCCACCCGAACGTGCGCTTCGTGATTTTCATGGGCCTGTCCGACCCGGCGGCCGAGAAACACCGGCGCCACACCATGGTCATCTGTCCGCTCGACACGCCCGGCATCACCGTCGAGCGCATGCTGCCCGTGTTCGGCACCTACGACGAGCCGTCCGGTCATGGCGAAATCCGCTTCGACAACGTCCGCCTGCCGCTCGCCAACGTGATCCTCGGCACCGGCCGCGGGTTCGAGATCGCCCAGGGCCGGCTGGGACCGGGCCGTATCCATCACTGCATGCGCGCGCTGGGCGCGGCCGAGCGGACCCTCGCGCTGCTGTGCGCGCGCGGCCAGGAACGCATCGCGTTCGGCCAGCCCCTCGTCCACCTGGGCGGCAACGGCGACATCATCGCCGACCTGCGCATCGCCATCGAGCAGGCGCGCCTGCTGACGTTCAAGGCCGCCTGGACCATCGACACCCAAGGCGTGAAGGCGGCCATGAGCCTGATCTCGCAGATCAAGGTCGTCGTGCCGAACGTGCTCCAGGACGCAGTGGACGCCGCGATCCAGATCCACGGCGCCGCGGGCCTGTCGGACGACACGCCGCTCGCCGCGCTGTATGGCTATGCGCGCACGCTGCGCCTCGCGGACGGGCCGGATGCCGTGCACCGGGCCCTGATCGCCAAGCTCGAACTGCGCGAGCAGGCGGCCAACCGGGAGGCGCGCACATGACGACGACCAATACGATGATCGACGAGGCGCGCGAGCTGCGCGACGAGGACCGGCTCGACGCCGGGCGTCTCGATGCCTATCTGAAAAGCGTCATCCCCGGCCTCGAGGGGACGCCGTCGATCCGGCAGTTCCACGGGGGCGCCTCCAACCTGACGTACCTGATCGCCTACGGCGGGCGCGCCATGGTGCTGCGCCGGCCGCCGCCAGGCGCGACCGGGGCGGGCGCGCACGACATGCTGCGCGAAGCGGCCGTGATGGCGGCGCTGCGGCCGCATTATCCGTACGTCCCCGCCATCCTTGCGCGCTGCGAGGACGCTGACGTCATCGGCACGCCGTTCTACGTCATGGAGCGGCTGGAAGGCGTGATCCTGCGTAGCGACATGCCCCCGGGCCTGGGACTGGACGCGGACGGCGTGCGCCGCCTGTGCACCACCTTCCTCGACCGCCTGGTCGACCTGCACGCGATCGACACGTCGGAGCCGCGCATCGCCGCCTTCGGCAAGGGAGCGGGCTATGTCGCGCGCCAGCTCGCCGGCTGGACGGGGCGCTGGGACCGCGCGGCGACCGCCGGCGTCGACCCGTACGCCGACGTGGTCGAGTGGCTGCGCGCGCGCCAACCGGCGAACGACTCGCGCCTGTGCGTCATCCACAACGATTACCGCTTCGACAACGTCGTGCTCGATCCGGCCGACCCGCTGCGTATCGTCGGGGTGCTGGACTGGGAAATGGCGACCATCGGCGATCCGCTGATGGACCTGGGCGGCGCGCTCGCGTACTGGGTCGAGGCGGACGACGATCCCGCCTTCAAGGCATTGCGCCGCCAGCCGACGCACGAGGCGGGCATGCTGACGCGGCGCGAGGCGATAGCCTATTACGGCGCGCGCACCGGCATGGACGTGAGCGACTTCGCGTTCTACGAGGTGTTCGGCCTGTTCCGGCTGATGGTCATCCTGCAGCAGATCTACCGCCGCTATGCGCTCGGGCAGACGACGAACGAGCAGTTCGCCGGCTTCGACGGCTTCGTACGCTGCCTGGGCGAGCGCTGCCGCCGCCTGATCGCGCCGGGCGGGGGCGCCCGATGACGGACGTGTACCTGATCCGTCATGCCCAGGCGAGCATGGGGGCCGACGACTACGATTGCCTGTCGCCGCTGGGTGAGGCGCAGGCCGTGCTGCTGGGCGCATGGATGGCCCGCGGCGGGCACCGGCCCGCGCTGGTCGCGACGGGCCGCCTGCGCCGCCATGCGCAGACGGCCCAGGGCTGCCTGCGTGCTGCCGGCCTGGACGATATCCCAGTGGCCGTGCTGCCGGGCCTCGACGAACTCGACGGGGATGAGCTCATCGCGCGCCTGCGTCCCGACCTCGCGTCGCCCGCGGCGGTGCGCGCCGAGCTGGCGCGCAGCCCGGATCCGCGGCGCGCGTTCCAGGTCTTGTTCGAGGAAGCCGTCGCCCGCTGGACGTCGGGCCGCCACGACCACGAATACGGTACGGCGTGGCCGGCGTTCCGCGCGGCCGTGCGCGACGCCTGGCTCACGCTCGCGGCGCACCAGGGCGGCGAGACCTGGATCTTCACGTCCGGCGGGCCGATCAGCGTGATCGTGGCCGCGCTGCTCGGCCTGCCGCCCGAACGCACGTTCACGTTGTGCTGGCCGCTCGTCAACACGAGCGTGACGCGCATCCGCGTCGGGAGGCGCGCGCACCATCTCATCACCTACAACGGCTGGGCCCACCTCGGCCGCGAGGACGAAGTCCACCTCGTCACCCACCGCTGATCCACGGGCGGTATTTCATTCGACATTCCGACAACGGTCATGCACCGTTGTTTTTTTATCCCGGTGTTTGTATTGTTGTCCTAACTTCGGTAGGATGACCTACATCAAGCCGCAACTAAAACAAACAGCAAGGAAGGAGACACATATGGTTCGCGAAGTCGTTGTAGTGAGCGCGGTGCGCACGCCGATCGGTACGTTCGGCGGCAGCCTGAAGGACGTTCCGCCCACGGCGCTGGGCGCGCTGGTGGTGCGCGAGTCGCTGGCGCGCGCGCGGGTGGACGGACAGGATGTCGGCCACGTCGTGTTCGGGCATGTCGTCAACACGGAGCCGAAGGACATGTATCTGTCGCGCGTGGCGGCGCTCGAAGGGGGCTGCGCCGAGGGCACGCCCGCGTACAACGTCAACCGCCTGTGCGGCTCGGGCCTGCAGGCCATCGTCTCGGCGGCGCAGAGCGTCCTGCTGGGCGACTGCGACATCGCCATCGGCGCCGGCGCCGAGAACATGAGCCGCGCACCGTTCGCGAGCCTCGATACCCGGTGGGGCTCGCGCATGGGCGACACGAAGCTGGTGGACATGATGATCGGCGCGCTGCACGACCCGTTCCACAAGATCCACATGGGCGTCACGGCCGAGAACATCGCGGCGAAATGGGGCATCACGCGCGAGGACCAGGACCGGCTGGCCGTCGAGAGCCACAACCGCGCGCAGCGCGCCACCGAGGCCGGCTACTTCAAGGGCCAGATCGTGCCGGTGACGCTCAGGACGCGCAAGGGCGAGGTCGCGTACGCCACCGACGAGCATGTCCGCCTCGATGCGACGCTGGACGACATGGCGAAGCTCAAGCCCGTGTTCCAGAAGGAGAACGGCACCGTCACCGCCGGCAATGCGTCGGGCATCAACGACGCTGCCGCCGCCGTCGTCCTGATGGATGCGCGCACGGCGCAGGCGCGCGGCCTGAAGCCGCTCGCGCGCCTGGTGTCGTATGCGCATGCGGGCGTGGATCCGAAGTACATGGGGATCGGTCCGGTGCCGGCGTCGAGGCTGGCGCTGGAGAAGGCCGGGCTCACCGTGCAGGACCTGGACGTGATCGAGGCGAACGAGGCGTTCGCCGCGCAGGCCTGTGCCGTGACGCGCGACCTCGGCCTCGATCCGGCCAGGGTCAATCCGAACGGCTCGGGCATCTCGCTCGGCCATCCGATCGGCGCCACCGGCGCGCTGATCACCGTGAAGGCGCTGCACGAACTGCAGCGCATCCAGGGCCGCTACGCGCTGGTGACGATGTGCATCGGCGGCGGCCAGGGCATCGCCACGATCTTCGAACGCATGTAGGGCGGGCATCCGCTCCGGGAGTCGAACCATGTACGAGCCACCAGAAACCCGGCGCCGCGGCGGGGGGCGCCATCCCGCCGCCGTGCTGCAGGCACGCGAGCGCGACCTGCTCGACGTGGCGGAACAGCTGTTCGTCCGCCACAGCTTCCACGAAGTCAGCATCGCAACCATCGCGACGACGGTACGCGTCGCCACCAAGACGATCTACGTGAAGTTCGGCGGCAAGCGTGGATTGCTGCAGGCGATCGTGGCGCGCGACCTGAACGACTGGCAGCGCCAGATCGACGCGATCGAGACGTCCGACGCGGACGCCCGCGCGCGGCTCGAAGCGCTGGCGGGCCTCATGCTGCGGCGCGCGCTGTCGGCGCGGCGCGCACGCCTGCATGCGGATGCGGTCGCGGAATGGAGTCCGGAGCTGGCACAACTGGCCGCATCGGTCACGGCCCGCGACCGGCGGTTGCTCGAACGGCTGGTCGAGTCATTGCCGGCGCCCGCGCACGGCTCGAGGGCGCGCGGCGGTGTCCTTTGCGACGCGTTCGTCGGCTGCGTGCTGGGCCGCCACATCGGTGCGATCCTCGGCGGCACCGGCTCGTCTCCCGACCGGGAAGCGGTGCAGCGGATGGCGGCCGACAGCGTGGCGGGCTTCCTGGAGTGGATCCTGCCGGCGGGACATGCATGATGGACCAGCAGACCTTTCTCCTGCAGCAGATGGTCGAACTGACGGACGCGTTGCGCCGCACATCCCGCACATCGGCACCGCGCAAGGCGTACGACCCCCACGAACCGTGGCCGGAGGAGCTGCGCCGGCAGCTCGCACACGACATCGACGAGCGCCGCCGGGCCGGCGAGTCGTTCGGCTGCATCGCGCATGCGCTGAACCAGCGCGGCATCCCGGGCGAGCACGGTGGACGCTGGTACGGCGCGACCGTGCGAAATTTCCTTCTTCGTAACACTGCATCACCAATGAAGCAATAACCATCATGAACATGAAAACGAAAACTCTCGCAGCATTGCTCGCCCTCCCGCTGGCCGTATCGACCGCCCGCGCACAGGAAGGCGAGCCGCCGGCGGTCAAGGTCAGCGGCTTCGGCACCGGCGCCCTGACGTGGACGAACACGAACGACGCGCGTTTCGCCCGACCCTACCAGGCGGGCGGCGCCGGCACGAAGCCGCGCACCGGCGTCGATTCCAACGTCGGCCTGCAGGTCGACGCCAGGGTCAACGACTGGCTGTCGCTGACGGGGCAGGGCATCGTGCGCAAGCTCGAGACGGATGCCTACGGCGCGACCGGGACGCTGGCGTTTGCGAAGGCAAAGGTGTCGGACACCCTTGCCGTGCGTGTCGGCCGCGTGCCGCTGGCCGCCTTCCTCGTGTCCGACTACCGCAACGTCGGCTACGCCAACACGATGCTGCGCCCATCGCAGGAAGTGTATGCGCAGGTGCCGAACGACAGCCTCGACGGCGCGGACCTGGACTGGCGCCAGGAGGTTGGCGGCTCCACCCTGACCACGCAGGTGGCCTACGGCCGCTCGACCGCGAAGCTGGCCGGCGAAACGGTCACGTTCACGAATGCGCGTGTCGTGAACTTCGTCCTGGAACACGGGCCGTTCACGCTGCGGCTCGGGCGCGACGATGCCCGCATGGTGCTGAAGCAGGGCGGCATCGAACTGCCGCAGCTTAAGGTGTCGTTCACGGCGGCCGGCTTCGCGATGGACGCGAACGACGTGGTGGTGCAGTCCGAATACACGGTGGCGCGCGGGTTCGGCGCCGCCAGCAAGGGTTGGTACGTCATGGGCGGCTACCGCTTCGGCAAGGTGCTGCCGTTCGCCAGCCACGGCAGGCTGACCGGCGACGTCGCGCAGCGTACCGACAGCGTCGGCGTGCGCTGGGACGCGTTCCGCTCGGCCGACATCAAGTTCCAGGTCGACCGCGTCAGGCCGGAAGGCGCCGGCCTGTTCAACCAACCCCGGCCCGGTTTCCGCGGCCCGGTCACCGTCGGCGCCGTCGCCGTCGATTTCGTGTTCTGAGGAGCCAGCGATGCACAACATGTCCCTTTCGTTTGTCCTGGCCGCCATCCTCGGCATCGCACTGCCGGCGCGGGCCGAGGTCGTCGTCGTCGTCAACCCGAATGCGCCGGAGGCGTCGATGACGAAGGAAGAAATCGCCCAGTACTTCCTCGGCAAGTCGGGTGCGCTGGTGCCGATCGACCAGCCGGAAAGCGCGCCGATCCGCGCGGAGTTCTACAAGAAGGTGGCCGACAAGGACCCGTCCCAGGTCAAGGCGCTGTGGTCCAAGCTGGTCTTCACCGGCAGGGCGACGATGCCGAAGGAAGTCGCGAACAGCGCCGACGTCCGCAAGGCCGTCGCCGCGAACCCGAAGGCGATCGGCTACATCGACAGGAGCGCCGTCGACGCCACCGTGAAGGTCGTCTACGCCGCGCCCTGATCCATCCACCGACCCGAGGCCACCATGAGCATCAAGCGCAAGATCTGGGCACTGCCCGCCGTTTCCATCCTCGTCTTCGGCCTCGGGATCGGGGCCAGCTCCATGATCGCGACCGATGCGCTGCACGCGATCGACCGGACCGCCCGGCTCGACTACCCGCTGCTGGATCTCACCAAGACGCTGACGCAGGAGGTCGGCGCCGTCGCCGACGGCTTGCGCGATGCGGTCGGCGAGGCCGACAGGGCGCGGCTCGGCCAGATCGCGGTCCAGGCGGCGACGGTACGTACCCGGCTCGTCAGGCTCGCCGGCATGGAGGGCCAGCGCGCCGCGGGCGACCGGCTGGGGAAGGAATTCGATGCGTACTACGGACCGGCCCTGACGTCGGCCCGCATCATGCTCGACATGGAGAAGGGCGACGTCCAGGCCGAGGTGGAATCGATGCAGAAGGCGCAACGCGTCCTGCAGGCGGACCTCGCGCGGACGAGCGAGGACGCGCGGCGCCAGTTCCAGGCCGGTATCGGGCGCAGCGCGGCCGGCGTGCAGGACGTCCTGTGGACGATGGTGCTGACGGCATTGCTGGTCGTGGGCGGCCTGGTGGCCGTGTCGTGGTTCGTCGTCAAGGCGATCTGGCGCGAGATGGGCGGCGAACCGGAATACGCCCGTGCGATCGCGCAGGCGGTGGCCCGCGGCGACCTGTCGATGGAGATCCGCGCCGCCCGCGCCGACAGCGTGCTAGCCGCGCTGGGCGAGATGCGTACGCGGCTCGCCACCCTGGTCGCGGGCATCAAGGTCTCGGCCGATACGATCGCCTCGGCCAGCGCGGAAATCGCGCGCGGCAACGCCGACCTGGCCGGCCGCACGCTGGCCCAGGCGGACGACCTGGACCTCACCAGCCGTTCGATGCGGGAACTGACCGGCACGGTCGAGCAGAACACGGCGAGCGTGAGCGAAGCGGGCCGGCTGGCCGCCAGCGCGAGCCGCATCGCGACGCGCGGCGGCGCGGTCGTCGACAGCGTGGTCGCGACGATGGGCGCCATCAACGCGTCGGCCGGCAGGATCGTCGACATCATCGCGGTCATCGACGGCATCGCGTTCCAGACGAATATCCTCGCCCTGAACGCGGCGGTGGAAGCGGCGCGCGCGGGCGAGCAGGGCCGCGGTTTCGCCGTCGTCGCCAGCGAGGTGCGCAACCTGGCGCAGCGCAGCGCGGCGGCAGCGAAGGAAATCAAGGTGCTGATCGGCGACTCGGTCGCCAAGGTCGACGCCGGCTGCGCGCTGGTCGACGAGGCGGGGGCGACGATGCAGCAGATCGTCGCGTCGGTCCGCAAGGTCGAAACCATCATGGACGAAATCAGCGAGGCCGGCGCGCGCCAGGCGGCGGGCATCGCGCAGATCGGCCGCGCGATCGGCAGCATGGACGGCATGACGCAGCAGAATTCCGCGCTCGTCGAGGAGGCGGCGGCGGTGGCCGAGGCGCTGTCCGGCCAGACGGCGCATCTGACCGGGGCGCTCGCCGTGTTCCGGCTGGAGGCGCGCGTGTCGCCGCCGTCCGGCATCCCCAAACACATCAACCAAGGAGTTTCCAGTGCGCACTACACAACAATTGTTTGACCTTACGGGCCGTATCGCCCTCGTCACGGGCGGTTCGCGCGGGCTGGGCCTGCAGATCGCCGAAGCGCTGGGCGAGATGGGTGCCCGCGTCATCCTGTCGGCGCGCAAGCAGGCCGATCTCGACGCGGCGGTCGCCCGCCTGGGCGCGCGCGGCATCGTCGCCAGCGCGATCGCGGCCGACATGGCGTCGGCGGAAGGCGTCGCCGCGCTGGCCACGGAGGCGCTGGCGCAGGCGGGCCGGATCGACATCCTCGTCAACAACGCGGGCGCCACCTGGGCGGCGCCGGCGGAAGATTTTCCGCTCGACGGCTGGGACAAGGTCATGAACCTGAACGTGCGCAGCATCTTCCTGCTGTCGCAGGCGGTCGGCCGGCAGTCCATGATCCCGCGCGGGCGCGGCCGCATCATCAACGTCGCCTCGATCGCCGGTTTTGCCGGCAACGCCCCCGATTCGCCGATGAAGACGCTGTCCTACAACACCTCGAAGGCGGCGCTGATGAATTTCACGCGCACGCTGGCCGGGGAGTGGGGCCGCCACGGCATTACCGTCAACGCCGTTGCGCCCGGCTTTTTCCCGTCGAAGATGAGCCGAGGCCTGCTGGAGAACGCGGGGGAAGAGCAGATGATCCGTTCCGTGCCGTTGCAGCGCCTCGGCGACGACGAGGACCTGAAGGGCGTGGCCGCGCTGCTCGCGTCGGACGCCGGCAAGCACATCACCGGACAGGTGATCGCGGTCGACGGCGGGAACTCGGCGGTGCGCTGATCTACGGCACGCCGTTCCGCGCGCGGGGACAAGGTGTACACTGGCGGCGTGCGTCGGATGCGAGGCATGTATGGAACCGAAGAGACGTGGACACCGGCCGGAGTCCGCTCATCCGGCCCCGGCGATGCCGTTGGGCTGGCTGGGCCGTCTGGCGATCGGGGCGGGGGCCGCCGCCGCCGCGTACGCGTGCGGCCGGGCGCAGGGAACGAGGTCGGCCAGGGGCGTGGCGGACGAGCGCACGGCGGACCTCGGCCGGACCGCCGAAGCGCTGCACCTGTACCAGCGCGCCATCGAATCGAGCGCCAATCCCGTCACCCTGATCGATGCCCGCGTGCCGGGTGCGCGCATCATCCACGTCAACCCGGCGTTTACGCGCATGCACGGCTACGAGGCCGACGAGGTCCTCGGCATGCCGCTGGAATACCTGGCGCACGACGTCGACGACCAGCCGGGCCTGCACGAGCTGCGCAACGCCATTGCCGAAGGACGGGAGACACATGCGTCGCTGCACCTGCGGCGCAAGGACGGCACGCCCTACCATGAAGAGGCCTACCTGGCGCCGGTCAACGATGCGAACGGCGCCACCGAGTTCTTCGTCATCCTCGAATACGACGTCACGGTCGCCAAGCAGTACGAAGCCGCGCTGGAGCATCGCGCGCGGCACGACATGCTGACCGGCCTGCCGAACCGGGTCGCGCTGGCCGACCGCATCGACCGCGCCCTGGCCTTCGCGCGCGCCGATGCCGCGCCCGTCTGGGTGGCCGTGCTCGATCTCGACCAGTTCAAGCACGTCAACGACAGCCTGGGCGCGGCCGCCGGGGATCGCCTGCTGTGCCAGGCGGGCGAGCGCATGCTGGCCGCCGTCGGGCCCACCGACACCGTCGCCCGCACCGGGGACGACGAATTCGTCCTGCTGTTCGAGAACCGGGCCGTGGAAAGCCAGGCCGAGGCGGCCGTGCGCAAGGTGCTCGCCGCCATCGCCGAGCCGTTCTGCGAGGGCGGCCAGCGCGTCTTCCTCACCTGCAGCGCCGGGATCGCATCGTATCCGGCCGATGGGGGCGACGCCGACAGCCTGGTCAAGTATGCGCAGATCGCGATGTACCGCGCCAAGGAAAGCGGACGCAACACGTTGAGCTTCTACCTGCCGAGCATGAACGAGCGCGCGCTCGAGCGCATGGCGCTGCTCGATGCGATGCGCAACGCGATGAGCGCCGGGCAGTTCGAACTGCACTACCAGCCGCAGGTCGACCTGGCCAGCGGCGCCGTGATCGGCATGGAAGCGCTGATCCGCTGGCGCCATCCCCGGATGGGCGCGCTGGGGCCCGACCGCTTCATCGCGCTCGCCGAGGAAACCGGCCTGATCGTGCCCCTCGGCACTTGGGTGCTGCGCGCCGCCTGCGCCCAGGCCGCGGCCTGGCAGCGCAACGGCCTCGGCGCCCTGCGGATCGCCGTCAATCTGTCGTCGCGCCAGTTCAAGGACGCCGGGTTGCCGCAGTTGATTGCCGATATCCTGCACGAGACGGGGTTGCCGGCGGCCAGCCTGGAAATCGAACTGACGGAAAGCCTCATGATGGAGGATGCCGATACCGCGGTCGCGACGATGCGGGCGCTGAAGCGCATGGGCGTCCACCTGTCGATCGACGACTTCGGCACCGGCTACTCCAGCCTGTCCTACCTGAAGCGCTTTCCCGTGGACGTGTTGAAGATCGACCAGTCCTTCGTCCGCGACATCGGGCACGACGCCAACAGCGCCGCCATGGTCGCGGCGATGATCTCCCTGTCCCACGAACTCGGCCTTCGCGTCATCGCCGAAGGGGTCGAAACCCGGGCCCAGTGGGATTACCTGCTGGGCCGGGGTTGCGACGAAATCCAGGGTTACTACTTCAGCCGGCCATTGTGCGGGAGCGAGTTCGAACGGCTGGTGCGGGAGCGGGGCAACGTCCAGCGAATTGCATGAAAGTGTCGGGTTGCAATAATCGGTGGAGTGTCTATAATGAGTGAGTACTCCGTTATATTTCACCGACCATGGCCCGTCCGAAGAGCGAAGAGAAAAGGCTGCACCTGCTGGAAGCCGCCGCCCAGGCGGTTGCCGAGCGTGGCGTCGGTGCGCCGACCGCGCTCGTCGCCACGATGGCGGGCGTGGCGGAAGGGACCCTGTTTCGCTATTTTCCCACCAAGGAAGCACTGCTCAACGAGATGTACCTGTACATCAGCGAGCAGGGCTGGTCATCGGTGGACACGTCGTTCGATCCATCGCTGTCCCTGATAGAGCGGGCGCGGCGCATCTGGGATGCGCACATCGACTGGGCCCTGGCGCATCCGGTCTGGAACAGGGCGGTGACGCAGTTGTCGGTGACCGACATCCTGACGGCGGAGACGCGGGCGGCGGAGATGGCGATGTTCCCGGACGTGCACATGCTGGAACTCGTCCAGGCGAGCGACGTCACGGCCGGGCATCCTTCGCGCTATGCCGATGCGCTGTTCATCGCGGTGGCCAATACGACCATCGACTTTGCCATGCGCGAACCCGGGAGAATCACCGAATACAAGGACAGCGGCTTCCTGGCGATCCGTCGCATGTTTTTCGACTAAATTTTTTGGACTGATAAATGAGTGAGTACTTGCGTTATTTAAAGACAGGTGGAGAGTCATGAGAGCACATATCGTTTTCCTCGCATGTGCGGCGGCGTTGACCGCCGGGTGCGAGTCCCAGCAGGCGGCGCCGGCCAGGGCCGCGCCACCTGAAGTCGGCGTGCATGTCGTCGAGGTCCAGCCGCGGCCCGTGACGGTCGAACTGCCGGGTCGTACTTCCGCCTACCTGGTGGCCGAGGTGCGTCCGCAGGTCGGCGGCCTGGTGCAGAAGCGCCTGTTCGTCGAGGGCGCCGACGTCAAGGCGGGCACCCAGCTGTACCAGATCGAATCGGGCACGTATCGGGCATCCCTGACGTCGGCGCAGGCAGCCGTGTCGCGTGCCGAAGCGAACCTGGCCTCGGCGGCACCCAGGGCCAGGCGCTACCGGGAACTGCTGGACGTCGACGGCGTGAGCCGCCAGGACTACGACGACGCCGTCGCGGCCGAAGCGCAGGCGCGGGCCGACGTGGCGACGGCCAGGGCCGCGCTGGAAACCGCCCGCATCAATCTCGACTACACGCGGGTCGAGGCACCGATTTCCGGCCGCATCGGCCGCTCGACCGTGACGCCCGGCGCACTCGTGATGGCGGGACAGGAAACGCCGCTTGCGACCGTGCAGCAGCTGGACCCGATCTATGTCGACGTGACCCAGTCCGCCGAGGAGATGCTGCGCCTGAAGCGGCTGGTCGAATCCGGCAGCGTAAGGCAGGCCGATGGCCAGGCGCGCGTGCTGGTGAAGCTGGCCGACGGTTCCATGTATCCCCACGAAGGCAGGCTGCAGTTCGCCGGGTCGAGCGTGGACCCGGGCACCGGCAACGTCGTCCTGCGGGCCATCGTCCCGAATCCGAAGCATGAATTGATGCCGGGGATGTTCGTGCGCGCCGTGATCGACAGCGGTGTCGACGAGAAGGCGATCGCCGTGCCGCAGCAGGGCATCACGCGCAACCAGAAGGGCGAAGCGACCGCCCTGGTGCTGAACCGGAAAGGCATCGTCGAGCAAAAGGTCCTGGTGACGTCCGGCACGGCGGGCGACCGCTGGCTCGTGGCGTCCGGCCTGGCGGCGGGCGACCGGGTGATCGTCGAAGGCCTGCAGAAGGTGCAGCCGGGCGCGCCGGCCACCGCCGCGCGGTAAGGAGTTTCGAATGGCAAAATTTTTCGTTCAACGGCCGGTCTTCGCCTGGGTCATCGCGATCGTCATCATGCTGGCGGGCGTGCTGGCGATCCAGGTGCTGCCGGTCGCGCAGTACCCGCAGATCGCGCCGCCGACGATCCAGATCACGGGCATGTATCCGGGCGCGTCCGCCAGGACCGTGGAGGATGCGGTCACCCAGGTGATCGAGCAGAAGATGAAGGGCATCGACGGCTTGCGCAACATGAGTTCGAGCTCCGATGCGACGGGCGGCATCGGCATCACGTTGTATTTCACGAGCGGCACCGATCCCGATATCGCGCAGGTGCAGGTACAGAACAAGCTGGCGCTCGCCACGCCGCTGCTGCCCGCGGAAGTGACGCAGCAGGGCCTGGCCGTGTCCAAGGCCACCAACAGCTTCCTGATGGTGCTCGGTTTCGTGTCCCAGGATGGCAGCATGAACAATGCCGACCTGGACGACTATATCGCCTCCAGCGTGGTGGAGCCGCTGTCGCGCATCGAGGGCGTCGGCGAAGTCCAGCACTTTGGCACGCAATACGCGATGCGCATCTGGCTGGATCCGGCCAGGCTAGAAGGTTACCGCCTGACGCCGGCCGACGTCATCGCGGCCGTGCGCCGCCAGAATGCGGAAGTGTCCGTCGGTGAACTGGGCGGTGCGCCGGCCGTGCGCGGCCAGCAGCTGAACGCGGCAGTGACGGCCCAGAGCCGCATGCAGACCCCCGGGCAGTTCGGCGGCATCATGCTCAGGAACCGGGCCGATGGTGCCGCCGTCTACCTGCGCGACGTGGCGCGTATCGAACTGGGCGGCGAAAACTATGCCAGCGTCGTACGCTTCAACGGCAAGCCGGCGGCCGGTATCGCCATCAAGCTCGCGACCGGCGCCAATGCGCTCGCCACGGCGGACGCGGTGAAAGCCAGCCTGGCCGGCATGGAACCCTTCTTCCCGAAAGGGGTGAAGTCGCAGGTTGCCTTCGATACGTCGCCGTTCGTGAAAGCGTCGATTCATGAGGTGGTGAAGACCCTCGTCGAGGCGATCGTCCTCGTCTTCCTGGTGATGTACCTGTTCCTGCAAAACTTCCGGGCCACGCTGATCCCCACGATGGCGGTGCCGGTCGTCCTGCTGGGTACGTTCGGGGTGCTTGCCGCGCTGGGTTATTCGATCAACAGCCTGACCATGTTCGGACTGGTGCTGGCCATCGGCCTGCTGGTGGACGATGCCATCGTCGTTGTGGAAAACGTCGAGCGCGTGATGACCGAGGAAGGCCTGGCGCCCAGGGAGGCGACGATGAAGTCGATGGGGCAGATCTCCGGTGCGCTGGTGGGAATCGGCATGGTGATCTCGGCGGTGTTCGTGCCGATGGCCTTCATGAGCGGATCCACCGGCGTGATCTATCGCCAGTTCTCGGTGACGATCGTGGCGGCGATGGTGTTGTCCGTGCTGGTGGCGATGGTATTCACGCCCGCGCTGTGCGCAACGGTCCTGAAGCCGGGCACGCACGTGGCGGACAAGGGCTTCTTCGGCTGGTTCAACCGCACGTTCGACCGCGGCAACGAGCGCTACCAGGGCGTCGTCGCGAAGCTGGTCGCACGTACCGGCAGGACGATGGCGGTGTATGCGGCGCTGCTGGGTGCACTGGGCTTCGCGTTTGCGCATGTGCCGAGCGCATTCCTGCCCGAAGAGGACCAGGGTGTGCTGTTCACCGCCATCCAGTTACCGGGGGGCGCGACGCAGGAACGGACCGTGAAGACCATCGAGGAGGTGGAGAACTATTTCTTCACCAGGGAAAAGCAGAATGTCGAATCCGTCTTCTCGGTCGCGGGTTTCTCGTTCGCCGGCAATGGCCAGAACAATGGCATGGCCTTCGTCAAGCTCAAGGACTGGAAAGAGCGCCATGGCCTGGAAAACCATTCCGGCTATATCGGCTGGCGCGCCCTCGAAGCATTGATGAATTCGCGCGATGCGCTGGTGTACACGTTCGCGCCGCCGGCGGTGATGGAGCTCGGTAATGCCGGCGGCTTCGACCTGCAACTGCTCGACCGCGCCAATCTTGGCCATGCGGCCATGATGGTGGCGCGCGACGAGTTGCTGGCCATGGCAGGCAAGAATCCGAAGCTGGTCGGCGTGCGCGCGAACGGCCAGGAAGATACGCCGCAATACAGGATTACCGTCGACCGCCAGAAAGCGGCGGCGCTGGGTCTCGACCTGCGGGAGATCAACCAGGTGTTGTCGGTCGGCTGGGGCTCGGCCTATGTCAACGACTTCATGGACCGCGGCCGCGTGAAAAAGGTGCTCATGCAGGGTACGGCCGAGTCGCGCATGCTGCCGGAAGACCTGCAAAAGTGGTCGGTGCGCAACCAGGACGGCGAGATGGTGCCGTTCGCCGCCTTCGCCACCGGCGCGTGGGAAACGGCGTCGCCACGTCTCGAGCGGTACAACGGCACGTCATCGCTGAATATCCAGGGGATGGCCGCGCCGGGTGTGAGTTCCGGCGATGCCATGCTGGAGATGGAGCGCATGGTCGCCAGATTGCCGAAAGGCGTCGGTTACGCGTGGACCGGCATGTCCCTGGAAGAACGCGATTCCGGCGACCAGACGGCGTTGCTGTACTCGCTGTCGTTCCTGGTCGTGTTCCTCTGCCTGGCCGCGCTGTATGAAAGCTGGTCGGTACCGTTCTCGGTCATGCTGGTGGTCCCCCTGGGCATCATCGGCGCCGTGCTGGCAACCTGGGGGGCGGGCCTGGCGAACGACGTCTACTTCAAGGTCGGGTTGCTCACGGTCGTCGGACTGTCCGCGAAAAACGCGATCCTGATCGTGGAATTCGCCAAGGAGTTGCAGGAGGCCGGCAAGGGTCTGCGCGAGGCAACTCTGATCGCGGTGAAGATGCGTTTGCGTCCCATCCTGATGACGTCGATTGCATTCGGCCTGGGCGTGCTGCCATTGGCCATGGCCACCGGCGCAGGCTCGGGCGCGCAGGTTGCCATCGGCTTCGGTGTCCTGGGCGGCATGCTGACCGCGACCTTTCTGGGGATATTTTTCGTGCCCGTGTTTTTCGTGCTGGTACGCGGCTGGTTCGCCGCCAGGGCGCCGGCGCTGCCCGAACCCGTATTGATTGAGGAAGCAGCAAAATGAACAAATCCATCGTGACGCTCGCCATCGCCGCCATGGTGTCGGGCTGCAGCCTGGCGCCGGTCCTGCCGCCCACCGCCCCGCCGGTGGCACGGGAGTGGCCGAACGACGGCGCCGATAAAACGTTGCGGCCGAGCATCGAAGCACGCGCGGCATCGGATATCGCATGGCGTGAATTCATTGCCAGCGAACCGCTGCGCCAGGTGGTGCAACTGGCACTCGACCATAATCGGGACCTGCGCGTCTCGATCCTGAATATCGAGAAGGCCCGTGCCCGATATGGCGTCGTCGACGCCGGGCGCTTGCCGCACCTGGATGCCGGCGTCGGCCAGATTGCGCAGCGTGTGCCGGCAAGGCAGTCCGACACCGGCGCAGGCCATGTCGCGCGCCAGTACAGCGGAGGCGTGAGCATCCCGGCGTTCGAACTGGATGTGTTCGGCCGTGTCAGGAACATGTCGGAGGCCGCGCTGCAGCAATATCTCGGCACGGAAGAAGCACGCCGCGCCCACCAGATCAGCCTGGTGGCCGAAGTGGTCGACGCATGGCTGACGCTGGCGGCGGAGCGCGAGCGACTGCAGCTGGCCATGGAGACGCTGGGCAACCAGCAAGCCACGTTCGAACTGGCGCGGCGCCGGTTCGAGGCCGGCGCCACATCGGGGCTCGACATGGTCGAAGCCCGTACCAGCGTCGACGCGGCCCGCCATGATGCGGCGGCATGTCGCACACGTGTCGCGGCTGGCGAGAATGCCTTGACCCTGCTGGTTGGCACTCCGGTGCCCGCAGGGTTGCTGCCGCACGAGCCATTGCAGGCGGTAAGCCGTCTTGCGGACTTACCGACGGGCGTGCCGTCGGACGTATTGCGCCGCCGTCCGGACGTGGCCGCGGCCGAACGTGCCCTGCGGGCCGCGAATGCCGATATCGGTGTGGCCCGCGCGGCGTTTTTTCCGAGTATGTCGCTGACCGCATTCGCCGGCGGTGCGAGCCCCGGCCTGTCCGGCCTGTTCAAGGCAGGCAGCGGCGCGTGGACGTTCGCGCCGCAACTGAACCTGCCGATTTTCACGGGCGGGGCCAACCAGGCAAACCTGGATATCGCCGGCGCAAACCGCGATATCGCATTGGCGCAGTATGACAAGGCGCTCCAGTCCGCATTCCGTGAAGTGGCCGATGCATTGGCCGAGCGCGGTACGCTGGACGAGCGACTGGCCGCGCAGGCTTCGCTGGTGGATGCGGCGGAAAAAAGTTACCGCATCCACGACGCGCGTTACCGGAAAGGCGTCGAGTCCTATCTGAATACCCTGGTGTCGCAGCGCGAGTTGTACAACGCGCGCCAGAACCTGATCGGCATCCGCCTGGCCAGCGCGTCCAACCGGATTGCACTGTATAAAGTGCTCGGCGGAGGCTGGCAATAGACGGCGTGCGGCCGGGCTACATCCTTCGCTTTCGTTCATCACTCGAAAACATGTCCGCGCTTCGCGAAAAATGTAAAACACGGACATGAAGTGAATCCCTACACTTTTGTTTCACTCGTTAAGAAGAGAACTTGATGAAACAAGGAGGAGAGATGAGAAATGCATATGCCGCGTTACTTTTCACCACGCTCGTCGCTTGCGGAGGGGGGACAGGCGCCACTGCCACGTCAACACCCACACCCGTGTTGGCGTCACCACCCCCACCTCCCGCCACTGTACCGGCTGCGAGCACCGCGGGCTGTGGCAGCGGTTCCAGGCTGACCACCGGCATGCATTCGCTCACCAGCGACGGTACCCAGCGCAGCTACTGGATCGAGATGCCGGCCACCTATGACCGCAATAAAGCCTATCCGGTGATCATCGGGCTGCACTGGCGCGACGGCAGCGCCGCCGATGTCTACGGTTGGAGTGGCTTTTTCGGGCTGAAGAATCTGTACGGCGACAATGCCATCTTTGTGGCCCCGCAGGGCCTGGACAAGGGTTGGGCCAACACCGGCGACCGCGACATTCGCTTCCTGCGCGCCATGATCGGCGAGGTGCAGCAGGGCGTATGCACCGACACGCAGCGTGTTTTCGCGACCGGCTTCAGCTTTGGCGGCATGATGTCCAACGCCATCGGATGCCAGATGGGCGACGTGGTGCGCGCGATCGTGCCCATGGCCGGTTCGCTCTGGAGCGGCTGTGCCGGTTCTTCCTACAAGGTGGCGGCCATGTTCGTCCACGCGAAGGACGATAACACGGTGCCTTACTCGGCGGGGATGGAGGCGCGCGATGTTTTCCTCAAGCGCAATAGCTGCAGTGCCACCACCGTGCCCGTGGGCAGTAACGGCTGCGTGGAATACCAGGGCTGCGACAGCGGCAAGCCCGTAACGTGGTGCGGCACCGAGACCGGCGGCCACTGGTACCCCAATTTTTCGGCGCAGGAGTCCAAGGCCTTCTTCGACCGGTTCAAGTAGCCGGACACGATCCCGGTAAAAAAACAAAAGGCCGTTGATGACTCGATCATCAACGGCCTTGTTGTTGGCGGCTGGTGCGCGCGATCAGCCTTCCATCTGCTCCAGTTCCTTGCCGCGCGTTTCATGCACGTAGCGCAGCACGAAGTAGACCGAGATCACGGCAGCCACGGTGTACAGGCCGTAGGCGCCCGCCAGGCCGATGCTGGCGAGCAGCATCGGGAAGGTCACCGTGATCAGGAAGTTGGACGTCCACTGGGCCGCGCCGGCAACCGCCAAGCCGGAACCGCGGATCTGGTTCGGGAACATCTCGCCCAGCATGACCCACATCACCGGACCCCAAGAAATGTTGAAGAAGATCACATAAATATTCGCTGCGGCCAGGGCCACCACGCCCATCGTGCCGGTCAGGGCCAGTTTGCCGTTCGCGTCGAGCGAGGCGCTGGCAAAGGCGAACGTCACGATGCCGAGCGTTACCGCCATGCCGGCCGAGCCGATCCACAGCAGGGGCTTGCGGCCGATGCGGTCGATCAGGAACACGGTGACGATGCAGGCGCCGATGCTCAGGCCGCCCGACAGGACGTTGATCAGCAAGGCATCGCTTTCGGAAAAGCCCACGGCCTGCCACAGCACCGCGCCGTAATAGAACACCACGTTGATGCCGACCAGCTGCTGGAACGTCGCCAGGCCGATGCCGACCCACACGATTGGGCGCAGCTTGCCGGTCGCCTTGTTGACCAGGTCCGACAGCTGCGGACGGTGGTGGTCTTCCGCCAGCGACACGTCGATCGCGTTGAACTTCGTGCGGGCTACGGCCGCGCCGTACAGGCGTTCCAGCACGGCCAGCGCCTCGTCCTTGCGCTTCTTGGCGACGAGGAAGCGCGGGCTTTCCGGGATCGTCAGCAGCAGCAGCAGGAACGCGACGGAGGGAATGGCCATCATCCAGAACATCCAGCGCCATGCCTCTTGTCCCAGCCACAGCACGCCGGTCGATCCGCCGGCCGCCCGCGCCAGGACGTAGTTGCTCAGGAAGGCACAGAACAGGCCGCTGATGATGGCGATCTGCTGGACTGTCGCCAGCCGGCCCCGGTAGCGGGCCGAGGCGACCTCGGCGATGTAGGCCGGCGACATCACGCTGGCCGCGCCGACCGCAAAGCCGCCAAGCACGCGGGCAGCGACGAAGACGAGCGAGCTCGTTGCAAAGCCCGCGCCCAGCGCCGACAGCAGGAACATCACGGACGAGATGAGCAGCACGGTACGGCGTCCCCAGAGGTCGCCCAGCCGGCCGGCGGTGAAGGCGCCGAGCGCGCAGCCCAGCAGCATCGAAGCGACTTCGAATCCGAGCTCGGCATCGGTCGAATGGAAGGCCTGCTTCAGGCCGTCGACGGTGCCGTTGATGACGCCGCTGTCAAAGCCGAACAGGAAGCCGCCGATCGTGGCAACACAGCTGATCAGAATGATGAGGCGGGTATTTTCCGCCTCCTGGATGGTATGAGTGCTCTCGACGGCACTAGTGTTCATGAAGGTCTCCTCGGTTTGTTTTTGCATCTGCCACGCCCTGATGGTAGCGCGGTCGATATCCTGCCAGGGCGTCTGGCCGGCGTATCGCAATCTGGCAGGTCTGTAACATCCCATACCATCAAACAAATAGCGCTAACATCCTGCGGAGTCTGGCCGATTTCCTTTCTTGTGTCAATGCATTGCGAAGGTGGAAGGGATGACGCAGCAGGATGCCGCGCTCGTCGAGGAAGCGTCGGCCGCGGCCGAGTCGTTGTCGGACCCACTGTGTTGCAGGTCATGCGCAAAGGCAACCAGGGACTGACAGCTAGCTGCTTCGTACCAATGGATCCGACATGGCGAAGGCCTGATTCACATCCGGCCGCAACCGCGGTCGATGCAGCACAACTATGACGCTCGCCTTGTCTTTGCAAAAACTATCGAAGATCAATTAACCAGGATAAACCTTAACTAGAATCGTTTTGACAGGCGCATCAAGGCCAGACCAGTATTCACGGAGGACGGCATGGCGACAAGCACGTTCAGCCGACGCAAATGTCGTGCGGGTCGACGAGGTTTCGAACGGATGGGACGTGAGAGCGGCGCCATCGCGATCATGCTGGCCGGAGCGCTGATCATGATGTGTGCGTTTTGCGGCCTGGCGCTGGAGCTTTCCCAAGTCTACAACCGCAGGATGGAACTGCAGACGGTAGCGGATACTGCCGCCGTGGCCGCCGCCTACGAGCTCGATGGCACGGCGGCCGGCATCACCAGGGCCGGACAAAAGGCATCTGCCCGGTTCACCGCATCCCCGCCAAGCCAATTGACCTATCAATATGGGAAGCAAACCATGGCTTGGACCGATACCGCGATCGAGTTCGGTACTTCGCCGAACGGGCCGTGGGTTCCGTATGCCAGCGCGGTGGCAAAAGCCAGTCCCAACGGCCTTCTCTACGTGAAAGTCGATACGGGGAACCTCGATACGACCTACGGCGCAGTGGACACCATGTTGATGCGGGTCGTGTCGACCTCGTTGGCAACGGTGAATGTCAGTGCGCGCGCTGTCGCGGGCCGCGTCGGGATCGGGGTCACGCCGCTGGGGATATGCACCATGCGCCCCGAGGCCAGCCGGAACCGAAGTGGCGAGCTCGAAGAATATGGCTTCCGGCGTGGCGTCGCCTACGATCTCATGCAGCTGAACTCCCAAGGTACGAGCGCCGGGCTGACGTACCTGATCAATCCGCTCTCGGGCCCGGGCGCGGGAGGCGCCGCCACGAGCGACATCGCCACGGTTGCGCCTTTCGTGTGTACCGGGACCCTGGGCATTGCGCGGGTCACGGGAGGGGCGCTCAGCGTCTCGACACCGTTCCCGCTGTCCGACCTGTACCTGCACCTGAATTCGCGATTCGACTCGTACAGCACGGCGGTCACTGCCCCGTGTACGCCCGATTCCGCACCGCCGGATACGAACGTCAAGGCTTACACGGCAAATACGATCACCTGGATGGCTGCGGCGCCAAGCGGGCAGGCCGCGGCACTATCGACAGTCGATGGCAAACGCTGGACAGTGGCGGGCCCGGATCCGACGCCAAGTGGAACGACCGCAGGCCAGTTCGGTGTCCTCTGGTCGTATGCGAAGGCTGTCAACTACGCGGCCTCCCCGCCATCGGGTGGTTACACGACCTTCAGTACCACGAATTGGAATACGTTGTACAACCCGGGGCGCCCGACCGCGTCGTCATACCCTTCTTCGCCCCCGTACTTCAAGACCGGATACATCACGTCGCCAACCCATCCGGGGGTAGGGGGCCGCAGGGTGCTGAACGTTCCACTGCTTTCCTGCCCGGTTTCCGGAAATTCGGCGACCGTAAGCGCCATCGGGCGCTTCTTCATGACGGTGCCTGCAGACAGTGACCACCTGTATGCGGAATTTGCCGGCCTGGCCGATGAACAAACTTTGCGCACTCAAGTAAAGCTCTTCCCATGAGAACGATATTCGTCAGCCCCCGGCGGCGCACAGAGCAAGGCAGCGTCACCATCGAGATGGCATTTTCCCTAACGATCCTGACCCTGTTCCTGGCAGTGCCTCTGTTTTTTGCGCAGGTGTTCTGGTATTACAGCGTGGCCCAGAAGGCGGCCCATGACGCGGCCCGCTTTCTGTCCACTGCGTCCCGTCTCGAGATGGCGACGTTGGGGACCGGCGACAGCGATGCACCCGTCTCGACGCTCGCGAGACAGATTGCCCTGGCGGAGACCGACGAAATCCGGCCGATGCTCGATGCGCGGACGATCGTTGTCCAATGCGATCTGACTCAGTGTGGCTGGTCCGTTCCGCAGACCGTGCGCGTCCAGGTACGGATTCGCATCAGCGACAAGATATTCAGGGGCATCACCGATGAATTCACCAACGGCCAAGGCATCAACTTGACCGCAGATTCGACCATGAACTATGCGGGCAACTAAACTACCGGTCCGGGCCCTGGCGAGACGAACCAGGGAGCAGGGTGTCGCTGCGGTCGAATTCGCGATTGTCGCCATCGTTTTCTTCCTTTTTGTTTTCGGCATCATCGAAATTGCGCGCGCGATGTACATCTGCAATACCCTGCAGGAGGTAACACGTCGCGCGGCCGCACTGGCAGCCACCGCGGATTTCAGCAGCACTTCAGCAATGCAGGCAGTACGCCAGCAAGCGGTGTTCAGGGATTCGCCGGGACTCCTCCTGTTCGCGGAGCCGGTCACGGACGATTACGTCAAGATCGACTACATGTCCATCCAGAAGTCCGGATCGACGCTGACGATGACGCCGATCCCGTCCGGGACGCTACCGAGCAGCCCAGCCGTCAATTATGCGAACTGTCTGAAGGATCCATATGCCGGTAACTGCATCCGCCTCGTACGCGTTCGTGTGTGCAAGCCGGATGGAAGCCAGACGTGTACGCGGGCTCCCTATCAGGCATTGGTATCGATGATCCCACTCTCTTTTGATTTGCCCCAGTCGACGACCATTGTCAATGCCGAGACGTTGGGGCTGCCTGGAGGCGTGCCGCCCGACCCTTGCGGGTGCCCCTGATCGGGGGCGGGCGTGCTTTCGGCGTGCAGACTGTGGTAGTCTGACGTTATGTAGGAATAATCCCCCGTAGTTGTTTGACTGCAAAGCCCTGTCATGACAGGGCTTTGTGTTTTTATAAAGTTTGGAATTCTCCGATGGAAATCAAGGTCAACTTTCTCGACAAGCTGCGTCTGGAAGCCAAGTTCGATGACTTCACGGTCATCGCCGATCAGCCTATCCGCTATAAAGGCGATGGCTCGGCGCCAGGCCCGTTCGATTATTTTCTGGCCTCGTCGGCCTTGTGCGCGGCGTACTTCGTGAAGTTGTACTGCAACACCCGCAATATCCCGACCGAGAATATTCGCCTGTCGCAGAATAATATCGTCGACCCGGAAAACCGTTACCAGCAGATCTTCAAGATCCAGGTCGAGCTGCCGCCGGACATCTCGGAAAAGGACCGTCAGGGCATCCTGCGCTCGATCGACCGGTGCACAGTGAAGAAAGTCGTGCAGGCCGGGCCGGAGTTCGTGATCGAAGAGGTCGAGAACCTGGATGCGGATGCGCAGGCATTGCTGACATTGCAGCCCGCCGCCGACGCCGCAACCTATATTCCCGGCAAGGATCTGCCGCTGGAACAAACCATCGCCAATATGTCGGGGCTGCTGGCAGCCCTCGGCATCAAGATCGAAATCGCGTCGTGGCGCAACATCGTGCCGAACGTGTGGTCGCTGCATATCCGCGATGCGCACTCGCCGATGTGTTTCACCAACGGCAAGGGCGCGACCAAGGAAAGTGCGTTGGCATCCGCGCTGGGCGAATATATCGAACGCATCAGCAACAACCATTTCTATGCCGGCAGCTACTGGGGCGAGGAGATCGCCAACGCGGCCTTCGTCCATTATCCGGACGAGCGCTGGTTCCAGCCCGGTCCCGACGATGCGCTGCCGGACGAGATCCTCGATGCGTACTGCCGCGACATCTACGATCCGGAAGGCGAGTTGCGCGGCTCGCACTTGTACGACACCAATTCGGGCAATGTCGCGCGTGGAATCGTCTCGCTGCCTTACGTGCGGCAATCGGATGGCGAGACAGTCTATTTCCCGTCCAACCTGATCGAGAATCTCTACGCCAGCAATGGCATGAGCGCCGGTAATACGCTGGCGGAAGCCCAGGTGCAATGCCTGTCCGAGATTTTCGAGCGTGCCGTGAAACGCGAGATCCTGGAAGGCGAGATCGCGCTGCCGGATGTGCCGCAGGACGTCCTGGCGAAATACCCGGGCATCGTGGCGGGCATCCAGGAACTGGAAGCGCAGGGCTTTCCGGTGCTGGTCAAGGATGCGTCGCTGGGCGGCGCCTATCCCGTCATGTGCGTGACCCTGATGAACCCGCGGACGGGCGGGGTCTTCGCATCGTTCGGCGCGCATCCGAGTTTCGAGGTGGCGCTGGAACGTAGCCTGACGGAACTGCTGCAGGGCCGCAGTTTCGAAGGCTTGAACGATCTGCCGCAGCCGACCTTCGCCAGCGAAGCCGTGACCGAGCCGTACAATTTTGTCGAGCACTTCATCGATTCCAGCGGCGTGGTGTCGTGGCGCTTTTTCAGCGCCAAAGCGGACCACGATTTTGTCGAATGGGATTTCACCGCGCAGGGCGAGGATGCCAATGCGGAGGAAGCGGCGACCCTGCTCGGGATCCTGGAAGACATGGGCAAGGAAGTGTACATGGCGGTGTACGACGAGCTGGGCGCCACGGCGTGCCGGATCCTGGTGCCCGGTTACTCGGAAGTCTATCCGGTCGAGGATCTCGTCTGGGACAACACCAACAAGGCGCTGCTGTTCCGCGAAGACATCCTGAACCTGCACCGCCTGGACGACGACGCGCTGGCGGCGCTGCTGGATCGTCTGGAGAACAATGAGCTGGACGAGTATTCCGATATCGCCACCCTGATCGGCATCGAGTTCGACGAGAACACGGAGTGGGGCCAGCTGACGGTCCTCGAGTTGCGGTTGCTGATCAATCTCGCCTTGCAGCAGTTCGAGGAAGCGCATGAACTGGTGGGCGCCTTCCTGCAATACAACGACAACACCGTCGAGCGCCGCCTGTTCTACCAGGCGATGAACGTGGTGCTGGAGGTGGTGCTGGACGACGAGCTGGAACTGGACGACTACGTCACCAATTTCCGCCGGATGTACGGCAATCCGCGCATGGACGCGGTGCTGGGTTCGGTCGACGGCAGCGTCCGCTTCCATGGCCTCACGCCGACGAGCATGAAGCTGGAAGGGCTCGACCGGCATCATCGCCTGATGGACAGCTACCGCAAGCTGCATGCGGCGCGGGCCAAACGCCGGTAGGCCTGGCCTACGCGGCGTACCTGCTTACGGCCGGTGCCGCCCCTTGCCGCTCACGATCGGCTCGCCCACATCGCCAGGCTTGAACGGTGCCGTGAGCGGGTCCATCGGCCGGATCGCGCCGTCCGCGTCGAATTCCATCTTCACCAGCAGGGTTTCACGCTGGTAGCCGCTGCCCACGGGCAGCGCGTGGCGGTGATACGCGGCATACCACCGGTCGGTGCCCGGCACGTTCACGACGCTATGGTGCGCCGTGCCCACCGCCGGCCCTTTCTTCTGCAGCACGATGAAATCCTTGTCCGGCGACCTGACGGGACCCAGCGGGGAATCCGCCACGCCCCAGCCCACCCGGTAGTTCGGGCTGCGTGCATCGTCGATCGACCACATGAAATAGTATTTGCCGTTGCGCTTGAATACGACCGGCGCTTCACGGTGGTCGCGCAATTCGATCGTGTGGACGGGACCGTCGAGCGTCACCATGTCTGGCTTGAGCTTGTAGACGTTGCCCAGTTTGCCGTTGCCGTAGTAGAGGTAGGCCTGGCCATCGTCGTCGATGAACGGATACGGGTCGATCGTGTTGGACCCGACGCCGGACCCCTTGGGGATCAGGGGCTTGCCGAGCGCGTCGACGAACGGCCCCAGCGGCGACCTGGCCGTGGCCACGCCGATGTTCCCCTGCGCGCAGAAATAGAAGTACCAGGTACCGTTGCGCTCGATGGCGTCCGGCGCCCAGGCTTCGACCTTCGCCCACTTCAGGTCGTGCGCCACGTCCAGGACCATGCGCTCCTTCTTCCATTCGACCAGGTTCTTCGACGACCAGGCCGAAAAGTCGGTGGTCTGCCAGAACGGCTTGTCCGAGGTGGGGTAGATGTAATAGGTGTCGCCGAATACGCGGATGGATGGATCGGCCGTGAAACCTTCCAGCACGGGCGGCGGTGCGGCGGCGATGGCGTTCGCGGGCGCGGCCGTCGTGGAGGGCTGGGCGGCGGCCACGTCCTTCGACAACCAGGCTGGCACCGGCAACACGGTGCCGTGGCGCTGGCCCGGCGCGACCGCGACCTTGCCCGAGACGTCGGTCCAGGTGACCCAGTCGCGGGTTTCATACGCGCCGTAGCGGCCATCCGCATAGAAGTCGACGTACAGGCGGGTGGTGTCGCCATCGACCATCAGCGTCGGACCCTCGGCCCGCTCGGTGATCAGCGGCCTGGGGCTGAGCTTGTACGGTCCCAGCGGCTTGTCGGCCACGGCCCAGTGGAGCGGTCCCCAGCGTTTGGCCTTTTGCCTGTCGCCTTCCTTGAACACGGCGACGTAGCGCCCGCCGACCCTGGCGATCGTGGTGTCGATGTGGTCGAAGCCCGGATCGAGGAACAGCTTCGGTTCGCTGAACGTTTCGAAGTCGCGCGTGGTCACGACATAGGTGCGGTTGTTCATTCGCTCGCGCGAAGCGGTCTTCCTGAAACGCCCGTCGATGCTGGACGACCACGTGATGATGAACTGCTTGCCGTCCTCGTCATAGAAGGTTTCCGGCGCCCAAGCATTGCGCACGCCCGCCACCTTCTCGAAGAAGGGCAGGTAGCGCGGCGCCGTCCAGTGGACCAGGTCGTTCGAGGCGGCATAGCCGATGCCCTTGTCGTTCCAGCCCGTGGTCCACACCATGCGGAATATGCCGTCGGGGCCGCGCATGATGTGCTGGTCGCGCATCAGGCCGCTGCCTACGGTCGACGTCAGGTAGACCTTGCCCGTGTCCTTCCATGCCACGCCGTCGTCGCTGGCGGCCAGGTGCAGGCCGTCGCCGTTGCCGCGGAATGAAGTGAACAGCCAGGTATTCAGGGGCGCCGCGCCTTGCGCCAGCGCGAGCGTGGGGGCGAGCAGGGCGCCGGCAAGGAAGGCGGGCAGGCGAAGCATGGGAGCCTTTTCACGTGAAATTGCGGACCCGGCGAAGTCTAGCGGGCTTTTGCGATGGCGTGCGATGCCCGTGCCATGTCTTTTTTAAAGGCAGGTATGTGAATTCGTCATTGGTCCGGCATGGACAACGCGGCTGGCGGCCGGCGCATCGACGCCGGCCGCGCAGCAACGGTCGTTACGTCCCTCAGTCGACCGCCTTCACCATGTCCTCGATGACCTTCTTGGCATCGCCGAAGACCATCATCGTGTTCGCCTGGTAGAACAGGTCGTTGTCCAACCCGGCATAGCCCGACGCCATCGAGCGCTTGTTGACGATGATGCTCTTGGCTTTATAGGCCTCGAGGATCGGCATGCCGGCGATCGGGGACTCGGGATCCTTCGCCGCCGGGTTGACGACGTCGTTCGCGCCAAGCACCAGCACGACGTCGGTCTGGCCGAATTCCGCGTTGATGTCTTCCATCTCGAACACCTGGTCGTACGGCACCTCGGCCTCCGCCAGCAGCACGTTCATGTGACCCGGCATGCGGCCCGCGACCGGGTGGATCGCATAGCGCACGGCCACGCCCTTGTGGGTCAACTTCTCGACGAGTTCCTTCAGCGAGTGCTGCGCGCGCGCCACGGCGAGGCCGTAGCCCGGCACGATGATGACGGATTCCGCATTACTCATGATGAAGGTCGCGTCGTCGGCCGAGCCGGATTTCACCGGCCGCTGCGCCTGTTCGCCCGCCGCCACCGTGCCGGCGTCGCCGCCGAAGCCGCCCAGGATCACGTTGAAGAACGACCGGTTCATCGCCTTGCACATGATGTACGAGAGGATCGCGCCGGACGAACCCACCAGCGAACCGGCGATGATCAGCATGGCGTTGTTGAGCGAGAAGCCGATGCCCGCCGCCGCCCAGCCGGAGTACGAGTTCAGCATCGACACGACGACGGGCATGTCGGCGCCGCCGATCGGGATGATGATCAGTACGCCGAGCAGGAACGACAGCGCGGTCATCGCGATGAAGGGCGTCCAGGCCGGTGCCGTGCCCGCATCGAAGCAGAACACGAGGCCCAGCGCCACGATGGCGACGGCGATGCCGAGGTTCACCATGTGCTGGCCGGGGAAGCGCACGGGCGTGCCCTGGAACAGCCGGAACTTGTATTTGCCGGACAGTTTGCCGAACGCGATCACGGAGCCGGAAAACGTCACCGCGCCGACGAACGTGCCGATGAACAGTTCGATCCGGTTGCCGAAGGGGAGCGGCTGGCCCTGCTCGGCGATGCGGAACGCCCACGGCTCGGATACGGCGGCGACGGCGATGCACACGGCCGCGAGGCCGATCAGCGAGTGCATGGCGGCCACCAGTTCCGGCATCTTGGTCATCTCGACCTTGCGTGCCGCGACCGCGCCGATGCCGCCGCCGGCCACGGTGCCCAGCAGGACGAGGCCGAAGCCGAACGACCCGGTCGCCATCATTGCCTGCAGCTTGACGATGAGGGCGACCGTGGTCAGCGCCGCGATGGCCATGCCGGCCATGCCGAACGCGTTGCCCATGCGCGCGCTGGCGGGCGAGGACAGGCCCTTCAGCGCCTGGATGAAGCAGATGGACGCGACGAGGTACAGCAGCGTGACCATGTTCATGGAGATGGCGTTCATGCGCGGCCTCCGGCTTTCGCTTTGACGTCCTTCTTCTTGAACATCTCCAGCATGCGCTGGGTGACGAGGAAACCGCCGAACACGTTGACGGCGGCCAGGGCCACCGCGACGGTGCCTGCGACCTGGGCGACGATGCCGGTGGTGAGCGCGGCGGCCAGCATGGCGCCGACGATGATGATGGCGGAGACGGCATTCGTGACGGCCATCAGCGGCGTGTGCAGCGCCGGCGTGACGGTCCAGACGACGTGGTAGCCGACGTAGACCGCCAGCACGAAGATGATGAGGTTGATGATGGTATGACTGACTTCCATGGGGGACTCCGTTATTGTTGGATCAGGCGCTCTTGCGCAAGACTTCCGCACCCGCGCACACGAGCGTGGCGCGGATGATCTCGTCCTCGCGGTCGATCGCGAGGTTGCCGTCCTTGTCGACGATCAGCTTGAGGAAGTCCAGCACGTTGCGGGCATACAGGCTCGACGCGTCGGCCGGTACCAGGCAGGCCAGGTCGGGCTGTCCGATGATGTGCACGCCGTGCCGCACGACCGTCTTGTTGATCTCGGACAGCGGGCAATTGCCGCCCTGCGCCACCGCCAGGTCGACGATCACCGAGCCGGGCTTCATGGCCTTGACCGTCTCCTCGCCGATCAGCACCGGCGCCCGGCGGCCCGGGATCAGCGCGGTGGTGATGACGATGTCGGCCAGCTTCGCACGCTCGTGCACCAGTTCCGCCTGGCGCCGCATCCACTCCGCCGGCATCGCGCGCGCGTAGCCGCCGGTGCCGGCCGCGATCTCGCGTTCCTCGTCGGTGAGGCAAGGCACGTCGATGAACTTCGCGCCGAGGGACTCCACCTGTTCCTTCACCGGGGGGCGCACATCCGACGCTTCGATGACGGCACCGAGGCGCTTGGCGGTGGCGATGGCCTGCAGGCCGGCCACGCCGACGCCCATGATCAATACGCGCGCGGCCTTGACGGTGCCGGCGGCAGTCATCAGCATCGGCATGAACCGTCCGTAGGTATTGGCCGCCATCAGCACGGCCTTGTAGCCCGCGATGTTCGCCTGCGACGACAGCACGTCCATCGACTGCGCCCGCGTGATGCGCGGTACGGCTTCCAGCGCGAATGCCCACAGGCCCGCTTCGGCCATGGCGGCCAGGTTGGCGGTGTCGAACGGATCGAGCATGCCGATCAGGACGGCGTCGCGCTTCATCAGCGCGCGCTCGTCGCTGCCCGGTGCGCGCACCTTGAGGACGACGTCCGCACCGAAGGCGTCGCCGGCGCTGCCGATGACGGCGCCCGCGGCGGCGAACGCCGCGTCATCGATAGCCGCGTGCCGGCCGGCGCCGGCCTGCACGACGACCTGATGCCGTGCCGCCAGCTTCTTGACGGTTTCGGGTGTGGCGGCGACCCGTGTCTCGCCCGGACGTGATTCGGCCGGTATCCCTATCTTCATGTTGACTCCAATGTCGTTGCAAATGAAATGGTGTGGTAGTGCTTGCCCGACGATGATAAGGGACCGGAATTCTTTGATTGCAGTCTTATATAAGACATAAAACATAAAAATCATATCTATGAATCAATGAGTTGCTGTTCGATTTTCAGGATGCGGGATAGTATTTTGCGAAACGGAATCGATTGCACGTGCGCTCCGCACGTACGATTTTGCGATGTGAGATGCTGTTTGGCGCTGTGAAATGGGAACGCCTGTAATGGGTAGTTGTACAAACATCCACCCGGGTTTTTCTGGATACGACCTGCCCGCACGCTGTTGCAATACGATCACACACAGGTATTGACATTCGATTCAGCCTCAGCGGACAATGAACGCTGATTTGGCAACGTTTCCAAATTTTTTTTCATTGGATTTGGCAACGTTTCCAATCTGGGTGCCGCACATCGCTGGCCGGACGCGTCGCATGAGGAAAGCGACGGAAACGCGTCCTGTGTGCGCCATGAAGTGGCAACGTTTCCACCCGCGGTGCGGATGGATGCGCTTCCAGGATCACATCATTAAAACAACGAGGAGACACCATGCACCAACCCGGCACAGCCCGCCCCCAGCAACGCATCCTGTCCATCACCCCGATCGCGGCCGCCTGTGCCGCCCTGTTGTGGGGTGGCGCCGCCGCCGCGCAGGAGACCGGCGACGCCACCGCGAACACCGTGGTCGTCACCGGCATCCGCGGCAGCATCGAGAGTTCGATGGCCATCAAGCGCGATTCCGATTCCATCGTCGAAGCGATCACGGCCGAGGACATCGGCAAGCTGCCGGACGTGTCGATCGCCGAGTCGATCGCGCGCCTGCCGGGCCTCACGGCCCAGCGCGTCGCCGGGCGTGCGCAGGTGATCTCGCTGCGCGGCCTGTCGCCGGACTTCGCCGGCACCTTGATGAACGGACGCGAACTGGTCAGCACGAGCAACAATCGCGGCGCCGAATACGACCAGTATCCGTCCGAGCTGATCAACGGCGTCACCGTGTACAAGACGCCGGACGCGTCGCTCGTTGGGCAGGGCCTGTCGGGCACCGTGGACCTGCAGACCGTGCGTCCGCTCGACCGCCGCGAGCGCGCGCTGGCGTTCAACGTGCGCGGCGAGCGCAACGGCAACGGCAAGCTGAACGACGAATCGTCGGCCTGGGGCCAGCGCGTCAGCTTCGCCTACATCGACCAGTTCATGAACAACACGCTGGGTGTCGCCGTCGGCTTCGCGCACCTGAATTCGCCGGGCCAGCAGAAGGAATACAAGGCCTGGTGGTGGGGCGACCAGAACAACCTGCCGCCGGGGAATGCCGATGTCGTGGCCCTGAAAGGTGCCGAAGTGACAGCGACGTCGCGCAAGCAGGTGCGCGACGGCCTGATGGCCGTGCTGGACTACAAGCCGTCGCGTGAATTCCGCAGCACCGTCGACCTGTACTACTCGCAGTTCGACCAGACGGAAATCATGCGCGGCATGATGTGGAACTCGCACCAGTGGAGCGCCGTGACCTATCGCGATCCGCAGATCGAGACGATCGGCAACGTGAAACTGCTGACCGGCGGCACGCTCGTGAATCTGGAGCCGATCGCCCGCAACGACTACAACACCCGCAAGGACACGCTGGGCGCGCTCGGCTGGAACAACAAGTACCGGACGGGCGAATGGGAATTCATCGGCGACCTGTCGTACTCGCAGGCCAGGCGCCACGAGCAGGTGCTGGAGACCTATGCCGGCCTCGGTCCGGCGAATTCGGGCATCACGGACAACAACTTCCAGTTCAGGATCCCGGTCGAAGACGGCATCCCGAAGTTCACGCCGAGCGTGGATTTCACGAACCCGGCCCTCATCAAGCTCACGGACGTCGGCGGCTGGGGCAAGGATGCGGACATGCACCGTCCCAAGGTTGACGACACGCTCGGCTCGTTGAAGGTGTCGGCGAAGCGCAGCCTGACCGGCATGTTCAGCTACGTCGAGGGCGGCCTGAATTATTCCAAGCGCGACAAGAAGCACACGGACATCAACAACTACTACTTCCTGAAGAATAATCACGCGCCGGTGTCCGTGTCGTCGGACCTGATCAAGCCGTCCACGTCGCTGTCGTTCGCCGGCATTCCGGCCGTGCTTACGTACGATACGCTGGCCGTGCTGGCCAAGTACTACGACCAGCAGCCGGCCCGCAGCGCCGACCTGGCGATCCAGAACTGGAGCGTGGAAGAGAAGGTCACCACCGGCTACGCCAAGCTGGGTATCGATACCGATCTCGGTCCCGTCCCCGTGCGCGGCAACCTGGGCGTGCAGGTGATCGGCGTGAAGCAGGGATCGGATGGCCTGGCGGTGGCGGGCGACACCATCACCCCGCTGCACGGCGGCAGCGACTACCGCGACGTGCTGCCCAGCCTGAACCTGAATTTCGACCTGGGCCACTTCGTCGACCGCACCGCGCTGCGCTTCGGGGCCGCGAAGACGGTGGCGCGTCCGCAGATGCAGGACATGCGCGCCGGCGCGTCCGGCGGCATCAGCGACACGACGCGCGAATGGAGCGGCAGCGGCGGCAATCCGACGCTGGAACCGTGGCGCGCCCGCGCATTCGACCTGTCGCTCGAAAACTACTTCGCCAAGAGCAGCTATGTCGCCGTCGCCGCGTTTTATAAAAACCTGACCAACTACATCTACAACCAGCAGACGGCGTACGACTTCACCGGCTTCCCGACGCAGTCGAAGACGGTCCCGATCAGCAATATCGGCACGATGAATCGCCCGGCCAACGGCCAGGGCGGCATGGTCAAGGGCCTCGAGCTGTCGGGCTCCCTCGAAGGCGGCCTGCTGTGGCATGCGCTGGACGGCTTCGGCATCCTCGGCAGCTATTCGCTCACGGCGTCGTCGATCCACCCGAATGGCCCGGGGACGAGCGAGAAGCTGCCGGGCCTGTCGGGCAGCGTGTCGAACGTGACGCTGTTCTACGAAAAGAACGGCTTCTCGGCGCGCGTGAGCCAGCGCTACCGCTCGGCCTTCCGCGGCGAAGTCACCGGCCTGTTCGCGCTGCGCTCGTTCAGCGAGATCCTGGCCGAGAAGCAGATCGACTTCCAGACGGGCTACGCGTTCGAGCAGGGCAGCCTGAAAGGCCTGTCGATCCTGCTGCAGGTGAATAACCTGAACAACTCGCCGTACCAGACGAAGCAGGGCAGCCCGTTCGCGAGCGGCGCCTATGCGCCCGAGCGCTACACGACCTACGGCCGCCAGGTGCTGCTGGGCCTGAACTACCGCCTGTAAGGAGACGGCGATGCGACTCACGATGGCGGCGCTGGCCGCACTCGTCCTGTGCGCCGGTTGCGGCGGCTCTGGCGGCGGCACGGCCATGCCGCCGACGCAGGCGCCGGCCCCTGTGACCGTCACGCCGCCGCCGACGGCGCACCCGGTCGAGCCGGGGCCAGCGGTGCCGATCACGCATGCGGCACAGATGATCCACGCCCAGGGCGCGAAGTGGGTGACGGCCGACGGCGCCGAAATCCACCTGAAGGGCGCGAATATCGGCAACTGGCTCATCAACGAATTCTGATGATGGGGCAGGGCTCGAACGGCGTCGACACGCAATGCAGGCTGGAGGCGGTCCTCGACAAGCGTTTCGGCTACGCGGAGCGCGACCGCCTGTTCAAGCTGTTCCGCGACAACTGGATGCAGCCGGCCGACTGGGACCAGCTCGCGCGCTTCGGCGTGAACGTGGTGCGCCTGCCGTTCATCCACACGCTGGTAGAAGACGAACAGCATCCCGGCACGCTGCGTGCCGACGCCTGGCATTACCTGGACGATGCGATCGCCCAAGCGGAGCGGCGCGGCATCTACGTGATCCTCGACCTGCACGGCGCCGCCGGCGGCCAGGCCGGGGAGAAGGAACAGCACGACGGGTGCACCGGTCCCGCCGGACTGTGGACCACGCCGGCCTACCAGGACCGCACCGTGTGGCTGTGGCAGCAGGTGGCGGCGCGCTACAAGGACCGCCCGTCGGTGGCCGGCTACAGCCTGCTGAACGAGCCTTGGGGCACCGATCCGGCCACGCTCGCCGCCTTCATCGGGAAGCTGTACACGGCGGTGCGCGCCGTGGACCCGAACCACGTCGCCATCCTGCCGGGCCACAGCAGCGGCATCGGCGCGTACGGCGACCCGGCCGCGAAGGGCATGACGAATGTCGCGTTCGAGATGCACTTCTATCCGGGCCTGTTCGGCTGGGGGTCGATCGGCCCGGCCGTGCACCGCGACTGGCTGCTCTGCAATGCGGCGAAGACGACCGGCGTGTGCGAATGGGACAAGCGCATCCAGGGCCTCAAGACGCCGTTCCTCGTCGGCGAGACGCAGCCGTGGGCGAGCATGGGCCTGGAAACGGGCGCACAGGTGACGCGCGCCACCTTCGACACGTACGCGAAGCTCGGCTGGGCCACGACCGTCTGGGCCTACAAGTACGCCAGCAACGCGGGCGGGCACGGCACGGGGACGTGGGGCATGGTCACCAACGCGGCGGGCGAGACGATCCCCGCGCTCGACTTCAACACGGCGGCGCTGGCCGACATCGAGAGCCTGTTCAAGCGGTACGGCAGCGTGCGCTACGAGCCGCACCAGCCGCTGCGCGACTGGATGACCAGCTCCAACGCCCCCGATCCGTTCGCGGGCCTGTAACGACAACGAGGAGACCATCGTGACCACGAGACGAACCATGATCCGCCTGGCGTGCGTCGCCGCCGCCCTGTTGCCCGGCATCGTACGGGCGAATGCGGCGGACCAGCCCTGGCAGCTGTACACGACTGCGCAGGGCGGCCAGCCCTTCGCGGCGCAACGGCTCGACGCGCCGCGTGCCGCAAGCCAGCCGCTGGAGACGGAGACCGCCGTCTTCGTCGACACCGGGCACCGCTACCAGGAAGTATTCGGCTTCGGCGGCGCCATCACCGACGCCGCCGCCGAGACGTATGCGAAGCTCAGGCCGGACGCGCAGCAGGCGTTCCTGAAAGCCTACCTCGACCCGCGCGAGGGCCTGGGCTACACGATCCTCCGCACGACAATCCACAGCTCGGATTTTTCCAGCGGCAGCTACACGTACGTGAAGGACGGCGACCGTGCGCTGGCATCGTTCGACATCGGCCACGATCGCCGCTACCGCCTGCCGCTGCTGCACCGGGCGCTGGACGCGGGCAAGGCCTACGGCGCGCAAATGCGCGTGTTCGCGAGTCCGTGGAGCGCGCCCGCGTGGATGAAGACGAACGGCTCCATGCTGGGCGGCGGTAGCCTGCTGCCCGAGTACGCCGACACGTGGGCGCAGTACATCGTCAAGTTCGTCCAGGCGTACGAGAAGGAGGGCATCCCGTTGTGGGGCCTGTCGGTGCAGAACGAACCGATGGCGAAGCAGACCTGGGAATCGATGATCTTCTCGGCCGAGGACGAGACGCGCTTCCTCGGCGACCACCTGGGGCCCGCGCTGAAGGCGGCCGGGCTGGGCGACAAGAAGGTCATCGTCTGGGACCACAACCGCGACCTGCTGCCGCAGCGCGCCGCGCATATCCTGAACGATCCGAAAGCGCGGCCGTACGTGTGGGGTGTCGGCTACCACTGGTACGAGACGTGGGCCAAGGGCGAGCCGATGCACCGCAACCTGGCTGCCGTCCACGAAGCGTGGCCCGACGTGCCCTTCCTGCTGACCGAGTCCTCGATCGAGAAGTTCGACCCGGGCCAGGTGCAGAGCTGGGCGAACGGCGAACGCTATGGCAGCGAGATCATCGCCGACCTGGCCGCCGGTTCGAGCGGCTGGGTCGACTGGAACATGCTGCTCGACAGCCGCGGCGGCCCGAACCACGTCGGCAACTACTGCTTCGCGCTGCTGCACGCCGGCGACGACGGCCGGCTCGTGTTCACGCCGGGGTATGCCTACATGGGGCACTTCTCGCGCTGGATCCGCCCCGGCGCGCGCCGCGTCGGCGCGGCCGCGAGCCGCAGCACCCTGCAGACGGTCGCGTTCCGCAACGGCGACGGCCGGCTCGCGGTCGTCGTCATGAACAGGACGGATCAGCCGCAGCGCTACCGTCTCGTCGTCGACCGCATGGAAACGGCGGTCGACATTCCCGCGCACGCGATCCAGACCGTCGTGCGCTGAAAGGAGGTGATCCGGTACTGCCCGCAGTTCAATCGCTCGACCATTACAACAAGGAGACCCAATTGAATCGCAACCTCGTTCCAACCACGCGCCGGGCCGCGGCCCTGCTGGCGCTGGCCGGCGGCCTGCTCGCCGCCTCGGCGCAGGCGCAGACGGCCTTGCCCGGCACGGTCCAGGCGGAGACGTACGCCGGCATGTCGGGCGTCGTCATCGAACCGACGGCGGACACCGGCGGCGGCAGCGACGTCGGCTACATCGACACCGGCGACTGGATGAGCTATTCCGTCAATCCTTCCTCGTCCGGCTGGTACACGGTGTCGTACCGCATCGCCACGACCGGCACGACCGGACAGGTCGTGCTGAGCCAGAACGGCCAGGACATGGGCCCGACGATCGCGCTGCCGAACACGGGCGGCTGGCAGAACTGGCAGACCGTTACCACCCGCGTGTTCCTGTCGGCCGGGCCGCAGTCGATCGCCGTATATGCCAAGGGCGGCGGTTTCAACCTGAACTGGATCGGCTTCGCGAAGGAGGCGGTGGGATCGCTACCCATGGTGCACCAGAGCGGCAAGTATTGGGTCGACGCGAACGGCAAGCGCCTGAACCTGCGCGGGACCAATCTGGGCAACTGGCTGGCGATGGAATTCTGGATGCTGGGCTCCTCGATCAGTACGTCGAACGGCGCGGTGCCGGACCAGTGCACGCTGGAGAACACGCTGACATCCCGCTTCGGCGCCACGGAAAAGGAACGCCTGATGGGCGTGTGGCGCGACAACTGGATCACGACGCGCGACTTCGACCAGATGGCGGCGATGGGCATGAACGTGGTGCGCGTGCCGTTCCTGTACAACGTCGTCGAAAACGAGGCGGTACCGTACTCGCTGCGCGCGGACGCGTGGAAATACCTGGACTTCGCCATCGACGAGGCGGAAAAGCGCGGCATGTACGTGATCCTCGACCTGCACGGCGCCGTCGGCGGCCAGGCGGCGTCGAGCGAGCAGCACGACGGCTGCGTGGGGCCGGCGGCCATGTGGACCAATTCCACCTACCAGGACCGCACCAAGTGGCTGTGGGACATGATCGCCTCGCGCTACAAGGACCGCGGCGCCGTGCTGGCCTACGACCTGCTGAATGAACCGTGGGGCACCGACGCGACCACGCTCGCGAATTTCGCGTACCAGCTGGCCGCCGTCGTGCGCAACAAGGATCCGAACCACGTGATCCTGCTGCCGGGCCATAACAGCGGCATCGACGCCTACGGCAACCCGGCGTCGCACGGCCTGTCCAACGCCGCGTTCTGGATGCATTTCTATCCGGGCCTGTGGGGCTGGAACGAGGTCTCGGGCGCGACGGCGCAGGCGAACATGTACCAGAACTGGCTGCACTGCGCGACCGGCGACTCGCGCGAAGTCTGCCCGTGGGACGCCAAGCTGACGGCGCTGAACACGCCGTTCCTCGTCGGCGAGTTCCAGCCGTGGACGCTGGTGGGCAGCTACGGCGGGCAGAACACGCGCAAGGCCTTCGACGTGTTCAACTCGCTGGGCTGGGCCGGCACGAGCTGGGCGTACAAGAACACGTCGACGGGCGGTTCCAGCGGCGCCACGTCGGGCTGGGGCTGGGGACTCGTGACCAACAGCGCGAGCGGCGGCACGTACGGCGGCCTGAACGTCAGCACGGCCAGCAATACCCAGGTCGAGGCCTACTTCAAGGCTTTCGGGTCGCAACCGCTCGTGCGCAACGCCGACATCACGTACTGGATGAACTGGCAACCCACCGTCGGCCAGCGCATCGAGGCCGAGATGTTCCAGTACCACGCGGGCATGCAGGTCGAGACGACGACGGACACGGGCGGCGGCTTCAACGTCGGCCACACGGACAACAACGACTGGATGAGCTACCCGGTCAACGTCCCGACCTCCGGCGCGTACACGGTGCAGTTCCGCGTGGCGTCGGCCAACACCGGCGGCCAGCTCGCCTTCAAGAAGGACGCGACGGAACTGGCCGTCGTCACGGTGCCCAATACGGGCGGGTGGCAGAACTGGACCACGGTCAGTGCGACCGTGAACCTGACGGCCGGCCAGCAGAACCTGACGATTTTCTCGAAGGTCGGCGGGTGGAACATGAACTGGTGGCAGCTCACGAAGCAGTGATGCGTGTGATGTTGTTTGCATGTAACAAAAAGTAGTTCCAACGGGAAATAATGCGTGACGCGATGCTAAGATGGACACCTGCCCATTCGCGACCATGCACATCTTTAACTTCCTCCTGTTGGCCGGTGCCGTGGCGGCGCTGTTCCCGGCATCCGTTGCCTGGACGCGCCGCCACGCCCCCGGTGCGCCGGCGCTGCTGGCCATGCAGCTCAGCGCCGCCTGGTGGCTGGCCTGCTACGCGCTGCCGTTCGCGCGCCTGTGGCCGGACGAAGGCATGTTCCTGCGGATGCGCGTCATCTTCCCCGCCGTCGTCAGCATCGCGCCGCTTACGCTGATCTTCGTGCTGAGCTACACCCGCGGCACGAACACATGGCGCCCGTCGCGACTCCTGGCGCTGGCGATCGTGCCTGCCGTCGTACTCGCGGTCGCGTTGTCGCCGCTGCACGACCTGTGCTTCGGCACCTGGCGCGGTGTGGCAACGGACAGCATTTTCCAGATGGGCCCGCTGTTCTGGGTCCATTCGTTGTACAGCTATGTGTTGGTCGGAAAAGCCGTGCTTGCGCTGGTCGCCGCGTATGCGCAGGGATCGACGTACGTCCGGCGCCAGACGCGCATCCTGCTGGGCGCACTCATCGTCCCGATCATCTGCAACGTGACGTTCATCGCGGGCGTGTCGCCGCCGGATCTCGATCCCACCCCGATCGGCCTGGTCGTGAGCGGCATCCTTGTCTCGCTGGCCATCTTCCGCCGCGGCCTGTTCGATCTCGTCGCCGTGGCACGTCAGAAAATCGGGTCGGCGATCACCGACGGCTTCATCGTGATCGATGCGCAGCGGCGTATCGTCGAAAGCAATGCCGCGATCCGGCGAATTTTCGAAATCGGCCAGCCGGTCAAGCCGGGCCGGTTGCTCGGCGAACAACTGGCCGAGCTGGATGAATACGTGGCCCGTCCCGGCAATACCCCGACGACGACGGAATTCGTGCATGGCGGTACGCGGCATCTCGAACTGCGCACGTTTGCCATCTGCGATGACGACGGCAACACGATCGGCGCCGTCCTGATCGTGCGCGACGTCACGGAAGCCAGGAGGACGTCGCTCGCCCTCGAGCAGGCAAACGCGCAGCTCAAGGCGCAACTGGACACCATCCAGTCCATGCAGGCGCAGTTGCAGGAGCAGGTCATCCGCGATCCTCTGACGGGGCTGTACAACCGCCTCTACCTGACGGACGCGCTGGCACGCGAATTGACGTGCAGTGCGCGGACCCAGGGATCGTTCGCCGTCGTCATGATCGATGTCGACCATTTCAAGTCGGTCAACGACGTTTATGGCCACGCGCTCGGCGACGCGATCCTGCGGGCGCTCGGTGGACTGCTCCGGCAACAGGTCAGGCCGACCGATTCCCCATGCCGGTATGGCGGCGAAGAGTTCGTCGTCATCATGCGCGACGTGACGCTGGAGCTGGCTGTCGAACGCATCAACGAATTGCGCGTTGCATTTGCGGCGCTGCGGTTTGCGTCCAACGGCCTCGACGTCAGCCGGACGTTCTCGGCGGGCGTCGCGCTGTTTCCGCTGCACGGTCGCGACGAAGCATCGCTGCTTGCGGCGGCCGACGCGGCGCTGTATGCCGCCAAGGCGGCCGGCAGGAATCAGGTATGCCAGGCGGCCGTGCACGTCGAGTCGTGATTTCTCGGCACCTCACGCCTTCGCCAGGAAACTCGCCAGCGTATCGAGCAGCTTCATCCCATCCGTTCCATCCGGATCGGCCTCGTCCACCGTGGTCGGGATCACATCCGGGTTGTACCCCTCCCACAGCGGCTGGATCAGCCCAGCACCGCTTTCTCCCAGCAGGTTGCGCACGACGCCGAACGCGGTGCGCGGCAGCTCCAGCGCCGCCCATTCCGCCGTCGCGTTGGCGGGCCCCGTCCCGACCGGCACGCCCAGCCTGGTGGCCATCAGCGCGCGCCGGAACTGGCGCAGCTTCTTTGAATAGCCGTCTTCGATCGTGCGGTCGAACGAGACCAGGTCGGCGGCGCAGTCGAACGTGATGCCGCGCCGCCGGAAATGGCTCGTGCCGACCAGCGAATACACGTCGTCGACGATGACCACTGAGCTGCGTATCGCGGTCGCGCGGCCCGGGAAGCCGAGCGGGTGGAACACGGCCAGCCGGTCGCTGATGATGCCCGGGAATGTCGATACGAGCGCCTTGCGTGCGCCGATCGCCTGCTGCACGAACGTCTCGAAATTCATCGGCGGGCCGCTGTGCGCGAAATCGGTGTCCCACGGCAGGGCCACCACCACGCGCAGGTCGCGGTGATCCGTCATGCGGTCGATGATCACCTGGGCCAGGTCCAGCATGTGGGCCGGCGTGCCGCCGTTGTTGGCGGCCGTCGGCGCGAACTGCGCGCTTTCGATGTAGATGAGCTCACGCGCTTCCCCGAGCGCGCGCCGCAGCGACCACAGCGCGTCGCGCCGGCCGTGTTTCGCCACCCAGTATTCGCGCCGGACTTCCCGCAGCAGCCGGTCGCCGTTCGGCGAGTTGACGGTCGGCGGCGTGCCGCCCAGATTGATGGCGTGGTCGACTGGGAATAATTTAACTGCAATTTTGTTAAATCACAAGCGGTCGGTTGCAAAATATTCGTAAATATGTGTGTTGCGTATTCAGGATGGATAACAGGGAAGTCCGGACGGCCAAATGTGAAAAACCCCGGAAACCGAATACCGGCTTCCGGGGTTGCGTTACGCGTTCAGGACCGCTCAGAACCTGCGCGCTTCACGCCCCCGCCACGCCACCATCGCCAGCATGGCAACCAGCATCAGGGCCGCCGTCGACGGTTCCGGAATCGCGGTCACGCTGCTGACCCGGGTCGAAGGCGCCGCCACCAGGATCTGCCCACCGCCGGGGACAAACGGCTGCAGGAACAGGTTGCCCAGGTCGCCGTCGGCGCCCAGGTAGTGCGTCGTGTCGAACAGCGCCCAGCCGAACGTCGTGCCGATGTCGCCCGGCAGCATGGTGAAGGTGACGTCGAAGCTGAACTTGCCGCCGAGCTGGATGGCCTGGACCAGGTCGCCGCCGCCGCCGGCATTGCCGAACACGAAGGGACCGGGCACTGTGCCGGCGACCGTGCCCGTCAGGCTTGCTGCGCCGTCGAGCGCGCCCGTCAGGCCGCTCACGATGGCGGCCGCGGCCGGGGCGCCGTCCAGGCCCAGGAAGTACAGCTCCAGGAACGCAGGACCCGAGCCCAGCGTCGCCGTGTCGATGTCGACGTGGTAGATCGGCGTGGCGGCTGCCTGGCCGCAGGCGCCGGTCAGCGCGGCCGCGAGTGTCAGCCAGGATAAGAAATGCTTGAAGCGAAACATGGTCAGGTCCTTTACTTGATGCTGAAGAGGGCCGGCGTGTACGCGATGCCGACCTTGTTCGGGTTGGAGAAGGTGGTCGTCAGGGTGACGCTCTGGCCCGCGGCCAGGCTGGCGTCAGGCAGCGCGATGTACGGCACGCCATCCTTCACGCCCGTCTGGTTGTCCAGCGTGACGCCTGCGCTCAAGGCCTGCAGGCGCAGATGCAGCGGACCGGTCAGGGTCTGGCCACCGGTATTCGTGATCGTCACCGTACCCGTGTACTTGTTGGTGAACCGGTTCACCGTCAGGCCCGAGCGCGCGATCGACACGGAGGACGTCACATCCACCGACTTGTCGATCGACACCGTCACCGTGTGTGCCTGTTCGGTGTTGCCCGCCCAGTCCTTGCTCCAGTAGCCCACCGTGTGCGTGCCGCTCGTGGTCAGCGTGACGGTGTTCCCCGTCTGCTGGGCGCCGCCGTCGACCGTGTAATACGTCGCTGCGACACCCGAGCCGCCCTGGTTGTCCGTGGCCGCGAACGTGACCGTCGCGTCCGTGGTTACCGTGCCCTGCGGCGCGGTGGCCGTCGTGACCGGTGCGGTCGTGTCCGCGCCGTGTACCGTACCGTGCAGGCGCACCTCGTTCATGTTGCCGAACCAGGCGTTCGGGTTGTAGACGCGGATATAGCGGTAGGGCACCATACCCGTGACCGGCAGCGTCTGCCAATCCGCCGTCGACTTCGCCGCCGGGGTCAAGGTGATCCAGTTGGCATTGTCGTTCGAGCCCTGGAACACGGCGCCGTTGATGCGCGTGAAGTACTGGTCCTGGCGGGCGAGGATTTCGGTGCTCGCCAGGCTGACCTGGTTGCCTTCCTTGAAGTCGAAGACGACCCACGAGCCCGTACCCGAGCCGCCGGAGCCGTTGCGGAAATCCGAACCCGTGGCCACATTCGCGTCGAACAGGGCGTTCACGTTCGTCAGCGTGGTGGCGGCGTTGCGGTTCGTGGTCGAGTCGATCAAGGTCGCAATCCCCGGGACGTTGCGGATGACGTCGCTCTCGTCGACCAGGGTGAGCGTGGTGCTGTCCGTCGTCTCGGTGACCTGGTAGCCGGGCTTGCCGTCCTGCGTGACATAGTTGATGGCGAACTTCACCGGGCCCGGCTGCGTGCCCTGGGGCAGGGTAGCGGTGGCCACGTACGAGATGTTGTCCGTGGTGGTGAGCGTCGCGGGCAGGCCGTCGATCGTGACCGTCACGTTACTGATCGCTTCCTTGGCCGTGAAGTTCAGTTTCACCGTATTGCCCGGCACGACGCGGTTACGCAAGGCTTGCGCCGAGGTGAGCGACGCGGAGGCGATCCGGTTGGTCGACGCCGTCACGCCGTACAGGCGCAGTTCGGTCATGTTGCCGAACCAGGCGTTGGCGTTGGTCATGCGGATGTAACGGTACGGCGTCGTGTCGGTGATCTTCAGCGTCTGCCAGTCCGGATTGTTCACCGCGGCGGTCGAGATCGTCGTCCAGGTCGTATTGTCATTGGAGCCCTGTACCAGGGTGCCATTGATACGGCCGGCGTTGTTGTTCTGGAGGCCGATGACGTCGACGCGCGACAGTGCCACGGTGCCACCGCCCCGGAAATCGAACTCCAGCCAGCTGTTGTTGCCGCTGCCGTTGAGACGGAGATCGGTCTGCGTCGTGAGGTTGTTGTCGAACAGCCTGCTGGCGTTTGTCAGCACATCGGTCGCGTTGCGGCCGTTGGAATCCGTCACGGTCGTGATGTCGAGCAGGTTACCGATGTAATCCTTCTGGTCCGCGATGAACAGCGTGCTGGAATCCGTCGTGAACAGGACCGGTTCAGCGGGCTTGCCGTCGGCGGTGGTGTAGTTCATGAGGAGCTTCACCGTTCCAGCCGGCGTGGTGGACTTGACGACTGCCGTTGCCGTCCAGTTCAGGTTGTCGGTGGTGGTGAGGGTTGCGGGTTCGCCCTGGATCGTCGCCGTCACATTGTTGATCGGCTCGGAGGACTGGAACGTGACCTTGATCGTATTGCCCGTCACGACCCGGTTCTTCAGCGCCTGGTCCGAGCTCATCGACACGTTGGTCAGCTTGTTCACCGTTTCATAGCGGGTACCGAAGATCCTGAATTCGCCGAGCTCGAGGATGTTGTACGACCACAGCAGATCGACCATGGAGATCTTGAAGAAGCGATAGCGCTGGGTGCGGAACTCGTCCGCCACGTTCAGCGTCTGCACGTCCTCGATCCCACGCGTCTTGTCAGGCGTGATCTGCGTCCAGTTCTCGTTGTCGTTGGAACCGAAGATGGTCACGCCGCCGACGCGTTCCGGGAAGCTGGTACGCGGCTGGATCTGGAACGCGGTCGCCGCCACCTTGAAGCTGGGACCGAAGTCCAGCGTCATCGTGCGATTGCTGTCCCGCGCGATCGTGAACGCGATGAAGCTGTCGGTGTTGTTATCGACGCCGTTCGCTGCCCAGTCGCCGAAGTTCGTCACCAGGTTCGTCTTGAAGAACAGGTTCGTGTAGTTCATGCTGCCGTCCTTCAGCAGCGGGGTCAGTTCCTGCAGGCCGGAGACCGCGGTGCGCAACGCCGCCAGCTTCTGGAAGTAGGCGTCGTCGGTACCCGACGCGATCGTGCCCTGCAGGTCCGCGTAGGCGCTTTCGTAGGCCGTCTTCGTCGCCGTCACGTACAGCGTGTCCGGCTTGACGGGCGCCGTCACGGCCGTCACTGCCGACTGCCGGTCCGCGCCCACGACGACGATGACCCGCTTGGTGGTCACCGTCGTGCCGTCCGAGGCTTCGGCGACGAACGTGTACGTACCGGCCTGCGTCGGCTTCCACGAGAATGCGCCCGTGCTGGTGTCGAACGTGGCGCCCGGCGGCAGGTTGTCCATGTTGTAGGTCACCACGTCGCCCGCGGCCGGGTCGGTGGCCGACAGGTCGAGCGTCACCGGGATGGTGGCGCCGGCATACGTGTAGGCCGTCGCGTCGCCGCTGCCGGCCTTGAAGACCGGCGGACTCAGCAAGGTGCTGGACTGGGCGTGGATGTGGTCGATGTCGACCGTCGTACCGTTGCCGGTGACGGTGAGCGGCAGCAGATCGGGGATGTTCGTCGGCACCACGACGTAACGCCACTGGCCCCGCGTATTCGGCAACGTGAGCGGAATGCCGTAGGCGTCCAGCATGACTTGGCCATTGGTCCGGATGCGCAAGCCGAAGTTCGGGACGGCGACGCCGTTGTAGCTGAACACGGCAATGCGCGTGCCTTCCGACGAGGCTGTGCTGCGCACGTACCCGGTCGAGCCTTCGGTCTGTGCCACCGACGTGCCGGCGAGGGGCGTGAACCGGTCTTCCACTTCACGGTACGGATCGACGATCGGGATGCCCAGGTACTTGCTGCCTTCCGCTTCGGCGGCCTTGGGAATCGTCAGCCAGAAATCGCCGCCGCCGTCGGCGCCGTCCCAGTTATAGGCCTTGCGCTTGGCGTAGATCGTCGTATAGCCGGGCGAGACCTGTTCCAGGTCGATGCCACGGACATATTTGTAGTAATAGAAGGCTTCCCACGTGTTCTGGGTGAGCCGGCCCCGGTACGACTGCGACACGTTGGTATACATCGCGCGGATGCTGCCGTCCGGGTTGACGCTCATGGCGACGGGCACCCACGGGATCTCGTAGCCGGTCATGAATTTGCCGAACAGTTCGTGGACGGCCAGCAGGCGGTCGTCCATGAACTCGTAGGGACCCACCGCGTTCGCATCGGTCGACGGCGTGCCCGTCACAGGATCGACCTTGGTGCCCTGCGCCATCATCAGGCGCGCGAGGATCTCGGAGTTGGTGAGGTCGCCGGCGCCGTGGGCCTGGTCGCGTCCCATCTCGACGTGCTGGATCTGCGGCGGAATGGCTTCGCCGGTGGCGTCGTTTTTCGTCACCGTCCGGAACAGCTGCTTGATCGATCCGGTCCAGGCGGGGTCGGGGGCATCCTTGTTGACGGTGAACCACTCGACGGCCGTGTTGTACCCGTCGCGGTCGCCCATGAAGATCGAACCCGACATCTTCGCGATGGTCGTGTACAGATGCTGGTTCATGAACCGGCAGTTGCAGTTGTCGAAGGTCTGGATCACCGGCGTGACCAGGTTGGCGGAGAGCAGCCGCGTATCGTCATCCGTCCACTCGAGCGCCGGCGTCTGGGTGCTCGTGTAGCGCAGGATTTCCGCGCCGCTCATCATCCGGCTGAGCGGGATCCCGGTATGGATGTGCGAGTCGACGAAGTACACGTACTTCGACGGATCCATCTTCTCGTACAGGCGGAGGATCCGCATGGCGTTGGCGCGATACACGTCGTCGCCGGTCACGTAGTACAGGATCGCCTGCGTGTAGACCGTCAGGGAGTCCGCGATGAACAGGCCGTTGGCGCCCTGGGAATCGATCCCCAGGATACGCGGCTGCGTCGGATCGGCGCCGTTGACGTTCGCGATCCCCACCGTGCGCGACGCCTTGCCCGACTTGAGCATCATGTTGAAGTGGGTATTCCAGGGCTCCTTCTTCGCCAGGACCTGGGCCCGCATGGTTTCCAGGGTCTCCTTCGTGAGCCCGACGCCGGGATGCTTGAAGCCGCTCGCATCGATCGATTCGCTGATGACGGGCTGGTAGCTGGTCACCATCGTATCGATCGGGTCCGCGGCCATGGCGACCTGGCCCGGATAAGGCACCAGCGTCGCGGCAATACCGACAGACATCGCCATACAGGCGATGCGCCTGACTGCGTGAGCTAATGTTGTGGATCTCATGTTTGTCCCCCCATTTTTCTACCTCTTCTTGTGTTTAGGTTACCGATAACATCTTTTGCCGGAGCCAGGGCCGGGAAAGGCCAAATCTGCCTCCAGAGGTTTTTAATGTATGAAATATGTCCGAGTCCGGACGGTATCGACAACGCTGCCTTGAAAATCGGCCAGCTGGGCTGGACTGGACAGGAATGCACGTTATCGATACCATACAATTGTAGACCTAATCCCATCCGACGGACACAAATTTTTAACGAACAGAACCATCTTCAACGGACATGCCCACCTTTCCCGAACGTGAACTCTCCCGCTGGTGCGCCGTCGCACTGTCCGGCCTGCTCGCTGCCGCCATGACGGGCCCTTGCCAGGCCGGCGACGGCGTCGCCTGGGGTGACTGGACCCGGTGGGGCGACCTGGGCAACGGACGCTATCGCAATCCCGTCCTGCCCGCCGATTACAGCGACCTGGACGCGATCCGCGTGGGCGACGACTATTACGCGATCTCATCGACGTTCCAGTTTTCGCCCGGGATGGCGGTGCTGCATTCGCGCGACCTGGTCAACTGGCGCACCGTGGGCCACGCGGTGCCCGACCTGACGCAGATCTCGCCGGAACTGGACTGGAAGCGCATGAACCGCTACGGCCGGGGCATCTGGGCCGGTACCATCCGCCACCATGCGGGCCGGTTCTGGGTGTATTTCGGCACCCCGGAAGAAGGCTATTTCGTGACCAGCGCGGAACGGCCGGAAGGCCCGTGGGCACCGCTGCACCCGCTGCTGCGGTCGCCGGGCTGGGACGACTGCGCGCCGTTCTGGGATGACGACGGCAAGGGCTATTTCATCGGCACGCATTTCAGTGACGGGTACAAGATCCACCTGTGGGAAATGACTGCGGACAGCCTCGACCTGGTGCCGGGGTCGGACCGCGTGATCTACCAGTCCAAGGGCAGCGAAGCCAACAAGCTGTACAAGTTCGACGGCACCTATTACCACTTCTTCAGCGAAGTGCAGGGCGACCTGCGCGTGATGATGATGCGGCGGGCACCGTCGATCCGCGGCCCGTGGTCGGAGAAACGCCAGCTGATGCAGGGAGACCGTGCTGCCATGGAGCCGAATCAGGGTGGGATCGTCCAGGGCCCGGACGGCAACTGGTATTTCTTCACCCACCACGGCAGCGGCGACTGGGCGGGAAGGGCCGCGAGCCTGTTGCCGGTCCACTGGATCGACGGCTGGCCGGTGATCGGTCGGCCCGACCAGGCCGGCGTCGGGACGATGGTATGGGAAGGGCGCATGTCGGTGACGCAGTCCACGCGCCAGTTTCCGCAAGGTGGCGACGACTTCGCTGCCCCGGCGCTCGCGCCGGTCTGGGAGTGGAATTACCAGCCGCGCGCGGACAAATGGTCGCTGTCCGCGCGTCCCGGTTACCTGCGCCTGCATGCGTTTCCCGGCCTGGACGGCGGCAACCTGCTCAAGGTGGGCAATGTGCTGACGCAGCGCGTCGTGCGCACGCCCGGCCAGTCGTTCGCCGCGCGGATCGAACTCAAGGGGATGGCCGAGGGCCAGCATGCCGGCCTCGTTCACTTCACGGCGCAGCCGCGTGCCGCGAATCCGGCTGAATCGACGGCGTCGGCGGGCATCGTGATGGTGGAGGGCAAGCGTTACCTGGAAGTGTCGCGGGACGGCGTCTACACCCGCCTGCAGCCGTGGCCGCACGATGCGATCTGGCTGCGCTCGACGTGGGGACTGGATGGCAAGAGTACGCTGGCCGTCAGCGCGGATGGGGCCCGGTACAAGACCGTGTTGCCCGACTTTCTGCTGACGTGGGGCGCTTATCGCGGCAGCCGTGTCGGCGTGTTCACGTTCAATCCGGCGGCAGAAAAGGGGTACGTGGACGTGGACAAGGTGGATTATCGCATCGACAATCACCAGTATTGACTTGTCAACAAGGGGCAAATGGTCCACACTGGCTGTGTGATTATTTGTGATATTTCTTCTTGACTAGACATGAGTACCGTCACGCTGGACGCGGCCGTACTGCTGGACATCATCGACATCCAGACCGAGATCGCCTGCCAGGGCCTGGATCTGGGCGGCGTCATGCAGCTGGTCAGCCAGCGTGCCGCGACGTTGTGCCGGGCTGAGGGCGCTGCGGTGGAACTGGCGGAGGGGACCGAGATGGTGTACCGCGCGGCCGCCGGTCTCGCGAGGGCGCAATTGGGCTTGCGCCTGCGGCGCGAGGGCAGTTTGTCCGGCCTGTGCGTGGACAGGAATGAAATCCTGCGCTGCGACGACGCCGAGCTCGACCCGCGCGTGGACCGGGAAGCGTGCCGCAAGGTCGGGCTGCGCTCGATGCTCGTCGTGCCGCTACGCCATGAAGACCAGTCGGTGGGCGTACTGAAAATCGTGTCGTCGTCCGTGAATGCCTTTGGCGCCTGGCATGCCCAGGTGCTCGGCCTGCTGTCGACGCTCGTCGGCGCAGCGATCTACCACGCGGTGCAGAACGCATCGAACGACTTGTACTACCGCGCGACGCATGATGCCCTGACGAGCCTCGCCAACCGGGCCCAGTTCTACGACAGCCTGCGCCAGCAACTAGCGCGGGCGGCGCGGTGCCAGGGGCACGTCGCCGTCGTGAACATCGACATGGATGGGCTGAAAGCGATCAACGACACCCTCGGCCATCGCGCCGGCGACGCGGCCCTGTGCGAAGTGGCCAGCCGCATCGGCGGCGAGCTGCGCGCGGAAGACATGGCGGCGCGCGTCGGCGGTGATGAATTCGGCGTGATCCTTGTCGGGGTGCGCGATCGCCGCAGTGTCGCGGGCAAATGCCGGGCATTGACGACGGCGATCGGCGCGCCGTTCGAATTTGAAGGGCGCGCGCTGCCGCTGGGGGCGAGCGTCGGGTTCGCGCTGTGGCCGGAGGATGGGGATGACATGGAGCGGCTGATCGAACTGGCTGATCAGGCCATGTATCGGGTGAAGCATGGGCGGCGTGCGGGTGTGGGCGCGGGCTCGTGAGAAGGGCGGGTAAGCACGACGTTTTGTGCTATTTGTCGTCGACGTCAGCCCTGTCGCGTCAAATAATCCGGAGCGACGTGCTAGCGCTCTGACGTACCGGGAGTTTGATGTCTTCGAATTTCAGGGTGCACTTTTCATTATCACGGTATTTGGCTGTCACCGAAAGCACCTGCGCCGCCGCCGCAGGCACCGCTGCATTTGTCGTCAACAGGAAGAACGCCACAACCAGTTCGTTGTGAGGGGACATATGTTGTCCTGGCCATTGTCGAGGCTGCGGCCAGGCGCTCGAATCATCAAAATAATGAAAGATACAGGAGGACTGTCCCGGATTTTTCGCACGAAAAACCGCTGATCTTGCGCCCGGATTTTTTAATCTTCGCATCATAGACGTGGCATCCGACAGCGGCCGCGAGATCGAGATTCGCGTTCTTGTTCTTCTCCAGAATGCTTCGGAAGTGGCTAGACAGCCATGGACGAGCGGCTTCCGGAACAACATAAATTTTTTTGTCGTTCGTGCCGCTCGTGAAACTTTCCGTATTCGTGAGCGGTTCAATTTCTGCAACAAGGGTCATGTAATCCGTGTGGCCCGGCACGCCACCCTCATACTCCGGCGTTCCGAACATTTCCCATCGAGCAGACTTTAGATCGGCCGATAGATCGACGAGCTGTTGCAATGCCTTGGCATCATCGGAGGCCATGAGTTTTTTGCCTTGGTCTGTGCAGCCGGAAATACAAAGAACTGCTGCGGTAACAAGCGTGACTAACGTGCGGCCAGCCTTGGCTGGCCTCTGCAGCCCAAGACCAAGCATTGACCCACGTCCCGCGTCCCACGTCCCACTTTCGACGCTGCAATCAATTACGAATCCGCTCGAGGCTCTCATTTTCACACATTTCGTTTTCCTTGACCGGGTGGCGACGATCGGTCACGTCATAACAGACTAAAGATAACCGGTTATTCTGATCAGCTTCCCGTTTGTAAATATTATGGACCGACATTGAGAGCGGTGGATTGTCGCTTGGCAACATCCCGGTCCAGTCGAATCCGTAGCCATCTTTAAGGTATCTAATCGAAATCTCGGGTTTGGCGGTGGGGAAGGGTGTTGAAGTATCGATTTGGGTGGAGGCTGACCAAATTGATCGCATCGTGTTTGTTTTTTGGTCATAAATGTAATAATCGGTTCCCCTGTAAAACCGTTGAGGGCGGTATTCCTGCTTTGGGCAAGTTTTTTTTACCAATGCGTAGTCGGATCCGGCGTCGATAACCCGGACTTGATATTTCAAACAGGGGGGTTTCGAGTTCTCGGCTGAGCTTGCTTCCGAAATCTTGAATGATTGTGTCGCATGGGGCGAGGCGAATGTCAATATGCCCTTTTTCGGATCTAACGACAGGCTCAATTTCTCAGCCATGATGATTGGAATGCTGAGTTCTTGCTTTTCCTTCGAGCTGGAGAGCAATATCACAGTGGACCAGCGTTCCTTATCACTTGCATTTGCACGAAGTTTAGCTTCGATCTCTCCGCCTTCGCGGACTTCGATTGCACCCGGATCCTCGCCAGCTTGAGTATTTGGGCATGGATGTTTTGAGCATTTACCCATATCTTGACGTTCCCCAGCGGCCATTGCATGCATGATTCCCAATGCTAGGGAGATCGAAGTGATAAGTAATGTCGTCGAAATTCTGTTTTTCATGTTAGCGATTAGTGCAATTTACAATGAATGGCAGCGGATCTGCATGATTAGCCAGCCCTGTAGCCACCTTTCGTGCTTCCAATCGCACCTCGAAATGCAAGTGAGCCCCAAGAGCAATACTGGTCATTTTGCTTGCGTTGCCGGATGAACCAGTTTTACCGATGACGTCGCCGCTCTTGACGATTTGCTTCGGCGTATCACGACGTTCGCTTAAATGAGCATAGAAAAATCCAATGGTTCTTGCGTTTGGATTAATGCGGCGGAATTCCGCAGCCTGTGGCTCCGGCAAGTCGTTGATGCCCAAAGTGCCTATTCAAGCATCGCAAGACGCGCTATCGCGGCTTGGCGAAGAACAACGCCCAGCTTTTCAGCGCTTCCTTAGGTAACGATGCATCATGGTGACTCACCTTTGTCGTTGAGCATCGTAATACCAGAAAACCATGCCCCACTCGGTCGCCTTATCTGATGGGAACTTCGAACCTTGTTCGAAGTGGCGGAAGCCTTGCTCCCCCCGGAGTGCAGGGGAATGCCACCAACCTGAACGCGGGACAACATCACCCGGCAGACATCGAATCTCGTCAATATCGGACATTGGCATAGTGGCAGCATTCTCGAACTCTCCGTCAATCGGCTCAACGAAATACCATTTGCATGGGCGTTCCACGAACGCGCGCGCGTTTCGCGACGAAATGGAATCGGGAAACCGCAATTTTTTGTTTGCACGGCACCAGTCATCAAAGTACTCGTCCGTAGGCTCTACTCGATCCTTCTTCCTTGCGGCCTCGTTTGGCGCTCTCCAGATTTTGTCGCGCCCGACTATTGAGAGATATTCGAGTCCCAAGTCACTTAAGGTGTCGCAGAGATCCAGCGCACCCCCGTTATTTCCGGTCCAGGCAAATTGCAGAGTGCCGTTCGGATCATCTTGAGGAACATATACACCGGTGCGGATGGGCCGTTTGCCGCTTTCTCCTTCGACATCTGTTCGAATTCGGAATTTCGGCAGCCTGGGGATGTCGCTTTTGTACAGTTCCCACGAAGACTCCAGATCCAGATCTGTCCAGTCATGGTTTATCGTGGAATCGAGATTAAAGCCGAGGCCGATAGCTTCGTTGCTCAGTTCGCGAAATTTTTCTTCTTCCTCGGGCAAGGTCCAATTCATCGAAAAGTGACTCATGCCTGTGAGAGTGCTGCTGATGCCCGCGATGTCATACCATTCGGTAGCACGCATCTGTTTTTGGCGCACAAGTGCACGCAAGCAGTCGTTTAGCATTGGATGGGCGTACGTCGACCAGTTCGCGGCCAGATGACCCTCGGCCCAGCCGTGTGCTCGCATTGCTTTGTCGCGTTCGACTCTTGTTACGTAGTCCAGAGTCTGATCCGTAAACGCCGCGAGTGCACGTACGCGAGCAATAAGCGTGTCGAGAAATTCTATCGAACTGAAATGGTACAGCAGAGCGGCTTGCCGTTTCTGATGCAGGTTCAACGAAATTGAATGCGGATTGTTCATTGGTTTTCACCGGTTTGTAATTTGGCCTGGTAATGATGGCAGCCCAAGCTTTGTTTGGGATAGTTGCACGTCGAAATCGGTTGTCCCCCAGCCGGTGTCGAAGGGGCCTCGAATATTGGGGTGCTTGATTTCGGCCCGGATGCCTTCATAGTCTGGTTTTTGTTGGTCTGGTAAGGTACTGTGAACGGAGTGCGGCACATGCTGGTTTGTCAAATCGTCGCCAGGGGCCTTTCGCTTGTAATGCCGAGTATCATCCATGAGCGAATATGGTGGTTGTCCCGCTGGCGAATGAGGATAAAAAACAATCTGATTCCAGCCCCCCTCAAGATAATGATCCGGTAGGTCGTGCTTGGCTCCGCCTTGTCCAGCCACCTTTGTCTGGCTCGCCGCCGGGCCTTCCCAAACCTTCAGCGTCTCGCCTTTTTTTACCTCATAGACGACGTATTGCCCGTTGGCGTTCCAGTCGGGCCAGACCGCCAGGTATTTGCGCCAAGCTGCCTTCGGGTCACTTTCTTTCATAAGTTTCAAGAATACTTCCTCACTAACCCAGCAATGACTCGCGCCGGCGCTCGAAGGCGACAGAATGCGGTACAGGCGCGCTGGTCCGGCGATATCCTTTTTGCTGATATCGGCAAAGGTATTGACCTGGCCGTTCTTCAAAATGTCCGGATAGCCATCGCTTACAGCAGCTTTGACTCGATTAATAATGTTGGGGGCGGAAGGGTTCAGAGGGCGGAACCAAGGCCCGGCTCCCTTTTTGGTCAACCACTTTGGTTGATGTTTCTGCATGAGCGCAACAGCGTTAGCCTCTGGAAGCGTCCCACGAAAGTGTACATTCCCTGCATTAAGGATACCGCTTCGCGCGGTGATGGACTCTGCTTCAAGACGTCGAGCAAACGCATCGAGAATCTTCTGCAACGGTTCGACCTGATGAGCAATATACTGATCCGCTTGCTTACGGATCTTCAGAACCATGAGGTAAGTGGCCTGCGCCCGGTCGCCGATTTTGGGCATCCACTCGACCTTGGCCAAAAGACTCTTCAAGACGCCGATGGCGCGGTCGAACGCGCCGAGCAAGGCCTGCTTGTTGATCTTGCCGATGACCTCGCGCACCTTCTTTGCCAGCCAATGGAATACCTCGTCCACCTTGATGTGCTTGAGATATTGTTGCACTTCTCGCTTGCGCAGGTAAGTGATCAGCCAGGTCATCCCCTTGTCGATGGCTAGAATCAGATGATCGACCCCGTGCTTGCGGACGAACAGGAAGATGATCTTCAACGCGCCCTTGACCAGCGAGCCGAGACTGGGGAACAGGCCGATCAGTGTCAGTGCGAGCGACAGCCAGGCAGCGCCGTCCTTGATATCCTCGTTCAGTTGCCGGCAGTCGGCAACCAGATCACGGATGTCGCAAATCTGGTCGACGCCGGGTATGAACGATATCGCGGCATCGAAGGCGATCTGTCCGCCGCTGCGCTCATGATTGAAGTCGCCTTGTATGGCTTCCCACATCCACGTGTGGATCGGCTTGGACGCCTCCTTCGACGTCCCGTCCGTGTGGCTCCTATCCGTTACCCAGGATAGTGCATCACGCATCCAGGTCGTTTGCAGTCCCTCGCTCATCATGCGGCTCCACGCTTCGAACACGAAGCAATGAGTGGACGGCGCAGCGAGCGGCGTGTATTCGGTAGAGTCTTTGGTGCGCGAAAGTTTTTCATTTCGTTGATTGGTCAGGCCAGAATTTTTTCCAGAGACGGGTGCGCATTGTCTTCATCGGGAGTCCGTGGCTTGTACACGACTTCCTTGACGGTCTTGTTCGGGACGCCTTCACGTCGAGCCTTTCCCTCGCTGTCGAGCGTCCCGGTGAGCACGGGTCCCTGATCGAAATGGATCTCGTAATCGACATCGGCGATGCCTTCACCGGTATCCGGATCGAGATACGAAAGCGCAATCCAGTTGGTCGGAACCTGCTGCAGGCCGTCGGGAAGAGGGGAGAGATTGGCTGCCTGCCCCGCACCGCCGTCGAGCACATGCTGCCCGCCTTTTACCGAAAACGTCCCCGGACAAGCAAATGTAATGTCCTTCCCCTCCAGCGTGATCGACGCCTGACCCGCCTGCAGCACGATCTTCTTGCTCGCCTTGACTTCGATCCCGTCATTGACCGAAATAATAGTCACCTCTTTGTCAGCCAGGATCTCGAGCTGGTCCGTATGAGCCTGCACCGACACCGGCCCATTGCCCGCAAACGCCTGGATACCGCCCTCGTGCGAATACAGCGACGTCGCCTCCGCCGATACCGACGACGATGTGTACGCCGCCGTCATGTGCATGTCCGACTGCGTCGTCCAGTGCAGATGCTGGCCCGCGAACAGCACGGTCGACGCGGGCGTCGCCCAGTTGATGCCGGCGGCCGAATCCAGCAGTACGACCGGCGCGCCGAATTTCTCGACGGGCGACGATGCATCGAGGTCGCGCGCTCCCGGCGTCGGCTTGGTGGCGTCCTGCCCGTTCACCGGGCCGGTGAACTTGCCCTTGTCGGCCGGATCGATCTGCGCGAGGAAGTCCTTCTGCGCTTGCACTGCCGCCTTGCTGGTCAGCGCATGCTGTCCCGTCGCGGCGTCGAGCAGTGTCGTGCCGAGCGACTGCGCCGCTTTCAGGCTGCCTACCGCCTCGGCCGCGTCCATCTGCGTCGAGCTGACGCCCGCGCCCTGCGCGGACCGTGCGCGCGTCGTCAGCATCACGCCTTCCGCGCCGCGCACGACGGCCCACGCGTCGGTGCGCAGTTCGAAGCCGCTGCCGCGGTAGTGGCCGCGCTGTGCGCTGCCCGGCGCCTGGCGGACCAGGTGGCCCAGGTTCAGCTGCGTGGCCGCCGTGCTGCTGGCGAGTCGCATGCGCAGCTGGCCCTGCGTGTCGTCCAGCTGCCACTGGTTCCAGCCGGCGCCGTCGAACGTCCGGGTGTGGATGCCGGAGATCGTGCCCGCGTGATCGACGCCGGAATCGACGCCCGCCGCGAACGGCGGCGCATCGGCGCCGGTGTACAGCTGCGCGACTACGAGGGGGCGGTCGATGTCGTTGTCGATGAAGTCGACCAGCACCTCGGTGCCGACGCGCGGCGTGAACTGCGAGCCCCAGTTGGGCCCGGCCAGCGCTTCGGCCACGCGCACCCACGTACCCGAGCGGTCGTTGCCGGGGCGCAGCCGTTGTCGTCCATGTCGTGATCCAGGCCGCCGCGGTTCGCGGCAGCGCCGCGCTGCCAGGCGAATTGCACGCGCACCTGGTGGTCGCGCGTCGTGGTGGCCACGCTGTCCGGCAGGCCAACGACCAGCGCCGTCTGCGGGCCGAGCGCCGTGTGCGGCTGGGGCAGGGCGGTCGCGTGCGGCACGATGGCCACGGCGTCGCGCACGCAGCCGAACCGGTTGCGGTACGTGCCGGGTTCGACGCCGCCGCGGTCGACGGCCGCGATCTGCGCACCGACGTTGTTGCGTGCTTCGTGCTCGACCCACAGCACCTTGAAGGCGTTGTCGCCGTCGGGGTAGCGGTCGTGCTGCGTCAGCGTGAAGGCATGGCCAGCGGCGAGCCGGCGCGCGGCGCCTTCGCCCTCGAACAGCTTGTTGTCCAGCTCCAGGGCCTGCAGCATCAGGCGGCTGTGCAGGTCGGCCGCGCCGGCATCGGTGGCGATGCGCTCGCCGGCGCCGTCGTACACCGGAAGCAGCGGCAATTCGCCCGCGTCCAGGATCGATTGCTGTTCGGCGGCGGGGGCACGGACCTGGGCCGGATCCCAGCTGCTGATCGAGACGGCGTTCGCCTGCACGCGCCGGCGCGCGCGGAAGCCGTCGATGGCGTCGTCGGTGTCGGTCGCGCGCACGCCGTGAAAACGGATTGCGGCGTTGCCGGGTGTCGCGGGGAACGCGGCTGCGCTGTCGAAGATGACCACGCGGTGCCGCGCCTGTCCGTCGTCGGCCGTGATGTCCTGGTCGTGCTCGAAGCGCCATGACAGGCCTTCCGACGCCATCAGGCGCACGAAGAAGTCGTAGTCGCTTTCGCGGTACTGCGTGCAGATGGGACGCGACGGCAGATCCTGCGTGAGGTCGAAGTCGAAGCGCAGCTGCGGGTAATCCGCGAACAGTTCCGTGACGATGTCGCGGACGTTCTTGTCCTGGAAAATATAGCTGTCGCGGCGCAGGCGCAGCAGGGCCAGCGCGGGCTCCAGGCGAAGGCGGTAGCGCGCGACGCCGCCATCGGCACCCAGCCATTCGGCCGCGGTGCAGATGCCGTGCCACGCGCGGCGCGACCCGTCGGGCTGCAGCAGGCCGATGGTCAGCTCTTGGCCGATGAAGCCGGCGAGATCGAGATCCGTCGACGTGCTCAGTGCGTCGACGTCGAAACGATATACATCGTTGACGGCTTCGCGGCCGCGCACGCGTTCCGCGAGCGGGGACTGTGGCAGCGCGACGTCGTGCGCGCTCGCCAGCGTGACGAGACGGGCGTGCTGTGAAAGGCCGGTGCCGAAGCGGCGGAGTGCTTCGCTTAAGGTTGCGAAATCCATGTCAGATTCGTGTCATTGTCGGTTTAGGCGTGCAGCGAGCGCCGCTTTGGCAGTCTTGATGTCGCGTGTCGCCTCCGCGCGGTTGAGGGCGTCCGCTAATTCTTTTTCGATCCTGATATTGCCGTCCCGCGCGACGGACACGATGCCGACGCGTTGCCGGCCAGCGTCCGCCTTGACCAGGGCGAGGTAGTACGTGGCCGCCGGTGTCGTCAATCGGCTCGACGCAAGGACGCCGGCGCAGCGGGCATCGCCTGTGATCTCGGTGAGGCGCGCCGATACCGGCCTGGCGCCCGCCTCAGCGGCGAACAGGCACGCGTGCGACTTGCTGTCTTCGAACGTAGCGAACGACGAGGTGCTATCGGCGATGAAATCCCGCTCGAGGAAACGCCATTGCGGGAACGATGTCTTCATCGCGGAAGCGCGTGCCTGTCTGATGCCGTCGAGCGGGTGCGCGGAGCCAACCTCGGCGCGGCGCAGGACTGCGTCTTCACCCGACATGCGTCTATCAATCTTTTCGTCCGTGACGAAACCCGCGTCGTTGTCCTCGACAAGATATTGGAACCCGTGATAGGTGTCGTCGCGCGTTTCGCGGGAATGGTATTCGATCATGACGTAGTCCCGCCCCTTCAGCCGGAATGCGGTCATCGACGGCATGCCCACGCATGCGGGGAAATCGACGTGCGGCTCCGACCCGACGATTTCGATATAGCGTGGCTTGCCGCCATGCGGCGGGGCGATCAGCACACCGCAGCTCGGCACCGAGTTGTCTTTTTCGAAGAGCGAAACAGGGACGATCGCCGGGTTGGGCGAGCGGGCGATCAGCTTTAGCCCGGCGTCTTCCGCTCCGCGCTCTTTCAGGAAAGTCGCGATATCCGTTGGTTGCGCAGCGGCTGCGACGGCAATCGAAGCGAGGGCCAAGGTGACGAGCAGCGAGACAACGTTCATAGTGTGGTACGGCCTTGTTGTGGACATGCAGTCATTTGCTTGCTATCTCTGTTGAACAATGGGATCTCGTCGTCCTCATTGAACCGAAGGACCTCGAAATCGAACGTGGTCTTGCGTGCGTCGCGCGCCTCGGCGGCAGTTGCTGTCTTTGTTGCCTGGAATGCAAACAGAATAAAAAACTCACCTACGCTGCACCCAGAAAGCGCCAGACGGTCAATCCATAGGGCGACTTCAGATCCTGCATGGTCGCTCCCTCTGTATAGACCGCATCGTGGACGGGCACTCCAATCGATTGCCAGCGTCCTCCGATAGGGCAAGTTTCGCCAGCCTTCGCGCGAATTTCAGCGGTTTCCGTAGGCGAGGCTTGTGTCACACTTGCTGCCGTCGCGTTCCTGCGATGTTCAACGAGGTCGCGTGGGTAGAAAGGCAGGTCCCGATACGATTGGTCGTCGACATTCAAAGCAATCGTGATTGCCGCCGCTTCCCATGCCCAATAGCCCATGAACGATGGGGCGCCGGTGTGAGCGTCGTAGTAGGGTTCGCGACGGCTCGCTTCGTACCAGTCCAGCAGATACGCCTTGGTCAGTCCGGGGCGGTCGGATAGTTGCGCGTCGAAGATCGGCAACGCCTTGTAGTACGGTAAATGACGCATGCATTCATCGGGTAAAGGCGAGGGGCGCTGGGTGTAACACGATGCAATTCGTTCGAGCAGACCGTCGCGCACCGGATTGTTATAGTCGAGAATTTCCATGATCCGGGGGATCAATTTCGTATGCCCGAGCAAAACGGAAAAGCAGAGCAGCCGGTTTGCTATCTGAAATTCGACATCCTGCAGATGGATGACAGGCGAGTTGAGTCGCATTCCTTCGTAAGTTCGATTGAATGCTTGGATATATAAAGCGAACTCCTCGAAATACTCGACGACGTGCGGGAAAAATCCCTGTAACTCCGTTATGTGCGCGCCAGCCGAATAGCTGAGCGTCAACAGGTCGATCGCGTAGTCGCAACGTCCCTCGGTAAGGCGCACCAACGCAGCCTCGTCCTTGCCCGAGAGCCAGTCTGGATCGTTCAGTTTTTTTTGGGCATTGGGAACGCGCCTGGAGATGTCTTCGGCCTCATCGCTGTATTTGGCGTAGTCGAGTAAAGGCTCGCGCTTCGCTTTTGCAAATTCGGATTTCGCGACGATATGAATCATGTCAATATCTAGACCTTTCATTATTATTTACAAAGCTAGTTCTATTGCTCCAAGGTTGTCGCAAGCGCTCCCTTGGCAGTTTTCATATCGCTGGTGGCGCCCAAGTGGTTAATTTTCTCGGACAACGTCTTCTCAGCCTTGACATCTCCCTGTGGAGCAGCCGACATTATTCCGACTAATTGTTTTTTGGGCCCGACTTTGAAGATCTCGAGGTAATAGGTGATGGCGGATCGCATAAGGCGACTGGAGGCCAGGACGCCAACACATTTTTCATCGTGTGCGTATTCTGCAGTATTGGCAACCAAGGGCTTTCCTCCGGTTTCCAGAGCTAAATGGCATTGGCTGTTCTTTTTATCTTCGAACACTGCGAACGATGAGTTGGCATCGGCGATGAAGTCGCGTTGCTCCATCTTCCACTGAGGGAATGCCTTTGCTAGATAAGCCAAACGCGCTGCCCTTATGCCGTCCAGTTTCTTGGCAGGTGTCGGCATGGCTTCTGCAATCGTCGTTTCGATATTTGGAACAGCATCGGTGAGCTCTTGATCAACAACGAAGCCTCGTTCCTGATCTCGATACAAGTAATGGAAGTTGCGATAGTTTTCGTTGCGTGTTTCGCGCGCAATATACTCTACTGATACGTAATCCCGGTTCTGGAGCCTGAAGGGAACAATAGTCGTGATATTTATGCATTGTGGAAAACCGGCGCCAGGCTCGGAGCTTAATAGCTCGACAAAATCTGGATGCTGTTTCCCTGGAGCGTTAACAAATAGGCCGCAGCTTTGAACCGTGTTTCCCTTTTCATAATAGATTGCTGGAATAATCTCGGAACTCAACGCCGACGCAATGGGCTTTACGTCGGAAATTTTGGCGCCGCGCTGTGCAATCAGCTTGGCCGCATCATCCAGAGTTGCCGCGTGCGACTCGGAAACACTAATGACGATAGCCAGCGGCATCGCGAGTGATAATACGGTTTTCACTTTACCCCTTTTTCGGTCGTTTTAACCATTTTTTCGACAGGTTTGACGCCGAAACGCCCCGTTTTGCTGGATGCTTCTCGTGCAGTTCAAGAAACCTCCGATATCCAGCCTTGCTGCCTTCGGGATCTGTCACTAATCTTGGCTCTTTGTATTTTGCGTCATGCGAATGCCATCGCCAGCGAAAATACGTTTCCGCATCTCACTGCCTACAGGCAAGTACGATCTGTGGAATAATGAATAGGAATTTGCGGTATAGCAAGCTAGTCATGTATGTGATCATAATCTCTGTCGTTAGTGGCCAGGGCTCGATGACCATCGTTTATCGCAATTTCCAACGATCGTATACGTCGTCGAGCCGTTTCGTCGGCCACTCGGTCATTCGAATATTGACTATGATCAATAGCAGTCGGCGATGCATACGAGTTTTTCTCGGTTCTTGGCGATCTGCGCTTTCGTGATCGGATTGCTGTCGATTTTCATTACGACATCGTCTGGAATGCGATACATCAGCGGTTGCACCGGGTCGATATGACGGGCAAAGGCGACTTCGCCATTGCCGAACCATTCTTCACTGTCATCTTTTCGCTTGTACTGTTCGGCAGGCTCTTCATGCATCCTCTTAATTCCAGGCCAATCGGATCCGGAGTTGACAGCGGTCATGCAACTGTTACGAGTTCTCCCTGGGCACATTGCATTTAATTCCGTATTATAAAAATTAAGGAATAGCCAAGTTGCGTCTTTGCGCCGTTTCGGATCTTCGGGGGCAAGATAGACCGCGTCACCTGCTAGAAATACACGGTCTCCTGTTGGTTTGTGGGTTTTAGGGCTGATTGCCCTGCCTTCTTTGTCGAAGAGAACATAAAAAAAGATGTTCGAATATGCTGCAGGCGCAATCAGATATGGATTTTTCGGTACAATCCTTTCAAGCATGACTGCCTCCTCGCCGCCCGTGCTGGTTGATGCTATATACAACCAGTAACGGAAAGGCCAAGTGCTAACAGGCTTATGTTCCTCTGCCGTCATAAATTCGCTGTTTTTTATCCAGCCGGTAGTGCCGCTGACTTTGCAATGGGTCCAATCATCCGTAGTTTTCTTAATGCACGGATCGACAGCGCCACTCTGGTTTATTACCGGTTTATCTTTGAGTGTGACAGCTGGCGTTGAATCGCCTTTGTTACGGTAAATATTAAGGATACCGTTTGCGGGGAAGATTGCCTTGTCCAGGTCCCATCCGAAGTTGGTATAGGATTTGCCATCAATGGACTCTCCCGCAAAGACGCTTTGTGAAAAAAGCAAAAGCAGGAAAAGCAGGCGCATGATTTTAGTAGCCAAGTTCAGTGTCCCTCACGGTGATATGCAGGTGGTTTCGGTGCAATACTTCATTGCCTGTGATCATGTAATTAGGCGTAGCCGGATTATTGTCACGCGTGTTTATATCCATTTCCCACGGATCGAACGTCTGCTTGACATCGTTATTTTCTCGCAATTTTTTGATAAATTCACGAATGGGAGTCTTGTCATTTTTATGTATCGCTGCCGCAGCGGCATCCCGTTTGCTCGCCTCCTGCTCCGCTAGTTTCTTCAACTCCATTTTCTCGTCGTCTGTCGGCGTCTTTTTCTGTTGAAGGCGCTTTTTCTGTGTCATCAGGTTCATGTAGTCTGTATCGGCGCCGGAAGGACTGCGGTTGAGCGTCAAGTCATGATCATCTACGACAATACGTTTCACATCCAGCCCGACGCCAACGCGGTGCAGTACCGAGCCTAGCATCGGCCGCCAGCCCGATGCTATCTCGAGTTCGGACGCGTCCAGTTCAAAAGCTGCCTTTAAGAAAGCTTTATAAGTCTGAGGGTGTACTCGAGGAATAATTTCGGCTTTGGCCACCGTGAGGCCCGTAATCATGGGGATCGTATCTCTGCAATTCTGGAATGCATCGGATTTCCAGATAATTTTCATGCTCTTCTTATTTGGTTTTGTAACGTTCAGAGATATAACGCTGCCATTGACAGTGGCATCTCCGTCAAAGATTTTCTGAAGCGCTGCTCCGATTTCCTGAGGTTCTCCATCGCATTCTGTATTCGCCTCTTCCGGCGTGAATTTGTGGCTGAACTTTAACCACGTGGTCCCGAACAGGCTTGCGGTATACGTTTTTTTTGTTCCTGAGACGATTGGTTTTGACGGCACCTCATCGGAGACATCATAGTCTTTTGTTTTGATCTCGGAAATCCTCACCACGACGTCAGTCAAACCTTCGTTTGCCCGTACACGGTACAGGGGCGCGCTGCGATATTGTGGTTTCGCATCGTTGCCAAGGTAGAGCGCAACCTCCTTCCCGAATGGCACCTTTTCTCGTATTTTGCTGTTGCTCATTAGTGAAATGCGCTGCCCGTTTCTGAGCGGCTTCCCTTGATCGCCTGACATCTCCGCGACGAAGTACGGCAATTTATTCAGGCGGTCCTTGGAGCCCCGGGAAGTATCGAATTCCCATGTAACATATACGCCAGGCTCTTTTACAACCTCTTGGATATGGTTGTCGGACTTTTTTTGCGTTCCAGATGCTTGAATCGCACCAGCTTGCTTTACAGTTGATAAGGGCGGTTGTGGCGACGGGACGGCATCGGTTTTTTTCGCTGGCTCGGCAGGAATGTCCCCCTGACGTGGCGGCTCGTCATGCACCTTGTCCTCAGCGGGGGCTGCTTGACTGAACGCTTGGCTATACCATGGCTTGGTTTTAAGTTCTGCAGCGATGACCGTTTTCGCGGCGGCGCCGGCAGGTTTACTTGACTGTTTCTTCAGAGATTGCCCTGGGTCGGGACGGGGTAAATGCAGTTGTACGGATGTACGTGTGTCGCTCAGGGCAACAGCTGTCATGCCCTGGTTGTTGGTCTGCCCCTCGATTTTTTTTTGCTCGCCGTTGCTCGTAAAAAAGGAAATTAAATAACGCAGGCCGCTTAGTGGTTTGCCATCAACTCCTTGTACCTGGAATTGCCGGGCGTGGGGGATCGGCTCGATCTTTCCTTCTTTCCATCCCTCGACCTGACCGATCGCCGACATGAATTTGCCCAACTCTTCCTTGGTAAGAGATCCCACGGTCCTCTCGGCATCGAGACCGCTCAACTTCTTGACAGTGGCTGTATAGTGTTCCGGATTGTTGTTATCGGTGGAGGGCGCGTATTTTTTAAAAACCTCGTTCAGTTTTTTTTCGGAGTAAAAATGCTTCAGTGAATACTCTAAAGCCGCAAGTCCGTCTTCACGATTGGCGAATGCTGCGAATTTGCCGCCCCTTCCAATCGACAGTCCGCTTTTTTCGGCAGCGACGAGATTGCCAGGATTGTTATTGCGCCACGCCCGGGTGCCTCCCGAGTGCAGGAATTCTGCGCCATCCGAAGTCACGTAAATGACGCTGTTCTGCTCCCCGTCACGCGCCTGGATGTATTTTTTGTCCGTCATTTCCCGGCCTCTCTGCCATCTGGAGAAGCTTCAGTTTCAATGGCACGATTGACGTCGCAGTATGCTCCTTTGGATCCGTAAGCCCTACGCTCCTTGAAATATTGTGCAGGTGTGCCAGGTGCACCTTCAACGTTCTCAGTCAACTCGAATACGACGAAGCGTACCGTGTGCTTATCGGCCCATTCGCCTTTTCTCGACGCGTACACGATCCGCAGAATATGTCCATCGCGGAAAACACGGGTTCCCGAGACTGCACAGTCGGCGCCAGAACGCATTGTCAGAGACGGCTGATAGTCTCCATTGATCTCAAAGGGGATCGCTTCAGCCGGCCCGCGCGGGTTTCTCTTCAGAAAACTGATCGTTTCCACTGCGTGGGCATTGTTCAGGTCAATAATTGTGCGCAGCGCCACGATCTCGCCGCCAACAAGTTTGATGGGCGTCAGGTCCCCACGCAATGCAACTGTCTGTGTCTGGGCTACCGCCGAGCTGGCGGCCAGCGTCAGGACACTAGCACTCGCTATGGCTCGCATCTTCATCGCTTTCCTCTTCACAAATCCACTGCAAATCACGGTCGAATATTATGTAAGTCGCTTCAGGGTTTTCAGTGTCGACGTGGGCTGTCATGCCATCTGCGTCCGTAACGCCTCTGATTTCTTGTTGATCTGCCACGTATATCGTGTAGGCCTGATTGGCCATTGGCATACCGAAGGTGTCCTTGAGCTTAAAACGTTGGCCGAACTGATGGTTTGGATTCGGCATGGTCGGAAGATCGAACTGCGCGCTTGTCGGACCTGTGAATTCCTTCATGCTCGCCTTGAACTCGATCTTCCCGGGCCCATGCACTTCGATGTTCCCGCCTGAAAGCCGAATGTACGCGCCCTGAGCCGTCAACAGCACATGTTCTCTGGCCGCCACACTTACGTTCTTCGCGATGCTTGCCACCGTGACCGTCTTGTCGGCCGTCAGCCGTGTCGGACCGCTTTGGCTTTGCGTACTGACTTTGCCGCTTGCCGCATGCATGCGGATGCCCGTTTCCTGGTTCGGTTTGTTATCGCTCGTAGCCTTACCGTACGTGAACAGCCTAATACCTGCCCTGACCGCGTGAATCATGTTGCCTTGCGAGGCAAAGCCGATGTCCTGGCCCGCCGTGATGCTGACAGTCGCGCCTGAGGCAACGACGGTCGATGCCGGCGTGAGCGCCGCGATACCGGCAGGCGTGTAGAGTTGGAGTTGCGGTTCGCCGTACGCGGTCACATCTCCGGCGGGGGACGTCGCGGTCAATGTATCGCCGGCGTTGGCAAGCGCTTCGACTCCCGCCAACTTGTCGGGAGCGGTGTCCCCGGGCAGCTTGGCGTTGTGCTTGTTCGCCGTCTCGGCCAGGCTGTGTTGAAGTGTATGCGCTTGTTCGATCTGCGATGCGGCCTGTCCGGATTCGAGCGCATTCGTGTCGGCCGACGCGCGCTCCGTCGCAACCAGCATGCCACGCCCGGCCCGCACCGCGACCGCATACTCCGTCTTCAGCTCCGCCCCCAGCCCCACGGCCCCCAGCCGCTGGTTATCCGTCTGATGCACGAGATGCCCGAGATTCAGCTCCGCCGTCCCCCGATGCGCCTTCGCGTGCCGCTGCAGCGCCACGCGCGCCTGCCCCGGCGTGTCGTCGAACACGAGCTGGCTGTACGCCCCGGCGCCATTGCCGCTGGCCTGCATGGCCTGGCTTTTCAGGCCCGACAGCACGGCAGCGTGAGCGTGCGCGGCGGCCGCGCCGGGGAACCACGCGCCCGCGTTGCCGGTTGCCGCGCCGGGGCCGCCGACCACCGTGTTGTGCTGCGCGGCGTCCGCGCCCGCACCGTTGTAGACGGCGCCGATCACCACGGGCCGGTCGATGTTCCCGTCCAGGAAATCGATCAGCACTTCCTGGCCGACGCGGGGCAGGGCGTGGCTGCCCCAGTTGGCGCCCGCGACCGGCGCGAGCGGCGTCGCCACGCGCACCCAGGTGCCGGCGCCGTCGTCGGCCGGCGCGCCCGTGTGGCCGTCCGGTTCGGGATGATCGAGGCGGCTGTGGCTCGCTTCGCCGCGCTGCCAGTGGAACTGTACCTTGATGCGGTGGTCGCGGTCCGTGTGGATCGCGCTGCCCGGCGGGCCGACGACGATGGCCGTCTGCTGCCCTTGCACCGTCGGGCGCGGATGCAGCAGGCGACCGTGGCCATCCAGCTGGCTGTCGCGGTACGGCGTCGCAGCGGGGATCGCGTCGAAGCTGTTGCGGTACACGGAGCGTTCCGCGATGCGCTTGCCGCGCGCGTGCAGGCTTGCCGACAGTATCTCGTCATTGAGCGCGGCAACCGGATCGTGGCCCAGGTGGCGGACGAGCGTCGACGCGGTATCGGCATCCAGGTTGTTGTGCGCGAGGTGGCGCACGCGCACGAGCAGGAAGGGGGCGGCCGCGCTGTCCCAGGCGCCATGGTCCGCGAGGGTGAACGTCGTGCCCGGCGTGAAGGTGCGCACGGTGCCCGCGCCCACGTGGACGATCTTGCCCGCCTCCAGGGCCTGCAGCTGGCGCTCGGCGATGCGCGCGCCGTGCTCGCGGCTCGTGTACGCGTACACGCCGGGGATGTCGCGGCTGGCCAGTTCGATCGGGTCCCGTCCGGCCGCGCCGACGTCCCGTGCCTGGCGCGCGCGATAGTCCCAGCTGCGCAGTTCGATGGCGTTCGTGGCGACGCGCGTCTCGGTGCGCCAGCGGTCGATGCTGTCTTCGCGCATCACGGCGCCGGACTGCGTAAAGCGCACCACGGCCTGCGTGTTCGACTTGAACGCGTCGTTGCTGTCGGCGATGACGAGCGTGTGCGCCCCGAGCGTCGCGCCGTCCGGATCGCCTGCGTGCTCGAAGAAGGCGAACAGGCCTTCCTCGCTCATCAGGCGCCGCACGAACGCGAGATCGCTTTCCTGGTACTGCGTCGTCAGGCTGCGCAGCGGGTACAGCGACCGGTCGACCTGGAAGCGCCAGGCCGGCGCCAGCCTGCCCTTGCCGTCGTACGCGGAAAACACGGTGTCGATGATGTCGACGATCGTCTTGTCCTGGAAGATGCGGCTGTCGCGGCCCAGCGCGAGGAATGCCGTCCAGGGTTCGATCGTCAGCGTGTACCGGGCCAGGCCGCCATTCGCGCCCGTCATCTCGGCTGCCGTCACGTGGCCGTGGAAAGGACGCACGCCCTGGAACGGCCCGGCCAGCAGCTCGAGCAGCACGGGCTGGCCCAGCAGCGATTTGAGCGCCAGCCCCGCATCCGTCGACAGGGCGGACACACGCAGCCGGTAGCCCGTCGCGATGGCTTCCTCGCCATGCAGCGATTCGGCCAGCAGGACGTCGCCGCCCAGCGGCGTATGCAGGCGCAGCACGCGGCTCGACTGGGTGAAGCGCGCCACGAGCGCCCGGATCGCCTGGGCCGTCAGTGGAAGAGAGGGTGTCGTCAGCATACGCGGGGTTCTCGTTGTCGCATGGTTCAGGTGCCGATGAATGCCGCGCACAACGCATCCAGCGCGGACTTGAGCGAGACGTCGGACCGCTTTAGGTGCCTGGACACCTTTTCGACGGCATAGTCGGTGTCGACCTGGTCTTCGACCCAGTCCAGGTCGTCGAACGCGATATAGCGCTCGCTGCCCGCTTGTGGATCCATGATCGCCTGCAGCGTCTGGGCCGAGGCGCCGCCGAAACCGAGCACGAGGCGCGGCCGTGCGTCGATGCGCGTGACGAACAGCGCGAGCTCGAAATCGGCGCGCGCGAGGAACGGCGCGATCGCATGCATCCAGTAGGCGCCAACGAGGCCGCGGTACAGCGGATCGGCCGGCAGTGGCAGGACCAGGCTTTTCTCCAGCCGGCTTGTGCTGCTGGCGAGGACCGGCTGCAGCAGCATGCCCAGCGCCAGCAGCACCCGGCGCACCGAGCCCGCGTAGCCGGCCTGCGCCAGCAGCGCCTGCAGGGTGTCGAGCGACTGCAGTTCGATGAAGTCGGTAAAGGCCGGCGCGTGGGCATCCGCACGCAGGTCGAGTTCGAGGACCTGGCCGGCCGCCGCACGGAGAGGCGCGTCGGCGTCGACGGCCGTCACCAGTCCCTTGCTGAGGGATTCCAGGCGGTTCCACAAGAAACCCAGCAGCAATGGCGCGGACGGGACGAACGCGCCCGGTTCGGCCACGTCCAGCATGCCCATCATGAGGAACGGGAAGCGGCGCCCCGACTCGTCGCTGCTCGCGACGATATGGCCGGCGATCGCGTGCCGGCGGCGCGGACCCGCGATGACGAAGTGCAGCGGGGCGACTGCGTCGTAATTCGCCTTCCAATGCGCGTCCGCAGTCATGAGGTCCATCGCGCGCGCGAGCCAGTCGTCCAGGAGTTTGACGAGCGCCGGGTTGTCGGAACCTTTGACGAAGTCGCCGCGGCTCGGGATCTTGCCGAAGTAGCCGATCGACACGGGGGTGGACGCGAGACTCATCAGGCGGCGGCGGAAGCGGTGACAGCGGCCGGGCGGACCACGGCGATACTTCGATGGACCGGATCGGCATTCCCGACGCACAGGACGGCGCCCGCGCCATCCAGCGCCTGGCGGCGGGCCAGCGCGAGCGCGGCCAGGAACGGCACGGCACCCGACTGTCCGCAAGCCGGTCCGGTGGTCCGCACGTCGATGCCCGCATCGAGGTGCGGCAGGTCGTCGTGGGCCAGTGCCATCGCTTCGAGGACGCGGTTGCTGCGGTGGTCGGCATCCGCGAACAGTGCGGACACGGTGGATGCGTCGACGGCCGTTTCGGCCAGCACCCGTGCCGCCAGCCGACGCAGGTCCGCGGCGTCGATGCGGGGCATGGCGTCGGCCGATGCGCTGCGCGTGGTGCTTGCCGCCTGCAGCGTCGGCGCCGCGTACGCGGTATCGCCCAACAGGAGCCCCGCGGCGCCTTCGCCCGGCACCAGTCCCTGCGGATGGGCGGCGGAGAACAGGGTGCCGTCGGCCGCCATCCTGTCGACGACCGCCTGGTCGATGCGCGAATCGAAGGTGAGCAGGATGGTCAGTGCCGGATCGTTGTTCGTCTGGCCGGCCAGCACCGACAACAGGGCGCTGGCGGCGGCCGCGGGTTCGCCCGCTGGGGCGGGGCTGACCGCGATCTTGTCGGCATCCCATCCGGCCTGCGCGGCGACGTGGACGAACCACGCGCCGGCCGCCGTGCGCTGTGCTGCGGTCCAGTCGGCAGGCGCCAGGGGTACGATGCGCAGCAACGGGTCGCCGACGGCGGCCAGTGCCGCGGCGTCCGCAAGTTCGCTTACGACGGCGCTGGCCAGTTCGACGGCGCGCCAGTGCGCTTCTCCGAAGCGGACGTCCGAGTGGCCCTGTGCGGCGAGCCACGGCTCGGCCTCGGCCCGCCATGTGCCGTCACCGGCGGACGGCACGCGTACGCTCATCACGGGATAGCCGGCGTCGTCGACGAGTTCCGGGTCCAGGTCCGGGCGCGCGCGTCGTGCGTCGAGCGCGGCGGCCAGTTCATCGACCGAATCGCCGTGGCGCGTGCGCACGGCCGCATCGACCAGCGCGAGCGCGGGCAGGCGCGCCGCTGCGGCGGGAGCAGGTGCGGCGGTGGCGGCCGGCGCGGCGGCATCGGCTGCGGGTTGCGGCTTCGCGAATCGCCGGACCAATACGACGGCGGCCAGCACGGCGAGCGGCAGCGCGACCAGGTACGTGACCAGGTCGGACGTGGATGGCGCGCGGTCGGTGCCGCGCCAGGTGAAGATGGCGCCACCCCAGAAGGCGCCGAACGTCAGCATCGTCAGGATGCCGCCGCGGATCCATGTGCCCATCAGGTCCGTCTCCGCATGCGGCTGCGGCGGCGCGGGTTACACATGATCGACCGTAGCCTGCTGGCCGGCGACCAGCGTGGCGCCGCAGCCGGCCTTGTCGCCATGGCGGGCGGCGGCCTTGCCATCGACGATGAACGTGGTGTCGCCGCTGACGATGGGCGAGCGGCCGTGGCGCGGACACACGGTCATGTCGCCCACGCGCGCGATGCCCTTGCCGTCGCAATCGCTCAGCGTCGACGCTTCGATCACGCTGCCGCCGTGCGATGTCCTGTCACCCAATACGATCAATGGTCCTGCCATGCTTTTCTTCCGTCACCGTTACAAATATTCGGCATGCAATGTTACATGCAGACAATATTTTTCCCGCATTATAGCTGGGCAAAAGCGTGTTATTAATCACGGTTTGTAACAGTTGTGCAGTTTCTTTCAGGCTATAGCGTAGCGCTCGTGATTAGCGTAAAGTTAAGTTTGTTAAGTATGGATGAGTTGGAGAGTGTGTCTTGCAGCAATCGATGACCCAGGCGCTGGAAGCGCTGGCCGCCCTTGCCGGATTCGACAGCGTCACGCGCCTGTACGCGTTGCGGATTGGGGACGGCGATACGGATTTGCCGGGCGGTGAACTGCTGGTCGAGGCGTTCGTTGCCGACGATGCGGTGCAGGGGCTCGGCGTACGCGACGTGATCGCGCTGTCGACCAGCGCCGCGATCGACCCGTCGTCGCTGCTGGGTCGCCCGGCCGCCCTCGAAGTCACCCTGGCGGACGGCACGCGCGCAGACTTCTGCGGCGAGATCTGCGCGGCCGCGCAACTGGGCAGCGACGGCGGCCTGGCGCGCTACCGCGTCCGCATCGCGCATTGGGTGTGGCGCCTGGCCCACGTGCGCAACAGCCGCGTGTGGCAAGACAAGTCCGTCGTGGACATCGTCGACGACGTCTTTTCCGCCTATGCACCCGACGCGCGCTGGCGCTGGAGCGACGACGTCGGCCCGTTCATGGACGGCGCCAACCCGCGCAGCTATTGTTGCCAGTACCGCGAATCGGACCTCGCGTTCGTCGAGCGCCTGCTGGCGGAAGAAGGCCTGGCTTGGCGCTTCGAACAGGCCGACGATGGTCCGCGCATGGTGCTGTTCGCGGACAGCCGCGATGCGTCCGCCGTGGGCGACGACCCCAGCATCGACGGCGGCGGTGCGCGTTTCCACGGCGCGCACGCGCGTGAAAAGAGCGACAGCGTGCAGGCGCTGGCGGCGCTGCGCAGCGTCGGTGCAGCGGCCGTCACGCTGCTCAGCTACGACTACAAGAGCAAGCAGGCCGTGGCCGCGAACTCGCCGTCGCGGCTGTCGAACGGCAGCCTGCCGTGGCTGGAATCGTTCGACACGCCCGGCCAGTACGCCTATGCCGACAGTGCCCAGGCCCGCCGCTACGCCGACCTGCAGATGGAATCGCGCGAGGCGCGCAGCCAGTTGTGGCGCGGTCGTTCGACCCTGCGCACGCTGCGCGCGGGCACGCGCCTGACGGTGACGGGCGCTCCGGTGGGCGCGCTTGGCGCGGCTGCGCCGTTCACGATCCTGCGCGTGACGAGCGTCGGCGTGAACAACCTGCCGACGCGGGCACAGGATGCGCTGGCCGAGTTGTTCGGCCCCATCCCCGAGCTGCTGGAAGAATCGCTGCGCGACGACTTGCCGGAAGATTTCGGCCTGGCGCTCGCGCAGGCACGCACCGCCGGCTATGCGAACTGCTTCGAAGCCGTCGCCGCCGACGTCGTCTGGCGTCCGCAACTGGACGGGAGCGACGGCCGCAGTCACCCGCGCCCGACGGCGGCCGGCGCCCAGAGCGCGATCGTCGTTGGCGCCGACGGCAGCGATACGTCGCGCGGTGCCGACGAACTGTATTGCGACCGCCTGGGCCGCGTGCGCATCCGCTTCCACTGGCAGGACGGGGGCGACGCCACGTGCTGGGTGCGTGTGGCGCAGCGCCTGGCGGGCGGCGGCATCGGCAGCCAGTTCCTCCCGAGGATCGGGCAGGAAGTGATCGTCCAGTTCATCGAGAACGACATCGACCGCCCGATCATCGTGGGCGCCCTGTACAACGGCCAGGGCGAAGGCGGCGTGACGCCGACCCCGGGCGGCGAGCACCGCGACGCCGGTACCGATCCGTTCGATGCCGCGCGCGATCATGCAACGTCCGGCCAGGGCAACCTCGCCGGCGGCAACAGCCCCGTGTGGCATGGCGCCTCGGCCGCACTGGCTGGCCACCGCAACGCCGCGGCCCAGTGGGGCGTGCGCACCAAGGAATTCGGCGGCGCGGGGTATAACCAGCTGCTGTTCGACGACACCGACGCGCAAGGCCGCGTCCAGCTGCGCACGACGCACGCGGCGACGGAACTGAACCTGGGCCATCTGATCCACGGCGCCGACAACTACCGCGGCAGCCTGCGCGGGCAGGGCGCCGAACTGCGGACCGACGCCTATGGAGCGCTGCGCGCGGGCGCGGGCCTGCTGGTATCGAGCTACCGCATCGAGCATGACGCGTCGTCACGTGACCCGGCGGGCGACAACGTGGCCGGCATCGCGCTGCTGAAACAGGCTGTCAAGCTGGGCGAGACGTTCAGCGAGGCAGCTGTTACGCACAAGACTGTCGGCCTTGCGGCGCACCTGGGCGCGACAAAGGCCAATGCCAGCGCGCTGGATGCGAAGGCGGCGCCGTTGCAGGCCATGTTGAATGCGGTGGCCGGCACGGTGGCGCTGGATGGCGCTGCATCGGGCGACGATAAGCTGCCGCACGTGGCGGCGCCCGTGATCGCTGTGTCGGCGAAGGCCGGGCTGGGTGTGACGGCGGCGGATGCCGTGCAGCTGTCGAACGGCGAGACGGTCAGCCTGATGAGCGGGCAGGATACGCAGTTCGTCACGGGTGGTGCGCTGCGTGCGAATTCCGGACAGGCAATCGGCGTGCTGGCCGGCGCCGTGAAGGCGGGCGAGGGCGGCGTCGGGCTGCAGATGATCGCGGCGCAGGATGCGGTCGACGTGCAGGCGCAGGCCGGGACGCTCGATGTGCAGGCGCGCGATGACGTGCATGTCGTCAGTGTGAATGCGCATGTGGACTGGGCGGCGGCGAAGCGGATCAGTTTGTCGACGGCGGATGGGGCGAACATCACCATCGAGGGCGGGAATATTACGGTGCAGTGTCCGGGGAAGATTGCGGTGTATGCGGGTAAGAAGAGTTTTGCGGGGCCAGTCAACATGGACTACGCATTGTCCAAGCTTCCGCGCTCAGCCCTGCCGCAACGCGCCATGCAGTTCAAGATGCGGCTAATGGACACCCCTGGTCCGAACGGTCATCCGTTGGGTAACACGCCATGGAAAATCGCCATACGTGAACAACCCGAAGGGCTCCAGCTGATCGACGACGACAATCTCCTTGCCGAAGGCGTCACCGATGACGACGGCCATGTGCTGCTGACGCCGGACGACGAAAAAAGGCTCGCGGAAGCCTATGCATTGCATCCTGACCATACGTGGCTCGTGTATCCCGGACAGGTCATCCATATCCACGTCCAGGTGGAATCGGAGGCGTGGGATGAAAAACAGAAACTGCTGCACGCGCTGAACGCTGCCGATTTTAGTGCTGAGCTGCATGCGGCGACGTTTAGTGCCGGAGCGCCGCCACAAACGAACTATGCGAAAGAAGCATTCGAGATACCCAGCTCAAACGGCATTTTTGAAAAAATCAAGATCTGACGCCTTCGCCGATTTGCCTTATCCAATGAAAACCGAATGACAAGCAAACAGATTTCGCAACTGATTTCGGCGGACGGGACGCCGACCGCCACCGCGGTGTCCGCACCCGGATGTTTCGTACATGATGACGTACCTATTGCAAAACATCCTGACATTACTTGGGGTAAAGTCTTCTCGGAGCCGAGTAACGGAAATTCGGTTGATTTCTACGTTACAGGGGAAGAATATTTCGCGGCAGTCGCGGATGCGATTGCAGGCGCCAAGAAATCCATTTACATAGCTGGGTGGCAGGTCAATTTTGACGTAGAGCTGATCACGGGAAATACACTATACGAGTGTCTCGAAAAAGCCATTGACTCGAACCCGGCCTTGCGGGTCTACATCATGCCATGGCTCTCCCCCAAGCTCGGTGTCAATACAGGGGATTTTGAAACAATGCTCGCGGTCTATCAGTTGAACGCTGGCCTGCCGCCCCCAGTACGTGCGTTCGCTTTGCCTGCAATTGCCCAGAGCGATATGGCGGGGGGACTAGGGATCGGATTTTCACATCACCAGAAACTGGTCGTTATCGACGAAGTCCGTGCATTTGTAGGCGGGATCGACCTTGCTTACGGGCGTCGAGATAACGGCCGATTCCCGCTTGCGCATGAAGGCCGTGTTGGCAACGAAGTCTACAACACCTGCATTCCACCGATTCATGAACTAACGAAAGTCGAACAGGTCAATTATTTGACCAGAAACGAACTCGTTTGCGCTTGCTTCGACGGCTTCCTGGCTAAAGCTGGCGCCTGGTGGGAATCGGCATCGGGCAGACCGGTTGCCACGGTGCTGGACTGGAAAAGAGCCGGCAGCGATTTCGCCAAGGACAAGCGGCAAGAAGTCAGCGACTGGTGGAATTCCAAGGACCTGATGCCGGAATTCATTCGCAGTCTGCAGGATAAACCTGTCGAGGCCGTGGACGATCTGACGCGTTGGACTTATCGACGGATTAATCAGAGCCTGAACGGCAAGCTCGATCGTCTCCGACAAACTGGATCGGCGCATGTGAGCACGGCAAGCGCCGCGCTCGTGGCCTGGTTGAATCACGCCAGCATGGAGCAATTGCCAGCCGAAGTGCGTCAGGAGACAATCAAGATTATTGAAATGTTCGGCATTGCCGTGCTCAAGCAGCTGAGTGTGTCTGCCGACAATCGTCCGAAACGCTACAAGAACCTTCGCAAAGTCAGAAAGATGTTGCCTCCTGACGGAAAGGTTTTGTCTCCATCTCAACCTCGTATGCCGTGGCACGATGTCCACGCATCGATCCTGGGACCGGCGGTCAGCGATCTCAGCAGAAACTTTATTCGGCGCTGGAACTCTGTTGCGCATCGTTATGAGGTTTCTTATCGAACTAGAGCTGGGACAGAGGTGTCTGCCTTGTTCGACGCCTTCGGGTTGCGTCCTACCGCCTCTGTTCGGTTACCTCGTATTTCTCCAAGCATACCGAAGAAGGACCAAAGTAAGCACGGGAAGTGTTGGGTGCAGGTACTGCGGAGTGCGCCTGCGACGTTGCAGCGCGACGAACAGATGGCTGACCGCGCAGGTGGCACCGACATCAGGGGAATCACCCACGAGCAGAATAATTGTCTTAAGGCGATGCTTACTGCGATCTACGGTTCTCAGAAATTTATTTATATTGAAGGGCAATTTTTTCAATCGGAATACGGGGCCGATTCGTCGAGAAAAAGAGTCAAGGATAATGTCGGCCCGATGTCGATTTTAACGGACATTGAGTCGGTGCCAGGCTACGAGAAGTATGCGAAGCGCCTCGGGATTTATGGGGTTTCATGGGATGAAATACCAAGCAAAGTCAAGTGGTCGGAGTACGATGATGTTGCGCGTGACATTAAGGCGGGCGGAAACGTTTTTGTAAACGATTTAAAGGCGGTCCTTGGTAACATTGCGGCGATCAAAGGCTCGCTATTGGCGGGTAAGCCTCAAGAGCGCGTCCTTAACCAAATTGGCGAGGCATTAGCAAATCGAATCGAGAAGGCAATTTATGACGGGCAGCCATTTCATGTGTATATGGTTCTGCCTGTTCACCCGGAAGGGACATTGAATACGCTGAATATAATGTCTCAGACCCACTTGACGATGCAGTCATTAGTATTCGGTAGTGAGAGTCTTGTCAATCGTATTCGACGCGCCGTACGAAGTATCGAAATAAAAAATTCCAAAAATATAAACCTTGCCAGCGCAAAGGCGATCGTGAATGATTACAGCCTCAAGGATCTTGAGGAACAAGTTGGCGATAGATGGAAACGTTATTTGACGATGCTTAATCTACGTAACTGGGACGTTCTGGATGGCCGTCCTGTCACAGAGCAAATCTATGTGCACTCGAAACTGCTCATCGCCGACGATCGTGTGGCCGTACTCGGAAGCGCCAACATCAACGACAGAAGTCAGCTAGGGAATCGAGACTCCGAACTCGCTATCGTCGTCCGAGATGACGAGCAAAAGAGCGTCAACTTGGACGGTGTCAAGCCGGCCTTGGTGAGCTCTTGTGTTCATGGTCTCAGAGTCAGACTTTGGAAGAAACTATTCGGTTTAACGGGAGGTGCACATCCAGCCCGTTCGCTAGCTGATTTCGTTGAAAAACCCGCCGCTAAAGAAACGTGGGAAGCGATTCAGACAGTTGCATATGCTAATGCGCAAGCTTATAAGGACGCTTTTCCATTTCTTCCGTCCGTCCAGTCTGAGCCAAGCTCAATTTGGCCCACATGGAACAACAGCAACCGCGCTCTGGATTATCATATGCCGTTCAACGAACGATTCTGGCGCGATGACGAAGTTCGAGACATGGCGTATTCGTGGCATGCCAAAACTCGGGCGAAGGAAAAATCCCCTAATAATATACAAGGTTTCATTGTGGCGTTACCTGTTTCCTGGACGAAGGGAGAAAATAATCTCTCGGCAATGAATCTTACAATCCTTGCAAAAACAGATCCGGAGATCGTTCCTCAGCAGACGGTAGCCAGTACAACCCAGCCGACTAGAACTGAAGTGAACGGTTAATCGGTCCACATATTTAAAACTAGTTTTCGGAATTATACAGATGTCTCCTGACGAATTCGTGCTCCACAAAGTGGGAAGCGTTTCTCGCCTTGTGGCGGTGTTATTATTATTGATGGGCGTTTCCAATGTGCTCCAGGCAGTGGAGTTGCGGGGCGAGCGCCAGCAAGACGAACCTTCACGGCCTCCAACCCCGGATGATCTATTAAAAATTACGGCTCCCGACTACAGGAAGCCAGCCGGAGTAAGCTCCGAGTGTTTGGGGCGCATGATGTTCGATGTGAATGAAACGATTGAGTGGCCGACATTCTATCGCCACAAGTATCCCGATGGAATCTTTGCGAGGTCCTTCAGTGACAATATCGAAGATCCTTATGACAGTATGCGCTACGGCGACACTTTCATTGCCGTAATCGCATCGACAAATGAAATACCGAAGGAAAAAGTCTTCGAAGACGTACCTCGCGCGCGAGTCGCCGCATTAAAAAAGTATATCGAAGAAAAGAACGCTTACATTGCAAGATTAAAAAAATCTGCAAAAACTGCTGACGCGAACAAGAATGAGATCGAGGACCAGTTAGAGGACATACAGCGGTTGGAAACGACGATTGCCAAGTATGGGGCGAATTATGAACAGTTCGAAACCGGCTTGCCGAACAGTGAAGGCTATTGGACCAGCGAGCATTCGTCAGTGGATAAAGCCGAGCGCGATTCGATCCTGAGGGCGTACCTCACCCGAGGCGATCATATCTTCGTATTCGAGTCTACCACCCGGATAAAAACTCCATCGGACAAGGAGACCCATAAGAAAAAATTCTCCCTCATGCTCTCGAACTTTCGCACACGTGCGGCTAACGAGATCCCATCAGAGAAAGGTGTATGTATTCCCTTCGGATTTATCCAGGATAACGGCGATACAGCTATTGCATTCAAACAAACGATGCGCTTCTCCGATGCCCCAGGTGTGTTATATACACTTAGTACGGGTAAAGTCACTTCGCGCAATATCAAAGCGACACCTTTACTTGCAATGGCCGAGGCGGCCATCTCGCCGCCGCCGCAGGAGAAGCCAAGCGATCCAGTGCCCAAGGTGGTCCAACGGATTGGCCCCCGGATAGTCAAGATGGGCGGGCTGTCTGCGTCACAGGGAGGCGTGCACCTAAAGCTTGATCAACCCGGAGGCAAGGGGTACGAAATTTACAGCGTGTTCACAGGGTATGGAGGATGGCTGGGCACGACGGTACTGCCTTATATTCTCGTGAATATGCGCACTATGAACAAGAATCTGGCTCCGGAATTGAAGGAAATCCCTCCGCCATTTGCCGTCAGTAAGAACCGCATGGACTTGATAGTCAAAAGTATGCGTTGGCGGCTAACCACGCCACCTATGCCGGAGCTGACTCGGAGATGACTTTGCGACGTCTTTAAGAGGTCATGCAATCGTTCTCGGTCAATATTCGCTGCTAAGGTCAGTTGACTTGAAGCATTCGGTGATCAGAATGCGTTGGTTGATGAACACCCTTTATATCCCATTCGGTCGAAAATCTCCTTTCATGGAAGCCCACGTTATCAATGAGAGAATATCGCAAGAGTGGTGGCCCAAGTGACTGCTGAAGTTATGCATGCAGAATGCCGCCCGTCATGTTGACAGGACAGTTGGCTGCCAGCGTACTCGTGTAAAAGGGCTTTTGGGTCGAAATGCCGATTGATCGGGGATATGCTCAGGGTAGAACTCTTGCACCTCCGATTTCACTTCCGAAAGTATCGCAAAGGTTGAGGAGGATGGTAATGTTGAGGAGGCGGCATGACGCATGAACTGTTTTGGTCAGTGATTATTTTTATTTTTACGGAAAACTTCTATCTTACCGCTGGGATTTGTCTTGCTGCATTATTCGTTCTAATAGCGAAACGCTTCTTTGCGCCAAATATATCTAATCGTGTGGCTGTCGGATGCAGGTTGTTTTTGGTGATAGGCGCAAGTGCTGCGGCAATGATTGCCGTTTTGAATCTTCCAAGCCACGGCACAGATGAGTCTCAACTGGCAATATTGGTTTATATTTTTGGCGCCAGTCCATTAATGGTAAGTGGCGCTGTCGCGCTATTTTTGCTTCCACGAAAAGCGGAAAAATCAAGGGCTTAATAAGCGTGGACGTTCGTACGGTTGAGGGGCGCGTATGGGATCTCGGAATTATAGTAATGCCTTGTAATGAATACTTGTGCTCTAGAGTGAAAATGGTTGCTTGCATTGTGGTCGCGTTGCTATTGTTGGGGGGCGTCCCCAATGTTCTCCATGCAGTCGAGTTGCAGGACGAGCACTCACAAGATGAACCTTCTCGATCTCCAACTGCTGATGACCTGTTAAAGGTAACTGCGCCCGACTACAAGAAGCCGGCTGGAGTCAGCTCCGAGTGTTTGGGACGTATGATGTTCGATGTTAGTGGACCCGTTGAGTGGCCGCTGTACTATAGTCATATGTACCCGAAAGGAATTTTTTCCAGGTCATTCAGTGTGAATATCAGGGATCCCTACGACAGAATGCGTTATGGTGATACTCTCATTGCGGTAATCGCCTCGGCAAATGGAATAGCGAAGGAAAAAGTCTTCGAAGCCACGCCTCGTGCGCGCGTAGAGGCATTGAGGAAGTCTATCGAGGAAAAGCACGCTTACATTGCGAGGTTGAAAAAGCCGGGGGAAATTAAAAACGCCAACAAGGATGAGATCGAGGACCAGTTAGAGGAAATAAAGCGGTTGGAAACGATAATAGCCAAGTATGGAACGGATTATGAACAGTTCGAAACTGGCTTGCCGAATAGTGAAGGCTATTGGACCAGCGAAGATTCGTCAGAGGATCAGACCGAGCGAGATTCAATCCTGAGGGCATACGTCACCCGCGGCGATCATATCTTTGTATTCGAGTCCACCACCCGGATAAAAACGCCATCGGACAAGGAGACTCATAAGAAAAAATTCTCCCTCATGCTCTCGAACTTTCGCACACGTGCGGCTAACGAGATCCCATCAGAGAGAGGCGTATGTATTCCTTTCGGATTTATCCAGGATAGTGGCGATACACCTATTGAATTCAAACAAACGATGCGTTTCCCCGATGCCCCAGGCGTGTTTTATACGCTCAGTACGGGCAAAGTCAATGCGCGTAATATCAAGGCTACACCTTTACTTGCAATGGCCGAGGCGGCCATCTCGCCGCCGCCGCCGGAGAAGCCAAGCGATCCAGTGCCCAAGGTGGTCCAGCGGATTGGCCCCCGGATAGTCAAGATGGGCGGGCTGTCTGCGTCACAGGGAGGCGTGCACCTAAAGCTTGATCAACCCGGAGGCAAGGGGTACGAAATTTACAGCGTGTTCACAGGGTATGGCGGATGGCTGGGCACGACGGTACTGCCTTATATTCTCGTGAATATGCGCACTATGAACAAGAATCTGGCTCCGGAATTGAAGGAAATCCCTCCGCCATTTGCCGTCAGTAAGAGCCGAATGGACCTGGTGGTCAAAAGCATGCGCTGGAGGCCGACCACGCCACCCATGCCAGAACTGACTCGGAGATAACTCAGCATAGGGGCGCAACGGTAGGCAGGGGCAACGTCTCTCTCCCCCGACCGGGGCGGGCCGCGTAACGCTCACGGTGCGGTATCACTACAACTTTCGTCAGGACGATCCCGCAGTAGCTTACGCTCAATGCGTCCGTGTCCAAAGTACGGGATCTCCGGACAATAACGACGCCCACCCGGCGTGTCGACCGGTTTCCACGCCGTGCTCTCCGTGCGCACGACCTTGAGTTCCCCCGCTGCGTCGCGCTTCCATATCGCGATGTCGGACGACGCGGATAGTCCAGTCGCGTCACAGCCGCTGAAGTCATCGAACGTCAACGTCAGGCGATCGCCGACCTGTTCCACCCGATCGGGAAATTCGATACGCCCCTCCCGATACTCGGGAATCGTGTAGCAATACAGGATCTTCTGGCCGACCAGCACCGGCAATTGCCCGCTCGATGCCGTGGCAGCTTCCTTGAGCCGCCCGCCATCCCAACGATACGTCGTCACACCATGTTCGCAGCACCCATTACGCCATTGCGACACAATGGTTTTGAATTTCTTGTCGAACTCGGGTGAGGTAATCCCTTGCAGCGTTTCCGGCGCATCGACGAAGCGCTGCGTGCGCGGATCGAACAGCCAGGTTTGCTGCGGGATGTTCGGTCCCGCCGGCAAACTCAGCGCAATCGTCAGATCCGGGAACCCGTCGAAATTGGCGTCGACGAGCGATGGAATGAAGACGTTGCCCGGACCCTGGGAATCGGTCGCCAGTTCCTGCGCGAGCTGGCCGTTTCGATAGATCCTGATGGCCGATACATGAGGCGCTTCGTCGCTGTCATCCGTCTCTTTCGGCATCGCGTCGGCAACGAGGCGGAGCTCGAACGGCACCGGCTGCGTGTCGCGCAGGTGCACCGGAAGCGTCTTCCTGCCATCGGGCGACATCCAGTTTCCCGAAGCGTTGTCTCCGTCCAGGTTCACGATCCAGCGGCCGGTCGCAATGTTCTTCGCAGACTGCGAATCGCGCTCGGTCAACTTGAGCGTGTTGGCTTTCACCGTGCCGGTCAGCTGAAGTTGTTGGCGCGTCTTCCCGGAACAGGGCTCATAGCAATACGAGCCCGACACATTCCCGGCGATGCGGCTCAGCGCCACGCTGATCGGCTTCGTGCCGAGTGTGCCGGACAGCGCGCGTTCCCAGACAGGAAATTCAACGCGTTGCTGCTTCGCCTCCTGGGCAAAGGCCTGTCCATGCGCGGACAGCAACGAACAAGCCGTGACGAATATGAAGATGTTGCGCATTTTGCTACCCGTGATTGATCCGGTCGAAGTCTACATGGAATCCCGAAACAGCAAAATCGCTATTTAGTTGTATGGATCTTGATTTCGCCTAGCATCGCTACATTGTGTTTTCACAGAGGACGAAACGATGGCAGGAATGGATGAATCGCTGGTGGCATGGCTCGACGAGGAAGCGGACAACCTGGACGCGGACACGCTGCATGCGGATGCGTTGCCGGCCCGTCTGGCCCAGGCCGGCCTGTTCGCGGTGGGGGTACCTGAAGGCGAGGGCGGGGACGGGCGTGCCTTGAGTGCGGCCGTCGATGTCGTCGCGGGACTCGCCGAACACTCGCTCAGCGCCGCCTTCGTGTACTGGGCGCAGCGCGCCGTCATCGCCTGCCTGCTGGCGAGTCCGAACCGGGACCTCGTGCGCCGGCTCGTGCCGGATCTGTTGCGCGGCCGGCTTGCGGGTGCGCCCGGGTTGTCGAATGCGATGAAATTCCTGGGCGGCCTCGAGCGGTTACGCATCACGGGCGTCGCCGCACCTGACGGCATGCGCCTGAACGGTACGGTGGCCTGGGCGACAAATTTGCGCAGGCACGGATTCGTCGCCGCGATCGCTGTCGGCGACGAACATGGCGACAATCCATCCGTGTTTGCACTTCCCCACGACGCGCCCGGCGTGGCGCGCGAATCCGATCTCGATCTGCTGGCGCTGCGCGGCACCAACACGGCCGCCTTGCGCCTGAGTGATGTCGCGCTCGATGCGTCCTGGCAGATCCACCCTCAGGCACGGGTCTTCCTGCCAGGGATCCGGCCCGCTTTCATCGGTTTGCAATGCGGTCTCGGCCTCGGACTCGCGCGCGCATCGCTGCGGTCGGCGCGCGTGGCGCTCGCCGGCAGGCCGTCGGTACTGTCGGGCGACATCGATGCCCTCGATGCGGACATCGCAGCCTACAGCCAGACCCTGTGCACCGGCCTCGATGACGGCACCCTGCGCGACCGGCCGCGCGCGCTGCTGACGCTGCGTCTGCGGATGGTCGACATCGCGGCGGCTGCCGTCGCGCTGGAATTGCAGGCGTTGGGGGACGCGCCTTGCTGCGCGCAGAGAACGGCGGTCACGCCCGCCGCGCGCGCGAAGCGGCGTTCCTCGCAGTCGTCACGCCGACCGTTGCGCAGTTGAACGGCGACCTCGCAAGGATGGCCTAATTCACACAATTCACAAATGTTGTCTATGCGAAATTATTTTCTTGCCAGAATGAGTAAATACCAGATAACATTTGCCTTAAGTCAACTTTAAGGGGCCGGCCGACGGCTTCCGCGTGGAGTGAAGATGCTGAGCCGCTTGCCCGTGCTGTGGAAAGTCCTGTTGGCCCCGGCCATCGCGATGTTGTGCATGGCGGCTTACCTGACCTTCACGGCCATTGTCTTCAAGCAGAACAATCTGCGCCTGGCGGACGTGCGCGACGTGCAGTACCCGGTGCTCGACGCGCTGACCGAGAACACGGGCGCCCTGGACAAGATCATCGACGTGCTGAATTCGGCGGCCGCCGCGGGCGAACCCGAGCAGATCGCCGCCGCCGACGCGCTCGCCGTGAAAGTGGCGGACAACTACCGCCGCTTGCGCGGGCTCGATACGGCGCACGCGGCCGACCTGGGCCGGCTGGCGACGGAATTCGACACGTATTACAAGACGGCCCGCGCGATTTCCGACGCCATGGCCAATCACAGCGGCATGCCGGCCAAGGACAGGCTGCAGGCGATGGCCACGGCGCTGGCGACCTATCGCAAGGATGTCGCGGACTTCCGCACGGCGGCGCGCGACCGCTTCACCGGCACCGTGGGCGCGGCGACCGACGCGTCGAACCGGGCGGTGCTCGGCGGCGCCGTCACGGGCGTGCTGGGCCTCGTCGTCACGCTGGCCTTCGCGCTGCTCGTCGCGCGCACGCTGGTGCGCCAGTTGAACGAGGCGGTGCGCGTCGCGGAGACCGTCGCCGCGGGCGACCTGACCAGCACGATCGCCGTCGAGGCCCACGACGAGACGGGCAAGCTGCTGCAGGCGCTGCGCCACATGAACGGCAGCCTGGTGCGGATCGTCAGCGAGGCGCGCAGCGCCACCGACAACATCGCGGCCACCTCAGTCCAGATCGCGCAGGGCAATGGCGACCTGGCCGGGCGTACGGAGCACCAGGCGCATGCGCTCGTGCAGACGTCGTCGTCGATGGGCGCGCTCACCGGCACGGCCAAGGAGAACGCCGCGAATGCCGCGCAGGCCAATGAGCTGGCCGGATTCGCCGCCAATGTCGCCACGCAGGGCGGCGCCGTCGTCGGGCAGGTGATCGCGACGATGGAGGCGATCCATGCGTCGTCGCGCGAAATTGCGGACATCGTCGGCGTCATCGAGGGCATCGCGTTCCAGACCAACCTGCTCGCGCTGAACGCGGCCGTCGAGGCGGCACGCGCCGGCGAACACGGACGCGGCTTCGCCGTCGTGGCGAACGAAGTGCGCAGCCTGGCGCAGCGTTCGGCCGCCGCGGCGAAGGACATCACGGGCCTGATCGGGCGCTCGGTCACGCAGGTCGAACTGGGGACGACACTGGCGGACCAGACCGGCCGGACGATGGACGAGATCGTGAGTAGCGTCCGGCGCGTCACCGACATCATGGCCGCGATCGCCGAAGCGAGCAAGGCGCAGACCGCGGGCATCGAGCATATCAACGATGCCATCGCCCAGATGGACAAGGACACGCAGAGCAACGCCGGTCTCGTCGACGAGACCGCGGGCCTGGCGACCGCGCTGCGCGAACAGGCCGCCAGCCTGGCCGCCGTCGTGAGCGTGTTCACGCTGGCGCGCCAGGATGGCTTGCCGCAGCCGGTCGCAACGTCCAGGCTGGCCCTGCCGGCATCGAACAGTCCCGCCGCGAGGCGCCGCGCCTGATCCGCATCCTTTTCAACACCATACCATCATCATGAAGAGAGTCCTTCCCGCTGCGGCATCCGCCGTGGCGCTCGCGGCGTGCGCCGTGGCGCCCGCGCACGCCGAGATCAGCATCATCGTGTCCGCCCACTCGTCGCTGGCGCCGCCCGTGACGCAGGTATGCCAGGCGTTCCTCGGCAAGATCAAGTCGCCGACCCCGATCAACCTCACGGAAAAGAATCCGTTGCGCGACGAGTTCTTCGCCAAGGCCTGCAAGAAGGACCCGGTCCAGGTCCAGGCCATGTGGGGCAAGCTGATTTTCACGGGCACCGGCACGCCGCCCGCCGAGGTGGACTCGGGCGCAGCCATGCGCAAGGCCGTCGCGGCCGATCCGAACGCCGTCGGCTACATCGACAGGAAGGACGTTGACGCCACCGTCAAGGTCATCGCCACCGCCAACTAACAGATAAAAAGCATGAAGAAACTGATGATCGCCGCGCTGTTGTCCAGCGCCGGCATGGCACAGGCCAGCGACTTGAGCATTTCGGGATTTGCCACCGTCACCGCGGGCAAGGCCTACGGCGGTTCCGACGGGGAGTTCATGGGGCAACCGTGTCCCTGCTTCATCGGCAACTACGAGCACGGCGCCGTCTACCACGGCAACGAATGGAGCCTCGCGCGCGAATCGCTCGTGGGGCTGCAGGCCAGCTACCGGTTCACCGACAAGCTGTCCGGCACGGTCCAGGCGGTGTCGCGCGCATCGGAACACGGCAAGCCGGAAGTCGACTGGGCCTATCTTTCGTACGACGTGGCGCCCGATACGACGGTGCAAGTGGGCCGCCGGCGCCTGCCGATCTACGCGTACTCGGACAGCGTCTACATCGGCTACACGCTGCCGTGGGCGCGGGTGCCGCAGGACATCTACGGCTGGGAGGTCGGCGCCTACAACGGCGTGAACGTGCGCCACTCGCGCAGCGTCGGCGACTGGGCCGTCACCGGGACGCTCTTCGCCGGCCAGGAAACCTCGCACGACAACACCGAACAGCGCAAGATCTACTACGGCTACCGCGTCGACGACGACTGGAAGCACATCCTCGGCGGCTACCTCGACGTCTCCAACGAGGTGTTCGGTGCGCGCCTGATCTACATGCAGAACTCGATCGACCTGTCGATGTATCCGCCGGGTGAAGACCCGACGTTCGCCCGGGGCACGCGCCAGCGCATCATCGGCCTGTCCGGCAGCATCGACTACGGCAACTGGATGGTGCGCGCGGAAGCGAACCGCTTCATGCGTCCCGCGCTGGACTACAAGTCGTCCAGCTGGACGGCGACGGTCGGTTATCGCCTGGGCCAGTTCATGCCGATGGCCGGTTTTTCCTCGTACAAGGAAAAGCAGACCGCAACCTACACCGAAACGCAGAACGACAACACGCGCTTCGTCGGCGTGCGCTGGGACTTCCGCAAGAATATGGACCTGAAAGTGCAGTGGGATTCGGTGAAGGATTCGAGCGCCTACGACTTTACCAAGAACGCGAAGATGGTCACCGTGACCTGGGACGTGCTGTTCTGATTCTGCATTCTCCAGCGTTGTAAAACGTTTTACTTGAGGTTATATTGCACCGCATAACCTCGGTGGAGACGACATGGAGAAAAAACGTTTTGCGCGCACGGCCATCGCCTGCGCGCTGATGGCGCTCGCGGGCGCGGCGCAGGCGGATGTGAGCCAGCGCGTGGAAGCGCTGCTGCGGCAGATGACGCTGGACGAAAAGGTCGGCCAGCTGAACCAGTTGTCCGGCAAGGACTTCAGCACGGGCCCGGGCACCGACAAGGTGCGCGACATCGAGCGCGACATCCGCGAAGGCAGGATCGGATCCATGCTGAACATCCGCGGCGCGGACGAGACGCGCCGGGTGCAGGCGCTGGCGCTGCAGTCGCGCCTGCACATTCCGCTGCTGTTCGGGCTCGACGTCATCCACGGCTACCGCACCGTATTCCCCGTGCCGCTGGGCGAAGCGGCGTCGTGGGACCTTGACGCGATCGAGGAGTCGGCCCGCATCGCCGCGCGCGAGGCCTCCGCTGCCGGCGTCCACTGGACGTTCGCGCCGATGGTCGACATCGGCCGCGATCCGCGCTGGGGCAGGGTGATGGAAGGCGCGGGCGAAGACACCTACCTCGGATCGCGCATCGCCGCGGCCCGCGTGCGCGGCTTCCAGGGCACGAAGCTGGGCGGACTCGAATCCGTGATGGCCACCGCAAAGCACTTCGCCGGCTATGGCGCCGCGATCGCCGGCCGCGATTACAACGCGGTCGATATGAGCGAGCACCAGCTTTACGAAACCTACCTGCCGCCGTTCAAGGCCGCGGCGGATGCGGGCGTGGCGACGTTCATGAACTCGTTCAATACGCTGAACGGCGTGCCGGCCACCGGCAATGCAATGCTGCAGCGGGACATCCTCAAGGGCCGCTGGAATTTCAAGGGCTTCGTCGTCAGCGACTGGGGTTCGGTGCGCGAAATGGTCGTCCACGGCTATGCCGACGACCTGCCGGATGCGGCCGCGAAGGCGATCTTCGCCGGCAGCGACATGGATATGGAGAGCAGCGCCTACGCCTCGTCGCTGGCGGAGCTCGTGCGCAGCGGCCGGGTCGACGTGGCGCTCGTCGACGACGCCGTGCGGCGCGTGCTGACGAAGAAGTTCGAGCTGGGCCTGTTCGACGACCCGTACCGTTTCTCCGATCCCGCGCGCGAAAAAGCGGCGCTGGCGGACCCGCGCCACCGCGCGGCCGCGCGCCGGATCGCGGCCGAGTCGATGGTCTTGCTGAAGAACGACGCCGGTGCGCTGCCGCTGCGTAAAGGCGCGCGCTCGATTGCCGTGATCGGACCGCTGGCCGATGCCCGGCGCGACCTCGAAGGCGGCTGGATCGTGGACTCCAATGCGGCCACGATGGCGAGTCTCGTGGACGCCGTGCGCACGCATGCGGGACCGGGCACGCGCGTCAGGCACGCCGCCGGTTGCGACGTGGCCTGCCGCGGTAACGACGGCTTCGCAGCAGCGCTCGACGTCGCGCGCGCGTCCGACGTCGTCGTGCTGGCCGTCGGCGAAAGCTGGGACATGTCGGGCGAGGCGAAATCACGCGCCAATATCGGCCTGCCGGGCCGCCAGGCGGAACTCTTCGACGCGTTGAAGGCGATCGGCAAGACGCCCGTCGTCGTGATCATGGCCGGGCGCCCGCTGATCTTCGAGAACGTCGCGGAAGGGGCGAACGCCATCCTGTACGCGTGGCACCCCGGCAGCGAAGGGGGCAATGCGATCGCGGACGTGCTGTTCGGGGACGTGAACCCGTCCGCGAAACTGCCCATGACCTTTCCGCGCAACATGGGGCAGATCCCGATCGGCTACCAGCAATACCAGACGGGCCGTCCCGTGCTGGACAACGGGAACAGCGTCTATCGGTCGGCATACATCGATTCGCCGAACACGCCGCGCTACGCATTCGGCCATGGCCTCAGCTATACGACGTTCGCGTACGGCGACCTGCGTGTGTCGAACACGCGGATGGCGCCCGACGGGAAGACCACCCTTCAGTTCACGCTGACGAACAGCGGACGCGTGGCCGGCGCCGAGGTCGTGCAGTTCTACCTGCGCGACCCCGTCGCATCCGTCGTGCGGCCGGTGAAGGAATTGAAGGGCTTCCAGCGCGTGATGTTGAAACCGGGCGAGCGCCGGACCGTCAGCTTCACGGTCGACCGCGACACCTTGTCGTTCTTCGACCGCAAGCTGGCGTGGGGCGCGGAACCGGGGACGTTCGAGCTGATGGTCGGAAGCGCGTCGGACGACATCCGCCTGCGCCAGACCATCGAGCTGACGCCCCGTTGACGACGCCCGTCAGAACGTCACGTCCGCGCGCACGCCGAAGTAGCGGTGCCAGTCGCGCGGCGGCAGCCATTCGGTGGTGTTCACGGCGTGCGGCGTGTTCGGCGCCTTCGGGCTCCACGTGCTGTTGGCGATGCTGTTGTTCAGGCCCGCCGCGTACTGGCGGTCGAACAGGTTGTTGATGAACAGCGTCGCCTTCCAGCGGCCGGCCCGGTCCGCGGCGCCGAACGTCAGGTTCGTGATGCTGTAGGCGCCCTGGATCGTGTTCGGATCCTGGTTCAGCGAGAACTGCGTGCGGCTCTGGTAGCGCGTGGTGGCGGCGATGAAGCCGTCGAACGGCAGCGCCGGCAGCGGCACGTCCAGCTGGCCGCCGAGATTCAGTTTCACTTTCGGCGCGTTGGGCAGCGTCTTGCCGGCCAGGTCCTGCACGTTCGTGTTGTTGAATTCGGGGCTCTGGTAGCAGCCCGGTCCCGGGACGGCCCCCGTGCCTGCGGCGTTCAACACGTTGTAGCAGGGACCGTTGCGGAACTCGCGGATCGTCGCCTCGGTGTACGCGAGGCTGCCGTTCAGCTGCAGCAGGCGCGTCACGCGCGCGCTGCCTTCCAGTTCCAGGCCCTGCGTGCGCAGGCCGCCGATGCTGTTCAGCGCCGTGCGGAAGATGCCGTCGTAGTCGAAGAAACCGGCCGACTGCTGGAAGTTGTGGAAGTCGGTGCGGAACGCGGCCAGCGAGAACATCGCGCGGTTGTCCCACAGGCTCTGCTTCCAGCCGACTTCATAGCTGCGCGCCGTCTCGGGCGCCACCGGCGGGCGCGCGGCCAGCACGGCCGTGAAGCTGGACGTGAGGTCGTAGGCGATGCCCTTGTGGCCCGTCGAGAGCGTGCCGTACACCATCGCGTCCTTGCTCAGCCTGTGCTCGAGGCCCAGCTTCCACGTGCGGCTCGTGTTGCTGTCAGAGCGCGTGTAGAACTCGGTCTGCGCGAACGCCTGCGGCGGCACCGTGTAGCGGCGGAAGCGGTAGCCCGTGTCCTCGTCGTTCAGGCGTGCGCCGACGATGAGGCTCGTGTCGGGGCGGAAGTCCCAGCTGCCCTGGCCGTAGATCGCCTTGTTGACGTTCCACGCATCGGCGCCGTAGTTCGTGCCGTAGTTCTGGATCAGCGGGACCTTGGCCAGCTCGCGATTCAGGTCGTTCTTGCCGTACCAGAGACCGGCCACGTAGCGGATCGGACCACGGTCCGGCGACGTGAGGCGGAATTCCTGCGTCGTCGACTTCACGTTGAACACGCCGTACTGGTACAGGCCCCCGTGCATCTGCGTGGGCGCGCCATTCGGCAGGGCGAGGAACTGCAGGATGTCGATGTCGGTGGCGTCGTTGTCCTGATAGTCATCCATGTGGTACTTGCTGTAGGACGAGATGGCGCTGAGCGTGAGGCCGTTCGCGAGACCGTAATCGATCTTGAGGCCCGTGCCCCAGTCGTGGAATTTGCCGCCCGTCGGGTAGTCGTTGCGCACGTCGCGGTTGGACGGATTGATGTTGATCCCCGCGAGGACGACGGACTGCGGCAGCTGCGGCGCATTGCGATACAGGCCGCCCGGCGTCATCGACGTGAACGCGGTCGTGCAGCAGAATTTCTCCGTGCGGTTGTAGTGGGGCGTCAGCGTGAACGTCAGGTCGTCGGTCGGGCGCCATTCGAACTTCGCATTCAGGTTGTCGCCCTTGCTGCCATTGAGCTTGCCGCCGGTCGTCAGGTTGTTCAGGGTGCCGTCGTAATTCGTCTTGCTGGCGGCGACGCGCATGCGAAACGTGTCGGACACGGCACCCGACACGCTGACACCCGCGCGCCATTCGTCGTCGTTCGTGGCCAGGAAGGTCGCCGTCGTCCTGACCGGGCCGCCGATGGGCTTCGTCGTGATGTTCAGCGCACCCGCGATCGAGCTCTTGCCGAACAGCGTACTTTGCGGGCCCTTCAGCACCTCGATGCGGTTGACGTCCGCCAGGTCCTTGAACGCGTTGGCCTGCATGCCAAGCGGGATGTCGTCGACGATCGCGGCCACGTCGGCCTCGACGCCGATGCCCAGCGAGTACGTGCCGACGCCGCGCATGTTGATGCTGAAGTTGCCCGGCTGGGTGCCGTAGGACAGCGTCAGTGCGGGCGACAGCGCGGGCAGGTCGTCCAGCTCGCGCACGTTGGAGCGCTGCAGGACGGCGTCGCCGAGGACCGTGATCGACGCGGGCACGTCCTGCAGGTTCTGGGCGCGCTTGTTCGCGGTGACGACGACGGTTTCCAGTTTCACGGGTTCGGGCTGCCGCGCGTCCTGGGCATGGGCGCTCATGGCAAGCAGGGCGGTGGCGATGGCGGCTGCGGCGGGCCTGGGTGTGCCGGGGTAACGCATGTTGGTCTCCTTGTTATCGGTCTGGCCGGTGGCGCGGCGCGGTTGGCAACGTTTCCAATTCCGGCGAAATAAAAAGACGGTACGTTCGGTCCGCTCGGGTAAACGATTGAGCGACTAAGGCGCAAAAGTTCGTGGCCGATATGCTTGGATTTGGAAGTTAAACGTTTTCCGTCAACCGCGAAAATAACCTAACCATGCGATAAAGACAAGCAGAATGGATGCGGCGCTGCAGCGATGGGTCGTCAATATGGCGTTGATGGGCTATATTTTACGGATGCACCTCATCGAGAAAACTGTCGTCGTCGCCGCGCCTCCGGCAACGGTCTGGGACGCGCTGACGGACCCCGCCGCCATGCGCATGTGGATGGGCGAACCGGACATGGCGATCGAGGTCGCCACCGACTGGCGGCCCGGCTCGCCCATCGTCATCAGCGGCGAGCACCACGGGGCGTTCCGCAATCACGGCATCGTGCTGGACGCCGTGCCCGGCGCGCTGCTCCGCTATACGCACCTGAGCTCCGTGTCCGCGCTGGCGGACCTACCGGAGCACTACAGCGTGATCGCATTCGCACTCGATGCCGTGGACGGCGGGACGGCCGTGCGCCTGACCGTCGAGCGATTCGCGACGGAAGCGATCTACCGGCACCTGAACCTGTACTGGCGCGGGACGCTGGACGTGTTCAAGGCGTTCGTCGAGCGGCGGCCTATAATGAGCCCATGAATGAACCAATGAGCGACGATGTGTGGAACACGCTGGCGGCGCGCCGGCACGTGGCCCTGCGCCGCCTGCAGGCGCCGGGTCCCGACGACGCCGCGCTGGCGCGGATCATGGAAGCCGCCGGGCAGGCGCCCGATCACGGCTGCCTGCTGCCCTGGCGCTTCGTGCTGATCCCATCGGAGCGGCGCGACGATCTCGGCGTCGTGTTCGAGGAGGCGCTCGTGCAGCGCGATCCGACGGCCGACGATGAAGCGCGGGCGTCCGCGCGCGAGAAAGCCGGTTACGCGCCGTGCCTGCTCGTGGCGATCCTCGTCGACGCACCCGGCACCGCCATCCCGGTCGAGGAAAAACTGATATCCCTGGGCTGCGCACTGCAGAACGTGCTGCTCGCGGCGCAGGCGCTGGGCTTTGCCAGCGGCCTCGCGAGCGGCGGGGCGCTCGAGTTGCCCGCCATGCGCCGCCTGCTGGCGCTCGAAGCCCACGAGCGCGCCGTCTGCTTCGTCGGCATCGGCACGGGAGAATCAAGAAAAACGCCCCGGGTGCGTCCGCAGCCGGGGCAGTTCTTCAAAAGCTTGTAGGAGCTATTGCACGAGCGGCGTCGCGCTCCCTTCCAGGGTGATACCTTCGATGCGCGCGCGGCCCACGAGGATCTGCAAATACTGGTGGATGCCCCGCTGCAGCGCCGCCGTTGCGAGCCAGGCTGCGATCTGCGACTTCACCGTCTCGAACGGCAGCAACGACCCGTCGATGCGGCGCAGCACCTGCACGATGTGCAGGCCGAAGCGCGTCTCGATGGGGCGCGCGGCGAACTCGTTTTCGCCGAGGCGGAACAGCACGTCGTCGAATTCCGGCACGCAGTCGCCGCGGCTCAGCTGACCGAGGCTCCCGCCGACGGCGCCGGACGGGCAGTTCGAATACTGCGCCGCCAGTTCGCCGAAGCGCTCGGGCGCGGCCCGCAGCGCCGCCAGGATGTCCTCCGCCGTTTCGCGGACGAGGTCCAGCGGCACGGTCGGCGTCACCTGGAACAGAATGTGGCGCGCTTCGACCATCTCGCCGCGGGTGAACTTGTCCGGATGGTTCCGGTAGTAGGTGAGGCACGCCGCGTCGTCGGCCTGCGGCACACTGACTTCCTGTGTCAGCAATGCCTCGATGCGCGTGTCTTCGTCGCCGTAGATGCCGAGGCGGTCCGCTTCCTGCAGCAGCACGGTGCGCAGCACGACTTCGTGCACCGACCGTTTCAGGGGATTCGCGGCGCCCTTGTGGTGCGGCAGTTCCAGTTCGATCTGGCGGTCGTCGATCTCGACGCCGTTGACGGAGATACCCATGACGACTCCTTAGCGCGGACGGACCAGCTGGAAGGCACGGCCCAGGTAAGTCACCGCGCCGAAGCCGCTCCAGATGTGGACGAGGCGGGTGAACGGGAAGATGACGAACAGCGACATCCCCATGAACAGGTGTAGCTTGAACACGAGCGGCGCATCGATGATGAAGCCGGCGGCATCGCCGCGGAACGTCACGATGTGCTGGGCCCACGTCATCAGCAGGACCATCATGTGCCCGTCCAGGTGGCCGGCCGACACGAAGATGGACGAGAGACCGAGGAGCAGGGTACCCAGGATCCACAGCAGCACGATCTTGTCCTTGAATGTGGTGGCGGCGCGCAGGCGCTCGTTGCCGAGGCGGCGGGCGAGCAGCAGCAGGATGCCGATCAGGCACAGCGTGCCCATCACGCCGCCGGCGGCCATTGCGAACAGCTGCTTGGCGCCGTGCGTGACGCCGAGCGTGTCCCAGACCCATACGGGGGTCAGCAGGCCGACGGCGTGACCGCCCAGCAGGCCGATGATCCCGATGTGGAACAGGATGCTCCCCAGGCGCAGCTGGCCGGTGTGCAGCACCTGCGTGGATTCGGAGCGCCACGTGTATTGCTCGCGGTCGAAGCGGATCAGGCTCCCGAGCAGGAAGATCGCCAGCGCGACGTACGGGTAGATCCCGAACAGGAATTGGTTTACGTAGTTCATGCTGCCTCCCTCAGTGCACTTCCGCTGCGGCCGGACGGGTGCCGCGCGGGTAGAAATTGATCGGTTGCGGGCCGGACGTCTGCGGCTTGAGCAGGGGCTCGACGCCGTCCGCGCCGGGGCCGAAGGTTTCCAGCGCCTCGTCCATGTCCTTGATCGGCGGCTCGGACAATTCTTCCGCTACCACCGGGGACAAGGACTCCAGCACATCGAACACGCCGGCATACGGACTGCCGTTCGCCGCCAGCTTGCGGCCGATGAACGCCAGCACGTGGACCGCGTCGCCCAGCAGGCGGCCGGCTTCCTCGTCGTCCAGCTGCGACAGGAATTCGAGGAACAGCGGCACGAAGTCGGGCAGTTCGTCGCCCTGCATCTGCAAGCCGTGCTTCTTGTACTCTTCCATCAGGTCGACCATGGCCTGGCCGCGGTCGCGCGACTCGCCGTGGATATGCTCGAACAAATGCAGCGAGTGCGACGGCGTGCGGTCGAACGTCTGCACGTATTCCTGCTGCAAGGTGATCATGTCGTTCTCGGCCAGGTGCGCCAGCAACGGCGCCACGCGGGCGCGCATCGGCAGCGGCAGACCGACTTCCAGCTCCGGCAGGGCGGCGACGAGGTCGCCCTCCGGGTACAGCAGCAGTGCGGACAGGATGCGGTAGTGGTTCATGTCAGGCTCCTTCCGTTTCTTTCTTCTTGCGCGATTTCGGCATCGACACGAAGATCGTCGAGCCGTGCTTCTTCTTGCCGAACAGCGAGGCGTCGCTGGTGCCGTCCGAGCAGCCGTTACCGAACGAGAAGCCGCACGAGCCTTTTTCGTTGAAGCTGTCCTCGGCCATCTCCTTGTGGCTGCTCGGGATCACGAAGCGGTCTTCGTAGTTCGCGATGGCCATGATGTGGTACATGTCTTCCACGACCGCCTGCGACAGGCCCACCTGACGCAGGACATCGAGGTTCTCGACCTTGTCGACCGACTTCGAACGCATGTAGGCACGCATCGCCAGCATGCGGTCCAGCGCATGCACGACCGGCGCTTCCTTGCCCGCGGTGAGCAGGTTGGCGAGGTAGCGCACGGGAATGCGCAGGCTCTTCGTGTCGGGCAGGATGCCGTTCATGCCCATCTTGCCGCTTTCGGCTGCCGCCTGGATCGGCGACAGCGGCGGGATGTACCACACCATCGGCAAGGTGCGATATTCCGGGTGCAGCGGGAACGCGATCTTCCATTCGACGGCCATCTTGTAGACGGGCGAGCGCTTCGCGGATTCCAGCCACGAGTCCGGGATGCCCTGGCGACGGGCTTCCGCGATCACTTCGGGATCGTGCGGATCGAGGAACAGGCCGAGCTGCGCTTCGTACAGGTCCTGCTCGTCGGCGACGGAGGCCGCGGCTTCGATCTTGTCGGCGTCGTACAGCAGCACGCCCAGGTAGCGGATGCGGCCCACGCAGGTTTCCGAGCACACGGTCGGCTGGCCCGCTTCGATGCGCGGGTAGCAGAACGTGCACTTCTCGGCCTTGCCCGACGACCAGTTGTAGTAGATCTTCTTGTACGGGCAGCCGGAGATGCACATGCGCCAGCCGCGGCACTTGTCCTGGTCGATCAGCACGATGCCGTCGTCCTCGCGCTTGTACACGGAGCCGGACGGGCACGATGCCACGCAGGCCGGATTCAGGCAGTGCTCGCACAGGCGCGGCAGGTACATCATGAAGGTGTTCTCGAACGTCGAGTACATCTCCTTCTGCACGTTGTCGAACAGCTTGTCCTTGCTGCGCTTGGCGAATTCGCCGCCCAGGTCATCTTCCCAATTGGGGCCCCATTCGATCTTGTCCATCTTCTTGCCGGTCAGGACGGAGATCGGACGGGCGGTCGGCGGCGTCTCGGACAGCGGTGCGTTCTGCAGGCGCTCGTAGTCGTACGTGAACGGCTCGTAGTACTCGTCGATCTGCGGCAGGTTCGGGTTGGCGAAGATGTTCGCCAGGATTTTCAGGCGGCCGCCCTGGCGCGGTTCGATCTTGCCGGACGCCGTGCGTTTCCAGCCGCCGTTCCATTTGTCCTGGTTTTCCCATTCCTTCGGGTAGCCGATGCCGGGCTTCGTCTCGACGTTGTTGAACCAGGCGTATTCCACGCCGTCGCGGCTCGTCCAGACGTTCTTGCAGGTCACCGAGCAGGTGTGGCAGCCGATGCATTTGTCCAGGTTCAGCACCATGCCGATTTGTGCTCTGATCTTCATATCTTTACCTCGTTATCTTTTCAAGCACCCTTCGGGGTGGCGACGCGCGCCAGCGCGGGTTCGCGTTCTTCCGTCTCGCGATTCGGCGCTCCCACGGGTTTGGCCGGGACCGGACGCGCGGGCTGCTGGTCGCCGTTCGGACGCGATTCGTCGCGGGCGCCTTCCATCCAGTTCACGTCGCGCATCTTGCGGACCACCACGAATTCGTCGCGGTTCGAACCCACCGTGCCGTAGTAATTGAAGCCGTACGACAGCTGGGCGTAGCCGCCGATCATGTGGGTCGGCTTGGTCACCGTGCGCGTCACCGAGTTGTGGATGCCGCCGCGCTTCTTCGACATTTCCGCACCCGGCACGTTCACGATCTTTTCCTGGGCGTGGTACATGATCGTCATGCCTTCCGGGACGCGCTGGCTGACCACCGCGCGCGCCGTCAGCGTGCCGTTCACGTTGAACACCTCGATCCAGTCGTTGTCCTCGATACCGGCCGCCTTCGCGTCGATCTCGGACAGCCACACGTGCGGGCCGCCGCGCGACAGGGTCAGCATGCGCAGGTTTTCGGAGTAGGTCGAGTGGATGCCCCATTTCTGGTGCGGCGTGATCCAGTTCAGCGCCAGTTCATTGTTCCCGTTCGGACGTCGGTTCATGATCGCTTCCGTCGTCTTGGTGTTGATCGCGGCCTTGTACACGCACAGTCCCTCGCCGAAGTCGCGCATCCAGACGTGGTCCTGGTAGAACTGCTGGCGGCCCGTCAGCGTGCGCCAGGGGATCAGTTCGTGCACGTTCGTGTAGCCCGCGTTGTAGCTGACTTCCTCGCTTTCCAGGCCCGACCACGTCGGCGACGAGATGATCTTGCGCGGCTGCGCCTGCACGTCGCGGAAGCGGATGCTGTCGTGCTCGCGCGGGATGGCGAGATGCGTGTGGTCGCGGCCCGTGATCTTCGACAGCGCTTCCCAGGCCTTCACCGCCACGTGGCCGTTCGTCTCCGGTGCCAGCGTGAGGATCATCTCGGCGGCGTCGATCGCCGTGTCCAGGCGCGGCTGGCCCTGCGAGACGCCTGCTTCCAGCACGGTGCGGTTCAGGCCGCGCAGCACATCCACTTCATGCGCCGTCTTCCAGTCGATGCCCTTGCCGCCGTTGCCCACTTTTTCCAGCAGCGGGCCGATCGACGTGAACTTCTTGTGGATGTCGCGGTAGTTGCGTTCCACGACCGTCATCGACGGCATCGTCTTGCCCGGGACCGGCTCGCATTCGCCGAGGCGCCAGTCCTTCGGATCGAACGGCTGACCGAGTTCGCCCGGGGTGTCGTGCAGCAGCGGCGTGAGGATCAGGTCCTTGCGGGTGCCCAGGTGGGCGCCGCCGATCTCGGACAGCTTGGCCGCGATGCTTTTGTAGATTTCCCAGTCCGACTTCGCTTCCCACAGCGGCTGCACGGCCTCGGACAGCGGGTGGATGAACGGGTGCATGTCGGACGTGTTCAGGTCGTCCTTCTCGTACCAGGTCGCCGTCGGCAGCACGATGTCGCCGTACAGGCACGTCGTCGACATCCGGAAGTCCAGCACGACGAGCAGGTCCAGCTTGCCCTCGGCGGCGGGGCGCACCTTGACGTCGCGCGGCTTGACGCAGGCGTCTTCGTCGCTCATCAGCGCGTTCTGGGTACCCAGCAGGTATTTCAGGAAGTACTCGTGGCCCTTGCCCGAGCTGCCCAGGATGTTGGAACGCCACACGAACATATTGCGCGGGAAGTTCGCGGGGTTGTCCGGGTCGTCGCACGAGAAATTCAGCTTGCCGGCCTTGATCTGCTCGACCGCGTACTTCGCCGGGTCCTGGCCTGCGCTTTCCGCGGCACGCACGACGTCCAGCGGGTTCGTTTCCAGCTGCGGCGCGGACGGCAGCCAGCCCATGCGCTCGGCCTTGGCGTTGAAGTCGATCAGCGCCATCTCTTCCAGCTTGCCGTCCGCCGTCGGGCACAGGATCTCCGACGTGTGCAGCTTTTCGTGGCGCCACTGGCTTGTGTGGGCATAGAAGAACGACGTGCCGTTCATCTGGCGCATCGGGCGGTTCCAGTCCAGCGCGAAGGCGAGCGGGGTCCAGCCGGTCTGCGGGCGCAGCTTTTCCTGGCCCACGTAGTGCGCCCAGCCGCCGCCGCTCTGGCCCACGCAGCCGCACATCATAAGGATGTTGATGATGCCGCGGTACGTCATGTCCATGTGGTACCAGTGGTTCAGCGCCGCGCCGACGATCACCATCGACTTGCCGCGGGTGCGGTCGGCGTTGTCGGCGAATTCGCGCGCCACGGTCACCACGTCGGCGGCCTTCACGCCGGTGTGCTTCACCTGCCATGCCGGGGTGTACGGGACGTCGTCGTCATAGTTCTTCGCGGCGTTCGGGCAGATGCCGCGGTCGACGCCGTAGTTGGCCATCGACAGGTCGTACACGGTGGTGACGAGGGCGGTCGTGCCGTCGGCCAGCGTGATGGATTTCACCGGGACGTTACGCAGCAGGAGGTCGTCCGCATCCTTGCCGCCGAAGTAGGGGAAGCCGACCGGAACGATGCGGTCGTGGCCGTCCAGCAGCGACAGCTGGGGATCGATCGGATTGCGGGTGGCGCCTTCCTTCTGTTCGAGGTTCCACTTGCCGGATTCGCCCCAGCGGAAGCCGATCGAGCCGCTCGGCGCGACGATCTTGCCGGTGGCCTCGTCGATGACGAGCGTCTTCCATTCCGGGTTGTTGGTCTCGTCCAGGTTGTTCGCGAGGTGCGACGCGCGCAGGAAGTAGTCGGGGACCAGCGTGCCGTCGCGTTCCTTCAGCATGACCAGCATCGGGAAGTCGGTGTACTGCTTGGCGTAGTCGCGGAAGTAGGCCGATTTGCCGGTGGCGTGGAATTCCTTCAGGATCACGTGGCCCATGGCCATCGCCAGCGCGGCGTCCGTGCCCTGCTTGGGTGCGAGCCAGATGTCGCCGAACTTGGCCATCTCGCCGAAGTCGGACGACACGGCGACGGTCTTCGTGCCCTTGTAGCGCACTTCCGTGTAGAAGTGGGCGTCCGGGGTGCGGGTCATCGGGACGTTCGAGCCCCACACCATCAGGTACGTGGAGTTGTACCAGTCGGCCGATTCCGGCACATCCGTCTGCTCGCCCCACACCTGCGGGCTGGATGGCGGCAGGTCGCAGTACCAGTCGTAGAAGCTCATGGCGACGCCGCCGATGAGGCTCAGGTAGCGCGTACCGGCGGCATAGCTGACCATCGACATGGCGGGGATCGGCGAGAAGCCGATGATGCGGTCCGGGCCGTATTTGCCGATGGTGTAGGCGTTGGCGGCGGCGATGATCTCGTTGACCTCGTCCCATTTGGCGCGCACGAAGCCGCCCTGGCCGCGCACGGTCTTGTAGCTGGCGGCCTTCTGCGGATCGTTGGTGATGTATTCCCAGGCGGCGACCGGGTCGCGGGTGGCGCGCGCTTCGCGCCACAGCTGCATCAGGCGGCCGCGCACCATCGGGTGCTTGACGCGCTGCGCCGAGTAGACGTACCACGAGTAGCTGGCGCCGCGCGGGCAACCGCGGGGTTCATGGTTCGGCAGGTCCGGGCGGGTGCGCGGGTAGTCGGTCTGCTGGGTTTCCCAGGTGATCAGGCCGTTCTTGACGTAGACCTTCCAGCTGCACGATCCCGTGCAGTTCACGCCGTGCGTCGAGCGCACGATCTTGTCGTGCTGCCAACGCTGGCGGTAGGCCTTTTCCCAGGTGCGGTCTTCGTTGACGACGGCTCCGTGGCCATTCGAAAACGTCTCGCCCGTTTTGCCGAAAAACTTCAGGCGGTCCAAAAAGTGACTCATGGTTTCTCCATCGGCGCACCGTGGTGCGCTCTCGATATTCGGTGTATGTGCAGCTGTGTTCAGTCTACGGAGCGGACCGGCTGTGCGGTATTCGCAAGAAGTCGGTCCGGCCGTGGATTAGGGAGTAGTCGATCTACTCCTTTCGAACTAGCAGGTGATCTCGGCACCCTTGCGGGCATAGAACCACCAGGTGACGGCGATGCAGGTGACGTAGAAGCCGATGAAGCACCACAGGGCGGCGTCGGCGCTGCCCGTCAGGGCGATCGAGGTGCCGTAGCTCTTCGGGATGAAGAAGGCGCCGTAGGCGGCGATGGCCGACGTGAAGCCGAGGACCGCGGCCGCTTCCTTGTTGGCGCTGGCGATCGCCTGTGCCTGTGCGCCTTCCGACTGGCCTTTCGCTGCGCGCTGGTGCAGGGTCAGGAAGATCACGGGGATCATGCGGAAGGTCGAGGCGTTACCGACACCGGTGCAGGCGAACAGCACGAGGAACATGCCGAAGAATCCGGCGAAGCTGCCGGCGTGGAGGAAGTGCAAGACGCCCAGCACGGCGAGGATCATGGCGACGAAGGTCCAGACGGTGACGCGGGCGCCGCCCAGCTTGTCGGAGACATAACCGCCGGCCACGCGGGCGAGGGCGCTGACGAGGGGGCCGACAAACGCGAACTGCAGCGGATTCACTTGCGGGAACAGGGTGCTGGTCAGCAGCGGGAAGGCGGCCGAGTAACCGATGAACGAGCCGAAGGTGCCGACATACAGCCAGCACATGAGCCAGTTGTGCTTGCGCTTGAAGATCACGGCCTGTTCGGCGAACGAGGCCTTGGCCGATGCGAGGTCGTTCATGCCGAACCAGGCGGCCAGCGTGCTCACGATGATGAACGGGACCCACACGAAGCCCGCGTTCTGCAGCCACATCTGCTTGGTGGCGGCTGCCTTGGTCCACGTCTGCGGTTCGCCGCCGAACAAAGCGAAGGTGATCACGAGCGGCACGACGAACTGCACGGCGGAGACGCCCAGGTTGCCGAGGCCCGCATTCATGCCGAGGGCGTAGCCCTTCTGCGCCTTCGGGTAGAAGAAGCTGATGTTGGCCATCGACGATGCGAAGTTGCCGCCGCCGAAGCCGCACAGCAGCGACAGCACGAGCATGGTCGGGTAGCTCGTGTCCGGGTCCTGCACGGCGAAGCCGATGCCCAGCGCGGGGATCAGCAGCGACGCGGTGGAAATGGCCGTCCATTTGCGGCCGCCGAAGATCGGCACCATGAACGAATAGAAGATGCGCAGGGTGGCGCCCGAGAGGCCCGGTACGGCGGCGAGCCAGAACAGCTGGTTGGTGCTGTACTTGAAGCCGATGGCAGGCAGGTTGACGACGACGACGCTCCACACCATCCAGATCGCAAACGCCAGCATCAGCGCGGGGATCGAGATCCAGAGGTTGCGGTTGGCGGTGGGCTTGCCCCGGCTGTGCCAGAAGGCGGGAACCTCGGGTTCCCAGGTCGAGATGAGGTAGCGACTCACGATGTTCTCCTATTGTTGAAGTTGGATTCAGGCAGCCTTGCGCAACGGCGTGACCGGTGCGGCGACAGGCGCTTTGGTTTGCGGTTTGAACGAGAAATGCATCCAGACGAGCGACACGCACACGGTCCCGTACAGCAGCATGAAGGAGCTGGAACGGATGCCCGTGAGGTCGACGATGGCGCCGAACATGATCGGCAGGATGAAGCCACCGAGGCCGCCGGCCAGGCCGACGACGCCCGAGACGGCGCCGATGTTGTCGCTGAAATCGTCGGCGATGAAGCGGAACACGGACGCTTTGCCGATGGCCATCGCGACGCCGACGACGAACAGCAGCAGGGTGAAGGTCACGGGGCCGAGGCCGATGTGCAGGTCCATGGTGCTGGAGACCGTCTTGACGCTCATCGTGGTCTGCGGATACGACAGGATGAAGAAGCACACCCAGCACACCCACATCACCCACCACGTGACCTTGTAGGCACCGAATTTGTCGGAGATCCAGCCGCCCAGCGCGCGCAGCACGCCGCCCGGCAGCGAGAAGCAGGCGGCCAGCAGCGCGGCTTCCTTGAGGCCGAAACCGTATTCGCCCACGTAGTATTTCGTCATCCACAGCGCCAGCGCCACGTAGCCGCCGAACACGACGGAGTAGTACTGGCAGTAGCGCCACACGCGCGGGTCCTTCAGCACGCGCATCTGCGCCGCGAAGCTTTCGCCGGATGCGGATTTGTGCGACGGGTCGGAATACGTGCCGAACCAGAACAGCAGGGCGGTGGCGACCATCACGGCGGCGTACACCTTGGGCAGCGCCTGCCAGCCGAGGGCCGCGATGATGGCGGGGGCCACGAACTTGGTCAGCGCGGAACCGGAGTTGCCCGCGCCGAAGATGCCCATCGCGAGGCCGCGGCGCTCCTTGCCGAACCAGCGCGCCACATACGGCGTGCCGACCGAGAACGAGCCGCCGGCGAGACCGACGAAGAGGCCCAGCACGAGGAAGTGCCAGTAAGCGGTCGCGTGGCTGATCATGTAGATCGGCAGGGCGCAGGCCAGCATCAGCGTGAAGAACACGATGCGGCCGCCGTAGCGGTCGGTCCAGATGCCGAGCGGGACGCGCACGAGGGCGCCGCTCAGCACGGGCGTGGCGACGAGCAGGCCGAACTCCGTTTCGTTCAGGCCGAGTTTGGTCTTGATGGGGATGCCCAGCACCGCGAACATCATCCAGATCGCGAAGCAGATCGTGAATGCGAAGGTACTGCTGGCCAGGACCGCGACGGGTCGTCTGTCGGTGCTCATGTTTTTCTCCTGATGAAAGCACGTGGTGATGATGGAAGCGTACGTGGCGGGGGGCAGCCCAACCATTGGCCGGAGGGGTGTGCGCGGCAGCGCAATAGAGCTAGGCGGCCTAGTCACAAAGGCGTAGGTCCGTGTACGATGGCGCTTATTGCCCCTATCGCCCCAGTCGCACGGAACCGCCCATGCCGCACACACTCAGTCCCGAACAGCTCAGCAACATCATCGACATCGCGGAAAACGCCGTGATCTGCACGGACGAGCAGCAGAAGATCGTCCTGTTCAACCAGGGTGCGGAACGGGTGTTCGGCTGGACCGCGGCGGAAGTGACGGGCCAGGACCTGGCGATGCTGATGCCGGAACGCTTCCGTCCCGGTCACGCGGAACGGGTGGCCGGCTTTCAGCACGGCGGCCGCACGGCGCGCCGCATGGGCGAGCGGGGCACCATCTACGCCGTGCGCAAGGACGGCAGCGAATTCCCGGCCGAGGCGACGATCTCGAAGTCGGCGGCAGGCGGCCGCGTGATCCTGACGGCGATCCTGCAGGACATCTCGGAGCGCAAGGCCTACGAGCGCGAACTGGAACTGGCGCGCGACCGCGCGGAAGCGGCGATGCAGGCCAAGAGCATGTTCCTGGCCAATATGAGCCATGAGATCCGCACGCCGCTGAACGCCGTCATCGGCATGACGAGCCTCCTGCTGCACACGGACATCGACGACGAACAGCGCGATTACACCGAGACGATCCGCTCCAGCAGCGAGGCGCTGCTCGCGATCATCAACGACCTGCTCGATTATTCGAAGCTGGAAGTGGGGCGCCTGGACCTCGAGCGCCACGCGTTCGAGGTACGCCGCTGCGTCGAGGAAGCGCTCGACCTGCTCGCACCCAGCGCCAGCGACAAGAACCTGGACCTCGCCTACATGATCGAACCCGGCGTGCCGGCGACGATCCTCGCGGATGCGACGCGCCTGCGCCAGATCCTCGTGAATCTGCTGTCGAATGCGATCAAGTTCACGCACCACGGCGAGGTCGTCGTCACCGTGTCGGGCGAGCCGCGCGCGGAAGGCGGCTACCGCCTCGTGTTCGCCGTGCGCGACACGGGCATCGGCATCCCGCCGCACCGGCTGGACGACATCTTCCACTCGTTCACGCAGGTCGACGCCTCGACCACGCGCAAGTACGGCGGCACGGGCCTGGGCCTGACGATCAGTCGGCGCCTGGCCGAGATGATGGGCGGGGGCCTGACGGTGGAGAGCGAGCCGGGACGCGGCTCGACGTTCAGCGCGGCGATCGTCGCCGACGCGTTCGACGACCAGCTGGCCGAACACGTGCTGCGCGACCGCGCCGCCACGGTGCGCGGGCGCCGCATCCTGATCGTCGACGACAACGCGACCAACCGCCGCATCCTGATGAAGCAGGCGCTGTTGTGGGGCATGTCGCCGCTGGCCGCGGCATCGGCCGTGGAAGCGCTGGACCTCGTGCGCGACGGCCACCCGTTCGACGTCGCCGTGCTGGACATGCAGATGCCCGACATGGACGGCGCGCGCCTCGCGGGCGAACTGCGCAAGCACCGCGACCGCGCCGCGCTGCCGCTCGTGCTGCTGACGTCCGTCGGCCAGCGACACAACGGCGCGGAAGGGGAAGCCGTGCGCGAATTCTCGGCGTGGCTGAGCAAGCCGATCAAGCCGTCCGCGCTGCTGGAAGCGCTGCAGCAGGTGCTGGGCGAGCGCCAGGCGGCGGCGCGGCCGGCGCCGGCGCCTGCCAGGGAGGAGGCGGATCTCGCCATCCTCGTCGCCGAGGACAACACGATCAACCAGAAGGTGATCCGGCAACTGCTGCGCCACCTGGGCTATCGCGCGGACGTCGTCGGCAACGGGCTCGAAGCCGTCGCGGCGCTGGAGCGCCAGGACTATCCCGTGATCCTGATGGACATGCAGATGCCGGAAATGGACGGCCTGGAAGCGACGCGCCGTCTGCGCGAGCGCTTCCGCGGCGCCAACGCGCCGTACATCATCGCGATGACGGCCAACGCCATGCCGGGTGACCGCGAACGGTGCCTGGACGCGGGCATGAACGACTACGTGCCGAAGCCGATCGAGATGGACGTGCTGGACAGGGCGCTCATCGTGGCGCGCGACCACGTGGCGGCGCGGCGCGCGGGCGACGCGGTGCTGGACCCGGCCCGCATCGCGCAGCTGCGTACCATCGACGACGATGCGTCATTGCTGGAAGAGGTGGTGAATGCGTTCGTGGGCGAGGTGCCGCAGCTGCTGAACAAGCTGGAACACGCTGTGCGCGAGCACGACGGGCAACTGCTGGCGGCGACGGCCCATTACCTCTTGTCAAGCATCGATTTCGTCGGGGCGAACCGGATGCGGGTGCCGTGCACGAATCTCGAGCTGATGGGGAAGGCGGAGAATTTCGAGGATGCGGAGGAGCAGATGGCGCTGCTCACCGCTGCGTATGAAGACGCGAAAGAGGCGCTGCTCGCGCTGCGCTGATCAACCCTGCCGATCCGGCCCGCTTCCCAGACCCTGCTCGACGGCGAACACCGCCGCCTGCACGCGGCTCGACAGGCCGAGCTTCTTGAGGATGTTCTGCACGTGGATCTTGACCGTGCTCTCGGCCAGGTCCAGCACGCGCGCGATCAGCTTGTTGCTTTCGCCACGCGCGAGACAGGCAAGGATCTCGCGTTCACGCGGCGTCAGCTTGTCCAGCTCCGACGGAGGCGCGGCCGGCTTGGGCTCGCGCTGTTTCTGCAACTGGGCCACGAGCTTGGCGGCCATCGATTCGGCCAGCACGGATTCGCCTGCGGCCGCGCGCTCGATGGCGCGCTGCAGGTAGTCGGCGTCGATGTTCTTGATCAGGTAGCCGCGCGCACCGGCTTGCAGCGCGGTGGCAAGGTCTTCGCCTTCCTCGGACACGGTCAGCATGATGACGGCCGCCTCGGGCCAGCCCTGCAGGATCAGTTCGAGGGTCTCGACGCCGGTCATGCCGGGCATGTGCAGGTCGAGCAGGATCACGTCCGGCTTCAGCTGCATCGCCCGCTTCACGCCGTCGATGCCGTCCGACGCTTCGCCGACGACGGTGAAGCGCGGATTGCGCTGCAACAGCGAACGTACGCCGCTGCGGAACAACGTGTGATCGTCGACCAGCAGCACGCTGATCGGCTCGCGGGGGTCTTCCATACTCAACTCCATTCGATTCAAGCGGCCCGCCGGTGCATGCTCGGGACGTGCAGGCGGACGGTGGTGCCGGCGCCGCGCCCGGATTCGATGGCCAGGTCGGCGTTGATATGCCGGGCCCGTTCGCGCATGATGTGCAACCCCACGTGGCTGTCGCCGGACGCGGGCACGGCGGCGGAATCGAACCCGACGCCATTATCGCTGATCGATAGCGAAAAGTCTTGGCCGTCACGGACCTGGACGAGCACCTTGTCGGCATGCGCGTGTTTACGGATGTTCGACAACGCTTCCTGCACGATGAACAGCAGCTGCAGCTGTTCCTCGCGCGGGAACGGCAGGCCGCCGCCGCCTTCGGCCTTGAAGCTGGCCTCCACGCCCGTCTGGTCGCGGAATTTGCGCACGGCCTTGCGCAGCGCGCTGTTGAGGTCATCCTCTTCCAGCCGGCTGCGGAAATTCTGCAACAGTTCGCGCACGTCCTCGTAGCTTTCCTTGACGCCCGCGCGCAGCAGTGGCACGATCGCGGCGGCATCCTGCTGCTGCCCGTCGTGCAGCGACTGTTCCAGCATCTGCACCTGCAGGTTCAGGAAGTTCAGGCCCTGGGCGATGCTGTCGTGCAGGCCGCGCGCCACCATGTTGCGCTCTTCCGAGATGGCCATCTCGCGCTCGCGCGCCGCCAGCCGCATGTTCTCGATGGCGGTGCCCAGCAGCCGGCCCAGCGTCTCCAGCAGCGCGGTCTCGCGCTCGTTGAATGATGCCTCGGTGCGGAAGTGCAGGCTGAACACGCCGAGGTGCTGGTCCTGGGCGAAAATCTGGAACACGGACACCGTCGCGAACCCGTCGCGCGCGCAGCGCGAGACGTCGGGGCCGGGCAGGGTACGCAACAGCCGCACGACGGGGTGCTTGCCCTGCGCCGCTTCGCCGCACAGGCAGTCGCCGACCGGCATGCAGCGTTCGGCCTTCACCATCTCGTCGGACAGGCCGACCTGCACGACGAGATGCACCTTGTCCGTGTTCGCGTCGACGAGCCGCACCGAGCCTCCATCCGCGCCGAAGTAGCGCATGATGCGCTCGACGAAGCCGTCGCACATCGGCTCCAGCGTCTGGCGCATCTGCAGGAAGGCGGCGCTGTCGTACAGCAGCGCCAGTTCGCGGTTCTGGCCCTCCAGCGCGGCCGTCTTCTCGCGCACCTTGTCTTCCAGGCTCGCATAGACCTGTTCCAGGCGGTCGGCCATCCGGTTGAAACCCGTCGCGAGCTGGCCGAATTCGTCCTGGCTGGCGACGTCCAGGCGGACGCCGAAATCCGTCTCGGCCATGCTGCGCATCCCCGCGTGCAGGCGCTCGACCGGGTCGACGATGAGGCTGAACATCAGGTACACGAGTACGACGGTGCCGCCCATCGCCAGCGCCATCAGCGCCAGTTGCGAGCAGCGCAGCCAGAACGTGCGCACCTCGTTGTCCCGTTCGATGAGGCCCACGATGGCGTCGATCTGGGCGACGTACGTGTCGACCCGGCCGAGGAAGTCGCGCAGCGGCGGCAGGCGCTCGTCGCCGCGTGCCTGCAGCACCTGCAGCGCCAGGGGCCGCAATTCGCGCTGCCAGCGCAACGTGGCCATGGAAAAGCTGTCGCGGATGGTGGCCGTCGGCGGCAGGCCGAGGGGACGCTGCGGGTCGCCGCGGTCGATCAGCGCCAGGGTCGCATCGATGGACGCGATCTGCGCGCGTGCCTCGCGCGCGTAGCCGCCGCCGGGCGCGTGCACCTCGCGGCTGAGCAGCATTGCGAGCCGGTATTCCTGCTTGCGCACGCCGCCCGTTTCGTTGATGGCGGCCGCCGAGCCTTCGAGTTGCCACGACAGCCACAAGGTGGTGCCGATGGCGGTCAGCGCCAGCAGCAGGAAGCCGATCAGGGCGCCGGCGATGCGGGTCGACAGGCGCAGGTGGCCCGGGATCGGCGGGTAGTCCGGCGTGTTGGTCATGCCGCGGCGTCCAGCGGCTGCACGAGGTTCAGGAATTCCTGCTTGCGCGGCGAGTACGCGAGCAGCGAGCCGGTCTCGATGTCGAAATACCAGCCGTGCAGCGCGACCTTGCCCGCTTCCACGCGCCGGCGCAGCCATGGGTAGGTCATCAGGTTGTCGAGCGAGTGGAGGATGCTGGCCTGTTCGGCGGCGCGGCAGCGGGCGTCGTCGTGCTTGTGCGGCAGCGCGCGCAGCACTTCCTCGCGCACCGGTTCCGCGATGCGCATCCAGCGCGCGACGAAATCCGTCTCGTCGGTCACGCGCTTGCCGGACATGAGCGCCCGGATGCCGCCGCAGCGCGCATGCCCGAGCACGACGACGCGCGCCACTTCCAGGCCGCACACGGCGAATTCGATGGCGGAGCTGACGCCGGCCGACGCGTCCGCGGTGCAGGGCGGGACGAGGTTCGCGATATTGCGAACGACGAAGATGTCGCCCGGATCGCAGCCCGTGAGGAGTGCCGGATCGACGCGCGAATCGCAACAGCCGATGACGAGCGTGGACGGATGCTGGCCGTCGCGCAGCGAGGCGCGCACGACCGGCTCGCTCATGAAGCGCTGCTGGAAGCGGGAAAAGCCGCGGATGAAGCGTTCGATGTCCTGCATGTCAGCCTCCCGTCTGCGACATGAAGCGCACGATTTTCTCGGGCCGCGCCGTGAAGTCGTGCTGGTGGGGTTTCAGTTCGATGGCGTGGCGGATCGCCGCTTCCAGCTCGGCGTCGCTGGCGCCGCCGCGCAGCAGCGGGCGGAACTCGAATTTCTCTTCCTGGCCCAGGCACAGGTACAACGTGCCGTCGACCGACAGGCGCACGCGGTTGCACGTGGCGCAGAAGTGCTGCGACAGCGGCGTGATGAAGCCGATGCTGCTCCTGCCGTCGCGCGTGGCGAGGTAGCGCGCCGGCCCGCCGCCCAGTTCCAGCGCCTGCGGCACGAGGTCGAATTGTTCCTGGAGCCGCGTCCGCACGGGCCGCAGGTCCATGTACGCCGCGTTGCGGCCCGTCGCGCCCATCGGCATCACTTCGATCAGGCGCAGCACGAAACCGTGGCCGATGCAGAATTCCGCCATGCGCTCGATCTCGCCGTCGTTCACGCCGCGCATGGCGACCATGTTGATCTTGATGGGATCGAAACCGGCTTCCTTGCCGGCCATGATGCCGTCCAGGATGCGCGCATGGCTGTCGCGGCCCGTGATCGATTCCATGCATTGCCGGTCCAGCGTGTCGAGGCTCACGTTGATGCGCGCGACGCCGGCTTTGCGCAATGCCTCGGCGTGGCGGCGCAGGGTCGTGGCATTGGTCGACAGCGAGAGGTCGTCGACGCCGGGAATGGCGGCGATACGCCCGGCCAGGTCGGTCACGTGGCGGCGGAGCAGCGGCTCGCCGCCCGTCAAACGGATGCGGCGCGTGCCCAGGCGGGCGAACGCGCGCAGCAGGCGCTCGATCTCGTCAAACGTGAGCCAGTCCTCCGGTTCCTCGAAGCCCTTGAAACCCGTCGGCATGCAATACGTGCAACGGAGGTCGCAACGGTCCGTCACGGACAGGCGGAGGTATTCGATCGTTCGGCCGTAGCGGTCGCGCAACATTGCGGTTCTCCAAAGGGGTGATGGTGAAGATTGTAGAGATCGCAGGCCACTCTGGGAGTCGGCATGACGGATGACGGGGGCTAGTTCTTTCGGCGTATGTCAGTCCACGCCTCGTGCCGCTAGACTCGGTTTCCCGGCGGCAAGAATGTGTCGCAACGAAAGGATTTCATATGAAAATGTCAAACTTCAGGATCGGCACCCGTTTAGCCGGCGGCTTCGGCCTCGTGCTGATGCTGCTCGCCCTCGTGGTCGCGATCGGCCTCCAGCGCTTCCACGACGTGGGCCAGGCGACCGCGATCCTGATCGACGAAGACTGGGCCAAGGCGGAAGCCGCTGCCACCATCGACACGATGACGCGGGCGAATGCACTCCGCACGCTGGAACTGTTCATCGCGCCCGACGACGGCCACCGTGCCCGGGTGCGCGAGAAAATCGCGTCGAACCGGCACGAGATCGATGGCGCGCTCGCCACCTTGGGCCGCCTTGTCGCCAGTGCCGAAGGCAAGGCCGTGCTGGCCCGGGTGACCGAGCGGCGCGAGGCGTACGTGGCCTCGTTCACGCAGGTGAACGCCCTCGTCGAAGGGGGGCGGCGCGACGAGGCGCAGCAACTGGTATTGACGGAGACCCTGCCGCGCCTGGACGTGCTGCAGCAGGCCGTGCAGGAGCTGAACGTCCTGCAGAAGGGCCGCGCCGTAGCCGCCGGCAAGGCCGTACGAGACCGGATCGCGTCCGGCCGCGTGCTGATGCTGGCGCTGGGCGCGACCGCGCTGGCCGTCGGCCTCGTGTTCGCCGTCCGCCTCGCCCGTTCCATCGTGCTGCCGCTGCGCAGCGCGGTCGCGGTGGCGCAGCGCGTGGCGGGCGGGGACCTCACCAGCCGGATCGAAGCGGGTTCGAAGGACGAAGTCGGCGAACTGCTCGGCGCGCTGGCGGCGATGAACGCGAGCCTCGGCACGATGGTCGGCGAAGTACGGCGCGGCACCGAGACGATCGCCACCGCGTCCTCGCAGATCGCGAGCGGCAACATGGACCTGTCGGCACGCACGGAGATGCAGGCCAGCGCGCTGCAGCAGAGCGCCTCGTCGATGGAAGAGCTGACGGGCACCGTGCAGCAGAACGCGGACAATGCGCGCGAAGCGAACGCATTGGCGGCGGCGACGGCGACGATCACGGCCGAGGGCAGCGACGCCGTCGCGCGCGTGGCGGCCACGATGGACGAGATCAGCGATGGCGCGCGCCGCATCGCGGACATCACCGGCATCATCGACGGCATCGCATTCCAGACCAATATCCTCGCGCTCAACGCCGCGGTGGAAGCGGCGCGCGCGGGCGAACAGGGCAAGGGCTTCGCCGTCGTCGCCACCGAGGTGCGCAACCTGGCGCAGCGTTCGGCCGCCGCCGCCCGCGAGATCCGCCACCTGATCGACGATTCGACCGCGAAGATCGCGGGCGGCACGGAGCTCACCGGCCGCGCGGCGGACACGATGCAGCGCGTGCTGGCCAGCGTGCGCAAGGTGACAGGGATCATGGCCGACATCACGGCGGCCAGCGACGAGCAGCGCATCGGCATCGAGCAGGTCAACCAGGCCGTGGGCCAGATGGACAGCGTCACGCAGCAGAACGCGGCCCTTGTCGAGCAGGCGGCCGGTGCGGCGCAGGCCTTGCAGGAGCAGGCGCATACGCTGAACGACACGATCCGCATGTTCAGGCTGGAAGCGGCCAGGAGCGCCTGACGGCACCAACTCGACGGCGCCGGTCTGGCGCTGGCGGTGCGGGAGGAACGTCGAGGCGGGAAGCGTCAGGCAGTACCGTACGGCGCATCTGCCGGCACGCGTTAACCAATGGGCAAGATTTTCGGGAATCAAGACATGAAGGCCATAAACTATGCCGTATCTGTCTCGAACTGAAAGCCGGAGGTTGAATGAAGCGTCTTGTCGTCCTTGCTGGCATCCTCGCACTTGCGCCCCTGAGCGCGTTGGCGAGTGATCCAGCATTGTTCCATCTGTCCGTGAAGGACGTCCCGGTGGAGAATGGGAAGGTGCTCGACATGGCGTTTCACGAAATCGAGCGCAAAACGGATTCGTCGACTGTTCAGATAGCACGGCGATCCGGCGGTTCGGTGTCGTCGTCGATGTTTATCCTGAGAGGCATGTGCGGACTGGCGCGTTCGCGAAGTGCCCGGTACTTTATGCCGACCCGTATTGCGGGTGAGGAGTCCGAGCGCTACACGGTAACGTTTCCCCAGGTTGCGCCAGAACCTGGAAAAGGCTTCACGATGGCGCAATGCGAGCTGCTGCGGTACTGACAGGCGCCTCGCTGCAGCGTATCCGCGGGTGCTCCTAACGATCGTCGCGGCGCATCAGCGCATCGATGCCGGCCACCGTGCCGGCCATCGCCAGCGCCGCGACGCCGGCGCCGGCCCAGGTGGCGATGCGGTCGCCGTGCGCCCACTCCTGCCACGCCAGCACGGCGGGCATCAGCATCATCGGCGCCGTCATCGCCGTAGCGAGCCAGGCGTGGCGGCGTACGCTCTCAGCCACCGCAGCACCCGCCGCAGCAGCCACCGCTGCGTTCCCTGTTTGCCTCCGCGTAGCCGGCGCCCGTCAGCGCGGCGGTGATGGCCTGCGTCGACGTGGCGCCTTCGTCGAACTCCACGCGCATCTCGCGGCCGCCCGGTTCGAGGTCGATGCCGCGCACGCCGGGCAGGGTGCACAGGGCGCTCGTGAGGCGTTCGATGTCGGCGAAGGCGAGGGGGGCCGAGAACTGGAAATCGTGTTGCATGATGCTCCTTTTGCGTAGGTCGTTGGTACACCGTCAGAGTAGGGCCGGATGCCGGCCCTGTCCTTGAACCGGTTTCAGGTTTTACGAATCAGGCGCAGCCGCCCAGGTAGTGGCACGATGTGCAGCGCGTGCAGCCGTCGACCTTGCGCAGCGCGCGCGCACCGCATTCCGGGCATTTCGCGCCCGTCTCTTCGACCGCCGCCGCCTCGGGCGCCGGTGCTTCCGCCGGGGTGCCGCGTCCCGCAAGCAGGCGATCCAGCGCGTCGGCGGGCACCTGGTTGCCGTAGGCATCCAGGAACCCGCGGCGGATCAGGATCCGCTGCAGCATGAACGCGATCGCCGCCACTTCCGAATCGTGGTACACGGGCACCTGCACGCCGTCCGCCCGCGTCAGGTGGCCGCAGCGCACGGGTCCCTTTTCCCACACGACGGCGCGCATGTCGGCGAGCGCCTTGGCGATGGAGCTGCCGGCGCGCGCGGCCAGCGACAGCAGGCGCATCGTGGACGTGATCCACTGGTGGCCGTCGCTGCGCTGGTTGGCAGGCATGAAGAATTCGAACGGGCGCTCGATGACGAGGTCGCGCCCGTTCAGCCTTCCTTCCACGCGCATGAAGCTGATGGTCAGATACACCGTCTTCTTGCCTTCCTGCGTCGTGTATTCGACCTTCGAGGTGACGGATTCCAGTTCGCCGGCCGGTCGGCTTTCGAAGCGGCGGCGCAGCGGATCGACGTGGTCCGGCACTCCGGCGTCCGCCGCCTCGGCAGGCGGAGGAGGCGCTACGCTCAGCACACTGCCCGTGACGGCGTTCGGCCGGTACGTGGCGAGGCCCTTCAGGCCGGCGCGCCATGCCTCCGTATATAAATCCTTGAAGTCGTCGAACGGGTAGTCGGCCGGCACGTTGACGGTCTTCGAGATCGCGCCGTCCACGTACGGCTGCACGGCCGCCATCATGCCCAGGTGATCCCGCGCGGACATCTCCAGCGCCGTGACGAACTGCGGCGGCAATTCGGATACATCGTGCCCCAGGTGACGGTACAGGCGCCACGCGTGGTCGGCTACTTCGTAGATGCGCGTGCTGTCGTCCGGCATGCGCTTCTTGCGCTGGTAGACCCACGAGAACGCGGGCTCGATGCCGTTCGACGCATTGTCCGCGAACGCGAGGGCGATGGTGCCCGTCGGCGCGATCGACATCAGGTGCGAATTGCGGATGCCGTGGCGGGCGATCCGCTCGCGCAGTTCGTCCGGCAGGCGCCGCGCGAACGCGCCGTCCAGGTAGCGCGCCGGGTCGAACAGCGGGAACGCGCCTTTTTCGCGCGCCAGGTCCACCGATGCGTCGTAGGCGGTGTCGCGCAGCGCGCGCGTGACGTCGGCGGCGAACGCGCGGCCCTCGTCGGCGTCGTAGCGCAGGCCCAGCATGACGAGCGCGCTGCCCAGGCCCAGGAAGCCGATGCCGATGCGGCGCTTGTCGCGGCCTTCCGCCGCCTGCTGCGGCAGCGGCCATTCGGTGGCATCGAGCGCGAGGTCGAGCATGCGCACGCCGACCGCCGTCACTTCGCGGAACGTGTCGAGGTCGAAGAACGCCTCCGGCGTGAACGGGTGGCGCACGAACTTCGTCAGGTCGAGCGAGCCCAGGTCGCAGCAGCCGTACGGCGGCAGCGGCTGTTCGCCGCACGGGTTGGTGGCGGCCAGCGTCTCGGCGTAGTACAGGTTGTTCTCGCCGTTGATGCGGTCCAGGAACAGCACGCCCGGCTCCGCATGGTCGTAGGTGGAGCGGATCACCTTGTCCCACAAGTCGCGCGCGCGGACCGTGCGGTAGACCCAGCGGCCGTCCGGGCGTAGATGTGCGCCGTTCGCCTGGTCGTCCGGTCCCGGCTCGGCAAGGTGCGTCAGCTCGACGGCGCCGTCGTCCAGCACGGCGCGCATGAACGCATCCGTGACGCCGACCGACAGGTTGAAATTGCTGAACGCGCCGCCGTCCTTGGCGGCGACGAACGCTTCGATGTCGGGATGGTCGATGCGCAGCACGCCCATCTGGGCGCCGCGGCGTGCACCCGCCGACTCCACCGTGCGGCACGACGCGTCGAACACGGCCATGTACGACACGGGGCCGGACGCGCGCGACTGCGTGCCTTTCACGAGGCTGCCGGCTGGGCGGATCGCGGAAAAGTCGTAACCGACGCCGCCGCCGCGCCGCATCGTTTCCGCCGCTTCGGCCACAGCGTCGTAGATGCCGGGCACGGCGCCGTCGCGGCCGCTGATCGCGTCGCCGACGGGCTGCACGAAGCAGTTCATCAACGTGGCCTTCAGGCCGATGCCGGCGGCGGAGTTGATGCGGCCGGCGGGCACGAAGCCGTGGTCCTGCGCCCACAAGAAGCGCTGCTCCATCTCCAGGCGCAGCGGCTCGGGTTCGTGCGCGGCCAGCGCGCGGGCCACGCGGGCGCGCACTTGCGCGACGGTCGTCTCGTCGCCTTTCGCGTATTTTTCCCGCAGTACGTCGGCCGACACGTCCTGCGTCGGCATGGATGCGGCAAAGAGGGATTCGTTGGCGTTCATGTCATCCTCGGTGATAGTCAGGCGTCCACTATCCCCGAGGCGCGCCGGCCCCGCCTTAAACTGGTTGAAGCATTCGGCGTTCCGCTGCCAGCAGGGCCACGTCGTCCGCCACCTCGCGCGCGACGGTAGCCGCTTCGGCCGCGTCGAACTGCATGTGATAGCGCTTGCGCACGCCGTGTTCCGCCAGCTGGACGTGCAGGTCCGGCGTGACGCCATGCCGCGCGAGGCAGTTGCGCACGCATTCGAGCGGACAGCCGTCGACGGCGACGACGGGCCGGCCCGACTTCGCGAGCTTGACGAGCGACGGCACGTCGCCGCCCACGCCGGCAATGCACGACATCTCGGCGACGTCGGCGCGGTCGAGTTCCAGCGCGATGTGGTTGGCCATCTGCGCCGCGCTGGAACAGCCGGAGCAGGAATAGACGAGGGGGAAAACGGTGCGGTCACGGCCCATGGGTTTCTCCTTTCAACGGTCGATGGCGTCCAGCGTATTCTTGATGAGCAGTCCCAGCTCCGTATCGCCTTCCATCACGAGGCGCCGGCTGAAGAACAGCGTGTCCGGGTCCTCGCGGCGCGTGGCCAGCAGGCCCAGGTCGTACAGGGTTGCGCCGATGACGACGTCCGGTTCCGTCTTCGATGTGACGGCCGCGAACGAGCGCCCGTTCCACGCGACGTCGAAGGCGACACCCGCGTCCAGCACGGCCAGGCGCAGTCGCTTGCGCAGCAGTTGCGCGCGCACGTCCGCGTCCAGGTGGGGCTTCAAACCGGCGTTCAGGCCTGCCGCGAACAGCCAGGCGCCGGGCCGGCCGGGCAACCGGGACAGGACGTGGCGGACGGGCGCCGGCAGGCGGTAGGGGGAAGCGTTCATGCGGCGACCTCCTCGAGGCCGGGTCGGCCATGCCAGAAACCGTTGCACGCGGCGCCGGGCATCCACGCGCCCATGCGCTCGCGCGCGGCGGCGCCGGACAGCGACCCCGTCAGCACGCCGTGCACGCTGGCGACGATGTCCGCCATGTGGGCCGACTGCGGGCTGAGACGCACGATGCCCACGCCCAGAGCGCGCATGGCGGGCAGCGCGTCGACGAGGTTGTAGACCTTCGCGGACTGGGTCTGGATGCCGTTCAGCACGAGGAACGGTTTTCCCTCCTGCGTGTTCAGCACGAGGCCGTCCGGATGTTCCAGGCAGCTGAAGCGGCAATCGTCCTTGGGCAGGTTGCGGTGGCGCGCGGTGAAGCAGCGGGCGGAAAACGCGAGCGGCATGCGGCCGTAGGCGAATACCTCGGTCTCCACGCCGGCCGGCAGGTCGGACTGCATGGCGGCGAGGCTCGCGGACGGCATCTCCAGCGGCGCGACCCAGCGCACGGCGCCGGCGCGGGCGAGCAGGGCGAGCGTGGCTGGGTTGTACACGTTCAGGTGCGGTCCCGCGACGAACGGGCGGCCGTCGACACAGTGGACGGCCCCCATGTCGTTGGCCTCCACGAGGAAGCGCCCGTTGGCGGCGACGCGGCGCAGGGCGGAGAGGTCGGACGGCGATTCGATCAGGACCTGGGTCGACAGCACGACTTCCTTGCCGGCGGCGGCCAGGCGGTCGGCCAGCGTGAGCCAGTCGGAGGGGCGCAATTCGTGCCGGCGCGAACACACGGTTTCGCCGAGGTAGACGATGTCGACGGGCGTCTCCGCCATCGCATCGTAGAACGCGAACACGGTGTCGCGCGGCCAGTAGTATTGCAGGGGCCCGAGGGCAATCTTCATGATGGTCTTTCGGTACGAAGTCATTTCCAGGGGCGGTGGTAGGCGCCCAGCGTGTGCTGGCTGCCTTCGGCGACGTTGTCCAGGCTCGTCATCCACTCGCGCCGGACCGTGTAGCGGCCGTGTTCCGCGAGGCAGGCGTCGATGGCGGCACGCCACACCTTCGTGACCTGGGCCACGTACGCGGGGCTGCGCTGGCGGCCTTCGATCTTGACGGCGCGCGCGCCCGCCGCCACGAGCTTCGGCAGGATCTCGAGCGTGTTCAGGCTCGCGGGCTCCTCGATCGCGTAATAGGTCTCGCCGTCCACGTCGAAGCGGCCCTTGCACAGGGTGGGGTAGCCGGCCTGCTCGCCGTCGCCGTAGCGGTCGATGAGGACGTCGTACAGGCGCGCCTCCAGCGCGCGCGGCGTCCGCGTCCAGCGCACGGCCTTCGCGGGCGAGCACACGCCGTGTGTATTGGGCGATTCGCCGGTGGCGTACGAGGACAGCTGGCAGCGGCCCTCGGCCATCACGCACAGGCTGCCGAAGCCGAACACTTCGATCTCGACGGGCGAATGCTCGATGACTTTTTCCGCCTGGGCCAACGACAGCACCCGCGGCAGCACGGCGCGCGCGATGCCGAAGTGGCGGTGGTAGAAGGCGATGGCGTCGATGTTCGTCGCCGAGCCCTGCACGGACAGGTGCAGCCGCAGCTGGGAATGCACGCGCGCCGCGTATTCCATCAGGCCCGGGTCGGCGAGGATCACGGCGTCGATGCCGTGCGTGGCGGCGCGGTCGAGGGCGCGGCGCCAGGGACCGTCGCCGCCCGGCTGCGGGTAGGTGTTCAGCGCGAGGAAGACCTTGCGGTTGCGGTCGTGGGCATAGCGGATGCCTTCGATGATGGCGTCTTCGGAGAAGTTCAGGCCGGCGAAGTTGCGCGCATTGGTCGCGTCGCGAAAGCCGAGGTAGACGCAGTCGGCGCCGTGGTCGATGGCGGCCTTGAGGGCCGGCAGGCTGCCGGCGGGACAAACGAGTTCGAGGGAGGGAGAGGTCATGGCGGGCGGGTGAACGGTAACGCAGGAAGCATAGTTACGAGCGACCCACGCCGCCTTAAACGAGGTTAAGCAAATCGCACGGCGTGTCCGTTCGGGTCGAACGCGAGGAAGCGCTCGATGGCGCCGCGGTGCACGGCGTCGATCATCATCTTGAGGCCGCGGTCGATGCCGGACGCCTGCTGTTCCCCAGCCAGCGCGGCGACGAGGACCATGTCCCACGGCTGGCCCGTCGCGCGCGACTCGTCGGCCAGCATCGTGAAATCCGCGAGCTCGTCGAGCCCCTTGTCGACGCACATCACGGGAGACAATGCGCCGCCGCGGCCTTCCTCGAAGCGGCGCGCCTGGCCCGGCGTATGCGTCTGCGGCAGTTCGGCGACCGCAAAGACGAACAGCAGGCGCTGCGCCTCCGGCTGGGCGCGCGCGGCGGTGAGGAAATCGGAGAAATTCGAGAGTTGCATGGTGGGTGAGTCCGGGAATGGGAGATGGTCCGATTGTAGGGACGTTCCTCGCGCGCGTAAGTCGGCACGATGGAGGACCCCGCCTAGTCATTCCGGACTATCCCATGCGGCCCCCGTACGCGCGAGAATGGCGGCATCCCGACTATTTCCTCCCGCGACCGTGGCCACCATCGATCCCTGCACCTTCCTGCGCCGCCTGCCGCTGTTTTCCGACCTCGGCGAGGACGAGCTGCGCGCCGTCGGCGCGGCCGCCACCGAGCAGCACGTCGACCGCGGCCGCGCCATCGTCGAGCGGGGCGACCCGTGCGAGGGGTTTCATTCGATCCTGTACGGCCAGGTCAAGCTGGCCTTCATCTCGCCGCAGGGCCAGGAAAAAGTCATCGAGATCCTCGGTCCCGGCAAGACGTTCGGCGAAGCCGTCATGTTCATGGACAAGCCGTACTTCGTGACGGCGACGGCGCTGGAAGACTGCCTGCTGCTGCACGTCCGCAAGGAAGCCATCTTCGCCGAGCTGGAACGGAGTCCGGCCTTCGCCCGCCGCATGCTGGCCGGGATGAGCCGGCGCCTGCACGGCCTCGTGGCGGACGTGGAGTCGTACACCCTGCACACGGGCGGCCAGCGCGTCGTCGGTTACCTGCTGAAGGATGCGCCGGAATCCGGCGCGACCGTGCGGCTGTCCGTCAGCAAGCGCCTCGTCGCGTCGCGCCTGAACATCACGCCCGAGTATTTTTCGCGCGTGCTGAACGATCTCACGCGGCGCGAACTCGTGCGCGTGGACGGCCGCGACATTGCGATCCTGAACGCGGACGGCCTGCGCGCCTACGAGGGATAAGCGTCCGCCACCTGTTTCGTCTCGCGTGCGATCACGGCTTCCTCGTCGGCCGGCAGCGCCCACACGGCAACGGCGCTGTCCGCGGCGTGCAGGCGCGGACCGCCGGCCGCGTTCGCGTCCGCATCGAGGCGCACGCCCAGCCACGCCGCCTGTTCGCACACGCGGGCGCGGATCTCGGCCGCATGCTCGCCGATCCCGCCCGTGAACACGAGCACGTCGAGCCCACCGGCGGCCGCAGCCAGGGAGCCGAGCTCGCGCGCGATGCGGTACACGAACACGTCGACCGCCTCCCGCGCGGCGGGCGCGTCGCTGGCGAGCAGCGTGCGCATGTCGCCGCTGACGCCGGAGAGACCCAGCAGGCCGCTGTCGCGGTACAGCAGCCGTTCCAGCGCGTCGGGCGTCATCCCTTTCGTGCGCAGCAGGTGCAGCACGAGGCCGGGGTCGAGGACGCCGCAGCGCGTGGCCATCGGCAGGCCGTCGAGCGCGGAAAAGCCCATCGACGTCGCGACGCTCCGGCCGTCGACCATGGCGCACATGCTTGCGCCGCTGCCCAGGTGGGCGACGACGACGCGGCCGCGGGCACGCGGTTCGATGGCGGGCAGCGCCTCGGCGATGTGGGTGTACGACAGGCCGTGGAAGCCATAGCGCAGCATGCCTTCATCCGCCAACGCGCGCGGCAGGCCGTACAGGCGCGCCACTCTCGGGTTCCCGAGGTGGAACGCGGTGTCGAAGCAGGCGACCTGCGGCAGGCCCGGATGCAGGTGCGCCATCGCTTCCATGCCCGCCACGTTGTGCGGCTGGTGCAGGGGCGCCAGCGGGGCCAGGGCCCGCAATTCTGCCAGCAGCGCCGGCGTCACGAGGGCCGGCCCCGCATGGGCATTGCCGCCGTGGACGACGCGGTGGCCGATGGCCGCCAGCCGGGCCGGCGCGAGGTGGCTTTCGACCTGGTCGATGACGACGCCCAGTTGCGCGGGGCCGCCATCGCCTTCCACCTGGCCGTGCGCGGTCGCGATGAGATCCGCGCCGCGTTCCACATATACGGCGTACTTGATGCTGGACGAACCGGCGTTGATGCAAGCGTAACCCCTGTTCATGGCGATCCGATCACCGCGGGAGCCGTCGAGTGGCGCACGAGCAGGGACGCCAATGCGCACGAGGCGAGGCGGGCCAGCGGCCCGTCCGCGCGGCTGGTGAGCATGATGGGTACACGCGCACCGAGTACGATGCCGGCCACTTGCGCTTCCGCCAGGTACTCCAGCTGCTTGGCCAGCATGTTGCCCGCTTCGAGGTCGGGCACGACGAGGATGTCGGCGCGGCCGGCCACGGGCGACACGAAGCCTTTGGTGCGCGCCGCTTCCTCCGACACGGCGAGGTCGAACGCCATGGGCCCGTCGATGATCGCGCCCTCGATCTGGCCGCGGTCGGCCATCTTGCACAGGGCGGCCGCCTCGATGGTCGACGCGATCTTCGGGTACACCGTCTCGAGCGCGGACAGGATCGCCACGCGCGGCGCCGCGATGCCCAGCGCGTGCGCCAGGTCGATCGCGTTGCGGACGATGTCGCGCTTGTCCTCCAGCGTCGGGTAGATGTTGATGGCGGCGTCCGTGAGGAACAGGGGCCGCGGGTACGTGGGCACGTCCAGCGCGAACACGTGGCTGATGCGGCGGCCCGTGCGCAGGCCGGTGTCGCGGGCGACGACCGCGTGCATCAATTCGTCCGTGTGCAGCGCGCCTTTCATGATGGCGCCCACCTCGCCCGTGCGCGCCAGCGCCACGGCGGTATCGGCAGCCGCATGGCTGTGCGCTGTCGGCACGATGCGGTACGGCGCGAGGTCGACGTTCGCCAGCTCGGCCGCCTGGCGGATCCTGGCTTCCGGGCCGACCAGCACCGGCGTGATCAGGCCTTCGCGCGCCGCTTCGACGGCGCCCAGCAGCGACACCGTGTCGACCGGGTGGACGACGGCCGTGGCCACGCGCGGCGCATCCTGCGCGGCCGCCAGCAGCGCGCGGTAGCGGCTCCCGCGCTCGCGCAGGCGCACTTCCGGCAGCGCGATGCGGGGCCGCGCGACTTTCTCGGCCGGCGCGATGACTTCCGCCGTGCCCGTGGCCACCCGCAGGCCATCCTGGTTCGTCACCGTGCAGTCGAGCGTCACACGATGTTGTTCCGGATCGAGCCGGGCGACGGTGAGCAGGACGGTCACGGTGTCGCCCAGCCCCACCGGCTTCAGGAAGCGCAGCGACTGGCCCAGGTAGACCGTGCCCGGACCGGGCAGCTGGGTGCCGAGCACCGTGGAGATCAGGGCGCCGCTCCACATACCGTGCGCTATCACTTCATGGAACATGCTGCTGCGGGCGTACTCCTCGTCCAGGTGGGCGGGGTTGACGTCGCCCGACACGACGGCGAACAGTTCGATGTCGGCCCGGGTGAGGGTGCGCGCGAGGCTCGCGCTGTCGCCGACCTTCAGTTCGTCGAACGTGCGGTTGCTGATCGTGTCCATCGTTCACCCCATCACGTGGTAGCCGGCGTCGACGTATTCGACGTTGCCCGTCACGAGGCGCGCGCCGTCGCTGGCGAGGAACGCGGCGACCGCGCCCACGTCGTCGAGTCGGGCCAGCATGTGCTCGGGCGCGCGCGACCAGGCGTCGCCGAGCAGTTCGTCGAAGTGTTCGAGGCCGAACGCCGCGCGCGTGCCCATCGGGCCCGGCGAGACGGCGTTGACGCGGATGCGCCGGCTGCCCAGCTCTGCGGCCAGCGACCGTACCGACGCCTCCAGCGCGGCCTTTACGGGACCCATCAGGTTGTAGTGCGGGACGACCTTCTCGCCGCCGTAGAACGTGAACGTCAGCAGGCAGCCCCCGTGCGGCATCAGCGGCTCGGCGAGTTTCGCGCAGCGGATGAACGAGTGGCACGACACGTCCATCGCCAGCGCGAAGCCTGCCGCGGAACAGTCGACGACGCGGCCCTGCAGGTCGTCCTTGGGCGCATAGGCGATCGCGTGGATCACGAAATCGATCGTGCCCCAGGCGGTGCGCACGGCGTCGAACACGGCTTCCAGCTGGCCCGGCTGGCGCACATCGCACGGGAGCACGAGCGGGGCGCGCAGTGCCTCCGCCAGCGGGCGCACGTGGGGTTCGGCCTGCTCGTCCAGGTACGTCACCGCCAGTTCGGCCCCGCACGCGGCCATGACGCGGGCGCAACCCCAGGCGATGCTGCGGTCGTTGGCGATGCCGAGGATGAGCCCGCGCTTGCCGCGCAGGTCGATGAGAGCGTTCTGCATGTGAATCTCCAGTAAGGGGTCAGCGTTCGAGCACGTAGCGGCCGGGGGCCGGCTCGAGGAGCGCGTAGCCGGCCGCGCCCGGCGCCGGCGGTGCGGTGCGGCCGGTGCTGCCAGCCTCCAGCCAGTCGACCCAGGCAGGCCACCACGAGCCGTCTCGCGCGGGCGTGGCGGCAACCCACTCGTCCGGCGCCAGGTACCGGTCGCCGTCGGTGCGGCGGGCGAGGCGGAAATGGCGCCCCCGGTGGCCCGGTTCGCTGACGATGCCCGCGTTGTGGCCGCCGCTCGTGAGGACGAAGGTCACGTCGGCGTCGGCGACGAGGTTGATCTTGTAGACGGACTTCCACGGCGCCACGTGGTCCGTCTCGGTGGCGACGACGAACAGCGGCGCGCGGATGTCGGCCAGCGCGACGGGCCTGCCGTCGATGTGGTACCGCCCTTCGAACAGGTCGTTCTTCAGGAACAGCCGGCGCAAGTACTCGCTGTGCATCCGGTAGGGCATGCGCGTGGCGTCCGCGTTCCACGCCATCAAATCGTTCATCGGCGGACGCTGGCCGAGCAGGTAGTCGTTGACGATGCGCGACCATACGAGGTCGTTGGAGCGCAGCAGCTGGAAGGCGCCGGCCATCTGGCGCGTCTGCAGGTAGCCCTGGCGCCACATGATGTCTTCCAAAAAATTCAGTTCGCTGTCGTCGATGAACAGCGAGAGTTCGCCCGCCTCCGTGAAATCCGTCTGGGCGGCGAACAGCGTCAGCGAGCGCAGGCGCTCGTCGCGCCGGCCGGCCAGGTACGCGGCGGCGATGGCGAGCAAGGTCCCGCCCAGGCAATAGCCGACGGCATGCACGCGCCGGTCCGGGACGATCGCGTTCACGGCGTCGAGCGCCGCGAGCACGCCCTGGCGCAGGTAGTCGTCCATGCCCAGGTCGCGGTCTTCCTCGCCCGGGTTGTGCCACGAGATCATGAAGACCGTGTGGCCCCGGCCGACGAGGTAGTTCACGAGCGAGTTACGGGGCGACAGGTCGAGGATGTAGTATTTCATGATCCATGCCGGCACGATCAGCACGGGTTCCGCGTGCACGTCCGGTGTCGCGGGCGCGTACTGGATCAGCTCCATCAGCCGGTTGCGCAGCACGACGCGGCCGGGCGTGACGGCGACCTGGCGGCCCGGCACGAAGTCCTCGGCGCCGGCCGGCGGACAGTCCGTCAGCATGCGCCAGCAGTCGTCCGCTAGGTAGCCCATCCCTTTCGCGAAGTTCATGCCGCCCTGTTGCGCGGTCGCCTGCAGCACCTCCGGGTTCGTCGCGATGAAATTCACGGGCGACATCATGTCCAGCAACTGGCGCGCGACGAACGCCACCACCTGCTCATGGTGCGGCGCGACGCCGCCGATGCCGGTCGTGACGTTGTGCCACCACTGCTGGTTGAGGAGGAAGCCCTGCTGGATCACGTTGAAAGGCCAGCGCTGCCAGGCCTCGCCGTCGAAGCGGCGGTCTTGCGGCAGCGGTTCGATGCAGCGTGCCACCTGTCCGACCGCGGCGCGCGCCGCGTAGTCGCCGAAGCGGCCGGCCTTGCGCAAGGCCTTGTCACACAGCCTGGCCCATTTGCCGGGCGACTGGGCCAGGTGCAGGCTCCAGTCCACCCACGCGAGCGCCAGCGCGGCGGGCGAGATGCCGGATGTCACGCGGCCGAGCGCCGCATGCAGCATGCGGTCGGTCACGGTGGGCGGTTCGATGTCGTCCCAGGGATCGGCGGACGGGGGAATGGGGGCATGCGGGTTGAATTTGTCCATGCGCCCACCTTACCGGTTCGATCGATTTCAGATCATTGATCTAAATCAAAATCTTGAAGCATCGTCAATCCGCGCGCAGCGCCTGCGCCAGTTGCTCGTCGAGGCCATAGATGTCTTCGCTGAACAGGGCACGGCCGTCGCGGTCCGTGAGCGCCGTCGCGTAGAACAGCACGACGGGGACCGTCTCCCGCAGCGGCACCGTGACGGTCCGGCCCGGACGCAAGGCCGCGGCCACGGCCTCCATACCCCAGCGTTCGGGGTCGGCCAGCACGAATTGCGCGAGCGCGGCCGGGTGCTCGACGCGGATGCAGCCATGGCTCAGGTCGCGCCGCGACCGCGCGAACAGCTCCTGCGCCGACGTGGAGTGCAGATAAATGTTCATCGGGTTCGGCATGGCGAACTTGACCGCGCCGAGCGCATTCTTCGGTCCCGGGCGCTGCCGCACCCGCGCCGTGCCCGCGCGCAGGGCGGCGAGTGCGCCGGCGTCCGGCAATACCCGGCCGGAAGCGGACAGCGCTTCCATGTCGTTGCGCGCGAGGTAGCCGGGGTCGCGCGCCAGCTTCGGAATGATCTCGGCCGTTTCGATACTGCGCGGGACGTTCCAGTACGGATTGAATTCCACGTAGCGCATCTGGCCGATGAACAGCGGCGTGGGCGTGCGCGCGGCCGCGCCCACGATCACCCGCATTTCAAGCAGTTGTCCGGCCGGGTCGTGGCCGTCGAACGCCCACAGGCGGTAGGCCGGCACGTCGACGACCACCACGCGGCCCTGCGGCGGACGCGGCAGCCAGCGCAGGCGCTCCAGCGTCAATTCCAGCTGCGTCACGCGCCGGGCCGGCGATACCGCCAGCGCGGCCAGCGTGCCGGCGCCCAGCACGCCGTCTTCCGCCAGGCCGTGACGCGCCTGGAAGCGGCGCACGGCGGCCGCCAGCGCCGGTGTGTAGACGTCGCCGTCGGGCACGTCGTCGTCCAGGTCGCCGAACAGGCGCAGGCGCTCGCGCACCAGCGCCATGCCCGCATAGCGCGTGCCTGGTTCGATCCGCCTGGCGGGAAGGGGCGGCAGGTCCGGCCAGTGCGGGTGCGCGGCGGCGAGGGCGCGGTAGCGGGCAAGCGTGGCCTCCACCCGGCGCACCATCGGGATCGGCGGCGAAGCCGCGTCCACTGCCTCCGGCATGCGTCCGGTACGCAGCGCATCGCGCAGGTGGTCCACGGGGTCGAAGGCGGGGGCGTCGTCGGACGGCAGGCGATAGCCGGACGCGAGACGGCCAAAGTGCAGGTCGGCCAGGTACTGGAGCATGGCGGTGCTGAGGTCCCGCTCGATGGCGAGGGCGGCGGCGACGTCCACGCCGGCGTCGAGCCGGGAGGCCAGGCCCTCGGCGTCGTAACGGGCCGGGTCGAGGCCGTGCGCGGGCGCGTCCCGCAGCAGGCGCACGGCTTCGCGCGCGCGGCCGCCGCCGTCACCCAGCCAGGACGGCGGCGCGGCGCCGGCATACAGCCGCGCCGCAAGCACGCGGGCGTCGACGGGACCGCGCGGTGCGGTCTGGGCAGCGGTGGCAAGCGCGGGGGCAAGGGCGAACAGGAGGCAGCAGATCCAGCGGGAGGCAATGACGTTCATGCAAGCACGATAGACGGCGGCCTGGTGCGGCGTCATTGATGCAGGTCAAACCGGCTGCTGGCCGTTACATTCGCCGAAAACGTCGGTCTTTCCGCGGAAAATTATTTTGTCATCAACATTTCATCATCGCCGCCTACGCTTGACCCCTGCTGAGCATCAAATTCGTCATTTCAAATAATCAACCTGGATGAACCAAATGCAATATTTCGATCTCGCGTTCCCCGTCCCGATGGTGCACGCATGAGCCGCCGCGGCTTCCTCCGTACGCTGGCCCAGGCCGGCGGCGCCAGCGCCGTCCTCGCGTCCCTCCCGCCCGCCATCCAGAGGGCGCTGGCCCTGCCGGCCAACCAGCGCACCCGCAGCCTGCAGGACGTCGAGCACATCGTCGTGCTGACGCAGGAGAACCGCAGCTTCGACCATTATTTCGGCACGCTGGAGGGCGTACGCGGATTCGGCGATCCATTCCCGATTCCCGTGATGGACCGCCAGAATCTCTTCAACCGCAAGACGGTCTTCGTGCAGAAGACGGTCGGCGGCGCGCCGGTACCCGGCCGGCCCGACTGGCCGCAGAGCCGCGCCATCGCGCCGTTCCGCCTGAATACCGTGCAGGACTTCCCGGTCATGCGCGTGGCCGGCACGCCGCACGCGTGGCTCGATGCGCAACTGGCGTGGGACCACGGCCGCATGAACGACTGGTGCACGGTCAAGCAGAACCATTCGCTGGGCTATTACGCGGAGGCCGACGTGCCGTTCCAGTTCGCGCTCGCCCGCGCCTTCACGATCTGCGACCACTACCATTGCGCGACGCAGACCGGCACCAACACCAACCGGCTGTTCCTGTTCACCGGCCACAACGACCCGCTGGGCGCCGCGGGCGGCCCGTCGACCGACAACAGCCACGACGACTTCAATCCGGATCCGAACACCGACTATCGCTGGACCACGTATCCGGAGCGCCTCGAAGCGGCCGGGATCAGCTGGCAGGTCTACCAGAACATGGCGGACAACTTCACCGACAATGCGCTGGCCGGCTTCCGCTCGTTCCGCAATGCGTGGTACCAGCGGCCCGGCTATTCGCCGTCACTGCGCAGCCGCGGCGTCAGCACGCGCGATCTCGACCTGCTCAAGGCCGACGTGCTGGCCAACCGGTTGCCGCAGGTGAGCTGGGTCGTCGCGACCGCCGAGGGCTCCGAGCACCCCGGGCCGTCGAGCCCCGCATCGGGCGCCGACTACATCGCGCGCGTCCTCGACGCCCTGACGGCCAATCCGGAGAGCTGGAGCAAGACGGTCTTCATCATCAACTTCGACGAGAACGACGGCTTCTTCGACCACATGCCGCCGCCCGCGGTCCCGTCGTACACGACGTACAGCCCCGATCCGGCGCAGGCCCGGTTCGCCGGCGCATCGACCGTCGACACGACTGGCGAATACCACCATATCCTGAACGGCGCCGACGCGCGCACGTTGCATCGCCCGTACGGCCTGGGCCCACGCGTGCCGCTGTACGTCATCTCCCCGTGGACGAAGGGCGGCTGGGTGAATTCGCAGGTGTTCGATCACTCGTCGATCGTCCGCTTCATCGAGGCGCGCTTCGGCGTGCGCGAGCCGCTCATCAGCCCATGGCGGCGCGCGGTGAGCGGCAACCTGCTGTCCTGTTTCGACTTCGTGAACCCGAACGACAGCGCGGTGGCCTTGCCCGACACGGCCGCCCGGCGCGCGCTGGCGCTGAGCCTAGGCAGCACGAAGGTTCCGGCGATCCCGACGGCCCTGTCGGCACCCGTGCAGGCGGCCGGCGTGCGTCCGGCGCGTGCGCTGCCGTACGAGCTGCAGGTGCAGGCGGCTGTCGCGGGCAGCCTGATCGACCTGACGTTCGAGAACGCGGGCGAGGCGGGGGCCGTTTTCCACGTGTACGACCGCCTGGCGCTGGATCAGATCCCGCGCCGCTACACCGTCGAGGCGGGCAAGCAGTTGACGGGCCGCTGGACGACGGGTGCCGCCTACGACCTGTGGCTGCTGGGGCCGAACGGCTTCCACCGGCACATCGCGGGCGACGTGCGCCGCGCCGCGGACGCCGCGTTGCCGGAGCTGGTCGTGCGCGCCGACCGCCGGGCCGGGGAGCTGGTCGTCGACTTCGTGAACAACGGCGGCCAGCCGTGCATCTTCCAGCTGACCGCTAACAAGTACACGACGATCCGTGTTCCGGACGTGCGCGTGCTCGCACGGTCGCGCAGCACGCTCCGCCTGTCGCTGGCGCAGACCGCCAACTGGTACGACTTCAGCGTGCGCGTGAGCGGCATGCCCGGCTGGCTGCGGCGTTTCGCGGGCCATCTCGAAAACGGCCTGCCGTCGATCAGCGACCCGGCGATGCGGGGCGCGGCGCAGCTCGACCAGTACCGTGTCGTTTGATCAGGAGACTCCCATGCACGTTCGCTTCCTCATTGCCGCGGCGCTGCTGGCCGCGGCCTGCAACAGCCAGGCCGCCGTCGTCTACGGCAGCAACCTCGTCGTCAACGGTGATGCCGAAGCCGGTACCGCCGGCTGGACCGGCTACGCGGGTTACAACACGTTCCAGTCCGTGGACTACGGCAGCAACTGGGTGCTGCCCACGCAACCGGGACCGCTGGAGCGCGGCAACAAGATGTTCGCCGGATTCGGCCAGTATGCCGTCGGGTACCAGACGCTGGACTTCGGCCTGGCGACGACCCGCGCCACCTCGTACGCCCTGACGGGCTGGCTCGGCGGCTGGGCCGACCAGGACGACAACGCCTTGTTCTACGTGCAGTTCCTCGACGAGTTCGACAACGAGATCGGGAACTCGATGCTCGGACCGGTGACGCCGCAGGACCGCAACAATCAAACTGGCCTGATGTACCGCGAGACCGACGGCTTCGTGCCGACGGGCACCCGCAGGCTGTCGTTCTGGCTGTCGATGGAGCGCCTCGTCTCGGGCGACAATGACGGCTATGCGGACAACCTGTCGTTCGTGCTGCAGGCGCCGCCCGCAGGCGAGGTGCCGGAACCCGGCACGGCGGCGGTGTTCGCGCTGGGACTCGGCATGCTGGGCTGGTCGCGCCGGTCAAAGCGACAGGCGATGCCGCATCACGGGCGCCGCCAGGTCGAGCCCGAGCCGCAGGCAGGCGATGGCCAGCAGCACGCCGGCGACTGACGCAAGCGGCGGCACCACGCACGCGGCAACCAGCACCGCGACGGCCGCCCCGTGCCAGCGGCATTGCGTACGGAGGCGGTCGGGCGCGATGAGTTCGGCGAACTTCGGCACCGCCACGTCCGCCGGCAGCCGCGCGCGCAGCTGGTGCCACACAAGGAACGGGACGATCCGGTACAGCATGCCGTTCACGGCTGACATCGCGCAGCCCGCGAGGAAGCAGACGCCGACGAGGGCATCCGATGTCTCGCCCGGCCAGGCAAACATCCAGGCCGCGGCGGTCAGCGACGCGAGCGACAGCAGCCAGTAGCGCGTGCCTGCCGCGGTGCGCGTGCGTTCCCGCCGCAGCAGCAGGGCTGCCGCCAGGCCCGCATAGGCGGTGACGAGCGCGGCGCCGGCCAGCGCGGGCACGGCGCGCCAGGGCGCGTCCAGCCAGCGGCCCGCGATCCATCCAGCCAGCGCAAGCAGCACGAGCGGCGCCAGCACGCGCGCGGCGGGCGGCGGAAACGGGTCGGTCGCCTGGAACATCGGGATCACCTGGAACGACACGGCCATTACGAGCGGCAGCACCCAGCCGGCCAGGCCCAGCGCCGCGTGGGTATCGACGAGCGGCAGGACGGGGACGGCCGGACCGCCTGCGAGCCAGCCCGCGAGGAGCAGGCCGGCCCCGACGCACGCCAGCAGCGCCGCGACGGCCGCGCGCATGCCGCCGGCGATGTGGGCGGTGGACGCCGCGGCGCGGGTCCGTTGCCATAGCGAGGGCACCAGGCAGGCCAGCAGCGCACCGAACGCCGCCAGCAGCGTGGCGCCCGCCAGCGCGAACAGCAGCGCATGCCCGGACAGGAATGCGGCCGCCAGCAGCGCCGCGCCGGCGCCCAGCAGCGGACAGCTCCAGGCGGCCGGGCGCCACGTCCCGCGCAGCGGCAGTCCGGCTACGGCAGGGATCATCTGCAGCAGCGAGCCCGCCATCGTCATCGTGAGGAAGCCCAGCGTGACGAGGTGGACGGCCGCCAGCGCGGGCGCAAACCAGCGCGACGCGACGACGGCCGCGCCATGCCACGCGACGACGACGCCCGCCGCCACGCCGAACCAGGGCGCCGCCAGCAGGAACGCGAGAGGCACGGTGGGCGGCGGGAGGCGGGTGGTGTCGAGGGCGCGCCGCATCAGGCGTCCCGCGCGATGGTCACGAGGCAGCCGTCGTCCCGCCAGGCGGACTGCCAGCGGTAGCCGGAGCGCGCGAGGATGCCGTACAGCGGGTGCGGTTCGCGCGCCAGCAGCACGCGCAGCCGTGCGCCGTCGGCGAGAGCATCGAGCGCGTCCAGCACGCGCTCCATGGGTTCGGGGGCGGGCAGGGCCCGCAGGTCGAGATAATCGTTCACGATGGTCCGATGAGGCTGGACAGCGCAATGCCGTCCAGCGACTCGAGAAAGCAGGCCGTCGCGCGGCACAGCGCCCCTTTCAGCACGCACGCCGGTGCCAGCGGGCACGCGCGGGCGCGGCCGTCCAGGCAGGCGACGAGGTGGAAATCGGGTTCCGTGTGGCGCACGACGTCGCCGACGGTGATGTCCGCGGGCGCGCGGGCAAGGCGGATGCCGCCGCAGCGGCCCCGCACGGTCTCGATGAAGCCCGCGTGTCCCAGCTCGTTGACGATCTTCGTCAGGTGATGATGGGAGATCCCGTGCAGGGTGGCCACTTCGCCGGTGGTGGCGAGCCGGCCCCCGTTGGCCCCGAGGTACATCAGCACGCGCAGGGCGTAGTCGGTATGTTCGGTGAGACGCATGTTCGCTCCGGCGCCCGTGGGTTCAGGCCTTGGTGGAAACGCGGGCCCTGGCGGCGGGCCGGCCGGCGATCTCGATGGGTACCTCGACCGGTCGTGCCGGACGGCGCATCGCCCGCAGCACGAACAGCGCGAGGAACACGGTGCCCACCGCGAACACGATGTCGCCCGGCACGCGCAGCCACACCATGTTTTCCATGAACGGGGAGTGGATCACTTCCGGCGAGCGTGCGAACCACATGCCTTTCGTGATGCTGGCCCAGGCCTGGTAAATGCCGGCCGGGACCAGTGCCATGAACACCATCATCGCGAGGCCGAGGTTCAGCAGCCAGAACATCGGTTTCAGCAGCGCGTCCGACCAGGCCAGGCGGTCCGTCAGGCCGCGCAGGCAGAACAGCATCAGGCCCACGCCCAGCATGCCGTACACGCCGAACAGGGCGGCGTGGCCGTGCGCGGCCGTCATGTTCAGGCCCTGCATGTAGTACAGCGCGATCGGGGTGTTGATGGAGAAGCCCAGCAGGCCCGCGCCCACCGTGTTCCAGAAGCCGACGGCGATGAAGCACAGGATCGCCCAGCGGTAGTTTGCCACCCACGGCGCGGCCTTGGTGCGCTGGTAATTGCGGTACGCCTCGATGCCGATCATCGACAGCGGCACCACTTCCAGCGCCGAGAACATGGCGCCGATCGCGATCACGGCCGTCGGGGTGCCCGTGAAATACAGGTGGTGCAGCGTGCCGAGGATGCCGCCGAACAGGAACACGATGGTCTCCAGCACGATGGCGGCGTTGGCGCTGGCCGCGCGGATCAGGCCCAGGCGGGTGAACAGCAGGGCGATGACGGCCGTGGCGAACACTTCGAAGAAGCCTTCGACCCACAGGTGCACGAGCCACCACCTCCAGTATTCGACCATGGCGTAGTGCGTATGCTGGCCCCAGGTCAGCGACGTGGCGTAGAAGCCGCCGATGCACACGGCCGCGAGGAACACCATCGCGATCAGGCCGCGGCTTTCCGACGGGCGGCGCAATGCGGGCCACAGGCCGCGGCCCAGCAGGAAGGCCCAGAACAGCAGGCCGACGAACAGCAGGTATTGCCACACGCGGCCCATGCTGGTGAATTCGAGGCCCTGGTTGCCGAGCCAGAAGCTGAAGTCGACGCCGCGGTGTTGCAGCGTACCGAGCCAGCCGCATGCCGTCGAACCGGCGACGATGAACAGCAGTGCGTAGAACAGCAGGTTCACGCCGAGCGCCTGGTACTTCGGCTCATGGCCGGAGATGGCGGGCGCGATGTACAGGCCCGTCGCGAGCCACGCGGTGGCGATCCACAGCACGGCGAACTGGGTGTGGATCGTGCGGCTGATCGTGAACGGCAGGATGTCGCCCAGCGGGACGCCGAAGAAGCTGTGGCCCTCGACCGAGTAGTGCGCAGTGATCACGCCCATGCCTACCTGGGCGAGGATCAGTGCGACGACGACGGCGAAGTATTTGCGCGTGGCCTTCATCGACGGCGTCGCCTTCAGCTTGAACAGCGGGTCGTCCTTGGGCGGTTTCGGATCGGCTTCTTCCGGCTGGGCGGAGTGGAACAGCACCATGCCGGCGATGGCGCCGATCATGACGATGATGCTGGCGACCGACCAGATGCCGGCGCCGGCCGTCGGGGTGTTGCCGACGAGGGGTTCGTGCGGCCAGTTGCTCGTGTACGACAGATCCGATTCGCCCGGACGGTCGGTGGCCGCCGACCAGGACGACCAGAAGAAGAACGCGGTCAGCGCCTTGCGATCCTCAAGCGCGGGCAGGGAGCCGGCGCTCATCGCGTACTGCTCGCGCAGCTTGTCGAGTTTCGGATCGGTGCCGAACAGGCCCGCGTAATGGCTCGCGACGGCCGCGATGGCGGCGGTGCGCTCGGCCGACAGGGTCAACGTGTCGGCGGCCGCGTCATAGGTGTTGCGGCGCAGGGCTTCTTTCACGAGCGCGTCGATGCCGCCCCGTGCGGCCGCATCCAGCTGTGCGTAAGGTTGGCCGTGGTCGCGCCGGGCCAGGCGGTCCTGCAGGTCGACGGCTTCGCGGTGCAGCCAGTCGGCCGACCAGTCGGGCGCGACGTAGCTGCCGTGGCCCCAGACGGTGCCCAGCTGCTGGCCGCCGGCGGCGAGCCAGGCCTGCTGGCCGCGCTTGATCTGGTCGCCGGTATAGATGACGTGGCCCTGGTGGTCGAGGACTTGTCCGGGGATCGGCGGCGCCTTCAGGTAGATCTCCCGGCCCACGAACAAGAGCGTGCCGAAAGACAGGACGCAGATGATCGCCAGCCAGGTCCATAGTCTGCGTGTAGCGTGCATGGCTTTTTCCTTCACTGTGGTTGATCGATACACCGCATTGTGCGGCGAAACACGGCAATAGTTGCATTGCAAATGCAGCTTTATTTGAAATGCTTGACCCAGTTTAGGAATGCGTACGGACTAGTCACTTTGGCCGATTGTCCGGTGCGGCCGCGGCTTCTAACATGCAGCCGAGATACCACTTAAAAGGAGGCCGCCATGGCCCTCATGACCATCGAAGAAGCCCGTCCGGCGCAGCCACCTGCCGGCCACGGCGCGCCGCTGTTCGCGCTCGGGTTCCGCCCGTTCTACCTGCTGGCCGCCGCGTTCGGCGCGCTCGCCGTGCCGCTGTGGATCGCGGCGCAGGCGGGCGTGCGGCTGCCCGTGCGCATCGACATGCTGTGGCACATGCACGAAATGGTGTTCGGCTTCGCGCTGGCCGTCGTCGTCGGCTTCCTGTACACGGCCGGCTACAACTGGACGAAGCTGTGGACCCCGCGCGGCAAGGCGCTGGCCGCCATCGCCGCCGTGTGGGTGGCGGGGCGGATCGCCATGCTGGCCGCGCCGCCCGTCATCGGTGCCGTCGTGGACGCCGCGTTCCTGCCGGTCGCCGCGTGGCCGCTGTTCCGCGTGCTGAAGCAGTCGGGGAACATGCGCAACATGTTCCTCGTCGGCCTGCTGGCGCTGCTCACGTTGACCAATGTGTGCTATCACGCGGCCGCATTGGGTTGGCTCCGCGCGGATCCGCTGGCGCCCGTGCACGCCGCGATCCTCCTGATCGTCGTGATCGAGATCGTGATCGGCGGTCGCGTGATCCCCATGTTCACTCGCAACGGCGCGCCGGGCACTTTGCCCGTGCAGGATGCGCGCCGCGACACATGGGCGCTGGCACTGACCGTGCTGGCGGGTCTCGCATGGACGTTCGGCCTGCCGGCTCCCGTCACCGCCAGCCTCGCGCTGTTCGCGGCCGTCGGCCAGGCTGTCCGCCTGCTCGGCTGGCAGCCGTGGCGCACGTGGCGCAATCCGCTGCTGTGGATCCTGCATGTCTCGTACTTCTGGATCCCGTTCGGCTTCCTGCTGCTGGCGCTGGCCCAGTACGGCGTCGTCACGGGCAGCGCGGCGCTGCACGTGCTGACGGTCGGCGCGCTCGCCGGCCTGATCATGGGCATGATCACCCGCACGGCGCTGGGCCACACGGGCCGTCCCCTGAAGGCCGGCCGCGGCGAGACCGCGATGTTTGTGCTCGTGCAGGCGGCCGTCGTGCTGCGCTTCGCCGCCGGCGTGGTGCCGGCCTGGCGTGATGCGGGCCTGGTGCTCGCCACCATGTGCTGGACCGCCGCCTTCCTCGCCTACCTGGCGGTCTATGTGCCTTACCTGACCTCCGCCCGCATCGACGGCCGTGAAGGCTGAACCGGAGTGACCATGCATCCCACCATCGAATTCGACGCCGACCTGATCGCCCGCATGACCCAGCGCGGTCCGCGCTACACGTCGTACCCCACCGCGGACCGTTTTACCCCGGCGTTCGGCGCCGGCGAGTTTGCCGCCGCCGCACGGCCGGGCAAGCCGCTGTCGCTGTACGTGCACATCCCGTTCTGCGAATCGCTGTGCTACTACTGCGCGTGCAACAAGATCATCACGCACGACCGCGCGAAGGCCGCGACATACCTGGGCTACCTGCTGCGCGAGATCGACATGCAGGCCGCGCTGTTCGCGGACGGCGCCGTCGTCGAGCAGCTGCACTTCGGCGGCGGCACGCCGACTTACCTCAGTGACGACCAGATGGGCGACCTGCTGGGCATTCTCCGCAGCCGTTACACGTTCGCGGCCGACGACGTCGGCGAGTTCTCGATCGAGATCGACCCGCGCACCGTGGACGCGCGCCGCATCCGCACGTTGCGCAGGCAAGGGTTCAATCGTCTGTCGCTGGGCGTGCAGGACTTCGACGAGGACGTGCAGCGCGCCGTCAACCGCATCCAGCCGGAAGCGCTGACGCGCGACGCCATCGCCGCCGCGCGCGACGCGGGCTTCCGCTCCATCAGCATCGACCTGATCTACGGCCTGCCGCTGCAGAACGTGACGACGATGACGGCCACGCTGGACAAGGTCGTCGCCGCGGCGCCGGACCGGATCTCCGTCTACAACTATGCGCACATGCCGCAACTGTTCAAGTCGCAGAAGCTGATCCGCGACGAGGATCTCCCGGACGGCGCGACGAAGCTGGCGATGCTGGGCCTGTGCATCGAGAGGCTCGGCGCAGCGGGCTATGTCTACATCGGCATGGACCACTTCGCCCGGCCGGACGACGAACTCGCGCGCGCCCAGCGCGATCGTACTTTACACCGCAATTTCCAGGGCTATTCGACGCATGCGGAGATCGACATGGTTGCCTGCGGCGTGTCGGCCATCAGCGCCGTGAACGGCACCTATGCGCAGAACGAGAAATCGCTCGAACCGTATTACGCGCGCCTCGATCGTGGCGAACTACCCGTGGCGCGCGGGCTGGCGCTGTCCGGCGACGACCTGTTGCGGCGCGACGTGATCCAGAAGCTGATGTGCGACTTCGCGCTCGACCTGCGCGACCTCGCGGCGCGCTGGGACGTCGACGTCCCAGCGCGCTTCGCGCCGGAGCTGGCACGGCTGGCCGAACTGGCGCAGGACGGCCTGTTGACCGTGGCGCCGGACCGCATCGACGTCACGCCGAAGGGGCGGCTGCTGGTGCGTAATATCTGCATGGTGTTCGATGACTATTTCGGCAAGCCCGCTGCCGTGCCGTTGCAAAGGATGCAGTATTCGCGCACCGTGTAGGCTTGGCAGAGAGTCCAGACTGTATTCACGACGACACAGTTTCTGCAAATAGGCGAACATTCTCTACGGCAATGTTCTATATTCTCGACATACGGCTTGATTCTTCTCAAGCTTATCGAGTATTGCCAAACTGCCATGAATGCAGCCACCTCACATCTACCCGCGCCCATGACGCCGTCGACGCCGCCTTGCCCCGAGGGCTATGTCGCGCTCGAATGGCTCGAACATGCGCCCGGCTTCGTCGCCTTCGTCGTCGGTCCCGACCTCGTGTTCGCCCACGCGAACGACGCTTACAAACGCCTGGTGGGACGCGCCGACCTGATCGGCCTGCCGATGGAGGTCGCGCTTCCGGAAGTGGCGGAGCAGGGCGTCGTGGCGCTGCTGAAATCCGCGCTGACCACGGGCGAACCGGTCGTGCACCGCGCCTGGCCGGTGCGGCTGCCCGGTCCCGACGGCGCACCGCAACAGCGCTACGTCGACTTCGTGGCGCAACCCGTGCCGCACAGCGAGTCGCAGGGCGGCGCCGGTCTCCTGATCCTGGGCAGCGACGTGACGATGGAGACGGTGTCGCAGCGCGACCTGCAGTTCACGCTGACGCACGACGTGCTCACGGGCCTGCCGAACCACGCCCTGTTCCGCGACCGCCTCGAACACGCGCTGCGCCGCGCGGCGCGCGTCCAGCATCCGGTGCACGTGGCGGCGCTGCAGCTCGACCTGTTCAAGCGCGTCCACGCGCTGGTCGGCCGCGAAGGCGGCGAGCATATCCTGGTCGAGATCGCGCGGCGCATCGAGCGCGCCGCCGGGCCCGACGTCACGGTCGCCCGCGACGGCGGCGACAAGTTCCTGCTGCTGCTGGAAGGGACGCAGCAACCGCAGGCGGCGGTGCGCATCGAGGACATCGTCCGGGCGGTGGCGGAGCCGTTCGAACACGATGGACATGGCGTGTACGTGACCTGCTGCGTGGGCGCCGCGGCGTTCCCCCTGAGCGGCGCCACGGCGGAAGACCTGCTGCTCGCCACCGACCGCGCGCTCGCGTGCTCCCAGGAAGCGGGTGCCGGCACGCAGTGCTGGGACGATACGCTGCCCGCGGATGGCGGCCTCGACCGCATGCGGATCGGCTTCGCGCTGCGCGAGGCGCTCGCGGGCGACGGCCTGTCCTTGCGCTACCGGCCGCGGGTCGACCTCGTCTCCGGCGCGATCTGCGCCGTGGAAGCGACGGTCTGCCTGGACCATGACGGCGCCGCGGTGCCGGCGGCCACCCTGCTCGGCGTGGCGGAAGAGTGCGGCCTGGGCGGCGCGCTGGCCGACTGGGTACTGCGCCGCGCCGCCGCGCACGCCGCGCAGTGGCGTGCGCAGGGACACACCGCGCTGCGCGTGGGCGTCCACCTGACGGCGCGCCAGCTCGCGATGTGCGACCTGGAAGGGACGATCCTGCTCGCGCTCGCGGAGGCGGGCGTGCCGCCGACCTGCCTGGACCTGGAACTGGCCGAGAACCTGCTGGCGGAAGACGTGGACCGCCTGGCCGGTTGCCTGCGCGCGTTGCGCGACAAGGGCATCCGGCTGGGCCTCGACGGCTTCGGGACCGGTTCATCGAGCCTTGTCAACCTGCAGCGCCTGCCGATCGACGTGCTCAAGATCGACGGTTCGTTCATCGCGCGCGTGCCCGACGGGGACGGCGCGGCGGCCGTCGTGGATGCGATCGTCACGATGGGCCACAGCCTGGGCATGCGCGTCGTCGCCGACGGTGTCGAGCGCGAAGGCCAGTGCGATTTCCTGGCGCGCCACATGTGCGACGCGGTGCAGGGCGATTTCGTGTCGGGGCCGGTGCCGTTCGACGCGATGACCGCGCAACTGCAGACGGGCCCCGGCCTGGCGCCGCGCCTGCTGCGCTTCAACCGCACGCAGCCGACCTTGCTGCTCGTCGACGACGAGACCAGCATCGTGTCGTCGCTGCGCCGCCTGCTGCGCGGCGACGGCTACCGCATCCTCACCGCGAACAGCGGCAGGGAAGGCCTGAAGCTGCTGGAAGAACACACCGTCGACGTGATCGTGTCCGACCAGCGCATGCCCGAGATGACCGGCGTCGAATTCCTGCGCGAGGTGCGCCGGCTGTATCCGGACACCGTGCGCATCGTGTTGTCCGGCTATACCGAGCTGCAGACGGTGACGGACGCCGTGAACGGCGGCGCGATCTACAAATTCCTGACGAAGCCCTGGGACGACGAGCAGTTGCGCAGCCACATCCAGGAGGCGGTCGCGTACGGCGCGATGGCCAACGAGAACCGCGTGCTGACCCTGGAAGTGCGCACGGCGAACCAGAAGCTCGCGGCCGTGAACCGCCAGCTGGAATCCGTGCTGGCGCGCCAGCAGAGCGACATCGAACGGGGCGAGATCAGCCTCGACATCGTCCACGAGGCGCTCGACAACGTGCCCGTGCCGGTGCTGGCGAGCGACGATACCGGCACCATCGTGCTGGCCAACCGCGCGGCGCACGGGCTGTTCGCGGCGCAGGGACAGGTGCAGGGCGCGGTGCTGGGATGCGAGCTGCGCCAGTTGTTCCCCGGCCTGCCGGAGCCGTTGCCGGAAGGTTCGAGTTTCGCGTTCGAACACCGGCTCGGCGAGCATCGGCTTCATGCCCGCATGCAGCCGATGGGCAACGGCACCCAGTCGCGGGGCTGGCTGATCGTCATCGAGCAGGACCGGATGGCGGCGCCGGCATGACGACGAGCGTGGTTCAACTCACCCAGGTGGTGCAGCGCCTGCGCGACCTGCCGGCGCTGCCGTCCGTCGTGCTCGACCTGATCAGTTCGTTCGGGCGCGAGGACGTCGACGTCACGACCCTGGCCGAGAAGATGTCGCGCGACCAGGCGATGGCCGCGAAAATCCTGCGCCTGGCGAATTCGTCGTTCTACGGCCTGCCCGCCAGGGTGAAAACGGTCAAGCAGGCGATCGTCGTGCTCGGGTTCGACAGCGCGCGGGCGCTGGCCGTGGCGGGCAACGTCATCGACCGCTTCGGCGCCGCCGGCCAGCCCAGGGTCGACGTGGCCTATTTCTGGCGCCATTCGATCGCGACCGCGCTGTGCGCCCGCAGCCTCGCGCGCCACGCGGGGCTCGACCAGGACGCGGCCTTCATCGGCGGGCTGCTGCACGACATCGGCCGGCTCGTGCTGGCGACCAGCTTCCCCGAGCAGTATGCGCGGGTGATCGCGGAGTACGATGGGGCGGACCTATCCGCCGTCGAGCTGCGCGTGCTCGGCGTGGACCACGAACGCGCCGGCCAACTGCTCGCCGAGGCGTGGAAGTTCCCGCCGGTGATCCAGCGCGCGATCGGCCAGCACCACGCACCGGCCGCGGCCGACCTGGCCGACATCCCCGGCGTCGTGCACGTGGCGAACGGGCTGGTACATGCGCTCGATCCAAACGGGCGCATGGCCGGCGTGGCGGCGGCCAACCTCGGGCTGCTGCCGGAACAACTGGCCGCCGTGTGCCGCGAGACGGAAGGGCAATTCGAGGAAGCATGCCGGCTTTTGATGCAAGATCAGCGATGAACGACAATACTCAGTCATGAACATGTTTTCCGCCACCGCGCGCACGGATGCGCCCGCGGGCACGATCCTGTGCGTCGACGACGAGCCGAATATCCTCGCCTCGCTGCGCCGCCTGTTCCGCCGCGAAAACTACAAGGTCCTGGTTGCCGGCAGCGCCGCGGCCGGGTGGGCCGTGCTGGAAGAGGAGCACGTCGACATCGTGATTTCCGACATGCAGATGCCGGAAGTGAACGGTACGGAATTCCTCGAACGCGTGCGCCAGCGCTGGCCGGACACGCTACGCCTGCTGCTGACGGGCCATGCCGACCACGAGGCCACCATCGGCGCGATCAATCGCGGCGAGGTCTACCGCTACATCACGAAGCCGTGGAACGAGGATGCGATGCTGCTCGTCGTGCGCGACGCGCTGGAACGCCAGTCGCTGCAACGCGAAAAGATCCGGCTGGAAGAACTGACGCGCCAGCAGAACGAGCAGCTGCGCGACCTGAACGCGAACCTGGAACAGCGCGTGCGCGACCGGACGGCGGAACTGTCCGCGGCCCAGAAATCGCTGCAGGCCTCGCACGAACGCCTCAAGAACAACTTCCTTACGCTCATCAAGGTGTTCTCGAGCATGGTCGAGACGCGCGCCGGCGCCGTGCCCGGCCACGGCCGCCGGGTCGCCGACCTGGCGCGCCGCATCGCCATCCGCATGGGCCTGCCGGCCCGCGAGGCGCAGGACATCTTCGTGGCGGGCCTGCTGCACGAAATCGGCAAAACCGGATTTCCCGACGGCCTGATCGGCATCCCCGAATCGGTGCTGAAAGGCGACAACCTCGGGCTCTACCGCAAATACCCGCAGCTGGGCGAACAGATCCTGATGCCGCTCGAGGAATTGCGTGAGGCGGCACGCATCATCGGCGCCCACCGCGAGCGCTTCGACGGCGCCGGCTTCCCGGAAGGCATGGGCGGCTTCGACATCCCGCTCGGCGCGCGCATCCTGGCGGTGGCCCACGATTTCGAGGCGCTGCAGCGTGGCCTGCTCGCGCAGCGCCGGGCGGATGCGGCGCAGGCGACGGAACTCGTCGCGGAAAGCCGCGGCAAGCGCTACGATCCGGAGGTCGTCGAAGCGTTCTACGATATCCGCACCGGGCGCAGCGTGGCCGAGGTGATCGCCGAAGTCGCGTTGGGCACGGCCCAGCTCAAGCCGGGCATGGTGCTCACCCGCGACCTGGTATCCCCGGAAGGGACGCTGCTGCTGTCGGCCGACCATGTCCTGTCCGACCGGATGCTGAAACAGCTCGCCGAATACGAGCGCCGCTCGTCGATCGAATTGCAACTTTACGTGAAGTCAGGGTCTCCCGATGCGCCGCATTCTCATTCTTGACGACGAACCGTCCGTGCTGAGCGCCCTGCGGCGCACCCTGCGCGCGGCATTCCCGCCGGACGACGTCGTGATCGAAGCGTTCGACGAACCGGAAGCGGCCGTCCTGCGCGCGGGCGAACAGGACTTCGACGTCGTCATCTCCGACTACCGCATGCCCGGCCTGAACGGCGCCGACGTGCTCCAGCTCATGAAAGGCCTGCAGCCGGAAGCGGTTCGCATCGTCGTGTCCGCGACGACGGAAATCCTCGAAGTGGCCGATGCCGTCAACCGCGCCGAAGTGTTCCGCTACCTGGCCAAGCCGTGGCAGCAGGAAGAACTCGTCGCGACCGTGCGCGAAGCGTTTGCGCGCCGCGACCGGTTCGCGCCGTCGCGCCCGGCGCCGGCCGGCGGACGGGACGATGTGCTGCGGCGCCTGGAACAGGACGAGCCCGGCATCACCCGCGTCGACTGGGACGAAGACGGCAATATCCGCCTGTTCTGAGCCCGCGATCCCGTCCGGATCGGTGGGAAATCCCGTCTTGGCGTCTTGAAATCGTTACCACTATGTGGATTGAATTGCCATAAGGCAATTTCTTTGACACAATCCAGCGCATAACAATGTACGTTGGCGCGGGGGTGACGGTATGGGTTGGATTTCTCGTTTGATGGGCGGTTCGGACGGCGGCGCCAGCCAGTCCGCGGCGACGGCGGCCAAGGCCGGCGAGCAGAAACTGGAGCAGGCACGGCAGCTTGAGCGCATCGGCCACGACATCGATGCGGCCTATTACCGCTGGCTGACGGGCTCGGCCCGTTTCGACGCCGCTCCCGACGTGGAAAACGGTATCCTCGACGAGGTCCGCGCGCTCGCGGCCCGTCCGGACGATGCGGCCGGGCTCGTGCCGCGCGTCCCCGAAGTCATCCCCCAGCTGCTGGGCAGCCTGGGCGAGGAAGACGTGTCGACCGGCGACCTGTCGCGCCTCGTCGTGCAGGACCCCGTGCTCGTGGCGGAAGTGATCCGCGAGGCCAACAGCGCGTTCTATCGCCCCATGACGAAGGTCGACACGGTCGGCGCCGCGATCAAGCTGCTGGGGCAGAACGGCCTGCGCATGGTGCTGGCGCGCGTCGCGTTCCGGCCCGTCATCAACATGGACTCGGACGGTTTCGCGCGCCGGGTCGCGCCGCACGTGTGGGAACAGTCCGAGCGGTGCGCGCTGGCCGCGAGCCTGATCGCGCCGGGGATTCCCGCCGGTGGATTCGAAGCGTACCTTTCCGGCCTGATGCAGAACGTCGGCCTGATCGTCGCATTCCGCCTGTGCCCGGACCGCGCCGTGCCCGGTTCCACCGGGTTCAGCAGCCAGTTGCTCGCCCTGGGGCGGCAGATGTCGGCCGGCATCGCCCGCCACTGGGAATTCCCGGCGGAGGTCGCCCTTGCCATCGAACAGGCGGGCGCGCCGGACGCATCCAACCTCGCGCGGGCGCTCGCGCAGGGCGACCGCATCGCCAAGCTGCGGCTGCTGATCGATGCCGGCGCCGTGACGGAGGACGATGCCCTCGTCACGGATGGACTCGACAGCTTCCAGCGCCGTTGCCTCGGCAAGCTGGCTCACGTCGAAAGCTAATCGATTACCCACACGCTTCGTGTGGAATGTCAATTTTCCGCAACATTATATCGATAACCCCTGTCGTTTAATTTGCGACAGAATTATCGAATTTGCGGTATTTTAAGATGCGCGTGGGCGATTTATTGCTAGAAATTTCAGGAAATCTACAGGTTTAGCCATTCTTCCTGCATGGAGAACCTGTACATACATCCATAGCATGCACGGCCGCGGTGAGACGCCGCTCTCAAGGTCCGCTACGATCAGGCTCATGCGAGGAATGCCAGCGGTCGCATGGCATCGCATCGACAGGAGATGGTCATGAATCCCTCCGCTTTTGCGTCCGAAGCGGCGTTGCCGGCGCGGCAACCGGCAGCCATGCAGGTCCTTGAGTTCATTTGCCGGGGGCAGCGCTTTGCCGTGCCGCTGACAACGGTGCGGCGGGCCGTGCTCAGCGCGCGGCCGGTGCCGTTGCCGGGCGCTTCGGAGATCGTGCTCGGCGTGCTCGACGTGGGCGGCGACACCGTCACCGTCCTCGATTTCGCCCTTCGTGCCACCGGCCGCCCGACGGTGATCTCGCCCACCCAGCAATTTCTCATCGTCGAGATGGACGGCTTCCTGTGCGCGCTCGTGGTGGACGCGGTCGTCGGCCCGGGTACGGCGGTCCCGGACAGCGCCTGGCCCGATGCCGCGGGCGCCGCCGGCTACGTCGACGGCGTGGTGCGCCTGCCGGACGGGCTCTGTCTCGTGGTCGACCCGGCCCGGTTCCTGTTCGATCACGAACGGGCGCAGTTGACGCAGGCGTTGGGAGCGGCAGGTGAGTGCCACTGACGACACCGTCGTCGCCGACGTGCTCGACCTCGCGGCGCAGCGGGTCGAGGCCGCGACGTGCCTGACGTTCGCGGGCCCGCGCCGCCGCCAGTTCGACGCCGCCCTGGACCGGATGGCCGACGCGCTGGGCCTGCCGGGCGCCGCGGCCTGCGCGTCGTGGCTGCTGGCGGGGCCGTGGGACGACGCGCGCGCCGCCCTGTGCGCACGCTTCCTGACCATCGGCGAGACGTATTTCCTGCGCGAGCCGCGCGCGTTCGACCTCGTGTGCGACCAGGCACGCACGCTGCTGGCGCGCGGTGCGGCGCGCCCGTTGCGCATCTGGAGCGCCGGCTGCTGCACGGGCGAGGAACCGTATTCGATTGCGCTGGCGCTGCGCCGCGGCGTGCCGCAGCTGCCGCCCGAGCGGGTGGACATCCTCGCCACCGACCTGAACGACGCCTTCCTCGACGTCGCCCGCACGGGCATCTACCGGCGCTGGTCGTTCCGCCGCGCCGACCCGGCCGACCTGGCCGCGTTCTTCCGGCCGCTGGGCGACGGCCGCTACGAAGTCGATGCATCCCTGCGCGCCCAGGTGCGCTTCGCGAACCTGAACCTCGCGAGCGACACCTATCCGTCCGCGCTGGACGTCATCTTCTGCCGCAACGTGCTGATGTACTTCGGGCCGGACCAGGCCGCGCGCGTCGTCGCGCGGCTGCGCGACAGCCTCGTCGACGGCGGCTGGCTCGTCGTGAATGCGAGCGAGGCGTCGACCCGGCTGTTCCAGGGTTTTACGCCCGTGTACCTGGAGGACGCCGTGTTCTTCCGCAAGGACGCATTGCCCGCGCCCGCGCCGGTGCCGCCGGTGCCGCCGGTGGCTGCCGGCGCGCCGGTCGTGCGGGCACCCGCGCCCGTCCCCCGTCCCGAGCCGTTGGCGGCGGCCAGGCCGTCCGCGCCGGTCGCGGCGGACGATACGGCCATGGCGCGCGTGCACGCGCTGGCGCAAACGGGCGCGCGCGAAGAGGCGCTGCAATGCCTGCGCCGTGCCGTCGAGGCCGAGGCGCTGTCGGCCCCGTTGCAGCAGCGCGCCGCGCTGTTCGCGCTGGAGCACGGCGACCTGGCCCTCGCGCGCCATTGCGCGCGGCGCCTTCTGTATCTCGAACCGGACAGCGCGTTCGGCCATTACCTGTGGGCGCTGATCGAAGACGCCGCGGGCCGGCGGCCGCGCGCGCGCAGCCTGTTGCGCGACTGCCGGCGGCTGGCCGGTGCCGACGCCGAGCTGCTTGGCGCCGCCGGCGCCTGGCTGGAGCGCATGTCATGACGGCCGCCTTCGACTGGGAAGCCCTGTCGCGCCGGCTCGAAGCGGCGGGCGCGGGCCTGGCCGCGCTGGATCGCTTCGACCCCACGGCCCAGGAGCGCCTGCTCGCGGAGCGCGCGGCCGCGCTGGCCGCCGCGGGCGCCGCGCCGGAACCGGCAGCACCCACGGGCATCGAGGTGCTGGCCTTCCGCTGCGGCGGCGAGCGCTATGCGTTCGATTCGGCCTGGGTCGCGCGCGTGCTGCCGGCGCTGCCGCTGACCGCCTTGCCCGGCGTGCCGGGCGTCGTCGCCGGCATCGCGATGTGGGAAGGCGAGGTACTGGCCGTCGTCGACCTGCGCGTGCTGCTCGCGCTGCCGCTCACCGAGCTGGCCGAACCGGGCGCGCTGATCGTCCTGCGCGGCGAGGCCAACCGCTTCGCCGTGCTGGCCGACGCGATCGACGGCACCCGCCACTTCCCGCACGAGCACCTGGGGCACGACCAGCCGCTGCTGGCCGGCCAGGACGCCAGCTGGCTGCTCGGCGTCGCCCCCGACCGCACGGCGCTGCTCGACGCGCGGCGCCTGCTCGCCGATGCCGCGCTGACCGTGAATACGGACCACCAATAACAACAGGAGATTCCCATGCGCGCCCTTGCCGACCTTTCCACCCGCGCGAAACTGATGGTCGGTTTCGGATTGATCGTCGTGGCGATGGTGTTGTCCAGCTACTCGTCCTGGAACGGACTCGCGCGCCAGCGGGCGTTGCAGCAGCGCCTGTACAACGACGACCTGGCGGTCACGATGAAGGTGCTGGAACTGCGCAGCGCCATCAACCGCGAACGCGTGGCGCTGCTGTCCACGCTGGTCGCCGGCAGCGTCACCCAGGTGGGTTTCGGACGCCAGCTCGAGGCCGAGGAAGCGGCGATCCGGGGGCTGCTCGGCGAGCTCGCCGAGCACAAGAACGCCGATCAATCGTTTGCGGCGGACTATGCGCGCCTCGCCAACGCCTACCAGGAGTACGACAACGTGCGCGACAACGAGGTGCTCGCGCAGGTGCGGGCCGGGCAGCGCGCGGCCGCCGGCGAGGCCGCGACGGGGCGCCTGCAGAACACGTTCGACCGCCTGCGGACCGTCGCCGACGAGATCGCGACGAAGCAGATGGCGGAAGCGCGGTCGCGGATGCGCGACGGCGAGGCGCTCGTGGAAACCGCGGGCGCGACCCTGATCGTCCTGAACCTGGCGGTCGTCGCGCTGGCGTTCGCGAAGACGGTCTGGCTCAACCGCGCCATCGCCGTCCCGCTGCGCGACGCGACCGCCGTGGCCTCACGCATCGCGACGGGCGACCTGCGCGCCGACGTCCCGGCCGGCACGAGCCGCGACGAGGTCGGGCAGTTGATGCGCGCGCTGGGCGACATGGTGCAGTCGTGGCGTGTGCTCGCGGCCGAGACGACGCGCGGCGTCGCGACGCTGACCGGGGCCGCCGGCGAGATCCTGACCAGCAGCGCGCAGGCGGCGGCCAGCACGGCCGAGACGGCGGCCGCCGTGAGCGAGACCACCGCCACGGTCGAGGAGGTCAAGCAGACGTCGCTGCTGGCGTCCGAGAAGTCGCGCACCGTGTCGGAGGCGGCGCAGCGGGCCGCGCGCACGGCTGCCGACGGCAGGCGCGCGCTGGAGGACAGCGTGAAGGGCATGGGATCGATCCAGGAAAAGATGGAGGCGATCGCGAGCACCGTCGTGCGCCTGTCCGAGCGCAGCCACGCCATTGGCGAGATCACCGCGACGGTCGCGGGCCTGGCCGAGCAATCCAACCTGCTGGCCGTGAACGCGGCCATCGAGGCCGCCAAGGCCGGCGAACATGGCCGCGGCTTCGCCGTCGTGGCGCAGGAAGTCAAGAGCCTCGCCGAGCAGTCGCGCCAGGCCACGCGCCAGGTGCGCGAGATCCTGGGCGAGATCCAGAAGAGCGTGGGCGCGGCCGTGATGATCACGGAGCAGGGCGCCAGGACGGTCGCGCAGGGCGTCGAGCAGACGAATCAGGCCGGCGAGGCCATCCGCGAACTGGCGGATACCATGACGGAGGCGGCGCAGGCGGCGGTGCAGATCGCAGTGTCGAGCCAGCAGCAGCTGGCCGGCATGGACCAGGTGGTGCTGGCGATGGAGAACATCCAGCAGGCCAGCACGGAAAACGCGGCCGGCTCGCGCCAGGCGGAGGCGTCGGCGCGCAACCTGCATGCGCTGGGGCAGTCGCTGCGCCAGACCATCGACCGCTTCCAGTTCTGATCCCGCGATGAGCGACGAAGCGTTCCGGGAACGGTTGCGCGCCATCTTCGGCGAGGAGGCGCGCGAGCACCTGGCCCAGATCGACGTGAACCTGGTGGCGCTCGAGCAGGCGGGCGTGGGCCAGCGCGACGTCCTGGTCGAGCGCCTGCTGAAGGTGCTGCACACCCTCAAGGGCGCGGCGCGCACGGTCGACGAGCTCGAACTGGAGCGCCTGTGCCATGCGCTGGAAGGCATGCTGCCCGTCGTGCGCGCGCGCGCCACGGCCGAACAGTTCGACCTGCTGCACCGGGCCGCCGCGGCCGCGCGCCAGGTCGTCGACGCGCCTGGCCTGCGCAGCCGCAAGGTGGCCGGCCTGCTGGCGGCGCAGGTCGACGCCGCCGCGGGCGAGGCGCCGGTGCAGACGGCCGAAGCACCTGCGCCTGCGCCAGCGCCTGCGCCGGAAGAACCGGAATCCGTCGACGAGCCAGTCGAAGAGGCGGAGCAAAACCGGACCGACGAACGCATCCGCGTCGACGGCCGCTGCATCGATTCGATCCGCGCCCACGCGGAAGGCCTGCTGCCCGTCGAACTGAAGCTGCGCCATCACGTCGACGAATTGCGGCTGTTCGCGGCCGGGATCGCGACCCGGCGCCGCGAAGGGCCCGCTGCCTTCGATGACGAAGCCGTGCGCATCGAGCTCGCCTGCGCGCAGCTGGCCACCGGGCTGGAAAACACGGGCAAGGAATTGCATGCGGTGCGCGCCCGCCTGTTCGATGCGGTGCTGGAAACGGCGCTGGTGCCGGCCGCCGCCGCGTTCGGCGAATTGCCCGCGCTCGTGCGCAACCTCGCGCGCGGCCGCGGCAAGCAGGTGCGGCTCGAGACCTTCGGCGCCGACGTGGACCTCGACCGGCGCGTGCTGGGCGTCGTGCGCGAAGCGCTGATCCATCTCGTCACGAATGCCGTCGACCACGGCATCGAAACGCCCGACCAGCGCACGCGCGCCGGCAAGGATCCGGCCGGGCGCATCAAGATCGCGGTGACGCAGCGCGACGCGCGCATGGTGTGCGTGCGCGTGCGCGACGACGGCGCCGGCATCGACACGGACGCGGTCGCGCGCCGCGCCGGCGTGGATGCCGCCGAACTCGCGCAGATGAGCGATCAGCAGCGCCTGCAGCTCGCGCTGCGCGCCGGCGTGTCGACCCGGACCGAGGTCACGTCCGTGTCCGGGCGCGGTGTGGGCCTGGCCATCGTGGCGGACAAGGTGGCCGCCGCCGGCGGCCAGCTGGTCGTCGGCACGGTGCCGGGTGCCGGCGCGTCGTTCGAACTGCTGCTGCCGGTGGGCGTGGCGAGCCTGCACGCGCTGGTCGTGGAAGTCGACGGCCACCGCTACGCGCTGCCGCTTGCGGGCCTGGAAGCCGTGCGCAGCGCGGCGCAGGCGGCCGTCCGCACCGTCGAGGGCCGCGAGACCGTGCTGATGGGCGGCCGCGTGCTGCCGCTCGTGCGCCTCGGGGCGCTGTTCGGCACGACGCGGCCCGGCGGCGGCGCCGCAGCCGGAGAGGGCGTGGTGATCGCGGCGCAGGCGGGCGGCCAGGCGTTCGCCCTGCATGTCGACGCCATCGTCGCCGAGCAGGACCTGCTGCCCAAGCCCCTCGGCCCGCTGCTGCGCCGGGTGCGCTGGTTCAGCGGCGCGGCGCAGCTGGGCGACGGCACCCTCGCGCCCGTGATCGCGCTCGACGACATCGGCGCGCGCGGACTCGCGAACGCCGCCGCGGCGGCCGCGCCGGCGCCGACGGCAGGGCCGCGCAAGGTGCTCGTCGTGGAGGATTCCGTGACGTCGCGCCTGCTGCTCAAGCACATCCTGGAAGGCGCCGGCTATGCGGTAGACACGGCCGTCGACGGCCTCGACGCGCAATCGCGGCTGCGCACGGGGCGCTACGACGTGGTGGTGAGCGACGTCGAGATGCCGAACATGGATGGCCTCGCGCTCACCGCCAGCATCCGGGCGACGCCGGCCACCGCCGAGCTGCCCGTGATCCTGGTGACGTCGCTGCAGACGCCCGAGCAGCGCGAGGCCGGGCTGCGCGCCGGGGCGGACGCGTATTTCACCAAGGGCAGCTTCGACCAGGACCGCCTGCTGGCGACGGTGCGCCGCGTGGCGGGGATGGAGGGATCATGATCCGGGTATTGGTCGTCGACGATTCGAACTCCGTGCGCGCGCTGTTGATGCACATTCTCGGCACGGCCCCGGGCCTCGCGGTCGTGGGCTGCGCGGCCGACGGGGAGGAAGCGCTGAAACTCGCACGCGAGCTGCAGCCGGACGTGATCACGATGGACCTGCACATGCCGCGCATGGACGGCTTCGAAGCGATCCGGCGCATCATGCGCGATTGCCCGACGCGCATCGTCGTCGTCAGCGGCAGCGACGACCGGGCGGAAGTCGACGCCAGCTTCCGTGCGATCGAGGCGGGTGCGCTGGTGCTGGTGCGGCGGCCCCCCGGCATCGGCAACCCGGCGCATGCCGACCGCGCGCGCGACCTCGTGCGCACGGTGAAGGCGATGGCCGAGGTGCGCGTCGTGCGGCGCTGGAGCGATGCGCGGCGCGCGGCGCGTCCGCTGCAGGGGGCGCCGCGGCGCCTCGTCGCCATCGGCGCGTCGACGGGCGGCCCGACCGTGCTGCGCGACATCCTGGCCGAACTGCCGAAGGATTACCCGCTGCCCGTCGTGATCGTGCAGCACCTCGCGCCCGGGTTCATGGACGGCCTGGCGACCTGGCTGGCCGACGCCAGCGGCTACCCGGTGGACGTGCTGAAGGACGGTGCGCCGCTGACCGGCGGGCGCGCATGCCTCGTCCCGGAAGGCTGGCAGGCGGCGCTGGGCCCGGGGCTCGTCGGCCGGCTCGTGCCGGCGCCGCCGGAACACGGCATGCGCCCGTCCGTGTCGCACCTGTTCCGCGCCATCGATCCCGACTTGCGTGCCGCCACCGCGGCCGTCCTGCTGACCGGTATGGGCAAGGACGGCGCGGCCGAATTGAAGGTGTTGCGCGAACACGGCGCGCTGACGATCGCGCAGGACCGCGCGAGCGCCGTCGTCTACGGCATGCCGGGCGAGGCGTTGCGGCTGGACGCCGCGATGCTGGTGCTCGAGCCCGCGGAAATCGGCAAGGTGCTGGCGCGGTTGCCGGCCGAGCCGTTTCCGTCTTCTGTTTTCCCAACGAATGGAGACCATCCATGAGCACGTCTCCCGACAATGTCGTCGAACGCGATTCCGACCAAATGAGGGACAGCGCGAACGACATCGAGATCCTGGTGGTGGAGGACAGCGCCACCCAGGCCCGCCAGCTGGCGCAACTGCTGGAAACCGCGGGCTACCGCGTGCGCGTCGCCTCCGACGGCCGCGCGGGCCTGGAGGCTGCCCGACAGCGACCGCCGACGCTCATCGTCACCGACATCAACATGCCGCGCATGGACGGCTTCGAGATGTGCCGGGCGATCAAGCAGGATGCCGGCCTGCTCGACGTGCCGGTGATCCTGCTCACGTCCCTCTCCAGCCTGTACGACGTGATCAAGGGCCTCGACTGCGGCGCGGACAACTTCATCCGCAAGCCGTTCGAGGCGGACTACCTGCTCGGGCGCATCCGCTTCATCCTCGCCAACCGCGCGCTGCGTTCCAACGAGCGGGTGCAGCTGGGGATGAAGATCAACCTGGGCGGGCAGACCCATTTCATCACGGCGGAACGCCAGCAGATCTTCGACCTCCTCATCTCCACGTACGAGGAAGCGATCCACATGACGGAGCAGTTGCGCGCCCAGCAGGAGCGCATCGCCCATTCTTACCAGTCGCTGGAAGGGCTGTACCGGGTTGCGGAAGCGATCAACCCGGTGCTGTCGGAGCAGGACGTGGCCGAGCGTGCGCTCGACCGCGTGCTGGACCTGCCGGGCGTCACCGGCGCGACGATCCGCCTGCACGACCACGACGGCCGGCCCACGTTCGCGGTCGCGCGCGACGGCACCGGCGCGGTCATGGAGCCGTGTCATTGCTCACCGCCGGTGACCGGCGCCGTGGCGCGTTCCACCTGCCGCGGTTTCCCGAGCCTGCGCATTCCGCTGTCGACCGGCACGCGCAGCCGCGGCATGATGTGCCTGACCGTCGGCGACGGCCCGTTGGCCGAGGACGACCGCCAGGTGCTCGAGACGGTGGGCAGCCAGATCGCCGTCGCCGTCGAGCGCGCGCACCTGTACGGCAACATGGAGCGCCTGGTGGACGAGCGCACCGCCGCGCTCGAGTCGGAACGCGCGCTGCTGGCGGCCGTCGTGAACCTGTCCGGGGCGCTCGTCTGCGTGGTCGACGGCGACGGCAGCATCCGGTTGTTCAATCCGGCCTGCGAGCAGACGTCCGGCTGGCGCGCCGAGGAGGTGCTGGGGCGGCCGTTCCGCGACCTGTTCCGCCGCGCCGACAACGCGCCCATCGAGTTCAATGCGTCGCCGGCCGGCGCCGTCCCGGTGCAGCAGAGCGGCGAATGGGTCGCGCGCGACGGGTCCGTCCGCGCCGTGATCTGGTCGTCGACCATGCTGCGCCGCGTCGACGGCAGCGTGCAGTACGTCGTCACGGCGGGGATGGACGTGACGGAGCTGCGCCGCGCGGAAGAGAGCCTGCGCTATCTCTCCAACTTCGACCGCGAGACCGGTCTGCCGAACGACGTGCTGCTGCGCGACCGCGTGCGCCAGATGCAGGCCCGCGTCATCGACGGCAAGCCGCTGCTCGGCTACATGCTGCTGCGGCTGACGCGTTTGCAGGTGATCCGGGCCAGCGTCGGGCTGGAAGCGGAACAGGCGCTGCTGCGCCAGGCCGCCACCCGCCTGGGGGAACTCCAGGACGCCGACCTCACCGTCGCGCGCACGGGGGAGCGCACGTTCACGCTCGCCGCGCTGCGCGCGAACGAGGCGGAGCTGGCCGCGCTGGCGCGCCTGGTGCTGGAGCGCATGGACCAGGCGTTCGTCCACGACGGCGAGAACGTGCACCTGGACCCGTGCATCGGCATCGCGCTGTTCCCGAACGACGCCGACGACTACGACGGCCTCACGCAGGATGCGGAGGCGGCCCTGCAGCGCGCGCTGGCCAGCAAGGACGAGCGCTACGCGTTCTACCGGCCCGAGCTCAACGACGGCGTGTACGAGCGCTTCCGCTTCGAGAACGCGCTGCGGCGCGCGCTGGAGCGCGACGAGCTGATCGTCTACTACCAGCCGCAGGCGAGCCTCGCCACCGGGCAGCTCATCGGCTTCGAGGCGCTGCTGCGCTGGCAGCATCCGGAACTGGGCCTGATCCCGCCGGGCCGCTTCATCGGCCTGGCCGAGGAGACGGGCATGGTCCTGCCCATCGGCGAGCGGGTGCTGGGCCTGGCGTGCGAACAGTCGATGGCCTGGCAACGCGAGGGCCTGCGCGCGGTGCCGGTCTCGGTGAACCTGTCGGCGCGCCAGTTCTCGGAGCGGATCGTGGACACGGTCGCGAAGATCCTCGCCGAGACGGGACTCGAGCCGAAGCTGCTGGAACTGGAGCTGACGGAAAGCGCGTCGATGGAAGACCCGGAGAAGACCGTCGACATCCTGTGCAAGCTGAAGGACATGGGCGTGCGCCTGGCCATCGACGATTTCGGCACCGGCTATTCGAACCTGAACTACCTGAAGCGCTTCCCGGTCGACCGCCTGAAGCTCGACCAGTCGTTCGTGCGCGACCTGACGTCCGACCCGGACGACCTGGCAATCTCGCGCGCCGTGATCGCAATGGGCCACGGCCTGCGGCTGGAGGTGATCGCGGAGGGCGTGGAGACGGAAGGGCAGCTGGCGCTGCTGGCGCAGAACGGCTGCGACGAGGTGCAGGGCTATTTGTTCGGGCGGCCCGCGTCCGCGGACGATTGCGAGCGCATGCTGCGCGAGGAGAAGGCGCTCGCGCTGGAGAAACTGCAGCCGCAGCCCTACCACCGTACCATGCTGTACGTGGACGACGAGGTGAACCTGCTGGCGGCGATCCGGCGCGCGATGCGCCAGAGCGGCTACCGCGTGCTGGTGGCGAGCAGCGCGCGCGAGGCGTTCGAGATCCTCGCGACGACCGAGGTCGGGGTCATCGTGTGCGACCAGCGCATGCGGGGGATGAGCGGCACGGAATTCCTCGCGCGCGTGAAGCAGATGTATCCGCTCGCCGTGCGCATGGTGCTGTCGGGGTACACGGACCTGCAGTCGGTCACGGACGCCGTCAACCGGGGCGCGATCTTCAAGTTCCTGACGAAGCCGTGGATCGACACGGAACTGGACGAGGCGGTGCGCGAGGCGTTCGCGGAATTCGAGGCGAAACGGTTGCACGGGAACCCGTGAAGGAGGAGGCTGCTATCGCGCTTTTGGATACCCGCCCGGCCCATTTCATATAGGTGGGCGGGGGAGGCTGGCTCATACTTCAGGTTTCCCTTCTCATAACCATAACGACGAGACCATGACGCTTCTTCCCCGTTCCCTCACCATCGTTGCCTTCGGCGTCGCCCTGCTGTGCGGCGCCGCCCATGCCGCCGACGTCCGCGAGCGCCTGTCGTTCGACGCCGGCTGGCGCTTCGCGAAGGGCGATCCGGGCGGCAGCACCGCGCCGGACGCGACCGCCCAGCCGGGCTTCGACGACGCCGCGTGGCGCAAGCTCGACCTGCCGCACGACTGGGGCGTCGAAGGCCCGTTCAAGCAGGAATACCCGGGCGAGACGGGCAAGCTGCCATGGTGGGGCGTGGGCTGGTACCGCAAGCACTTCACCTTGCCGGCGGGCGATGCCGGCCGCCGCGTCTACCTGGACATCGACGGCGCCATGTCGCACGCGAAGGTCTGGGTCAACGGGCAGTACGTGGGCGGCTGGCCGTACGGCTACGCGTCGTGGCGCGTGGACCTGACGCCGTTTGCGAAACCGGGCAGCGACAACGTCGTGGCGATCCGCCTCGACAACCCGGAGAAATCGTCGCGCTGGTATCCCGGCGGCGGCATCTACCGCCACGTGTGGCTCGTCAAGACGGCGCCGGTGCACGTGGCCCAGTACGGCACGTTCGTGACGACGCCGCAGGTGTCGAAGGCCCAGGCGACGGTGTCGGTACAGACGACGGTGGAAAGCAACGGCCGCGCGGCGCAGGTGCAGGTCGCGACCGAGATCTACACGCTCGACGCGGCCGGCAAGCGCGGCGCGGCGCCGGTCGCGCGCCAGGCGGCGACCAAGGTCACCAAGGTCGAGAGCGACCGCCAGGCCCAGCTCACGCAGACCCTGACGGTGCCGCAGCCGAAGCTGTGGAGCATCGCGAGCCCGCAGCGCTACGTGGCCGTCACGACCGTCACGGAAAACGGCCAGGTGACGGACGTCGTCGAGACGCCGTTCGGCATCCGCTCCGCCGTATTCGACGCGAAGAACGGCTTCCTGCTGAATGGCCAGCGCGTGCCGCTGAACGGCGTGTGCATGCACCACGACCTGGGTGCGCTGGGCAGTGCGATCAACGAGCGCGCACTGGAGCGCCAGCTGCAACTGCTGCGCGAGATGGGCACGAACGCGATCCGCACGAGCCACAATCCGCCGGCGCCGGAGCTGCTGCACCTCGCGGACCGCATGGGCTTCGTCGTGCTGGACGAGGCGTTCGACATGTGGCACGAGAAGAAGACGCCGAACGACTATCACACGTCGTTCGACGAATGGCACGAGAAGGACCTGCGCGCGCAGATCCGGCGCGACCGCAACCACCCGAGCGTGATCGCCTGGAGCACCGGCAACGAGATCCCGGAACAGGGCAAGCCGGAAGGCTGGAAACTGGCCGCGCACCTGGCCGAGATCGCGCGCGGGGAAGACCGCACGCGTCCCGTCACGTCGGCGTACAACCACACCGACTCCGGCTACAACGGCTTCCAGAACGTGGTCGATATCTTCGGCTACAACTACAAGCCGGGCGAATACGGCAAGATGCACGCGTCCGCGCCTTACCTGCCGATCTACGGCAGCGAGACCGCGTCGACGATCAGCTCGCGCGGCGAATACTTCTTCCCGGTCAGCGACGACAAATCGAAGGGCGCCGCGAACTTCCAGGTGAGCAGCTACGACCTGACGGCACCGCCGTGGGCGACGTCGCCCGACGTCGAATTCAAGGGCCAGGACGACAACCCGTTCGTCGCGGGCGAATTCGTGTGGACCGGCTTCGACTACCTCGGCGAGCCGACGCCGTACAACGACGACACGACGAACCTGCTGAACTTTACCGACCCCGCCCAGCAGGCGCGCGCCGCGCAGGAACTGGCCACGCTGAAGAAGATCGCGATGCCGTCGCGCAGCTCGTACTTCGGCATCATCGACCTGGCCGGCTTCAAGAAAGACCGCTTCTACCTGTACCAGGCCCGCTGGCGCCCGGAACTGCCGATGGCGCACCTGCTGCCGCACTGGAACTGGCCGGAGCGCGTGGGCCAGGTGACGCCGGTGCACCTGTACACGTCGGGCGACGAGGCGGAGCTGTTCCTGAACGGCAAATCGCTCGGCCGCAAGAAGCGCGGCCCGCGCGACTACCGCCTGCGCTGGGACGACGTCACGTACCAGCCCGGGACGTTGAAGGCCGTCGTCTACAGGAAGGGCAAGCGCTGGGCCGAGGATACCGTCGCGACGACGGGCAAACCCGCGAAGCTGCTCGTGTCGGCCGACCGTGCGCAGGTCCGCGCGGACGGCAAGGACCTGTCGTTCGTGACGGTCACGATCGCGGACAAGGACGGCCGCCCCGTGCCGCGCACGCATGACCGCATCACGTTCAAGCTGTCCGGGCCGGGCGAGATCGTCGCAACGGACAATGGCGACGCGACCGACCTGGAAGCGTTCCAGTCGCCCCAGCGCAAGGCGTACAACGGCCTGGCCCTGGCCATCGTGAAGACGAAGGCGGGCGAAGCCGGCAAGCTGACCCTGACGGCCAGCGCCGACGGCCTCGAAGGGGCGCAGGTGACGCTGGACAGCCAGGCGCAGTAAGGGCAACTGTTGTAATCAGGCGATAGCAACCGAAACTCTTGCATGCAAGAGTTTCAAGAAAGCCCCCACACTCGGCGTTTCCTCCGGATAATAGAATCTCCGTAGATACGCCGAGCCATCGCCATGGAATTTGAAGTCTTTGAATCGCTGTCGTCGAGCCCAGCGCCGGTCGAGGCCACGTCGCCGCTCGTCCGGCTGCAATACCTGATCGACAACACGCCGGCGATCATCTACGCCACCGTGCCCAGCGGCGACTTCAAGATGACGTTCGTGAGCAACAACGCGTACAACGTCCTCGGCTACCGGCCGGAAGAGATGCTGGCCGACCCGAACTTCTGGTTCGACCATCTCCACCCGGACGACGCCCCGGCGATCTTTTCCAGCCTGGCCCAGTTGTTCGTGGAAGGCGAACGCACGTACGAATACCGGTTCCGCACGGCCAGCGGCGAGTACGTGTGGATGCACGACCGCCTGCGCCTGATCCGCGACGAGCACGGCACGCCGGTGGAGGTCATCGGCTCGCTGACCGACATCACCGCGCGCAAGGGCATGGAGCAGGAACAGCAGCAACTGATCGCGCGCCTGAGCGAGGCGCACGAGCAGCTGCTGCAGTCGGAAAAGATGGCGTCGATCGGCCAGCTCGCGGCGGGCGTCGCGCACGAGATCAACAACCCCATCGGCTTCGTCAATTCCAATATGGGCACGTTGCGCCACTACGTGGACACCCTGCTGAACGTGGTGGACGCGTACGGCGAGGCCGTGCACAAGGCGGCGCCCGGCTCGGCGCTGGAAGCGCAGATCGATGCCATCAACCGCCAGGCCGACCTCGGCTACCTGAAGGACGACATCGCCGACCTCGTGAGCGAGTCGATGGATGGCCTGAAGCGCGTGAAGGACATCGTCCAGGCGTTGAAGGATTTCTCGCACGTCGGCCAGAACGACTGGCAGTACGCGGACGTGCACTCGGGCCTCGACACGACGCTCAACATCGTCGCCAACGAGATCAAGTACAAGGCGACGGTCGAGAAACACTACGGCAAGCTCCCGGAAATCAAGTGCCTGGCCTCGCAGCTGAACCAGGTGTTCATGAACCTGCTCGTCAACGCCGCCCAGGCCATCAAGAGCAAGGGCGTGATCACGATCGCCACCGGGTCGAACGACGGCTGGGTGTGGGTGAAGATCAGCGACAACGGCTGCGGTATCCCGCAGGAGAACCTGAAACGCATCTTCGAACCGTTCTTCACCACCAAGCCGGTCGGCAGCGGGACGGGCCTCGGCCTGTCGCTGTCGTACAGCATCGTCAACAAGCATGGCGGGCGGATCGACGTGGCGTCGAAGCCGAACGTCGGTACCGTCTTCACGATCAAGCTGCCGGTGATGCCGCCGTCGTCGGTGACGGAAGCCCCGACGGCCTGACGCTCACTCCTCGTGCAGGCTGATCGCCTGCTTCTCCTTCTCCGGCTTGTCCAGCCAGCGCCGGTGCAGCGCGCGCTCGATCGGCTTGCCGCACACGAACAGGACGAACACGAGGACGAGGGCGATCGCGGCGATCTGCCAGGATCCCATGCCGCACAGGATGCCAAGGATGGCCGTGATCCAGATCGACGCGGCCGTCGTCAGGCCGCGCACGCGGTCACTGCCGTTTTCCCGGATGATCACGCCCGAGCCGAGGAAGCCGATGCCCGTCACCAGGCCCTGGATCACGCGGCTGACGGCGGATGGGTCGGCCTGGCCGTCGCCGGTCAGGAAGTTGGCGCCGGCCAGGGTCAGCACGCAGGCGCCCAGGCAGACGAGCCCCAGCGTGCGGATGCCCGTGGGCTTGCCGTGCAGGTTGCGGTCCAGGCCGATCAGGCCGCCGACCAGGACCGAGACCGTCAGGCGCAGCAGGATTTCGAGGTAGTCCATGCGTCGGTTTGTTGTCGAGGGGATACTATTGTACGGCGTGCGCGCGAAAGTCTTGTTGAATCAAGTGTCGTGCATATGCCACGGAGTGACACATTCTGATAGAATTTCCATGTGGAAATATGTAATGTTGGCCCACGCACCCCATGAGGTCCACCATGTCTTACCGAATTCCGTTCATTCCTTCGCGTCGCAGCGGCTTCACCCTGATCGAACTCCTGATCGTGGTGGCGATCGTCGGCATCCTGGCGTCCATCGCGCTGCCCGCCTACGGCAAATATCTCGTGCGCGGCAACCGCGCGGCGGCGCAGGCGTATCTGCTCAACCTGGCGCAGGCGCAGGCGCAGTACTTCGCCGATGCCCACGAGTACGGGGGCACGCCGACCGCACTCAACCTGCCCGTGCCGGCCGAGGTCGCGAGTTACTATACGATCACCATCGACGCCGCCGGCGGTCCGCCGCCGTCGTTCACGATCACGGCCACGCCGGTGCTCGGGACGCGCCAGGCCGGCGACGGCAACCTCACCATCGACAACAGCGGCGCCCGGACGCCGACCAACCTATGGTAAAGCGTGCGCGCGGCTTCACGCTGATCGAACTGCTGACGGTCGTGGCCATCACCGCGATCCTGTCGGCCATGGCTGCGCCGTCCTTCAAGGGGCTCGTGGCCGGCCAGCGTGCGCGCGCCACCAGCACCGACCTGTACGCTGCCCTCGTGCTCGCGCGCAGCGAAGCGATCAAGCGCGCTACCCAGGTCACCCTGCAGCCGGCCGCCGACACGTGGCAGGCCGGCTGGCGCATCCCGAATCCGTCCGACACCGGGCACCCGGTCGCGAACCACGGCGCCGTGCAGGGTGCGACGATCACCGGCCCGACCGCCGTCGTGTACCTGCCCAACGGCCGCGTCGCGAGCGATACGCCGCCGTCGTTCGACATCGCCGTCGACGGCGCTGCGAGCCACCGCTGCGTGCAGGTGGACCTGAGCGGGCGCCCGCGCCTGCAGGCGTCGGGGTGCTGAATGCGCACCGTGCCGCCACTTCCCAGCGCGGGCCTGAGCCTTGTCGAAGTGCTCGTGACCGTCGTCGTGCTCGCGTTCGGCCTGCTGGGGATCGCCGCGCTGCAGGCCAAGGTGCAGGTGGGATCGATCGAGGCCTACCAGCGCGCGCAGGCCGTCGTGCTGGTGGATGACATGCGCGCCCGCATCCTCGGCAACCCGGCCCATGCGGCCGACTACGTGACGGAAACCCCGCTCGGCAAGAGCGATACCCAGCCGGCCGACTGCACCACCGTGGCCGTCGGCACCGCGCGCGACCAGTGCGAATGGAGCCAGGAACTGAAAGGCGCCGCCGAGCAGTCGGGCGCCGGCACGGCAACCGGCGCGATGATCGATGCGCGCGGCTGCGTCGAGCAGCTGCAGGCGCCCGACCCGGCGGCCGGCGTGTGCAAGCCCGGCATCTATCGCGTGAGCGTCGCGTGGCAGGGGCTGCATCCGACCAGGGCGCCGGGGCTCGCGTGCGGCGCCAACCAGTACGGTGCGGACGACGCCAACCGGCGCGCGATCGCCGTGCAGCTGGCGATCGGCCTGCCTTCGTGCATTTAGGAGACGCGATGGTTGTCCTGTCCAAGCGCCGGTCCGCCGGCTTTTCGATGCCCGAGCTGCTCGTGTCCGTGACGATGGGCCTGTTGATCGTCGTCGGCATGGTCACGCTGTTCTTCCACAACAGCCGCGCCCAGGCCGAGGTCGAGCGCGCCAACCGTCAGATCGAGAGCGGCCGCTATGCCGTCGACCTGCTCGCAAACGATTTGCGCAACGCCGGCTTCTACGGCGAATTCGACCCGACCCTGCTGCCTGACCCGGCGGCCGTCCCCGACCCGTGCGCTGCCACGCTGGCCGCGCTGAAGGCCATGCTGCCGCTGCACGTGCAAGGGTTCAGCCCTGCCGATACGCTGCCGTCCTGCGTGTCCGACGTGCGCGCCGGCACGGCCCTCATCGTCGTGCGCCACACGCGCGCCTGCGTCAGCGGGGATCCGAACTGCAGCGCCAACGATCCGGCCGGCCCGCTGTTCCAGGCGTCGCTGTGCAGCGATGCGGGCGAGCTGGGTTCGGCCGACCCGGCCGACTGGTATGCGCTCGACATCGACCCGGCCCAGCTGCTGCGCACCCGGCGCGACTGTACGACGGCGGCCGTCACGCGCCGCTACCAGACGCACATCTATTTCGTCGCCAACAACGACGAGCCGGGCGACGGCATCCCGACCCTGAAGCGCGCCGAACTGCGCTATGTCGACAACCAGCTGAAGTTCAAGACCGTGCCGCTGGCGGAGGGCGTCGAGAACCTGCAGCTCGAATACGGCATCGACACGAGCGGCAATGGGAGTGTCGGCGTCACGACGAGCTCGCCCGCCGGCGCCAACGGGTGCACCTTGCCGGCGTGCGCGGTCTCGAACTGGCGCAACGTGGTCGCCGTGCGCCTGCACGTGCTGGCGCGCAGCCCGAGCACGACGCCCGGCTGGACCGACTCGAAAACCTACAACCTCGGCACGGCCGCCGACGGCACCGCACGCACGGCCGGGCCGTTCAACGACGGCTACAAGCGCCACGTGTTCCAGACGTTCGTGACCCTGGCCAATCCAGTGGGAAGGAAACAGCCATGAGGACGCCGCGCCGCGAGCGGGGCATCACCCTGGTGACCGCCCTGATCATGCTCCTGCTGCTCACGATGCTGGCGCTGGCCAGCGTCAACCTGGGCAATTCGAACCTGCAGGTGGTCGGCAACATGCAGCGCCGCGACCAGGCCCTCGCCGCCGCGCACGCCGTGCTGGAAGAGACGATCAGTTCGCCCACGTTCACCCAGACGCCGAACAGCGCGCTGTCGAACACGTGCGGCGCGCCGAACCAGCGCTGCGTCGATACCGACGGCGACGGCAGGACCGACATCAAGGTCACCCTCAGCCCGCCGCCCAGCTGCGTGAAGGTCCAGCCGATCAAGAATTCCGACCTCAACCTGAACGACGACGAAGACATCGGCTGCGCGGTCGGCGCCTCCCAGATGCATGGCGTGGCCGGTGCCAACGACGGCAATTCCGACTGCGACAACAGCGTCTGGGACCTGAGCGCGGTCGCCACCGACGACGCGACGCAGGCCTCCGTCAAGGTCGTCCAGGGCGTCGGCGTGCGCATCTCGCGCGACGACGTCGCCACCAACTGTCCGCAACCGTGAGCAAGACCATGATCCGACCCACACTCGCGCTGGCGCTGTCCGCGTGCCTCGCCGGCCTGCCCATCGTCGCGGCGGCGGACGACATCGACATCTTCACCGGCGCATCCGCCGGCAACAACATCAACCCGCGCATCCTGATCGTGCTCGACAACACGTCGAACTGGGCCCGCCAGAGCCAGCAATGGCCGGGCGGCCTGCAGCAGGGCCAGTCGGAAGCGCGCGCGATCAGCAACCTGCTGACGACGCTGGACAGCACGGTCAGCCTGGGCCTGATGGAATTCGTCACGGGCGGCAACGCCAACGACGACGGCGGCTTCATCCGCTCCGCGATCCGCCCGCTGGACAACTCGGCCAAGACGAGCTTCACGAGCCAGCTCTCGACCATCTACGACAACATCAATTCACCGAACGAGAAGCGCAATTCGCACACGCCGTACGGCGACCTGATGTACGACGTCTATAACTACTTCGCGGGCGCCGACGCGTATTCGCCGGGCGGCGTCATCGCCAGCATTGCCGACGCCGCCGGCTACACGACGCCGTATTCGACGTTCCGCTCGCCGCTGACAGCCGCGAACACGTGCGGCAAGAGCTTCGTGATCTTCATCGGCAACCCGAATGCTTCCGGGCCGGCCAGCGACACGGCGGCCAACACGGCCCTGCTCAACGGGCTGAACGGCAGCACCGTGAGCCAGCTCGGCCTGCCGAACTTCACGACGCAGAACGCGACGACGACCAGCAACCTGGGCGTCACCAACGCCTGCTACGCGAGCCCGGCGGCCGCGGCGGGCGAGGTGGACGCGTACGCGGCGCAGTGCGCGAGCTACACCGAGGGCTGCTCGATCGGCGCCGCGACGGCGAACGTGAATCCCATCGCCTGTCCGGCCGGCAGCCGGTCGTACACGGTGACGCAGTCCGTGTATCACCCGGCCACGACGAGCCCGGGCCAGCCCGTGCCGGGGACGGTCACGACGTCCACAGGGACGACGACCGGCTTTTACGCGACGGCGGGCGACGTCCCGGGGAGCGACCACGGCAACCTGACCTGCCCGGCCACGCAGACGACCACGAACGGCAACAGCACGACCACGACGACGTACAGCTGCTCGTACACGGTCGGCGCGCCGGTCGGCACCGCAACCACGGCGACCGCCACCGCCACCGCCAGCCTGGATGCGAACAGCCGGGGCGCCGGCTGCTACACGGGCGTCGGCACCGCAGCCGGCAACTGGAACCCGGCGGCGACGACGGACTTCGGCGGCCTGTCTTGCCCGGCCAACAGCACCTGCACGTATTCCGGTGCACTGGCCAGCAACGCCAGCGGCTGCCAGGGCAGCGGCTACCGCCAGGTGAACGTCACCCAGACCGCGACGAGCAAGCGCCAGTACACGATCACGCAGACGGTGACGCCCACGTCGGTCAGCGACACGACGACGCCGGCCTACACGACGACCACGAACCTGGGCATGACGTCGCAGTGCTATCCGACACCGCCGACGTCGACGCCGGACTACGCCGCGTCGTGCACCGGCACCAACATCAGCTGCACGTACAACAACACGCCCACCAGCACCACGCTGGCATCCTGCCCGGCCGGCACGAGCGCCTATAACATCGTCGGGACGAACATCGTGCTGACCGACGTCCCGACCGGGACTACGTCGACCGACACCGGCCCGCGCAACGCCGACGAATGGTCGCGCCTGCTGCACGACAAGGGCGTCCCCGTCACCGGGTCGACCGTGCGGTCGCCCGTGACGACGTACACGATCGACGTCTACAACGCCCAGCCGAACGCCACCCACACGGCCCTGCTGATGAGCATGGCCAAGGCCGGCGGCGGCAAGTATTTCGCCGCGAAGAACGAGCAGGCGATCCTCGACGCGCTGCGCCAGATCATCATCGAGATCCAGGCCGTGAACACGACGTTCGCCTCGACCAGCCTGCCGGTCAACGCCACGAACCGGTCGCAGAACGAGAACCAGGTCTTCATCGGCATGTTCCGCCCCGACCCGGACGCGAAGCCGCGCTGGTTCGGCAACCTCAAGCGCTACCAGCTGATCGCCAGCGGCGCCAACATCGAGCTGGGCGACGTCAACGGCAAGATCGCCGTCAACACGCTGACCGGCTTCGTCACGCCGTGCGCGGCGAGCTACTGGACGTCGGATTCGGGCACGTACTGGAGCGGCCTCGGTATCAACCCCGACCCGTCCGGCGCCTGCGCACCGGACGGCGTGAGCCCGTACTCCGACCTGCCGGACGGCCCGCAGGTGGAAAAGGGCGGCGCGGCCGAGATCCTGAGGCAGGGTAACGTGGCCGGCGCGTGGAGCGGCAACCAGGCCGTCAACCGCAACATGCTGACGCTGTCGGGCACGACGCTGGCCACGTTCAACACGGCCAATACGGGCCTGTCCGCGAACCTCGTCAACTTCATCCAGGGCGCGGACGTCAACAACGAAAAGGGCGCCGGCGCCACGACGACGACGCGGCCTTCGATCCACGGCGACGTGATCCACTCGCGCCCGCTGCCCGTGAACTTTGGCGGCACGACCGGCGTGCGCGTGTTCTACGGCGCCAACGACGGCGCGCTGCACGCGGTGAGCGCCAATACCGGCGTCGAGACCTGGTCGTTCGTCGCACCCGAATTCTTCGGCCGCCTGCAGCGCCTGATGGACAATTCTCCGCTCGTTAGCTATCCGAACCTGAGCAGCGCGATCTCGCCGGCGCCGGCGCGCAAGGATTACTTCTTCGACGGCTCGATCGGCCTGTACCAGAACGCCGACAATTCGAGGGTGTGGATCTTCCCGTCGATGCGCCGGGGCGGGCGCATGCTGTACGGCCTGGACGTGACGCATCCCGACCAGCCGGTGTACAAGTGGAAGGCCGGCTGCCCGAACCTGACCGACGACATCGGCTGCACGGCCGGGATGTCCGGCGTCGGCCAGACCTGGTCGACGCCGAACGTCGCCTTCATCAAGGGGTATTCGACGACGACGCCGGTGCTGGTCGTGGGCGGCGGCTACGATGCCTGCGAAGACGCCGACACGGCATCGCCCGCATGCGGCAGCGGCAAGGGCCGCTTCGTGTACGTGCTGGACGCGAACACGGGCGCGGTGATCCGTTCGTTCCCGACCGACCGCGGCGTGGCGGCCGACGTGGCCCTCGTCGACGTCGACAACGACGGCTATCCCGACTATGCCTACGCGGCCGACCTGGGCGGCGGCATCTACCGCGTCGACTTCGTGGGCAGCTACGCCGGGCGCACGCCGCTCGCGGGCGACGCCTGGACGGCGCGCAAGGTCGCGTACACGACGGGTGCCGGCCGCAAGTTCCTGTTCACGCCCGCGCTGCTGGCCAGCCAGGGCAGGGTCTACGTGGCGCTGGGCAGCGGCGACCGCGAGCATCCGCTGCAGTCGCAATACCCGTACGCCAACGTGACGAACCGGTTCTACGTCTACCTGGACGACCTGGCGGCGGCCTCCGGGACGCCCGCGACGAACATGGACGCCATGACGGACTACACGACGAACACGGACTGCGCCGCCGCGAAGGTATTGCCGAATTCGGGGACGAAGGGCTGGTTCATGGACCTGAACCAGTACGGCCAGGGCGAGCAGGTGGTGACGTCGGCGCTGATCGCGAGCGGCATGGTCACGTTCAGTACCAACCGTCCCGTGCCGCCCGATGCGGCGAGCTGTTCGACGTCGCTGGGCGAGGCGCGCGGCTACTGGGTCAACCTGCTGAACGGCTCCGGCGCCATCAACGTGCCGGGCCTGTGCGGCGGCGCGCGCTCGTCGGTCTTCGTGGGCGGCGGCCTGCCGCCGTCGCCGGTGAAGGCCAGCAGCGTGCCGATCGGCGGCAAGGCGGTGTCGGTCGTGCTGGGCGCGGTGCAGAAGGGCGGCGCGGCGTCGGCGGGGGCCAGCGTGTCGATCTCGCCGCAACGGATCCGACCGGCGATCGCGCAGAAGCGCAAGCGGGTGTATACCTATACGGCGGGGGATTAACACGACGTCGTTCCTGCGCAGGCGGGATAGCGCCAGCGGCGCTATCCCGCCAAGTTCGATGCGTCGCGGCAGCGCTGGCAAAATTGGGTCCCCGCCTCCGCGGGGACGACGTTCGAACGCTAGCTCAACCGGCCTTCTCGACCGCCTTGACCATGCACTTCGACAGCTTGTCGAAGTGCGCCAGCGCCGCCTGCGTGAGCGTCACCTGCTTGCGCCGCGTGTCTTCGGTATCGGTCAGCATGATCCAGCCCTTTTCGCGCATCGACGTCAGGCGGCTGTGCACGGTGGCGGGGGCGCCGAGTTCCTTCTTGGCCATCATGTCGCGTACGCACAGGCGTTCGCCTTCCTGCATGGCGCGCGCGACGGTGCCGAGGATGCGTTCTTCCAGCGGGTCGAGCGAGGGGAGGGACGGCAACCCGCGCAAGGCTTCCGCAAGTTGCAGAAAGCGTAGATAGATGTCGGCGGGACGGTTAGATTTGCTCATGCGCAGATTATAATGCGAGAGCCACACGAACTCCATTACCTACCGAGCATCATGCCATCCCCCTTAACTCCTGGTCACGGCGCCGGACCCGGCGTGTCCGAGCGCGCCCGTATCGCCTGCGCGAGCGTCGTCGGCTCGGTGGTGTTCTATCTCCTCCTGGCGCGGTTGCAGGACTGGGTGTTCCCCAACGTCGAGTTCATGCGCGGGGTGGGCTGGATCTACCTGCCGGCGGGCGCGCGGCTGCTGTGCCCATTGCTGCTGGGCTTGCCGGGTGCGGTCGGCGTTCTGGTCGGGTCGTGGTGCGAGTGCTTCTTCCACCTGTATCCGGACGACCCGTTGCGCTCGTTCGCGGGCGGCATCAGCTCGGCCCTCGCGCCCTACCTGGTGTATGTGTTCGCGCTGCGCGTGCTGGGGATGCAGGCGTCGCTGTCGAACCTGACGTCGCGCCGCCTGCTGCTGCTCGTGCCGCTGTTCGGCGTGGCCAGCCCGCTGATGCACCACCTGTGGTTCTGGCTCCATGGCGACCAGGTCGACCTTGCGCAGGGCTTCGCCGTCATGGCGGCCGGCGACATGCTGGGCGCGCTCGTCGTCCTGTACGCACTGAAGGGCATGCTGGGGCTGCTGCCCACGCCGGCTCCCCGCCGCAACGATCTTTCATGACGCGCCGGACATGATTCCGCTGCGGATTCATGAATCCAGTTCATAAGGTCAAGCAATCCCGGCCGGTCCCGTGCGGGAGGTTTGCCGTTACCATCGTCGGCCTGCGATGCAAACGACAACCTTACGAAAGGATCATCCATGACCGTCAAGGCCTATGGCGCCCACGCCGCCGACCAACCGCTCGAATCCCTGGACATCACCCGCCGCGCACCTGGTCCGCACGACGTGCAGATCGAGATCGCCTATTGCGGCGTGTGCCACTCCGACCTGCACACGGTGAAGGCCGAGTGGGCCGGCACCCTGTATCCGTGCGTGCCGGGCCACGAGATCGTCGGTAAAGTCTCCGCCGTCGGCGCCCACGTGCAGGGTTTCAAGGAAGGCGACCTGGTCGGCGTCGGCTGCATGGTCGACAGCTGCCGGCACTGCGCGGATTGCGAGGATGGCCTCGAAAACTATTGCGACGGCATGGTCGGCACGTACAACGGCCCGACGGCTGACGCACCCGGCCACACGCTGGGCGGCTACGCCGAGCGCATCGTCGTGCACGAGCGCTACGTGCTGCGCGTGCGCCATCCGGAAGCGCAGCTCGCGGCCGTGGCGCCGCTGCTGTGCGCCGGCATCACGACCTACTCTCCGCTGCGCCACTGGAACGCGGGTCCCGGCAAGACGGTGGGCATCGTCGGCATCGGCGGCCTGGGCCACATGGGCATCAAGCTGGCCCGCGCGCTGGGCGCGCATGTCGTCGCCTTCACGACGTCCGAATCGAAGCGCGCGGACGCCGAGGCGCTGGGCGCGCACGAGGTGGTCGTGTCGCGCGACGCCGCCGCCATGGCCGCGCGGGCGAAGCGCCTGGACCTGATCGTCAACACGGTCGCCGCGCCGCACGACCTGGACGCCTGGCTGAACCTGCTCAAGCGCGACGGCACGATGGTGCTGGTCGGCGCGCCCGCGACGCCGCACCCGTCGCCGCAGGTGTTCAACCTGATCACGAAGCGCCGCGCGCTGGCCGGCTCGATGATCGGCGGGATCCCGGAAACCCAGGAGATGCTGGACTTCTGCGCGCAGCACGGCATCGTCGCCGACATCGAGATGATCCGGGCCGACGAGATCAACGCCGCGTACGAACGCATGCTCGAGGGCGACGTGAAGTACCGCTTCGTGATCGACAACGCGACGCTGGGCGCCTGATTTAGAATCGCGGCATGGCACGCGATAACCTCAGCGACATCCTCGTCTTCCTCGCGGTCGCGCGCGAACGCAGTTTTACGCGCGCGGCCGTAAAACTGGGCATGACGCAGTCCGCCCTCAGCCACACGATCCGTGCATTGGAAGCGCGGCTGGGCGTGCGCCTGCTGACGCGCACGACGCGCAGCGTGTCGCCCACCGAGGCCGGCGAGCGCCTGCTGCAGAACGTGGCGCCGCGGCTGGAAGAGATCGACGCGGAGATCGCCGCCGTCAGCGAGCTCGGTGACCGGCCCGCCGGCACCGTCCGCATCACGGCGACGGACCACGTCATCGACAACGTGCTGTGGCCGCGCCTCGCCGCCGTGCTGCCGCAGTACCCGGACATCCACCTCGAGATCAGTGCCGAATACCGCATGGTGGACGTGGCCGCGGAACGCTACGACATCGGCGTGCGCTGGGGCGACCAGGTCGAGAAGGACATGATCGCCGTGCGCCTCACGCCCGACACGCAGACGCTTGTCGTGGGCGCGCCCGGGTACTTCGCGCACCGCGCGGTGCCCGCATCCATCGACGACCTCATGAAGCACGAGTGCATCCGCCTGCGCCTCGCCGGCGGCGGCGTGTACGCGTGGGAGATGCTCGATCGCGGCGAAGCCGTCGACGTGCGCGTGCGCGGCCGCTATACGTTCAACGGCGTCTACCAGATGCTGAACGCGGCGCTGTCCGGCAGCGGCCTCGCCTACATGACCGAGGACATGGCGGCACCGCATGTGCAGGCCGGCCGCCTCGTCAGCGTGCTGGCGGACTGCTGTCCGAAATTCCCCGGCCTGCATGCCTACTACCCGAGCCGGCGCCATGCGTCGCGCGCACTGGCCGTCGTGCTCGATGCGATCCGGCACAAGGACTGATTTCTGCTGGGATTTTTCGTGCATACCATATCTCCGAAGAGGCCGGCGCACGGTTGAACCGAATACCTGAACGGATGGCCGGGATGTTCTAGAATGGGTCGCCTGCGGTGCCTGTCGCACGCCGCATGGAGGACCGCATGGACCTGCTCGAGGCAATCAACGACCCCGCCGCATTGCGTGCGCTGCCCCGCGCGCGCCTGGAGCCGCTGGCGCGCCAGCTGCGCCGCTTCCTGGTCGACACGGTGGCGCGCACCGGCGGCCATCTCGCGTCGAACCTGGGGACAGTCGAACTGACGATCGCGCTGCACTACGTGTTCGCCACGCCGCGCGACCGCATCGTGTGGGACGTCGGCCACCAGAGCTATGGCCACAAGGTGCTGACGGGGCGTCGGGCGCAGATGCACACGTTGCGCCAGGCCGGCGGTCTCTCGGGCTTCCCGCGCCGCTGCGAGAGCGTGCACGACTGCTTCGGCACGGCGCATTCGTCGACGGCGTTGTCCGCCGCGCTCGGCATGGCGCTGGCCGCGAAGCTGCAGGGCGATGATCGCCATGTCGTGGCCGTCTGCGGCGATGGCGCGCTGTCCGCCGGCATGGCGTTCGAAGCGCTGAACAACGCCGGTATCGACCCTGCGCTGCGCCTGCTCGTCGTCGTCAATCACAACGGCATGTCCATTTCTCCCGCCGTGGGCGCGCTGGACCGTCACTTGTCCGATCTGGCATCCGGCCGCGTGCGCCCGGGCGCATCGCTGTTCGAGGCGCTCGGCCTGGCGTACTCGGGCCCGGTCGACGGCCACGATCTCGATGCCCTGGTTCCCGCGCTGGAGGCCGCCCGGCGGCGCACGGGCCCGCAGGTGCTGCACGTCGTCACGCGCAAAGGCAAGGGCTATGCGCGCGCGGAAGCGGCGCCCACCCTGTACCACGGTACCGGCCGCTTCGATCCCGGGAAGGGCCTGCCGGACGGCGCGCGCGGCCGACCCGCGTACACGGACGTGTTCGGCGACTGGCTGTGCGACATGGCCGCGCACGACCCGCGCCTCGTCGGCATCACACCCGCCATGCGCGAAGGCTCCGGCCTCGTGCGCTTCGCCCAGCGCTTTCCCGACCGCTATGTCGACGTCGGCATCGCCGAACAGCATGCGCTCACGTTCGCGGGCGGCCTCGCCGTCGACGGGATGAAACCCGTCGTCGCCATCTATTCCACGTTCCTGCAACGTGCCTACGACCAGTTGATCCACGACGTCGCGCGGCAACACCTGGACGTGACGTTCGCGATCGACCGTGCCGGCCTCGTCGGCGCGGACGGCGCCACGCATGCGGGCAACTACGACATCGCCTACCTGCGCTGTGTGCCGAACATGGTCGTGATGGCGGCGTCCGACGAAGCCGAGTGCCGGCGCATGCTGACGACCGCCTACCGCCATCCCGGCCCGGCGGCCGTGCGCTATCCGCGCGGGCCGGGACCGGGCGTCGGGCCGGCACCGGACCTGGATGCCATTCCGTTCGGCCGCGGCGAGGTGCGCCGGCGCGGGTCCGGCATCGCGATCCTCGCGTTCGGGCCGATGCTGGCGCCGAGTCTCGACGCCGCGACGGAACTGGGGGCGACAGTCGCCAACATGCGCTTCGTGAAGCCGCTCGACGCCGACCTCGTGGCGGCGCTGGCGCGCGATCATGCGCAGCTCGTGACGGTCGAGGAGGGCGCCGTCATGGGCGGTGCGGGGGCGGCCGTGGCGGAGGCGCTGGCCGCCGCCGGCATCCAGCGGCCGCTGTTAATGCTGGGCCTGCCCGACATGTTCATCGAGCACGGCGACCCCGCCGCGCTGCTGGGCGCGGCCGGGCTCGACGCGGCCGGCATCGCGGGTGCCATCCGCCAGCTTTATCGTGCCGATGCGCCTTTGCTCGTAGCAAATAGTGATTAGCTTGAGGTGCCCCATGCTCCCCGAAACGGATGCGCTCACCGTGCCGGTGCACACGCCGGCCAGCTCGTTCGGCATCGCCATGCGCGTACTGCCCGCGCCGCGGCGCGCGGCGATGTTCGGCATCTACGCGTTTTGCCGCGCCGTCGACGACATTGCCGACGGCCCCGCGCCGCCCCGTGAACGCCGCGCCGCGCTGGAACGGTGGCGGGCCGACGTCGACGCCGCGTACGCCGGCGGCCGGGCCCCGCGCCTGCGCGCGCTGGCGCCGCACATCGCCGCGTACGGCCTCGCGCGCGCCGACTTCCACGCCGTGATCGACGGCATGCTGATGGATGCGCAGGACCGCCCCATCTGCGCACCGCCGGCCGACACCCTCGACCTGTACTGCGATCGCGTCGCCGCCGCCGTCGGGCGGCTGTCCGTGCGCGTATTCGGCCTGCCGCAGGACGACGGCCTCCTGCTCGCCCACCACCTGGGCCGCGCGCTGCAGCTGACCAATATCCTGCGCGACATCGACGAGGACGCCGCCATCGGCCGCGCCTACGTGCCGCGCGAACTGCTGCTCGCGGCCGGCGTCGAAGCCCGCGTGTGCGCGGCCGGCGCGGACGACATCGCGGCGCATCCGGCGCTGCCCCGGGCGTGCGCCGACCTGGCCGCGCAGGCGCGCCGGCACTACGCCGCCTCCGACTTCGTACTGCGCCGCCACCGGGGCAGTGCGGCCCGGGCGCCGCGCCTCATGGGGGCCGTGTATGCGGCCCTGCTGGCGCGGCTCGCGGCGCGCGGGTGGGGCAGTCCGCGCACGCCTGTCCGGCTGGGACGCCTGGCCAAGGTCGGCATCCTGGTGCGGCACGCGCTCCGGTAGCCACGGGGGATGTCATGCGCTACTCGTCATTCCGGTCCATGGCGCAGGCCGGCGCCGTCGAAGCGGAACGCACACTCACCAGCCGCGCACGCCTGGAGCCGGCCATCGACGCGGCGCTCGCGGCCGTGCTGTCCGACCAGCGCGACGACGGCCACTGGGTCTACGAACTCGAAGCGGACGTCACGATCCCCGCCGAGTACGTGCTGATGGTGCACTACCTGGGCGAGACGCCGGACACGGCCCTTGAGCGCAAGATCGGCACGTATCTGCGCCGGCGCCAGGGCGACCACGGCGGCTGGCCGCTGTTCCACGGCGGCGCGTTCGACCCGAGCGCCAGCGTCAAGGCCTATTTTGCGCTGAAGATGATCGGCGATCCGCCGGGCGCGCCGCACATGGTGCGGGCGCGTGCGGCGATCCGGGACCACGGCGGCGCCGAACGCAGCAATGTCTTCACGCGCATGCTGCTGGCGCTGTTCGGCGAGATGCCGTGGTCGGCCGTGCCCGTGATGCCGGTGGAGATCGCGCTGTTGCCGCGCTGGTCGCCGTTCCACCTGTCGAAGGTCTCGTACTGGACCCGCACCGTGCTGACGCCGCTGCTCGTGCTGGGCGCGCTGCGGCCGCGGGCGCGCAATCCGCGCGCCGTGGGCGTCGCGGAACTGTTCCTTGCGCCGCCGGCCAGCCTCGGGCTGGCGCCGCGCGCGCCGCACCAGGACCGCATGTGGTTCGCGCTGTTCCGCACGCTGGAGTCGCAGATGCGCCTGCTGGCGCCGCGCCTGCCCGCGCGCCTGCGCCGGCGCGCGGTCGAGCAGGCGGCCGCGTTCGTGCGTGCGCGCCTGAACGGCGAGCACGGCCTGGGCGCCATTTTCCCCGCGATGGTCAACGCCGTGCAGATGCTCGACGTGCTGGGCTTGCCGCCGGATGCGCCCGAGTCGTCCGCCGCGCGCCGCGCCATCGACCGGCTGCTCGTCGACCACGGTGCCGAAGCCTATTGCCAGCCCTGCCTGTCGCCCGTGTGGGACACGGCGCTGATGTGCCACGCGCTGCTGGAAGCGGGCACGCCGTCCGCGCTGGCCGCGGCGCGGCGCGGACTCGACTGGCTGCTGCCGCTGCAGATCCTCGACCGGTCCGGCGACTGGGCCGCGCGCCGGCCGGACGTGCGTCCCGGCGGCTGGGCGTTCCAGTACGAAAACGCGTGCTATCCCGACGTCGACGACACCGCCGTCGTGGCGATGGCCATGCACCGGGCCGCGCACGTCGAACCGCAACCGTTGCCGGACCGGTACGCGGACGCCGTCGCCCGCGCCCGCGAATGGATCGTCGGCATGCAGGGCAGGGGCGGCGGCTGGGGCGCGTTCGAGGCCGACAACACGCACCATTACCTGAACCACATCCCGTTCGCCGACCACGGCGCGCTGCTGGATCCGCCGACGGCCGACGTGTCCGCGCGCTGCCTGTCGATGCTGGCCCAGCTGGAGCCGGGCGCCTGTGCGCGGCGCCGGTCGCCGGCCGCGCGGGCACTGGGCTGGCTGCTGCGCCGGCAGGAGAAGAACGGGAGCTGGTACGGGCGCTGGGGTGTGAACTATGTCTACGGCACGTGGTGCGCGCTGTGCGCCCTGGCGGCGGCCGGCCTGCCATCCGATGCGGCGCCCGTCGCCCGGGGCGCCCGCTGGCTCGCGTACGTGCAGAATCCGGACGGCGGCTGGGGCGAGGGCGGCGACAGCTACCGGCTCGACTATGCCGGCCACGCGTGGGCGCCGTCGACGGCGTCGCAGACGGCATGGGCGCTGCTGGGCCTGATGGCAGCGGGCGCCGTCGACACGCCGGCCGTCGCGCGCGGCATCGCCTGGCTCGTCGACCGGCAGCGCGCGGACGGCCTGTGGGACGAACCGCAGCACACGGCCACGGGCTTTCCCCGCGTGTTCTACCTGCGCTATCACGGGTACGCCCGTTACTTTCCACTGTGGGCGCTGGCCCGCTACCGCAACCTGCGGGCCGGCGGCAGCGGGCGGGTTCCCTTCGGGATGTGAGCCGTGGCCGATGCGGCGCGCGTGCTCGCCGTCTGCGGCATGCCGTTCGAGGCCGCGATCGCGGACGGGCCCGGCGTCGTGTGCATCCATGGCCCCGGGCCGTGGCGGGTCGCGCAGCGGCTGCACGCGATGCTGGACGGCGACGGTTGCTGGGGCGGCATCATCAGCTTCGGGTGCGCCGGCGGCCTGGACCCGGAACTCGCCAGCGGCGACTGCGTCGTGGCCACGAGCGTGCTGACGCCGGACGGCGTCATCGCGACGGACCCTGACTGGTCGCGCGTGCTGCTGGACCGCGTGACGGGCGCCCGGCCGGGACTGCTCGCCGGCACGGACGCGCCCCTCGCCACGGCCGCCGCCAAGGCCGCCCTGTGGCGTGAGGCGGGCGCCATCGCCGTGGATATGGAAACCCATGCGGCCGCGCTGGCCGCACGGCGCCACGGCCTGCCGTTCGCGGCGTGCCGCGTCGTGCTCGATCCGGCCTGGCGCAACGTGCCCGCGGCCGCGCTGGCCGGCCTGGACGTCGGCGGGGTCTGGCCCGTGCTGCGCAGCCTGGCCGGTGCGCCGGGGCAGATCGTGCCGCTGTGCGTGCTGGCGGGCGAGGCGTGGGTGGCGCGGCGTTCGCTGTTGCGAGTGCGCGCGCGGCTCGGGCCGGCGTTGGGGCGCTATCTGGTGACGTCGTCCTTGCCGCCATCGTTCTGACCATAGTCTGGCAGCGGCGTCTCCCTGCCTTCGTCGAGCTGCGCGCGTCGCCGGCCCAGGTAGGCATCGCGCACGAACAGATAGCGGTCCAGCGCGGCCTGCTCCAGCAGGTTGGTCGCGTTCAGGTAGCGGGCCCGGGTACTGACGAAGTCGGCGCCCCACAGCGTGTTGCGCAGCGCCGGCTTCGCGTATGTGGCGGGCGAGCCGTACTGGTCGACGGCGAAGCCGGCCGTGTCGCGGAACGTGCTCGGGCCGAACAGCGGCAGCACGAGGTAGGGACCGGCCGGTACGCCGTAGTGGCCCAGCGTGAGGCCGAAGTCCTGGTCGCGCTTGGCGATGCCGGCCGGCGTGGCGATGTCGAGCACGCCCAGCAGCCCGAACGTGGAATTGACGGCCACGCGCATCAGGTCGTTCATGCCGTCCATCAGGCGCAACTGGGCGAAATCGTTCAGCATCACGGTGACGTCGCCCAGGTTGGAAAAGACATTCTCGACGCCGGTGCGGACGAAGCGCGGCACGGCACGGTTGTACGTGCGCGCGACCGGTTGTGCAATGTGGCGGTCGAGCGAGTCGTTGAAGCGGTACGTGGCGCGGTTGAGCGGTTCCAGCGGATCGGCCTTGTCACGTTCCGGGCCGGTGGCGCAGCCGGACAGGAGTAACAGCAGCGTGGTCGCAACGAGCCGGCGCGGCGGCGGATGGGTCATGGCGGTCCTCGTTCGGCAGGAGCCGGGGCGCGGGGCTGCCCCAGCAGGACGGGCTGGAAGAACACGGCGCCGATCAGGGTGCAGACCAGCGCCAGCACCAGCAGCTTGCCCATGCTGGCGGTGCCGGGGTGGTGCGACAGCCACAGGCTGCCGAATGCGGTGCCGGTGGTCGCCGCGCTGAGGACGATCGCTTGCGTGAGCGGATGTTCCAGCCGGGCCGGCTGCCCCGCGCGCCACGCCATGATGTAATAGATCTTGAACGCGACGCCGACGCCCAGCAGCAGCGGCAGCGCGATGATGTTCGCGAAATTCAGGTGGATGCGCAGCAGCACGCAGGCCTCCAGCGTGACCAGGCTCGACACGAGCAGGGGCACCATCGTCAGCAGCACGTCGCCCACGCGCCGGAACGCGATCCACAACAGCAGCGCGATGGTGACGACGGCCAGCAGCGCCGCCTGCACGAACGCGGCGATGATCAGGTCCGCCGCATGGCGCACGGAGATCGGCCCGCCGGCCGCATCCGGCGCGATGCGCAGCACGGCATCGGTGAAGCGGCGCAGCCGGCTGGCGTCCTCGCGGCTCGTTCCCGTCGGCCCCGTCGGCCGCCTTGGGCTGACGTCGACGAGCGCGCGGCCATCGGGCGCGATCCAGTTGCGGCGCATCGGGGCGGGCAGGGTCGCCAGCGTGACGGGTTGCGGCTGCAGTGCGAGGCGCAGGGCGTCCAGCGCGAGGCGCAGCGTTCCCGCCAGCGCCTGGTCGGCACGGTCGCGGGCGGCCGGCCCCGCCCGTGCCAGGGCAGCGAGCGCCCGCGCGAGCCGTGACGCTTCGGCCGCCCCGGGCCCGGGATGGTCGAGCGCCGCGTTGTGCAGCGACAGCGCGGCCGTGCGCAGCGCCGCCGCGCGCTGCGGGTCCGACGCCGGTGCGATGGGCGACATCTCCAGCACGGGCAGCAGGCGGGCGGCGGCGGCCGCGATGGCGTCCAGTTTGCCGGTCTGGCCGTCGGGGACGAGGCTGGCCGCCGTCAGGACATGGGCGACGTCGGGCAGGCGTTCCAGGCGCGCCGCCAGCGTGGTCGCCTGCGCCAGCGACGGGGCGAGCACCTGCACGTTGTCGAGGCCGATGTCGGTGCCGCGCGCGAGCGACGCCAGCGTCGCCATCGACTCGCTGCCGGGGTTCTTGAGGTGCAGCGGATCGAAGTCGAACTCGAGGCGCCACAGCAGGGGAATGCCGGCCCCGACGAGCGCCAGCGTCGCCGCCAGCACCGTCTTGCGGTGGGTCTGGAGCGCGTGGTCGATGCCGGCCAGCCATGGGTAGCCGGGCGCGAGCAGCCCCGCCGGCGGATCGCTGATGCGGATCAGCGCGGGCAGCACGGTCAGGCAGGCGGGCAGGGCGACGCACAGGATGCCCACGCCCGCGATCTGCCCCAGCTCGGCCACGCCGCGGTAGGCCGTCGGCAGGAAGGCGAGGAAGCCGAACGCGGTGGCCGTCGCCGCGAGGGTGAGCGGCAGCGCGAGCGCGCGCGCCGTCGCCAGCAGCGCCGTGCCGGTACCGGGCCGCACACGCCGCAGTTCGCGGAAACGCATGCCGAACTGGATCCCGAAATCGATCCCGAGCCCGACGAACAGGATCGCGAACGCGATGGAAATCAGGTTCAGCGCCCCCACCATGATGAGCCCCAGCGCGGCCGTGAGCGCCAGGCCGCCCAGCATCGTGATGCACAGCGCCAGCACGAGCGGTGCCGAACGCACCGCGCGCCACAGCAGCACGAGCACGATCACGACGGGGATGCTGCCGACGAGCGGCGAGCCTTCCTGCAGCGAGGCGAACTCGTCGTCCGACAGCGGCACGGGCCCCGTCAGCGTGACCTGGGCGCCATAGTGTTCGGCCAGCCGCAGGTCGGCGGCGGCCGCGCGGATCGCGTCGCTGGACGCGGCGCCCGGCAGCAGGGCGGCGTAGTCGAGCACGGGCCGGACTTCCACGAGGCCGGGCTCGGTGGCTGCGCCGGTGGTTGCAAGTGCCTGCCAGGACAGGGCGGCGTTCCGTCCGGCGAGGACGTCCTCGACTGTCGCGGCGCTGCGCGCCAGCAGCGGCGCCATCTGCGGGAGCGTGACCTGGCCCGTCAGCAGGGGCGCGCCCAAGGTGACCGACAGCAGGTTCGCGATGCCCCGCAGCGACGGGTCGCGCGCGAGCGCATCGAGCAGGGGACGCGCGTCGACGAGGCGCGCCGTCAGGTCGCGGACCTCGGCGGCGTCGAGGTACAGCAAGCCGTTGCGGCAGAAGAAATCGTCACCGGCGCCGAGGTCCACCGCGCGGAACAGCGCGGGCTGGCGGCGCAGGCGGTCGGCCAGTTCCCGGGCCGCCTGCGCCGCGAACTCGGGCGCGGGCGCCCGGACGACTGCCAGGGTCGTGTCGCCCCGGTTCGGGAACGCGGCGGCGATGGCGGCGTCGCGCCGGGCCCACGGGGCGTTCGCGTCGATCAACTGCCCAACGTCCGTATTGATCGCGAAATGGCGCGCGACATAAAGCCCGGATGCAAGGACCAGCAGGACGAACGCCCCGACCACCGCCCACGGGTGGCGGCATGACAGGTGGACGAGCCTGGCAATCTGGTGAGTCAGCATGGTGCGTTCATTAGACCGGATGCGGCCCGGGTCACCGCATGATCTGGCGCAGCCGTGCGCGGGAACACGGATGGCCGGTAGACGGTCCTATGGACGTGTTGATCGAGGCTCCCATGAAACTGTCTCCATTCCTGTTCGCCTTTGTCTTTTCGATGCCGCTGGCCTGTGCCGGGCAGACGGCCGAGCGCACGCCGGAACAAACGTTGAGAAGCACCATCGACAAGGTCATGACGGCCATCCGCGGCGACCCCGGCGCGCGTGCGGGCGACCCCGAGCGGACGCTGGCGATCGTGCGGCGCGACTTCCTGCCGTCCACCGACTTCATGCTGACGACGCAGTACGCGGTGGGAAGCGCGTGGGCGCAGGCGACACCGGCCCAGCGCGAGGCGCTGTTCCGCGAGTTCCAGACCCTGCTGGCGCGCACGTACGCCATCCAGCTGACGCAGATCCAGCAGGAAAACATGCAGTTCCGCTACGCGCCGGCGGGCCGTCCCGCCCCGAACGCCACCGACGCCGTCGTCAGGACCACCGTGGTCACGGGCGGCGACACGATGCCGATCGACTACCGGATGCATAAAACGCCGGCCGGCTGGAAGATCTACGACATCAACATGATGGGCGCGTGGATGATCCAGGTGTACCGCCAGCAGTTCGCGGCCCGGCTGACGGCGGAAGGTATCGACGGCCTCGTCAGGTACCTGGCTGCTCACAACCGGGGACCCTGAGCGAGGACCCTGAGCAGGCGCAGCCGGCGCACCTCGAACCAATGCCAGGAGACGAGGGCGGGAACGCCGGTCGCGACTTCGCGCATGCGCTTGACGAGTGCCAGCGACAGCGCCACATCCCCGCCCACGCCGGCCAGCTGGCCGAACAACAGCACGGCGGCTTCCTGCACGCCCAGGCCGGCGGGCACGATGAAGCCGGCGTGGCGCACGGCCTGCGTGAGCGCCTCGATGGCGAGCGCGGCCTGCAGGCCGACGGGATGGCCGAGGAGGGCCAGCGCAAACCACGTCTCGAACGTGCCCAGTACGTTGGCCAGCAGCGACCACGCCGCCGCCCGCGCGAGGCGGCCGCGTTGCCGGAACAGGCGGCCGATGGCGGCATCGATGGCGGCGCCGTCCAGGTGCGGCGCGATCCGGTTCCGCGGCCCCAGCAGGCGCAGCGCCCACTGTTCCAGCCGCGCGAACGGCGCGCCATGGCGGAGCAGCCACCACGCCAGCAATGGTAGCGGCAGCGACAGCGCCAGCGCCGCCGCGACGATGCCGACGAGGCCCGGCCCGGCCGCCAGCTTCAGCATCAGCACAGCACCGGCGCCGCAGAAGAGATACAGCACGACGATGGTCAGCAACACTTCCACGACAACACTGGCCGTGACGCCCGCCGTGTCGGACACCCGCACGCAGGCCAGCCGCACCCCGGCGACCTCGCCACCGATGTTCGCCACCGGCAGCAGCCGGTTGACGGCCTCGCGCACGAACGCGACCCACAACAGGAACAGCGGGCCCGCCGCGCGCCCGGGGTCGAACGGCGCGAGCAGCACCCGCCACCCGCGGGTGTCGAGCGCCTGCGTGACGACGCGGGCCGGCACGACGAGCAGCAGCGCCCAGCCGGCCCGCTCGAACGCGCCCACGATGCCGGACCAGCCTTCCGCGACGACGAGCGCGGCCAGCAGCGCGAGCCCGGCGATGGATGCCGACCAGGCCAGCCAGCCCATCGTGCCGGTGCGGCTCATGGGCCGCCGGTGCCGCCCGTGACGGCATCGTCGGCCCATGTGCCACGCGGGTCGCCTGCCGCTGCGACAAGGTCCGTGAATCCGCCGAAGCGCCAGCCTTGGGCGCGGAGGGCGCCGCACACCGCTCGCACATGCGGCGAGACGAGGGCCGCGAACTCGGCGGCGTGGCGGTAGCCGCGCATCGAAGGCGCGATCGCCGCGCCCGACGCGAGCGCCGGATGCAGGTACAGCTCGCCGATGCCGGACGTCGGCAAATTGCACAGTGCATCCAGCAAGGCCGCCTCGTCGAAGCGCCCGGACTGGTGGGTGCCCATTAAGTAGTCGTTGTGGCGGATGCCGGCGGCGTCCAGCCTGGCTTCGAGCAGCGCCAGCCAGGGACGGAGCCACCATGTCGAAGATATCCCGGGCGGTCCCGTTTCACGCGGCAGTCTGACGGACCGCAGCCCGAACTCGCGTCCGATACCCATGATGAGCGACAGGACCGTCGGATGCAGGTGGAAATGCTTGTGCGCATTGACGTGGTCGAGCGCAAGACCCGTGACGGCGAACGCTTCGAACTGGGCACGGATCTCCAGCGCCAGCTGGCGGCGTACGCGCGGCAGGCAGACGAAGCGCGCACCGTCGCGTACCATGCGCGCACCGAAGCGACCCTGCGCATCGACGAGATCGGGGATCGCCCGCGGCGGCAGTACGGACGCGCCGTCGGCCAGGACGAGGTGCAGGCCGACCCGCAGTCCCGGCGACGCGTGCGCACGGTCGACCGCATCCCGGGCGGCCGGCGCGCCCACCATCAGGCTGGCCGCGGTCAGGATACCGTCCCGATGCGCGCGCTCGACGGCCGCGTTCACGCTCGGGTGCAGGCCGAAGTCGTCGGCGGTGACGATGAGGCCCCGTCCACGCAGCGTGCTCATGAATGGGAAGCGCCATGGGCGCGCAGGAAATGGAAGAATTCGACGCCTTCGCGCAGGCGCCGCCGCGTCATGTCCCAGCTCTGCAGCATCTCGCTGACGATTTCCCAGATCTTCGAGGGACGGAAATAGAAGCTGCGGTAAAACTGTTCCACGCCATGGTAGATCTCGTCGCTCGACAGGTGCGGATAGCTGAGCGCGGCCAGTTGCACGCCGCTGCCGTCGACGAGCGGAATGGTCTTGTGCGGCGGTATCCAGTCGTTTTCCAGCGCCTGTTCGTACAGCCGGGTGCCCGGGTACGGCGCCGCCAGCGAGACCTGGATCGTGTGCGGGTTGATCTCCTTGGCGAATGCGATCGATTTCGCGATCGTCTCCCTCGTCTCGCCGGGCAGGCCGAGGATGAACGTACCGTGCACGGTGATCCCGAGCGCGCGGCAGTCGGCGGCGAAGCGCCGTGCGATGTCGGTCCGCAATCCCTTCTTGATGTTCAGGAGGATCTGATCGTCGCCGGACTCGTAGCCCACCAGCAGCAGCCGCAAGCCGTTTTCTTTCATGATCTTGAGCGTCGAATAGGGCACGTTCGCCTTCGCGTTGCACGACCACGTCACGCCCAGCTTGCCGAGACCTCGTGCGATTTCTTCGGCGCGCGGGCGGAAGTCCGTGAACGTGTCGTCATCGAACATGATTTCCTTCACTTCCGGCATGTTCTCCCGGATCCAGCGGACTTCCGCGAGCACGTTGTCCGCGGAGCGCGTGCGGTAGCGATGCCCGCCGACGGTCTGCGGCCACAGGCAGAACGTGCAGCGCGAGCGGCATCCGCGTCCCGTGTACAGCGACACGTACGGATAGTTCAGGTAGCCGATGAAATAATTGCGGATGTTCAGGTCGCGCCGGTACACGGGCGCGACGAACGGCAGCGCGTCCATGTCTTCGATGATCGCGCGGGGCGGGTTGTGATGGATCGCACCGCCTGCATCCCGCCAGCTGACGCCATCGACCTCCGCCAGCGGCAGGCCCCCCGCGATGTCGCGGCAGGTGTAGTCGAATTCCTCGCGCGCGACGAAGTCGACGGCACTGCCTGCCTGCAGCGACCCGCCGGGATCGACGGCGACCTTGGCGCCGACCATGCCGACGCGTACGGCCGCATGGATGTCCTTGAGCATCGCGGCGAAGCGCACGTCGCCCGGAAACGAGGGCGTGCTCGTGTGGATGATCACGAGGTCGTATTGCCGCGCGACGTCCAGCGCCTGGGCGACGGACAGACCGTCCGCCGGGGCATCGAGCAGCCGGCTGCCGGGCACGAGGGCGGCGGGCTGGGCCAGCCAGGTCGGATACCAGAACGAGCGGATCTCGCGCTTCGCCTGGTAGCGCGAGCCGGCGCCGCCGTCGAAGCCGTCGAACGACGGTGCCTGCAGGAACAGGGTTTTCAGCATTGCCGTCGTCATGTCCGTGGTGTCCATGATGGTTAGCGCCAGGACGGCCGGTCGTGCGAAGCGGGCGCGGCGGAAGGCCGGTCCGGTGCCGCCGCCCGGCCCGTGTCGATGGGCAGGCGGTGCTGCCGCCAGTGCGTCGTCGTCCCGGCAAAGGCGCTCGCCCACTCCAGCATCGACAGGACGTCGCGCAGCGGGGCATGCCACGCATGACCGGGGGCGGGGACATCCGGCGCCGGCCTGCGCCAGTGCAGGCCGATGCGCGCCGTCGCACCGCAGAGTGCGAGCGCCGCGTTCCCCGCCGTCGGCGTGAGGTACACGCCCAGGAGCAGCATCGGCAGCGTGAAGGTGATGAAGGACAAGGCGTAGCCGAGCGGATTGAGCGAGCGGATCGTCTGCATCCAGCGCCGCTCGCGTGCCCACAGCGCGCGCAGGCTGCGTTCGGTCACGTCGGTTCCCACGTTGACGTCGGACAGCACCGTCTCCAGGCCCAGGCCGCGGACGAGTTCGCCGAGCCGGTAATCGTCGGCCAGGCGGTTCTTCAGCACCTCGATGCCGCCGATCGCCCGCAGCGTCGCCGCCCGCACGGCGATCGTCGCACCGAACGCGAAGGCGCAGCTGCCGCCGCTGCTCGCGACGCGGACCGACGGTGCGAACCACGTGTCGATGAACAGTGCGCCGATCCGCGGCCACAAGCCGTCCAGCGGCCGGCCGTGGTACAGGCAGGTGACGATGCCGACCTGCGGCTCGGCCAGCGGCGCGGTCACGCGCGCCACGTAATCGGGCCCGACGGCGATGTCGCTGTCGGCGAGCACGAGCCAGGGATGGCGTGCGGCCTGCATCATGTTGATGAGGTTGCTTACCTTGCGGTTGCTGCCGTGGTCGCGCGGGTCGACGACGAGCCGCATGTCGACGGCGGGGAAGCGCCGGGCCAGCCGCTCCACGACGGCAATGGCCGGGTCGGCCGGATCGCGGACCCCGAACACGAGCTGGACATGTGGATGCGTCTGCGTGCACAGGCCGGCGAGATTCTCTTCCAGCCGGGGCTCGGCGCCGCACAGGGGCTTGAGCACGGTGACGGGCGTCCAGGCGGGCTGCCGGTCGGCGCGCACGAGGCCGACGCGCACGACGTCGACGCGGCGGACGCGGCCGCGGCAGAACAGGGCCGCCAGCGCGTACAGCGTCGCGAGCACCGTCAGCGCCGTGCCGGCCAGCGTGGCGAACGACGGCATCATCGGGCGCCTCTCTTGAGCCCGGCCTTGCGGCCGCGGATCTCTTCCAGCCGGATGGCGACCTGCTGCGCATGCACGTGTTGCGCGGGCCGCTGGCCACCCAGCGGAATGTCGGGTGCCATCGGCCCGTCGGTGACGACGCCCCGCAGCGCGACGCGGGCGGCGACGAGGGGACGGGCGAGCGTATCCCGCACGGCGCTCGCCTCGTAGCCGCTGTGCACCATGCAGTCCGCGCATTTCTCGTAGCGGCCCGTGCCGTACGCGTCCCAGTCGGTGTCGTCCATCAATTCCCGGAACGATGCGGCATAGCCTTCGCCGAGCAGGTAGCAGGGGCGCTGCCAGCCGAATACCGTCCGCGTCGGGTTGCCCCACGGCGTGCAGCGGTAGGTCTGGTTCCCCGCGAGGAAGTCGAGGAACAGGCTGGACTGGCTGAACGCCCAGCGGCGTCCGCCTTCGCCGCGTGCGAGTATGTCCCGGAACAATTGCCTCGTCCGATTGCGGGCGAGGAAATGCTGCTGTTCCGGCGCGCGTTCGTAGGCATAGCCGGGCGACACGGTGATGCCGTCGACTTCCATCTCCTTCAACGTGTCGAAGAAGCGCGCCACCCGCTCCGGGCGGGCATCGTCGAACAGCGTGCAATTGACGTTGACGTGGAAACCCGCCGCCTTGGCACGCTGGATGGCGGCCACCGCGCGCCGGTACACGCCCGGCCGGCAGACCGAGCGGTCGTGCATGTCCTCGTCGCCGTCGAGGTGCACGGACCATGTGAAGAACGGGCTCGGGCGGTACTGGTCGAGTTGCCGCTCCAGCAGCAACGCGTTCGTGCACAGGTAGACGAACTTGCGGCGCGCCACGATGCCGGCGACGATCGCGGGCATGTCCTTGTGCAGCAACGGCTCGCCACCCGCGATCGAGACGACAGGGGCCCCGCATTCGTCCACCGCGCCGAGGCAGTCGTCGACCGAGAGGCGCTGGTCGAGGATCTCGCCCGGATAATCGATCTTGCCGCAGCCCGCGCATGCCAGGTTGCAGCGGAACAGCGGCTCGAGCATCAATGCGAGCGGATAGCGCCGCTCGCCGGCCAGGTGCTTGCGCAGCACGTAGGCGCCGACCAGGGCTTTTTGCAGGAACGGGATCGCCATGCCGGTATCCTCGCAATCAGTCCAGGCCGGTCCGGGGTTCGTCCGCGAGCGCGCGCGGCAGCCGGAATTCGATGTGTTCCTCGATCCCGTTCATCGTCGACACCTCGACGGGCCCGAGCGCGCGCAGGGCGTCGATCACGTTCTCGACCATGGCCTCGGGCGCGGACGCGCCGGCCGTGATCCCGACCACTGCCGCGCCCGCCACCCAGGCGGGGTCGAGCTCGCCGCCGTCGGCCAGCAGCCAGGTCGGGGTGCCGGTCTCCGCGCCGATCTCGCGCAGCCGGTTGGAATTCGAACTGTTCGGCGCCCCGACGACGAGCAGCACGTCGACCTGGCGGCACAGGTCGCGCACGGCGCGCTGGCGGTTTTGCGTCGCATAACAGATGTCGCGCACGTCGGGACCGACGATGTCCGTGAAACGCCGCCGCAGGGCCGCGATGACGCCGCGCGTGTCGTCCACGCTGAGCGTCGTCTGCGTCACGTAGGCGACCGGTGTGTCGGGCGGCAGGTCGAGGGCCTCGGCCTCGCGCTCGTCGCGCACGAGCAGCACGAGGCCGTCGATCTGCCCCATCGTGCCCTCCACCTCCGGGTGGCCGGGGTGGCCGATCAGGATGACGGTCCGGCCGCTGGCCGCGTACTGGCGCCCCTGGATGTGGACCTTGGCGACGAGCGGGCAGGTCGCGTCCAGCACCCGCAGGGCGCGCGCGTGGGCATCGGACTCGACCGTGCGCGCGACGCCGTGGGCGCTGAAGATCGTCACCGCCCGCGGCGGCACTTCGTCCAGGTCCTCGACGAACACGGCGCCCTTGGTGCGCAGCCCGTCGACGACGGCTTTGTTGTGGACAATTTCGTGACGCACATACACGGGCGCACCATGCCGTTCGAGTGCGCGCTCGACGATCTCGATGGCTCGGACGACGCCCGCGCAAAACCCGCGCGGCTGGGCTAGGATCACATGCATGACGGTTCTCTGCGGTGCTTTCCGTTCGGTGCAGGTTGGAGTCCGCGCCGGCGCGCAAGTTCGCACGCCGCGTTTGATCCAGATGCGTATGCGCATCGCATATTTCGTTAGAATGCGTTGCGGATGGATGCCGGAAGGAGGCCATCGTGGCGGGGAGGGACCTCGTGCTGGTCACGGGCGCGGCCGGGTTCGTCGGTGCCGCCGTGGCGCGCGCGGCGCTGGCAGAGGGGTATGCCGTCCGTGCCCTGGTGCGCCCGAGCAGCCCGCGCCGCAATCTGTCGGGACTCGACGCCGAGATCGTCGCAGGCGACATGCGCGACGCCGCCGCGGTCGGGCGTGCGTTGGCCGGGGTGCGCTTCCTGCTGCATGTCGCAGCGGATTACCGGTTGTGGGCGCCGGACCCTGGCGAGATCGCGCGCAACAACCTGGAGGGCACGGCGACCGTGATGCGGGCCGCGCTGGCCGCCGGGGTCGAGCGCGCGGCCGTCACCAGCAGCGTGGCCACGTTGCGGGTGGGGCCGTCGACCGTGGCGGCCACGGAAGACGAGCCGCTGGCGGAGCATGAAGCGATCGGCGCGTACAAGCGCAGCAAGGTAGCGGCCGAACGGCTCGTCGAGCGCATGGTCGCGCAGGACGGCTTGCCGGCCGTGATCGTCAACCCGTCGACGCCGGTCGGTGCGCGCGATGTGCGGCCGACGCCCACGGGGCGCATCATCGTCGAGGCGGCGCGGGGGCGCATGCCGGCGTTCGTCGAGACGGGACTGAATGTGGTCGACGTCGAGGACGTGGCGCGAGGTCACCTGCTCGCGCTCGCGCATGGGCGCGTGGGCGAGCGCTACATCCTCGGCGGGCAGAACGTGATGCTGTGCGAGCTGCTGGGCGAGATCGCGCAACTCATGGGCCGCCGGCCGCCGCGCGTACGACTGCCGGCCGCGCCACTGGTGCCGCTGGCGCACGCGGCCGAGGCGATCGCGCGGCTGCGTGGGCGCGAGCCGTTCCTGACGGTGGACGGCTTGAAGATGGCCCGCAACCGGATGTTCTTTTCGTCCGGGAAGGCGGAGCGCGAGTTGGGCTACCGGCCCGGGCCGTATGTTGCCGGCGTGCGGGCGGCGGTCGCGTGGTTCGGGCGGGAAGGCTATCTCGACTAGCGGCCGAACAGCCTCGTCAGCCTGGTTAACCTTAGCGCGAGCCGGGCCAGGCGCGGCACGGTGCGGGGGCGCAGCAGCCGTTCGTCGTACCCGGCAAAGCGCCGGTCGTTTTCTGCGAGGCACAGTGCGAGCAGGTCGCGGACGCCGACGCCGTCGTCCGCCACCGATTGTGCGCCGTGCAGCGTGAAGTTATTGTCCTGCGCGCGTGCATCGGCGTCTGCGTCCGCGTCGATGGCGCGTGCGAGGCCGATGCGCTCCCACGCGAGGAACGCCCAGACGGCGGCGACCTTCGCTTCGAAGCGCACGCGGCGCAGGAAGGGCAGGCGGGCGCGGTGCCAGGCGGCCCAGTTGGCGAACAGGAGGATGTGGCGGCACTCTTCCTGCATCACGGGCTCGAACGTGTCGACGAGCGCGGGCGGAAACAGGCCGGATTGCCGCGCCAGGGCGAACAGGCCGAACGCGAAAAAGCTGTCGATGCATTCGCTGTAGCCGGTGACGAGGTAGGCCCATTCCGGATCGCGCGGCGGGCGCTGGACGGGTTCGGGCGCGAGGTCGATGCCGTAGGCTGCAACCATGCGCGCGAGCACGTCCTTGTGGCGCTGCTCTTCCCACGCGTTCAGCGCGAGGGCGTCGCGCATGCCGGGATCGCGCAGGGTCCCGGCATAGGCTGCCATGCGCAGGCGCGCCTTGCCTTCCGTCTGGACGGCGATGTCCCAGATCGGCAGCGCGACGATGCGGTCGCGCACTGCCGGTTCCAGGATGGGCCAGTCCAGCACGGCGGGGCGGTAGGGGTTGAAGGTGTCGTGGAACATGCGGCACGCGGCGTCGGCGTGGCGGGCCGACCCGGGGACCAGCGGACCGCCGGCCGGGTCGCGCCAGTGCCGCATGCGGGCATCGGCCGCGGCCAGTTGCGCCTCGTCGTGGCCGGGCGCGGGCTGCGGCGGAGGCCGGAAGCCGGGCACCAGATCGGCAACGTCGAACGCATCCGTCGCGTAGGCGTCCATGTACATCCTTTCGACACGAAACGCATCTTTTACGTATCGACCGGCCCGGACACGCGAGGTTCCCTTGCCAGGCACACCAGCTTGATCTCCATCTGCAACGCCACCAGCAACGTCGTCTGCACGAATCCCAGCTCCCCCGGACGGGATGCCGGAACCGCCGCTCGCCGCCTTCCCGGTGCAGCACGTCCTGCTTGTCCCAGCACTGTGCGAACAGCACACTGTCCCTGCACAGTTGCTCGACCAGCGCCTGCATGTCCCCGTCGGCCGGCCGGCGGTGGTAGTCGGCCCGGAATTCCGCCGCCAGCCGCCGTGCCCGCGTATCCCAGTCCACGATGAGCTCGCGCGCGGCGGGATGCAGGAAGACGTAGCGGAGCAGGTTGCGGTCGGCAGCGTCCGCGTCCAGCCAGCCGACGAACAGCGCGGCCGCCGCATCGTTCCAGGCGCGTGCCGTCCACGTGTGGTCGAGCAGGTAGGCCGGCGCGGACATCAGCCCTGGCAAGGCCAGCAACGCGGGTGACAGGTCGTCGACGTGATCGGGCGCCGCGCGCGGGTCTTTCTTGCCGGCGAGGTCGAACAGCGACGCGCGCTCGGCCGTGGACAGTTGCAGCGCGTCGGCCAGGCGCGACAGCGCCGCCACGGACGGCTGCACGTCGCGGCCCTGTTCCAGCCACGTGATCCATGTGACGCCGAGACCGGCCGCGTCGGCCAGTTCTTCACGCCGCAGGCCTGGCGTGCGGCGACGGATGCCGGGCCTGGCGGGCGTCAGGCGCGCGCGATGGGCGCGGATGAACGCGCCGAGCATCTGGCGCTGGTGCGTGTCGGTCATGGTGCTCCTTATACTAGGATAAGCAGGCTCCTTGTAACAGGAATTGGCCGGGCAGACAATAGCCCCACGATAAAAACCCTTGGAGCCAACATGCACAACCACGACGCCACCGTCCTCGAACAATACGATTCCCGCGCCGAGGCCTACCTCACCAGCGCCGTGCACGCCGCCGGCGCCGACCTGGAGCGGATGGCGGACCTGATCGGCCACCGGCCGGATGCCGTCGCGCTGGACATGGGTTGCGGCGGCGGCCATGTGGCGTTCCGCATGGCGGGCCAGGTCGGCAAGGTCGTCGCGTACGATTTGTCCGCGCCGATGCTGGAGACGGTCGCCGGCGAAGCCCGCAAGCGGGGCCTGGACAATCTCGTCACGAAGCAGGGGGCGGCCGAGGCGTTGCCGTGTCCGGATGCGTCGTTCGACGTCGTCGCCACCCGCTACAGCGCGCACCACTGGGGCGCGTTCCGGGACGGGCTCGCGCAGATGCGCCGCGTCGTCAGGCAGGATGGCCTGGCGTTGTTCATGGACGTCGTCTCGCCCGGCGTGCCGCTGCTGGACACGTGGCTGCAGACGCTGGAACTGCTGCGCGACCCGTCCCACGTGCGCAACGCGTCGGTGGAAGAATGGAAGACGACGCTGGCGGCCGTCGGCTTCGCGGTCGATGACGTGGTCACGTACAGGCTGCGCCTGGAGTTCGGTCCGTGGATCGCGCGGATGCGCACGCCCGACGTCCACGTGGCCGCGATCCGTTCGCTGCAGGCGCGCGCGGCGAGCGAAGTAAAAGACTATTTCGAGATCGGGGAGGACGGCAGCTTCACGGTCGACACGGTCCTCATCGCGGCCCGTCCAGTCTAGCCGCCCTTAGCCAAGTAAGCGGTCCACGCGCAGCCGCTGCCGGTCGTCGCTGAGGGCGCGCACGGCCAGCAGCGCGGCGCCGACGGACGCCAGGCCGCTCGCGCCGGCCAGCAGGAACATCAGCAGGATCTGGTATTTGACGGCTTCGATCGGGTCCATGCCCGCGAGCAGCTGGCCCGTCATGATGCCGGGCAGGGTGATGATGCCGGCGGCGGACATCTGGTTCGCGACGGGGATCATGCCGCGCCGCGTCGCGTTGCGCACGAGCGGGCCGATGGCCACGCGGAACGGCGTCCCGAGTGCGAGCCGCGCCTCGATGCGGGCGCGCTCGCGCACGACGCCGTCGAGGATGCCGTCCAGCGCGAGGCTGGCGGCGTTCAGCACGCTGCCGAGGACGATGCCCATCAGCGGGATCGCGTAGCGCGGTTCGTACCACGGCGTCGGGCGCACGGCCGTCGTCAGTGCCAGCAGCACGGTCGCGACGCCGGCGCACGAGACGACCGCGGCGCTGATCCGGTAGTTCATGTGGCGCTTCAAGCGCTGCTTCGGCCGGGTCGCCACTTCGCGCGCGGCGGCCGCGATCATGAACAGCACGACGGCGAGCGTCGCCGCCGCGGAGCTGGTGGCGAACACGTGGCGCAGCACGAGGCCGACGATGGCCAGCTGCGCCACCATGCGCACGGCCGCGACGAGGATCTGGCGGTGCAGCCCGAGGCCCAGTGCGAGCGACAGCGCGGCGTCCAGGACGATCAGGATCGCGGCCGCGACCAGGTCCCAGGTGCCCAGATGGATCGCATTCATGTCGTCGTCAGCTTTCCGTGTTCGAGCCGGAAGATGCGCTGCGCGAGGCGGCGCGCCTGCTCCATTGCGTGCGTGACGACCAGAACGGCCATGCCGTCCGCCAGCCGGTCGCGCAGCAGCGCCTCCACGCGGGCGACGGCGTCGGGGTCGAGGGCGGCCGTCGGTTCGTCGAGCAGCAGCACGCGCGGGCGCCGGGCCAGCGAGCGGACGAGGGCGAGGCGCTGGCGCTCGCCCGTCGACAGGCGCGTGATCTCCGTGTCCAGCAGGGCCGGGGACAGGCCGAGGGCGGCCAGCGTGCTGTCCATGAAGGCCGGGAAGGCATTGGCGAAGTGCGCCCCGGCCGTATCCTCCCACCATGCCGGTTCGGCCGCCTGGTAGACGACGGCGGCGCGCCAGTCGGGTGCGGACATCGACGACGCGGCCCGGCCGTCGAGCAGGGCGTCGCCGTCGTGCGGGTCGAGGTCGGCCAGCATCCGCAGCAGGACGCTTTTGCCGGCGCCGGACGGACCCTGGATCGCGATGCATTCGCCCGCGTGTACGTCGAACGTGAATGGTCCGCCGAACGGCGAGACCAGGTCGCGTGCGGACAAGAGGACTGTCGCGCTCAACCCAGCCATGCGCGCAACACGTCCGCGCTCTGCGTCATGCCGGATTTCAGGCGGCGCTCGGCCTGCGCGGCGCATTGCTCGGGCGTGCCGGCGCCCTGGTCGGAGGCCTTCATCGCGAGGGCCGTGGCGGCGATGCCGAAGGCGAGGATCGCTTCGTCCCAGGCCAGCCCCGAGGCCAGTGCGTGTTCCACGACGTGCGCCGCCAGTGCGCCGAGCCGGTCCACGCGCGCGCGGTCCATGTTGTCCAGTTTTAGCATCGTTCGCTCTCCAGTCCGATCGGTCGTCACGTTGTAACACGTCCGCGGCGGCGCGTCCGTGCGGTGGCGATCACGAACGGGCGGCGGCGCGGATCAGGTCGAACGGGGAGATGTCGCGTACTGCGGAGCGGGAGTTCAGCAGGGTGTTGTCGAAGTGGCCGAAGCCGCCCGGCACGCCGGGGCGGTCCTGCCAGTGGCGCAGGGGCGCCTCGTCGGCGCCGAACTGCGCTTCCAGCTCCAGCTGCTTTACACGCGCGGTCAGGGTGGCGACGGTGCTGCGCAGTTCCGCCAGTTCGCGGTCGCGCGCGCGCAGCGCCTCGTCGTGGGCGGCGCGCAGCATGCGCATGCGCTCGTCGAAGTCGGCGTGCAGGCGGTCGGCCACTTCGTCGACGAGGGCGTGCAGCGCGCGGCCCGTGTCTTCGCGGCGCATGCCCGGCACGGCATCCGCGGTGCCGTCATCGGCACGCAGCTCCTTCAGGTATTTGTGGATGGTCGACTTGGACCCGCTGTCGCCCAGCGCATGGCGCACCGCGTCGACGGAGGGGTGGCGGCCCTCCGCCAGCAGCCGGTCGCGGGCTTCCCTGACCTGTGATTTCGTAAGTCCGCTGCGCGCCATGAGTACTCCACTTCGTCGAATCCGATCAGGAACTGGCCTGATTCACCAGTCCGCGGTGCTGCACGCGATTCAGTTTCGGATGCACGACCGGGACAGTCAGCATTGTACTGCCGACGGCCATCAAAAGCAGCGCCGTGAACGTCTCGCTCGTGATGATCTGCTTGTCGAGCAGGATGTTGGCGAAGATGATCTCGATGAGGCCTTTCGTCTGCAGCAGCCAGCCGATGATCGATGCCTCGCCGTCCTTCCATTTCAGGATCCTCCCGGCGACGTGGGCGCCGGCCAGCTTGCCCGCAACGGAGGCGAACAGCAGCAGGCCGGCGGCGAAGAACACGGCGTAGCCGCCCAGGTCCCATTTCGTGCGCAGGCCGGTGCTGAGGAAAAACACGGGCATCAGCACGAGCAGCATGTTCTGGAAGAGCATATCCAGGTGTTCCTGTTCGAACCAGTCGGCATCCATCACGACACCCGCCAGGAACGCGCCCACCATGAAGTGCAGGCCGGCCCAGTCGGCGCCGAATCCGCAGGCGATCAGCCAGATCAGCGCCACGTACCAGCGGTCGCTCCGGTCCAGGCGGGTCATCAGGCGGCGGAATACGAACGTCAGCACGGCGAACGCGGCGAGGAAGCCGAGCTGGCGGCCGATGCGTTCCCAGTCCAGCAGGATGAGGGCGAGGACGCCCCAGATCGCGACGTCGTCCAGGCTGCCGTAGCGCAGGATGCGCTGACCCATCGGCAGGCGCAGGATGTCGAGTTTCTGCATCAGCAGCACGAGAATGGGCAACGCCGTCACGGCACAAGCCATGCCCGTGCCGAGCGTGAACTGCCACGGCGCCGCTTTCGCGCCCATCCAGCCCGGATAGGCCATCAGCAGCACGGCGGCCGCGCAGCCGAACAGCAGCGGCGTGCCCAGCGCCAGGCCGGCCGTCGTCGCGCTCTCGCGGCGGTAGGTCCATACCTTCTTGAGGTCGAGCTCGATGCCGGCCAGCATCACGAACAGCATGACGCCCCACTGGGCGATGCCGTTCAGCGTCTTCACGACGTCCGGGTTGAACACGAATTTATGATATTCGGGGAATGCCGCGCCCAGCACACCGGGGCCGAGCACCACGCCCATGATGATCTGGACGATGACGAGCGGCGCGACGTAATCCGTGCGGAAGAGGCGCCAGATGGCATAGGGCACGACGAAGATGATCAGCATCGCGAGCAGGAAGATTTCGGTGGTGCTCATGGGTCTCCTTGTTGTATTACGTAATTATGTAATGGGGATGGTAGCGAGAAATTGAACATATGAAAAGGATTTCATGACTAGCAAAAGTGATAGTCCTCTTCCTACACGCCGGCGTCGCAATGTCTGATTGGCCACGGTCGGTGCCGTACCCACATGCAGGGTGATCACTCAGGAGGCTGCAATGAAAGAAGACAAACGCAACCAGTCAGGCCGCTACACGGATTTCCCGGCGGCGGCGCCGGAGAGCAACGTCAACCCGCCGGGCAGGCCGCAGAGCAGTCACGGCAGCGCCACGGAACCGGTCCCCGGGGGTACGGGCAACGCCGCACGGGCGGGCGACAGCATGCAATCAGATCGCACCGGCGACGCCGTCCAGACGCCGGACAATGCCGCGGCGACGGCGGACCGCGGCACGAGCCGCCGCGAGGGTTGAGGCACACTGTCACCAGGATCCAACTGTAATGGTCCTGTAATAAAATTTCCCGGTCCGCGTTCCGCCCCGTCGGCACGGATGCTCTACAATAGTTGTAAAGCATCAGGAACACGGATCACATGCTTCACCTGCACACTTCGGTCGTCCGGCGGGCGCTGGCGATTGCCAGCCTTGCCCTGCCTCTCGCAGGGTTTGCCGCCTCGTCGGTATCTCCCGGCGTCTATCTCGACGACATGACGTCGCCGGAACTGCGCGACCGCATCGCGGCCGGCACCACGACGGCACTCGTGCCCATCGGCGGCACCGAGCAGAGCGGCCCGCACATCGTCCTCGGCAAGCACAACGTCCGCGCCCGCGTGCTGGCGGGACGCATCGCCGCGAAGCTCGGCGATGCCGTCGTCGCGCCCGTCGTCGCCTACGTGCCGGAAGGGGCGATCGCGCCGCCGGCCGCGCACATGCGCTTCGCCGGCACGATCTCGATCCCGGACGCCGCGTTCGAGGCGCTGCTGGAATCCACCGCGAAGAGCCTGTGCCAGCACGGTATGCGCGACGTGTTCTTCCTGGGCGACCACGGCGGCTATCAAACGAATGAAGCGAAGGCCGCCGCGCGGGTGAACCGCAGCGGCGGCTGCCGCGCCCATGCGCTGGGCGCCTATTACGACGCCGCCACGACCACGTTCAACGCCGACCTGAAACAGCGCGGCTTCACGGACGCCGAGATCGGCACGCACGCGGGCCTCGCGGACACGGCGCTGTCGCTGGCCGCCGACCCGGCGCTCGTGCGTCCCGCGCAGAGCGCGGCGGGCAGCCGCGGCGGCGTGCGCGCGGGCGTGCATGGCGATCCGACCCGTGCCACGGCGGACCTCGGCCGCATCGGCGTCGAACGCATCGTCGATGCGTCGGTCGCCGCGATCCGTGCCGCCCGCGAACCGATTCCGAATCCCTCCCATCGAAAGTAAAGAGCCATCGTGTCATCCAAAACCACCATCGGTGCCGTCCTGGCCCTGGCCGTCGTGGCCGGCGGCGTCGTCGCGTCGCGCTTCGTCGATGCGACCGCGCCCGCGTCCGTGCCCGCGCCGGCACACACCGCATCCACGGCCGTCGTGTCCGTGCCCGGCATGCCGCGCGTCGTCGATCCGGACAACGTCTACAGCGAGATCAGGCAGCTGAGCCCCGCCGTGAAAGGCGACCTGGAACGCGTGTACGTGCCGAACCTGCGTTCGAACGACGTCAGCGTCATCGATCCCGCGACGATGAAAGTCGTCGACCGCTTCAAGGTCGGCAAGAGCCCGCAGCACGTGATCCCGTCGTGGGACCTGCGCACGTTGTGGGTCGCGAACAATGCCGAGCGCACCGCCGAGGGCAGCCTCACGCCGATCGATCCGCGTACCGGCAAGCCCGGGGCGAACGTCCCGGTCGACGACCCGTACAACATGTACTTCACGCCGGACGGCAGGTCGGCCATCGTCGTGGCGGAAGCGCGCCACCGTCTCGACTTCCGCGACCCGCACACGATGGCGATGCAGTACGCGATCGAGGTGCCGAAGTGCGGCGGCATCAACCACGCGGAGTTCTCGATCGACGGCCGCTATGCGCTGTTCACGTGCGAATTCGACGGCAGCCTCGCGAAGATCGACCTCGTGGAGCGCAAGGTGCTCGGCTACCTGAAGCTGACGATGCCGTCCACGCGCTTCCGCGAAGGCGTCGACCCGACGGCGCCGGACGCCAGCGAGATCTGCACGTCGAAGAAGGGCATGCCGCAGGACATCCGCATTTCACCCGACGGCAAGCGCTTCTACATCGCCGACATGGACGCGGACGGCGTGCACGTGGTGGACGGCGACAACCTGAAGGAGATCGGCTTCGTCACCGTCGGCATCGGCACGCACGGCCTGTACCCGAGCCGCGACGGCAAATACCTGTACATCGCGAGCCGCGGCACGCACCGCATCCATGGCAAACCGAAAGGCAAGGGCAGCGTTGGCGTGCTGGACTTCGCCACCGGCAAGATCGTCGCGAACTGGCCGGTACCGGGCGGCGGCAGCCCGGACATGGGCAACGTCAGCGCGGACGGCAAGTGGTTGTGGCTGTCTGGCCGCTTCGACGACGTCGTCTACCGCATCGACACGAAGACGGGCGACATGCAGAAGGTGAAGGTCGGCGGCGAACCGCACGGCCTGACGGTCTGGCCGCAGCCGGGCCGCTACTCGCTGGGCCACACGGGCAACCTGCGCTGATCCGCTCATCGGCGGCAGCGCGCGCGGTCATGGTCGCCGCGCGCGCTGCGGCAGGTCAGGACTGGCGGCGCTTGCGTGCTGCTGCAAGGCCGGCGGCACCCAGGCCCAGCAGCATCAGCGACGCGGGTTCCGGCACCTGGCCGCCGGTGGCGTCGGCCTGGCGTTCCACCACGTTCGCCGTCAGGTTCAGCGTCAGGTTATAGCCCTTGCCCAGGCTGTCGGAAGCGAATGCGACGTCAGGATTCGCGTCGGCCAGGGTCAGCTTGTATGTCGCGGTGTTCTTGCCGAGCGTGGTGGCCAGGAACGACACCGTGTACCCGTTCGAGCCGCCTTGCGCCAGATTGTTGAACAGCGACAGGTCGGTCGAGAACACGTTGTTCGCGTCGGTTTCCGCCACGCCGGTCAGCTTCAGGCCCACACGGTCGGTGTCGGCCAGGTTCGCGATCGAGAAATCCTTGGCCTTCACCAGGTCATTAAGGTAGACGTCGCCGAAATCCAGCGTCAGCTCGGTCACCGCCGACTTGCCGTCGAACGACTGGGCAGCGTGCAGCAGGTAGGTGTAGGTGGCGCTCAGGTCGCCTTTCCAGTTGATCGTCGACGTGGTCGTGGCATCGGTGGCGAACTGGTTCGACGTCGTCTCGGCGACGTTCGAGACGGCCAGCAGGTCGGCAAGGAAGCTGCCGCTGCCGTTGCCGACGTAGGCGTTCAGCGAGTTGCTGCCCACCGTCGTGTTGTTGTTCACTTCCTTGTAGCTGACACCGTCGTTGCAGCCCGTCTTGATCTTGCCGGTGTAGCTGCAGCCATCCTGGAGATTGCTCTGCGAGGCCGACGCGCCGGTGACGCCGGTCGGGATGCCCAGGCTGATCGAGCTGCTGCCCTTGCCCGAAGCCGTATACGTACCGCTGTCGTTCGCATTCGTGCCGCCGTTGTTCACCGTGACGCTCGTCGTCTGCTTGTAGGTCGACGCCAGATTGACGGTGGCGCCCGTCAGCACGCCCTTGCTCTTGTCGAACAGGGCGACCGCGGCTTTCTGCTGGGCATCCATGTTCGTGTTCGCCGTGCCGCTGGTGCTGCCGTTCGTGCTCGCGGTCCTGGCGCCGAGTGTGTCGGAGACCGAGTTGTTCACGTCGAAGGCGACTTTATCGGTCGTCAACGTGAGGACGGACGCGTGCGCGAAGGTCGGGGCCAGTGCGATCGCGCTCACGGCGGCCAGGACTGCAGCATTCAGGGTAGTTTTCAGCATGTTGTTTCCTTTGAGTTGATCAAACGATGAGGAGGTGTTGTGACACTTCTGTTTTTCTCACCGTATTAACGCAAGGAACGTGCCAAAAACTATAACTATCTGTTCTTCAAGGAAATTTATTTTGAACAAAAATCAATGCCTGGGCGACATGTAAAGATTCTCGACATCAATAAAAGTTTCCTGCGGAAACATCGTGACATTGTGCGTTGTCTCAATGCAGATGCGCGGGCACATGCTGCGGCCGCGTGCCCGGCGGCCGCGCCTGGCGCGTGGCGGCGGCGACCTCCGTGCCGGCATCCCACGGCAGCGACAGCACGGCCTCCAGCGCATCGGCGACCTGGCGGCCCAGTCCCACGTCGCCGCCTTCGATCTGGGGCAGCGTGCGGTGCAGGGCGCACAGCAGCACGGCGTAGTCGGCCCGGCGCGGGTGCAGCGCGGCGTCGCCGAGGCGTTCCAGCAACGCTTCTTCGCGGCGGAAATCGGCTTCGACGGCCGCCACGACGGCCGGGAAATCCTGGACGAACACGTCGTCCGGCTGCGCCCGCAGGGCGGCGATGCGGGCGCGCAGGCGCGCCCGACTCGTTCGCAGGGCCGCGCATGCCGCGAGCGGATCGGCGTCGGGATGATGGAAATGCATGATCTACCTCACTCTCGTCGATGTTGACGAGCAGTTTCCGGGCGACGCGGGGTTTATTGTTTGATCTGCCTCAAAAGCCAGGGATTCCGTCTCCGGTAAATCGCCATCGCACCGTCTCAATGCGCGAGCAGTAGCGGCACGCGGGACTTTTCCAGCAGCTCGCGCGTGACCCCGCCGACCATCCCTTCGCGATAGCGGCTGTGGCCATACGCGCCCGTTACCATCAGGCCCGCGCCGCAGTCGCGCGCCAGGCCCAGCAACGCGGTGCCGACCGTGCTGCGCGTGCGTTCGACCACCACGTCCACCCGCGCGCCGTGGCGTGCCAGGTACAGCGCGATGTCGGCGCCCGGCTGTTCGCCGTGCAGGTCGCTCAAGGTGTCCGGGTTGACGAGGGCCAGGCGGACGCCGTCCGCGCGCACCAGCAGCGGCAGCGCCGCGATGATGGCGGCGATGGCCTGCATGCTGCCGTCCCATCCCACGACGGCCGTGCCGGGCAGGGGCTGGTCCGCGTCCTCCGGCGGCACCACCAGCACGGGACGGGCGCCGTGCAGCGCCACGTATTCCGGCAGGGCGCGGGCGCGCGCGGGCTGCGCGGGATCGGCCCGGCCAGGAGCGGCCCGGCCATCGCGGCTCAGCACGACGAGGTCCGCATAGCGCGACTGCAGCAGCAGGGCGTAGCGCGCTTCGTCCTCGACCATGCGGGTCTCGACGGAGGCCACGCCCAGGCGGCCGGCTGCGGCGTCGAACGCGTCCAGGCGCGCACGGGCGGCGGCGCGCAGGTTCTGGAAATCGGTACCTGCCGTCGTGGCGGCCACGGCCCCTGTGATGAGGGCGTAGTCGGGCCAGCCGATGCCGGTGTCGGCACTGCCGACGAGGTGGGCGTCGAAGGCGCTCGCAAGCGCGGCGGCGGCACGCAGGCGGCTGTCCTGCGCGGGGCCGCCGTCCACATGCATGAGAATGGTCTTGATCATCGCGTTGGTTCCGGCATGCGAATAGGGTATGCCATGGCGGCGCATGCGTTAGGAATTCATTTGATTTTTATCAAATCAAATGAGGATACAAAACTCGTCGGCATTTAAATTTTCACGACGCAATTATCGAAATTCGATAACTAGCGAATATATTTGGCGGAATATTTTTGTGTATAAATATATCCGTATATGCATCATATTTTCATGCATGAAGACTGTCATATGAAACTTTTTCGCACGCGCTTAACTGCTTGAATTGATGAGTAAATCCGGTGAATCTGGATTTATCGTCGCCTATCTTTGTATTTCATATCGTTGCGATAATTCTTTTCAGTAATTCGTTGTCCAGGCGCGACTCTTAGCGAACAATTTATCGATTTTAGCGATTTCCTGATAGGAAATATCCTACACTACGCGAATTCTCTTTTGCCGCCCGGAATTCACGTGAACCGCATTTATCGCATCGTTTGGAATGCAGCAAAAAACATTTGGCAAGTCGTGTCGGAACTCGGCGCCAAGCGGACCAAATCGTCGACCGGGCGCGCGCGCCGGCGCCGCCAGCTGGCGCTGATGGCGCTGGCTGCCGCCGCTGCGGCGGGCGCGCATGCTGCTGATCCATTGCCCACGGGTGGCCACGTCACGGCCGGGCAGGCGACGTTGAACTATGCGGGCAAGACGCTCACGGTCAACCAGGGCAGCAACAAGGCGGCCATCGACTGGGCCGGCTTTTCGGTCGGGCAGGGCCACACCGTGAACTTCGTCCAGCCCTCGGCCAACGCCGTCGCGCTGAACCGCGTGCTCGGCGCCGATGCGTCGATGATCCAGGGTGCCCTGAACGCCAACGGCCATGTGTTCCTGTTGAATCCGAACGGCGTGCTGTTCAGCCCGACGGCCCAGGTCAACGTGGGTGGCCTGCTTGCGTCCACGCTGGCGATGAGCAACGACGACTTCATGGCCGGACGCTACCACCTGCAAGGCACGAGCGCACAGGCCGTCGAGAACCAGGGTCAGCTGCGTGGCGGCAACGTCGCGCTGGTGGCGGCGCGCGTCGTCAACACGGGCGAGATCGCCGCCAAGGCAGGGACCAACAGCGGCAATGCACTGCTGGGCGCAGGCAGCGACGTCGTCGTCGACTTCGGCGGCCCCGTCAAGCTGCAGGTGCGGAAGGGCGCGCTGGATGCGCTCGTCGACAACGGCGGCGCGATCCGCGCGGACGGCGGTACGGTGCTGATGACGGCCAAGTCGGCCGGCGAACTGTCCGGCTCCGTCATCAACAACAGCGGCATCGTGCAGGCGCGCACGCTGGCGACGGGTGCGCAGGGCCAGATCCTGCTGCTGGGCGACATGCAGACCGGCTCCGCCAACGTGGGCGGCACCTTCGACGCGAGCGCACCGGCGGGCGGCAACGGCGGCAACATCGAGACGTCGGCCGCGTACGTGACCACGGCCCCGGGCCTCGCCGTCAACGCGGGCGCGGCTGCCGGCAAGGGCGGCGAATGGCTCGTCGACCCGTACGATTACACCATCAACGCGGCCGGCGCCACGACGATCTCGAATGCGCTGAACCAGGGCACGAGCGTGACGGTGACGACGCAGTCCAGCAACACCAGCTACGGCACGGTCGCCTCGGGCAGCGGCGACATCACCGTCGCCAGCCCGATCGCCAAGACGGGCGGCGCCGACGCGGCGCTCACCTTGCGCGCGGACCGCAACATCTTCGTCAACAGTGCGATCACGTCGACGAGTGGGAAACTGAACCTGACCTTGTCGTCGGCGAATGCGGCGGCCGCGACGACCGGCGGCGTGAACGTGGGTGCCAACCTGCTGTCGAACGGCGGCACGATCCTGATCGGCGGCGCCAGCGGCAGCGCATCCGGCGGCATCAACTTCGCCCGCAACGCCGACACCAGCTCGGCGGCTGTCACGATCGGCAACAACGTCGCCATCCGTTCGACCGGCGGCAACATCACCATCAACGGCAAGACGACCCTGGGCTCGAACAGCGGCAGCGTGGACGCCACCAAGGCCGGCATCTACATCAAGTCCGGCGCGACGATCCTCGCCGGCAGCGGCAACCTGATGATGACGGGCCAGAGCGATACCGGCGTCAAGGAGTTCGGCATCGGCTTCCAGGGCGGCTCGGGCACGTTGACGACCGTCGGCAGCGCGCCCGGCGCGGGCACGGTGCTGATCAACGCCGTCAATACCGCCACCGGCAACAACATCACGAACGACGACCGCGACGCGGGGGCGATCGGCATGGTCAACTACGGCAGCCGCGAACAGATCACGTTCCAGGGGCCGTCGGTCGCGGCCTGGCTCGTGTACATCAACGGCGCGCCGAAGCCGTCCGCCTACACGCAGGCGCCGCAGCTGTCCGGCTGCCTGAACCCGTATCCGAACTGCGGCTACCTCGTCGTCAGCGGCACCAACAACTCGTACCTGTACGCGTCCTACCAGGCCGTGGACATGTCGACCAATCCGATCTACGTGCTCGGCGCGAGCGGCGGCACCAAGGTCTACGACGGCACCACGCTCGCGACGGGCATGAGCTTCTCGTCGGTCGGCGGTCCCGCCGGGTTCACGGCGGCCAGCCTGTCGCCGGCGCCCGCGTTCAATACGAGCAGCAAGAACGTGGGCACGTATGGCACGCTGACGCCGGGCGCGACCAACCCGCGCAACGTCACGTCGGGCGGCACCACGTACGCCGTCGGCTATTTCTACAACGGGAACTACACGATCACGCCGAAATCGCTGACCCCGAGCGCATCGGACAAGGTGTACGACGGCACGGCGACCGCGGCCGTGTCCATGTCCGGCGTCATCGCCGGCGACAACGTCACGGCCAGCGGCACCGGCAGCTTCGGCTCGAAGAACGTGGGTACGTACTCGGTCAGCATCAGCAACATCGCGCTGGGCGGCACGGACGCGGCGAACTACACGCTGGCGGGGAACTCGGCCAGCGCGACGGCCAGCATCACGCAGCGCACGGTGACGCTCGGCGCGACCAAGACGTACGACGGCTCCGCGAACTTCTCGACCGTCACCCTCGGCAACCTCGTCGCGGGCGAAGACCTCGTCGCGTCCGGCATCACGGCCAACAGCGCCGACGTCGCGGACGCACAGTACGTCAGCGCGATCTCGCTGGCGAACGGCACCGCGGGCCTCGCGAACAACTACCGCCTGCCGGGCCTGAACGCGGCCGGCGCGGGCAACACGGCCACGATCACGCCGAAGGCGCTGACCCTCACGGGGCTGACGGCGTCCGACAAGGTTTACGACGGCACGACGACGGCCCAGCTGACGGGCGGCACGCTGTCCGGCCTCGTGGGCGGCGAGTCGCTGACCGTGTCGAACCTGACCGGCGCCTTCGCGGACAGGAATGTCGGTGCCGGCAAGGCCGTGGCGCTGGCCGGCGGTACCCTCGCCGACAATACGGGCCGTGCGTCGAACTACACGCTGGCGCAGCCGGCGGGCGTCACGGCATCCATCACGGCGAAAGCCTTGACCGTGTCGGGCATCACGGCATCCGACAAGACGTACGACGGCACGACCGCGGCCACGGTGTCCACGACCGGCGCAACCTTGCAGGGCCTCGTCGCGGGCGACACGGTCACCGTCGGCGCGACCGGCACGTTCGCCGACGCGGATGCCGGCACCGGCAAGACGGTCGCGCTGGCCAGCACGCACGGCGGCGCGGACGCGGGCAACTACACGATCACGGACCAGGCGTCCGCCATGGCCGCGATCACGCCCAAGGCGCTGACGATCACCGGCCTCGGTGCCGCGAACAAGACGTACGACGGCACGACGACGGCCACGCTGACGGGCGCCACGCTGTCCGGCCTCGTGGGCAGCGAAACGCTGGACCTGTCCGGCCTCGCCGGCGTGTTCGCGGACAAGAATGCCGGCACGGGCAAGACCGTGGCGGTGTCGGGCGGGACGCTCGCCGACGCCACGGGCCGCGCGGCCAACTACAGTCTCACCGTGCCCGCGAGCGTGATCGGCACGATCACGCCGAAGGCCCTGACCGCGTCCGGCATCACGGCATCCGACAAGATATACGACGGCACGACGGCCGCCACGGTGTCGGTCGCCGCGGCGACGCTGGGCGGTGCGATCGGCGGCGACGACGTCGGCCTGAGCGCGAGCGGCGCGTTCGCCGACAAGAACGCCGCTGCCGGCAAGACGGTGGCCTTGAACACGAGCCTGTCCGGACAGGATGCGGCCAACTACACGCTCGGCGGCCAGACGACGGCGCTGGCTGCCATCACGCCGAAGGCGCTGACGGTGTCCGGCATCACCGCATCCGACAAGACGTACGACGGCACGACGGCGGCGACCGTGTCCATGAGCGGTGCGACCCTGCAAGGTCTCGTCGCCGGCGACACGGTGACCGTCGGCGCGACCGGCACGTTCGCGGACGCCAACGCGGCCACGAACAAGACCGTGACGCTGGCGAGCACGCATGGCGGCGCGGACGCGGGCAACTACGCGATCACGGACCAGGCATCCACGACGGCCGCCATCACGCCGAAAGCGCTGACGCTCACGGGCCTCACGGCGTCGAACAAGGTCTACGACGGCACGACGGCGGCACAGCTGACGGGCGGCACGCTGTCCGGCACGGTCGGCAACGAGACGCTGAATCTTGGCAGCCTGACGGGCGCGTTCGCGGACAAGAACGTCGGCACGAACAAGGCGGTGACGGTGTCGGGCACGATCACGGACGGCACCGGCCTGGCATCGAACTATGCGATCGCCACGCCGGCGGGTCTGTCCGCTTCCATCAGCCCGAAGGCCTTGACGGTGTCCGGCATCACGGCATCCGACAAGATTTATGACGGCACGACGGCCGCCACGGTGTCGGTCGCCGCGGCGACGCTGGGCGGCGCGATCGGTGGCGACGACGTCGGCCTGAGCGCGAGCGGCGCATTCGCCGACAAGAACGCCGCCAGCGGCAAGACGGTGGCCTTGAACACGGGCCTGTCCGGCCAGGACGCGGCCAACTACACGCTCGGCGGGCAGACCAGTGCGACTGCCAGCATCACGCCGAAGGCGTTGACGGTGTCCGGCATCACGGCAGCAAGCAAGGCCTACGACGGCACGACGGCGGCCACGGTGTCCATGAGCGGCGCGACCCTGCAAGGTCTCGTCGCAGGCGACACGGTGACCGTCGGCGCGACCGGCACGTTCGCGGACGCCAACGCGGCCACGAACAAGACCGTGACGCTGGCGAGCACGCACGGCGGCGCGGACGCAGGCAACTACGCGATCACGGACCAGGGCTCCACCACGGCCGCCATCACGCCGAAAGCGCTGACCCTCACGGGCCTCACGGCGTCGAACAAGGTCTACGACGGCACGACGGCGGCCCAGCTGACGGGCGGCACGCTGTCCGGCATGGTCGGCAACGAGACGCTGAACGTCGGCGGCCTCACGGGCGCGTTCGCGGACAAGAACGTCGGCACGAACAAGGCGGTGACGGTGTCGGGCACCATCTCGGACGGCACCGGCCTGGCATCGAACTATGCGATCGCCACGCCGGCGGGTCTGTCCGCTTCCATCAGCCCGAAGGCCTTGACGGCGTCCGGCATCACGGCGTCAAGCAAGGTCTATGACGGCACGACGGCCGCCACGGTGTCGGTCGCGGCGGCGACGCTGGGCGGCGCGATCGGCGGCGACGACGTCGGCCTGAGCGCGAGCGGCGCGTTCGCCGACAAGAACGCCGCTACCGGCAAGACGGTGGCGCTGACGACGGGCCTGTCCGGCCAGGACGCGGCCAACTATACGCTCGGCGGTCAGACGACGGCGCTGGCTGCGATCACGCCCAAGGCGCTGACGGTGTCCGGCATCACGGCAGCAAGCAAGGCCTACGACGGCACGACGGCGGCCACGGTGTCCATGAGCGGCGCGACCCTGCAAGGTCTCGTGGCCGGCGACACGGTGACCGTGGGCGCGACCGGCACGTTCGCCGACGCCAATGCAGCGACGAACAAGACGGTGACGCTGGCGAGCACGCACGGCGGCGCGGATGCAGGCAACTACGCCATCACGGACCAGGCGTCCACGACGGCCGCCATCACGCCGAAAGCGCTGACGCTCACGGGCCTCACGGCGTCGAACAAGGTCTACGATGGCACGGCGGCGGCCCAGCTGACGGGCGGCACGCTGTCCGGCATGGTCGGCAACGAGACGCTGAATCTTGGCGGCCTGACGGGCGCGTTCACGGACAAGAACGCCGGCACGAACAAGGCGGTGACCGTGTCGGGCACCATCACGGACGGTACCGGCCTGGCATCCAACTATGCGATCGCCACGCCGGCGGGCCTGTCCGCTTCCATCACCCCGAAGGCCTTGACGGTGTCCGGCATCACGGCGTCAAGCAAGGTCTATGACGGCACGACGGCGGCCACGGTATCGACGGCGCAGGCGCAGTTGGCCGGCCTCGTGGCGGGCGACACCGTCACGGTGGGCGCGACCGGCGCCTTCGCCGACGCCAACGCCGGCAGCGGCAAGACGGTGACGCTCTCCAGCACGTACGGCGGCGCGGATGCGGGCAACTACGCGATCGCGGGCCAGGCGGCGACGCAGGCTGCGATCACGCCGAAGGCGCTGACGCTGGCGGGACTGTCCGCCGCGGACAAGACGTACGACGGCACGACGGCGGCCACGCTGGCCGGCGGCACGCTCGTCGGCCTCGTGGGCAGCGAAACGCTGGGCGTGACGGGCCTGACGGGCACCTTCGGGGACAAGAACGCGGGGACCGGCAAGACGGTCGCGATCGCCGGCGGCACGCTTGCCGACGGCACGGGCCGCGCATCGAACTACAGCCTGACGGCGCCGACCAGCGCCACCGCGTCGATCGCGGCCAGGGCGCTGACCGTGTCCGGCATCGCGGCGGCCGACAAGGCCTACGACGGCACCGCGGCGGCCACCGTCTCGACGGCGCACGCCCAACTGGCGGGCCTGGTCGGCAACGACGACGTCACCGTGAGCGCGACGGGAAGCTTCGCCGACGCCAACGCCGGTAGCGGCAAGACGGTGGCGCTGGCCACGTCGTTCGGCGGTGCGGATGCGGGCAACTACACGATCACCGGCCCAGCCGCGACGACGGCGAGCATCACGCCGAAGACCGTCACGCTGACGGGCCTGGCGGCCGCGAACAAGACGTACGACGGCACGACGGCGGCCACGCTGTCGGGCGGCACCCTCACGGGCCTCGTCGGCAGCGAGACGCTGGACCTGTCCGGGATGACCGGCACGTTCGCGGACAAGAACGCGGGCGCCAACAAGTCGGTTTCCGTGACGGGCGCGCCGGGGGACGGCACGGGCCGCGCCGCCAACTACAGCATCACCCTGCCGGCCAATCTCGTCGCCGCCATCACGCCGAAAGCGCTGACGCTGACGGGGCTCACGGCACAGGACAAGACCTACGACGGCACGACAGCCGCGACGCTTGCGGGCGGCACGCTGTCCGGCCTCGTGGGCACCGAAACGCTGGTGCTGTCGGGCCTGACGGGCACGTTCGCGGACAAGAACGCGGGCTCCGCCAAGGGCGTCACGGTCGGCGGCGGCGTGCTGGAAAACGGCACGGGCCGCGCGGCCAACTACAGCCTGGCGCTGCCGGGCGGCGTGACGGCGTCGATCGGCCGGAAGGCCGCCACCGTGGCGGGCATCACGGCGTCGGACAAAGTCTACGACGGCACGACGGCGGCCACGGTGGCGACGGGCGGCGCGGTCATCCAGGGCCTCGTCGCGGGCGACGACGTGCGCGTCGGCGCCACCGGCACGTTCGCGGACAAGAACGCGGGCAACGGCAAGACGGTGACCCTGGCGAACACGTTCGACGGTCTCGATGCCGGCAACTATGTGATCACGGGCCAGTCCACGTCCGTTGCCGCCATCACGCCGAAGGCATTGACGGTGTCCGGCATCACCGCGGACAACAAGACGTACGACGGCACGACGGCGGCCACGGTCAGCAGTGCCAACGCGACGCTGGCGGGCCTCGTGGCCGGCGACGCGGTGACGGTCGCGGCAACCGGCGCATTCGGCGACAAGAACGCAGGCAGCGGCAAGACCGTTGCGCTCACCGGCAGCATCGGCGGCGCGGACGCGGGCAACTACGCGGCCGAGATCCAGCGCGCGGCCACGGCGGACATCAACCGCAAGACGTTGACGGTGACCGGCGCGGCCGTCGCCCAGAAGACGGCGGACGGCACGGCGGCGGCAACCCTGACGGCACCGGGCACGCTCGAGGGGACCATCGCGGGCGACAACGTGGCCGTGAACGGCAACGCGGCGACCGCGCAGTTCGCGCAGGCGATGGCCGGCACCGGCATCGCCGTGGATGTGAACGGCCTCGCGCTGACGGGCGCGGACGCGGGCAACTACGCGTTCGACGGCCGCACGGCGACGACCGGCACCATCATCGCCACCGCGATACCGGTTCCGACGCCGACCCCGGTCCCTACGCCGACGCCGACGCCGACGCCGACGCCGACCCCGACGCCGACGCCCGAGCCGACCCCGGTCGTGGTGGTGCCGACGCCGGAACCGACGCCCGTCGTCGTGACGCCGGCCCCGGTGCCGGCCCCCGTGCCGGTCCCGACTCCGGCACCGGCTCCCGCGACCGCTTCGGTGGTAGCGGCCACGATCGCACCACAGTCGCTGGGTCTCGCGCCCGTGCTGCCGGCGCCGTCCGCCGGCGGCCTCGCTTACCTCGCGGTCCCGGAAACGGGCGCAGTAAGCGGTGGCGGCGCAGCGGCCGCGGACGGGCAGGGCGGCGATTCGACCGTCAGCGCGACCAACCGCCGCCAGTCGTCCAGCCAGGCGCTGACCGCGGGTCGCGACGTGAAATTCCTGAACGTGCTCGTCGTGTCCGGCGGCATCCGCATGCCGGCGGCCGGCAACGACCAGTCGGGCGGCAAGGACGCCACGAACCCGTAACGAACATGGACAACGCATGACTCATCACCTGAAACTCCTGCCGCTGGCCATGCTGGTCGCGGCATCCCTGCCGGCCCTGGCGCAACAGACGTCGCTGCAGGAAAACGCGCGGCAACTGCCGCAGCCCCGCACGGGCACCGTCCCCGCCGTGCAACCGACTCCTGCCGCGGCCCCCGTGCAGGCGGGCGGCCAGCAGGTGCTGCTGCGCCGCGTCGTCATCAGCGGCAATACGCGCATCGGCAGCGACGCGCTGCTGGCAGCCATCGGTCCCGTGGAAGGCAAGTCGTTCGACTTCGCCGGCCTCGCGGCCCTGGCCGCGCGCGTGACGGCGCACTACCAGCAGGCCGGCTACCCGTTCGCCCGCGCCTACCTGCCGCAGCAGGACTTGTCCAGCGGCGAGCTGCGCATCGAGGTGCTGGAAGGCCGCTATGGCAAGGTCGTCGCCCAGGGCGAACCGGCGTTCATCGGCGGCGCGCAGGGCTTCCTGTCCGCGCTGCCGCACGGCGACATCATCGAAAGCGGCCGCCTGGAACGCGTGACCTTGCTGCTGGACGACCAGCCGGGCGTGCGCACGGTGCCGCTCGTGCGGCCGGGCGAGGAAGTGGGCACCGGCGACCTGCTCGTCGACGTGAAGCGCGACCACCGCTACAAGGGCGAGGCGGGCCTGGACAACTACGGCACCCGCGCGACGGGGCGCATGCGTGCGCACGCGAGCGTCGACGTGGACAGCCCGTTCATGCTGGGCGACCAGATCGCCGCGCAGGCGCTGTACACGCAGGAGGGCATGTGGTTCGGCTCCCTGGCCTATTCGGCGCCGCTGGGCTACGGCGGCCTGCGCGGCCGTGCCAGCTACACGCATTCTTACTACGACCTCGCCGGCAGCTTTGCCGCGCTGGGCGCGCGCGGCACGGCCGACGTGGCCAGCGTGGGCCTGTCGTACCCGATCGTGCGTTCGCAGGTGCGCAACCTGACCCTGTCGGCCAGCGTCGACCACAAGCGCCTGCACGACCGCCAGGATGCCACGCTGACGAACACGCAGAAATCGAGCACCGTCGTCCCCGTGACGCTGTCGTTCGACGTGCGCGACCAGTTCCTCCACGCCGGCATCACGTTCGGCGCGCTGAGCTGGACCCGCGGCCAGCTGGGCATGAATGGCGACACGGAGGCGATCGATTCCGCCAGCGCCCGTTCGGCGGGCGGCTTCAACCGCTTCAACCTGGACCTGGCGCGCATCCAGTCGCTGAATGACCGCCTGGACGTGTACGCGCGGGTGTCGGCGCAGTGGACGGGCCATAACCTGGATTCGTCGGAGAAGCTGGGCCTGGGTGGCGTGAACGGCGTGCGCGCCTACCCGAACGGCGAAGGCTATGGCGACATGGGCTGGGTGGCGCAGACGGAAGTCCGCTATGCGGTCGGTGCCGTGGTGCCTTACCTGTTCTACGATGCGGGCCGCGTCACCTTGAACAAGTCGCCGTGGACCACGCTGGACAACCACCGTTCCCTGGGCGGCGGCGGTATCGGCGTGCGCTATGCGCGCGATGCGTGGGCGGCCGGCGTCACGGTGGCGTGGCGTTCGCACGGCGGCGCGTCGCAGACGGACGATGCCACGCATTCGCCGGCCGTGCTGGCGAACGTCGCCTATCGCTTCTGAGCACAGCCTTTAAGAATAGTTCACACCGGCGGAACGGCAAATTGATTCTGTCAATGTCGTACCGCCGCGCGATCGAAAAAATCATCGGCAGAGCGCGCCGCACAAGCATATGCTCGAATTGCATATACATATAGCGGAGACAAAGATGAAATTCGGAATCGCACCCGGCCGCGTAAAAGCTCACCTGCACCTGTCGCATATCCACCGCCCGCATTTCCACATGCCGCACATCCACCGCGACTGGCATGCGTTCGAGCCCGTCCTCCGTGTCGCGCAGATCATCCTGCTGGTCGTGCTGGCCCTGCCGTTCGCGCAGTTCGTCGCGAAGACGATCGTGTGGGCGTTCAGATCGCTGTTCGGGTGAATCGCTCGGCGAATCGATCAGCGAATTGAGCCGCACAAACGGCGCGGCTGCTTTAGCATGAACCGGATCTGACCACGATCCGGACCACCATGCCATTGCCTTCATTCTCTCGCCGCCGTTTCGCCTTCTCACTGCTGTCCTTCCCGCTCTGGAGCCATGCGGCGTCGGACGGCAAGCGCGTGTCCATCGCCGACACCGGTGCCGTCGCCGACGGCACCACGGTCAATACGCGCGCCATCCAGGCCGCCATCGACCGTCTGGCCGGGCAGGGTGGCGGCACGGTCGTCGTGCCCTCCGGCGTCTTCGTCAGCGGCGCGCTGTTCCTCAAGCCTCGCGTCCATCTGCACCTCGACCAGGGCGCCGTGCTGCGCTGCTCGACGGACATGCGCCACTTCCCCGTCCAGCGCACGCGCATCGAGGGCCACTTCGAAGAGCGGTTCAATCCGGGCCTGATCAATGCCTCGGGCTGCGACGGCTTGACGATCACGGGCGAGGGCACGCTCGACGGCGCCGGCCGCCCGATCTGGGACCAGTTCTGGAAACTGCGCAACGCGTCGAAGGAGAAGGGCAACTTCCGCAACCTGGACGTGCCGCGTGCCCGGCTGGCCGTCATCGAAGGCTCGCGCGGTGTGACCATCGACGGCATCACGTTCAAGGATTCACAGTTCTGGAACCTGCACCTGTACCGCTGCCGCGACGTGGTCGTCAGGAACGCGGCCTTCGAGGTGCCGGACGATTACGTGCAGGCCCCCAGCACGGACGGCATCGACATCGACAGTTGCCAGGACGTGCTCGTCGACGGCTGCCGTTTTTCCGTGACGGACGACTGCATCGCCGCGAAGGGTACGAAGGGTCCGCACGCGCTCGAGGACAAGGACAGCCCGCCGACGGAACGCATCCGCGTGCGCAACTGCACGTTCCGGCGCGGCCATGCGCTGTTCACGTGCGGGAGCGAGGCGACCGTCGTGCGTGACGTCGTCGTCGAGCGTTGCCGCGTGCAGGACGTGGGCGCCATCGCGCACCTGAAGCTGCGGCCGGACACGCCGCAGCGCTACGAGGACATTACGTTCCGCGACCTCGTGCTGGAGTCAAGCAAGGGCGAGATCGTGGCGATCCGGCCGTGGAGCCAGTACTTCGACCTGAAAGGCGAGGCGCCGCCGCGCTCGAGCGTGCGGGGCCTCGTGCTGGACGGCCTGCGCGGCCGCTTCGGCGCCTTCGGCATCGTGGCGCCGAACCCGGGGCAGACCGACATCGGCGGGCTCGTGCTGCGGAACATGGATCTGCAACTAACCGACGAGCGGCTGCAGGTGAAAGACGCGGGCAAGCCGGTGGTGGAGAACGTCGTGGTCAACGGCAAGCCCTACGTCGTGTAAGGCTTGCCGGTTCGTCGGTCAGCGCACGAGGCAGGGGCGCTTGTTGTCGAACTTCCAGCCGGGGATCAGGAATTGCATCGCAACGGCATCGTCGCGTGCGCCCAGGCCCATGTTCTTATACGCCTGGTGCGCTTTTTCCAGTTCAAGCTCGTCCAGCTCGATGCCGAGGCCCGGTTTGGCCGGAACGTGCACGAGGCCGCCCTCGATCTTCAGGGGTTCCTTCGTCAGGCGCTGGCCGTCCTGCCAGATCCAGTGCGTGTCGATCGCCGTGACCTTGCCCGGCGCCGCCGCGCCCACGTGCGTGAACATGGCGAGCGAGATGTCGAAGTGGTTGTTCGAGTGCGAGCCCCACGTCAGGCCGAACATCTGGCACAACTGCGCCACGCGCACGGAGCCCTGCATCGTCCAGAAGTGCGGGTCGGCGAGCGGGATGTCGACGGATTGCAGCTGGATCGAGTGGGCCATCTGGCGCCAGTCCGTGGCGATCATGTTGGTCGCCGTCGGCAGGCCGGTGGCACGGCGGAATTCGGCCATCACTTCGCGCCCCGAGAAACCGTTCTCGGCGCCGCACGGGTCTTCCGCGTACGCGAGGATGCCGTGCTTGTCGCGGCACACGCGGATCGCTTCCGCCAGCGACCACGCGCCGTTCGGGTCCAACGTGATGCGCGCATCCGGGAAGCGCTCGTGCATCGCGACGATCGCATCCATCTCGTCGTCGGCCGACAGCACGCCGCCCTTCAGCTTGAAGTCGTTGAAGCCGTAGCGGTCGCGCGCGGCCTCGCACAGGCGCACGATGGCGTCCGGCGTCAGCGCCTGCTCGTTACGCAGGCGGAACCAGTCGTTGTCCGCATCCGGCTCGCCGCGGTACGCGAGGTCCGTCTTTTTGCGGTCGCCCACGTAGAACAGGTAGCCCAGCATCTCGACGGCGTTGCGCTGCATGCCTTCGCCCAGCAGCGCGGCGACGGGCACGCCCATGAACTGCCCGAGCAGGTCGAGCAGGGCGGATTCCACGGCCGTGACGGCGTGGATCGTCGTGCGCAGGTCGAACGTCTGCTGGCCGCGGCCGCCCGCGTCGCGGTCGGCGAAGGCGGCGCGCATGGCGTTCAGGACGTTGTTGTACTCGCCCAGCGTCTTGCCGACGACGAGGGGGCGCGCGTCTTCGATGGTCTGGCGGATCTTTTCGCCTCCCGGCACCTCGCCGAGGCCCGTATTGCCCGCGCTGTCCTTGAGGATGACGATATTGCGGGTGAACCAGGGGCCGTGCGCGCCGGACAGGTTCAGCAGCATGCTGTCTTGGCCGGCGACGGGGACGACGCGCAGTTCGGTGACGACGGGGGCGCTGGTAACGATGGTGGTCATGTTGGCTGTATCGGTAAGGAACAAATCGTTCCCCATGATATCGTTACATCAATTCACCAGCAAACCAAATTAGGATGGCAATCATCCAAAAATTGAATTCATCAGGTCCGGAATGTCGGCAGTACTTCGTCCAGGAAGAGCTGCAGTACCGGGTTGTCATGGTTGCGGCGATAGGTGCACACCGTGTCGACGGGCTCTGTGGCGATCCGGCGCATGACGACGCCGTCGAATTTCAGCCGGGCCGCGCCTTCCGCGATGAGGGCGGCGCCGATCCCCGCGCGCACCAGCGCCAGCATCGTGTGCACCTGGCCGATGTGCTCTACGACCTCCGGCACCACGTCCGCGCGGGCGAAGCGCTCGCTCAGCATCTGGTAGAACGGCCGCGCCTCGTACGGCGAATACATGACGAACGGGCGGCCGTGCAGGTCGGCCAGGGTCGGTTCGAGAGGCCATAGGTCGGCGTCGCTGTCGGGGATGGCCAGCATCAGGGCTTCCGTCGCGATCAACTGGCTGTCCAGGTCGCCGCTGACGGGGTGCGGACGCATCAGGCCCAGGTCAAGCTCGCCCGCGTTCAGTGCTTCCACCTGCATGGTGCTGACGAGTTCCTTCAACGTCAGCGACACGCCCGGCGAGCGCTCGCGCAGGCGCCGCACGACTTCCGGCAGCAGGCTGTAGCCGGACGCCGACGTGAAGCCGATGGCGAGGATGCCCTGTTCGCCCTTCGCGGCGCGGCGGGCGGCAAACATCGCTTCCTCCGCGATCCTGAGAATGCGCGCCGCTTCCGGGAAAAAGGCCTTGCCGGCGGCCGTCAGCCTCACCGTGCGGCTGTTGCGCTCGAGGAGCTGGGCGCCGACATGGTGTTCCAGCAGGCGGATCTGGCGGCTCAGCGGGGGCTGCGTCATGTTCAGGCGCTCCGCTGCGCGGCTGAAATGCAATTCCTCGGCGACGGCGACGAAGCAGCGGAGCTGGCTGATCTCGAACATGGGTCTCCTGGGCGATGGTTGGCGGCGACCGCAATTATGACCGATGTGTAATCGATGCGCGCCCCTCCGGTAGCCCGTGGTATCGTCGTGCCGGATCCAGGACGTGCACAGGAGGGGACAATGGGTTTCGACCAGCGCATCGCCATCGTCACCGGCGCATCCGGCGGCATCGGCCGGGCCACCGTGCGGCGCCTGCTGCAGGACGGGGCCGGCGTGATGCTCGCGGGCCTGCACCTGGACCGTTTGGACGCCGTCCGCGCGGACCTGGGCAAGGAGTTCGATCCCGCCCGCATGGCCACCATCGCCTGCGACGTGTCGCGCGAGGACCAGGTCGTCGCCGCCGTGGATGCCACGATCCGCCAGCTCGGCGGCTGGGACTATGTCGTCAACAACGCGGGCACGATGCTGTTCAAGAAAATTGAAGAACAGACGGAGCAGGACTGGCGCGGCATCCTCGACGTCGACCTGCTGGGCGCCTTCTTCTTCACCAAGCAGGCCTTCCTGCGCATGCGCCGGGGCGGGGCCATCGTCAACGTCTCCAGCGTGCATGCAGTGGAAACCGAGCCCCTCGTCGCGCCGTATGCGGCCGCGAAGGCGGCGCTGCTGTCGCTCACGCGCTCGGCGGCGCTGGAGGGCAAGGCGAAAGGCATCCGCGTGAATGCCGTGCTGCCCGGCGCCGTCGACACGCCCATGTTGTGGGATAACCCGAACGTGAAGGCGGGCGTCGAAGTCATCGACAAGGCCGACGTGGGCGCGCCCGAGGACCTCGCCGCCGCCATCGCGTTCCTGCTCACCGACGAGGCCCGCTTCGTCGACGGCGCGTCGCTGCGGGTCGATGGCGCGCGCCTCGCGCGGTTGTAGCCGCGCCGCCGGTATCAGTGCCAGCGCACCGGCATCAGCATCTTCGACCGGAACCAGCGCGCCAGCAGGTTGCCGCACATCCGCACCAGGCCGAGGTGTCCCATCACGTGGCGCTGGTAGGTGAGGCCGTACATCGCCAGCGCGAACGGCCCCTTGACGTGCAGGTGGCGCTGGCCGATCGCGCGGCGCAGGATGCCCACCGCGCCCGCCTGTCCCAGCGACACGAGCGTGCCGTAGTCGCGGTACTGGAAGCCCGGCAGCGCGTCCGGCGCCTTGTGCGTCAGCAGCGTCGCCAGGTAGATGGCCTGCTGGCGCGCGGCCTGGGCGCTGGGCGGCGCCATCGCCGTCTTGTCCGGATTGAGCAGCGTGCAGCAATCGCCCATCGCGTGGATCTCCGGATCCGTCACGCTCGCCAGGTGCCCATCCACGACCACCTGGTCGTTGCGGTTCAGCGCCACGTTCAGGCCCGTGCTGAAGCGCGGCCCCTTCACGCCGGCGGCCCACACGGTGATCGCTGCGGGGAACACGCGGCCGTCCGTCGTGATGACCTCGTCCTCGCGCACCTCGGCGATCGCCGTGTCGGTGCAGATCTCGATGCCCATCGCGCGCAGCTTGCGCACGGCCAGGCCCGAGGCTTCGGCATCCAGCGACGGCAGCACCTGCGGCCCGCGCTCGACGATGCGGATGTGCACCTGGTGCGGCGATTCGAGTCCCGCGAGGCCGTAGTGGGCCAGCGTGTCGACCGTGTGGCGCAGGTCGGCCGCCAGTTCGATGCCGGTCGGGCCGGCGCCCACGATGACGATGTCCAGCAGCGGCGCGCCGGCATCCGTGCGGGCATTGCGGCGCCGTCCCGCCTGGGCGCACAGGCCGAGGAAGCGCTGGCGGAACGCTTCGGCGCCTGTCACGCTGTCGAGCGCCAGGCAGTGTTCCTGCGCGCCGGGGATGCCGAAGAAGTTCGTGACGGAGCCGTAGGCCAGCACGAGCCGTTCGTAATCGATGACGGTGTGCGCATCCGGCGCGTCGTCGAAACGGCTGCGGACGGTAAGCGTGCGGCGGGTGCGGTCGACGTCGATCACTTCGCCGCAGACGAACGTGAAGTGGTTGTCGATGGCCTGGCGCGCATAGTCGATCATGTGGTCGGCCGGGTCAATGGTACCGGCGGCGACGGCGTGCAGCAGGGGCTTCCAGAAGTGGGTCGGTGCGCTGTCGATGAGGATCACGCGTTCCCGGTGGCGGGCGCCGAGTCGGCGTCCCAGGCGGGTGGCAAGTTCGAGGCCGGCGACGCCGCCTCCGACGATGACGATGGACTGCATGGTGTGCTCCCTTCTTTTTTCGAATCGATGCGGCACCGGGGGCTCCCCGCGCCGCGCTGCGTTCGCGCATCCGGCGGGAGCAGCGCCCGCCGGATGCCGGGAAGACTGCTTTAGTGGGTCGTGGTCTGCATCGCTACTTTGCGCATGTCCTTGCGCATGACGATCGCCTTGGGCGTGCGTACGCCGATGCGCGCGGTGCGGGCGGCCGCGATGGCGCGCGGCGACGTCGTCACGGCCAGCGCTGCGTCGGGCTGTACGCCCAGCTGGTCGAGGACCACGGAATACGGGGCCTTGTGGCCGCGCGCTTCGAAATCGGCGCCCGTCAGGACGACGGAAAAGATGTGGTGCGCGGTGTCGCCGAAACGGCGGCGCAGCTGTTCGCCCGCCTGCTGGTGCGGCAGTTCGGAGATCAGGGCGCACGGCAGGCCGTCTTCGATCGCCTGGTCGAGCAGGCGCTCGGCGTCGGCCGGGATGTCCGTCGAACGGAATGCGGATAAGTCGAAGATGAACGCTTGTGCCGTCATGATGATCTCCTTTTGCAGGTCATTGTCGCTTGAATTGTTTTTACTATACGGCTGGGCGGGATAAAATAAAAATAAATCTTTATTAGAATTCGATAAGGTATAGCTTATGTATCCAGCCAGCTTCAAACAACTGCAGGCGCTGATGCTGGTGGCGCGTCACCAGAGCGTGTCGCGCGCGGCCGAGGCGATGCACGTCACGCAGCCGGCCGTGTCGCTGCACCTGAAATTGCTGGAGGAAGCGGCCGGCCTGCCGCTCACGCGCCGCCAGGGCCGCAACATCCAGATGACGGCCGCGGGCGAGCTGCTGGTGGGCTACGCGGAGCGCATCCTCGGCCTGTGGGAAGAGGCGGGCGACGAGATCGCGGCACTGAAGGGCGTCACGTCCGGTACGCTGCGCATCGGCGCCGTGATGACGGCGGAGCACCTGCTGCCGCCGATGCTCGTGCGCTTCACGACGGGCCGTCCGCACGTGCGCATCAAGCTGCAGGTGGGCTCGCGCCCGGAGGTGATCGGCATGCTGTCGCGCGACGAGATCGACCTCGCCATCATGGGCACGCCGCCGCGCGAATTCCCGACCAGCGCGAGCCGCTTCGCGCGCCATCCGATGGCGTTCTTCGTCGCGCCGGGCCACCCGCTGCTGGCAAAGGACAACGTGACGCTGGCCGACATCGCCGCCCACAACCTGCTCGTGCGCGAACGCGGGTCGGGCACGCGCGCGGCGATCGAGCGGCGCTACGAGGAAGAGGGCGTGGCGCTGGCGATCAGCTCGGAGCTGTCGAGCAACGAGGCGATCAAGCAGATGACGGCGGCGGGGCTGGGCGTCGCCTTTTTGTCCGTCCACGCGTGCACGCTGGAAGTGCGCAACCGGCTGCTCAGCGTCCTGCCGGTGCCGGGCGTCGTCGTGCAGGGGGAATGGCACGTGATGCACAAGGCGGCGCGCGCGATTCCGACCGTGGCCGCGTCGTTCCACGAATTCATGGTGGAGCACGGCCAGCAGGTCATTTCGGACGAGCTGGAAAACCTGGCCTGGCCGCGCCGCGACCCGGCGTGACGGACGTCATTGAAATGGCTGCGGCGGGGCGAAGAACAACCTTCCCACCTTCTGCAGGCCGGCGCTCAGTTCGATCCTGTTGATATCTGCCGTCGCATCGATTGTCCATTCGCGGAACGCAGGACCGGACCAGGGAAATGCGGCCAGTCCGGCGCGGATCGCATCGCGGGTCAGGCCGGCGTCGAGCCGGCGCTGCCAGGCGGCGGCCCAGGCCGCCGTGTACGGGTCGCGCCCGTTGCTGGCCATCGAGCGCAGCAGGTTTGCGGCGCGGATGCCGTCACCGCGCCAGGCGTAGACGAGCGCCGCGGTACGGCCGAGGCCCCCCACGTCGCGGCTGCCGTGCCAGGCCGTCAGGACGTCGTCGATGGCGTCCTGGCCGGGATCGCCGCCGGCCATGATGTCGACGGACAGCTTGCCGAGTGCGGCGCCCGGCAGGGCGGGGGCGAGTTCGAGCGCGCGCGCGAAACGCCGCCGTGCCTCGGCCAGCCGCAATGTCCTGTCGGCGGCGCCGCCCCTGGCCAGGCGCAGGTGGGCCTGGCCCGCCAGCACATGCAGGTCCGCGTCGGCGTCGTCCTTGCGCAGCGCCGCGTCGAGGTAGGGCAGCGCGTCGGCGGGGCGGCCGGCGTCGATCAGCGCGCGGGCCACCGTGCGCTGCACCTGCACGCTCGCGGACGGACCCGGTGGCGGCGCCCCGTCGAGCACACGTTCGATCGTCGCCTGCCGGGCCGCGCCGGACGGGCACGATTTCAGCGCGGCCTCGGCCAGCAGGTAGTCGGACGACGCTTCCGGCAGGACATCGACGTTGACGACGGCGCGCGGCAGCCCCGGCCGGTCGACGTGCAGCACCTGCAAGCCTTTCAGGCGGTAGCGCCACATCGCCGCCGACAGGTCGTCCACGGGGATGCCGAAGCTCCGCTCGAACGCCTGCACGGACGGCACCCCATCATGGAACGCCTTCAGGTAGGCGCCCAGGCGGCGCCGGTTGTCTTCCGACGACAGGGCGTAGTGGACGAGCAGCCAGGACCGCGCCGCATACTCGACCTGTTGGCGCATGCGGCCGTCGGGGCCCACGCCGGCGTTCTCGTTCTGCTCCAGCACATCGCGGTAGTACAGGGCGTAGCTGCCCATTTCCCCGTCCAGCAGGCCGAAGTAGCGGCCGAGGATGGTCGGCCAGCGTCCGACCGCCATGCGGCTGTCCGTGAAGCGCACGGTCGAAAAATAGTGCGCGAAACCGTCGATGAACCAGGTCGGGGCCCGCAGGTCGGTGTGCCGGTACAGGAAATGCCGCGCATACGCCTCGAACAGGAATGACAGGCTGACGTTCAACGGATACCGGGCCAGCTTGTCGTTGTCGAGCGTGTCGATGGTCTCAAGCTGCGTACCGAATCCGGCCACACCGTCGTTGCAGCTGCTGTAGACGCCGACGGTTTCCCGCGACGGCGAACCAAGCCCGGCGCCCAGTCGGGCGAGATCGTCGAAGCGCGCCGTGTAGTAGAGCGTGATCCTGCTTTCCGGCCCGCCGGTCCTGGCATAGCCCTTCGTGTAGATGCGTAGCAGGTCGTCCAGCCGCTCCAGGTTGTCCAGCAGGCGCTGCGCTTCGTCCTGGCTGGTGTCGGAATACAGGATTACGTGCTGGCTCTCCGCACGGAACCATTTCGACGGGTTCCGCTGGGACGTGACGGTGATGCTCTGGACCGCATCGGCAGGGGAAGCGGCGACGGAACCGGCCGGCTCGGCGCCGGCGTGCAGAGCGACGAGGAGGCCGGCGGCAGCCAGCGCGACGGAGCGAATCGACATGACCTGTCCTTTCCCGCATGAGCCATGCCGGTGCACGGCCGGCAACGATTGTGACACGGTCTTTGTATGTTATGTCAATAAATGACTTGCCGGGTAGGCAACACCAATATATACTCCATATATGGATTGTATATGGAGCATATGATGGGCATCGTGAATATCGAAGACGAACTGCACGACCAGATCCGCAAGGCGAGCACGGTGTCGTGCCGCTCGATCAACGCGCAGGCCGCGTTCTGGGTCCGCATCGGCATGCTGTGCGAGCTGAATCCGACGCAGAGCTTCAACGAGATCATGGCGCGCGAGCTGAGGGCGGCGGGCGTCGTGCCACAGGCGCTCAAGGTGGCGTCATGACGAAGCGGCCGGAGGAGGTCGCGCTGATGGCGGCGGCCGGCAAGCTGCTGGCGGACGTGTTCGCACAGCTCGACCGGCTGGATCTCGCCGGCATGTCGACCATGCAGGTGAACGACCTGGTCGACGACTTCATCGTGAACACCCTCGGTGCGCGCCCGGCCAGCAAGGGCCAGTACGGCTATGCGTTCGCGCTGAACGCGTCACGCAACGACGTCGTGTGCCACGGCGTGCCGTCGCCGGCGGAGATCCTGCAGAGCGGGGACATCGTCAACTTCGACATCACGCTGGAAAAGAACGGCTATATCGCCGACTCCAGCAAGACATACCTCGTCGGCGAGGTGGCGGCGCCGGCGAAGAAGCTCGTGCAGGTGACGTACGAGGCGATGTGGAAGGGTATCCGCGCCGTGCGTCCCGGCGCGCGGCTCGGCGACGTGGGCCATGCCATCGAGCGGCATGCGCGCCGCCACGGCTATGCGGTCGTGCGCGAATACTGCGGGCACGGCATCGGGCGCGAGATGCACGAGCCGCCGCAGGTGCTGCACTGGGGCCGCCCGCAGACGGGCCTCGTGCTGCGCGAAGGGATGGTGTTCACGATCGAGCCGATGCTCAACGCGGGCCGCCACGCCGTGCGCACCGAGGATGACGGCTGGACGGTGCGTACGTGCGACGGCGCGCTGTCCGCCCAGTTCGAGCATACCGTGGCCGTGACGCGCAACGGCGTGCGCGTGCTGACCTTGCGGGCCGGGGAAACGATGATGGACTAATACGTTTCCGTGGGTCAATAGACACGTTACAACTTGATTTGTGGAATCTGACGTTTCCTGATGTTACTATTCAGGGCTACGTTTGGAGGAAGCATGGTTGTACGCCGGATATTGTTGGGCCTGCTGCTCGTCTGCCAGGCAGCCGTGGTCCAATCCGGCGAACCGTATGACGACTTCACCCGCGACTTGACCGTCATCCGCGAAGAGGCCTACGTCATGCCGCGCGCGGCGCTGCACCGGCTGGACGCGTTGCGGCAAACGCACACGGGACGCGAACTGGGCCACGTGCTCGTCGCGACGAGCCGCGCGTATTGGTGGCTGAAGGACAAGAATCGCGCCGTCGATGCGGCCCTCGGGGCCGAGCGGCTCGGCCGCGAACTGCACGACGACGACTTGCTGGCGCGGGCGATGTTGAGCCATGCGTATGCCTTGTCCATGTACGTGCACGACCAGGAAGCCGCGCGCCGGCTGATCCAGGGGGCCGCCCGGCTCGCGGACGATTCGGCCGACCCGTACCTGAAAACCCAGGCGCTCGTCACGCAGGGACTGCTGGCGGAAGAGGATGGCGACACGGCCAGCGGCATCGAATTCGTGACCCGGGCGGTGGACGTCGCGCGGGCCGGCGACGATCCGGACGCGCTGCAGATGGCGCTGCGCGAACAGGCACGCCTGCTGGCCGGCGTCGGCAAATACACCGACGCGCTGGCGCGCACCGACGAGATGATCGCCGCCGCCCGCGCCCGCGGCATTGCAGGCCAGCTCGCGCATGCGCGCCTCGCCGAGTACGCGACGGCCGCGCGCACGGGCAATCCGAAGCGGGCGGAGAGCGCGCTGAAGGCCGCGGTAGACCTTCTTCAAAAGCTCGATGCGCAGGAGCGCCTGGCGGTGCCGCTGGCGAACCTGGCGGAGCTCTACATGCAGAGCCGGCGCTTCGGCGAGGCGGAACGGGCCGCCGCTGCGGCGCTGCGCATTTCGCGCGCCGTCGGCGACGACTACGGCATCCAGCTCGCCACGTTCGAACTCGGACTCACGCAGATCTACTTCCGCAATATCGCCGAGGGCAGGGCCATGGCCGACAAGGCGCTCGAGGCGCTCAAGAACGACGACCAGTACGTTCGGATGCTGCTCAACTACGGCCATGCGCTGGGCCAGGTCGGTTTCGGCGAAGCCGCCCTGACGATCTACGAAAAAGCCGGCTCCGTGTCGCTGGCCGCGTGGCGCAAGGAAAAGCAGTTGTCCTACGAGGCGTTGCAGCGCGCCCGGGACAACCAGAAGAAGCAGAGCGAACTCGCCGCGCTTCACCACGAGAGCATGCTGAAGGCGGCGGACCTGCAGAACGCCCGGCGCCAGCGCAGCCTGTGGGTGGCACTGTGCGCGACGGCGGGCGTCGCCATCGTCATGATCGCCTTCCTGTACCGGCGCGTGGCGAAGGCGAACAAATCGCTGCAGCAGAAGAACGAGCAGCTGTTCCTGCAAAGTACGCGCGATTCGCTGACGGGGCTCTTCAACCGCCACTACTTCTACGAACAGGTCGTGCCGCATCACCACCGCAAGGCGGGCGCCGCGTCCGAACGGCGCGCCGGCGCGGAAGGGCGCACGGGCGGCGTGTTCCTGCTGATGGATGTCGACCGCTTCAAGTCGATCAACGACACGCTGGGCCATGGCGCGGGCGACGTCGTGCTGAAGAACGTGGCGGCCCGGCTCGGCGCCACCTTGCGCGAACAGGATGTTCTGGTGCGCTGGGGCGGCGAGGAATTCCTCGCCTACCTGCCCGGCATCGGCACGGACGAGGCCCGCCAGGTGTGCGCGCGCGTGCTCGCGGCCGTGGGCGGCACGCCGATCGCCCTGGACGACCGCGCGCTGAACGTGACGATCTCGATCGGCTTCTGCCCCAAGTCCCTGAACCCGGGCGACGTCGATCCGGACTGGGAGCAACTGGTCCATCTCGCCGACCTGTGCCTGTACGCGGCCAAGCAGGGCGGGCGCAACCGGGCGGTGGGCATCCTCGACGCCGCCGTGCTGGCGCCGTACGTGATCGCCGCGGCGGATGCGGACCTGACGCGGGCGGCCGCGGACGGCGTGCTCGCGCTGGCGACCGTCATGGGGCCGGCCGCGCCGCCGGTCCGGGCGGCCGCCTGACTGCCGTCGTCAGGACTCCCAATATCCCGCCGTGTTGTACACCGCCTTCAGGTGGTCGATGAAGTGCCGGATCTTCGCCGGTAAATAGCGCTGCTGCGGGAACACGGCCTGGATCGGGTAGTTCCCGACCGCGTAGTCGTCCAGCACCGTCACGAGTTCCCCGCGTTTCAGCTCGGCCTGGATCTCCCACGTGGAGCGCCAGCCGATGCCCAATCCCTGTTTCACCCAGTCGAACAACAGCTCGCCGTCGTTGCACGCGAGGTCGCCGTCCACGCGCACGGCGAACAGCTTGCCGTCGCGCTGGAACGTCCAGCCGCGCTGCTGGCCGCCCTGCAGGTTGAAGGCGAGGCAGTTGTGGCGCGCGAGATCTTCCGGTGCGCGCGGCACGCCGTTGCGCTCGAAGTAGTCGGGCGTGCCGCACACGACGCGCCGGTTCGGGAACAGCGGAATCGCGACGTAGTTCGGGTCCGTCACCTCGCCGATGCGGATCGACATGTCGTAGCCTTCGCGCACGAGGTCCACGACGCTGTCCGTGAAGTTGAACGACATCTTGAGTTCCGTGTGGATGGCGCGGAAGGCGGGCGCGTGCGGCGCCACGTGCTTGCGGCCGAACGCGGCCGGCGCCGACACCACCAGGTGGCCGCGCACCGTGCTGCGGCCCGCGCTGATGCTGTTTTCCGTGATGTCGAAATCGCGCAGCAGCTGGCGGCACGGTTCGATGAATTGTTCGCCCAGCGCCGTCAGCGTCAGGCCGCGCGTCGAGCGGTGCATCAGGCGCACGCCGAGACGTTTTTCGAGACCGTCCAGGCGGCGGCCCATGACGACGGGCGTCACGCCTTCCGCCAGGGCGGCGCCGGCGAAACTGCCCTTTTCGGTGATGAGTACGAAACTGCGTATTTCGGTGTAGCGGTCCATGCCTTTTATCCCATTCAATACTTAAAGTATCGACAGAGCCGATAATAGCAGCAATTCAACTTGCCGTGGGTTATGGCTATGCTGGGTCATCAGTCCAAGACTAACCATAGCAACGGAGGAGAACATGGCCCGAATGAGAGCAATCGACGCAGCGGCGGAAGTGCTGCGCAAGGAAGGTGTGAGTACGGTGTTCGGCGTGCCCGGCGCCGCGATCAACCCGTTTTACTCGGCGATGAAGAAGAACGGCGGCTTCGAGCACGTGCTCGCCCGCCACGTGGAAGGCGCCTCGCACATGGCCGAGGGCTATACCCGCGCCAAGGCCGGCAACATCGGCGTCTGCATCGGCACGTCGGGTCCGGCCGGCACCGACATGATCACGGGCCTGTACTCCGCCTGGGCCGATTCGATACCTATCCTATGCATTACGGGCCAGGCACCCCGTGCCCGCCTGTACAAGGAAGACTTCCAGGCCGTCGACATCGAGTCGATCGCCAAGCCGGTCACGAAATGGGCCGTCACCGTGCGCGAGCCGGACCTGCTGCCGCGCGTCGTCCAGCAGGCATTCCACCTGATGCGCTCCGGCCGTCCGGGCCCCGTGCTGATCGACCTGCCGTTCGACGTGCAGGTCGCCGAGATCGAATTCGACATCGACACCTACGAACCGCTGCCGGTCTACAAACCCGCCGCGACCCGCGCCCAGGCCGAAAAGGCGCTGGCGATGCTGAACGCCGCCGAGCGTCCGCTGATCGTCTGCGGCGGCGGCGTGTTCAATGCCGACGCGGCCGCCAGGCTGCAGGAATTCGCCGAGATCGTCGGCGTGCCCGTGATCCCGACCCTGATGGGCTGGGGCGCGATCCCCGACGACCACCCGCTGATGGCCGGCATGGTCGGCCTGCAGACGTCGCACCGCTACGGCAACGCGACGATGCTGGAATCCGACTTCGTGATCGGCATCGGCAACCGCTGGGCGAACCGCCACACCGGTTCCGTCGACGTCTACAAGAAGGGCCGCAAGTTCGTCCACATCGACATCGAACCGACCCAGATCGGCCGCGTGTTCGGGCCGGACCTGGGCATCGTCTCCGACGCCGGCGCCGCACTGGACCTGCTGATCGACGTGGCCAGCGGCATGAAATCCATCGGCGGCCTGCCGGACAGGAGCGCCTGGGTCGCGCAGTGCCAGGAACGCAAGCGCACGATGCTCCGCAAGACGCACTTCGAGAACAACCCGATCAAGCCGCAGCGCGTGTACGAAGAGATGAACCGCGCCTTCGGCAAGGACACGACCTACGTCAGCACGATCGGCCTGTCGCAGATCGCCGCCGCGCAGTTCCTGCACGTGTACAAGGAGCGCAACTGGATCAACTGCGGCCAGGCGGGCCCGCTGGGCTGGACCGTGCCGGCCGCACTGGGTGTCGTGGCATCCGGCGCCAAGACGGACGTCGTCGCGATCTCCGGCGACTACGACTTCCAGTTCATGATCGAGGAACTGGCCGTCGGCGCGCAATTCAAGCTGCCGTACCTGCACGTCGTCGTGAACAACGCCTACCTCGGCCTGATCCGCCAGGCGCAGCGCGGCTTCGACATGGATTACTGCGTACAGCTGGCGTTCGAGAACATCAACGCCCCGGAGCTCGGCTCCTACGGTGTCGACCACGTGGCCGTCGTCGAAGGCCTGGGCTGCAAGGCGATCCGCGTTCGCCACGTCGACGACATCCAGCCGGCGTTCGCCGAAGCGCGCCGCCTGATGGCCCAGCACCGTGTGCCGGTGGTCGTCGAGATCATCCTGGAGCGCGTGACCAATATTTCGATGGGCACGGAGATCGACGCCATCAACGAATTCGAGCCGCTCGCCGACCATCCGGGCGACGCACCGACCGCGATCCGCGCCTGAAGCAAGGAGAAAGACATGCCACGATTTGCTGCCAACCTGACCATGCTGTTCAACGAACTGCCGTTCCTCGACCGCTTCGAAGCGGCGCGCGATGCGGGGTTCAAGGGCGTCGAATACCTGTTCCCGTACGGCTTCGAAAAGGAGGCGCTGGCGGAACGCCTGCAGGAATTCGGCCTCACGCAGGTCCTGCACAACCTGCCGGCCGGCGACTGGGACAAGGGTGAGCGCGGCATCGCCGTGCTGCCGGGCCGCGAGGCCGAGTTCCGCGAGGGCGTCGCCCGCGCCATCGACTACGCGAAAGCGCTGAACTGCCGCCAGCTGAACTGCCTGGTGGGCATCGCGCCGGCCGGCGTCGACGAAGGCACCGTGCGCCGCACCCTCGTCGAGAACCTGCGCTACGCGGCGACGCAGCTGAAGCAGGCCGGCATCCGCCTGCTGATCGAGCCGATCAACACGTACGACATTCCGGGCTTCTACCTGAACACGACGCAGCAGGCGCTGGACCTGATCGACTCGGTCGGCGCGGACAACCTGTTCGTCCAGTACGACGTCTACCACGCCCAGCGCACGGAAGGCGAGCTGGCGAAGACGGTCGAGAAGCACCTGGCCCGCATCGCGCACATCCAGGTTGCGGACAACCCTGGCCGCAACGAGCCGGGCACGGGCGAGATCAACTACCCGTTCCTGTTCAAACACCTCGACCGCATCGGCTACGACGGCTGGATCGGCTGCGAATACAAGCCCGCCGCCGACACCCGCGCGGGCCTGGACTGGATCGCCAATTTCGCCGCTCAATTGGCCAACTAAGCAATACACGAAGGAGACACATCATGGCAAACATCGGATTCATCGGCCTGGGCATCATGGGTGCCCCGATGGCGGGACACCTCATCAACGACGGCCACACACTGTTCACCAACACCGTCGGCCCGACCCCGTCGGCCCTCGTCGAAGCAGGCGCCCGCGTGTGCCTGAACGGCGCCGAAGTGGCGGCGCAGGCGGACATCATCTTCGTCATGGTCCCGGACACCCCGCAGGTGGACGAGGTCCTGTTCGGCAAGGACGGCGTCGCCTCGGCCCTGACCGCCGGCAAGATCGTCGTCGACATGAGCTCGATCTCACCGGTCGCCACGAAGGATTTCGCCCGCCGCATCAATGCGCTGGGCTGCGAATACCTGGATGCGCCGGTGTCGGGCGGCGAAGTGGGCGCCAAGGCCGCGAGCCTGACCATCATGGTCGGCGGCAGCGAGGCGGCATTCGCGACGGTCAAGCCGCTGTTCGAAAAGATGGGCAAGAACATCACGCTCGTCGGCGGCAACGGCGACGGCCAGATCACCAAGGTCGCGAACCAGATCATCGTGGCGCTGACGATCGAAGCCGTCGGCGAGGCGCTGCTGCTGGCCGCCAAGGCCGGCGCCGATCCGGCCCGCGTCCGCGAGGCGCTGATGGGTGGTTTCGCCAACTCCCGCATCCTCGAAGTGCATGGCGAACGCATGGTCAAGCGCACGTTCGCGCCGGGCTTCCGCATCGACCTGCACCGCAAGGACCTGAACCTGGCGCTGACCACCGGCCGCCAGTTGGGCGTCGCGCTGCCGAACACCGCCACCGCGCAGGAACTGTTCAACACCTGCGCCGCGCACGAAGGCGGCAGCTGGGACCACTCGGCGATGGTGCGCGCGCTGGAGATCATGTCGAACTTCGAGATCGGTTCGTAGGGTGGGCACCACGTGCCCACGCGTTCAACCGGCTCGGGCACGGACGAACACTACGGCCATTCACGGTCTGGTTGAACGCGTGGGCGGAGAACCGCCCACCCTACAAAAGCCGTCCGATTCGAGGCGGCACTCGGGAACCAAATGGAGACAACGATGACTACGATGACCCCACGCGAACTGCTGGCCAGCATGTTCACCGCCGCCGTCGACGCGGCCCAGCCCGCGCTGTGCATCCCGCGCAACCTGCCGGCGCCACCGAAGGGCCGCACGGTGGTGATCGGCGCCGGCAAGGCGTCCGCCGCGATGGCGCAGGCGCTGGAACGCAGCTGGGCAGGGCCCTTGTCGGGCCTCGTCGTCACGCGCTACGGCTACGCCGTGCCGTGCGAGCGCATCGAAATCGTCGAAGCCGCCCATCCGGTCCCCGATGCCGCCGGCCGCGAAGCCGCCCAGCGCATGCTGCGCACGGTGCGCGGCCTGTCGGCGGACGACCTCGTGATCTGCCTGATCTCCGGCGGCGGCTCCGCACTGCTGCCGCTGCCGGGCGAGGGCGTCACGCTGGAAGACAAGCAGGCGATCAACCGCGCGCTGCTCGCCTCCGGCGCCAGCATCACCGAAATGAATTGCGTGCGCCGCCACCTGTCCGCCATCAAGGGCGGACGGCTGGCCGCGGCCTGCCACCCGGCGCGCGTGGTCAACCTCCTGATTTCCGATGTCCCGGGCGACAACCCGATGGACATCGCTTCCGGTCCCACGGTGGCCGACCCGACGACCTGCGCGGATGCGCTGGAAGTCGTGCGCCGCTACGGGATCGACCTGCCGGCGGGCGCGCGCCGCCTGCTGGAATCCGGCGATGGCGAGACGGTCAAGCCGGGCAACCGCCGCCTGGAACATGTCGAAACGCACATCGTCGCATCGCCGCAGATGGCGCTGGAGGCCGCGGCGGAAGTCGCGCGCAAGGCCGGCGTGACGCCGCTGATCCTCGGCGACAGCATCGAAGGCGAGGCGCGCGACGTGGCCAAGGTCATGGCCGGCATCGCCCTGCAGGCGCGCCGCCACGGCCAGCCGGTCGCGGGACCGTGCGTGCTGCTGTCCGGCGGCGAGACGACCGTCACCATCCGCGGCAACGGCCGCGGGGGCCGCAACGTTGAATTCCTGCTGGCGCTCGCCGTCGCGCTGGACGGCGCGCCGGACATCCACGCACTGGCCGGGGACACCGACGGCGTCGACGGCGCCGAGGAAATCGCCGGCGCGTTCGTCACGCCGGACACGCTGGCCCGCGGCTGGGAACGCGGCCTGCCGCCGCGCGCGAGCCTCGAGAACAACGATGCGCACACGTTTTTCCGGGCGCTGGGCGATTCCCTGATCACGGGGCCCACGCTGACCAACGTGAACGACTTCCGCGCGATCTACGTGGCCTGACCGCGCCCGCGAAAGAAAGACTTCCCTTTAGCGGGTGCGCCGCGGCGGCGGCGTACCCGTTTTTTTTAAGGATTAACCCATGCTACGCCAACGTCGTGCCCGCATCCTGGCCACCCTCGGCCCCTCCAGTTCCACCCCCGATCAAATCTACGCGCTGGCACTGGCCGGCGCCGACGTCTTCCGCCTCAACTTCAGTCACGGCAGCCACGACGACCACGCCGCGCGCTACAACATCATCCGCAGCGTCGAGCGCGACATCGGCCGGCCCATCGGCGTGCTGATGGACTTGCAGGGACCGAAGCTGCGCGTAGGCCGCATGGCCGGCGGCAAAGCCATGCTCGAAACGGGCAGCCGCTTCCGCCTCGACCTCGACGCGCTTGACGGCGACGCCACCCGCGCCGGCATGCCGCATCCGGAGATCTTCGCCGCGCTGCGCCCCGGCACCGACCTGCTGCTGGACGACGGGAAGCTGCGCCTGCGCGTGGACGCCTGCGGTCCCGACTTCGCCGAGACGACCGTGATGGCCGGCGGCGCGCTGTCCGACCGCAAGGGCGTCAACGTGCCCGGCGTGGTGCTGCCGATCTCGCCGCTGACCCCCAAGGACCGCGCCGACCTCGCATTCGGCCTGGAACTGGGCGTGGACTGGGTCGCGCTGTCGTTCGTGCAGCGCCCCGAGGACATCGTCGAGGCGAGGAGCCTGATCGGCGACCGTGCGTGGATCATGGCCAAGCTGGAAAAGCCGGCCGCGATCGACGCGCTGGACGGCATCGTGCAGCTTTCCGACGGCATCATGGTCGCGCGGGGCGATCTGGGCGTGGAACTCCCGCCGCAACAGGTGCCGGTGCTGCAGCGTCGCATCGTGCATGCGGCGCGCGCGGCCGGCCGCCCGGTCGTCGTCGCCACGCAGATGCTGGAATCGATGACGGCCGCGCCGGTGCCCACGCGGGCGGAAGTGTCGGACGTGGCCACCGCCATCTACGAAGGCGCGGACGCCGTCATGCTGTCGGCCGAATCCGCATCCGGCCAGTACCCGGTGCAATCCGTGGCCGTGATGGACAACGTGATCCGCGAAGTGGAGCAGGACCCGCGCTGGCGTGAAGGCCTCGATGCGAGCCACAAGCCGGCCGACAAGACGACGGCGGACGCCATCTGCTGCGCGCTGCGCCGCGTGACGAACCTTCTCGCGCCCGCCGCCACCGTGACGTACACCGCGAGCGGCGCGACATGCCTGCGCGCGAGCCGCGAGCGTCCTGTCGCGCCCATCCTCGCGCTGACGCCGAAGACGGCCATCGCGCGCAGGCTGGCGCTCGTGTGGGGCGTGCACCCGGTGCCGTTCGAGGAAGCGGAAGGCTTCGACCGCATGGTGGCGGACGGCGTCGCGGCCGCACGCTTCCACGGCCTGGCGGACGCGGGCGACGACGTCGTCGTGGTGGCCGGCTTCCCGTCCGGGCGTCCGGGCCGCACGAACCTGCTGCATGTCGTGCGCGTGGGCGAAGAACCGGCTGTGTGATGATCTGGTAACGTAGCGTTTTGTCCACTCAGGAGAAACGCATGAAGACCCAGCTGGAAAAAGCGCAGGCGTTCGTCGACCTGCACCGCCGCGGCAACTGCTTCGTCATCCCGAACCCGTGGGACGCGGGATCGGCGAAGCTGCTGCAGCATCTGGGCTACCAGGCGCTGGCGGGCACCAGCGCCGGCTTCGCGTTTTCGAAGGCGAAGACGGATCCGGCCATCACCATCGCGGAGATGCTGCCGCACCTGGCCGAACTGGCCGCGGCGACGGACCTGCCGCTGTCCGCCGACCTGCAGTCCGGCTTCGGCGATGCGCCGGAAGACGCGGCCCGCACGATCGTCGAGGCGGCGGCGACGGGCATCGTCGGCGGCTCCATCGAGGACGCGACCGACGACCCCGGACAGCCGCTGTACGACATCGGCCTCGCCACGGACCGCATCCGCGCGGCCGTGGAGGCGGCCCGCAGACTCCCCTTCAAATTCATGCTGACGGCGCGCGCGGAAAACTTCCGCGTCGGCCGTCCGGACCTCGCCGACACCATCCGCCGCCTGCAGGCTTACCAGGAAGCGGGTGCCGACGTGCTGTTCGCGCCGGGCATCGCGCGAAAGGAAGACATCGCGGCCGTTGTGCGCGCCGTCGACCGGCCCGTGAACTTCATGGCCGGCGCGCCGGGCCTGGGGTTGAGCGTGGCAGACCTGGCGGCGCTGGGCGTCACGCGCGTGAGCCTGGGCGCGTCGCTCGCGCGCGCCGCGTACGGGGCGCTCGTGCGCGACGCGCGCGAGGTGCTGGAGCAGGGCACTTTCAGCTATGCGGACCAGGCGCTGCCGGCGGCGGAGCTGAACCGCGTCTTCACGGCATAGCGGCGGCGCCGAATTCCACGATCCCCAGCCGCGCCGCCAGGTGCATCAATCGGAAATCATTGTCCGCCCCAGTTTCTGGCGCACGGACGTGAGGGTGTTCAGCACCGTCTTCGGGCTGACCGTGAGCTGGGCCGCGATGGCCTGTACGGATTCGCCGTGCACGAGCAGGCGCAGCATGTCGAACTCGCGCGGCGTCAGGCCGTCCAGCGGTGCCGGCGCCGCGGCCGCCGCCACGTCCGACGACAGCACGCGCGTCCCATGCAGCACGGCGCGGATGCCGGCGATGAGTTCTTCCGGCTCGCTGCGCTTGGTGAGATAGCCGTGCGCGCCGGCCTTCAACGCCTGGGCGACGTGGCCGGCGCTGTCGTGCATCGACAGCACGAGCACCCGCAGGCCCGGCTGGCGGGCGCGCATCCCGGCGATGGCTTCCAGGCCGCTGCTTCCTTTCAGGCTGAGGTCGACGATGGCGACGTCCGGCCGGACCTGCTGGACGAGCGCATTGGCTTCCGGCGCGCTGGCCGCTTCGCCGACGACGGCGAAATCGGGTTCGGCGCACAGGAGCCGGCGGTAGCCGCTGCGCACGACGGCGTGGTCGTCGACGAGGACGATGCGGATCATGCCGGCACCTCCACCGATTGCGTGGCCGGCAGCGGCAGCGTGGCCAGCAGGCGCAGGCCGCCCGCCGGACCGGCCACGAGCCGCAGCTGGCCGCCCGCCATGGCGATGCGTTCCGTGATCCCGAGCAGGCCCCCGTGCCACGTCGCGCCGTCGGCGGGCAGGCCGCGGCCGTCGTCGCGCACTTCCAGCACGAGACCGCCGCTGCGTACGGCGAGCCGCACGACGCACAGCGACGCGCCGCTGTGGCGCACGACGTTCGTGACGGCTTCCTGCACGACGCGGTAGACCGTCAGCGACAACAGCTCGCCGACGTCCGGCAGCTGCGTGGGCAGGTCGAGTTCGAAGTCGATGTCCGTGTGGCGCGTGCGCCAGCCCAGCACCAGTTCGCGCAAGGTCTGCGCGAGGCCGGCCGTGTGCAGGCCGTGCGGCCGCAGCGTCTTGAGCATCGCGCGCAACTGCTCGCTGCACGTGCGGACGTCGCGCCGCAGGTCCGTCGCGCATTCCGCCACCGCGGCGCGCGTCAGCACATTCGCGTGGCGCGCGATGTGGGTTGCCGTGACGTTCAGCGCCGTCAGTGTCTGGCCCATCTCGTCGTGCAGCTCGCGCGCCAGCACGCGCCGTTCGTCTTCCTGCACCGTGATCAGCTGGCGCGCCAGCGCGTGCTGCGCGCCGCGCGCGTCCGCCAGCGTGCGCGCGAGGTGGGCGATGGCGTCGGCCACGCGGCGGAATTCGCGCAGGGCGAACGCGGGCAGCGCGGGATCGGGTTCGCCGCGCGCCAGGCGGTGCAGGCCCGCCTCCAGCGCCCGCACCGGGGACAGCGCACGGTCAGCGCACCACCACGTCACGGCCAGGGTTGTACCGGAAAAGAACAACAGGGTGATCCAGATTTGCACAGTGTCGTGCAGGCGCTCGCCGATTTCCGACGCGGGATTCGGCGCGATGTAGAGCAGCTGGCCGCCGATGCGGATTGCCCGTTCGCTGCGGTCCGGCGGGGCGAAACCCAGCCACGCGGGGAGCGGATTCGCGGCGTTTTGCGGTGGCGGTTCGTCCGCCGTGCGAATGCTCAGGTGGCGCAGGCCGGCGCCGGCGAGCAGGGTGCGTACGGCGCCGGCGTCGTCCGCGCCGGTATTGCCGGCCGCCGCGAGCACGTTGACCAGGCGCGTGGAAGCGTCCACCTCGGCACGGATGTCGCTGCGGAGCGAATACAGTTGTATCAGCGTGGTCATGGCCAGCAGGCTGCCCAACAGCAGGCCCAGCGAGCCGATCAGACGGCGGCGCAAGTCCATGGTCCTCTCCTGAATGTTGTTTGCCTGTGTGTACGCAACTTCCATACCAGTCGGGATTTTTTCCCTGTCGCCGCCGCGGCGCCGCTGGAATAGTTCGTGCAAAAGACAACACGAGGAGACATCGATATGACCAGGATCGCACTCGCCGCCGCCATCGCGGCGCTCTGGCACGGCATCGCCGCGGCCGAACCGGCGCCCGCCATCGTGGAAGTCGTCGGCACGACGCCGCTGCAGGGCCCCGGTGTCGCGCGCGACCGGATTTCCGCGAACGTGCAGGCACTCGACGGCGAGGACATGAACGACCCGGGCGCCGCCACGTTGCCGGACGCGCTCAACCGCCGCCTGGGCAGCGTGTTCGTCAACGAGATCCAGGGCAATCCGTTCCAGCCGGACGTCAGCTACCGGGGCTTCACGGCGTCGCCGCTGCTCGGCACGCCGCAGGGGTTGTCCGTCTACGTGGACGGCGTGCGCATGAACCAGCCGTTCGGCGACGTCGTCAGCTGGGACCTGATCCCGCGCGCTGCCATCGCGACCCTTGCGTTGATGCCGGGTTCGAACCCGCTGTTCGGCCTGAACACGCTGGGTGGCGCGCTGGCCGTCCGCACGAAGGATGGCCTGCACGATCCGGGCAGCGCCGTACAGGCGCAGGCGGGCAGCCATGGCCGCGTCGAAGCCGTGTTCGAGCACGGCCGCCACGACGGCCGCGGGCTGCACTGGTACGCCACGGGCACGGCATTCCGCGACGGCGGGTGGCGCGACGACTCGCCCACGCGCCTCGGCCAGCTGTTCGGCAAGGTGGGCTGGCACGACGGCGTCTCGGACGTCGCCTTCAGTGCCGCACTGGCCGGCAGCCGCCTCACGGGCAACGGCCTGCAGGAGCAGCGGCTGCTCGACCGGGATTACGCCAGCGTCTACACGAAACCGGACGTGACGCGCAACCGCGCCTTGCTGCTCAACCTGACCGGCAGCCGCAAGGTCGCGGACGACGTGCTGTTGTCGGGGAACGCCTATTACCGTCACATCCGCACGACCACGTTCAACGGGGATTTGAACGACGATGACGATGGGCCGTTCGCTGCCATCGTCAACCGCACCGCAAGTACGCAGACGAATCATGGCCTGGGCGGCCAGGCCGAATTCGCCGGCAGGCTGACGGTCGGCGCGGGGTACGACGCGAGCCGCGCGGACTTCCGCCAGGGCGCGCAATACGGCGACCTGAATCCGGACCGCAGCGTCACACCGGTGGACGCCGTCGACGACGACATGGCCGTGGACCTCGTCGGCCGCACGCGCACATGGAGCGTCTTCGCGACCGACACGTTTGACGTGCGCCACGACCTGCACGTGACCTTGTCCGGCCGCTACAACCGGACGGCCGTCCACAACCGCGACCGCGTCAATCCGGGCGGCGGCAGCGGTTCGCTCGACGGCGATCATCGCTATGGCCGCTTCAATCCGGCGCTCGGCATCACCTGGTCGCCGTCGCGCAGGTTCAACGCGTATGCCGGCTACGACGAAGGCAGCCGCACGCCGACGGCCGTGGAACTGGGCTGCGCCGATCCGGCCAATCCGTGCAAGCTGCCGAACGCGATGGCGGGCGATCCGCCGTTGAAGCAGGTCGTCACGCGCACGTGGGAAGCGGGCGTGCGCGGGACGGTCGGGCGGGTGCACTGGAACGCCGGCGTGTTCCGCGCGACGAACGACGACGACATCCTGTTCGTGGCGGACGACGCGGCGGGCTTCGGTTACTTCCGCAACTTCGGCAAGACGCGGCGCCAGGGCATCGAGCTGGGCGTCGAGGGCCGCGCCGGGACCGTGACCGTGTCGGCCCACTACACGTATCTGCACGCCACGTTCGCGAGCGGCGAGACGGTGGGCGGGGAGGGCAACAGCAGCGCGGGCGCCGACGGCAATATCGTCATCCGGCCCGGCGACCGCATCCCCCTGATACCGCGCCATGTGTTCAAGGCGCGCGCGGAATGGCAGGTCACGCCTGCGTGGTCGGCGGAGCTGGGCGTGATTGCCGTGTCGGACTCGCCCGCGCGCGGTAACGAGAATGGCCGGCACCGCCCGGACGGCGTTGGGTACCTGGGCCAGGGTGCCACGCCCGGCCATGCCGTCTTCGACCTCGGAACGGCATTCCAGACGACGCCGCGCCTGCGTGTCTTCGCCCAGGTGGACAACCTGTTCGACCGCCGCTACTCGACGGCGTCGCAGCTCGGCACGACCGGTTTCGATGCCGCCGGCGCTCTCGCCGCGCAGGATCGCGTGCACTCGACGTTCCAGGCGCCCGGCGCGCCGCGCACAATACGTGTCGGCGTGCGCTACACTTTCGACTGAAAGCTCACACCCACAGCCGGTATATCCAGAACGACTCGTCCTCGACAAAGCGGCGCGCGAACTCCGCCGGCGTGAAGCCTGTGATGCGCCGCGCGACGCGCGTCATGTGGGCCTGGTCGGCGAAGCCTTCGTCCAGCGCCATGGTGGCCCAGTCGAAGGGCCGGCCGGCCTCGTGGCGGTCGCGCGCCGCGAAGAACAGGCCTTCCGTGCGCACGATGGACTGCCATTCGCGCAGCGAGCGGCCGCTGAACGACTTGATGCGGCGCTCGACCTGGCGCGGGCTGTGTTCGCGCCGCCATTCATGCGCCTGCCACGCGAGGCGCTCGACCCAGTGGCGCCCGAGCTGGCGCAGCGAGGGCTGGTCCGTATCGCGGCCGCGCAGCGCCTGCCAGCGGCGCGCGAGGTGGAATTCGAACACGTCGACGATGTCCTCGTCGCGGCTGGCGAGCAATGCGTCCCACAGCGGCGCCCACTCGCTGCCCATGACGTCGGCGGCGGGCAGGAAGAGGTCCTGCACGCGCGCGAGATCGAGGCCGAACAGCGCCCGCGCGGCATCCGCGTGGAACAGGGCCATGCACCCTCGGCCTGTTGTCGGCGCCCACGTCGTAGTGGGATGCGCCTGCGTGCCGGCGACCACGCACGCCGTGCCGAACGGCCGCCACACGGCAATCCCATCTTCCATGCGGACCTCGCCCGCGTCGATGTCGTGGTACCAGGACAGCGACACGAGCGGCGACGACGGGAAGTGCGACAGGCGCTGGACGTCGTTCATGGTCACGCTGCGGACGTCGCGCCCGACGACGGCGACCAGCGCGCCCTGCAACGATGCCGGCGGCAGGCGCAGCCAGTCGGTCGGCGGGCCGTCGGGTGCCGCACGCGGCGCACGCGCGAGCCGGTCGGGGCAGGGTGGCGTCATACGCCCAGCGCCGACAGGCCCGGCTCCTCGATCGCGGGCGCCGGCCGCGGATTGCCCAGCTGCGCCGCAGCCAGGACGCCCAGCGTGGCGATCGCCGCCTCGACCTTCGCATCCCAGTGGTGGCCGAAGTTCAAGCGGACGCAGTTGCGGAACTCGCCCCGCGCGGAAAACATCGGGCCCGGCGCCACGCTGATGTTACGCAGGCAGGCTTCCCGCTGCAGCAGCAGTGCGTCGACCCCCGCCGGAAACTCCACCCAGAGGAAGTAGCCGCCTTCCGGCCGGCTCGCCCTGGTCCCGGGCGGGAAATGGCGCTGCACGGCGCAGGACATCGCGGTTTGCTGCAGTGCCAGCGTGTGGCGCAGTTGGCGCAGGTGGCGGTCGTAGCCGCCCCGTGCGAGGTAGTCGGACAGGCCTTCCTGCACCGGCGCCGCGACCGCCAGCGTGCGCATCAGCTTCAGGCGCGCCACCTGGTCGCGGAACCGGCCCGGCAGGGCCCATCCCAGGCGGTAGCCGGGGGCGAGGCATTTCGAGAACGAGGAACAGTGCAGCACGAGCCCTTCCTGGTCGAAGGCCTTGGCCGGCGGAGGGCGGCGCGGTCCGAAATACAGTTCGCCGTACACGTCGTCCTCGATCAGCGGGACGCCCTGCGAGGCCAGCAGGTCGACAAGGGCGCGCTTCTTCTCGTCGGGCATCAGGCTGCCGAGCGGGTTCTGGAAGTTCGTCATGATCCAGCACGCGGCTGGCCTGTCCGCCGCCAGGGCCTGGGCCAGGCGGTCGAGGCAGATGCCGTCGCGCGGGCAGGACGGTACCTCGATCGCGCGCAGTCCCAGGTTTTCCAGCGCTTGCAGGGCGCCATAGAACGTCGGCGATTCGACGATCACGGCATCGCCGGGCTGCGTCACTGCCTGCAGGCACAGGTTGAGCGCTTCCAGCGCGCCGTTCGTGATGACGACGTCGTCCGGCTGCACCAGCGTCCCGTCGGCCATGTAGCGCGTCGCGATCTGGCGGCGCAGCGTGGCGCTGCCGGGCGTGATGTCGTCCACCGTGGACCACGGGTCCATCGTTTCCGCTCCACGTGCCAGCGAGCGGGCCAGGCGCGGCAGCGGATACAGCAGCGGGCTGGGGAACGCCGAGGCCAGCGGCACGACGGCGCGCGACTTGACCGATTCCAAGATCGAAAACACCAGGTCATTGATGCGCACCGGCAGCGCGCCGGTACAGCAGTTGCTGTGGATGACCGGCTCGGGCGGCAGGCTGGTGTTGCCTGCGGTTACGTAATAGCCCGACCGTTCGCGCGCGCGGATCAGGCCCCGCGCCTCCAGCAGGTAATAGGCTTCGAACACGGTCGACACCGACACGCCCCGGCTCGTGCTGATCTGGCGTACCGACGGCAGGCGGTCGCCGACGTCCAGCATGCCGCTCCTGATCGACGTGGCGATCTCTTCCGCCAGGAGCTCGTAACGCTTCATTGGAACCCTTCAATCTGCATCTGATATGGAAAAACGCGTCGCAACTGCATCTGTTTTATGACGGCGAGGTGACCAATAATCCTCATCGTGGCTTTTTTTGATTCAGCTCAATGAACATACCATGTCGACATCATCCGTAGCAATTTTTTCAAGCTCAGCCATTGCTTCCGATGGGGCGGGGCGGCTTGCCCGACTGGAGGACGAGATCGCGACCGCCCGCGCGGCACTCGACGGCATCGCCGAGGGCGTCGTGGTGGTCGATGCGAAGAACTGGCGGGTCCGCCAGATCAACGCCCCGGCGCTCGTCATGCTCGACCTCGACGGCGCGTTGCCGGGCATCGGCTTCGACGCCATCTGCCGCCGTCTGCGCACCGAGGACGGCAGCACGCCGACGCCCGCCGCGCTGCTGCTGGCGCCGCCGGAGGATGGCGCCTATCACTATGTGCGCGCCAATGGCATCGAGGTGCCGGTCGCGCTGCGCGCCACCCGGGCGCGCGTGGCCGGGCGCGACCTGCTCGTCGTGGCGCTGCGCGACGCGAGCGCGCGGATGCGCACGGCCAGCGAACTGGGCGCGGCCAGCACCCGTTGCGGCATCACATTCAACCAGGCCGCGATCGGCCTCGCCCATGTGTCGCTGGACGGCCGCTGGCGCCGTGTGAACGCCAGGCTCGCGGCCTTCGTCGGCTACACCGAAGCCGAGCTGCTGGCCATGACGGTGCAGCAGACGACCCACCCCGACGACAGCGGCAACGACGCGATCGCATACCGGCGCCTGCTCGACGGCGAGATCCCCTATACGACGCGCGAAAAGCGCTACGTCGGGAAGGATGGGGCGCCGGTCTGGGTCAGCGTCAACAGCTCGCTCGCGCGCGACGCCGACGGTACACCCCAATACTTCATCGCGATGGTGGAAGACATCACGGAGCGGAAGCGCGCGGAGCGCCGCATCCGTTACCTGGCCACGCACGATGCCATGACGGGCCTGCCCAACCGGGCCGGCCTGCAGCCCCACCTGGACGGCGCCCTGCGTGCCGCGCGTGCCAGCGGCCTGCGCGTGGGCGTCGCGTTCGTCGACATGGACAAGCTCAAACAGATCAACGACACCGGGGGCCACGAAGCGGGCGACCTGGCCCTGGTCGACCTGGCGCGCCAGCTCAGGGCCCAGGTGCGCGGCGAGGACCTGGTCGCGCGCATCGGCGGCGACGAATTCGTGATCGTGCTGTCCGACGTCGCCACGCGCGCCGACATCGCGGCCATCCTCGACCGCGTCGTGCGCGCGCCGGCCGCCGCCGCGTGCAGCATCGGCGTCAGCGTCTTCCCCGACGACGGCGAGGATGCGCGCACCCTGATCCGTCACGCCGACACGGCCATGTACCGCGCCAAGCATGCCGGCGGCGCGGGCTATGCATTCTTTCACTCCACGGACATTCCATGACCCACGACTCCCTTGACGACATCCTGCGCGACGGGGGCCTGCAGGCCGTGTTCCAGCCGATCGCCGCCAGCCGCGACCTCGACATCGTCGGGTACGAAGGCCTGATCCGGGGCCCGGCCGGCTCCGCGCTCGAGATGCCGGCGGCGCTGTTCGCCGCCGCGCGCGCCGCCGGCCGCCAGGCGGAAGTGGAACGGGCCTGCCTGCGCACGATCTGGTCGCGTTTCGCGGCGCTGGCGTTGCCGGGCAAGCTGTTCGCCAACACCAGCGCGGCGACCCTGCTCGCGCCCCGGGCGCTCATCGGCGAACTGGCCGGCCTCGGCATCGACGGCAGCCGCGTCGCGATCGAGCTCACCGAGGAACAGGCGGTGGGCGACCATGCCCGCCTGCGCCGGGTGGCACGCCGGCTCGGCCGCCACGGCTTCACGCTCGCGATCGACGACCTGGGGGCCGGGTACGCATCGCTGCGCCTGTGGCTCGAACTGCGCCCGGACTGGGTCAAAATCGACATGGTGTTCGTGCGCGGCATCGACCGCGACCCGGTGCGGCAGGCTTTCCTGGCCGCGATCCGCGACATCGCGCGCGCCTGCGGCACGCGGGTGATCGCGGAGGGCGTCGAGACGGAAGGCGAGCTCGCGAAGGTGCGCGAGCTCGGCATCGGCCACGTGCAGGGTTTTTACCTCGCGCGGCCGGCGGGCGTGCCGCCGCTGGACTTGCGCGCCTGCGAGAAGCGGGCCGCCTGACCGTTCGGCTCGACGGCCGCCCGGGCTAGCGTGCCGTTGCCTGCGTGGGCACCGCCGCCCACGCCGCGCGCGCCAGCAGCAAATCGGACACCAGCGCGACGGCGAGAGCGGCGGCCCCGATCTCCATCAACACGCGGTGGTCGCCCCCGGTCGCCGCGAAGATCCAGGAATACGCATAGCCGGCGAGCGCCTGGAACAGCGCGAAGATCGTCGTCGCGCGGCTCCACGCCGCACCTTGCGCCGGTACGTCCTGCGGCAGCGTGTGGCGGATGCGGCCGAGGGTCAGTGGCACGATGCCGGGCGGGTAGGTGCCGATGACGAACGTGGCCGCGAGCAGGCCGGCGAGGCCGTGCGCGAGCACCAGCACGGTCGCAGCGAGGATCTGCAGGGCCAGCGCGATGCGCGTGGCGGTGCCGATGCCGAAGCGGTCGCCCAGCACGCCGTACAGCATCGGCCCGGCCGTCGCGCCGAGGCCGTAGACGACCCAGAACAGTGCCGCCGTGTGCGTGCCCATGTGCAGGCCGCGGGCCACGTAGTCGACGAGGAACACCATCATCGGCACGAGGCCGACGGCCTTCAGCGCGTACTGTGCATAGATCAGCTTCAGCGCGAAGCCGGCATGCGCCGGTGCGCGGCCGCCGCCTGCCGCGGGTGCGGCGGCCGACGCTTGCGGCCACCAGCGCCAGCTGACGACGGTGAGCAGCAGCGACAGTACACCGAGGCCGGCCCACGTGGCGGCCAGACCCTCGTTCAGCAGCAGCGGGACGACGGTGCCGGACGCCGCGATGCCGAGGCCGAGTCCCAGGAAGATCGCGCCGCTGGCCACGCCGCGGCGCTCCGCCGGCACCTGCGGGAGGATGCTCAGCGCGGCCAGCACCATGATGATGCCGCCCGAGAGGCCCGACAGGAAGCGCCAGCCGAAGAACCAGGCGACGGACAGGGGCAGGGCGCAGGCGAAGAACGCGAGCGAGGCGAGTGCCATCATCAGCTGCAGGGTGCGGCGGCTGCCCAGGCGTGCGGCCAGCGGCCGGCCAGCCAGCGCACCCGCCAGGTAGCCGACGAGGTTGGCCGCGCCGAGGAACACGACGTCCTGCGCGGCGAACCAGTGCGCCTCGATCAGCGGCGGGATCAGGGGCGTGTAGGCGAAGCGTGCGAGGCCGATGCCGACCAGGCTGGCGCACAGGCCGGCGAGGATGGCGCGCGTGGCAGCGGCGCGGTCGAGGGTGGTGTCCATGCTGGATCCTTGTGGGTGGCTCATGTTTGACAGGTTAGTCAAACTTGACAGGGCTGTCAAGGATGCCGATAATCGGGGCATGGCAGGCACAAAACAATTCGATGAAGACGAGGTGCTCGACCGCGCCATGCTGCTGTTCTGGCGGCGCGGTTTCGGCGCCACGTCCATGCAGGACGTCGCCCAGGCGACCGGTGTCCTGCGCGGTTCGCTGTACCACGCGTACGGCGACAAGCAGGCGCTGTTCCTGCGCGTGTTCGGGCGTTACCGGACGTGGTTCCTCGCGAGCTTGCGCTCGGCCCTGGACGCGCCTTCGGCCGAGGAAGCGCTGCGGCGCTATCTGCGGTTCGCGATCGAGACCATCACGGCCGTCGACGACGATGAGGTGACGCGCGGCTGCCTGACGACCAAGACCGCGACGGACGAGACGGCGATGGACGACGCGATCCGCGCCGCATTGCGCGGCCTGCTGGACGACGTGCAGGGGGCGCTGGCAGACCGCCTGGCGCAGCCCGACGCCGCCGGTCGGCTCGCGCTGCCGCCCGCCGCGGCCGCGCGCCTCATCACGACGACGACACGTGGCATGGTCGTGCTGGAGCGCGTGTACCGCGACGTCGGCCAGCTGGAAGCGGTGGCGGACGACCTGTTGCGGCTGATGTTCCCGCGCTAGTCAGCTGAGGTCGTGCAGGTCCTTGCCGAGGGCCGGCCCCAGTGCGAACTCGCTGAAGGACACTTCCAGCCCGGCGCGCTGGGGCGTGCAGCACATCGGCCCCACGAGATACCGTGGCGCAGCCGGGAAGGGCGCCAGGCGCAGCATCGGCCAGGTGTTGCCGTCCGCCGAGTACTGGACGCGGATGACGCCGACGTCGACCGTCACGCGCAGCCAGAAACTGTCGCCGAACGAAGGGGCGGGCGCGACGGCCCAGTCGGACGTCCCGTTCGTCAGCACGGTGCTGAGCAGCGCCTGGCCGTCCGAGAACTCGACGCCCGCCTTGATCCAGCGCTGCTCGTCGATGCGGACCATGAGACCGGCCTGGTCGTACAGTTCGGAGAACGCCGCGCGTACGCGCACCTGTGCTGTGAACCCGTCGGTAGCGGGCGCGCCGAAGAAGTGGCCGTTGTCGCGGATGAAGCCATAGTTCGTGATCCGCCAGAAATCCGTGTTCTCTCCGGTGACGACGTGCAGCGTGCCGTTGTCGATTCGGTATATCGGCGGTTTGTTGTGCCAGGTGCAATGGGTAAATGGTTCGGTAATCATGTAATCTGTCCTGTGGTCGGATAGTCGTGCATATCCGGTCAATGTTCGGAATGTCCAGCATAACGAGAAGATGGATTCGGGCGTCGGACCTACTGAGGATATCCGATGGCGGTCTGGCAATACGATTTGTTCGTTGTTGGTGAAGGGAAGACTCTTCTGCTGTCAATGGATGGTGGTTGGGATCTTCCTCAATTTCCTACTGCGTCAACGCTGAGCGCGCAACGAACCTTGGTAGGCTCACTGGACGATCCCTGGTTGATGGGGGATGACTGGGTAGTGTTTGGGAGCGAAAACAGCACTCGTATTGACTTCATATTCAACGAAGCAGACGAGGTAGAGATACGCGTTCGCCTTAACGCGTCAGCATCTGAAGCAGACCTCAATGCTGTATGCACCTTTGTTTGTGAGCTCAGTAGCCGACTTTTCGATCCCGCAACCGGGACGGTGCTTCAACCCGACTGCAGCTCAGTGGCTACCGCTCTCGCTAAATCCCCTGCGGCGATGTTTGCCCGCTCACCGCAATCATTTCTGTCAGGGGAACAGACTAACTGATCGGTTCACGCCTGCTCTGGGCCGGCTCCCGCCTGTCGTGACACTCCGTGATTTTTCCACGTCGGCAACATGCTATCCTGAGTTGACCGGCCGAGTTCAGCCGACGGGCGGACGGAACGTAACACGCAAAACAGTTCTCGACTGTCCGTTTTAGGTCGGCTGCTGTCGCGCAATCAACGGCTGGGACCGGCCATGAGCGGACCTTGCCCTCAAGCTTACTCAAAGCTCAATTCAAAAGGACAGGCGGCGATGACGAAGGAAGCCTTAATGGCGAAAACCCACAGTGCAACACAAGCAGAGCGGTTCATTGCTTTAGGGTGGACGTTGGCACTTGAGATCAAAGCGGCAAACGGAGAAACTTACGAGTGGCTACTTCGTTGGAATCACGGTTCTATGCCAGTTAGGCCTAGTCAACCGATAGACAAGTCAGCGACTTCGTAAATACAAATTTCCGCTTTGGATCGGTTATGGCCGGTCGTGACCGTCCAAGACTTTTTCGCTTCGGCAACATGCTGTGCTTAAGCAAACGGCCGAGTTCGGCCAAGAGCGGACGTTTAATGAATCCACTTGTCGCCCTTGTAACTCTGCAAAAGACTAACGATGAGCCGTCCGCAAAACGAAATTCTCTTGGAAATCGACCAGTTTAAGCCTAGCCCTGCAGGCGACCGGCGCGAGTTAGACACGCTCCTAGCGGAACTTTGGCAGGGGGATGTATCTATAGCTTGTCTGCCGGGGTTCGCGTTTTTGAACGATTTCCCGAGGATGATGGTGCTGGAGTCTTTTGGAGCATTGTTCACGGGGTTGAATCGACCGATCTGAATTGCGAGGGACCGTTGCGAGAATCGTTGTTGCGACAACCTTCTGAGCTCGGCCAGATCATGCTGCGCCGGCTTGAAAAGTGGAAGGCATCCCTGCAATAGGTAGGAAGCTGTGCGTCCGCTTCGGGTCCAGGCTGTGTAAAAACATGAACACCGAACTTGGGGCCTCTGCGTTGGGTCACGGTTAATTGTGGAGCACGGGATGGCCTTGTAGCAGGCCGTTGTCTCTGCGCGATACGTTTGGCGAAGTGTGGAGGAAGAGTACCGTCAGGAGCTCATGTGTCGTCAAAATCAAGGCATACGCCCTGATGACACTGAGCATTGCCGTCACGCCCAGCAGCTTCATTAAGCGTCCGAAGTTATAGGCGAGCACGTGCAGGCTCATCTCGGTCTTCACGCATTCCAGTCCTTTCGTCAGGAAGTGCGTGGCACCCATCCACGACTTTATCGTGCCGTACGGGTGCTCTACCGAGGAGCGCCGCAGTCGCATCGCGTCGGGATTGGCGTCGAGGCGTGCCTGCATTTCGTCGAGCAGGTCTTGATGCTCCCAGCGGGTCACTCGGCGTTGCTGACTCGGTGTGCACCTGTCCTTCAGCGCGCAGCCTTTGCAGTTGGAGCTCCAATATCGATGGTTCGTCATACCATGCTCGACGGTCGCAAAACGCCAGATCAGCGCTTGGTTCGCCGGACAGCGATATTCGTCCTTCTGTGCGTCGTAGATGAAATCGGCCTTGTCGAACCTGCCGTCGAACTTGGCATTTGACGTCTTCGTTTTCGGTACCAGGGCGTTAATGCCGGCTTCATGGCAAGCCAGGATTTCTTTACCGTTGAAATAACCACGATCAGCGATGGCGGTCATTGTCGTGGCCCCGATCGCAGTCCGGGCCTTCTTGGCCATGCCAGACAATTGGTCTCGATCGCTGCCGTTGTTCGTGACATCGTGCTCAACGATCAAAAAATGATGCTTGGCGTCGACCGCGGTCTGCACGTTGTAGCCGACGATACCGCTGCCTCGCGTCATCATCGAGCGGGCGTCCGGATCAGTGAGTGAAATCTGCGTTTCGCCTGTTTCTACCAGCTTCGCTTCAATTTCTTTGAGCTTGACCATCTGCTCCTTCAACGCCGCAATCTTGTCGTTGAGGCGGATATTTTTCGCTTGTTTGGCGGTCGGCTCCGGCCGGTCGGCCGTGTCGAGTTCCGCCAGGTAGCGAGTGATGTTGGCCTCGATCTCCTGCATCCTGCGCTTGAGCTTGGCATCGGTGAAATTGCGGTCGCTGCTGTTGACGGCCTTGAACTTGCTGCCATCAATGGCCACCACTGCATCCGAAAACAGATCCAACTGCTGGCACACCACAACGAACTGACGGCAGACGTTGCGAATGGCCTTGCCGTTGTCCTTGCGGAAGTTCGCTATCGTCTTGAAGTCGGGTCTTAAGCGCTGCGTCAGCCACATCAATTCGACATTGCGCTGGGCTTCCCGCTCGAGCCGCCGGCTCGACTGGATGCGATTGAGATAGCCGTAAATGTAGAGCTTGAGGAGCACGGCCGGGTGGTAAGCGGGCCGGCCTGTTTTCGCAGGTTGCACACGTTTGAAACCAAGGCCGGCAAGGTCCAACTCCTCCACGAAAACATCGACCACACGTACTGGATTGTCCTCAGCCACGTAGTCGTCCAAGAGCTCGGGCAGCAGCGTACCTTGTCCTCGATCCTCGCCTTCGATAAAGCGCTTCATGTCGCATCCGTATTGATGAGATACTGGCTCAACGTTTACTGGACCGGTTCCGTTTACCTGGACCTATGTTTTTACACAGCCTGGGTCGGTTGCGGTCACTCAGCAAGGACCGCAACCGGCCAAAAGCGGTCGCTCGCTCCTCAATTTTCACAATTTCTGCACGGATACGATAAAAGTATCACTCGCGGTTGCATTTTTTTCTTGCTCTTGATATTCAAGCCATTTACTGCCATTGCTGGAACAACCAAATCTTGCTCCGAGTTGGCGCGAAAAGCCGACAAAGAGAAAGCACTCATCCCTGGCTACATGTCTGGCCGAAAGGTGATCGGTCGGGGCCGTGCTTATTTTTACGCGGCTCCAGACGCATCTTGCCGGCTAAAGGCAACGTTCGTTATTCCGAACGATATAGTCCAGGCTTATTTCGACGTGGAGGGCTACACGGAGGTCACTTACTGGGATGCAAAAGCAAACGCTGTGACAGGATGGATTCCGAATTCACGTCTGGTGGAGACAGGTACGGGGATCGGGCCGCGAGAGGAGCAGTAACTTGGTTTAACGCATTGTCTGACCGTCCGGTTTGGGTAGGTTCCTACCGGTCGTGGCAGTCCGTGACCTTTTCGCCTCGACAACCTGCTATGGTAGCTCGACCGTCCGACATCGGCCACAACCCGACGGCTACTCCGATGTCCGCAACGTGGGACACGCGGCAAACGCTAACGGTGAAGCGGGGCCGAGGCACACATTCGCAATGAGCACCCCTACGCAGCTTGTACGGAGTGACTTGAGCCCGTCGCCTCGAATTTGCGCTATTTTTTTTCGCAGCATTTCAATCAAGTGTGCAAACTATTGCTAAGATTTAATATGGCCAACATTGTCCTTTTCCTGTTTTTTATCTCGCCCTATGTTATGGCGATCGAAGTTGACCAAGTAGCTAACCCGACGAGATCATTGTCGGGGTACCAGTCATTGGTTTTTGCCCCGGATACAAGCCTCCGCGCCTTGAACAATGCTGCTGTGAAAATAAGCCTCAAACAATACAGAGGGGAGTGGGAAAACGGGAAAGCTTCGGGTTTCGGAACACTTGATGGATATTTCGTCATAAAAAGTTCAGCAAATGAGATTAATGCCCAACTAATGAGTAGAGATCTTGCGGTTCGTGCGATGGCAGAAACAGTTGTGGAACGAGTTCGTACCGATGCCGCACTTCTTAAAATTGATCCCGACCAAGCGGTTTCTAATTTCCTAGGGGATCAAAGGGTTCAGTTCCGATTTATTGGGAACTTCGTCAACGGAAGGGCAAACGGGCCGGGTCGAATAGAAACTGCAACTCGCACGTTGAAAGGCAACTTTCATGACTGGAAACTGGACGGACTTGTCACGCATCTTTATGGATCCAGTTTGGTTCTGCTTGAAATGTTTTCTAATGGATCACCAACAAATGGACCAATACTTATAAACCAATACAGCGGAAACACTAATTTTCCGACCCGTACTTTTGTTGGAGTAGCGAAGGACGGGGCGCTAAAAGGTGATTGGTTCAATTCAAGGGTCATGTGGAGAGGTACAACGTGGTCGTCTAGCCTGATGGACGGAACAATCTTAACAGTTTATGACAACGGAGACCGGAGTGAGTGTACCTACGCTGCGCCCCCTGTCTCGACTACAAATCTGAGCAAAATTAGGGGGCTTTCGGAGTACGGTATACTTGGATACTCTGATGAGACGTATCAGCAGAGCATAATAGAGTGCAAATATTCGGAAAATGGCTGGACCTTCCGACATTCCGTATCGCAAACGGGGCCATTTGCCTGGAAACACAAAAGTCCCTACTACTGCTGGGATCCCCAGCGGAGAAGCGGAGTAGTGACCATTACAAAAGACGATGAGCTAAGTTGTACCGTAACCAGCACTGAGATGACTTATCAATGGGGGAAAAAAATCGGTTTGAAATTAGAGCATCTTGCCCACGAAGTTCGTAACATCATATTGACGCCTATTGACGCGGTTGGAAAAGCTGTGGCTACAACAATTTGTGACGTAGCACAGAAAGAGCCAGGAAAAGATTGCAACGTGTCAATTTCTTATGGTCAAACTTTTGATGTTCCAGATACGGAAGCCTCGCGAAAATTGCGGGCGGCCGCTGACTTGGAAAAGTTTCTTCAGGCGCGGCAAGCTTTGCAGGAAAAACTTTCCAACGATCCCAACAAAACGGAATGGAATACCTCAGCGAATATTTTCTTAGGTTGCGCTAAGTCGTGTGCTGAGCCAGCCCAAAACTTTTCAATGTTGGCAGTGCAGGAGATAAACGCCATTCTTACAAGTGGATTCGAAGAAGACATCAAAAGAAGGCGGTTGGCTTCTCTTTCTGATACCGCTTGGTCTATCTTTAGTATGTTTAAACCAGCGATTGATGCGGGGGCTTCTGCTTATTCATATCTAAATATGCAATCAGATTTGTTTAATGCCAAGGTTTATTTGGAGTCGTTAGAGCCAAGCCCTACAATGACTGCCACAAACATAGAAGGCGTTCGGAATGAGCTAAACATCTTATATTTTAAATATCAGACACCGGCCGCGATGGAATTGGCATCGCAATTTTTGTATCTTTTGCAGGACGCGGCGATTCAAGGGCTGCCCGGCTTGCCCGTGAAGAACCAAATCGCGTTGGCGATAGCCTTTGGTATCTCCAATCCAACTCAGTTTTTCGAAAAATACAAAGATTTCAAGTCTAAGGAGGAGCTTGTTGATAAACTAATTGAAATTAAGTTTGCGAAATGGAAAATTCCTCCACCTCCTCCGCGCAAGGAGTAGCTTTTCGGGCAAGCCGAAACCGGATTTATTTTGGCGCAAAGCTAGCATTGCACGCTTGCGGAGCCCATTTCATTTCTTCATCAATTGACTTGCGTTAAAGCGGCTGGAACGGTCATGATTGTTGTTCGACCCGTTATTCGTCTAAATCGAGGCCGGCGTGAACGCGCTGAATTTCTGCTGCTCAAAGGACGCGATGTTTCGTCAAGTGAGTCAACCCTAAGGACCATCTTTAATCGACGAGGATTGCCAAGACCGTCTGGATCGTCACGATTTTTCGATTCATGCGCTGGATTATGGGGCAATCGGTCTGGCCCCGGTTCGGCATGGACACTCGTTAACCGACGGCTCCTTTGAATCGGGCCCGGTCTGTCGTGGCAGTCCGTGAACTTTCCGCTCCGGCGACATGCTATGCTAACTCGACCGGCCGAGATCGGCCAGAACCAGTCGTTCAGTAGCCGCGACCGGTACCCATCAACACTAGGAAATTTCGTGTTTACCACTATATGCGAAACCAGATGCGATGAGTCAGCGGGATTTCCGTCCTACTTGCGACCGCTAGTGCGCAATGTCGCAGCTTTGCTCGCGTGCACAGAAATACATGTCCCATCTGAGGTGTTCATGGTCAAAATCGATCACGAAACCCTACAGATTCCCTATCGTCTCTATTACAATCGTGAATTGCTACGGTTGAGGCTGCACACCTCCTACGGCATCAAAAAACTTGTGCTGGCGTGCCTGGGAACGCGGCACTACGACGGCTATTTACGTCAGCAATGCCTTAGGTACTTACTGCGCAGCGAGGCATGTTGGGTATTCCCTTACATCGTTCAACTCGCAGGAGAATATGTTGTTGAGATCGCGGACGAGGTTGCTGAAGGCATCGTGGACCGCGATAGTTCTTCCATTGCTGAGTTTGTAAGACAAAACTCGGATTACCTTGCAACGTTCGGACGGCGTGTAACAAGTTATTGGAATGAGTATTACCGCCGTGCTTACCCGTGTAGAGACCACTACCCAGGCAGTAAAGTCCTTGCCCATTTGAATGCGCAGTCGGATGCGGCCATACAACGAGGGGCCGAGAGCGGCCAGAAGCGGACCGTCAACCAGTGAAAGAATGATGAGAACAAAAGATACGGTAAGGCCCCTTTATAAATTTGCTCTCGTAGTTTCGCTCGCGGCGGTCGCACCATTTTCCGACGCAACTTCGCAATGCCGTATCAAAGGCGGCTGTATTGACGAGGCGTCGGCATCGTTCATAGCAACGTTTGAAGTTTTCGAGAAGAAGTGTGCCGAAATTGACCCAGTCCGCGCCGAGCAATACCACAAGAAAGCCACGGAAAGCCTTGGGACCGAAAATACCGACTTTCTTCGCCGCTTGCGCAAGTCGACGATCTATGCACAAGTGTTACTCGAGACTGAGTCCGAAGTAGATGCTAGAGATCGAGAGCAACTGCATCTAGACTGTCGCGCGTTTTTCTTTGGCCCCTTAAAGCAAGAGGAAACCGCACAATCCAGAGATGGTGTTCCCCTGTCGCTTGGCAATCTCCCTACACCGTATCAGCAAAAGTCGAAGGACAGCAAAGCGTCGACAGCTGCCCTACATTGAACGGCCGAGATCGGCCAGTAGCGGACGTCTGGCGAATTCAGATGCAAATCGTTGCCCATCTTCTGTTTCAGCAGTCGTGCGTTAATTCGAGAACATGAGAAAAGATTCTGAAGATTTTATGTCTTGGTTGAAGTATCTCGATATTGAATACCTCAACGAGACTACGTGCAACGCGGTGAGCGACTTGGACATCAATGATCCCACCGATTGGAGCAGTATCATCGAATTGACCATGCGCGAGGATGTGACTAGCTTTAGCTCCGCCGCTCGGGCGTCAATGATTAAGGTGCTCGACGATTTAGCTGACTATCCAGAGCTTGAGGTCCGAAAGCTGATTGATGAGCGAGTGGCCATGCCATTTGACACACCGCTCCGAGACTATCTACCTTTCTTCGAGCATGTACGTCGAGTGCTTTTCGATTATGCGGCGACAAAAAGGACCTAGGTAAGCAAGATTCTCGGCATGCGACCGTCCGGTATGGGGCGGACGCGGTCCCAGCCGGCGGACCACTATGAGCAAGAACCGGACGGTTGCTGTATCGATCGCAGAAAAGGAAGCGTTATGAATTACTTTGTCGGTTTTGGTCTTGGAACGGCGCTAGGCACTAACTTTGTCACAGGCTTTTTCAGTGACGGCCACCAATTCGACTGGGCGCGCGCACTGTTCGTTGGTTTGTTTAGTGGTTTGGCGGCGGCCAGCTTGTCGTTGCTTAGCCGTAAAAAGAAAGGAGATTGATAGATACGGCGTACGCCAATGTGAAAGTCTGCGATGAGTTGCGCATTCAATCGGTGCTCGCAACACATTGGTTGAACCGCTGTGCTGGCGTTTCGTAGTTGAGCGTCTTTCGTGGCCGCTCGTTCAGCAGCCTCGCTACCTCGTCTAGATTCTCCTGGGAGTACGTAGAGAGGTCCAGTCCTTTCGGAAAATATTGTCGTAGCAGCCCATTGGTATTTTCGTTCGATCCACGTTGCCAAGGATGATGGGGATCGCAGAAATAGACTTGGATATGGGTATCCAGGGTAAAGCGCTTGTGGTCAGCCATCTCTTTGCCTCGATCCCACGTCAGCGATTTATACAGCTCCTGAGGTAGTTTTCGCGCGTTCATGACGAGCGCATTGACCACCGACTCGGTGTCTTTGCCGGCCACCTTCACGAGCATCACATAGCGAGTCTGGCGCTCGACGAGTGTAGCGATCTGGCTGTTGTGGCTGCCGAAGAGCAGGTCGCCCTCCCAGTGTCCAGGTATCGCGCGATCTTCGACAGTAGCAGGACGTTCGCTGATCGAAACGGTGTCAGTAATCCTGCCGTGGTCACCTGTCTTTTGCGTGTGATGGCGCGACCGACGCATGTCCCGGGTACGTCGCAAGTGCGCCAGCAGCTCCTTTTTCAGTGCACCGCGGGCCTGAATGTAGAGGCTGCGGTAGATCGTTTCGTGTGACACGTGATAATCCTCGTCACTCGGGTATGTCTGCTTGAGCCAACCAGCAATCTGCTCCGGCGACCATTGGACTTGCAGCTTGCTGGCGATGACACCTGCCAGCTTTGGATTCGTGACGAGCTTACATGGTTTGGGACGTTGGGCTCGATCCCAAGCACGTTGGTCGGCTTGAGCGGCCCGGTAGCCATCCAGGCCACCGTTGCGCTTGATCTCGCGACTGACTGTCGACGGTGCTCGCCCGAGCTTGAAAGCGATGGACCGGATCGACTGGCCAGCCACGACTGCACGCGATATCTCCTCGCGTTCAGCCAGCGTTAGCGCTAGTGGGGATCGACATCGTTTTGCTGGACATATGCCGCCAGTCTCCGCCAAAATCCTATCAACTGACGAGTGGCTGCGGTCGAACATCTGGGCAATCTTTTGAAGCGAATCGCCTTTCCTCCATCGTTCCCACATCAGTGCCTTTTGGCTGTCCGTGTAATAGATGCGTGGCCTCTGCTTCATGTGAACACTCCTCCATACGTCTTAGAGTGTTGCGTTCACCAGTTGAATCCACAGTCGAAAGCGGACGTACACGGCCGTAGTTTGGCAATGCCGCACCCGACGATCGAAAGCACAGGGAAAGACCGACACACCGGGAACCTCGAACGGAGCGGGATCGCGATCCATGGGGCGATTCGCATCGGCCCCGTGGAGGGAATGACGGTTCAAGTGGCGATGGCGATGGATTGAACGACGGCGACGGTGGTGGACGATGACTTTCCCGAGAACGCTTGACCGCACGCCGCCTGCCAACACATGGAACACGTGGCGATGCTTCTTCGGGTTTAACGATTAACGTCGATCCCGGCAGTATAACGACCCGCCGGCATGTCGTTTCCGTTCAATACTGCGCCGCGCACCCGGCCGACAATGCAGGCATGAAAACGACTACGCCCCCCTCCTGCCCCTTCCACGCCGGCGCGGCGGACACGCCCCCGGCATCCCATCCACCCGGCACCTGGCCTCCCGGACCGCCGTCCGGCCTGACGGGCTGGCGCTTCCTGCGCGCGATGTCGCGCGACCTGCTCGGTGCGCTGTCCGCCTGGCGCGACGCGTACGGCGGCATGGTGCACCTGCGGATGTGGCCCGAGCACCAGATCATCGTCACCGACCCGGAACGGGTGCGCGAACTGCTCGTCGACCATCACGACGCGCTGGTCCGCTGGGAGCGCGCCATCGACGTGTTCGCGCAACTGCATGGCCACAGCACCCTCACGTCCGAAGGCGCCGCCTGGCGCACGAAGCGCCACGCGCTGCAGCCCGCGTTCACGCCAAAGGCCGTGCAGGCTTTCCTGCCCGCGATCGCAGCAGCCGCGGACGCCGCGTACGCGCAGTGGCCGCAGTATGCCGACGCGTGGCCGATCGAGAGCGCCTTCACGTCGCTGGGCATGGACGTGATCATGCGGATGACGTTTTCCAGCGGGGTGACGGCCGACACGCGCGATGCCGAATGGGCCGTGCACCAGGCGAGCGTCGCGGGGAGTGCCGAGATGTATTGGCCCAGGAGCTGGCCCGACTGGATGCCGTGGAAGGCGAAGAAGCGCCGCGCGCTCGCCACGCTCGACCGGCTGATCGACGGCCACGTGCGGGCGCGCATGGCGATGCCGCGGGCCGACTGGCCGCAGGACCTGCTCACCCGCCTGCTGGCGCTGCACATCGAGGACCCCGCGGCCTGGCCCGTGAAGGCCGTGCGCGACGAGTGCATGACGGCGTTCCTGGCGGGCCACGAGACGACGGCCGCGACCCTGACGTGGTGGTCGTGGTGCATGGCCGCGAACCCGTCCGCGCAGGCGGCCGCGCGCGCGGAGGTCGACGCCGTCCTGCAGGGGAGGAGCCCGACGGCCGCCGACCTGCCCGCGCTGGACTACCTGGGCCGCACGTTGCAGGAAACCTTGCGCCTGTATCCCGCCGCGCCCGTGCTGATCTCGCGCCGGTCGGTGCGGCCGATCACGCTGGGCGGCTGGCAGCTGCCGGCGCGGACGATGTTCGGCATACCGCTGCAACTGATGCACCACGACGCGCGCTGGTTCCCGGAGCCGCAGGCGTTCCGCCCCGAGCGGTTCGCGCCCGGCGCGCCGACTATCCCGCGCGGTGCCTTCATGCCGTTCGGGACGGGACCGCGCGTGTGCCTGGGCCAGCATCTCGCGCTGGCGGAGATGACCTTGCTGGCCGCGATGTTCCTGCAGCGGTACGCGGTGGACGTGCCGGCCGGGATGACGCCGCCGAAGCCTGTCTTCAACATCACCTTGAGGCCCGAGACGCCGCTGACGCTGCGGCTGACCGCGCGCACCGAATGATCGCGCCGCGTCGTCTGCACCGGGCCGGCGGTGCGCTCCTCGCGGTCTTCGTCGCCGTCCACGTCGCGAACCACCTGGCGGCGCTGGCCGGCGTCGAGTCGCACGTGCGCGTCATGGACGCCGCCCGCCGCGTATACCGGCAGCCGGTCGTGGAAGCCGTCCTGCTGCTGTGCGTGGTGCTGCAGGCGGCCAGCGGCCTGCGCATGCTGTGGGCGGGGCGGCAGCGGCGGCGCGGGGTGCTTCCCTGGCTGCAGGCTGCATCCGGCGCGTATGTGGCGCTGTTCCTCGCGATCCACGTCGTGGCCGTGCTGGCCGGGCGCGCGGGTGGGCTCGATACGAACTTTTACTTCGCGGCGGCCGGGTTGCACGTGTGGCCGTCCGTGCTGTTCTTCGTGCCGTACTATTTTCTGGCGGTGGCCGCGCTGTTCGTGCATCTGGGGTGTGCGCTGCGGCGGGGGAGGGCGGTCGTTGCGGGATTCTCGGCCGTTGGTGTCGTCGTCGCGGGGCTGATCGTGGCCACGTTGATGGGGAACGTGGTGCCCGTTGAGATACCGGCGAAATACCTGCAAACGTTTGCTCGCGGGTAGGGTGGACGGCTCGCCGTCCACGCGGTGAGAGGCGCTATCGGATAGGTCGCGTCCGTGCCGGCATCCGCTGAACGCGTGGACGGCGGAGCCGTCCACCCTACGATGTCGACGAAACGATGAAGGGTCAGTCGAGCAGGTCGAACAGCGTACGCGCGACGACCTTGGTCGCGCGGCGCAGGTCTTCCAGGTCGATGTGCTCGTCGGCACGCTTGGCGTTGCTCTCGCCGACCGTGCGCGGACCGCAGCCGTACAGCACGGCCGGGACACCGGCTTCGCCGAACAGGCGCGCGTCCGTGTACAGCGGCGTGCCGGCCGCGCCGATCTCTTCGCCGAACACATTGGTCGCATGGCGCGACAGCGCGTCGACCAGCGGCCGGTTGCCGTCCAGCGGTTGCAGGGCGTTCGCCAGCAGCATGCGCTTGATCTCGATGGTGATGCCCGCGCTGTCGGCGACGGCGTCCTGGATCACCTTGCGGATCGTCGCTTCGACTTCCGCCGGGTTCTCTTCCGGGATCATGCGGCGGTCGAGCTTCAGCACGACCTTGCCCGGCACGACGTTCGTGTTGGTGCCGCCTTCGATCAGGCCCACGTTCAGGTACGGGTGGTTGATGCCCTTGACCTGGCTCTTGACCTTCTTGTACTGCGTGTTCTGGTCGTACAGCGCGACGAGGATGCGGGTCGCGGCCTGGAGCGCGTCGACGCCGGTTTCCGGCACGGCCGCGTGGCCCATCTTGCCGTTGACCGTCACTTCCATCTGCAGGCAGCCATTATGCGCCGTGACGACCTGGTAGCTGAAGCCTGCCGCGATCAGCAGGTCCGGCTTGACGAGACCTTGCTGCAGCAGCCAGCCCGGGCCGAGCTCTCCGCCGAATTCTTCGTCGTACGTGAAGTACAGTTCGACGCCGCCCTTCAACGGGGCGCCCAGCGCTTCCAGGGCGCGCGCCGCGAACGTGAAGGTGGCGAAATCGCACTTGCTGACGGCGGCGGCGCGGCCGAACAGCTGGCCGTCGACGACTTCGCCGCCGTACGGGTCATGCGTCCAGCCTTCTCCCGGCGGCACCACGTCGCCGTGCGCGTTCATCGCGACGGTGCGGCCCGGGCCGTATTTGCGGCGCACGATCAGGTTCGTGATCGTCTCCAGGCCGGCCGCCTTGACGGTCGGTGCCGGCACCGAATGCTTCTCGGCCTCGAAGCCGAAGTCCTTCAGCAGGTCGGCGGCGCGCTCGGCGTGGGGCGCGTTGTTGCCCGGCGGGGTGTCGGTCGGCACGCGCACGAGCTCCTGCAGGAAGCGCACCTCCTCGTCGAAATGGGCGTCGATCCAGGCGTCGAGGGCCTCGTAGGGGGCGGCGGTTTTATCGGTCGTGGTCATGTCAGAATTCCGTGGCGAGTTGGTCGAGAAGGGTTTGGAAAGCCTGGACGCAGAGTTCGGTGTCGTCGTTGGTGATGGATTCGAGCGGGTTGTGGCTGATGCCGGCGTTCAGCCCGCGCAGGAACAGCATGGCCTGCGGCAGGATGTCGTGGATCTTCATCGCGTCGTGGCCGGCGCCGCTGGGCATGCGGAAGACGGGCAGGCCGAGCGTCTCGACGGCGCGTTCCCAGCGCTGGCGCCATTCGGTCGCGCATGGCGCGGCGGCGGCGCGCATCGTTTCCTCCAGCGAGAACTGGAGGCCGCGGCGGGCGCAGATCGCGGCCAGTTCGGCCACGATGTCATTGGCGGCAGCGTCGCGCACCTCGTTCGTCGTGGCGCGCACGTCCAGAGAGAATTTCGCGCGGCCCGGCACGACGTTGATCGAGCCGTTCGGCACTTCCAGCATGCCGACGGTGGCGACGAGGTCCGGCACGGCACCGCCGCGCTTCTCGGCGAACAGCACCAGTTCGGCGGCTGCTGCCGCAGCGTCGCGGCGCATCGTCATCGGCGTGGTGCCGGCATGGCTGGCGACGCCGACGATCTCGCCGACGAAACGCACGCTGCCGTTGATCGACGTGACGACGCCCAGCGGCAGGTCGAGATCGTTCAGCACCGGACCCTGTTCGATGTGCGTCTCGACGAAGCCGAGATACTTCGACGGGTCGCGTTTCAGCGCCGCGATGTCGTCCACGTTCAGGCCCGCATGCGCGATCGCATCGCGCATCGTGACGCCGTCCGCATCCTTCTGGTCGAGCCAGTTGGTGTCGAAACCGCCGCACAGGGCGCCCGACCCGAGGAACACGGCTTTATAACGCTGGCCTTCCTCTTCCGCGAATCCGATGACTTCGATGCCGTAGGACAGGCGCTTGCCCTGGCGGTGCAGTTCGCGCACGCAGGCCATCGGCACGAGGATGCCCAGGCGGCCGTCGTACTTGCCGCCGTTGCGCACGGTGTCGTAGTGCGAACCGGTCAGCAGGCGTTTCGCAGAAGGATCGGCGCCGTGATAGATGCCGACCACGTTGCCGACGGCGTCGATGGTGACGTCGTCGAAGCCGCAGTCTTCGCGCATCCAGGTTGCCAGCTGGGCGGCGGCCGCGCGGTGCGCATCCGTCAAATACGTCACGCAGAGCTCTCCGCGCTCGGCGTAACCGGGTTCGCTGTGGGCGGCCAGCTGCTCGTGCCAGTCCCACACGAGGTTGCCGAGGACCGGGTGCTGGTCGAACTTGTCGTCCAGGCGGATCTCGGCGATGCGGTGGATGTTGCGCAGCGCTTCGGCGAATTCGAAGTCCGGGCCGTTGGCCAGGCGGCGCGCGAACGTGGCGATGATCTCCGCCTTCTGCAGGCCCAGGCCGCGCGGGCCGCGCACGGCGAGGATGAACGGGAAGCCGAACTTCGCGTTGTAGTCCGCGTTCAGCTTCTGGATCGTCGCGAATTCCTCCGGCGTGCAATTCGTCAGGCCGGCCTTGTTCTGTTCATTCGTTGATTCGGCCGTCAGCGTCTTGCTGACCATTGCCTTGCCCGCGAGCTCCGGGTGGGCGCGGATCAGGCCCAGTTGTTCGTCGCGCGATGCGTCGCGCACGGCTTCCACGAGGCCGCGCTTCAGTTGCGCCAGGGTGGCGAACGGGCGCTTGGCCCAGGCGCGTGCCGCGATCCAGGGCGAGTGTTCGTAGACGCCGTCCAGCAGGACAGTGAAGCCCGCTTCGTCGGCGGCGTTGAGTGTCTCCAGGGTTAACATTGTTCTTACTCCCACGCGAATGCGGTGTCGGGGTTGTAGGGATGCACGCTCTTCCAGTGGCGCGCGATGTCGATGCGGCGCGCGACCCACACGCGGTCGTGCTGTTCGATGTAGTCCAGGAAGCGCTGCAGCGCGCGGAAGCGTCCCGGGCGGCCCAGAAGGCGGCAGTGCATGCCGATGTTCAGGACGGACGGGCGCTCGCCGCCTTCCTGGTAGTGCACGTCGAACGCGTCGCGCAGGTAGGCGAGGAACGGGTCGCCGTGCGAGAAGCCTTGCGGCAGCGCGAAGCGCATGTCGTTCGTGTCCAGCGTGTACGGCACGACCAGTTGCGGGGCCTGCGTGCCGTCGGTCTTGCGGACCTTCAGCCAGAACGGCAGGTCGTCGCCGTAATAATCGCTGTCGTATTCGAAGCCGCCGTAGTCGGCGACGAGGCGGCGCGTGTTGGGGCTGTCGCGGCCCGTGTACCAGCCCAGCGCGCGCTCGCCCGTCAGGCGTTCGATGGCTTCCATGCCGCGCGCCATGTCCGCACGCTCCGTCGCTTCGTCGACGTTCTGGTAGCTGATCCAGCGGTGGCCATGGCATGCGATCTCGTGGCCCAGTTCCTTGAACGCGGCCGTCACGTCCGGGCTGCGATCGAGGGCCATGCCGACGCCGAAGATTGTCAGCGGCAGGCCGCGCTTCTCGAATTCGCGCAGGATGCGCCAGACGCCCACGCGCGAGCCGTATTCATAGATGCTTTCCATCGATAGGTGGCGGGCGGGGAACGAGGCCGGGTTGAACATCTCGGACAGGAATTGCTCGCTGCCGGCGTCGCCGTGCAGAACGCTGTTCTCGCCGCCTTCCTCATAGTTCAGGACGAACTGCACGGCGACGCGGGCGCGGCCCGGCCAGTCGGCGTACGGCTGCTCGCGGCCATAGCCGGCGAGGTCACGTGGATAGTGCTGGGTCATGATGGTGTCTTTTGATCATGGGTGGAGGATGTCGGCCAGGTCCACGCGCTGCGGATCGAGGTGCAGGTTGTGCTGGACGTTGGCCAGGTGTTTCGAGACGAGGCGCACGGCCGCCTTGACGTCGCGCTTTTCGAAGGCGTCGACAATGGCCACGTGCTCGTCCAGGGATTCTTCCGCCGAGTGCGACGACTGGCGCATCAGCGCGATCAGCGAGGAGCGCGTCAGGAGTTCCGAAAGCATCTGCACGAGCACCTGGTTGCCGAGCATCTGCGCCAGCACGAGGTGGAAGTCGCCCAGCAGGCGGGTTCGGCCGGGAATCTCGGCGTTGTTGACGGCCGCGCGTTCCAGCTCCAGGTGGTCGCGCAGCTGCTTGACCTGGGCGTCCGTGATCGTCGCGCACAGCTGCTTCGTCACGGCCGTCTCGAGGATGGCGCGCACTTCGAACACGTCGTTCGCTTCCTCGGCCGTCGGCGTGGCGACGAACGCGCCGCGTGCCGGCTCCAGCACGACGAGGCGGTCGCGCGACAGCTGGTTGAATGCCTGGCGCACGACGGTGCGCGACACCTTGAAGATGTCGCCGATCTTCTGTTCGGACAGCTTCGTGCCCGGCATCAGGCGGCGCTCGGCGATCGCCGTGGTGATGGAATCCACGATGCGCTGCGTGGCGCTGCCGGACGGCGCGGACGCGGGCGTATCATGGATGTCGCTGGTCAGCGGGACGATCTTCAGGGGTTGGCGGGCTCGGTTCATGGTCGCTCGGGACAATAAGTGATTGACATCGTGTTTGAAGTGTATACACTTTTCAAAAAAAAGAAAACACAAAGTGTATGCAATTTTTTACTTCAATCAACAAGAAAGGAAATCAGATGGGACACCTCAGCACCCACGTGCTCGACACGATGAACGGCTGCCCGGCCGCCGGCATGCGCGTCACGCTCGAAGCGCTCGACAATAACGGCAGCGCGCGCACGATCAAGACGCTCACACTCAATAATGACGGCCGCAACGACGGCGGTCCGCTGCTGAACGCTGAGACGATGGCCGTCGGCCGCTACCGTCTCACGTTCAGTGTGGCGGCGTACTTCCGCGAGAAGGGCGTGAACCTGCCCGAGCCGGCCTTCCTCGACGTCGTGCCGCTCGAATTCGGCATCGCCGACGCGGCAGGTCATTACCACGTGCCGCTGCTCGTCAGCCCGTGGTCGTACTCCACTTATCGTGGCTCGTAAGCACGGAGCGTTGTTTTTCTCATAAAGTCATACCCTTTTTCAAAAAGATCGTATACAGTTGTTGTGTCGCCGCGGAGCACATCGGCACCCGGGCCCAGCCCGACGCCGGTGGTTGCGATGATTTGCCCCTCACAGAGCCCGCTGTGGTGATGGGACAGCCTGGTGCGTCGTTTGCGCCATGCTTCCTTTGTATTTGAGGCTCTCATGGAATCCTATTTGCTCGACTGGGTGAACTTGCTGTTGCGCTGGACCCACGTCATTACCGCGATCGCCTGGATCGGCGCATCGTTCTACTTCGTCTTCCTCGATAACTCGCTGACCAAGCCGACGTCGCCCGACCTCGTCGAAAAAGGCGTCGACGGCGAGCTGTGGGCCGTGCACGGCGGTGGCTTCTACCATCCGCAGAAATACCTCGTCGCCCCGAAAGCCATGCCCGAGGGCCTGCACTGGTTCTACTGGGAGAGCTACGCCACGTGGCTGTCCGGTTTCGGCCTGTTCACCGTCCTGTATCTGTTCAATGCCGGCACCTTCATGGTCGACAAGCAGGTGCACGACTGGACGGCCGGTGCCGCCGTCGGCACCGCGCTGGGCTTCCTCGTCGCGTTCTGGCTCGTCTACGACACCATCTGCCGCACGTTCGGCCGCAAGAAGAACGGCGACGCCATCGTCGGCGCCATCATCTTCGTGTTCGTCGTGTTCGCCTCCTGGCTCGCGTGCCAGCTGTATGCCGGCCGCGCCGCCTTCCTGCTGGTCGGCGCCATGCTGGCCACGTCGATGAGCGCCAACGTGTTCTTCTGGATCATCCCGGGCCAGCGCAAGGTCGTCGCGCAACTGAAGGCCGGCCAGCCGGTCGACCCGATCTACGGCTGGCGCGCCAAGCAGCGCAGCGTCCACAACACGTATTTCACGCTGCCGGTGCTGTTCGCGATGCTGTCCAACCACTACGGCTGGCTGTACTCGGGCGAACATAACTGGGTCGTGCTGGTCCTCATGATGCTGACCGGCGCCCTGATCCGCCAGAGCTTCGTCGCCCGCCACAAGGCGCTGGTGCACGGCAAGCGCGTGCCGTGGGAATTCGCCGGTTTCGGCGTGGCCGCCATGCTCGGTCTCGTCGTCTATCTGACCCCGAAACCCGAGGCGGACCTGCCGGTCATCGCATCCGCTGCACCTGTGAATAGTGCCGCAGCCGCCGGTGCCACCGCGCAGAACGTCAGCTTCGACCAGGTGAAAGGCGTCGTCGCCCAGCGTTGCGCGATGTGCCACTCGGCCGCCATGCCGAGCAAGGGCATCTCGTTCGATTCGCCCGACGCCATCAAGCGTCACGCCCAGCAGATGTACCAGCAGGCCGTCGTGACCAAGCAGATGCCCCTGAATAACGCCACCCAGATCACGCCGGACGAGCGCAATCTCATCAAGCGCTGGTACGAAGAGGGCGCCCCGACCAACTAACCCGTTGTAACCTGTCCGGCGGCCCCCACAGCGGGCCGGCGGACACGCTCGCGCGCCCGGCCCAGGCAGCCGGCGCGTGGCGGGCGGCATGCTTCTTATAGTTTCGAACGCAGTACACGCAGTTCATAAAAACATTTAGGAGACAAAAGCATGACCCAGCCGTCCCGCCATCCGGTGGACGAACGGCTGCCGCTCGCGCGCCTCGGTGCGCTCGGGTTGCAGCACGTCCTCGTCATGTACGCCGGCGCCATCGCCGTCCCCCTCATCGTGGGACGCGCACTGAAACTCCCGCCAGAACAGGTCAGCATGCTGATCTCGGCCGACCTGTTCTGCTGCGGTATCGTGACACTCATTCAATCCCTTGGCCTGACATCGTGGTTCGGCATCCGCCTGCCCGTGATGATGGGCGTGACCTTCGCGGCCGTCGGCCCGATGGTCGCCATCGCGAACGCGGTCCCCGGCGTCGACGGGGCCCGTGCGATCTTCGGTGCCGGTATCGGCGCCGGCGCCGTGGCGCTGCTGCTCGCGCCGCTCATGAGCCGGCTGCTGCGGTTCTTCCCGCCCGTCGTCACCGGCACCATCATCCTGATCATCGGGGTGACCCTGATGCGCGTCGGCGTCGGCTGGGCGATGGGCGGTCCGGAAAGCACGGCGCAGAGCGTCGACACGGCGAAGCTGGCCGCGATGGTCGATGCCGCCCGCGCCAGTGCCGCGCAGGCTGCGGCCGCGCTGCCGCCGGGTGCGGAGGCGCCGGCGCTGAAGCTGGCCGGCCCGGTGCCGATGACGCCGAACCCGAACTACGGCGCGCTGGACCACCTGGGCATCGCCGCGTTCGTGCTGGCCGTCGTGCTGTGCCTCGTCCGGTTCTGCCGGGGCTTCCTGGCCAATATCTCGGTCCTGCTGGGCATCGTGGCCGGCTGCGTCGTCACGTTCGCCCTGGGCGAGATGAACTTCGACAAGGTCGGCAAGGCCGCCTGGTTCCAGCTCGTGACGCCGCTGGCGTTCGGCGCGCCCACGTTCGACCTGGTCATGATCGTCACGTTCGCCGTCGTCATGATCGTCGTGATGATCGAGTCGGCCGGCATGTTCCTGGCGCTGTCGGAACTGACGGGCAAGGACCTGGACCGGAAACAGATGGCCGCCGGCCTGCGCACGGACGGCCTGGGCACCCTGATCGGCGGCCTGCTGAACACCTTCCCGCACACCAGCTTTTCGCAGAACGTCGGCCTCGTGGCCGTCACGGGCGTCAAGAGCCGCTGGGTGTGCGTGGCCGGCGGCATCATCATGATCGTGCTGGGCATGCTGCCGAAGATGGCGGCGCTCGTCGAAGCGATCCCCCAGTTCGTGCTGGGCGGCGCGGGTCTTGTCATGTTCGGTATGGTTGCCGCAGCAGGCATCCGCATCCTGACGCGCGTGGACTTCCGGAACAACCGCTACAACCTGTATATTGTCGCCCTGTCGATCGGCTTCGGCCTGATCCCGCTGGTGGCACCCCGCTGGGCCCAACAGATGGCCCACAGCCTGCATCCGTTGCTGGAGTCGGGCATCCTGCTGACCGCCGTCGCCGCGGTCGCACTGAACCTCTTCTTCAACGGTACCCGCGACATCCCGGCAGAAAGCCATGGAGATGCGGGCGCCACCAACAACCATCCAACTATCGCCCAAGGGAGCAAAGCATGAAAAAAACCGTCCTGACCATGGCGCTGTGCGCGTGCGCGGCAACGTCCGTCCAGGCCGCCGAATGGAGCGACACGTCGATCGGCTACCGTACCGGCAGCCGTTTCCGCGAGCCGTTCAACGCCAGCGAAATCCGCAAGGACATCATCGACATCAACCACGTGAGCGGTTATGCCTACGGCACGAACTTCTTCAACCTGGACGTCCTGTTGTCGAACAAGACCGATCCGTCGGCGCCGGGCGCCAGCTCGGGCGCGCAGGAGTTCTATCTCGTGTACCGCAACACGATCTCGCTGGGCAAGGTGAGCGGCAAGGAATTCGCCTACGGTCCCGTGAGCGACGTCGGCCTGACGCTCGGCTTCGACGCCAACACGAAGGACGATGCCGGCTACAACTCGAAGAAGCGCATGCTGGTCGTCGGCCCGACGCTGGCCTTCAAGGTGCCCGGCCTGCTGAACGTGGGTATTTACGGCCTGTGGGAGAGCAACGCGCCGAACAATGAATTCACGCAGACCAGCGTCTCGCGCTACCGCTACGACACGCACCCGATGCTGGGCGCCGTGTGGGCGTTCCCGATCGGCGCCTCGGGCTGGTCGTGGGAAGGCTTCGCGAACTGGATCGCGGCCAAGGGCAAGGACGAATTCGGCAACCAGACGGCGCCGGAAACGAACATCGACATGCAGCTGCTGTACGACCTGGGCCCGCTGCTGGGCGCCAAGCCGAAGACCTTCCGCGCCGGCGTCGCCTATCAATACTGGCACAACAAGTTCGGCAACGACAGCAAGCGCGTGCCGGGCGCCTCGGCCAGCACGCCGATGGTCAAGGCGGAGTACCACTTCTGATTTACGAGTAGGACGGGGCGGCACGGCGGTGCCGGCCCGTTGTTGCCACCGGCGCGCTTGCCTTCGGGCGGCGCGCCGTTTTTTTTTGGGTGTATCTGTCGGCCCGCGCACAGGCGCGAAGGCAAGGAGGACTCCGATGGCCACATATATCCTGGTGCCGGGCGGCTGCCACGGTGGCTGGGCATACGACGCGGTCGCGCGCCGATTGACGGCGGCGGGGCACGGCGTCGACGCCCTGACCTTGTCCGGCCTGGACGGCGGACCGGCGGCGGGCGTGAACCTGGAGCGCCACATCGCCGACGTCGTCGCCGCGATCGAAGCGGTCGATACGCCCGATGCGCCCGTGATCCTGGCCGGCCACTCCTATGGCGGCATGGTCATCGCGGGCGCAGCCGACCGCCTGTCGTCCCGCGTCGCGGCGCTCGTGTTCGTGGACGCCTTCGTACCGGACGATGGCGACTCCGTGTGGTCTCTCACGACCCAGCGCTACCGCGACTCCTTCATCGCCGGCGCGGCGGCCGACGGTCTGGCCTGCGCACCCTCGCCCCATCTCGATGCGCGCTGCCGGCCGCATCCCCCGCGACGTTGGTCCAGGCGATCCGGCTGACGGGCGCGTGGCAACGGGTCTGCACGAAAAATCACGTCGCCGCGACCGGCTGGGAGGGAAACCCGTTCGTCGAGCTGAACGAGCGCTTGCGCGCCGATCCCACGTGGCGTACCCACCGCATCGACTGCGCGCATGACATTCCCCGCTTGTCGCCCGCGGCCCTGACGGATATTCTTCTCGAACTCGAATTGACCAAGCACGGAGATCCGGATGCGGACAAACGATCGTGACATCGACAGCGCCGGCGGCCGGATTAAAATGATGAAGCGGCTTTTCGTGCTGTCATGGAGCCTGGCGGCCTTTCATGGCGCGGTCGCGCAAACCGCAAGCGACCGCCCGCGAGGGACGCCTTTCACGGCCGCGGACAGTGCCTATGTGATTCGCGTCGTTAAAAAAATTCGGGCAAACGTCACCTATGACGACAGGTCGAACCAGGTTGGCAACCCCAGGGTCGTGTATCGGGTGCTGATGCTGCCCACCGGCGAAGTCATGTCGGTCGATCGCACTGCGAGTAGCGGCATTCCCGACTTCGACCTCGCGGTTCAAAAAGGCATCTGGAAGTCTTCGCCTTTGCCGACGAGGGAGGATGGTGAAGTCGAGCATGCATTCGTCATCGAATACTCGTTAAAAAAATAATGGTAGTCGCCGAACCGGGCCGTCGCCCGATAATCCTGGATAAAAGATGAGTCTGTTGACTAAGGTACTGTGTTGGGCGGTGGTCACTGTTCTCTGGGCGCTCGCCGCGGTCTATTTGACGTGGCTGGCGCTGCCCGGAATTCGATATGTGCCGGACGGTCCTCAGTATCGCTTTATCGCGACGCTTCTCGCAGGCCTGGTCGGCGTGCTGGCGGGGCCGTTCGTTGGATGGAAAGCCGTGCGTATCTTATTCAATAAATAGGGGGCGGATGCAAACCATCGACCATGACATCATCATCGTCGGCGCCGGCCCCACGGGCCTGATGCTGGCCGCCGAACTGGCGCTCGCGGGCGTGGACGCGGCCATCGTCGAGCGCAAGCCGGTGCAGGCCCGCGTCGGCGGACGGGCGGGCGGCCTCCATGCGCGCACGCTCGAGCTGCTCGACCAGCGCGGCATCGTCGATCGCTTTCTGGCCGCGGGCAAGACGCACCCGCGGGTCAGTTTTCACGCCGCCCTCGACATTAGCGATGTCCCGACCCGTCACAATTACCTGCTCGCCCTGCCGCAGGAAAAGACCGAACGGCTGCTCGCGGCATGGGCCGGCGAACTGAATGTGCGGATCCATCGCGACCTGGAAGTGGAAGACATCGCCGGCGACGACAGCGGCGTCGACGTCACGACGACGCAGGGCGCGCGCATGCGTGCCCGCTGGCTGGTCGGCTGCGACGGCGGCCGGAGCCGCATCCGCAAGCTGGCCGGCATCGGCTTCCCGGGCTGGGACGCGACCACGAGCTGGCTCATCGCCGAAGTGAAAATGCGTGATACGCCGGTGCCCTGCTTCCACGAGGATGCGTCCGGCCGCCATGCGATGTCCTTGATGGAGGATGGCGAGACGGTCGGCGTGGTGCTGGCGGGACGCGATCCGCAGGCGGCCGGCGAGCCGACGCTCGACGAACTCGCCGCGGGCCTGAAAACCGTCTACGGGACCGATTTCGGCGTCCATTCGCCCACGTGGCTGTCCCGCTTCAGCGATGCCGTGCGCCAGGCGGACCGCTATCGCAAGGACCGCATCCTGCTGGCCGGCGACGCGGCGCACATCCATCCGCCGCTGGGCGGGCAGGGTCTCAATCTCGGCGTGCAGGATGCCGTCAACCTCGGGTGGAAGCTGGCGCAGGTCGTGAAGGGTATCTCGCCGGCGTCGCTGCTCGATACCTACCAGGCCGAGCGTCATCCCGCCGCCGCGCGCGTGCTGCGCAACACGATCGCGCAGGGTGTGCTGCGGCGCCCGGACGACCGCACGCCCGTGCTGGGCGAATTCGTCGCGGAGATGCTCGCGATGGACGAACCGCGCAAGCGTTTCGGCGCGATGATCGCCGGCCTGGACATCCGCTACGACCTGGGCGCCGGTCACCCGCTGCTCGGCCGGCGCATGCCGGACCTGGATATCGTGACGGCCGCCGGGCCGACCCGCGTCTACGCGCTGCTGCACGATGCGCGGCCGGTGCTGCTGAACTTCGCCGCGACATATGCCGACGACCGCGTGAAACGGGTCGACGCGGCGTTCGATGGCGTCTGCGAACTGCCGGTCGTTGGCCCGGTGCCGCTGCCCGCTGCGGTGCTCGTGCGGCCGGATGGCCACGTGGCGTGGACGGGCGACGGCGGCGCGGCGGGCCTGCGCGCGGCATGCGCGGTGTGGTTCGGCGCCTGACCGGTGCAGGCCGCAAGAACAGCGCGCACCACGCCGGCCGGCCCGCATCGTTCCTGTGCACGCGCGTGAGCGGCCTCGCCAAAAATGGTGCGCCGCTGCACCAGCAGGCAGCGCCGGCACGATCGCGGTGCGCGAGCCCGTGAGAATCGCCCCGCGCCGATGCAGGCCCGCTTCTTGCATAACTCCCCATGACGGCGCAACCGACGCCGGATCACCGATCAATCACGCCGCCTCACGGGCGGCCCCTAGGGAGAAGTTTCATGGCGTACCTGGTGCCTTCAGAATTCGTGACCAAGATGGTCGACGCGGGCGAATCCAAGATCTACATGTCCACGCGCGATGCGCTGATCCGCGCTTACATGGCCGGCGCCATCCTTGCCCTGTCGGCGGTGTTCGCCGTCAGCTGTTCGGTGGCCACCGGTGTGCCGCTGATCGGCGCGCTGCTGTTCCCGGTCGGCTTCTGCATGCTGTACCTGCTCGGCTTCGACCTGCTCACCGGCGTGTTCGTCCTGACGCCCCTCGCGCTGATCGACAAGCGGCCCGGTGTCACGCTGCCGCGCGTGATCAAGCACTGGGGTATCGTCTTCACCGGTAACTTCCTCGGCGCGTTCACCGTGGCGTTCCTGATGGCGTATATCTTCACGTTCGGCTTCCACACGGACGGCGGCGTGCTGGCCAAGACCATCGGCACGATCGGCGAGAAGCGCACGCTCGGCTATGCGGAATACGGCTTCGCCGGCATGCTCACCCTGTTCATCCGCGGCATGCTGTGCAACTGGATGGTGTCGACGGGCGTCGTCGGCGCCATGATCTCGACGACCGTCGGCGGCAAGGTCATCGCCATGTGGATGCCGGTGATGCTGTTCTTCGCGATGGCCTTCGAACACTCGGTCGTGAACATGTTCCTGTTCCCGTTCGGGATCCTGACGGGCGCGCACTTCACGTTCCTCGACTACCTGATCTGGAACGAGATCCCGACCGTGCTGGGGAACCTCGTCGGCGGCCTCGCATTCACGGGACTCACGCTGTACTCGACGCACGTGAAGACGGCGCCGAAGCGTTCGTTCAACTAAACCATACGACGCGGGCCGGCGGTTCATGTCGCAGCCATTGACGCTGTCCGTCGGCCAGCATACGGACCGCGGCCGCAAGGCCGTCAACCAGGATTGCCACGGCATGGTGATGCCGCGCGCGCCGCTCGCCTCGACGAAGGGCGCGGCGCTCGCGCTGGCCGACGGCATCAGCAGCAGCGCCGTCAGCCACATCGCCAGCGCCACCGCTGTCGCGGCCTTCCTCGACGATTACTACGCCACGGCCGACGCATGGTCGGTCAGGACGTCGGCCGAGCGCGTGCTCGCCGCCGTCAACGCCTGGCTGTATGCCCAAACGCGGCAGGGCCAGGACCGCGCCGACCAGGACTGCGGCCACGTCTGCACGTTCTCCGCGCTCGTCATCAAGTCGAACACGGCGCACCTGTTCCACGTCGGCGACGCGCGCATCTACCGCGTCCACGCGGGCGGGAAGGGTGCCAGCCTGGAACAGCTGACGACCGACCACCGCGTGTGGGTGTCGCCCGAACGCAGTTACCTGAGCCGCGCGCTGGGCGTGCAGGACCGGATCGAAATCGACTACCGCGCCGTGGCGCTGGAGGCGGGCGACCTGTTCATGCTGGCGACGGACGGCGTGTACGAGCATGTGTCGGGCGCCGACGTGCACGCCGCGCTGCAGGACGCGCCCGACCTGGACGCGGCCGCGTGCCGTCTCGTGGAGCGCGCGCTCGCCAACGGCAGCGCCGACAACCTCACCGTGCAACTGGTCCGGATCGAATCGCTGCAGGCACGCGAGGCGTCCGAACTGCTGCGCCAGATGGCGGGCCTGCCGCTGCCGCCGCTGCTGGCGCCGCGCGCGGAACTCGACGGCTACCGCATCGTGCGCGAAGTACACGGCAGCAGCCGCAGCCACGTCTACCTCGCCGAGGACCCGGACAGCGGTGCGCACGTCATCCTCAAGACCCCCTCGATCGACCTTGCCGGCGACCGCGCCTACATGGAGCGGTTCGTGATGGAGGAATGGATCATGGGGCGCGTGCGCAGTCCGCATGTCGTGAAACCGGCCTCGCCGGCGCGGCGCCGCAGCCACGTCTATGTGGCGACCGAATACATCGAGGGCGTCACCCTGGCGCAATGGCTGCGCAGCCAGCCGCGTCCCGGCCTGGACGCAGTGCGCCGCATTGTCGACCAGGTGGCGAAGGGCCTGCGCGCATTGCACCGGCTCGAGATGCTGCACCAGGACGTGCGGCCGGAAAACGTCATGATCGATGCGGACGGCAACGCGCGCATCATCGACTTCGGGTCGGTGAGCGTGGCCGGCGTCGTCGAGATGTCGCCGCATGACGCGGACTGGACCCTGCAGGGCGCCGCGCTGTACGCCGCGCCCGAGTACTTCCTCGGCGAGCGCGGGACCGTGCGCTCGGACGTGTTCGCGCTGGGCGTGCTCACGTACTTCATGCTGACGGGCGAACTGCCGTATGGCGTGGAGATCCCCTGCGCGGCCGGACGGGCGGCACAGCGCCGGCTCGCGTACACGTCCGCGCGCGAGCACGATCCGGCGATCCCGGCGTGGGTGGACGCGGCCCTGCGCAAGGCGCTGCAGATCGACCCGCGCCGGCGCTACGAGGACGTCGCCGAATTCGTCTACGACCTGCACCATCCGAACAGCGCATTTGCGCAGCGCACGCGGACGCCGCTGATCGAACGGAATCCGCTGCTGTTCTGGAAGGCGGTGGCGTTCGGGCTCGGGCTGGTGCTGGTGGCGGACCTGGCGCTACGGGTTTAGCGGCCAGGGCTGGCGGCCGGGGAGGGTTGCCAGCGTCGAAGCCGGATTGAAGGTCAAGCGCTCATCCGCGGGTTTGCAGTTTCACCTGGTCCAGCACGCGCGCGGCGTTGTCCTGGCATCCCATGCCTTCCGGCCTCGACTCGATCAGGTCGATCAGCGACAGCAGGTGCATCTTGTTCGCCGCCAGCCGGCGTTCCATCGCTTCGATATCGGCCAGCTTCCTGTGCAGGGTGGCCATCAATTCGTCATGCTGCCAGCCGGCGGCGTCCGCGGGCAGGATGCTGCTATCGATTACGTGTGCAAATGTGCACAGCGTTCTCTTCCTGCCCCGAGACGTCCTGTTGACCGTACTCGTGCCTGACAGGCGTGACTTCCCCGCCTCCCGCCGGCGCCCGGCCGGCGGCAGTGCCACGCGTTACCGCCTGGCTCGCCTCGGGTAGCGCCGTGCGCGCCGCGAGGGCGCCGGTGGCGAGCCGTTGCAAGTTGATGGCCGCGTTCACGTCGCGGTCGTGCCACACGCCGCAACCGGCGCAGGTCCACGTCCGGTCGCCCAGCGCCAACCCTCCATTGCGGGTACCGCAGCCCGAACAAAGTTTGCTGGACGGGTACCAGCGGTCCGCCAGCACGATTTGCGTACCGTAGCGCCCTGACTTGTACGTCAGCTGGCGTCGGAATTCGTAAAAGCCGACATCGGCGATCGCGCGCGCCAGGCGCGCGTTGGCCAGCATCCCGCGCACATTCAGGTCTTCGATCGCCAGCGCCTGATTCTCGCGGCACAGCCGGGTCGTGAGCTTATGGGTGAAATCCCTGCGCACGCGCGCGATGCGCGCCTGCAGCCGCGCCAGCGCCAGCGCGCCCTTGGTCCGGTTCTTCGACGCCGACAGGCGCGTACCCTTGGCGATACGGCCGACGATCCCGGCCGCGGCCTTGGCCGCCTCGACCTTGCGCGACTGCCGGCGCGAGCGGATGCGCAGGCGCCGCAGCGCCGCCTTCAACGGCCGTGGCGCTGGGATCTTCTCGCCGCTGGACAGCGTGGCCGCACTGGTCAAGCCCAAGTCGACGCCGGTGACGGCGTCACCTGTGCGGCGCCGCCGGGCCAGGTGGTCCGGCACGTCGACCTGAACCGCCAGATACCAGTGGCTGGCTTCGCGCGAGACACTTGCGCCCATGATCTTGCCGGCCCAGCGCAGCGCTTCGCGCAGCGCGACGCGGCCCACCTTCGGCAGCACGGCGCTGCGTCCCTCGAGCCGGAACTTGTCGTTCGCGAGATAAAAACTCTCGGCCGAGCGGCCCTTCTTCTTGAAGCGCGGCGCGTGCGCCGGCTGGCCGGCGCGTCGCTGCTCGGTGTAACGGCTCCACGCCTTCGCGAGGTTGGCGAACGGCTGGGCGTGCGCGTCGCGGTGGATGGCGCGCAGCCATGGCTTGCCGTCGGCGTCGAGCCAGTCGGGATCCGAATACTTGATGCGATTGAACGCCTTCTTGAGTGCCATCGCGTTTGGTCGCAGCCCGCAGTCTGCCTGACGGTTCCACTCGGCGAGCGCCCAGTTCCAGACCCGGCGGGCGGTGCCGGCCGCCCGCGCGAAATAGTCGCACTGGGCCGCTGTCGCGTCAATCCTGATCCGGTGCGCCAGCAGCATGGTCGTTCTCCGGGGCCGCGCGCAACTGACTCTCGGTGTGACGGCGGCGGTTGCTGGCGGTGCGGGCAACCGGGACGAGCCGGCCCTCGCACTCCAACCTCTGCGGCGTCTTGACCGTGATTCCCAGTAGTCTGGCGGCCTCGCCTGTGCCCATCGTCTTTTCCATGATCACGATTGGACACGTTCAGTCACGTTTAGTTCGCCTAGAGTAATACTCCTGATTTCATCGAGCGTGAATCCGGTCTGCTGGGCGTTGCCGATGATCGCAAGCAGCGCGACCGCCTCGGGCGGGTAGTCGCGATAGTTGTTCGATGAACGGTCGACCGCTTTCAGCAGCCCTTTGGATTCGTAAAAACGGATGGCGGACGTGGACAGTCCGGTGCGTTTTGCAAGTTCGCCAATTTTCATGTGTCGTTCCCGGGTGACGTGGTGCCTCCTACTTTAACGTTGAAGTTAACTTGAATGTCAATGGGCCGAAGATATCGCGTTTTTCCTCTTGACCTTCAAGCCGACTTGAAGCTTACGATCCCAACCATCGTAACCAGGGAGCCTCGAATGAGCCCATTTACCCCGTTGACCCTGCCGAATGGCACTTCGCTTCCCAACCGCTTCGCCAAGGCCGCCATGGAAGAAAACCTGGCGGATGCCGATCATGCGCCGTCCGACGAACTGATCCGCCTCTACGGCACGTGGGCTGAGGGGGGCGTCGGCCTGATGATCACGGGGAACGTCATGGTCGACCGCCGGGCCATGACGGGGCCGGGAGGCGTCGTGCTGGAATCCGGGCGGCATCGGGCGCGGTTCGAACGGTGGGCGCAGTCCGCACGGCGCCACGGCGCGCAGGTCTGGATGCAGATCAATCATCCCGGCCGCCAGATGCCTGCTGCCCTGGGACAGGAAACGGTCGCGCCGTCGGCCGTGGCGCTGGACCTGGGCAGATTTTCCAGACAATTCACGGCACCGAAAGCCATGACGGAGGTCGGCATCCTCGACGTCAAGCGCCGTTTCGTGGACACCGCGATGCTGGCGCAAGCGTCCGGCTTCGATGACGTCCAGATCCATGCGGCGCACGGCTACCTGATCAGCCAGTTCCTGTCGCCCATCACGAACAGGCGCACGGATCGCTGGGGCGGCACGATCGAAAACCGGGCGCGCCTGCTGCTGGAGGTCGTTCGAGAGGTGCGGGAGCGCGTCGATCCCGCGTTCAGTGTATCGGTCAAGCTCAACTCCGCGGATTTCCAGCGCGGCGGCTTCAGTGCGGACGACGCCAGGGCGGTGGTGGCCATGCTGAACCCGTTGCAGATCGACCTCCTCGAGCTTTCCGGCGGCAGTTACGAGGCCCCGGCGATGCACGGGCAGGCCCGCGACGGCCGGACGCTGGCGCGCGAAGCTTATTTTCTTGAATTCGCACGGGACATCGCATCCGTCGCCACGATGCCGATCATGGTGACGGGCGGCATACGCCGCTTGCCGGTGGCCGAACAGGTGCTGGACAGCGGCATCGACATGGTGGGCATCGGCACGGCGCTGGCGCTGAACCCCGATCTGCCGCGCGCGTGGCAGGCGGGGGCGCCCAGCGCACCCGTGCTGCGGCCGATCACGTGGAAGAACAAGGTGCTCGCGTCGATCGCCTACATGGCGATGGTCAAGCACCAGTTGCGCAGGCTGAGTCGCGGCAGGGGACCCAATCCGGCCGTCACTCCGCTGTGCGCCTTCCTGGAACAGCAGATCGACACGACGGTCAGGACCCGGCGCTATCGCCGCTGGATGGACCGGCAGTCAGCCTGACGAACGCCTCCGCGAACGCGCGCCCCGCTGCCTGCGCGCGGGGCGCCCCGACATCGAACGTGCAATGCCGCAGCGACGGCGCCGCCGCGAGGCCGGCCTGCGCCAGCATGTGTTCGGCCCGCAGCGCGCCCAGCATCCCGGTTAGCATGACGTTCTGCATGTCGAGCGCCGCATTGTCCGTGCGCCCGGCATCGAGCACGCTGGGCGCGAACGCCATCGACACGGCGCCGTAGCGGATCGCCTCGCGCAGCGCGACGCGGCAGGCGCGCCGCAGCATGTCGCCGTCCAGCAGCGCCGGATCTCCCATCCCGATCACCAGCACGGCGCGCGGCACCACGGCGGGCGGCGGCGACGTGATGAGCAGGGTCTCCAGCGGCTGCGCGCGGAACGCGCCCGCTGCGCGCAGGCGCGACAACCGGCCGCCGAGCGCCTGGTCCAGCGCGAGCAGCCCGCCGGCCATCCCGCCGCCGAGTTCATGCTCGAACATGCAGGCGACGCTGAAGTCGACGTCGGCGTGCGCCGGGCCCCAGGCGACGACGTCGAACACGACGCCGTCATGGGTGCCGATCGGCAGGCGGATCAGGGAAGTGTCGGTCATGATGGGGAGATGCTAACGCGATTCCAGTCGCCACGCACCGGCCGAAGGTGAGGGCGGCGGACATATAATGTCGGTCTCATCAGACCAGGAGAACCCCCGCGTGAACGCCATCGAAAAAGCCAGTGCCTTCGTCGGCAAGACCTTCTCGTTGTGGGTGCTCCTGTTCGCCGCCCTCGGATTCTTCGCGCCGCAGCTGTTCGTGGGTTATAAAGGCTGGATCGCGCCGCTGCTGGGCATCGTCATGTTCGGCATGGGCCTGACCTTGTCGACGGAAGATTTTCGCGACGTGTTCCGGCGGCCGAAGGACGTCGCGATCGGCGTCGTCGGCCACTACCTCATCATGCCCGGCATCGCGTACGTGCTGGCCATCGCGCTGCGCCTGCCGCCCGAGATCGCGGTCGGCGTGATCCTCGTCGGCTGCTGCCCGAGCGGCACCGCGTCGAATGTGATGACGTTCCTGTCGCGCGGCGACGTGGCGCTGGGCGTGTCGATCGGCGCGGTGTCCACCCTGATCGCCCCGTTCGCCACGCCGGCGCTCGTGTCGCTGCTGGCGGGCGCGTGGATGCACATTAATACGGCGTCGCTGTTCATGGACATCGTGCAGGTCGTGATCCTGCCGATCGCGCTGGGCATCGTCGCCAAGACGCTGTTCCGCCGCCAGGCCGCGGCCAGCGTGAAGGCGCTGCCGCTCGTGTCCACGGTGGCGATCGTGCTGATCATCGCGATCATCGTCGCCCTGAACCAGAGCAAGCTGCTGACGAATGGCCTCTTGATGTTCGCCGCCGTCATCCTGCACAACCTGCTCGGCTTCGCGCTCGGCTATCTGTTCGCGCGGCTGTTCGGCATGGATCTCGCCAAGCGCAAGGCGGTGATGTTCGAGACCGGCATGCAGAACTCCGGCCTCGGCGCAGCGCTGGCGGCCGCGCATTTCAGCCCGCTGGCGGCCGTGCCGAGCGCCTTGTTCAGCGTGTGGCACAACCTGTCGGGCTCCGCGCTCGCCACCTGGTTCGCGCGCCGCGTCAAGGCATGACGTCGGCTGTGGTGAGCTGTGTGATGCCGGTCAGCTGGATGGCGAATTCCGCGTCGGCATCTCCATCCGTGTTCCCGTACAGGACACCGTTCAGGAACTTCAGCTGACCGGCGGCCGTGAACGCGGCCGTGCCGGCGATGAACGTGGTGAACGCATCGTTCGCGGTCGTGGCCGTGTTGGCATCGATGCCGCGCAGGTCGATCTTGTCCTGGCCGCGCACCAGGTCGCTGATCACGTCCCAGCTCGCGCTCGTGGTGCCCGACTCGGAGGCCGCATTGAACACGAACACGTCGCTGCCGCTGCCGCCGGTGAGCACGTCCTTGCCCCCGCCGCCGACCAGCGTGTCGGCACCGTCGCCGCCGACGAGGGTATTCGCCGCGCCGTTGCCGATGATCTTGTTAGCCAGCGCATTGCCGGTGCCGTTGATGGCGGCCGTGCCGCTCAGGGTCAAGTTTTCCAGGTAATTGCCCAGGGTGAAAGACACGGTGGACACGACCGTGTCGACGCCGCCGAACGTCACGTCGCTCGATTCGACGATCGTGTCGCCCGCATTGTCGACATAATAGGTATCGCTGCCGAGCCCGCCCGACATCTTGTCGGCGCCGGTGCCGCCGTTGAGCACGTTCGCCGCCGCATTGCCCGTGATCGTATTGGCCAGGGAATTGCCGTTGCCGTTGATGGCGGCGGTGCCGCTCAGCACCAGGTTTTCCTGATAATCGCCAAGGGTGCGCGTCACGGTCGAGATGACGGTGTCCGTGCCGCCGAGCGTGCTGTCGGCCGATTCCGTGACGACGTCGGCGGCGTTGTCGACATAGTACGTATCGCTGCCGAGGCCGCCCGCCATCGTGTCGGCACCGGCGCCGCCGTTCAGGACGTTGTTGCCGCTATTGCCGGTAAGCTTGTTCGCCAGTGCGTTACCCGTGCCGTCGACCGGATTGGCGCCCGTGAGCGCGAGGTTTTCCACGTTGGCGCCGAGCGTGTAGCTGATCGATGCGTTGACGGTGTCGATGCCGCCCGTCACCGCGTCGGCATTGGTCTCGCGCACGAAGTCGCCCACGTTGTCGACGACATAGGTGTCCAAACCGTTCCCGCCGATCATCACGTCGGCACCAGCGCCGCCGTTCAGGACATTGTGCCCCAGGTCGCCCGTGAGGTTGTCGTCGAACCGGCTGCCCGCCAGGTTCTCGATGTTGCGCAGCGTGTCGGTACCGGACCCGTCGGTGGCCTGGGCCTGCGTCGTGCTCAGGGTCACGGTGACGCCGGCCGCGGCGTAGGCATAGGACGCGGTATCGTTGCCGAGTCCGCCGTCGAGCACGTTGTCGCCATTGCCTGCGTACAGGATGTTCGCGAGCTCGTTGCCGGTCAGGTTGCCTGCGCCGGCCGTCAGCACGCGGCCATACTCCACGTTCGGCGCGAGCTGGTAGTGGGCCAGCGTGCTGTAGACCGTGTCGGTGCCGCCCGTGGCCGTTTCGCTGACGGTGTCGCTCGCGTTGTCCACGTAATAGAGGTCGTTGCCGTCGCCGCCCGCCATCATGTCCGCGCCGGCCTTGCCGTCGAGCGTGTCGTTGCCGGCATAACCCTGCAGCACGTCGTCGCCGCCCGAGCCCGCGAGCGTGTCGGCGCCGGCTGTGCCGTCGACGTGGTTGGACGAGGCTTCGACGTTCAGGGTGAAGTCGCTCGACGCGGTGGAACCGCTGCCGTCCCTGGCGATCACGCGGATCGTCAGCGTGCCCGTGTCCAGCGCGTCCGGCGTGCCGGACAGCGTGCGCGTGGCGGCATTGAACGAGAGCCACGGCGGCAGTCCGCTGCCGTCCGACATCACGATGTTGTAGGCCAGCACATCGTGATCCGGATCGACGAAGGCGTTGGCCGGGATGACGTAACTGAAGGCGACGCCGGTGGCGATCTTCTGGTTCGGCAGCACCTGGTTGACTTGCGGGATGTCGTTCGTGCCGATGATCGTCACCGTCGTGCTGCCTGTGGCCTTGAGGGTGCCACCGGTGCCCTGGGTGCCCGTGTTGCCGTCGCTGAACGTCCAGTCGATCTGCACCTTGTCCGGCGGCGCGTCCGACAGGTTCGCGTAGGCGATCTGCTGCATCGTCTTGTTGACGAGCGCCTGCGTCGCGTTCGACGCGAATGTCAGGGTCAGCGTGCCGGCGCCGTTGGCCGTCACCCTGCCGATCGTCACGCCGTCGACCGAAAAATAGGTGCCGGACGTCAGCGTCGACAAGGTGCCGTTCTCTTTGGCGGCAAAGACGTCGTCGGCGTTGGCCCCTTCGTGGCGCTTGAGGGTCAGACTGGCGCCGCCGTAACTGTTGGCCGCGGCCAGTTCGGCATCGAAAATCTGGACGTCGCCGTCCAGGACCGTCGGGGTCGCGTAAGCATAGTAGTAGGGCTCCCGGAAGGTCGATTGTCCGTCGAGCGTGTTGGCGGGTGGCGAGAACGTCTGGTCGAGACTGCCGTCCGCGTTGTAGCGGATGACGACGAAATCACTGCCGCTGCTGCCGTCGTCGCCCATCACGAGGATCTTGCCGTCGGGCTGGATCGTCAGGCCCGAGGCCTGTACGCCGCTGTTCCCGGTCACGCGCGAGATCGGCGCATCCGCCATGCCCTTGTTGCCGAACGTCTGGTCCAGGGTGCCGTTGGACAGCAGACGGACGACGACGATGTGGCTGGCCGTGTCGTCCGTCGGCGCGTTGCCGACCGCGAGGATCTTGCCGTCCTTCTGCACCGCGATCGCCGCAGCCGAGTAGGGAACGCCGACGTCCGAGCGCAACGTCACGGTCCCCGTACTGTTGAAGCTCGTGTCCAGGCTGCCGTCCGCGTTGTAGCGGATCAGCAGCATGGAATTCGTGTTCTGCGTATAGACGCTGCCGCCGACGAGGATCTTGCCGTCCGCCTGCAAGGCCATCGCCTCGGTCAGCCCGACCGTTCCCGTCCCCGCCACGACCGGCAGCTTGCCGTCGCCGCTGAAGCCGGTGTCGAGCGTGCCGTTCGCGTTCATGCGGACCAGCGTGTACTTGGACGATGGATAGCTGACATCAGCGATGTTCAACAGGATTTTTCCATCCGGCTGCACGAGAGCTTTTTGCGTGTATTCGGTGGCGCCGGTGTCGAAGGTGACTTTGCCGTCGGTATCGAAGCTCGTGTCGATCGTGCCGTTGGCGTTGTAGCGGATGAGTCCCGTATCCCGCTGCGTCCCGTAGACGACGTAAGCAATCATGACCTTGCCCGTTGGCAGCACGGACATGCTCGAGGCGTAATAGGCGTCGGTCCACGCACGCGATTCCTGTACAAACGTTCCATTCGTGCCGAACGTCGTGTCCAGGTCGCCGTTCGACAGGTAGCGGGAAATCGTGAATCCGGTGCCGGTGAGTCCGGTGACGAGGATCTTGCCGTCGGCCTGGGGCGCGACGTTGACGGTAGAGATATAGGTGGCGGTCCCCAGCTTGGCCGTCAACTTGCCGTCGCCGCTGAACGACGTATCCAGGCTGCCGTCCACGTTGTAGCGGGCCAGCGCGAGGTTGCCGTCGCTGGCGCCGCCCACGAGGATTTTACCGTCCTGCTGCAGAGCGATTTGCCGGGGCCGGTCGGTGGATGTCGCGGTAAACCCGGTGGTCAACCGCCCATCGCGCACCGTGAATGTTGGTGCCGTGTTCACCTTGATCGTATCTGCCATACCTTCTCTCCAGCATTATGTTTTAGTAATCAAACAATGCGGAGTATAAAGTGAAAGATTGCTAAACGGTAATAAAACGATGTCGGATCCCGTAAATTCGAAAGGATTAGCGGGCCCTTGTTGTAAGATGGCGACCGTCATTGTCGCGTGTCCGCGCGGCAAGCGTGCACGGCGCATCTGCGCGTCCGGGCTATACTCGGCTCCGCCCGAATACCCATGGAGTCGCATGTGACCCAACGTCCCGGCATCTTTCCCACCTTCTTCCTGTCCGGTTTCGAGTGCTCCACCTTCCTGTGGGGAAAGGAGCGCGTGCGCCGCAACCTGGTGGCGGAAACGGGCCACGACCGCCACGCCGCCGAAGACTACCAACGACTGGCCCGTCTCGGCATCGCCGTCGCCCGCGAAGGCATCCCGTGGCCGCTGGTCGACCAGGGCGGGCGCTACGATTTTTCGGGCCTCGACCCGTACATCGCCGCGATGAATGCATCCAAGGTCATTCCCATCTGGGACCTGTGCCACTACGGCTACCCGGACGATCTGGATCCCTGCGACGACGCGTTCGCGGACCGGTTTGCAAGCTACTGCCGCGCGGCCGCCGAATACGTCGTGCCGAAGGTGCGCGGCCCGCACTTCTTCACGCCCATCAATGAGATCACCTTCTTTTCGTTTTGCGCCGGCGAGTGGGGCTGGGCGGCGCCGTATCGCTGCACGCGTGACGACCGGATGCGCCTGCGTCTGGCGCTGTGCCGCGCCGCGATCGCGGGCGTGAAAGCGATCCGGGAAGTCGATCCCGAGGCGCGCATGGTGCACGTGGATCCGCTGGTGCGCGTCGTGGCGCCGCGCGACCGTCCCGACCAGGTCGAGGCTGCACGCCATGAAACGGAAGTCGACACCTTCCTCGCCTGGGACATCCTGTACGGCCGCGAGCATCCCGAATTCGGCGGCGCACCCGACGTGCTGGACATCGTCGGCGCGAATTCGTATTCGTTCGGGCAGATGGAATACCGCGAGCACGGCCCGCACGCGCCGCTGGCCCCGGACGACGACCGCATCGCGCCCCTGTGCGACATGCTGGAAACAGTGTGGCAACGCTACCGGCGGCCGATGATCATCGGCGAGACGAGCGGCCTCGGTCGCGGACGCGCGAGCTGGCTGCACGACGTGATGTGCGAATCGCTGGCGGCCGTGCGGCGCGGGATGGACCTGCAGGGCATCTGCCTGTTCCCGGGTATCGACATGCCGGACTGGCATACCGGCGAGTGGGTGCACAACGGCATACACGACCTCGTCCCGAAGGACGGCGACCTGGAACGGGTGCCCGACCAGGCCTGCGTCGACGAGCTGCGGCGCTGGCAGAAGGAGCTGAACCGGGTCACCGCACTGGACGAGGATCCGTTCAGCGACCCCGTGGAACTGCAGGACGTGATCGATGCGGCGCACCGGCTCGACATGAAGCCCGATAAGAACTGGTGCTGAGAAACTGGCGCTGAGGCGCCCGCCGAAACACCTGTCGGACGCGATACGGATGGTGCTGCGACACGTGTCGCACACGCGGCCCTCCATTCCTCGTTTTCTCCCAGATATCCCATCTGCGGACGTACTGGCACGCTAGTTGCGTTCAGCCCGGCGGCAACATCGTTCGGGACCAACCAACAATGAGGAGACGGAGATGACGAATTCACTTCCCCTGGCCGGCCGCGCGGCCATCGTGACAGGCGGTGCGCGCGGTATCGGCAAGGGCATCGTACTGGAGCTCGCGCGGGCCGGCGCCGACGTGCTGATTGCCGACCTGCTGGAAGATGCCATGCAGGAGACGGCCGGCGAAGTCAGGGCGCTGGGCCGGCGCGCGCTCACCCGGCGCGTGGACGTCACCGACGCCGCGCAGGTACAGGGCATGGTCGACGAGGCCGTCGCGGCGTTCGGCGCGCTGGGCATCCTCGTCAACTGCGCAGGGGTCATCAACATCCGCCCGGTGGCGGACCTGACGGAGAAGGACTGGGACGTCGTCATGGACGTCAACGCCAAGGGCACCTTCCTCGGCTGCCGGGCCGCGCTGGCGCCGATGCGCAGGCAGGGGTGGGGCCGCATCATCAACGTCGCGTCGATCGCGGGCAAGGAAGGCTTTCCCAATCTGGCCCACTACAGCGCGTCGAAATTCGCGGTGGTGGGATTCACGAACGCGCTGGCCAAGGAAGTGGCGCAGGAGGGCATCACGGTCAATGCCATCTGTCCCGGCGTCGTGCGTACCTATATGTGGGATCGCCTCGCCGACGAGTGGAAGAAGGAGGGGGAGTCGGTGGAGGATTCCTGGGCGCGTCACCAGCTCACGCTCATCCCGCAGGGCCGCGCGCAGACGCCCGGGGACATGGGCCGCATGGCGCTCTTTCTCGCCACGATGGAGAACGTGACCGGGCAATCCGTCAACGTCGACGGCGGCTTCACGTTCCACTAGCCGCCCGCGCACCGCTTTCAGGAGATCGGGACGGTGCGGCGGTGCCGTCCTGTCGTTACCGCCGGCGCGTCCGTTCCAGGGGACGGCGCGCCGTTTTTTCTACTGCGAGGCCAGGATCGCCTCGACCGCCGCGATCTCGTCGCCCGCCAGCGGCGCCATTTCCACTGCCCGCACCGCGTCCAGCACCTGCTGCGGCCTGCTGGCGCCGATCAGCACCGAGGCAATCGAAGGCTGGCGCCGCACCCACCCGAGCGCGAGCTGCGCGAGCGTGCGGCCGCCCGTCTCGGCGACCTGGTTCAGTGCCTCGATGATGCGCAGGCGCTCCGGCGTGATGTGTTCCGGCTTCAGGAAGCCGACCTTGCCGGCCGCGCGCGAATCGGCCGGCAGCGCGCCGCCGAGGTAGCGGTCCGTCAGCAGGCCCTGTGCCAGCGGAGAAAAGGCGATGCCGCCGACGCCTTCCCGCTCCAGCACGGGGAACAGGTCCGTCTCGGGCTGGCGCACGAGCATGTTGTAGCGCATCTGGTGGATGACGAACGGCGTGCCCAGGCGGCGCAGTTCCGCCGCCGCGGCGGCCGTGCGTTCGCCGTTGTAGTTCGAGATGCCCGCGTACAGCGCGCGCCCGCTGCGCACGATGTAATCCAGCGCCGCCATCGTTTCCTCGAGCGGGGTGTCGGGATCGGGGCGGTGGTGATAAAAGATGTCGACGTAGTCCAGGCCCATGCGCTTCAGGCTCTGGTCCAGGCTCGCGACGAGGTATTTGCGGCTGCCCCAGTCGCCGTACGGGCCGGGCCACATCGTGTAGCCGGCCTTCGTGCACACGACGATCTCGTCGCGGTACGGCTTCAGGTCCCGGGCGAGGATGCGGCCGAAGTTTTCCTCGGCCGATCCGGGCGGCGGGCCGTAGTTGTTGGCGAGGTCGTAGCACGTGACGCCGTGGTCGAACGCCGTGCGCACGATCTCGCGCTGGCGTTCGAAGTCATCCAGTCCGCCGAAGTTGTGCCACAACCCCAGCGACACGGCGGACAGCCGCAGGCCGCTGCGGCCGCAGTGCGGATAAGGCATGCTGCCATAGCGTCCGGCCGCCGCCTCGTACGTCATGGGGTGACTTTACCGGCGCCCGCGGCCGGCTTGCACACGTAGATCGTGGCCGGCTTGCCGTCCGGCGAGCGGTATTCGCGCTCGACGGCGGCACGGGCCGCGTCGACCAGCGCATGCGGCACGACGGCCACCACGCAGCCGCCGAAGCCGCCGCCCGTCATGCGCACGCCGCCCTGCGTACCGATCACGTTCTTGACGATGTCGACGAGGTTGTCGATCGCAGGCACGGTGATCTCGAAATCGTCGCGCATCGATGCGTGCGATGCCGCCATCAGTTCGCCGAGGCGTTCCAGGTTGCCGGATTCCAGCGCGCCGGCGGCGGCCAGCACGCGGTCGTCTTCCGTCACCACGTGGCGTGCGCGGCGCAGCACGACCGGGTCCAGTTCGGCCGCACGGGCTTCCAGCGTGGCCAGGTCGAGGTCGCGCAGGGCGGGAATGCCGAAGTGGCGGGCGGCCGCTTCGCACTGCTCGCGGCGTACGTTGTAGGCGCTGTCGACGAGGCCGCGCGTCACGTTCGAGTTGAAGATCATGATGGCGGCGTTGTCCGGGACCGGCACGGGCTTCACCTCCAGCGAGCGGCAGTCGATCATTAGCGCGTGGCCTTCGACGCCGCAGGCGGAACTGATCTGGTCCATGTTGCCGCACTTGGTGCCGACGAAGTCGTTTTCCGACGCCTGCGCGATCAGCGCGATGTCGATCGGCGACAGCGCCTCGAAGCCGGGCAGCGTGGCGAACAGGCGACCCACGGCGACCGACAGCGATGCCGACGACGACAGGCCCGCACCCTGCGGCACGTCGCCCGCGATGGCCATGTCCATGCCCTGGACGGGCAGGCCGCGCTTCACGAACTGCTCGACGACGCCGCGCACGTAGTTGGCCCACATCGGCTGGCTCACGCGGTCGATGGGGGCGTCGAGGTCGTATTCGTCGAATGCGTCGCCGTAGTCGGCCGCCACGACGCGCACCTTGCGGTCGCTGCGCGGTTTCGCGGCGATGGCGGTGCGGTAGTCGATGGCGCAGGGCAGCACGAGGCCGTCGTTGTAATCCGTGTGTTCGCCGATCAGGTTGACGCGGCCCGGGGCCTGGACGAACAGCGTGGGAGCGGCGCCGAACGCGGTTTCGAAAGCGGCGGCAGTACGGGAGAGGCGGTTATCTTGCATGTCAGGTCGTTTGAGTGGATTCGGTGTCGAGGTAGTGCACTTCGGATTGCGCGCGCAGGCGGTCGGCCGCCTGTTCCGGGGTCAGGTCGCGCTGGGCTTCGGCCAGCATCTCGAAGCCGACCATGAACTTGCGCACCGACGCGGAGCGCAGCAGCGGCGGGTAGAAGTGGGCGTGCAGCTGCCAGCCTTCGGCTTCCTCATCGGGGATGCCGTACGGGGCACCGTGCCAGCCCATCGAATACGGAAACGAGGTCTGGAACAGGTTGTCGTAGCGGGTCGTCAGGCGTTTCAGCAGCACGGCCAGGTCGGCGCGCTGGGCCGGCTGCAGCTCTTCCAGGCGGCGCACGGCGAAGCGGGGCAGGACGAGCGTCTCGAACGGCCACGCGGCCCAGTACGGGACGATGGCGACCCAGTGCTCGGTCTGCACGACGACGCGCTCGGCTGCCGCGATCTCGCGTTCGGCCACGTCCAGCAGCAGGCGGCGACCCTGTTCCGCGTGGTAGGCCTTCTGCTGGCGGTCTTCCGCGGCCGGCAGGTTCGGCACGTAGCTCGTGGCCCAGATCTGGCCGTGCGGGTGCGGATTCGAGCAGCCCATCACGGCGCCCTTGTTCTCGAACACCTGGACCCAGCGGTATTTGGCGCCCAGTTCGGCGGCCTGTTCACACCACGTGTCGATGACGCCTTCCAGCGCCGGCAGCGACAGCTGCGGCAGCGACTTCGCGTGGTCCGGCGAGAAGCAGATCACGCGGCTCGTGCCGCGCGCGCTCATCGACTGGAACAGCGGGTCGGCGCCCGTCCCGGCTTCCGGGGTGTCGGGCATCAGCGCGGCGAAGTCGTTCTCGAACACATAGGTGCCCGTGTAGTCGGGGTTCTTTTCGCCGTTGACGCGGGTATTGCCCGGGCACAGGTAGCAGGTCGGGTCGTGCGACGGCTTGGCCGAGCGGTCGACGGCTTCCTGCTGTCCCTGCCACGGACGCTTGGCGCGGTGCGGGGACACGAGGACCCAGTCGCCTTGCAGCGGGTTGTAACGGCGGTGCGGATGGTCGGATGGATTGAACATGGTCTTCTTCTGCGATTCGGAAATAGGATGCTCGAAAAGCCACGGCCGGGCGGCGCGGCACGCGTACCGGTGGAAGCAGAGGCTGGCGCCGGTGTCTGGGGCCATTCTACCGTCGGTCGCGCCGCGCACGGCTGCACTGGCGTGCGGGCTTTTCCTGAGGCAAGAAGCTTAACGTGATGGCACGAAACGAGTTATACCCAATGCGGGGGCTCGTATCTTGTTTTGCTATGGTAAAGACATGTTAGGTCAACGCGGTCGTTGCAATCGTAGCAACATCCAGGCGATGGCACCCGTGACGAGCGCCGTGAAACCCAGCACGAGCCAGAAGCCATGCGGATGCTGGGACAGCGGCACGCCGCCCACGTTCATGCCCAGCAGGCCGGCGATCAGGTTGATCGGAAGGGCCATCACCGTCACGATGGTCAGCAGGAACAGGCTGCGGTTGTTGTCCTCGTTGACCCGGGCCGCGATCTCTTCCTGCAGCAGCTTGATCCGTTCCTGCAGCGCGGCGAGGTCGGACAGCACGACCGTGAACTCTTCCGTCGACTGGCGCAGTTCCTGGCGGTCTTCCGGCGCCACCCAGGCGGGGGACGCTGCAGCAGGCGGAAGAGGGCGGCCGGTTCGGGCGCGAGCAGCCGCTGCAGCCGGACGAGCACCCGGCGCAGCGCGCCCAGGTCTTCGCGCCGGCGCGTGAGGCGGCCGGCCAGCAACTGGTCCTCGGCGGTGTCGACGCGTGCAACGGCATCGCGCACGATGTTGACGAGGACGTCGGCCTGGTCGCGCAGCAAATGGACGAGCAACTCGACGGACGAGCGCAACGGCGCGCCGCCCAGCACGTCCTGGCGCAGGCGTTCGATGGATTCGAGCGGCTTGCGCCGGGCGGTGATCACGCCGTGCGGGGTCACGTGGACCCACAGGGTGGAGATCTCGGCCGTGTCGACCGAAAAATTATGCAGGACGTCGTTGACGACGGCGATCAGGGCATCGTCCGCGACCTCGATGCGGGTCGAGCGCGAGCCCTGGTGCAGCGTCTCGTAGAATTCGTCGGGCAGGCCGGCGTGGGCGTGCAGCCAGCGCTCGCTGGCTGCATTCGAGAGGTTGAAGTGCAGCCAGACGAACTGTCCGGGGACGGGGGCGCGCAACCAGGCCTCGGCTTCCTTCGCGTCGATGGAGCCCGCCGGCGCGACACTCCCCATCAGGAAGCCCCAGACCAGCCCCGTCACGTCGGAGCCGTAGTTGAACGCCGGTGTCGCCATCATCCATCCCATGCAAGCCAGAGGTGACGGCATTGTAGGGCATTAGCGTACCGTCATTCCCGCGTACGCGGGAATCCATACTGAGCTTCAGAATTATGCGACGGCGCTCACGGCGAATGGCATCCGAATTCGGAGATTCAGCATGGGTTCCCGCTTTCGCGGGAACGACGGTTAAGCCGACAAGGTCGTGTCGTACCGCTTCCCGCCGATCTTCACGTTCGCCAGCTTCAGCCCCCGCACGTTATAGGTGTACCAGGGCTGCGCCGCATTGACGGGCGTGCCGAAGTCGCAGTCCGTGATCGTCACGTCGCGCACGGGCAGCACGGCCGGCGCCGGCGATGGTCCGTTGTAGTCGGACGCTACCGGCCCGAGGACGACGAACGCCTGGAAGCACGACGCCAGGGACCCGTCCTTCGTCTTCACGTTGCCCACCTTGACCTTCGAGATATGCACGTTGCGCACCTCGGGCGGGCGCACGCGCACGTTGTCCGCGCGCGGCGTGTAGTCGCAGTCGAACGTGACGACGGCGCCGGCGGCCGTGGCCACCGTCCGGGACGCGATCGGCGATCCGGGCAGCGACGCATAGAAAGACGGGGACGTCTGCACGCCGTTCGGGATGCTCACGTTGCGGACATAAAAATTGCGGAGGAAGCCGCCGCGGTTCATGTTCGTCTTCAGGCGGATGGCCGTGTTCAGCGGATTCGTCGCCCAGTTCATGTTCTCGAACACGAGGTCCTGCGCGTACACGTTCTGGATGCCGCCCGCCATCTCGCTGCCCAGCGTGACGGCGCCGTGGCCGCTCTGCATCGTGCAGTTCTGGATGACGATGTTCTGCGACGGGCCGTATTGCGTGTCGAGGTTCTTGCCGGCCTTGATGGCGATGCAGTCGTCGCCCGTGTTGAACTGGCAGCCTTCCACCAGCACCGTGTCGCATGCTTCCGGATCGAAGCCGTCGCTGTTCGGCCCCAGGCTGTTCGCGTGGACCTTGCGGATGGTGAGGTTGCGGCATGCGACCGGGTGGTGCTGCCAGAACGGCGTGTGGATCACCTGGTAGCCTTCCAGCAGCACGTTGGTGCACCCGATCAGCTGGATCATCGGCGGACGCAGGTAGTGGCCCAGGCCGAACACGCGCTTCGCCAAAGGCACGCCCGCTTCCGACAGCGCCGGCAGGTACGCGTCGTCCGCGCGCCACTTGTCGCCTTCGCCCTGGATCAGCCGGCGTTTTTCTTCCGGCAGCCCCGGTGCCACGTCGGCCAGCGACTTCGGATTCAATTCGTTGACCTGGTTCTGCGCCAGCTTGCCGGGCACATAATTCGGCGACTTGTCCTGGGCGACGGAGTTGATGGTCGCGTTCTTGCCCTTCCACGTCCACCAGCAGTCGGCGCGGCCGGGGAACGGCACACCGCCCTGGCCGTCGAGGATCGCCGTCCAGTCGTCGCCGGTGAGGGCGATGTTGTCCTGGTTGTGCGCATAAATCATGGCCGAGAAGTTCAGGCAGTCGTTGCTCTGCCAGCGCGACACGACCAGCTTGCCGTTCGGGCCGCAGTCGACGTCGCCGTATTTCGCATAGTCGGCCGGATCGTTGCTGAAGTAGACGTGCGCGCCGCTCGCGAGGTGCACGTTCACGTTCGACAGCAGCACGATGGGGCCGGCGCAATACCAGTCGCCTTTCGGGATCACGACGCGGCCGCCGCCCTCGGCGTGGCATTTCTCGATGGCGGCACGGATCGCGGCATAGCAGTCCTTCGAACCCGGCGCGGGCGTCGGCAAGTCCGCCTGGTCCTCGAACGATACCCACGCTTTCACGGGCACGAGCTTGCACGGTGCGGCGCCGAAGTCGGTGACGACGTAGTCGGCCTTGCGGAACTTGACCGGGTTGGCGAGGCGGCGCGCGATGCTTGCTGCGGCCTGCCACGGATCGCCTGCCGCAGCCAGCGTGCGCGCGGGGCCGGACAGTGCGAGGCCCGCGATGGCGGCCGTCTTCAGAAAGCCGCGGCGGGCGTCGAATGATTGCTTCATGGTGTCTCCGTCACTCATTGGTGTTGTCGTATTCGGCGAGATAGATGTCGGCAGGGGCGGGCCGTGGGCCTGACGGCGGGAACGGCGTGCCGGCCAGGTTGTCCCAGTAATCGTCCGAGCTGAATTGCGCCGGACGGTGCGCCAGCGTGCCGTTGCGGTTCCATTCCGACCACGGCGTCGTCTTCTCGAAATGCGGGCCGATGCGCGAGCGCAGGATCACGGCCTTGCCGACCGTCTCCAGCGTGCGCTTGCGGATCGTGCCGTTCGGTGCCTTGTAGACGTCGATATCGCCCAGCCGGCACGTGTAGCCGTCGACGGGGACGAAGCCGTACGGTGTGCAGCGTTCGTTATGAAACCACTGGCGCGCGAAGTAGAACTGCGTGCGGGCCGGGCCCGGCGCATCGCTCGTGAAGCGGCAGCCGTCGAACACGAAGCCATATCTGGCGCGGCGGTTCGTGTCCGGCGCCGCGACGTAGGACGCGGCGCGGCCATCGATGGCGTGGATGTCGCAATCCTTGAAGAAGGCGATGGTGTCGCCGAAGATGAAGTCGACGTCGCCTTCGATATGCGTATCGTGGAAGAAGCTGCGCACCGTTTCCGTGCCGTCCTTCGAACTGAGGAACAGCGTGTCCTGCAGGCCGAGCAGGCGTACGCGCTCGAACTGTGCCTTGTCCGCGCCGTCGACGCGCAGCGCGACGGCCTGGTGATGCACGCGGCTGCCGCCCGTCGTGTCGGGGCAGTTGTCGCCTTTGCACTCCGCATGCGTGACTCCACCGTCGCGGTTGTACGCGTTCTCGATCGTCAGGTTGCGGGCCTGGAAACCGTCGGCGCGCACCCAGACGGTGGCGGAGCCCGTCGTCTGCAGGGCAGGTAAATCCTTCAGCGCGTCGTACATCGAGCGCACGCCGGGCGCCGCGTGTTCGAACGCAGCGGCGTAGCGGTCGCGGTACGCGGCGCCCGTCGTCGACGCATCGAGCGCTGCACTGATGCGCACGGCCTGCGGGTCGGCGCCGCCGCCATCCAGCGTGATCGGCGGTGCGCCCGGCGGCACGTAGACGAGTTCCTGGTACGTACCCGGGGCGATGCGGATGACGATACGGCGCGTGCCGCCCGTCGCCACGGCGTGGTCGACCGCGGCCTGCACGGTGGCGAAACGCGTCGTGCCGTCGGCGGCTGCATGTGCATCGACCGTGTAGTCGGCACGCAGCGGCGCGCCGGTCGCGAGCGGGTCGGCGAGCGGATCCCACGGGTCCACGCGTTCGTTGCCGACCGGTCCCACGTAGCGCAATACCGTGCGGTAGTCGTAGTCGGCGGCCAGGGCCGGCGTCAGCTGGGGCCGCGGATTCCGGACTGCCTGCTCCGGAAAAGGCAGGAACCGGTCCGTGCAATCGGGCGCCGTACCGAACCCGCCTTGCACGCGTGCATGCTCCTGCTTCACGTCCGACCCGGCCGCGATGGCCACGTCCTTCAAGTCCAGCGCCAGCGGATGCGCCTCGTCGTACCCCTGCAGCAGGATGCGTCCCGGCGTCGTGCTGCGCACCCGCTCCATGCGGATGCCGGCATAGTCGGGGACGAGGGCACCCGGCTGCGCGGGCTGTTCGTAATGCGTCGTGATCTCGATGGGCGAGCGGATGCCGCGCAGGCAGACATCGCGGTAGACGATGCCGTCCACCCGTCCGCCGCGCATGTCGTTGCTCTTGATGCGCAGGCCGGACGTCGTACCGTCCATCGTCAGGTTCTCGACGAGCACGCGACGCACGCCGCCGTTCGTCTCGCTGCCGATGGACATGCCGTGGCCGCTGTAGAAGCGGTTGAGCACGATCGATACGTTCTCCGTCGGCCCGGCGGCGCCGGCCTTGATGGCGACGTTGTCGTCGCCGGTGCGGATGATGCTGTGCGCAATGGTGACGTTGCGCGACGAGATCGGGTCGATGCCGTCCGTGTTGCGCGCGTCGTGCGGGGTGTCGATCGTGACGCCCCACGCGGTGAAGCCGTCCACGTTGTTCAGCGTGACGTGGAAGTTCGGCGAATTCTTGAGGGTGATGCGGTAGAGCGTGACGTCGCGCGCCTGGTCGGCCTGGATCAGGCGCGGCACGTTTTGCCGGGTCTTTTCCTTTTGCGCGCGGCGGGCGATCTGCCACCACGTCTCTTCCTTGCCGGCGATGCGCTGTCCACCCTGGCCATCGATGATGCCGCTGCCCATGATGCCGGCACCGCGCACGCCGTCCAGCGTGATGAAGGGACGGCAGCCGCGGCCCGACGCATCGTTCGTGCCGCACGTGCCCGCACCGCGGTCGAACAGGCGCGGGTCCGTGCTGGCGTACAGCGTCGCGCCTTTGTCGACGAGCAGGGTGACGCCGTCGCGCAGCTGCAGCGGGCCGGCCACGAAGCTGCGCTTGTCGTTGCTGGCGGCGAGCACCACGGCGTGCCCGGGCGCGCACTTGTCGATGGCGGCCTGGATGCGCGCGGCGTCGTCGCGTCCCGTGTTCGTGGTCTCGCCGATCAGGACCGCGCAGGCTGGCGGGACGACGGGTTCGCGCACGGTGCGTGTGTCCTGCGCGTGCGCGCCCACGGAAGCGAGCATGCACGCGAGGCCAGCGAGACGCCTCAAGGCTTGCCCCCGTCCTTGAAATAAACAGCCGTCTCCGGCCTTGCGGCCACCAGCTCGCGCTCGACCATGCGCGCGAAAAAGTCCGCCCCTTTGGCGCCGAGGTGCGTCCGGTCGAAGGCCGTCTTCGCGGCGCCGGCCGGTTCGACCTTGTTGGGGTCGACCGGCAGGCCGTAGCCCGGCGGACGGGGCACGACGGCCAGCGTATCCGCCTCGTCCTGGCCCATGGCCTGGACGGCGGCCACGCTGTCCTTGTTCAAGTCCAGCAGCACGGCATGTTCCTGCGCGGCCGCGCGGCGGGTCGCCTCGGCCCACGGCGCCAGGTCGTTGCCGAGATACGCGCCCTTGAACGTGCGCCGGGTGAGCGGGGTGACGAGCACCGGCACGCCGCCCAGGTCCCGCGTCTCCTGCGCATAGCGCGCCATGTTGACGGGGAACTGGGTGACGAGGTCGGTGGACCGGCCCGGCTTGCCCGGCTGGTCGTTGTGGCCGAACTGCACGAGCACGTACGTGGCCTTGAACGACGCGCCGTCCTTCAGCATGCGCTGGACCTCGTCCCAGCGGCCCTCCGCACGGAAGCTGCCGGTGCTGCGGCCGCCGCGCGCGAGATTGACGCAGGAAACCTCGGGCGTGAAGCGGGCGCACAAGGCGTCGCCGTAGCCGCTCTTGCTCGCCATCGTCGAATCGCCGACGAGGATTACGCGGATCGGCGCCTCGGCGGCGCCGGCCTGGCCGGCCAGGACAAGCCCGGCCAGGACGATACGTTTCAACAGTACCGTGCGCATCGCGATCACTCGAAGTCGTAGCTGACGCGCAGGTTCCACGAGCGGCCGACCGGATTCGAGACGCTGCTCAGGTAGCCGCTGCTGTAGATCGTGTTGTTGGTGATCGGCGGCGCCTTGTCGAACAGGTTCGTGACGCCGGCCGTGATGCGCACCTGTTTCTGCACGCGGATCGAGCCGGTCAGGTTCCAGGTCGAGAACGACGGGATGTCGCGGTAGTACTGCGACGTGACGGCCGTGTTGGCGTCGCGGTATTTGCTGTTGAAGTTGTTCGTCAGCTGGGCCGCGTAGTCGCCGCTCTGCCACGACAGGCGCAGGTTGTGCTTCCATTTGAACGTGATGATCGGGAAGCTGGACGTGGTGCCGTTGCTGGCCCAGCCGAACTGCCCGACGTTGGACATCCACGGACCGCCCGGCACGAGCTGGTTGTCGAAGCGCGTCAGGTACGTACCGTCGATCGCGGCGCCGAACGTGCCGTAGCTGTTGCGCGCGATTTCCCAGTTGGCCGACACGTCGACGCCGCCGGCGATCTGGCCGCCCAGGTTCATCGTCGTGTTGTTGATGTAGGCGAGCGAGCCGTCGGCGTTACGCACGAACAGGTTCTTGTAGTCGGCGTAGTTCGTGAAGTAGACGTTCTCCGGCAGGTTGGCCAGCATGTCCTTCATGTTGACCTGCCAGTAGTCGAGCGACGCCGTGAAGTTGCGGGCCGGTTCGAAGACGACACCCAGCGTGCCGCCCTTCGAGCGTTCCGGCTGCAGCGTGTTGTTCGAGCCGGTCAGCTTGTTCAGCTTCGCGTTGCAGACGTCGGCCGCGTTGGCGCCGGCGACGGCCGTGCCGCTGCCGGGGATCGCCGGCGTCGGGCCCGGGCACAGGACCGGATCGTCCCAGCGGCCGGCCGTTGTCGTGTTGGCGACGGTCGTGCGGTAGCCGTAGCGGTCGAACAGGGTCGGCGCGCGGAAGCCCGTGTTGAACGAACCGCGGAACATGACGCTCTTCACCGGCTGCCAGCGGAAGCTGATCTTCGGCGTGACGGTCGACCCGACGTCGCTGTACTTGTCGACGCGCAGGGCGGCATTCAGGTCCAGGGTCTTGGTGACGGGCGCGTCGATCTCGGTGTAGATGCCGGCCACGTTGCGCGCGCTTTCGCCGTGCGCGGGCACGCTCTTGGCATACGTGATGTCGGCGGCCTGCGCCAGCTTCGTGTCTTCGTTGGTGTCGCGGTGCAGGTCGGCGCCCAGCGCGAACGCGAGGTCGCCGCCGGGCAGGGCCATCAGCGAGCGGCTGACCGTGCCGTCGAAGCCGTAGTACGCGCTCTTCGAGCTGCGGTTCTGCATGCCGTCGGCGGCGATGGATTCGAGGTAGTCGCGGCCGGCCTGGTCCTGCAGGCCGAACGGATTCAGGGTGCCGTTCGCCAGGCCGTCCAGCAGGCCCGTACCCGAGAAGTAGCCGGATTTATAGTAGCCCTTGCGCAGCGACAGGCCGTAGGTCATGCCGGCCTTGTAGTCCCAGTTGCCCAGGTGGCCGTCGGCGGACAGCAGCAGGCGCTGGTTGATCTGGTTGTCGCGCGTGACGGCCGGGCCGAAGTCGGCCACCGCCCACGAGACGGTCAGCGGCTGGTTCGTGATGCCGGCGACGGCGGGCACGCCGCCGCTCTTGCCCGGGTACCACTTGCTGGTCGACGGCAGGATCGCGGCGCGGGAGCCCACGGCCAGTGCCTGGGTCGGATTCTTGTAGCCGAAGATGGATTCGTCGCCGCGCGTGTATTCCACGGTGACGGTGTTGTCGGCGTCGATCTTCTTCGTCGCCTTGGCATACATCGTCAGCTGCTTGTTCGGGTGCAGCGCGGTGCCATAGTTGGCGTCGTTCAGGATGCAGGTGTTCTTCCCGCCCTGGATCGAATACGGATTCAGGCAGCCGCTCGCGTAGTACGGATTCGCCGCGCTCTTGTTGGCGGAGCTCGTGAAGTTGGCGGGCGTGGCGTAGCCGCCGCTGGCGGTGGTCCTGGGCAGGCCGATGGCGGCCATCGCAGCGTCGTCCGGGACGAAGCCGGTGCGGTCCGACAGCGCGAGGCGGCTGCGCTGGTGGAAGTCGATGGTGCCGTAGACGTTCCAGCCGTCGCGTTCCAGGTTGCCCTTGCCGAACGTGGCCTGGATGCGCTGCTCGTCGCCGCCGCCGTGGCGCTGCGGCTGCACGAGCTGCACGGTGACGTTGCCGCCCTCGACTTCGCGCTTGGTGATGAAGTTGACGACGCCGCCGATCGCGTCCGACCCATAGATCGACGACGCGCCGTCGCGCAGGATCTCGACGCGTTGCAGCGCGCTGATCGGGATGACGTCGAGGTTGGCGTAGCCGTCGGCGATGGCTTCGTTGGCGAGGCGGCGGCCGTTCAGCAGCACGAGGGTGCGGTTCACGCCCAGGCCGCGCAGGTTGATGTTGGTGCCCGAGCCGGCATTCGACGGCTGCAGCGACGCCGACTGCGGCAGCGCCATCATCACGTCGGCCAGCGTGGTCATGCCCTGCTTGACGAGTTCCTCGGCCTTGATGGTCGTGACGGGCAGGGCTTCCTCGGCGGCCAGGCGCTTGATGCTGGAGCCGGTGACTTCCACGCGCTGGACCGGTGCGTCGGTCTGCTGGGCCTGCGCCTGCTGGGCGAGGGAGAGGACCGCGAGCGCGATCGAGGACATGACGAAATGGCGGGGCGGGGTGCTGCGGGGGTATTTCATGAAGCTGTCTCCTGTTTTTATGTCGATGACGTGTCGGCGTCCACGGGGGATGGGCGCCGATGATTGCTTCTTACAAAACCAGCCTGGCAAGGTCGAACCCGCACGTCCAGCGTGGGGCTCTTTGATGGAATCATTCTAGATTGGTCTGACCACAAGATCAATGTGGCCAGACCAGATTATGATGAGGATGTGCTGAGAAAGCAACACATATGATGACTGATCTCAGTTTGCGCCGGCTTTCAGCGCGATGCGTACCGGGTGCGCGGCGCGTTGGGCTTCGGCGGCGACGTACGCCTGCCACGCCGCTTTGGACGTGATGCGTCCGGCGCGGTCCCACGCGGCGCCGACCCAGTAGCGCAGCGGCTTGCCCGATTCCACGCGGGCCAGTACGAGGTCGTTGAGCGCGTCCTCGGCAAAGCCGGTGGACGCGGGCAGCACGACGGCGGTGCCGAACGCACCGTTCGACGCCTGCTCGACCCACTGCAGCAGCGCATGGTTCTTCTCATCCTTCACGAGCGCGATGCGCGGCTCCTGTTTCTTGTCCGACGGCGTCTTGTTCAGGCCCACGGCCACCGTCAGCGCGGCAGGTCCGGAGAAGGTGAACGTGCTGTCGATCCGGTCCAGCTGGCGGCCCGCGTCGACCGTGAAGCGCTTGGTTTCCGTGACCTGGGTGCCGGCTGCATTCCAAGCGGCGTACGACAATTCGAACACGGCGCGGATCGGCCCATTGGCCAGCACCTTCCAGCCGGCCCAGTTGCTGCTGGTGTAAAGGCGTCCGCCGTCCCACACGCCCGTTCCGCCGGCGCCGCGCGAGCGGCCGACGTTGTACATGTCCATGCCTTCGCCCTCGTCCTTGTGGTAGTGGTCGTGGCCCTTGTTGTACCAGCGGTCGACGATCGGGTAATCCACGCGCTTGAACCAGATATCGAGGCCGCTCGTCTCCAGCACTTCCTTGCCGCTGCCCGGCGGCGCCGGCGCGGCGAGGGCGGGGCCGTACGTGCGGTGGCCGATCACGTCGTTCTCCCACGCGAAGTCGTCCAGGCGCTCCGGCACGTAGCGCGCGAACGCCTTCGGTGCAAACGGCGGCGTGAGCGCGTCGCTCTTTTCGACGACGAACGTCGCCGTCTTTTCGCCGGGTTTGAAGTCGTGCTGGAACAGCAGTTCGCCGTACGCGGCACCGACGCCTTGCGGGTCCTTGGCCAGCGGCGCCACATTCGTCACCTGATAGGGCAGTACGCGGCCGGCGCCATCCTTCACGACGAGGTGCTGGATCAGCGCGCCGGGCAGCGCGGCGTTCACGTCCTGCCACGGGATGACGATCGTCTCGGACGGACGCGCCGCGTCGAGGTCGTGGGTCACGGTGACCGTCAGACGGTCTGCTGCGCCGGCGCTCGCGCACAGCACGAGGCCTGCGGCGCAAAACAGGGTTTTCGCTTGCATGGTCGGGGCTTTCATTGGTGCCGGATCAGGGATGTTCGCGGTAGCTGGTCTGCCCGCCGCCCTTCGGCACGTAGTGATACGTGCGGACGCGGAACTGGATGTCGACCGCCGGGTTGTTCAGCAGCCGGATCATCTCGGCGCCAGCCAGCAGCATCGGACCATACCCGTGCATCGCCGTCGTGCTGGTGGGCCGGTTGTAGTAATAGACCTGGTCGCTCGCGAACGTCGTCTGCACGCACGTGCCTTCCACGCGGCCCTGGGCATCGATGCGCGCGGACAGCGCGTTCCAGCCGGCCTGCGCGATCGAGCCGTACGTCGTCGCACTGATCCAGCCTTCGTTGACGGCGTGCGCGAGCACGTAGACGAACATGGCGCTGGCCGACGTCTCGAGGTAGGAATCGTCGCGGTCGACCATCTGGTGCCACAGTCCCGCGCCGGACTGCCGCTCGGCGATGCCGCGCAGCGTTTTTTTCAGCTGCGCCATCACCTTTGGATAGCCCGGGTGGTCCTTCGGCAGCACGTCGAGGACGTCCGACATGGCCAGCACGGCCCAGCCGTTCGCGCGCGCCCAGTAGAAGCGCGGCGCGTCCGGGTTGGTCGCGTTCCAGCCGTGCGTGTACAGGTTGCGCTGCGGATCGAACATGTAGTCCGTCATCTGCAGGATGTTCTTCACGGCGTCGTCGAAGTACGCGCGGGAGCCCGTCATGCGGCCCAGTTCCGCCAGCGCGGGGATCCCCATGTACATATCGTCGGCCCACAGCGACACGGCCTGCGGGCGCTGGCGCGCGAGGGTGCCGTCCGGCAGGCGGAACTGGCGCTTCGCCACCCAGTCGCCGCACACCTTGATCTGCGCGGAGAGATCGGGGCCGATGCCGGCCTGGCGCGCGCGCATCATCGCGGCGCACATCGAGCCGGCGTCGTCGAGCGCGCGCGGGTCGAGGAAGTGGGCGAAGCTGTTGCTGCGCTCGAGGTGGAAGCGCTGTTCCTGCTCGCGGAAATACGGCAGGCGGTCGGCGAAGAACTGCAGGTGGCGCTGCGTGAGGGCGGTATAGCTCTTGTCGCCGGTGGCGGCAGTGGCTTTCAGCAGGCCGGCGTGCACCACGCCCATTTCATAGGCCTGCAGGCCGAAGTCGGCGTCGCCCTTGTCGACGACGGCGTCCGCGACCGGCGTGCGGAAATCCGTGACGGGCGCGCCGCTGCCCTTGTGCACGACGCGCGTCGGCGTCTGGCTGTCGACGTAGCCGCGGATGCGCTGCAGCGACGCCGCGATCTCGGCGGCGACCGGCTTCTTGTACGGCACCGGATACGTGCCTTCGGCCGTGTCGTCCGGGTTCTTGTTGTCGGGGTTGCGATAGGGGCCCTCTGCATGCGCAGGGGCGGCAAGGCACGCGAAAGCGGCCAGGATGGCGAGCAATCTGGTTGGCGGCACCGTGTAGTCTCCGGTCGTTTTTATATGATGGACGACTCATTGAATGGTCTGTCCTTTATTTGGCCAGACCATTCTAGGTTGGTCTGGCCACTTTTGCAAGGTGGACTAGCCGGGATGTGTTTTTCGGTGGCATACTCGAATTCCGACGAGGAGACGGAGGCGGGGATGCGCAGGGCGATATGTTGGATGGGTGTGGGTTTTCTGCTGGCCGCATGCGCGGCGCAGCCTGCGCAAGCGCCGGCGCCCGAGAGCTACACGGCCGAGACGACGTACGCGAAGCTGGTCCCGAAGTACCCGTTCATCCGCATCGCGAGCCGCACCGTGCCGCGGACCGTGCGCGCCGTGGCGGACGTGACCTACGTGCGTCGTGGCGCCCATGACCTGAAGCTGGACTTGTACCTGCCCGTGGCGGGCACCACGGCGCCCCGCCCGGCCATCGTGTTCGTGCACGGCGGCGGCTGGCGTACGGGCGTGCGCGCGAACTTCGCGCCGATGGCGATCCGCATGGCCGAACGGGGCTATGTGGCCGCCACCATCAGCTATCGGTTGTCGCCGGAAGCACCGTATCCGGCGGCGATCCACGACGCGAAGGCCGCCGTGCGCTGGGTGCGGGCGCATGCGGGCGAGTACGGCATTGATCCGGGCCGCATCGCCATCGCGGGCGGCTCGGCCGGCGGCCAGATCGCGGCGCTGACGGGCGTGACGAACGGCGAGCCACACTTCGATCCGGACGGCGGGCCTGTGTCGAGCGACGTGCAGGCGATCGTGAACATCGACGGCCTGTCGGATTTCACGTCGGAGGAAGCGCGCAAGTACGAGGACGATCCGGCCAAACAGCCGTCATCCGCCGGCGCCTGGTTCGGCGGCCGTTATGCGGAGAAGGCGGCGCTGTGGCGCGACGCGTCGCCGCTGTATCACGTCAAGACAACCACGCCGCCGATCCTGTTCATCGTCAGTGCGCAGCGGCGTTTCAGCCTGGGGCGGGAAGAGATGGCCGAGAAGCTGCGGAGGCTGGGCGTGCCGAACCGGGTCGTGCCCGTGCCCGACACGCCCCACAGTTTTTGGCTGTTCGATCCGTGGCTGGCGCCGACGGTGGAGGCGACGGACGGTTTTTTGCGTGAGTATCTCCGTCCGCGGCTGTGAGCCCCGAAAATGACAAGCCTGCCCAGCGGGCTTCGGTTGCACGGATCATTTCCCTGGATCGGGAATAATGCGGGCCGATTTCCGCCAGTCGTGACCGTTCGTGACTTTTTTCGCGTCCGTCAGCTGCTATGCTGAGCTGCACGGCCTACAACATCCAAATCCAGACGTATCCATATAACCTCAGGTGCCAAATTGCGAAACATCAGCCGTTCCATCGTCCTCGCCATCCTCATACCAGGCCTGAACGCATCCGCTGCCGATGCAACGAAAGAACTGTCGTGGTCCTCAGTCCATTTGGAAGGTGCCCACCTTCAATTAGTCAGTCCGAAGGACAAGGACCGTTCTTCGGATCTGTATTTCGGCAAAGGCGGTAACCTGGCAATCACCAGCTGCTTCAAAGACACCTGTACTGGTCCGTTGACGGTTTGGAAAATCGAAAATAATCGTCTCAAGACGGGCTATGCGCCAAGTGAAGGTGATGCGCTAATCAAAGTAACTGGCAACAAGCTCACTCTTCGGGATGCGGCCGGAAAGATCGTTGTGTATGAAATCAAGAGCAGGGACTGATTATGTGCCATTGCAGAAGCGGCCGAGATCGGTCACGAGCGGACATTCAGGCGTGGGCAGATCGACCATAAGGGACCACAACACCGATTGTTAAGCTAGCCGGGCAGCATGCCCATCATATATGCGCTTATTACTACCATTCATCGCTGCAGTGGCGGTTCAACCGGTGGTCTTCTTTGTACGTATTGCTCCGGACTATTTTGCTTCTTCGACCCCAATGTATGGGCTGGGGCTAGTTTTGGCTTCGGTGGTCGTAGTCGCTGCAGCGGCTGTTCTTCTGCTAGGAATTCCTACGTTTTTACTGCTCCGGAAATTCGCTTATCTTAACTGGACTTCGCTATCAATTGCCGGCATCCTCTTGGGTATGCTACCCGCGGCGCTGTCTTGGCCACGTACGCTTGAGGGATATTCGTCCGGTCAAAATTGGCACGGAAGGTACGTAGACATGTATGTTAATGGAGTGCCGACATCGTATGCTTGGCTTACCTATGCCGAGAGCGTTTTGCTGTTTGGCGTGCACGGTCTAGTCGGTGCACTAGTCTTCTATGGCGTATGGCGGCGTGGAGTACATGCGGCAGAAGTGCCGCAAAAGTAACAGAACAACCGCACGTTGAATGGCGCACGGTGAAGGTCCGCAATGGATCGGTGCCGGCCGGTGGTTACACTCCGTGACTTTTCCTCGACGGCAACCTGCTATGCTGAACCGAACGGCCGGGTTCGGCCAAGAGCGGACGTTAGGGCTGATGAAATTGGTCGTATCTAACCCAAGGTTATGACATGACTCTTTACTTCCGACGTGCACCGATCTGGGTCGTACTCAACTTGATCGGTATGGCAACGTATCTGCGGTTAGGCTCAGATGTTTGGACAATTCCGGATGATGAAGGACTACCAGGCGGACCGGGGGATGCGTTTTATTGGTTTTTTCTGATGCTCCCCGTGCTGCTGGCCTACCTGGTCTTTAACTTGATTTCGCTATCCGAGATCATTAAACGAGTACGGCAAACAGGGCGATTGAATTCGTTGTACATTTGGCTCGTCATAGCCGTACTTTGGATCGTAACGTTCCGGTACGACAACCTGCGCTCTTTCCGCGTCATCTGTCCAGATACAGGATGCTAGGTCGCATTTTCCCTTAACTTGAAGATTGCAGTATGTCTGCAATGGGTCGATCGCGGACGTACACCACCTTAGTCCTGGCCCTAAGATTGCGACCGTGTTCGCAAACGGACTGACGCCATGGCCCGAAAAATTCTGCCGGAAGACCTTCGGCGCATTTTTGCACCTCGTCTACCGGCTCATCGCCGATCTTCGCAAGGCGGGCGGCCGCGTATCGACGATCTCGCAACCTCGACCGGCATCCTGTTCGTCTGTCGAGGGCACGTCGAAAGGTTTTGCCAGGCGCCCTCCATGTCATCCCGCCGCGAACGGATTCTCCAGGTTCTCAGCCGGCTGCGTGAACCATTTCGGTCCGTTCGCCGTCATGTAGAAATGGTCTTCCAAACGGACGCCGAATTCGCCCGGCACGCAGATCATCGGCTCGTTCGAGAAGCACATGCCCGGTTCCAGCGCCCGGGTTTCGCCGCCGACGAGGTAGGGGCCTTCGTGGATGTCGAGACCGATGCCGTGGCCCGTGCGGTGCGGCAGGCCGGGCAGCTTGTAGCCGGGGCCGAAGCCGTTTGCCTCGAGCGAGCGGCGCGCGGCCTTGTCCACCTCTTCGCACGGCACGCCCGGTTGCGCCGCGTCGAATGCCGCCCGCTGCGCCGCCTTTTCCGCGTTCCACACGAAGCGCTGGCGCTCGGACGGTTCGCCGAACACGTACGTGCGCGTGATGTCGGAGATGTAGTTGTGGACCTTGCAGCCCGTGTCGATCAGCACCGTGTCGCCCTTCTTCAGCGTCTGCACATAGCTGACGCCGTGCGGGTAGGCGGTCGCTTCGCCGAACAGTACGATGCAGAAGTACGAGCCGCTTGCGCCGACCTTGCGGTGCGCGAGGTGGATGAATTCCTCGACTTCCTTCGTCGTGATGCCTTCGTGGAGGATAGCCGCCGCCGCCACGTGCACGGCCATGGTCATGTCCATCGCGCGCTGGATCAGGGCGATTTCCGCATCCGACTTGCGGCTGCGGCAGTGCGACGTCACCGGATGGGCATTCCGCAAGATGTAGCCATCGGTAGCGGCGCGGATCGCGTCGAACAGGAACAGCGGCGTGCTGTCGTCGATGGCGAGCACGCTGCCGGCCGCGATGCCGCGTTCTTCCAGCACGGCGCGCAGCCGCGCGGCGGGTTGTTCGTGTTCGTCCCAGACGGCGATGTCGCCCTCCACGACCATGAAGTCGCGGATCGTGCTTTCCTCGAACGCTGGCGCGATGTACACCAGGTCGCCGTCGGCCGGCAGGATGGCGCCCACCATGCGTTCGCTGGGGCTCCACTTCGTGCCCGTGAAATACGTCAGGTTGCTGCCGGCGTTGAGGTAGACGGCGGCGATGCCCTGCGCCGCCATGAATTCCTGCGCGCGTGCGATGCGCGCCCGGTGCTCGGCCAGCGTGATGGGCACGGCGCCCGGGGTCATGTCGGTCAACGCATCGAGTGCGGCCTGTTTGTCGGTGCCACCCATGTTCATGCTTCTCCTTGTTTTGCAAAGTCTGACAGCGCCCGCGCGGTCGCGGGCATGATCGGTATCCGGGCATCCTCGTGGGACCACCCGAACAGGAAGGCGCACGCCGCGCCGCAGGTCTTGCCCTGGCAGGGGCCCATGCCGACGCGCGTCGCCAGTTTCGCTTCGCGCCAGTCGCGGTGCGGCAGCAGGCGCGCCCTCGTCACGTCCTCGCAGCGGCACACGATCGTCTCCGGGCCGCACATTGCGCGCAGCGACGCGCCCGGCGCGAAGGTGCGGGCCAGCAGCGCCGCGAATGCGTGCGACGCGCGCCGCAGCGGCAGGTCGCGCCCCGACGGGGGCAGGCCCAGCGCGTCGAGCGCAGCGATGCGCCCCTCGGCGACCGCCTTGTCGACGCCGCCGATGCCGGTGCATTCTCCGGCGGCCCAGATGTCCGCGCGGCTCGTCCGCTGTCCGTCGTCGACGTGAATGGCGCCGTCGACGATCTCGCAGCCGAGCGCCCGCGCGAGGTCCGTGTTCGGCACGAGGCCGAAGCCTGCCGCGAGAAAGTCGCAGGCATAGTCGATGTCCCTGTCGCCGGTCCGGACGACGACCCCGCGCAGCACATCCTCGCCCTGCGCCTCGACGAGCCGCGCGCCCGTCACGTACGGAATGCCGCGCAACTCGGCGAACAGCGACGCCGCCTGCAGGAATTTCCTCCCGTGCCGCGACAGCAGCCCGAAGCCGAACGCCGACAGGCGCGACCACGGCTGGTGTTCGACGATGGCCGCGACGTGCGCGCCCGCGCGCAGCGCCGTCGACGCCGTCGCCAGCAGCAGCGGGCCCGTGCCGGCGATGACGACGCGGCGCCCGCACACCGGCATGCCGCCCTTGATCAGCGCCTGCAGCCCGCCTGCACCCGTGACGCCGGGCAGCGTCCAGCCGGGGAACGGCAGCGACAGCTCGCGGCTGCCCGAACAGAGGACCAGCCGCTCGAACGGGACGGGGACGCCACGCCCGCCCGTTTCCACGAGCAGCGTGCGGGAGCCTCCGCAGCCGATGACCTGGGCATCCTGCATGACGGTGCAGTCCGGGTGGCCGCGGAGCAGGTTCCAGGCGTCGCGTGCGCGGGCATCGGTCCAGCGCGCCGGCCCGCCGCGCCAGATCTGGCCGCCCGGGGCATGATTATCGTCGATCAGGCAGATCCTTGCGCCGGCATCGAGGGCCGTCCGCGCCGCGGACAGTCCGGCCGGGCCGCTGCCGACGATGTGTACGAGGGTCTTCACCAGTCGCCTCCCGTGGCGATGGTCATGCCGTCCGCGCAGATCGTCCCGCACGCCAGCTGGTTGGCGCAGCCGTCGACGGTCACGCGGCATTCCTGGCACTGGCCGATGCCGCAGAAGGCGAACCGGCGCTGGCCCGTGACGGAGCGCCGCGTACACAGCGAATTGGCGGCGACGAGCGCGGCAACGACGGTGACGCCGCGCGGGACGTCGACGGCGACGCCGTCGACCACTACGCGGCTCGAGAGATCAGGCGGGGACATGGGCGAACCTCGACGGTGAATAGGGGATGGCGGCGATGGAAGCGGGGCGGTCCAGCATCAGGTCCGCCAGCAGTTGCGCGGTGCCGAATGCCGTCGTGACCCCGAGGCCCTCGTGGCCCGCGGCGACCCACACGTGCGGCAATGCCGGGTGACGTCCGATGACGGGACGCCCGTCGTACGTGGCAGGGCGCATGCCGGTCCAGCTGCGGATGATCTTCATGTCGGCCAGGCAGGGCAGCAGCGCAATGGCGGAGCGCAGCACCTGGGCGAGCACGCGCGGGTCGACGTCGGCATGCCGGATGCCGTCCTGGCGGCACGACCCGATCAGCCATTGTCCCGTGATGCGCGGCTGGACGTTCGCGGCGACGGCGAGGGCGTCGCTCCCCGCTGCCGTCTGCCCATACCCCATGCTCACGACCTGGTGCGACAGGCGGCGCGGGGTGCGGGCCGTGATGGCGAGATGGCCCTTGCGCGGGAAGACGGGAATGTCGGGCAGCAGCCGCGTCACGGCCGTCCCCGCGGCGGCGACGACGTCGCCCGCGGCGATGCGTTCACCGGAGGCGAGCGTGATCGCACCATCGTCGATGCGGGCGACGGCGGTGCCGAACCGCGTCTGCCCGCCCAGCGCGACGAGCGTGTCGGCCAGGTCGCGCGCGACGGCGGGCGGGTACACGACGCCGTCGCGCACGACGCGCACGGCGCCCGCGAGGCCGGCACGCAGTGCGGGTTCCATGCGCGCAAGCGCGTCGCCGGACAGTTCGACGGCATCCCAACCGCGCCGGCCCAGCCGTTGGGCGCGCACGCGCGCATGGGCCATCTGCGCATCGTCCTCGGCGACCCACAGCGTGCCGCAGCGGACGTGTTCCGCGAGGTCCGTCCGGGTGGACAGGTACGCGTCCCAGCGCGCCAGCGACAGCAGGCACAGGTCGAGTTCGTCGTCCGTCTCGTCGAGCGCGACGAGGTGGCCCATGCCGGCCGCCGTCACGCCGCCGCCGGGGACGCCCCCGTCGACGAGCAGCACGTCGCGCCCGAGCGCCTGCAGTTCCGCCGCGCAGGCGGCACCGACGATGCCGGCGCCGACGACGATCACGTCCGGATGCTTCACGCCAGCACGGGCAGAATGGGCAACTGCGGGCGGTTGGCGATGGCGGCGCGGATCGTCTGCTCCACCGCTTCGCGGCGCGCGCCGGCGAGCGGCAGGCGCGGTGCGCGCACGCGTTCGTTCGAACCGATGGCGATGGCTTCCGCGAGCTTGATGTTCTGGACGAGGTAGGTCGAGACGTCCAGGTCCAGCAGCGGGCGGAACCAGCGGTAGATGCGCAGCGCTTCGTCATGGCGCCTGGTCTGCACGAGGCGCCAGATCGCCACCGTCTCTTCCGGGAAGGCGAGGCCCACGCCGGCCACCCAGCCCTGCGCGCCGACCATGAGCGCTTCGAATGCGAGGTTGTCGACGCCGGTCAGCAGGTCGAAGCGGTCGCCGAAACGGTTGATGATGTCGGTGCTGCGGCGGATGTCGTCCGACGATTCCTTGACGGCGACGAAGCGCGCGTCGTCCGCCAGCTCTTCCATGATCTCGACGGTCACGTCGACGCGGTAAGCCAGGCGGTTCGAATAGATCATGATCGGCAGGTCGCCCGCCTGCGCGATGGCGCGCAGGGTCGCCACCGTCTCGCGCGGGTCCGTGTGGTAGATCGTGCTCGGGACTACCATCAGGCCGTCCGCGCCCGCCCTGGCCGCCTTTTGCGCCAGCGCGCACGCATCCTTCGTGGCCGCTTCGGCGACGGTCAGCAGCGCGGGCTTGTTGCCGGCCGCTTCCTTGCACAGCTTGAGGACGGCAATCCTCTCGTCGTGCGACAGCATCGGGCCCTCGCCGAGCGAGCCGCAGGCGATAAGGCCATCCACGCCGGCGTCCATCTGGATGCCGAAGCAGCGCAGCATTTCGTCATGGTCGAGCGAGCCGTCCTCGTTGAACTTGGTGGTGACGGCGGGAAGAACACCTTTCCACATGGGTTTGTCTCCTTTTGAAAGTATCCATGCTAGGCCTGTTTGCCGCCGGGGTCTTGCGTGAAGGTGGCGTCGGGCAGGCCGAAATCGGCACAATGCCCGGCCGCCGTTTGCCATGCGGGTCCAACGCGCCTATATTGGCGTCCTGGAGGACATCATGATCGACCACACCACCATCCAGGCCATCGACACCATCGGCATGCAGGCCGTCGAGGCGATCTTCGACGCGCTCGGCGACGTCGCATTCTTCGTCAAGGACCGGGACGGCCGCTATCTGAGCATCAACCGTACGATGGTGCGGCGTTGCGGAGTTCGGCACAAGACGGATGTGCTCGGCAAGACGGCGCTGGAACTGTTCCCGCGCGCGCTGGCGGAGACGTATCTCGCGCAGGACCGGCAGGTCATCGCCAGCGGCACGGCGATCGACAAACAGCTCGAACTGCACATCTACCCCGGCCGCAGCCGCGGATGGTGCATCACGAAGAAGATTCCGCTGTTCGGCAAGGATGGCGCCGTGGTCGGCCTGATCGGCACGTCGCAGGACCTGGGCCTGCTCGACGACCTGCACCCGGCGTACCGGCAAATCGCCCGGATCGCGCAGCACATCAGCGAGAACTACCGGGACAACATCTCGCTCAAGGCGCTGGCGGAAGAAGCGGGGTTGTCGCTGTCGCGCGTGGAGCGGCTGTTCCAGAAAGTGTTCCAGCACTCGCCGCGGCAGTTGCTCGTGCAATGCCGGCTGACGGCCGCGCGCACCCTGATCGAGCAGAATCCCGGCGCGAAGATCGCGGAGATCGCGTACGAATGCGGCTACACGGACCACAGCGCGTTCAGCCGGCAATTCAAGTCGTACGTGGGCATGAGCCCGAGCGCTTATGGGCTTCAGATGGGTTGCAGATGAAAAAATCCTAAGCCGGGATGCCCCATGCGAACGGATCGCTGTCGTCGAACAGCAGGGTCGATTCGGCGCTGACCCAGGCCGTGCCGCGGATCGTCGGCGCGACGGCGTCGCCATCGCGGCGCCAGCTGCCTTCGAACACGCTGCCGATGATGCTCTCCTGGCGCCACACGGCGCCTTCCGCCAGTTTGCCGTCCGCCGCCAGGCAGGCCAGCTTCGCGCTGGTGCCCGTGCCGCAGGGCGAGCGGTCGTATGCCTTGCCGGGGCAGAGCACGAAGTTGCGGCTGTCCGCCGTCTGCGACGGGGCGAACAGTTCGACGTGGTCGATGGGCGCGCCGCCATCGCCGCTGATGCCCTGTGCGGCCAGCGCGGCCATGACGGCCTGCGCGAACGCCGTCAGCGCCGGGATGTTCGCGGGGGCGACGTCGAACGCATGCCGCTCGACGAGGAAGAACCAGTTGCCGCCCCAGGCCACGTCGCCCCGCACGGTGCCGTAACCCGGCACGTCGACGCCGATATCCTTGCGCGCCCGGTACGACGGGACGTTCTCGATGCTGACGGCACCGTCCGCGTGCAGTTCGGCCGTCACGACGCCGACGGGCGTATCGATGCAGTGCCGTCCCGCCCCGATGCGTCCGAGGTGGGCCAGCGACACGACGAGGCCGATCGTGCCGTGCCCGCACATGCCCAGGTACCCGACGTTATTGAAAAAGATGACGCCCGCCACGCAGTCCGGCGCATGGGGTTCGCACAGCAGCGCGCCGACGAGGACGTCCGAGCCGCGCGGTTCGCACACGGTGCCCGTGCGGATGTGGTCGTGCCCGTCGCGCATGCGCGCGAGGCGCCCGGACAGGGGGCCGTTGCCCAGGCCGGGGCCGCCGTCCACGATGAGCCGCGTGGGTTCGCCGCCGGTGTGGGAGTCGATGATCGAGATTGTTTTCATGTCTTCAAGGCTAAACGCGGGCTGCCGGCCGGTCTTGTTGTTTTTCCGCATATTGATGAGGGAAAGCGGCACACATTCGGAACGGGGTCGAGGTGTTGTGACAATTGGCGAGAATTTAATGGAAATTTCCCAATATCATCAAACGCTACCACGCAAATAGACGTGGAAAATCAATGTGTTACGGGTAAATAAATAGGGAATTCACAAAAATGCATCCCATCTCATCCGGCCCCGCTGCCAACCATGCCAACAACGCCGACAGGCTGTTCCTCGCCGTCCTGTGGGCGCTCTTCGCCACGTCGCTGGCGCTGGCGCTCGTGTACGACTCCCTGACGCTGGCGTTCGCCGCCGGCCTGCCGCTCGCCCTCGTGCCGAGCGCGCTGATCCTGGCCGCGCCCGGGCGGCTGGCCACGCGGCTGTCCGTGGCCGTCGCGCTGATGCTGTTCTGCGCGCTGAACATCCACCAGGCGCACGGCATGACGGAACTGCATTTCGGGATCTTCGTGCTGCTCGCCTTCCTGGTCTGCTACCAGGACTGGCGCGTGATCATCGCCGCCGCCGCGACGGCCGCCGTCCACCACCTCACGTTCAACTACCTGCAGGCGTGGGGCTATCCGACGATGTGCTTCACGCACCCCGGCATCGGCATCGTGCTGCTGCACGCCCTGTACGTCGTCGTCGAGGCGGCCGTGCTGTCATACCTTGCGGTCCGGCTGCAGCGCGAGACGACGGCCGTCGCCGCGAGCGCGGGCACGCTGCACGACACGCTGCGGGCGATGCGCAGCAGCGCGGACCAGGTGGCGCGCGACATGGACCTGATCACGCGGACGTCAAGCGCCGTGGCGGCGGGCAGCGCCGACCTGTCCGCGCGGGCCGCGGCGCAGGCCACGCGGCTGGAGCAGGCGGCCGTCGCGGTGGACCACCTGACGGCCACCGTCAAGCGCAACGTCGATCACGCGGCGCTGGCCGACGAACTGGTGGCGTCGGCATCGGCGCTGGCCGTGAAGGGTGGCGACGTGGTCGCGGATGTCGTGCAGACGATGGAATCGATCCGTTCCAGTTCGCGCGAAGTGCAGGACATCGTCAACGTCATCGACGGCATCGCCTTCCAGACCAACATCCTCGCGCTCAACGCGGCCGTCGAAGCGGCGCGCGCGGGGGAGCAGGGGCGCGGCTTCGCCGTCGTGGCGGGCGAAGTCCGCAGCCTCGCCCAGCGCAGCGCGCAGGCGGCGAAGGAAGTCCGGCAGCTGATCGGCGACTCCGTCGTGCGCGTGGACGCGGGCGGCCGGCTCGTGGACGAGGCGGGGCAGGCGATGCACCAGATCGTCGGCTCGGTCCAGCGCGTGGCCGACATCATGACCGCGATCTCGGGCGCGAGCCAGGAACAGCGCGACGGCATCGAGCAGGTGCGCGATTCGATCCGCGAGATCGAACTGACGACGCGGCAGACGGCCGAGCTGGTCGAGCAGAGCGCCGATGCGGCGGAGACGATGTGCGCGCACGCGTCGTCGGTGGCGCAGGCGGTCGGCACGCTGCGGCAGGCGGAAGTGTCCGCGTAGTGGAAAAGCGCGTATTTTCGCGCCCCCGGCGCTGCTAGACTCGTCGGGTCAGCATTCGAGGGGGCCGCGATGAGCGCATACCGAGCCAGCAACGTCGTGTCCTTGCACGGCGATCCGATCTACCACCACACGGCGAGCACGCCGTGGGCGCCGCCGCAGGGCGAGATCTGCCTGCAGCAGATTTCGGACCACATCGACCGGCATCTCGGGCCCGTCGACTGCGTGTTCCACGAACTGGTCTCCGACACGGTGCACATCGACGTGCACATCGTGAAGCCGACGGAGGCATACCCGTTCATCCGGCTCGTCACGTCCGGCATGAGCGATCTGCCGATGTCAACGCCGCCGGACGCCGACGTCCCCCGCCACGCGGAGTTGATGATCACGCTCCCGCCGGACTGGAAGCTGGACAAGGAATCGTTCGAGGACGAGCGCTGGTACTGGCCGGTCCGCTTGGTCAAGACGATGGCCCGGCTGCCGCACAAGTACGGGACGTGGCTCGGCTGGGGGCATACGGTGCCGAACGGCGATCCGGCGGAGCCGTATGCGGAAGACGTGCGGTTCGACGGCTGCATCCTGCTCCCGTCGATCAGCGTGCCGGACGAATTCCACCGGCTGCGCATCGACGCCGACAAGGAGATCGCGTTCTTCGCGATCGTACCGCTCTACAAGGAGGAACTGGCGCTGAAGCTGCGCGCCGGGGCCGAGAAACTGCTTGAGCGCTTCGATAAAAAGCACATCGGCGACATGATCGATCCGCGCCGTCCGAACGCGGGCAAGAAGCTGTTCGGCTTCCTATGAGCCGGGCCTGGCGCGTTTCGCCAGTTCGCGATCGAGCGCATTCGCGAACCGTTGCCGGTCCGCCTGGCTGAACGCAGCCGGCCCGCCCGTGTCGACGCCGCTGCTGCGCAATTCGTCCATGAACGCCCGCATCGTGAGTTGTTGCGCGATGGTGTCCCTGGTGTACCACTCGCCGCGCGGATTGAGGGGCATGCCGCCCTTGTCCAGCACGAGGGCGGCGAGGGGAATGTCGCCCGTCACGACGATGTCGCCGGGCTGTACGCGCGCGACGATTTCCGCATCGGCCGCATCGGCACCCGCAGGTACCTGCAGCGCGCGGATGAAGCGCGAGCCGGGCACGCGGATCAACTGGTTCGCCACCAGCGTCACGTTCAATTGCACGCGGTCGGCCACGCGGAACAGGATGTCCTTGATGACGGCGGGGCAGGCGTCGGCGTCGACCCAGATATCCATTGCTTACCCGCGCGAGAACGTGCGCGTCACGCGGTCGAGGTGCGCGCGCATGGCCGAGCGCGCGCCTGCCACGTCGTGCGAAGCGATGGCGGCGAGGATCGCGCGGTGGTCGAGGAGGGTCAGCTGGCGCAGTTCCTCGGTCTGGAAGTGCTCCGTCAGCTTGTGCCACAGGCTGCCGCGCTGGGCCCACAGGTATTCGATCACGCCCACGAGGGCGCTGTTGCCGGCCGCGCGCGCGATCGCGAGGTGGAAATCGCGGTCGGCCGATTCGTTCTCGCCCTGGTTGTCCTGGTTCTGCTCCATCTGTTCGACGGCGACGAGGATCGCGTCGACGGCCGCCGGCGTCGCGTTCTTCGCGGCCAGCGCCGCGACTTCGACTTCGATCACGCGGCGCGCGGCCAGCACTTCGAACGGACCGGGACCCGCGGCCGGCCGGGCCGTCTTCGGCGCTGCCTGTTCGCTGACGTACACGCCGGAGCCACCCCGCACTTCGACGACGCCGCCCAGTTCCAGCGCAATCAGCGCTTCGCGCAGCGACGTGCGCGAGACGCCCAGCTTCGTGGCCAGGTCACGCTCGGCGGGCAGGCGTTCCCCCGGCTTGATGTTCTCTTCCCGGATCAGCGCTTCGATCCGGCTCGACACCACGCGATACAGTCGCGGCTCGGTCGCAATCGCATCGGGTGGCGCGGGCATTTTTCTCATTGTGTCAGTCCAGGAAAATGTGGAGGCGATTGCCAAGATCGCATCTTAGTTTGGTCGGGATAATGTTGCAAGTGGTCGGACCAAAACGGTCATTTGGGCTGACTGCGTTGGCGATTTTGTCACCCGCTGAACTTTATTCGGCCAAGGATGGGGCGACGCCGTTCCGGCGCTGTGCATACACATGTACAATGAGAAATATTGCCGAGCCGACGAACAAATCATGACCACCGCTTACCCGAGCCTGAGCCACGCCCAGCGCATTCCGCTGGCCGCCGAAATACATTCGCGTCCCTTCCTCCGGCTGGAAGCGCCCGAAGCCATCACCCACCTGGCCGTGTACCGCGCCAGCGAGTCCGGATCGCGCAGCGAGCACGGTCCCAACCAGCACGCGCTGCTGGCCGCGCTGTGCGGCCATTTCGGCGTCGCCGCGCCGAACGTGACGGCCAACCACTTCTATCACGACTTCGGCCGCTTCCGCCTGAAGTGGGAACGCCACACGGAGTTCGCGACCTACACGTTCACGGAAAAGATCGCACCCGGACTGCCGATTGCGGAGGCGTTCGCGCGCATGCCGCTCGCGCACCTGCCGCAGGCGTGGATTCTCGGGCTGCACGGCCGCCTGATGTCCGCCGCGCACGTGCTGCTGGAGCGGGGCGCGGCCGATCCGGCCGCACTGCAGGACGGCTTCGCCAGCAATAACCTGGTCGGCTCGCGTGTGATGCAGGGCGGTGAAGTCTGGACCGATTTCGCGATCCAGTCCGACGGCTTTTCGCGCTTCGTGCTGCGCGACGTCGAGATGCGCGCGCAGCAGGCCGGCCGCCTCGCGCAGCGCGTGCTGGAGATCGACACCTACCGCATGATGGCGCTCCTCGGCCTGCCGGCAGCGCGCACGGTATCCGCGGCGCTGGACGACATCGAGGCCGAACTGGCGACCCTGGCCGAGCGCATGGTCTCCGGCGAGGCCGTCGCGGGAGACCAGGACCTGCTGGCACAGATCACGAAGCTCGCGGCGCGCCTGGAAAAGCTCTCGCTCGACAACGGCTACCGCTTCTCCGCATCGAAGGCGTATTACCGCCTCGTGAAGGCGCGCATCGAGGAACTGCGCGAAGCCCGCATCGAAGGCGTGCCGACCGTCGAGGAATTCATGGACCGCCGCCTCACGCCCGCGATGAACACGTGCGAGTCGACGGCCGCCCGCCAGGAAGCGCTGGCGCGCCGCATCGCCAACGTCAACGACCTGCTGCGTACGCGCGTCTCCATCGTCCAGGAAAACCAGAACCGGCAAATCCTGCAATCGATGGACCGTCGCGCCGCCCAGCAACTGCGGCTGCAGCAGGCCGTCGAGGGACTGTCGGTGGCGGCGATCTCGTACTACGTGGTCGGCCTGCTCGGGTATGCCGGCAAGGGTCTCAAGAGCCTCGGCATCCCAGTCAATCCGGACATGCTCACGGGGGCGCTGGTGCCCGTCGTCGCTGGCCTCGTGTGGCTCAGCCTGCGCCGCATGCACAAGCAGATGCACAAACGTTCGCACGCTTGACGATGCCGGTCGCTCCCGATCCGTCGCTGGCGTTCGGCGCGCTGGCGCTGGCCGTACTGGCTTTGTGGATCCCGGCGCCGGCCGTGCGCGGCAACCGCGACTGGGCCTGGTGCGCCGGGTTGCTGGTGGCGTGTGTGGCCGGCCTCGCGACGGGTGTGCTGGACTGGCGCGGTGTCGCCGTCACCGCGGGCTATCTCGCGCTGGCGCTTGGCGCGCGCACGGGCGACCGCGCCTGGGTGCGCATCCCGCTGCTCGTGCTGACGGGCGTGTGCGCGCTGCTGCTGGCGCTGCATCGGCTGCCGGGCTTCCATAATCCCGTGCTGGTCGACCATCTGCAGGTGTCGGCCGGCGCGCCGCCGTTCACGCTGTACGCGAACTTCGACAAGGCCATTGCCGGCATCGTGCTGATGGGCGTGTTCTGCGCACCGATCCGCGCGCGTGCCGGCTGGCTGCCGATGCTGCGCCGCACGCTGCCCGTGCTGGCGGCGACGCTCGTCGTCGTCCTCGGGCCGGCGTCCTGCTGGGCGTCGTGCGGCCGGACTTGAAATGGCTGCCGACGACGCCCTGGTTCCTCGTGAATAACCTGCTGATCACGTGCGTGACGGAGGAGGCGTTCTTCCGCGGCGTCCTGCTCGCAGGCCTCGCACGCGGCATGGCGGGAAGGCGTTACGGCGTGGCGGTCGCGGTGGTCGTATCGACTTTGCTGTTCGGGCTCGCGCACGCGGCCGGCGGCCCGATGCTCGTGCTGTTCGCCACGCTGGCGGGATTTGGCTACGCAGCCGCCTATCTACGTTCCGGACGCATCGAAGGCGCGATCCTCACGCACTTCGCGCTCAACGCCGTCCACTTCGTCGCGTTCACTTATCCGGCCCTCGTGCGCTGAACCGAATCACAGCTTATCAATGCAACTTCTGTAACACGGTGTGACAGCGTACCGTGCGCGCGAAGCGCCGGGACTATGATCGGGCATCATTCCCAGTTCCATCGACGATCATGAGCGCTTCGAACATCCTCCGGCCGGCCGTTGCCTTCGCGGTGGCGGTCGCCGCCGCCACCGCGTCCGCGCAGATGCAGGACCCGCCCGCGCGCGTGGGCCGTATCGCGTATCTCGCCGGTCCCGTCAGTTTTTCGCCGGCAGGCAGCCCTGACTGGGCGCAGGCGCCGCTCAACCGGCCCCTCGTCGCGGGCGACCGCCTGTGGACGGATGCGGGCGGGCGCGACGAAGCCCAGTTCGGCGCCGCCATCGCGCGCATGGATGCGGGGACGTTGCTGACGGTCCTCGCGGCCGACGATCGCACGACCCAGCTGCAGGTGTCGCAGGGCCGCGTCGACCTGCACGTCCGCCGCCTGGCGCCCGGCGAGACGGTCGAGGTGGACACGCCGAATCTCGCCTTCGTCGCGCGCCAGCCCGGCGATTACCGCCTCGCCGTCGCGCCGGACGGCAGCACGACGGACGTGACGGTGCTGAACGGCGCCGGCGACGTGTACGGCGACGGTACGTCGTTGGCGCTCGCGCCGGGGCAGGGCTACCGCTTCGGCGGCCAGGACCTGAACGACTACGTGCTGCTGCCGCCCGCCCCGCCGGACGACTTCGACCGCTGGGCACTGGCGCGCGACCAGCGCTACGAGCGCGCCATCGCGCGCCGCTACGTGCCGCAGGGCGTCGTCGGCGCGGAAGATCTCGACGACTACGGCAGCTGGCGCACCGTCCCCGACTACGGCACCGTGTGGGTGCCCGACCGCGCGCCCCGCAACTGGGCGCCGTATCACGCGGGGCACTGGGCGTGGATCGATCCGTGGGGCTGGACGTGGATCGACGACCAGCCCTACGGTTACGCCGTGTCGCACTACGGCCGCTGGATCCGCACGCCGGACACGTGGGCCTGGGTCCCGGCGCCGCCGCGTGCGCAGCCAGTCTATGCGCCCGCGCTGGTCGCGTTCGTCGGGACCGTGCTGGCGGTCGGTGGCCGCTCCGATCCGGGCGTCGGCTGGTTCCCGCTCGCGCCGCACGAGCCGTACCGGCCGTCGTACCGCGCGAGCCCGACGTACATCACGAACGTCAACGTGACCAATACCGTGATCCGCCAGACGACCATCGTCAACAACATCACGAACATCACCTACCGGAACCGCAACGTGCCCGGGGCGATCGTGGCGATGCCCGCGCAGCAGTTCGCGCAGGCCGCGCCGACCGCGCGCGCCGGCTTGCTGCTGCCGCCCGGCGTGGCGCGCGCCGCGCCCGTACTGGCCGGGCCGCAAGCGCGGCCGCTGCCGCAAAGCCGGATCGGCACGCCGCCGGCCGGCCGTCTGCCGCCGGGGCCTGTGCTGCAGCGCGTCGCCGTGACGCGGGCGTTGCCGGGGCGCGCGTTCGACCACGGGCCCGGTCCGGCTGCGGCGCGTCCGGATGGCCGTGTGGCCGTGCACGGACCGGTGCCGCTGCGCGTGCTGCGGCCCGCGATCGGCAAGCCCGTGACGCCGCAGCCGGCGCGTGGACCCATGCCCGGCGTCGCGCCGGCCGGTCACCAGGTCGCGCAAGGCGGGCGGCCCGGCATGCCGCCGGTTGGCCATGGACCGCAGACGGCGCACGGTCCGCAGGACACCGCACGACTGGCCGCGCGTGGCGGCACCGGCGCCGGCGCGACGGCCGCGGAGGCGGGCCGTCCGCAGCCGCCACGATCCGGCCGGGACAGGCCTGCGGACGAGCCGCGGGTCGCCGCACATGGCATGATGGCGCAACCGCAGGCGCCTCGTCCGGCGCATGGCGGGGATCCGCAGCAGGCAGTGCGGCATGGCGCGCCGTCGCACGGTCCGGCACCGCAACCGGTGGCGCATGACGGGCCGCGCGCGCCCGCGCCGCAACGGGTGGCGATGCAGGCGCCGCATCCTCAGCCGGCCGCCCGCCCGCAGGCGCCGGCGCACGCCGTGCCGCATCCGCCACCGGCACAGCGTCCGCAGCCGGCGCCGCATGCGGCGCCCCAGGCCGCACCGCGTCCGCAGGCTGCACCCCATCCGCAGCCGGCACCGCGACCGCAGCCGCCGGCGCCGGCGGCACCGAAGCCCGCGCCGCATCCGCAACCGGCACCGAAGCCGCACGCGGCGCCGCCCCACGGCCCGGACAAGGGCGGCGACCACGGTCACAAGAATGGCGAGAAGGGCGGCCACTGACGACGCCGGCGGGCGCGGTGTAAGATGAGCTTCCTCCAGCTCAGCGCCGCGCCATGCCGACACCACACCGCCCAGCCATCGTCCGTCAATACGGAGCGGCGCCATGATGCTGCTGCTCGTCTTCCTGGCCGGGCTGTGGGCCGGCGTGCAGAACGCGCTGGCGGGCGGGGGCTCGTTCGTCACCTTGCCCGCGCTGATCGTGTCCGGCATGTCGCCGCTTGCCGCCAACATCACGTCGACCGTCGCGCTGTTCCCCGCGCAGATCACGTCCGGGTACGCCGGGCGCAAGCTGGTCACCGGCGCGGGCGGACTGCCGTTCTGGGTGCTGTTCGTCCTGAGTATCGCCGGCGGCGCGGCGGGCGGGTTGCTGTTGCTGCACACGTCGCCCGCGGTGTTCGCGCGGCTCGTACCGTGGCTCGTGCTGTTCGCGACGGCCGTCTTCACGTGGGGGAGCTTCTTCCGCAAGCCCGGCGCGGCGGGCGCCGTGCACCTGGGGCCCGTGGCGACGGCGTGCGCGCAATTCCTGATCGCCGTCTACGGCGGCTATTTCGGCGGCGGCATCGGCATCCTGATGCTGGCCGCGCTGACGATGGCGGGACTCGCGGCGCGCAACGCGGGCGCCACCAAGAACGTGCTCGCCGGGGTGATGAACGCGTCGGCCGTCGTGCTGTTCCTGACGTCGCCCGACCTGCACTGGCTGCAATGCGGCGTGCTGGCGGCGGGCGCCATCGTCGGCGGGCTGCTGGGCGCGTGGGCGCTGCACCGCGTGAACGAGAAAGCGTTGCGGGTGGCCATCGTCTGCATCGGCATTGCACTCACCATCGGCCTGTTTTTAAAACCCATCTGAAGCGCGCTGGACACGACCGCCGGCTTGGTCTACATTGGAATCATGCGGTATCGCCATGAATGATTCCGCCGGGAAGGTAGGTGCGCCATGCTGGATTTACTCTACGGCCTCGAACCGGATCTCGCCTTGCACGCGGTCGTGCTGGCGGGCGGTTGCGCGACATTTTTCCTGATCCTGCTGTGGTGGCGCTGCCCCAAATGCACGTGGCAGGAATGGACCAGTGAGCTGTTGGGCCGCGACGACAAGGACGACGCGGCCCAGGAGTGACAGGGGTCAGTCCGTGCCCTCCGCGTGGTAGCGGTCGGCCTGCATCTTCCCGTTCACGCCGTGCGTGCGCACGTCCGGGGTGATCGGCAGCATGCTGGCGCTCCAGCTCTCCCATTCTCCTTTCAGCCTGTTGAACACGTCCGGATGGCGTTGCGCCAGGTTGGCGCGCTCGCGCTGGTCGACCGTCACGTCGAACAGGAACTCGTTGCCGTTGATGCGCAGGTATTTCCAGTTGCCGGAACGGACGGCGCGCTGGGCGTTCGCCTTGTAGCGCCAGAACAGCGTTCGCTCGCCGGGCGTGCGCTGGCCCGTCAGCACGGGCAGCAGGTTCTGGCCGTCGGGCGGGTAGGCCGGATCGGGCGCGCCGCCGGCGGCCGCGAGCAGGGTCGGGAGCCAGTCCATGCTGATCGCGACCTGCTCCGTGGTCCTGCCGGCACCGAGGCGGCGCGGCCACCGGACGATCGCGGGCACGCGGATGCCGCCTTCCAGCAGTTCCGTCTTCTGGCCGCTGAACGGCCACGTCTTCGAGAAGCGTTCGCCGCCGTTGTCGCTCGTGAAGACGACGATCGTGTTGTCGGCCAGGCCCTTGCGCTGCAGCGCGTCGAGCACGCGGCCGATCGCGGTGTCCAGCCCCGTCACCATCTTGCCGTACGTGACCAGGTCGCCGCCGTCGTAGTGGAAGATGTTGCCGATCTGGCGCGACACGGCTTCGTCGCCCGGACCTTCCCATGGCCAGTGCGGCGCGGTGAAGTGCAGGGACAGGAAGAACGGCTGTTTCCCATCCTGTTGGCCGATGTAGTCGGTGGCATGCTCCGCGATCAGGTCGGTGTAATAGCCGACCTTGTGCACGGGGACTTCGCCTTCGTACAGATCTTCCGGCACGTCCGGGCCGACGCCCGGCTTGTGCGTGAAGTAGTCGATGGCGCCGCCGTAGTTGCCGAAGAAGACGTCGTAGCCGCTCTTGAGGGGGCCGAACACGGGCAGGTAACCCAGGTGCCACTTGCCGAACAGCGCGGTGCGATAGCCCGCCTTCTTCAGCAGCGACGGCAGGGTCGGATGCTGCGGCGGCAGGCCGATGCTCTTCGACGGCCCGGCGATCGGTTCTTCCAGCCCGCCGCGCAGGCGGTACTGGTAGCGGCCCGTGATCAGGCCGAAGCGCGTGGCCGAGCACACGGCGGAATTGGCGTAGGCCTGCGTGAAGCGCACGCCCTGCGCCGCCAGGCGGTCGAGATTCGGCGTGGCGAAATCCGTGTTGCCGTAGACGCTCAGGTCGGCGTAGCCCAAATCGTCCGCGAGGATGAAGACGATGTTCGGCTGCTGGTCCTTGCGGTCGGCCGCAAGCAGCGCCTGCGGGGCGAGGGCGAGGGCGGGCAGGCCTTTGATGACGGCGCGGCGTTTCTGGTCGGTTTTGCTCATGATGGTTCCTTGCTTAATAACTCAGAAGTCGAGACGGGCCGTCGCGCCGATCGTGCGCGGCGTGCCGATGACGGCGTTGTACGAGCCGAACGTGCCGTTCCACATGCTCGTGTAGTACTGGCGGTCGAACAGGTTGCGGGCCCACAGCTGCACGTCCCATGCGTGCTCGCCGTTCGAGCGCACGCCGGCCGACAGGTTCGCGAGGCCGTACGCCGGGATGCGCGAATACTTCGACGCGTCCAGCGTGCCGTACGTCGACGAGCGGTACGACACGTTGCCGTTCACGTACGCACGCCACGTGTCGTTCAAAGGATGCTCCCAGCGCGCGCCGATGTTCGCCGTGCGGCGCGGTGCATTCACGAGGGCGTCGCGGCCGGACAGGTCGCACGACACGGCATTCACTTCCGGTGCGCACGGCGCGTTCTTGTACGTGAGGTAGCGTGGGTCGTTGAACGACACGTTGGCCTGGATGTGCAGCGTGCGCACGGGGATCGCGAGGGCTTCCAGTTCGATGCCGCGGGTGCGCACGTCGCCGGCGTTCGTCAGGTACGACGTGCGTGTCGTCGGGTCGTAGGCATTGCTCTGGTAACCGTGGACCACGGTCGCGAACAGGTTGGCATTCAGCTGCAGGCGGCGGTTCAGCAGCGTGCTTTTCACGCCCAGTTCCGCCGCGTTGGCGCGTTCGGCGCCCACCAGCAGCGACGCCGCGCCGGCCGCACCGGGCACCTGCAGGTTGATGCCGCCGGACTTCTCGCCATGCGACAGGCTGGCGTACAGCAGCACGTCGTCCCACGCTTTATAGCCGGCGGACAGCAGCGCGCTGGGGCTGGACTGGTGCAGCGCGAGGGGGCCGGAATCGTAGGCGCCGTAGCGGGCGTTGCGCACGGTGAGGGCGGGGCCCGTGACGGCGGGGCCGACCGGCGCGTAACGGATCACGCGCACGCGCTTGTCCTCGTACGTGCCGCGCAGGCCGGCCGTCAGATCCCAGCGGTCCGTCGCATGCCACGTGGCCTGGCCGAACAGGGCATAGCTGTTCACGCGCAGCGTGCCCGGCGAGTTGCTGGTGACGTCGTTCCAGGCGCCGGCGGGATTGCCGTTGAAGCGGTCGGCGAGGGGACCGTTGACGGTGAACGCGTTGTTCTCCAGCTCCTGGTAGTAATAGTAGGCACCTGCGACCGTGTCGACCGCGCCGGGCGCGCTGGCCCAGCGCAGCTCCTGCGTGAACTGGCGGTGCTTCGCGGACTGGCCCACGTTCAAGGTCACCGGCACGTCGAGGCCGTCGTCATTGTGCGGCACGAAGTTCCAGGTGCGCCAGGCACTGATGGACGTGATGCGGCTGGCGTTGGCGAGATTCCAGTTGGCTTCCGCCGACACGCCGCCCTGGTGCACGTTCACGTGCGAGCCGTTGTCGAGGGTCACCGCGCGGTCTTCCGGATTCGTCACCGGATGCGCGCCGACGAGGGCCGCCTGCGCGAGATACTTGCCGGTGGCGCCCGCATTGTAGAAGATTAGCGTGCCGTTGTTCGAGTCTTCCTCGTTGTAGTCGGCGATCACGCGCAGGCTGAAGTCCTTGGTCGGCTCGTACAGAGCCTGGGCGCGCAGGCCTTGGCGCAGGCCGCCCTGGACGCGGGTGCCGTTGTAGCGGTTGCGGATGTAGCCGTCGTCCTGCGTGCGGTACACGGACAGGCGCGCCGCCAGGTTGTCGGTCACGGGACGATTCAGCACCAGCTTGCCCTGCACGTAGCCGAAGCTGCCGGCCGAGATTTCCGCCTGCGATTCAACGTTCTGCGTCGGCTTGCGCGACGAGATGTTCACGACACCGGCCGTCGTGTTCTTGCCGAACAGCGTGCCCTGCGGGCCGCGCAGCAGTTCGAGCTGTTCGATGTCGAGCGCGTCGAACGCGGCCATGCCGGGGCGGGCGAGGTAGACGTTGTCGAGGTACAGGCCCACGCTGCCTTCCAGGCCGTCGCTGGCCGGGTTGTTGCCGAGACCGCGCACGGCAAAACTCATCTGGCGGGCGTGGACGTAGTTGATCGTCGTGCTGGGCAGCAGCTGCTGCAGGTCCTGCGCGCGGTAGACGCGGTTGGCTTCCAGCTCGTCGCCGTTCAGCACCGTCATCGGCGTCGGCACGCTTTGCGAGCTTTCCACGCGGCGGCGGGTGGAGACGAGCACGGTCTGGATCGTCTCGGACAGCGGTTGCGTGGCGGCGGGATCGGGGCCCACATCGGCAGCAGCGATCAGCACAGGCGCGACGGCCGCATTCGGCCCATTCTCCTGCGCCCACACGCATCCGGCGCACATCATCATGGCCGCCGCCGCGATGGTGGTGCGTGAAACGGCCGGCGCGCCGTGGCGCCTGGTCCTCTGGTGTGCTGCGGATGCGTAAAACACGTAGTTCTCCTTGACGTTATAAAAAGCTGGATGAGCGAAGCCGCTGCGGCGCGCGGGGGAACGCGCCGCAGGTGTTACGAAAAAATGAAAGGGATTAGCGCGTGCTGGCGACGGTGTCGAGCGGCCGCTCGCTGCGCGGCGTACCGGCCGGGACCCAGTCGTACGGCACCGGCTGGGCGCGATAGACCCAGTTCGTGCGCACCGTGCGTCCGCTGCCGCCCACCGCGGAGTCGCCGTAGAACGGGCTGACGTATTCCCACACGATCTCGCCCTGCGGCGTAATCTGGAACACGCGGCCGTTCATGCCTTCGTCGACGAGGGTGTTCCCGTTCGGCAGGCGGCGCGCGCTGCTGATGAAGGCGCTGTAGAAGCTCCACTGTGTCTGGTTGGAGTTCACGGCCGTGTACTCCCACACGATCTCTTTCTTGACCGGGTCGATCTCCAGTACGCGCGAGTGCGGGAAGATGCCGGGGCTGACGATCGGGTAGCCGGCCTCGCCCTGGTTGTCGAACACGATCAAATTGCCGGCGCCGGGCAGGCCGGGTGCGATCAGGTGCGGGTCGTGCTGGCCGATCAGCTGGTCGACGGGACGCGGCAGCTTGCCGCCCGTCGGCGCGAAATCGGGGCCGAGGCGCCACACGACCTTGCCGGTCTTTTTGTCGATGATGGCGACGATGTTCGCCTGGCGCGAACTGATGATCACATTGTCCGGCGCGAAGCGCGCGTCGCCCTGGTCGAACCATTTGTTCGGGCCGAGTGCACGGGCGCTGTTCGTGTGCAGGTAGTCGACCGCCTTGGCGCCTTCGCGCGGCGCGGCAGTGCGAAGCTGGTCCAGCGCGGCTTTCGAAAAGCCGAATTCCTCGAGGTGGTCGGACGCCGTCCAGCGCCACACGATCTTGCCTTGCGGGTCGACTTCGTACAGCACGTCGTCCAGCACTTGCGCCGCCTCGAAGCCTTTCACTTCATGGACGAGATTCGCCAGCACGAGCGTGTTGCCGTTGGCGAGGCGCTCCCAGTCGTGGTGCTGCTTCGCGGCGCCGCCGGGGGCCGCGTTCGTGTTCGTGTCGGCGCCGCCGTATGCGGTCTGCGCGGCCGCACCCCAGCGCCAGACGACCTTGCCGTCCCAATCCAGCTCGCCGATCGCGGTATTGCCGAGGCCATTCCCGGCGGTCTGCACGCCCGGCAGTTGCGCCAGTTGCAGCAGTACGCGGCCGCGCGCGCCGCCCACCTTGGCGGGATCCACCAGCACGGGCGGGAAGCCTTCCTGCGCCCACTGGTGCACCTCGTTGCCGTTCATGTCGATCAGATGCGTTTTCTTGTCCTGGCCCGAGAACAGCACGTAGCCGTTCCATGCCTTCTGCGGTTCGTAGCGGGTGACGCCCGTCGGGAACACGCTGGGCGCGGCGAAGGCCGCCGCCATCGGCAGCATGCACAGGGCCAGCAGGGCGCAGGTTTGCAGGCGGCGTGCCTGTTGCTGTCGTTGATGGAGGCGGGCCTGGCGGCGCGTCGCGGTGGCGGTCATGGCGTCCCTTTCGTAATGGATGAGTCGGGGCATCTTACGAAGGGAAGGGCCGATGCAGAACGAATATGTTGATATATCCATATCCAGGCGAAGGTTCTAACGATATGCGGTTTTTGCAACACCTGGCTGCTGCGTAGCCAACAAGTTGGTGAATAAAAGAGATTGACGCCGCGAATATCCGTGACTACCATAATCATAATTACGATTCTGATTTATCCTCGACACCACCCAGAAGGGACTTGTATGCGCTTTTCCGTCTTCCTCAACGCCCGCACCATGACGCCGGACGCCGACCGCCAACTGATCGTCGACCTGGAGCGCCACGCCGTGCTGGCGGGCGAGCTCGGCTTCGATGCCATCTTCCTGCCGGACCACCACTTCAACGGCTACATGGCGATTGCCAGCGACAGCTACATGTTCGCGTCGTATCTGGCCGCCAAGCTGCCGGACATGCACTTCGGCTTCTCCGTCACGACCGTGCCGCTGCACCACCCGGTGCGTTTCGTCGAGCGCATCAACATCCTCGACCACCTCACGAAGGGCAAGCTGCTGGTGGGCGTGGGTTCCGGTACGACGCCGGAAGAGATGATCGGCTTCGGCGTGAACTACAAGGACGCCGGCCGCATCGCCGAGGAAAACCTGGCGGCCGCGGAAGCGCTGTGGAACAAGAAAATCGAAGACGATGCGATCGAGCTGGATGGTTTTCATAAGGGCCGCGTGCTGCAGCGGATCGCCCCGAGCGCCTATGGTCCGAAGCATGCGCGCCTGATGCCGGTGGCGATGAAGGATGCGAGCATCACGCGCGCCGCCGTCAACGGCTGGCCCGCGTTCATCCCCGCGTTCACGCCGCCGCAGATCGGCGGCCTGGAACCGCTCACGCACGTGAAGAAATACTTCGGCAAATACCACGAACAGCTGCTGGCCGCCGGCCATGACGAACAGACCGTGGCCGACGCGCTGTCGTGGACGACGCACAGCTACCAGTGCGTCCACCTGGCCGAGACCGACGAGCAGGCACGCAAGGAAGTGCTGGAGATCCTGACGTCGTACCAGGAAGCGATCGACCGCGAGGCGGCGTTCAACGCCAAGGCCGAAGCCGACGACGCGAACAAAAAGACGGACCGCACGGGCGCCGCGCTGACGGAGGAATGGATGGCCACGTGGTGCCTGTACGGCAGCCCGGCCACCGTCATCGACAAGCTGCGCGCCTACCAGCAGGTCGGCATCGGCAACATCCTGTGCGGCACCGTCACCGGTCCGCTCACGGAACAGCGCCTGGCCTACGCGGACCAGACCCTGCGCCTGCTGGCGCAACACGTGATCCCGGCATTCCAATGAACGACACGACCTTGACCCTGGACGAGATGGCGACGCTGACGGCGGGCGCGTCGATGTGGTCCACGGCCGCCATCCCGCACGCGGGCATTCCTTCGCTGGCGATGGCGGACGGCCCGATGGGCGTGGCGGGCCCGCGCGTGGACGAGCGCGACGTGTCGCTGCTGACGCCTGCGCCCGTCGCGCTGGGCGCCAGCTGGGATCGGGAACTCGTGCAGCGAGTCGGACGCCTCGTCGGCGGCGAGGCGATCCGCCGCAAGGTGGACCTGATGCTCGCGCCGAACCTGAACCTCGCACGCAGCCCGCTGGCCGGGCGCGCGTTCGAGTACTTTTCCGAAGACCCGTTGCTGTGCGGGCAGCTCGGCGCGGCGTGGATCCAGGGCTGCCAGTCCGTCGGCACTGGCGCCATCGCGAAACACCTCGTGTGCAACGACAGCGAGACGGCGCGCGATTCGATGAACGCCGTCGTCGACGAGCGCACCTTGCGCGAAGTCTACCTCGCCCCGTTCGAGATGGCCGCGCAAGCCGGTTGCGCAGGGATGCTCACCGCGTACAACAAGGTCAACGGTGCGTGGTGCGCGGAAGCGGGCAAGGTCGTGCGCGACGTCGCGAAAGGCGAATGGAAATTCGACGGCGTGTTCATGAGCGACTGGTTCGGTACGCATTCGACGGTGCCGTCGCTGAACGGTGGCCTCGACCTCGAGATGCCGGGCCCCGCTCGCTTCCTCGGCGCGAAGAGCGCGGGCGCGGTCGCGGAAGGTCAGGTCGAGCTTGAACGTGTGCGCGACGCGGCCGAGCGCGTGGCAGCCACGGCGCGCCGCTTCGGCAAGGACAAGGACGCGCCGCTGCCGGCGGACGACGCCAGTGCGCTGCTCGTGGAAGCGGCCGCCGCCGGCTTCACGCTCGTGCGCAACGACGATGCCATGCTGCCGCTGGACCCCGCGCGGTTCCCGCGCATCGCGGTGCTTGGCCCGAACGCGAGCGCGCCGTGCTTCCAGGGCGGCACGTTCGCCAAGATCGCCGTGCGGCCGGATGCGCTGCTGCCGCTGGACGCGCTGCGCGCCCGCTGCGGCGATGCGATCGTCGCGTACGAGCCGGGCGTCGATCCGCAGCCGAAGCTGCCGCGCATGCCTGCTCGGCCCGCGCGCGATGTCGACGGCTGCACGCGCGGCATGACGCTCGAATACTTCGACAATCCCGACTGCGCGGGCAGCCCGCTGCTGAGCGAGACACGCGACACGAACTCGCTGACGTGGTTCCACGGCGTACACGCGGCCGGCGCGCTGCAGCAGGCCGCGGCCACGCGCGCGAGCGGCATCGTCACGGCTACCGTCGACGGTCCGCACCGGTTCTACATCGGCGGCACGGGCGCGCTGCGCCTGGTCGTCGATGGCCTGGAAGTGTTCCGCCGCGACGAACAACTGGCGCCCGGCGATGTGATGGGCAGGCTGAAGAGCGGCGATGCCGACAGCGTCACGGTCGACTTGCGCGCCGGCCAGGTCGTGACCGTCGTCGCCGAGCTGCGCTACACGCCGGCCCGCTGCCAGGGCCTGTGGTACGGCCTGCGCGGCCCGGACAGCAACGAGGCGATGCTGGCCCGCGCCGTCGACTCCGCCCGCGCGGCGGATGCCGTCGTGCTGGTCGTCGGCGAGACGTCGGACGCCAGCGTGGAAAGCAAGGATCGCAGCGACACGCGCCTGCCGGCCGAGCAGGTCGACCTGATCGAGCGGGTGTGCGCGGCGAACCCGAATACCGTCGTCGTCACGAACGTGGGCCACGCGTTCGACACGCGCTGGGAAGAGGGCGCACGGGCCGTCCTGCATTGCTGGTACCCGGGCGAGGAATTCGGCCGCGCACTGGCGCAGGTGCTGGCGGGCGACCGCGAGCCGGGAGGCCGCATGCCCGTCACCATCGCCCGCGAGGACGCGGATTACCCGGCGCTGTCGCTGCAGCCGGATGCTAACGGCGACCTGCGTTACGAAGAGGGCGTGCGAGTCGGTTATCGCGGCCTCGCGACGAGCGGCATCGCACCGCGCCAGGCGTTCGGTGCCGGCTTCGGCTACACGACGTTCGCGCTGGACGGTGCTGCGGTCGAAGCAAACAGCCCGGACGGCTGGACCGTGAGCGTCGACGTGCGCAACACCGGCGCCCGCGAAGGCGCGGAAGTCGTACAGGTGTACCGCACGGTGCCCGAATTGACGCTCGTCGGCTTCGAGAAAGTCCATCTGGCGCCGAGCGAAAGCCGCACCGTGCGCATCGCCATCGACCGCCGCCGACTGCAAACGTGGCAGGGCGGCTGGACCGACCTGCCGGGCCCCGTCGACCTGCTGGTGGGCCGCTCCAGCGCCGACCTGCCGTTCGCCGTACAAGTCAACACCCATTGAACAGGAGATCACCATGAATGCCATCGATACCCATCTCGCCGACCGTCCCTTCATCGTCGGCATCGGCGGCACGACCCGCCCCGGCTCCAGCACGGAAAGCGCGCTGCGCACGGCACTGCAGTACGCCGAGGACCTCGGCGCGGAAACGCAGCTGTTCGGCGGCGAGGCCCTCAGCACGCTCGACGTGTTCTCGCCCGAAGTGCGCGAACGCAGCCCCGCACAGCGCGCCATCGTCGACGCCGTGCGCCGCGCGGACGCTGTCATCTTCGCGTCGCCGGGCTACCACGGCGGCGTCTCGGGCCTCGTCAAGAATGCCATCGACCTGCTGGAAGACCTGCGTGGCGACGAGCGCGTGTACCTCGACGGCATGCCGGTCGGCTGCATCGTCACCGCCGCCGGCTGGCAGGGCTGCAACACGACGCTCGGTGCGATGCGCTCGATCGTCCACGCGCTGCGCGGCTGGCCGACGCCGCTCGGTGTGACGCTGAACACGGCCGGCGTCAAGCTGTTCGACGCGCAGGGCCAGTGCCTGGACGCCCAGGTGGCGGCCAGCCTGAAGGTGCTGGCGGAGCAGGTCGTGAACCCGTCCAGTGTGTTTGCACGGAGGAATAAAAAACCGGAATTGTCGTTTTGAATTTTCCGCCCACGGACGGGATTCCGTTAGAATCCTGTCATTCCTTCAGTACGTCGACATCCATGCAGAGCGCCACTTCCCACGCGCGCGCGCCCAAGCAGGGGCGCAGCCGCCAATCGTTCGAACGCATCATCGAGGCGACCATCGAGTCGTTGCGGGAGCGTCCGTACGACCAGATCACGCTGGCCGAGATCTGCCAGCGGGCAGGGGTCTCCACCGGCGCGCTGTACGGCCGTGTGACCGGCAAGGATGAGTTGCTGCGGGCGGTCCAGGTGCAATTCCTGGCGCGCCTCGGCGAGCAGTTCACCGAGGAGGCGCAGCGTATCGCCACCAGCGCGCATGGGCTGGCCGAAGTCGTTCCCGCCGTCGTCGGCGGGCTCGGCAAGCTGCTGAAGGAAAACGCCGCCGTCCTGCGCTCCTTCATGCTGCGCAGCTCCGCCGATGAGGTGATCGCGACGGCCGGGCGCAAGTCGGCCCAGGAAAACCACGCCAAGTTCAGCCGGCTGGTCGAGGCGTGCGGACGCGAGATACGCCATCCGAAACCGGCGCGCGCGATCGAAGCGAGCATGACGCTGATCTACGCATCCCAGGCACGCTTTCTCGGCCTCGACAGCGTTGGCGGCCTGGGTGATGCCAGCCGCTGGAACGAGTTGCTGGAAGACCTGAGCGACATGATGCTCGCCTACCTGCAGTTCGTCCCGGCGCGCTGAGCGGCGACGGCGCCTGTCCGGTATCCGGCGCGTCGATACCAGCTATTCAGCGAATCAGCGGTGACCCTTCATATTTTGCTTGGGTAAACCGCCAAAAATAATTATGATAATTCTGGTTCTAGAACCTGCGCAAGACAGGGGCGGCGCTTCGCCGCAGCAATGACAAGGAGACTTACACGATGCGCAGCACTTCCACGCGGCGGCCCGCTTCCGCCGTTTCTACCGTTAAACGCGAGGCGGACTGGCGCCAGGGCTGGATCCTCGTGATCTCCGGCTTCCTGCCGGTGATGGCCATCATCGCGCTCGCGCCGACGTTGCCCACGCTGCTGGGCCATTTCCGTGACGTGCCGAACCCGGCCTTGATGGTCCCCCTCCTGATCACCGCCCCCAGCGCCTGCATCGCACTGCTGGCACCGGGCGCCGGCGCCATTGCCGACCGCTTCGGGCGCCGTCCGTTGCTGCTGTGGTCGATGGCCTTCTACGCCGCCGGCGGCCTGGTCCCGTTCGCAATCGATAACTTCTGGGCCGTGGTGGCGGGGCGGGTCGTGATCGGGATCGGCGAAGCCGGCGTGCTGACCGTCGTGAACACGCTGCTGGCCGACTATTTCGAAGAAGAGGCGCGCCACCGCTGGCTCATGCTGCAGGGCGTGGTCGGCTCGGTGCTCGGCACCCTGACGATCGCCAGCTCGGGCTTCCTGGCGGCGCAGGGTTGGCAGTGGCCTTTCCTCGTGTATGCCGTCGCGCTGCCGATCCTGCTGGCGAGCCTTGCGTTCCTGTTCGAGCCCGAGCCGCGCCGCAAGCAGGGGCATCCGGGGCAGGCCAGCACGGCGTCGCCGTTCCCGTACGCGATCGCCTTCATGGTCGCGGGCGTGACCGTGCTGCTCTCGACGATTTACTACGTCCAGGTCATCAACTTCTCCGTGCTGCTGAAGGAGCTGGGCGTCGCCGATCCGCAAAAGATCGGCCTGTCCATGGCCATCCCGAGCATCGGCGTGCCGCTTGGCGCGATCGTGTTCAAGCTGACGACGCGCTACGGCGCCGGTGCCCAGATCGGCCTCGTCTTCCTCGGCTATGCGATCGGCCTGTCCGGCATCGGCCTGGCGCCGGACTACCAGGTCGCGCTCGCGTTCGCGTTCATCCAGCAGCTGGCCAACGGCATCATCGTCCCCGCACTGATCTCCTGGGCCCAGAGCAAGTTCTCGTTCGAGCACCGCGGTCGCGGCATGGGCTGGTGGGCGAGCTCCTTCTTCGCGGCCCAGTTCCTGTCGCCCGCCGTCGTCAACCTGATGCGCGGGTCGGTCGGCAACTTACAGGGCGCGTTCCTGGCCTTTGGCCTCATTTCAGCCGCCTGCGCCGTCGTTGCGTGCCTGCTGCGCGTGCGCGCGGGGCGCGCCGTGCATGCGCAGCCGGGCGTGTAGGCGGCCATGCTGCACATGACCGTCCTTGCCGGCGGCATCGCGACGTTCTGCGCCGCGCTGCTGTTCGGCGCTTACCCGCCATGCGCCTGGATCGAGTGGGTCGTGGCGGGCCGCGATGCGGAGTCCGAACCGGCCGCCGATTGAGCACGCACTTCGCCTTCGTGCAATCACAAGGAGTCCCATGCGTTACCAGAACAAGCTCGCCGCCGCGCTGGCCGCCGCCGCGCTGTGCGCGCCGCAGGCGCACGCCGCCGATGCGACCGATGCCAACCGCGCCCTCATGCGCGCCTTCGTCGACACCGCGTATGTCCAGAAGCAGGTGCGCAAGGCTTACGAGGCGTATGTCGCGCCGGACCTCGTGCAGCATAATCCGAACATTGCCGACGGCAGGGAGGCGGCGATCGCGGAGATCGAAGGCCTGCTGAAGCATCCGGCCGCCCGCTTCGACGTCAAGCACGTTGTTGTCGACGGGGACATGGCCACGGTCCACTTTCGGGGCAGCCTGGGCAACGGCATGAGCGCCGCCGTCGTCGAGCTGTTCCGGTTGCGGGACGGCCGGATCGTCGAGCATTGGGATGCCTTCCAGGTCATCGATCCCAATGCGCAGGCGCGCAACCCGCATCCCTATTTTTAAACGCGGGTGACGGCCATGCGGACGCGTCGTGCCTGGTGCATCGGTATCTCCCTGGCGCTGCTGTCGCTGCACGCCGCCGGCGCGCCGGAGGGCTCGGCCCCATCCGGCGTGTTCAAGGGCACCTGGGCCGGGCCGTCCGTGCGCAAACTGCCGGGGCCGGGCCCCGCGCCGGGCGAGTCCCTCGAACATTATTTCGCAAACCTGAAAACTGGTCCGCGTACGCCGGCGCGCAAGCACGTCCTCGTGCTTGGCGGCGCGCGCAAGTTCCAGCACGATTCGATCCCGACGGCGATGGCCAGCGTGTACGCCTGGGGTGAAGCGACCGGAGCGTGGGATGCCGAGCTGCGCACCGATTTCACGCTCGTCGCCGACCGCGGCGGCGTACCGATGAACGCGGGTTTCCAGCCGAAGGGACTGCGCGACTTCGACGCCGTCGTGATCGCAAGCGCTGACGGCGAATGGGAACTTGCGCCGGACCAGAAGCGCGCGCTGCTGGACTTCGTCCGCGCCGGCAAAGGCCTCGTCGTCATGCACGCCGGGATCGATGCGAACCACCAGTGGCGCGACTATCTCGACATGATCGGCGCCGAGCAGGTGGGCCATCCGTACAACACGGTGGAGCATCCGATCCGGTCTTTCACGCTGTTGAACGAAGGGCCCGATGCCGCGCCGACGCGGCAGCTCCCTCGACGGTTCGGCAAGCAGGACGAGTTGTACACCTTGCGCAACTGGACGCGGTCCGACATCGACGTCCTGCTGCGCATCGACGACACGACGGTCGAGGATGTCGGCGACGACGCGCCCCCGGACCGGGACCTCCCGGTGGCCTGGATCAAAACATACGGAACGGGGCGGGTGTTCGCGTCCACTCTCGGCCACACCCGCGAAGCGTACAAGGACCCCGACATCGCGCGGATGTATGCGACGGCCATCGAATGGGCGCTCGGCCTGGTCGATGGTCCGGTCGTGCCGCATGCGCGGCCCGCCAGGCGGTGACAAAGCGATCATGAACGTCCAGAGCATGCGGTTCAACCGCCTCGACCTGAACCTCTTGATCGGGCTGGACGTGCTGCTCGCGGAATGCAACATCACGCGCGCCGCGCGCCGCCTGTGCCTCAGCCAGTCGGCAGCGAGCGGCATCCTGGCGCGGCTGCGCGAGTACTTCGGCGACGACCTGCTCGTGCAGTCGGGCCGCCGCATGGTGCCGACGCCCCTGGCGCTGTCCCTGATGGAACCGGTGCGCGACATCCTCCTCAGGATCGAGCGGACCGTCGAGACGGCGGCGGAATTCCGGCCCGAAGCGGCCTGCCGCCATTTCCGGGTGGTGGCGTCGGACTACGTCAGCGCCGTCGTGCTGACCGGCCTGGGCGCACGGATCGCCGACGTGGCACCCGGCGTGACGCTGGAAATTCTGCCTCCCAACGAGCATGCGATGGTCCGCATGGAACGTGGCGAGATCGACGTGCTGCTGATGCCGGAGCGCTATCTGTCGCGCACCCACCCGTACGAGGCGCTGTTCCCGGACCGCTTCAGCTGCATCGTCTGGGACGGCAATACGGAGGTGGGCGAGACGCTCGGCCAGGACGACTACCTGCGCCTCGGCCACGCGGCCACGTCGTTCGGCTCGCATCACGAAGTCGCCTTCGAAGAAGCGCACTTCAAGAGCATCGGCCTGTCCCGCCGCATCGAAGTCGTGTGTGCCACCTTCCACATGCTGCCGCAATTCGTCGTCGACACCCGCCGCATCGCCACGCTGCAGCACAGGCTCGCGCTGCAGCTCGCGCGGCATTATCCGATCCGCGTGCTCGAGCCGCCGCTCGCGATTCCGGCGATCGTCGAGTGCATGCAATGGCACCCATCGAACCAGCACGAGCCGGCGCACGTGTGGCTGCGCTCGCTGCTGCGCCACGCCGCGCCGGCCGATGCGCACGCCGATTACCGCGCGACGCCGTCCACGCAGCCGGACATCGGCGCGGTCATCAGCCGCACCGGCCCCAGCATCCCGGAGTCACGCAACGGCGCATTGGCGGCGTAGATCCCGCTCGCCTGGGTAACGCTGGCGGCCCCCGGCTGCGCGTCGCCGATCAGGCGGTTGACCCATAGATTCGTCACCTCGACGTCGAGCTGGTTGTCGCCCGGCCGCAGATGGTTGCGCAGGTCGAAGCGGTACGGCGGTTTCCACGCGATGCCCACTGGCCGGCCGTTCACGCTGACCCGGGCCAGGTCGCGCACGTCGCCCAGGTCGAGGATCGCGCGCGCCGGCATGGGCCCGTCCACGCGGAAGGTCTTGCGGTAGGTCGCCGTCCCCGAGAAATAGCGCACGCCCGGGATGTCGCTCGTATTCCAGGGAGCGAGCCGGTCGAGTTCGAGAGCCTGTTCCGGCGCGCCCCGGCCTGGCTGGAAGGCGAGGCGCCAGCCGCCGTCCAGCGGCATCCACGGCGCCAACGCGGCGGCGCCGTCCTGCAGACCGGGCGTGGCGCCGCCGCGTGGGAAAACCACGAACAGCGACTCGCCGGCGTCCAGGCGCAGCGGTACGCGGATCCCGTCGGGGCCGCGCGCATGGCGGGTCGTGGCGACGCAGGCGCTGTCCGGGTGCCAGATCTCGGGCGCGCCGCGGCCATCGCGGAACAGTGCGTCGACCTCGCGCGCGGCGTCGCCGGTGTTGGCCACGAAGTACACTTCATGGGTCGGTGTATGGCGCTGCAGCGTCATCACGCCGTCCGCGCGGCCGTCAAGCCGCAGCGCAGGCGGCGCCTTCGTGCGCGTCAGTGCGTCCTGCAAGTCGCCGGTGCCGACAACGGTGCCCAGGCCCACGCGGCGCGTGGCCGGTGTGCTTCCCCATAACTGGTCGGCGAGGCGGGCGAATTCGGACGGAGAATCGGCCAGGCTCGGCGACCCGGCCGGCCGCTTCCCGACCACGGTCGCGCCGGCGCGCGCGAGTGCGGCGATCCGGCGCAGTGTCGCGACGGTCATGCGGTCGCTCGAACCGCCCAGGTAGAGCACGCGGTAGCGTGCGCCGCCGCAGCTGGCGAGTTGGCCGTCTACGACGCGCAGCTGTTGCTGCAGTACGTCCGGATTCACGTAGTCGAAGCCGTAACCGGCCGGCACGTCGCGGTTCGGCGTCGCCCCGAACAGTCCCGTGATTGGCGCTTCCTCGCCGTAGAAGTAGGCGACGTCGGCCACGTTGCGGCCCTGTTGCAGCATGAACGATGTGCGCGCCAAATAGTCGATCCATGGCGATGCCACGTCGGCCCAAGTCTCGTGGCGCGAAAAATACTGGCCGAGGAACGGGGCCAGGGTCATGCCGGGCGTGACGCCGTCCTGCGGCTGGTGCGCGGACGTATGGATCACGATGCGGTTGACGCCGAGGGCGAACTCGATGTCCGCGGTCTTCTTGAGGTCGCGCGGCGCGAAGCCCCAGGGTTGGCCGAATGCGGTCATCGATTCGGCCGCCACGAAGGTGCGGCCCCGGACGTGGGCCACCGAGGCCGCGCCCTGCAGGTCTGCCACGAACGTGGGACGCGGCTGCCCGCCGTGCGGCACGGTCCACATCGCGCCCATCGGCACGTCGGCGTGGGCGCGCAGATCCAGGTCGTCGCCCAGCTGGGGGCGATTGTCTTCCAGTGCCTCGCCATAGACGGTGAGGTCGGCCGCGTGCGCGCCCCGCGCGACGGTCGCGTAGTGACCGTCCGCGTACAGGTCGGCGATGGTGCGGCGCAGGTCCCACAGGAAGCGGTCGCTGGCGGCGCCGTCGCCGACGATGCGGCCCGTCAGCACCGGGAGCCAGGGAATGGGAGAGTAGCCGCGCCGCGCCGCGAAGGCATCCTGCATGCCGTCGGTCCAGTTCTGGAACCCGGATTCGATGCTGTCGTTCAGCAGCGCGCGCACGCCGCGCCGGCCCAGCAGGTCCGGGCCGACCGCCGCGCGCACCCGTCCGAGGTAGGTGTCCATGTAGCGCGCGACGTGGCCGGCGTTCAGCTTGTCGACTTCGAGGCCGGTGCCTTCGGCCGGCGCCGGCGCGTTTTCCTTGCCCGTCAGGCTGTAGCCGAAGCGCAGCACGGTCCAGCGCCCAGGCGGCGCGGTCCAGTCCAGCGTCCCGTCCGGGCGCAGGCGGGACGTCAGGTCGATGACGTCGCGCAGCGGCACGCCGCGCGCATCCGCCGGCGTGTCGAGCGCGTAGTAGTCGCTGGCGGCCGCGAAGCCGGCCTTTTCCTCCACACGGTGCACGCGCGGCTCGGTGTGAAGCGTAACTTCGGCAACGGGATAGCTGCGCGCGGGCTGGCCGAACGGTGGCAGCAGCACGCCCGGCGCCGCCGGCGGGGCGCCGCCCTCGGCTCCGGCCTTGAGCAGCACGCGCCACCAGCGCGCGGTGCGGGGCGCGAAATCCACGGTCTGGCGCGGGGCGGTGGACAGTGCGACGGGCGCGACGTCGGTATAGCGTTCGCCATCCTCGCTGGCCTGCAGGACCACCTCTGGCGGCGGTGGCGCGCCGAAGCCGTGCGGTGCGGGCAGGGCCAGCGTCAGGGCGCGGAACGTGGCCGGCTGGCCGTAGTCGAGGTCGATCCAGGCGCGGCGATCGGCGTCCGGCGCCAGTTGCACCGAATCAGCTATGCGTCCGTCGGACAATTGCAGGCCGACGTCCGCGCCTTCGCGCGTGCGCACGCGGCGTGCGCGCGGCGCGGGCGCCTCGGCCGGCAGTGCGAGCACAGCGATGTCGCGGTACCACGCCGGCGCGGGCTGGACGCCGGTAGAGAGATCCTGGAACGGTCCGGCGACGGATGGGGGTGACTGTGGCGGCGGCGCCACAGTGCCGCCTTCGACGGCCGTTTCGCTCCATACGATCTTCTTCATCGCCTGTTCCGGTCGTACCCACGGCCCACCGGTCAGGCTCCAACCCGGCGAGCTGGCAATGCCGAATTCGAGGCCGAGCCGCTCCGCCTCGGCGGCCGCCAGGCGCATGTTCGCCTGCCAGGCCGCGCTGCCGTAGACGACGCGCTCCCGCACCACGCGCGGCGTCTGCAGGCTCGCATCGATCTGCTGCAGGCCGCCCAGGCCGACGCGCTTCATCCATGCGAGATCCTGGCGGATGCCGTCCGGGCTGACGTTCCCGTCCATCCAGTGCCACCACGTGCGCGGGCGCGCCGTGTCGGGCGGAGAGACGAAGCCAGTGAACAGCGGGGCGGCATGGACGCAGGGCAGGGAAGCGAACAGCAGGCAGATGGACTTGAGGCGCATGGCGGGAGGAGGAAAGTAGGGTCGGCCGATTATAGGCATGCAACATGGACCCAAGCCAACGCTGATTCGCGATACCCGGCCATTCGTCCGACCGATGGCTCCGGCGGCCGCTGCCCGGGCCTGCGCCCATGGAATGGCGTGCGCACTGGCGCTATGCATTCACGCTTTGGATAGCACCTATAAATAAAATCACGAGCCGAGAGACTTGCCTGCGGATATGCTTCTTTACACAAACGCTTCGCTGCCGTGTCGTCGAGCACCGGTTCGACGATGCCTGAACGGCACCATATAACGAGAAACGCCGTCCCGCCGGGACGCTATTGGAGATGACATGCAATACAAACGAATCCTGGAATGCCTGCTGGCCAGCGGTGCGCTGCTGATGTCCGCCAACACGGCTTTCGCGCAGGTCGCGCCGCAGCCCGCCGACGCCGCCCCGCGGACGGCAAGAAGGCCGAAGCCGCGCCCAAGGCCGACGCCAACATCGTGGTCGTGACCGCGAACCGCGTCCGCACGAATGCCCAGACCACGGCGGTGGCGCTGAACGTCTACAACGGCGCGGCGCTGGCTGACGCCGGCGTGAGCAACGTACAGGCACTGCAGGCCATCGATTCCAGCGTCAACGTCACCAGCAACAACGGTGCCGCCTACGTCGCCGTGCGCGGCATCGCGTCGACCGACACCACCGAGACCGGCGACCCGGCCGTGCCGATCGGCCGCGACGGCTTCTTTACCAACCGCTCGTTCGGTATCGCGTCGTCGATGTACGACGTCGAGCGCATCGAGGTGCTGAAAGGCCCGCAAGGCACGCTGTTCGGGCGTAACTCGACCGGCGGCCTGATCAATATCATCACCGCCAAGCCCCGCGAGGAGTTCGGAGGCTACGTGAGCGCGGACGTGGGCAACTACAACACCGTCAACCTGGAAGGCGCGGTGAACGTGCCGGTCAGCGACAAGGTGCAGCTGCGCTTCTCCGGCGTCGAGCGTCACCACACGGGCTACCGCAACGTGACAGGCGTGAACCTGCGCGGCGACGACGAAGGCAACAAGTCGGGTCGCCTGCAGGTGGCGTTCCAGCCGTTCGCCGGCTTCCAGGGACTGCTGTCGTACCAGAAGGACAAGACCGATGCCGTCGGCGACGTGGCCAAGACCATGGCCCTCGGTTCGATGGCGCCCATTGGCGACGCCAGGACGTTCCCAGGCTACGCGCCGGTCCTGACCAAGATCGACGGCCACCGCACCCGCTGGGAATTCAGCTACGACCGCCTGCCGTGGGACCTGACGCTGACGTATGCCGGCGGCTACGATTCGCAGGAGTATCACCACAGGACCGACGCCACCGGCCCGGCCTATCCGGCCACGCGCCAGTTCATCCAGAGCGAACAGCCGGATACGCGCAACCACGAAGTCCGCATCTCGACGCCGCTCAAGGGCCGTGTCACCGCTCAGGCCGGCTACTTCTACTTCACGGAACGGAACCTGATCGACAGCGGCGTGTTCAACCTGGCGATGAATCCGGGCATCCCCATCGATTTCTCGAACACCTACGGCATCAAGTTCGACTACGTCATCCGCACCAAGACGCAGGGCTTGTTCTCGCAGGTGGGCTGGAACATCACGCCGGACCTGAAGCTGACCGTCGGCGCCCGCTACTCGCGCGACGAGAAGGAACGTGTCGGGCAGTCGCGCCTGCTGCTGGGCGCGCTGGCCAGCCCGTTCATTCCGGTACCCGCGTTCACCGTGCCGGGCGACGGCCACGTGAAGGAATCGAAGCCGACCTGGCAGGTGGGCCTGGACTATACGCTCACGCCGCAGAACTTCCTGTACACGAAATACGCGACCGGCTACAAGTCGGGCGGCTTCAACTCGAACGGCAGCGCGGCGTCGCTCCCGTATGCGGCCGAGACGGTCAAGTCGTTCGAAGTCGGCAGCAAGAACCAGTTCTGGAACCGCCAGCTGAAGTTCAACGCATCACTGTTCTACATGGATTACCAGAATTACCAGGCATCGCAGGCCTCCGACGCGCTGAGCAGCGGCACGGGCGTGTTCAACGTTGGCAAGGCCACCATCAAGGGCCTGGAGACGGAACTGGTGGCGACGGTGCCCGATGTCGCGCGCTTCGACGTCAACGCCACGCTGCTGAACACGAAGTTCGGCGAGGGCATCATCGTCAGCGACGGCGCCAGCCCGGCGCAGCCGCACGACATCGGCGGCCACCGCCTGCCGAACGCCCCGTCGTTCGTGCTGACGGCGGGCGTGCAACGCGGCTTCGACGTCGCCGGCGGCGAACTGACGGCCCGCCTGTCGGCCAAGTATTCGACCGAGTACTTCTACTCCGTGTTCAACAACCCGGACGAGCGCCAGGGGTCGTACACCACGCTGAACGCGCTGCTGAAATACCGCCACGAGGGCAGCAACTGGGAATACCAGGCGTATGCCAATAACCTGACCGATCGAGACGTGCTCGCGAACGCGCAGCACAACTACACGGGCCAGGTGAACACGATCCAGTTCCAGCCGCCGCGTACCTTCGGTGTGCGCGTGCGCTACGACTTCTAAGCTGCACTACCGACCTGGAACGTGACGAGGAAAACATCGATGTTGCGACATGTTTGCTACCTGCTCCTGCCGCTGGCGCTTCTCGGGAATCCCGTGCGCGCCGCGGTACCCAAGGTCTGCGACCTGCCGGGCGTGGATCTGCCGGCACCTGCGGCAGCGAACCGCGCTCCCGAAAGCTGGGGTTACGACGCGCAGACGCTCATGGTCCGCAACGTCAGTCGGCCTACGCTGACGCCGGTCCTTCCGGCGCCCGGCACCGCCACGGGCGCGGCTGTCATCGTCGCCCCCGGAGGCGGTTTTTTCGGCCTCGCGATCGACAAGGAAGGCTGCCAGGTCGCGCGCTGGCTTGCCGCGCGTGGCGTTGCCGCGTTCGTCCTGAAATACCGGCTGAATGCGACGCCTGCCGACGAAAGCCAGTTCAAGGTGGAACTGGAGCGCGTGCTGCGAGGAGGGAAAGCCAGCTTCTCCCTGCCCGAGGATACGCCACCGGAAGCGGCAGCCGACGGCCTGGCTGCGTTGCGCCACGTGCGCCGTCACGCCGGCCAATACGGGATCGATGCCGCCCGCGTCGGCTTCATGGGATTTTCCGCGGGCGGCTTCCTGACACGCACGCTCGTCGCCAGGGGCGGCGAGGACGTGCCTGCCTTCGCCGCGCCGATCTACCCGAACATGGAACCGCTCGTCGTGCCCGGCAATGCACCGCCGATGTTCGTCGCGATCGGTCAACAGGACTTCCTGTTGAAAGGCGCGCGCCTACCCCTGGTCGAAAGCTATCTGGCCGCCGGCAAGCCGATCGAATTACATCTGTTTTCGGATGACGAACACGGGTTCGGGATGGGCATCAAGGACAAGACCAGTGACGGCTGGCTCGACACGTTCTACCATTGGCTGGCCATGCGCGGCTTGCTCGCACAAGCACGCCCGGCGAGCCGATAGTCGCATGCCCGAACCATCCGTTCCGATTCACTACAAATAAAGACTACCCTATGCTAGATCGCCGAACTTTCCTTGGCGCCGTCGCAGCAGCGACCGCCGGCGCGGTAACTTCCGGCGCCGCGGGCGCGCAAGCCGTGCCCAGGCCACGCTTCCCGAAGGGCTTCCTGTGGGGCGCCGCAACGGCCGCCTACCAGGTCGAGGGCAACAACGTCGGCAGCGACGTCTGGGCGATGGAGCACGCCCGTCCGACCGTCTACATGGAACCGTCGGGCGATGCCGCCAACAGCTTCGCCCTCTGGCCAGTCGACATGGACCTGGTGAAGAGCCTGGGCCTGAACAGCTACCGCTTCAGCCTGGAGTGGGGGCGCATCGAACCGGCCAAGGGCGAGTTCTCGGTCGCCATGCTGGACCATTACAAGGCGATGATCGCCGGCTGCCGGGCCCGCGGCCTTGTGCCGGTGGTGACGTTCAACCACTTCACCACGCCGGTCTGGTTCGCGGCGCAGGGCGGGTGGTCGAATCCGGAGGCGCCCGCGCTGTTCGCCCGCTACTGCGAACGCGCCGCGCGCCATCTGGCGGCCGGCATCGGCTACGCGACCACGCTGAACGAACCGAACCTGACGGGCGTGCTCGACCTCGTGCTGCCGGGCGACATCGGCAAGCGCCTGCTGGGCGACGACCGCACGATGCAGGAGGCGGCCGCGCGGGCGCATGGCGTGGCGCGCTTCCTGCCGGGTAATCCGCTGTACGTCGCCGATCCGCAGGTCGTGCAGAAGCACCTGCTGGCCGGCCACAAGGCGGGGTGCGATGCGATCAAGGCGGTGCGGCCGGACCTGCCGGTCGGCGTCAGCCTGGCGATCATCGACGACCAGGCCGCGGGCGAGAACAGCCTGCGCGGCGCGATGCGCGACAAGCTGTATCGCGCCTGGCTGGAAGCGGCGCGCGGCGACGACTTCATCGGCGTGCAGAACTACGAACGCACGATCTGGGACGACAAGGGCCGCCTGCCGGCGCCGAAAGGTGCGGAGACGAACGACGCGGGCGCGGAGATCTATCCGCCGTCCCTCGCCGACGTGGTCCGGTACGCGCACGAGGTCACGCGTGTGCCGGTGATGGTCACCGAGCACGGCGTGAACTCGGCCGACGACCGCAAGCGCCAGCGCCTGATCCCGGCGGCGCTCGCGGAACTCAAGCGCGCGATCGACGACGGTGTGCCGGTGCTCGGCTACATGCACTGGTCGCTGATCGACAACTACGAGTGGGTGTTCGGCTACGGGCCGCGCTTCGGCCTGTGTACGCTGGACCGCACGACCTTCAAGCGTACGCCCAAGCCCAGCGCCGCGGTGCTGGGGCGATCGCGAAACGCAATTCGCTCTGAACGCTGTATCCTGACTCGCGCAGCGCCGGCCCGGAATGCCGGCGCTTTTTTTTACCTCCTTTCATTATCACGATGATGACAATATCTAGACACACCGCCGGCGAGCTCGCGAAGCTCGTCCTCGCCGCGTCCCTGTGCACTGCCACAATGGCCGGCGCGCAGGTCACCTACCAGAACCCCGTGCTGCCGGGCTTCTATTCCGACCCCAGCGTCTGCCGGGCCGGCAAGGACTACTACATGGTCCACAGCAGCTTCGGCTATTTCCCGGGCGTGCCCATCTTCCACAGCACGAACCTCGTCAACTGGGAACAGATCGGCCACGTGCTGACGCGGCCGGAGCAGGTCCCGCTGCAGAAATCGGGCGTCACGCTCGGCATCTTCGCGCCGACCTTGCGCTGCCATGACGGCGTGTACTACATGATCACGACGAACATCACGGACAAGGGGAATTTCTATGTGACCGCCACCGACCCGCGCGGGCCTTGGTCCGACCCCGTCTGGATCGACATGCCGGGCATCGACCCCAGCCTGTTCTTCGACGACGACGGCAAGGTGTACGTGACGTCGACCGTGAACTGGGGACCGAATATCCACGAGGGCATCCACCTGGCGCAGATCGACATCCAAACCGGCAAGCTGCTGACGACCCCGAGGAACGTGTGGGCCGGCACCGGCGGCCGCTATCCCGAGGGACCCCACCTGTACAAGAAGGACGGCTGGTACTACCTGATGATCGCGGAAGGCGGCACGCAGTTCGGCCACAAGGAAACCATCGCGCGCAGCCGCCGCATCGACGGCCCCTACATGGGTGATCCGGGCAATCCCATCATGACCCATGCCGACATGAATGCGGAGACCAGCGCCATCCAGGGCCTCGGGCACGGCGACCTGGTGCAGACGCAGGACGGGGCATGGTTCATGGTGGCGCACGCGTTCCGCCAGCACGACGACCACCAGATCCTCGGCCGCGAGACCTTCCTCGCGCCGGTCCGCTGGGACAAGGACGCCTGGCCCGTCGTCAACGGCAACGGCACGGTGAGCGAGCGGATGGAAGCGCCTTCATTGCCGGGACCCGTCCTGAAGCAGGTTGCGCCGCGTGCCGAGGACTTTTCCGGCAAGCGCCTCGGCTACGAGTGGAACTACCTGCACAACCCGCGTACCGACCGCTATTCGCTGGCGGAACGGCCCGGCCACCTGCGCCTGCACGGTACGGGCGCCACGCTGGCCGACGTCGACGGCGTGACGTTCGTAGGGCGCCGCCAGCAGCATTTCGATTTTGAAGCCGGTACCACGCTCGACTTCGCGCCGGGCGCCGACGGCGAGGAGGCCGGTCTCACGCTGTTCAAGGACGACAGGCACCACTATGTGCTGGCCGTGACGCGCCAGGGCGGGCAGCGGGTGGCCGTGCTGCGCATCCGGCTGGGGCTGATCGGTACGGTACTGCGAACGGTGGCGCTGGCAAATGGGCCCGTCAGCTTGCGCGTTGGCGGCAACAAGGACCGGTACACGTTCGCGGTTCGCCAGGGCAGCGGCGCCTGGACCGGCATAGGCGAGGCGGATACGCGCTACCTGAGTTCGGTCACGGCGGGCGGCTTCACTGGCGTCTACATCGGCCTCTATGCCACTACGAACGGCAAGGCGGACATGGCGCCGGCCGACTTCGACGGGTTCGCATACCGTCCGGCGCCTTGAAGTTTTCCTGAGTCAGACCGGGCGCTCCGCCCGGCTGCGCGCCAGGCTGACGCACACGACCGCACCGCCGACCAGCAGCCCGGCGAACAGCGGCAGCACGGCCCGATAGGCGGCCACGTAGTCGTAGGCGCGGCCGAGGTCGACGGCCGGTCCGCCATGGAAGAACAGTAGCCCCGCCAAGGCCACGCCGAGCGCGCCCGCCAGTTGCTGGACGGCGCTCAGCAGGCCGGAAGCCGCGCCGGCTTCCGCCAGCGGTACGTCGGCGAGGGTCGCGTTCGACAGCGGCGGTCCGACGAGGCCCAGGCCGACACCCATCGCCAGCTGGCCCAGCACCAGCGCCCACAGCGGCAGCGCCGGCTGGCCGATCGCCCAGCCGATCAGGAGCACGCTGGCCAGCTGCGCGGCGGCGCCGGGCAGCAGCGCGTACACCCCGAGGCGACGGTGCAGCAAGGGGCCGAGCAGGCTGATGCCGAGCATGGCCCCGAACGCGATCGGCGCGCAGGCATAGGCCATCTGCGACGCCGACAGCCCTCGACCACCTTGCAGCACGAAGGTCATCACCAGCAGATAGCCCGGCACGACGGGTTGCAGGCACAGCCCGCACAGCAGGCCGAGTGCGACCCGGCGCCTCTTGAGGAGCGCGGGCGGCACCAGCGCGTGGCCGTGCCGGCGTTCGCGCCAGCCCAGGTAGCGCCACGTAAGCCAGGCGAGGGGCAGGGCGGCGGCGAGCGTGGCGGCCGCCCACAGCGGCCAGCCGCGGGCCGGGCCTTCGATCAGCGGCAGCAGGATCGCGAACAGCAGCAGCACCGACAGCAAGGCGCCTTTCAGGTCCAGCGCGACCGGGTGGAGGCCGCGTCCTTTCGGCAGCAGCAGGAGGCCCGCCGCCAGGCTGGCCGCGCCTACCGGCAGATTGATCAGGAACGCGAGGCGCCAGCCCAGGCCAAACCAGTCGGCGTCGATCAGCAGCCCGCCGACGATCGGCCCGAGCGCGGCCGAGATCCCGCCCAGGAAGCCGAACACGGCGTACACGCGGTAGCGCAGATCGGGTGGATACATCACCTGCACGAGCGCCATCACCTGCGGCACCATGAGTGCCGCGCTGGCGCCCTGCAGCAGGCGGCCCGCTTCGAGCACGCCGACGCTGGGCGCCAGTCCGCACAGCAAGGACGTCAGCGTGAACAGCGCGACGCCGAGCAGGAACATGCGGCGGTAGCCGTGGCTGTCGCCCATGCGGCCGCCGAGGATCAGCAGCACGGCGAAGGCGACCGAATAGCCCGCGATCACCCATTCCAGCGCGGCCGTGCTGGCCGAGAGGCTGTGGCCGATCGACGGGACGGCGACGTTGACGATGGTGGTGTCGAGGAGGTCCATCACGAAGGCGCAGGCGACGGCGATCAGGGCGGCGGTGCGGCGGCGTGGACTGAAGCCGGCGGCGGCCGCGAACGCGGATTCGTGGGAGGCGGCGGAAGGGGAAACGTTCATCGGTTATCTAGGTGAAAAGTGATCAGTACGACAGTCCGAAGCCGAACGGGAACAGCGGCGCGTCGCTGTCGTGCGGCAGGTCGGGACGCTGGCGCGCCACGGCGGCCATGGACGACGGGAGTTCGAGGGGCAGGCGGCCCCGCGGGTTGGCCTTGCCGGTCAGGACGTCGAGCAGGGCTTCGTCGCTGACGCCGAAGTTGGCCAGCACGGCGCCGGCCTTGTCGACGACATTCGTCAGGATCGCGGCACGCTCGAGATTGACGGTGACGACGGTCGGGACGTGGGCCGCCGCGCGCTGGATGGCGTCGTAGTCGGGATTGCCGTCGGCATAGGCCAGCGTGCCCTCGTGCTGCAGCAGCCCGAAGATGTAACGCGGGTGCAGCATCTCGGACGGCGTGGCGGCGCGCACGATCGCGAGGTCGGCCTGTTCCGGCGTCGCCACGACCGTGAAACCGTAGCGCGCCGCGACGGCGGGCGCGACGCCGTGCAGCCAGACCTTGCGCCCATTGCCCGCCAGCGGCAGCAGCTTGCCCTTGTTCTGCAGCAGGATCAGCGACCGGCGTTGCGCATCCAGGCCCTGGGCGCGGAACCCGGGGCTGCCGACCACCGTGCCGGCGCGGGCCTCGTCCACGAACGGATGCTCGAACAGGCCCTGCTCGAATTTCTGCCGCAGGATGCGGGCGACCGACGCGTCGATCCGCGCGACGGGCAGCTCGCTCGCGCGCACGGCGTCGACGAGGTACGAAGACTCCTCGGTGCCGCCGAACTGGTCGACGCCGGCGGCGACTGCTTTCACGAAGCGTGCGCGCTTGCCCAAGTGTTCGACACCCCACGGCGTGCCGAATTGCGGGAAAAAGGCGAGCGGTGTGACGCCGTCGGGTGCGCCGTCGGCGCACGGGCCGGCGCAATCGGCGGTGATCGCCCAGTCGCTGAGTACCACGCCCTCGAACCCTTTTCGTTCGCGCAGCAGGTCGGTCAGCAGCGCGCGGCTGTAGCCGCCGCCGACCGGGTCGAGCGCGAGGTTGGGCATGACACCGCCGGCGTCGACCCGGCCGTCCGGCATCGAATAGGTCGGCATCACGCTCGCCACGCGCGCCTTGAACGCGCCGTCGAACGGCAGCAGGTGGTAGGCGAAGTTCGCGCCGGGGAAGGTCATGAACTTGCCGTACGGGTTGTGGCTGTCCCACCCGTCCTTCGCCGCGCCGTAGCCGGCCCAGTGCTTGACGACGGCGACGACGCTGCCGTCGTGGAGACCCGTCGCGCCATCCTGCAGGCCCGCGACGCTGGCCTCCACGTGCCGCATTGCGATCGCGGCATCCTCGCCGAAGGTCGAGAACACGCGCGGCCAGCGCGGTTCGCTCGCCAGGTCCGCTTGCGGCGACAGCGCGACGGTGAAGCCGGTGGCCAGGTACTCCTGGCGCACGACGTCGGCGAAGCGGCGGGTCAGCGCCGGATCGTCGATCGCCGCCAGGCCGAGCGGTTCTGGCCATTGGGAAAACCCGGCGGCGGCGACGCTTTGCCCGACCGTGTACTGGAAATGGTTGCGCGGGTCGGTGCTGAGCGACACCGGGATGGCGAGGCGCGATTCTTCCGCGAGCGCTTGCAGGCGGTTGTGGTCGGCCGCGAGCGTGCCGGCGTCGCCATGCTGGCGGCTGACGAAGGCGTTGACGTGGCGTTCCAGCACCAGCGGGCGCGCCGCGGCGAGGTCGGCCCGGCCGCCGTCGGCGCTGACGGGCAGGTTCCCGTGCATCATGACGCCGGCCTTTTCCTCCAGCGTCAGCGCGGCCACGAGCGCGTCGGCCCGGGTGCGCGCGGGCAGCCGCCAGTCCTCGTACGTGTCGAGCTTTCCATTGCGGTTCAAGTCGCGGAATTGCAGGCCGTCCACCTGGATGAGCGGGACGGTACGGGTGGTCAGCGGGGGCTGGGCAGCCGCGGTCGCGGCGACGATGGCCGTGACGGTGCCTGCCGCGAGGCGCGGCAACAATGGGTAGCGCATGTTGTCTCCTGAGTGTCTAGATGCGCGCGGCGACGTCGATCAGGCGCTGGCGCAACCAGAGGGTGGCGGCATCGTTGTTCTTGTATTTGTGCCACTGCAGCGTCTGCACCAGACGCGGGATCTTCAGCGGCGGTTCCCACAGCCGCACGGGCAGGTAGGTCTGCGCGCGTTCGGCGATGCGGCGGTGCACGGTGGCGATGCGGTCGGTGCCGATCACCATGGCGGGCAGGGCGGCCATCGACGGCGCCGTCACTTCCACGCGCCGGGTCAGTTCGAAACTGTCCATGAACCAGCTGTCGAAGGTCGTGCTCTGGCGCTCGCCGGAGAAATTCGCGGTCACGTGGCCGCTGCTCAGGAAGTCGTCGAGCAGCAGGCGCTCGCGCACGCGGGTATTACCTTCCCAGGTGACGCACACGTAGTCTTCTTCGAACAGCGCGACCGACGGATGGTTCTTCGACAGGAATTGCGACGGGATGATGAGGAAGTCGGCCTTGCCCTGTTCCAGCACCTCGTCCGGCCGGTCGTTCTGCGTGCGGATGTGGATGCGCAGGCCCGGCGCTTCCTTGAACAGCGTTTCGAGCAGCGGCGGGATCAGCACCGTCATCGTGAAATCCGACGCCAGCAGGGTGAAGTCGCGGCTCTCGCTGGCCGGGTCGAATTCCGGCTGGGCGGCGATGGTCGAGTCGATCCGCATCAGCACTTCGCGCACGGGCTCGATCAGGGATTCGGCGCGGGGCGTGAGCAGCAGCTGGCGGCCGGAACTCACCAGCAGCTCGTCCTCGAAATAATCGCGCAGGCGCGACAGCGCGTTGCTGGTGGCCGGCTGGCTCAGGTGGATCTTCTCGGCGGCGCGGCTGATGCTGCGTTCGGTGAGCAGGGCATTCAGGACCACCAGCAGGTTCAGGTCCAGTTTATTGAAGCGCATTCATTCTCCTGTCAGGCCGACTCGCGCACGACCAGCGCATGCTGGAGCGTCAACGAGCGGGGATGGCCGCCGGCGAGGCGTTCGAGCAGCAGCCTGGCGGCCGCGGCGCCGAGCTCGAACATCGGCTGCGCGATCGTCGTCAGGGCCGGTTCGAACACCTGGGCCAGCGGGATATTGTCGAAGCCGACCACGGCGATGTCGTCCGGCACCCGGCGGCCCGCGCGGCGGAAGGCCTTGATGGCGCCGATCGCGAGCGTGTCGGACACCGCGAACACCGCGGTCGGCGGCGATTCCAGTGCCAGCAGCGCGCCGGCGGCTTCCATGCCCAGGCTGTAGTCGGTACCGCGCGCGACGCGCACCAGTTGCGCGTCGAGCGGAATGCCCGCGCGCTTGAGGGCGGCCTCGTAGCCCGCGTGGCGCTGGCGTGCCCACACATAGGACTCGTCGGCGCCCAGCAGGGCGATACGGCGGTGGCCGCGGTTGATCAGGTATTGCACGGCGTCGAGCGCCGCCTGGCCGTGGTCGATGCTCGCATGCGGCATGCCGCCGTCCTCGACGAATTCCGAACACGCCACCCACGGCAGGTCGGGCATGTCCCGGATCGCGGGCTGCAGGTCGTGCAGGCTGGCCAGGCTGATGACGCCGTCGACCAGGCGGCTGTACAGCGCGTCCGGCGCGCCCGTGTCGGGGGCGAGCGCGTCAGGCGCCCCGGCCAGCACGATGTTGTAGCCGTGGCGCCGGACGACCGAGGCCACGCCCTTGACGGTCTCCGAGTAGAACGGATTGGCGAAATCGGGCACCAGGACGAGCAACAGCCGGCTTTCTCCCCGCGTCAGGCTGCGTGCGAACGCATTGGCACGGTAGCCGAGCGCCGCGACCGCCGCCTCGACGCGTTCGCGGGTGTCGGCGCTCACCGGCTTGCTTGCATTGATGACGCGCGACACGGTGGCGATCGACACGCCGGCCTGCTCGGCGACCGCGCTGATCGAAATGGCCTTGCCGTTGGAGGGGAGCGCCGCTAGGGGGCGTTTCTCGGACATGCGATGTTCTTTTATAAAGTGTTTGGGAAAGCGCTTTCCTAATATAGCGAAAAAACCTCAACAGCTGGGGCCGCAGAGGTATTCAAGTTTTGGATGCGTCCTATTCATAAAATCAACGGCGGGCAAAGCGGGAAAAACCCGGGAAAGAACTTATCATGGCCGGGTCGTATTCTTTCCTAAATGAAAAAACGTCGCGGCAACGACCGCACGAACGCCTTGGAGACACGCATGCCTACCGATCAACCGGACCACCGCCAGGCCGACTGGCGCCAGGGTTGGATCCTCGTAATGTCCGGCTTCCTGCCCGTGATGGCGATCATCGCGCTGGCGCCGACGCTGCCCACCTTGCTCGCGCATTTCCGCGACGTCGGCAACCCGCAGTTGATGGTGCCTCTCCTGATCACGGCGCCCAGCGCCTGCATCGCGCTGTTTGCGCCCCTCGCCGGCGTCGTCACCGACCGCTTCGGCCGGCGCAACCTGATGCTGTGGGCGATGGCGGTCTACGGCATCGGTGGCTTCATCCCGTTTTTCATCGACAGTTTCTGGGCCGTGGTCGCCGGCCGGGTCGTGATCGGCCTGGGCGAGGCGGCGGTGCTGACCGTCTCGAATACGCTGCTCGCCGACTATTTCGAGGAAAAGGCGCGGCACCGCTGGCTGATGCTGCAGGGCCTCATGGGCTCGATCCTCGGTACGGTGACGATCGCCTGTTCGGGCTTCCTGGCCGCGAAGGGCTGGCAATGGCCCTTCGCCGTGTACGGCATCGCCTTTCCCATCCTGGCCGCCAGCATCTTCTACCTGTATGAGCCCCAGCCGCGCGTCCGCACGCAGCCGGGTGCCGCCGCGCCGGCAGCGGCCCTGCCGTTCCCATACAAGGTGGCGCTGCTCGTGTGCGGCGTGACCGTCCTGCTGTCGACGATCTACTACGTCCAGGTCATTCACTTTTCCGTGCTGCTGAAGGACCTGGGCGTGCAGGACCCGCAATCGATCGGTTTGGCGATGGCGATCCCCAGCCTGGGCGTGCCGATCGGCGCCGTGATCTTCCGCGCCACCACCCGCTACGGCGTGCCGAACCAGATCGCGCTCGTCTTCCTCGGCTACTGCATCGGCCTGGGCGGCATCGGCCTCGCGCCGGACTACAAGGTGGCGCTGGCGTTCGCCTTCGTGCAGCAGCTCGCCAACGGCATCATCGTGCCCGCGCTGGTCGCCTTCGCGCAAAGCAGCTTCTCGTTCGAGCACCGCGGCCGCGGCATGGGCTGGTGGGCCAGTTCCTTCTTCGCTGCGCAGTTCGTGTCCCCGGCCGTCGTCAACGTCGTGCGCGGCATGGCCGGCGGGCTGCAGGGCGCGTTCGTCGTATTCGGGGTGATCGCCGGGATCGGCGTCATCCTCACCCTGATCATGCGGGGCCGGGCAAGGACGCCCGCGGTCTCCGCACGCATCTGAATCACTTTTCGTCACCACCACAACAAGGGTCAACATGAATCCAACCCACAGCATCAAGCGCGGCGTGTCGCTGTACTCGTACCAGTACGAGACCTTCCTGCGCAAGATGACCCTCGACGATTGCATCGCCCACGCGGCCGGCCTCGGCGCGCGCGGCATCGAGGTCGTCAGCGAACAGTCGTTCACGAACTTCCCGGACGTGCCGCAGGCCGAGATCGACGGCTTCTTTGCGTCGATCGAGAAGCACGGCGCGTACGCCCAGTGCCACGACATGTTCCTCGACACGAAGCTGTACAAGCACCGCAAGCTGAACTTCGACGAGATGGTCGCGTCGCTGCAGCGCGACCTGCGCTTCGCGCACCGCCTGGGCTGCAAGACGATGCGCGTCATCGTCAACACGCCGCCGGAAGTGGTCGTCGCGTGCGTGCCGCTGGCCGAGGAACTCGACATCCACATGGGCATCGAGGTGCATTCGCCGTTCCATTTCGACCATCCCTGGATCCTGCGCTACACCGAACTGACGCGCGCCACGGGCTCCGACCACGTCGGCTACATCCCGGACATGGGCATGTACATCAAGGACTACCCGCCGGTGTTCCGCGACCGTTTCCTGCGCATGGGCGCGACGCCGAAGATCGTGGAATTCATCCTGGAAGCGCACAAGGCGCGCGTCCTGCCGGACTACGTGCTGATGGACGTCCGCAAGATGGGTGCAAATCCGGTCGACCTGCAGATGGCGGAGACGCTGCGCCACAATATCTGGAGCAATCCGCGCCGCATGCTCGAATTCATGCCGTGGATCTTCCACATCCACGCCAAGTTCTACGAGATCGACGACACCGGCCGCGAGCCGTCGATTCCCTACGACGAGATCATCCCGGTCCTGATCGAGGGCGGCTACACGGGCCACCTGTCCAGCGAATACGAGGGCCAGCGCCACATCGAGGACGCGTTCGAGGTCGATGGCCGCGAACAGGTGAAACGGCAGCAGCAGATGTTCGCGCGCCTGCTGGGCGAGACGGAATAAGGAGAAACCACATGTACGACAAACACATCATCTACCCGGACAGCCTGCGCAACCTGGACAACGGCGGTTTCGCCCTCGGCGTGCGCCTGCCTTATTATCGCGGTCAGCCGCTGTCCGTGGTCGAGGACATCGCGGTCAAGGTCGACGGCGCCGCGGTGCCGCGCGACCAGGTGCGCTTCTCGGTGCGCGGCAAGACCTTCACGCTGGACCAGCTGGAAGAAAACACGGCCGAGCGCTGGGAATTCGGCGAAGTGGCCGACGTGTCGGTCGTGCAGGCCGGCGGCCTGGCCGCGGGCGCCCACGAGGTGGAGGTCGGCGTGCAGCTGCGCATCTCGTACCTGCCGTGGAGCCCGGTGACGACCTGCAAACGCACCGAAACCATCGCGGCCTGACGGAGACGGACCCTCATGGCGACCACCATCAAGGGCCCGGCGATCTTCCTGGCGCAGTTCGCCGGCGACGCCGCGCCGTTCAATTCCTGGGACGCGATCACGAAATGGGCCGCGTCGCTCGGCTACCGCGGCGTGCAGGTGCCGTCGAACGACGCGCGCCTGTTCGATCTCGAGAAGGCGGCGGCCAGCAAGGATTATTGCGACGAGATCGCGGGCATCGCGCGCGTCAACGGCGTGGAGATCACGGAGCTGAGCACCCACCTGCAGGGGCAGCTGGTGGCCGTGCATCCGGTCTACGACGAGGCGTTCGACGTGTTCGCGCCGGCGGCCCTGCGCGGCCGGCCCGCGGCGCGCCAGGAGTGGGCGGTCGGGCAGATGCTGCTGGCGGCAAAGGCGTCGCGCAACCTGGGCCTCTCGGCCACGATCAGTTTTCCCGGCGCGCTGGCGTGGCCGTTCCTGTACCCGTGGCCGCAGCGCCCGGCGGGGCTGGTCGAGACGGCCTTCGACGAGCTGGCGCGGCGCTGGCGCCCGATCCTCGACGCCTGCGACGAGCAGGGCGTCGACGTCGCGTTCGAGCTGCATCCCGGCGAGGACCTGTTCGACGGCGCCACGTTCGAGATGCTGCTGGAGCGCGTCGACCATCATCCGCGCCTGAACATCGCCTACGATCCGTCGCACTTCCTGCTGCAGCAGCTCGACTACCTGGAGTTCATCGACCTGTACCATGACCGCATCAAGGTCATGCACGTGAAGGACGCGGAATTCCGGCCGAGCGGCCGGCAGGGCGTGTATTCGGGCTACCAGCCGTGGGTCGACCGCGCCGGCAGGTTCCGCTCGCTGGGCGACGGCCAGATCGATTTCAAGGCGATCTTTTCCAAGTTCGCGCAGTACGGCTTCAAGGGATGGGCCGTGCTGGAATGGGAGTGCTGCCTGAAGCACCCCGAACAGGGCGCCCGCGAAGGCGCGCCCTTCATCCGAGACCACATCATCAGGGTGACCGACAAGGCATTCGACGATTTCGCGGGCGGCGCCACCGACCCGCAGCAGATCCGCCGCATGCTCGGCCTGACCTAAGGAGACAAGATGGACCGAAGAACCCTGCTCAAGCGGATCGCCGCCGCTGCCGGCGCCGCCTACTGGAGCGGCGAGACGCTGGCGGTGCAGCTGGCCAAGGCGGCGGGCAGCCGCCCGGACGACGGCGCGCAGCCGGAACCGTTCCCGGCCGCGCACAAGGAGCGCCTCGCCGCGCTGTGCGAACTGATCATCCCGCAGACCGACACGCCGGGCGCGATCCAGGCGGGCGTGCCCGCCTTCGTGGCCGACATGTATGCGCACTGGCTGGTGCCAGCCGAGCGCAAGACCGTCGTCGACGGCCTGGCCGCGCTGGAGAGCGCCGCGCAGGCCGCGCACGGCCGCGGCTTCGCCGCCTGCACGCCGGCGCAGCAGGGCGCCTTGCTTGCACCCGCGCGCAAGGCGGCGGGCAGCTACCAGCAGCGCTCGCACGGGATGGACGCCCGCCTCGCCGACCCCACGGCACCGTTCTTCTTCAAGATGCGCGACCTCGTCACGCTCGGCTACTTCACGTCGGAAGCGGGCGTCAACGGCGAACTGGCCTACGTGCCGGTGCCGGGACGCTGGGACGCGGACGTCGACACCAAAACCTGGAACAGGCAGATTCAGATATGAGTTACGAATTCGATGCGATCGTGATCGGCTCCGGCATCACGGGCGGCATGGCGGCCAAGGAACTGACGCAGCGCGGCATGAAGGTGCTGGTGCTCGAACGCGGCCGCGCGCTGGAACACCAGAAAGGCTACAAGACCGAGTTCGTGACCCCGTGGGACGCGCCGAACCGCGGCGCGCTCGACCGCGACGAGATGGCGCGCGACTACCCGGTGCAGTCCAACCAGCCGTTCGGCCAGTTCCAGTGGAGTAACAAGGACTACTGGGTCAAGGACAGCGAGAACCCGTACGTGCAGTCCAAGCCGTACGCGTGGATCCGCTCCAGCATCCTGGGCGGCCGTTCGACGCTGTGGGGCCGCCAGGTGTACCGCTGGTCGGATCTCGACTTCGAAGCGAACAAGCGCGATGGCCACGGCAGCGACTGGCCGATCCGCTACAAGGACATCGCCCCGTGGTACAGCAAGGTCGAGAAATACATCGGTTGCTCGGGCGAGAACCTCGGCCTCGCGCACTTCCCCGACATGGAACTGCTGCCGCCGATGGAGCTGACCGCGCCGGAAAAACACTTGCGCGAGGTAATCCGCGCCAAGTGGCCGGAACGCTACCTCACCGTGGGCCGCACGGTGAACCTGACGCGCGAGCACAATGGCCGCGGTCCGTGCAACTATCGCAATATCTGCAGCCGCGGCTGTTCCTTCGGCGCCTATTTCTCGTCGCTGTCAGCGACGCTGCCCGACGCGCAGAAGACGGGCCTGCTGACCGTGAAGACGGACACCGTCGTCCACCGCATCGTGACCGACCCGAAGACGGGCAAGGCGAGCGGCGTGGAAGTGATCGACGCCGCGACCGGCAAGCGCAGGATCTATACGTCGCGCATCGTGTTCCTGAACGCGGGCACCGAGGCGAGCGTGCAGATCCTGATGCAGTCGGCTGACAAGCGCAACCCGCACGGCCTGGGCAACAAGGGCGAGGTGCTGGGCCGCTACATCTGCGACCACGACAATGCCGCCGCCTTCGGCGTGATCCCCGGCATGATGGACCGCTATTACTATGGTCGCCGCGCGAACGGCATCTACATGCCGCGCTTTCGCAACCTGAAGGGCGTGCGCGACGAAGGCATCGACTTCGACCGCGGCTACATCATGCAGGGCGGTTCGATGCGCATGGGCTGGGCGGACATGGCCGGCGACGGCGACGATTTCGGCGCCGACTACAAGAAGCGCCTCGCGAATCCGGGCCCGTGGGTCGTGTTCCTAGGCGGGTTCATCGAGTCGCTGCCGCGGCGCGAGAACCGCATCACGCTCGACCCCACGGCGCGCGACCGCTTCGGATTGCCGCAGCTGCGCTTCGACGTGGCGCGCGGCGAGAACGAGGAAAAGATGGCGCTCGACGCGACGCAGGAAGCGAAGAAGATGCTGGAAGCGGCCGGCGCCCAGGGCGTGATGTCGCTGCGCGTCGGCGCGACGCCGGGCGTCACCGTGCACGTGCAGGGCGGGGCGCGCATGGGCAACGACCCGATGGAGTCGGTGCTGAACGCCCACAACCAGGTGCATGGCGTGCCGAACCTGTTCGTCACCGACGGCGCGGCGATGGCGTCAGCCAGCAACGTGAATCCGTCGCTGACGTTCATGGCGCTGACGGTGCGCGCGGTCGACTACGCCGTCGCGCAAATCAAGGCCGGCAGGCTGTGAGGCGACCATGAACGATTCGAACTTCCCGGGCCGGATCCGGCTCGGCATGGTGGGCGGCGGCGAGGGCGCCTTCATCGGCGCCGTGCACCGCATCGCCGCCCGGCTCGACGACCGCTTCGAACTCGTCGCCGGCGCGCTGTCCTCGCGGCCGGACGCGGCGCGCCGTTCCGGCCTCGCGCTGGGCCTCGCGCCCGACCGCGTGTATGCGGATTACGCGGAGATGGCGCGGGCCGAAGCCGCGCGTACCGACGGCATCGAGGCCGTCAGCATCGTCACGCCGAACCACATGCACGCGCCGGTCGCACGCGCGTTCCTCGAGGCCGGCATCCACGTCATCTGCGACAAGCCGGTGACCACGAACAGCGCGGACGCCCGCATGCTGCGCGACCTCGCACGCGAACGGGGACGTCTCTTCGCGGTGACGCACAATTATTCCGCGTACCCGATGGTGCGCCACGCGCGCAAGATGGTGCGCGACGGGCTGCTGGGCGAGATCCGCGTCGTCAACGTGCGGTATGCGCAGGACTGGCTGGCGGAGCCGATCGAGCAGGATGGCCAGAAGCAGGCCGCCTGGCGCACCGACCCCGCGCGGGCGGGCGGCGGCGCGATCGGCGACATCGGCACGCACGCGTGGCAGCTGGCCGATACCATCGTCGGCCAGCCCGTGGAAGCGCTCGCGGCGCAGCTGAACAGCTTCGTGCCGGGGCGCGCCGTCGACGACGACGTGCAGGTACTGCTGCGCTACGGCGGCGGGGCGCGCGGCATGCTGTGGGCCAGCCAGGTGGCGCCGGGCCATGCCAACGACCTGCGCATCGGCGTGTACGGCAGCCGGGGCAGCCTCCAGTGGGCGCAGGAGACGCCGGACGACCTGTTATGGACGCCGCTCGGCGAACCCACGCGGATCGTCAGGCGCGGCACGGCCGCCGCCAACGAGGCCGCGGCGCGCGTGAGCCGCATCCCCGGCGGCCACCCGGAAGGGTACCTGGAAGCCTTCGCCGCGCTGTACGGCGAGGTGGCGGCCCACCTGCTTGCCGCGCGTGACGGTCGTCCGGCGCCGCCGGACGTCGAATTCCCGACCATCGAAGACGGCCTGCGCGCCGTCGAGTTCATCGAAGCGGTGCAGGCTTCCGGCTTCGCCGGCGGTGCCTGGACCGCGCTTACGTCCGGTACCTGATTCCCTCCTGGCACGCCGTCCGGCGTGTTTTCTCACGGCGGGGCGGCGATTGCCGCCCCGCCGCTTTTCCCGTTTATCCGTCGCGAAATCGTATTCATGCCATGGATAGCTCGTATGGGAAAAATCCATTTTACTCATCCATCCCCGGGTCCGTACAGTAACCATCGCCGCATCAGAAACGGCACGGATGGCCGGCCCCGATCAATCAACCAAGCATTCAACATGTTCAAGTATTTCCCAACCAATTACGTCTGGAACCTCTCCGTCGACCTGGCGATCGAGATGGGCGCCCGCATCGGCGAGATCGAAGCGATGTGCGCCCCGCTGCAGGAAGCGGCGAAGCAGCCCGACGCCGCCGGGACGAAGGCGTTCCGCGAGACCTGGTCCAACATGGCCGACAAGCTGTGCGTCCTGGCGGAAGAGGACGAGGCGCGCGGCCGCCTGATCTCCGCCGGCGACAAGTACAGCCGTGCCGCGATCTACCTGCTGACGGCCGAACGCCTGCAGGCCCATGGCGCCCCGGGGCGCGTCGAGCTTTATCGCCGGTTTCTCGACCTGTTCGCGCGCGGCGTGAAGCTGTCCGGCGAGAACTGCGAGCGCGTCGAGATCCCGTACGGCGACGGCGTCATCTCCGGCCTGCTGGTCCGCGCGGAAAACGTCGACGGTCCCGCGCCGATCCTCGTCCAGGTCAATGGCCTCGACTCGACCAAGGAGATGAAATACCGCGTCGGCCTGCCGGCCTGGCTGGCGAAGCGCGGCGTCTCCTCGCTCGTCATCGACCAGCCGGGCACCGGCGAGGCGCTGCGCCTGCACGGCATGCACGCCGTCTACGACAGCGAGCGCTGGGCCAGCAAGGTGGTGGACTGGCTGGAGACGCGGGCCGACGTAGACTCCCGGCGCATCGGCCTGGAAGGCGTCTCGCTGGGCGGCTACTACTGCCCGCGCGCCGTGGCGTTCGAGCCGCGCTTCGCGCTGGGCGTCGTGTGGGGCGCGAACCACGACTGGTGCGACGTGCAGAAGAAACGGCTCGCGAAGGAAGGCAGCTTCCCCGTGCCGCACTACTGGGAACACGTGCGCTGGGTGTGGGGCGCCAAGGACATGGACGACTTCATGCGCATCGCGGAAAACGTCCACCTGGACGGCATCCTGGACCGCATCAAGGTGCCGTTCCTCGTCACGCACGGCCAGAAGGATTCGCAGATCCCGCTGCAGTGGGCCGAGCGCACCTACGAACAACTGGTGAACAGCCCGAAGCGCGAGCTGAAGGTGTTCACGGAGCGGGAAGGCGGCGTGCAGCACTCCAGCTTCGACAACTCGGCCAACGCCGGCGCCTACATCGCCGACTGGGTGGCCGAAAACCTGGGCGGCCGCACCGCCCTCTGAACCTTGGATACGACAGAGAGACACACATGAATATCATTGGACCCGACGCGCTGGTCTTCGGCGTCGACGACGTCGAAGCCTGCGCACTGTACCTGACCGACTACGGCCTGACGCACGTCGGCAACGGGCGCTTCGAGGCGCTCGACGGCACCGCGATCGTCCTGGCGCACAAGGACGACGCGGCATTGCCCGCGCCGCTCGGCACCGCCAGCATGCTGCGCAAGACGATCTACGGCGTGGCCGACCAGCAGTCGCTGGACGCCATCGCCGCCGAGCTGGCACGCGACCGCGACGTGCGCGCGCTGGCCGACGGGAGCATCGAGGCGGTGGACGACATGGGCTTCGTGCTCGGTTTCCAGGTGACCGTGCGGCGCCCGATCGGCCTGCCGGCCGAGGCGGTGAACGCGCCGGGCGCCCCGAACCGTCCCGTGAACCACACGGCCGTCGACGAGAACGCGCCGGCGCTGCCCCGCACCCTGTCGCACGTCGTGTACTTCGTGCCCGATGCCGCCAGGGCGGAAGCCTTCTATGTCGAGCGGCTGGGCTTCCGCTGCACCGACCGCCTGCTGGGCGCCGGCCCGTTCCTGAAGCCGGCCGGCACGGATGACCACCACACGCTGTTCATGATCCAGACGCCGCCGTTCATGAAGGGTTGCGAGCACTTCACGTTCCACATGGGCGGCCCGACGGAAGTCCTGCAGGCCGGCACGCGCTTCGTGAACAAGGGTTACCAGTCGTTCTGGGGCCCGGGCCGGCACAAGATGGGCTCGAACTGGTTCTGGTACTTCAACAGCCCGCTCGGCTGCCACGTCGAGTACGACGCCGACATGGACCTGCACGACGAGGCGTGGACCGCGCGTGCGATCCCGATGAGCGCCGACGCGTCGCAACTGTTCCTGTTCCAGCAACGTGATAAATGGGCGCCGGGCGGTCCGCCGCCGGGTGCCGCGGGTGCCGGCGAAAGGCACTGACGTGTTCCTGTGCCGGCTCGACGATCTCGCGGACGGCGCATCGCGCGGCTTCGATCCCGGCCGGACCGGCCAGGACACGGTGCTGCTGGTGCGCCGGGGTGCTACGATCCATGGCTGGCGCGACGCCTGTCCGCATCACGGCGGCACGCCGATGGCCTGGCGCAAGGACGCGTACCTGAACGCCGCGCGCGACCGCATCGTGTGCGCGGCGCACGGTGCACAATTCGACATCGAGACGGGTGTCTGCACGCTGGGGCCCTGCCTGGGCCAGCGGCTGCAACCCGTCGAACTGACCGTCACGGCGGCGGGAAACATCAACATTCGCCTGGAAGGCGAAGAGGAGACATGACATGGCAGTGCCAGTCAAGAAGGTTCTGATCATCGGCGGCGGCTTTTCCGGGATGGCCGCCGCGATCCAGCTGCGCAAGCAGGACATCGACGTCGACGTGGTCGAGATCGACCCGGGCTGGCGCTCGTACGGCGCCGGCATCAGCCTGGGCGGCGCGACCATGCGCGCGCTCGTGCAACTGGGCGTCATCGATGCCTTCCTGGCCGAGGGCGCCGCGTCCGACGGCGTCGAAATCCACATCCCGACCGGCCAGAAGGTCGCGGAACTGCCGACGCCGCGCCTGGCCGGTCCCGACGTTCCCGGCAACGGCGCCGTCATGCGCCCCGTGCTGGCGCGCATCCTGGCGGATGCCACGCGCGCGTCGGGTGCCAATGTGCGGTTGGGCACCACGTTCACGCGGATCGAGCAGGACGCGGGCGGCGTCGACGTCACGTTCACCGACGGCACTACATCCCGCTACGACCTCGTGATCGGGGCCGACGGCCTGTATTCGAAGGTGCGCGAAGCGGTGTTCCCGGACGCGCCGAAGCCGCAGTACACCGGCCAGGGCGTGTGGCGCGCCGTGCTGCCGCGTCCCGCCGACATCAACGGCACCATGATGTGGCTGGGCCCGAAGATCAAGCCGGGCCTGAATCCGGTGTCGAAGGACGAGATGTATCTGTTCGTGACGGAAGACCGCGCGACGAACGACTACATCGACCCGGCCGAGTTCCTGGCGCGCGTGAAAGCGCTGCTCGCACCATTCCCCGACCCGCGCCTGCAGCGCGTGCGCGAGGCGCTGAACGAGGACTCGCAGATCATCTACCGCCCGCTGGAAAGCCTGCTGATGCCGAGCCCCTGGTACAAGGGCCGCGTCGTCCTGATCGGCGACACCGTGCACGCGACGACGCCGCACATGGCTTCCGGCGCCTGCATCGGCATCGAGGACGCGCTCGTGCTGGCCGACGAACTCGCGCGCGCCGGCAGCGTCGACCAGGCGCTGGACCGTTACCTGGCGCGGCGCTGGGAGCGTTGCCGCATGGTCGTGCAGAACTCGAGCCGCCTGGGCGAGATCGAAATCGCCGGCGGTGACAAGGAAGAACATGCCCGCATCATGCGCGCGACGCTGGCGGCGCTCGCAGCACCCATCTGAGGAGACACCATGACCCGCCAATTCATCGACCTGTCGATCTATCTCGAGAACGAACCCCTGTCCGATCCGCCGCCGCTGGCGCCGAAGATCACGTACCAGAAGCACCAGGACACGCTGCACGAATTCATGGCCATGATCCCCGGCACCACGCCGGCGGACTACCCGGACGGCGAAGCTGCGGCGGCCGAGTGGGTCACGATGACGACCCACAGCGGCACGCACCTGGACGCCCCTTACCACTTCCACTCGACGATGGACGCGAAGACGGGCGAGAAGAAGAAATCGATCACCATCGACGAGGTGCCGCTGGAATGGTGCTTCCAGCCCGGCGTGAAGCTGGATTTCCGCCACTTCCCGGATGGCTACGTGGCCACGGCCGCCGACGTGGAAGCGGAGCTGAAGCGCATCGGCCACGACCTGCAGCCGTTGGACATCGTCATGGTCAACACGCGTGCAGGCAGCCGCTACGGCCACAACGACTTCGTGTCGGCCGGCTGCGGCATGGGCTACGAGGCGACGATGTATTTGCTGGAGCGTGGCGTGCGCCTGACCGGCACGGACGCGTGGAGCTGGGATGCGCCGTTCTCGTACACGGCCAAGAAGATCGCCGAGACGGGCGACGTGTCGCTGATCTGGGAAGGCCACAAGGCCGGGCGCGACATCGGCTACTGTCACCTGGAGAAGCTGCACAACCTCGAAGCCCTGCCGGGTCGCGGTTTCTATGTGTCGTGCTTTCCGCACAAGGTGCGAGGGGGCTCCGCGGGCTGGACGCGTGCCGTGGCCATCGTCGACGACGCGCTGCTCGCGTTGCCGCGCAAGTAAGGAGGGTGGGATGAAATTTGCCACCTACCGCGACGGTTCGCCCGATGGTCGACTGCTCGTCGTGTCGCGCGACCTGCGCCACGCCGTGGATGCGACGGCCGTCGCGCCGAACCTGCTGACCGCGCTCGAACGCTGGGCCGATGTCGCGCCGCGCCTGCAGGCGCTGGCCGACGCGCTGAACGACGGCCGCGCGGCCGGCGCGTTCGACTTCGACCCGGCGCAGTGCATGGCGCCGCTCCCGCGCACCTTCCAGTGGTGCGACGCGTCGGCATTCCTCAATCACGGCCGCCTGATGGAGCGCGCGTTCAACACGCCGCCGATCCCCGACTTCGAGACGATTCCCGTGATGTACCAGGGCGCGTCCGACGATTTCCTCGGTCCGCGCGAGGACGTGCCGCTGCCGGACGAAGCGCTGGGCATCGACTTCGAGGGCGAGTTCGGCGTCGTCGTCGACCGGGTGCCCATGGGCGCGACGCCGGCGCAGGCGCTGGCGGCCGTGCGCCTGGTCGTGCAACTGAACGACTGGAGCCTGCGCGCCCTGGGCCCGCGTGAGATGAAAAGCGGCTTCGGCTTCCTGCAGGCGAAACCGTCGACGAGCTTCGCGCCCGTCGCCGTCACGCCGGACGAGCTGGGCGACGCGTGGCGCGACGGCCGCGTGCACCTGGACTTGCAGGTCGAGTGGAACGGCACCGCGTTCGGTCATCCGAATGGGCGCGAGATGAATTTCGGCTTCGGGGACTTGGTCGCGCACGCGGCGCGCACGCGCAAGCTGGGCGCGGGCACCATCGTCGGTTCAGGCACCGTGTCGAATGCGGACCGCGCCGTGGGCTCGGCTTGCATTGCCGAGCGCCGCGTCGTCGAGATCATCGACCATGGCGAACCCAGGACGGGCTTCATGCGATTCGGCGACCGGGTGCGCATGTGTGCGCGCGGTGCCGATGGCGATGCGCCGTTCGGCGTCATCGAACAGCGCGTCGTGCGCGACTGAGTTCGACCGTGTCCCTTCACCGGTGCATGGCGCTTGCGCGTCCGCACCGGCTTTTTTTTGCGCTGTGTTCGTGTTACTTCGGTAACCCGCCTAACGACCCAAGGGGGCACGACCGTGAAAGTCTAATGCCGCATGGGTTCAAACAGGGTCGGCAGGCTCGCGTCCGGATAGTGGGGAGCGGCGCCGGTGCCGCTCGACGATCCTGAGCCGCTCATCAAGACCATGAGTCCGGAGACGACGCCGGCGGCGACAAGTCCTTTGAGTATGATCATATTGGTCTCCAACGTAATTCTTGTTGGATCGATTATGTACACGGTCCGGGCGGATCCGCTATGGATTTTGTAAATACTAGGTATCGGTGGCGTCGATGACTGCGACCTGCGGCCGCACGCATCAATCCGTCGATAGATCCTGTTCAGGAAGCCCGTTATCGTCGACAGGAAACAAGCGGCAGACCCGGGCCGCCCGCTTCCTCTCTGTCAGTGGTTGTGCCGCGGCATCCTGGCCGCGACGCCGCGGTACGGCAGCGCGAGTTCCATGCATGCACCGGTCTCGAGCTGGCCGACCGTGGCCCGGTACAGCTCCTGCCACGGCGTCTGGCTCGGCGGGACGGCCGGGAAGCCTTCCGCCTTGCGCGCCGCGATCACGTCGGCGCCGACAAGGGCGTCGCACGTGCCTTCGTTCAGGTCCACGCGGATGATGTCGCCGGTGCGCAGCCAGGCGAGTCCGCCACCGACCGCGCTTTCCGGCGAGGCATTCAGGATCGACGGACTGTCCGACGTCCCCGACTGCCGCCCGTCGCCCAGCGTGGGCAGGTTCTGGATGCCGCGCCGCAGCAGCGCGTCGGGCGGCTGCATGTTGACGACTTCGGCCGAGCCGGGCCAGCCGACGGGGCCCGCGCCGCGGATCACGAGCATGCAATCCTCGTCGATGTCCAGCGCCGGATCGTTGATGCGCGCGTGATAGTCGTCGGAGCCGTCGAACACGATCGCTCGGCATTCGAACACGTTTTCCCGGCCCGGGCGCTGCAGGTAGCGCTGGCGGAACTGGTCCGAGATCACGCTCGTCTTCATGATCGCGAAGTCGAACAGGTTGCCCTTCAGGACCAGGAAACCGGCCGCCTCGCGCAGCGGCCTGTCATAGGGGCGGATGACGTTGCAGTCGCAGGTCGCGCGGCCTTGCAGGTTGGCGCGCATGCTGCGGCCGGTGACGGTCGGGCGGTCGCTGTGCAGCTTGCCGACGTGTTCCAGCTCCCACATCACGGCCGGCACGCCGCCGGCGCGATGGAAGCGTTCGCCCAGGTATTCGCCCGAAGGCTGCATGTTCAACAGCAGCGGCACGTCGTGGCCGTGGCGCATCCAGTCGTCGGGGGAAATCTCGACGCCGGCATGGCGCGCCATCGCCATGATGTGCGGCTGCGCGTTCGTCGAGCCGCCGATCGCGGCATTGACGACGATCGCATCGAGAAAGGCGTCGCGCGTGAGGATCCGTGACGGCCGCAGGTCCTCGTGCGCCATGCCGACGATGCGCCGGCCTGTCTCGTACGCCATCTGGCCCCGTTCGCGGTAGGGCGCCGGAATCGCCGCGCAGCCGGTCAGCGACATGCCCAGCGCTTCCGCCAGGGCATTCATCGTCGACGCCGTGCCCATCGTATTGCAATGGCCGGCCGACGGCGCCGATGCGGCCGCGATCTGCAGGAATTTCTCGTTGTCGATCGTGCCCGAGGCCAGCTGCTTGCGCGCTTTCCAGATCGCTGCACCGGAGCCGACCAGCTCGCCGTCGAGCCAGCCGTCCAGCATCGGGCCGGCGGAGAGGACGATGGCCGGAATGTCGACGGTGGCGGCGGCCATCAGCTGCGCCGGCGTTGTCTTGTCGCATCCCGTCGTGAGCACGACGGCGTCGATCGGGTAGCCGTGCAGGATCTCGACCAGGCCCAGGTAGGCCAAGTTGCGGTCGATCGCGGCGGTGGGACGGCGGCAATTTTCGAAGATCGGATGCAGCGGGAATTCCAGCGGGATGCCGCCGGCGTCGCGGATGCCGGCGCGCACGCGCTGCGCCAGCTCCAGGTGGATCCGGTTGCATGGCGAGATATCGCTGCCGCTCTGGGCGATGCCGATGATCGGCTTGCCGGAGCGAAGCTCTTCCGGCGTGATCCCGTAGTTCATGAATCGTTCGAGGTACAGCGCGGTCATGTCGATGCGCTCCTCGTTGTCGAACCAGTTCTGGGAGCGGAATCGGCGGGTGTGTGTGCTGGTCATCTTGCGTGTCCTGGCAGAGTGGATGGATGCGAAGATAGCGAACAACCCGTGCCGGACGCTGCGCCAGGTCCGGCACGGGGCACGCTCAGTCCTGCTGCGCGCGGACTTGCGGGAGGTGGTCGATCGGTTCGATCGTGATGTTGCGGAAGTAGGTTTCGGCGCCTTCCGACTGCAGTTGGATGCGGCCTTCAGTCAGTGGGCGCACCGGCTTGCCCGGTCCGTCGGTCGTCCTGAGATTGTGCGCGACCATCACCGGCACGCCGTTCACCACATGGACGGACTCGTCGCCGTAGACGTAGAGATCCAGCGTGTTCCACTCGCCGAGCGGCTTTTCCGCATCGGACGCCGCCTCGACGTTAAACGCCGGCACCTGGATCGATACGCGTTTTCCGCCTGGCATGAAGCGACGGTAGGGATAGGGGATCGCATCGTCGCGGCCGACGTCGATATCGGCGTTGACGTTCCAGTTGACGTCGGTGAAGGAGCGCCCGCCGTTCGCGTCGCCGACGGCCAGCAGCATCCCGGTCGAGTGCGGCATGATCTCGAATTCGACCGACTGCATCCACGTGCCGAAGAAGGCGCCATAGCGGCCGTGCGCATGGTAGAGGATGCCGTTGTTGCGGGGACGGTTCGGCACCCAGTTGTTCTTGCCCCATTTGAACTGCAGTTGCAGGTGATAGTTCTTGAAGCTTTCCTTTGTGATCAGCGCGCCCCAGATCTTCCCGCTCGAGAACAGCGCCGGCGCACCATCCTCGGTCACGACGCCGAACACGTGCGTCGTGTCATGGTTCAGGCCGATCGGCTTGTCCTTCGCCGCCGGGTTATAGGTGTCTGCATAGTTCTTGTAGCCCAGCCAGCTGTCCCAGCCCTGCAGATTGCGGCCGTTGAACAGCGCCCGCGGGGTCGTCGAACGGGTGGGCACGTTTTCCAGCGTCAGCTTCGCGGCATGGAATGGCGGATCGCCGGCGACGATCGCTTTCTGTTCCGGCGTCGAGCCGTCCGGCATCTGTCCGCCGGCGCCGGCGAGGCCCGGCAAGGTAGCGACCAGGGCGAACGCCAGCAGCGTCATACGACTTTTCATGCATGTCTCCTGTTGTGGTGTGGTGGGTGTGGATGGCGGCGGCGAATTGCCGCTCAATGTTCCTGCAATGCGTGTCCGCCCTTGTCCGCCAGGGCGTCGGGGTCGAACGGAGAGGGCGTCATGTCGATGAGCAGGGCGTCGCGTTCGCGGTCGAGCGGCGCCGGACGGGCGCATGATGTATGTAGCGGCACGGCCCGTTTCTCGCGCCCCGACGTCACCAGGGCTTCCATGACTTCGACGGCGTGGACGATCAGGTCGGGCGCCGTGCGGTGGGCGCTCCCGTGGCGCAGCGCGATGGCGAGGTCGACGAGGCCGACGCCGCGGTAGTCCGCGACCGGCCGGCCCATGTGGTTGAGTCGGTTGGGTGTGGAGAATGGCCGGTCCGCGATGGCACACACTGTACGTCCCTGGTCGGGCTGGAACAGGGCGGGTTCGCCGCTGAAGAAGATGGGATCGGCCAAGGCGAGCGTGCCGCCCGAGCCGTACAACTCGCCTGGCCGCAGTGTCGGGGCCGCGACGTCGAGCGAGAGCGTCAGTGCCACGGAGGCGGCGTCGAACTCGAGCACGGCGTTGAAGGTCGTCGGGACGTCCACCGGAAACGACGTGCCGTGGAGCGGACCGCGTCGGATCGTGCGTTGCGCGGCACCCGCGCCGGCTGAGGCGAATACCTGGCGGACGGGGCCGAGCAGGTTGATCCACTGCGTGATGAAATAGGGGCCGATGTCGTATGGTGGTTCCCCGCCGGGACGGTAGAACTGGGCCGGATTGGGGTGGAAATGTTCCAGCCCCGGCAGGCCTACGAAGGCGTGCCCGAATACGGGCGTGCCGATGGCACCCTGGTCGACCAGCGCACGCGCGGCCTGGTGTGCGCCGCCAAAGAACGTGTCCGGCGCGCTGCCGATGCGTACGTTCCTGCGTCCGGCGTCTTGCACCAGTTCCGTCGCGACCCGGGACGACAGCGCAAACGGCTTTTCCGAATACAGGTGCTTGCCTGCGGCGACGATCCGGCGGTTCAGGGTTTCATGTTGGTCGGACGGCGTCAGGTTGACGACCACTTCGATGCCGTCGTCGGCCAGCAGGGCGTCCACGGTCACGCCCGGGACGCCGTGGCGCCGACCGGCGGTCGCGGCGCGCTGCATGCTGCGCGCCGCGACCGCGCGCAATGCGAGTGCCGGCGAACGGCTGATGGCGTTCAGGTAGACGCCGCTGATGTCGCCGACACCGATGACGCCGACTCTGACAGGTTCGAACGACATGCGTTTCCTCTCGGGTGATTTAAACTAATCACAGATTAGATTGGACCGGATTTCTTGTCAAGCAACGGATCGATTGACATCGCCGGGGACGTGTTCTAGCATCCGTTAACTAATCAGTGGTTAGATAAAGGGAGGGGACATGCGACGTTTGCGGATGGGAATGATTGGCGGCGGGCCGGGCTCGTTCATCGGTCCGGTGCACCGGATCGCGGCGGAACTTGACCGCGAGATCGAATTGGTGGCGGGCGCGTTTTCCAGCGACCCGCAGCGTAGCCGGCGGGCCGGCATGGATTACCGCATCGATCCGGCGCGGGCGTATACCGACGTCGCGGCGATGCTGGACGGGGAGCGGGCGCGTGAGGATGGCATCGACTTCGTCGCCATCGTCACGCCGAACCACCATCACCTGCCGGCCGCGCGCGCCGCGCTGGCTGCGGGGCTCCCCGTCATGAGCGACAAGCCCGCCACCGCGACGTACGAGGAGGCGCTGGAACTGGCGCGCCTGGTGCGCGCATCCGGACTGCCGTACGGGCTGACGCACACCTATTCCGGTTATCCACTCGTGCGCGAGGCGCGTGCGCGCGTGGTGGCCGGCGCGCTCGGCAAGGTGCGCAAGGTCGTGGTCGAGTATCCGCAGGGCTGGCTCGCGGGCGCAGCCAGCGGCAAGCAGGCCGAGTGGCGCGTCGATCCCGCGCGCAGTGGGGAGGGCGGCTGCATTGGCGACATCGGCACGCATGCCTTCCAGCTGGCGGAATTCATCACCGGCCTGAAGGTCACCGAACTGTTCGCGGACCTGGGCGTGGTCGGCGCCGGCCGGGTGCTCGACGACGACTGTTCGGTCCTGCTGCGCTTCGATAACGGCGCGCGTGGCGTGCTGCTCGCGAGCCAGATCGAGGTCGGCGAACTGAACGGCCTGCGCATCCGCGTGTACGGCGACAAGGGGGGACTGCGCTGGCGCCAGGAGCGGCCGAACACCCTCGCCATCGACACCATCGACGGCCGCACGGAGATCGTCCACGCAAGCGGCGCCGGCCTCGGTCCGGACGCGCGGGCGCGCACGCGCACGCCGCCGGGCCATCCGGAAGGCTATCTGGAAGCATTCGCCAACCTGTACCGCGACTTCGCCGCGATCCTGCGCGGCGAGGCCGCGCCGCTGCTGCCCGGCATCGACACCGGCGTGCGCGGCATGGCATTCATCGCCACCGCCGTCGCCGCCAGCCGGAACGGATCCGGCTGGGTGAAACTCGACATCTGAGGAGACAAGCATGAAAACGATCAAGGGCCCGGGCATCTTCCTCGCGCAATTCGCCGGCGACGCCACCCCGTACAACAATCTCGACACCATCGCCGACTGGGCCGCGGGCCTCGGCTACAAGGGCCTGCAGCTGCCCACGTGGGACGGCCGCCTGTTCGACCTCAGGACGGCCGCGGAAAGCCAGGCCTACTGCGACGACGTCAAGGGCCGCCTCGCGGACAAGGGCTTGTCCATCACCGAGCTGTCCACCCACCTGCAGGGGCAGCTCGTGGCCGTCCATCCGGCCTATGACGAACAGTTCGACGGCTTCGCGCCGCCGGCCGTGAGGGGCAATCGGGACGCGCGCCAGGCCTGGGCAGTGGACCAGATGAAGCTTGCCGCCCGGGCGAGCCGCCGGCTCGGCCTGACGGCCCACGCCAGCTTTTCCGGCGCGCTCGCCTGGCCCTATGCCTACCCGTGGCCCGCGCGTCCGGCCGGCCTGATCGAGGATGCGTTCGACGAGCTGGCGCGGCGTTGGAAGCCGATCCTCGACGTGTTCGACGAGCACGGCGTCGACGTCGCCTACGAGATCCACCCGGGCGAGGACCTGCACGACGGCGTGACGTTCGAACGCTTCCTCGACCGCATGGGCAACCACGCGCGCGCCAACATCCTGTACGACCCGAGCCACTTCGTGCTGCAGCAGCTGGACTACCTCGCGTTCATCGACATCTACCACGAGCGCATCAAGTGCTTCCACGTGAAGGATGCCGAGTACCGGCCGTCGGGCCGGTCCGGCGTGTACGGGGGCTACCAGTCGTGGGTCGACCGTCCCGGCCGCTTCCGCTCGCTGGGCGACGGCGATGTCGATTTCGCGGCGATCTTCTCGAAGATGGCCGAATACGACTTCCCCGGCTGGGCCGTGCTGGAATGGGAATGCGCGCTCAAGCACCCGGAGCAGGGCGCCGCGGAAGGCGCGCCGTTCATCGGGAAGCACATCATCCGCGTGACGGAACGCGTGTTCGACGACTTCGCGGCCGCAGGTGCCGACCGCGCGCTGAACGCCAGAGTCATGGGCATCAAGGCATGAGCGCGGAACGCCATTGGAGTCGGCGCGACTTCGGCCGCGCCCTGGCCCTGCTGGCCACGCTGACCGGTGCTCCGGCGCTGGCAGCCGGCACGGCCCGTCCGCCGGCGCGCGGGCGCGCCATGATGCGCGAGGTTTGCCAGCTCGTCATTCCCCGCACCGGCACGCCGGGCGCGGGTGACGCCGGCGTCGGCGACTTCGTGCTCCTCGCGCTCGCCTACGGGCACGGAGCGCCGGGCGACGCCGAGTGGCTGCAGGACGAGCTCGACCGGCGTGCCGGCGGCGCCTGGCTCGGCAAGCCGTCACGCGTGCGCGCGGCTACGCTGGCGGCGCTGGATGCCGAGGCGTATCCGGCGCGGCACGGGTCTGCGCCGCCGTCTCCCTGGCACGCAATCAAGGGGCTGATCCTGACCGGCTATTACACATCGCAGGCCGGTGCGACGCACGAACTACGATATGCGTTCACGCCCGGGCGTTTCGACCCCGACCTGCCGCTGAAACCGGGAGAGATCGGCTGGTCGAGCGACTGGAACGCGATCGACTTTGGTTGACATGAGAGGGCAAGAATGGGAGACAAGGAATTCGATGCGATCGTCGTCGGGTCGGGCATCACCGGCGGCTGGGCGGCCAAGGAATTGACGGAGGCGGGCCTGAAGGTCCTGCTGATCGAACGGGGGCGCGAGATCCGCCACCGGGAGGATTACAAGACGGAGATGAAGGCGCCCTGGGAAATGCCGCTGCGCGGGCTCGGCGACATGCGCCGGTATCGCGCGGACTACCCGACGCAGATGCAGGCGCGCCTCTTCAACGAGTACACGCAGCATCACTTCGTCAACGACCGCGAGCACCCCTACACGACGGACGAGGGCACGGAGTTCGCCTGGCTGCGCGGCTACCAGCTCGGCGGACGCTCGCTGACGTGGGGACGCCAGGCCTATCGCTGGTCGGACTACGACTTCGACGCCAACCGGCGCGACGGCCATGGCACCGACTGGCCGATCCGCTACCGCGACCTGGCGCCATGGTACGACAAGGTGGAGGAGTTCATCGGCGTGTCCGGCGCGGCGGAAGGCCTGCCCCAGCTGCCGGATGGTCGCTTCCAGCCGGCGATGCAGCTGAACGCCGTCGAGCGCGCCCTGCGCGAGCGCATCCGCGCGCGCTGGCCGGAACGCTGCCTCACGATCGGACGGACGGCCAACCTGACGCAATCGAAGGACGACGAGGGCCGCGCCGCCTGCCAGAACCGGTCGATCTGCGCGCGCGGCTGCAGCTACGGCGCGTATTTTTCCACGCAATCCAGCACCCTGCCGGCGGCGCGCAAGACCGGGCGGCTGACCCTGGTCACCGATGCGCAGGTCGACGCGGTCGACTACGACCCGGCGACCAAGCGGGCGACGGGCGTGCGCTGGATCGATACGGCGACCGGGACGCGCCGGCGCGCGTCGGCGCGGCTCGTCTTCCTGAACGCCGGTGCCTTCAATTCGGTCCACCTGCTGTTGAATTCCGCATCGGATGCGATGCCGCACGGCCTGGCGAATTCCAGCGGCGTGCTCGGCACCCACATCATGGATCACCCGAACGCGCTCGCCGCCGTCGCGATGATGCCAGGGTTCGAGCAGCACACGACGTTCGGCAACCGGCCGACCGGCATCGTCATCGCGCGCTACCGCAATCTCGACGATCCCGACGGGACCGGCCATACGCGCGGCTATTCGTTCCAGGGCGGCGCCCTGCAGGCCGCATGGACGAGAGGCAGGGGCATGGGCGGCATCGGTGCCGGTTTCAAGCAGTCGCTGCGCCAGGTCGGGCCGTGGGAATGCGTTCTGATCGCGTATGCCGACTGCTTGCCGCGCGCGTCGAACCGCCTGTATCTCGACAAGACGCGGACCGACAAGTATGGCACCCCCCAGCTGGGCATCGAATTCGCGTTCGGGAAAGAGGAGCATGCGGCCATCGCCCAGGCGCACGTCGATGCGAAGGAGATGCTGACGGCGTCGGGCGGCATCGTCGTGGCCGGCTTCGCGCAGCCCGGGAGGGCCGGCACCGCGATCCACGAGATGGGCGGCGCGCGCATGGGCGACGATCCGGCGACGTCGGTGCTGAACCGCTGGAGCCAGGCGCACGACGTCCCGAACCTGTTCGTGACGGACGGTGCGCAGATGAGTTCATCGGCCTGCCAGAACCCGTCGTTGACCTACATGGCGCTGACCGCGCGGGCCTGCGACCATGCGGTGGCGCAGCTGAAGGCAGGTATGCTGTAGGAAGGAGGGAGCATCGCGAACGATGCTCCCGCGTGCCGGATCAGAAGCGGTAGGTGCCGCGCAGGCCGAACGTGCGCGGCGGCTGGAACTGGTAGGAGTTCACGCCCGACAGGTAATTCTGGACGCCGTTCGCCAGCACGACCTTGTCCGCGAGATTGCGTATGAACGCCTGGATCTGCCAATGGCCGGCATTGGGTTCATACGTCAGGGTGGCGTTGCCTGTCACGTATGCCTTGCTGATCTCGTCCGGGTTGTTGAAGGCGGAGAAGTAGTAGTCCGACGTGTATTTCACATCCAGGCGCGGCGTGATGCGGCCGCCGCTCACATCCCAGCCATATTCCAGGCCGGCCGACACGGACAGGGTCGGCGCGTTCGGCAGGCGCTTGCCGCTGATGTCGTGCGGCGACCCGCCGCCGTCGTTGACGACGATGCCGTTGCCGAATTTCGTGCGCAGCCAAGTGCCGTTGACGTCGATGCGGCCGCCGTCGCCGAACAGGGTCAGGAGCTGCGCTTCCGCGCCGTGGATCTTCGCATTGCCGACGTTGAAGATGCCTGCGCCGCCGCCGAGGGCCGACGAGAACTGCGACGCCTGGTAGCCGCGGTAGTCGAACGAGAAGGCGGCCGCGTTGAACTGCAGGCGGTTTGCCATGAAGCGGTTCTTCGTCCCGATCTCGTAGGCGCTGAGCTTTTCCGGCGCGTAGGGAACCGACGGGCCCGTGCCGTTGGAATTGAAGCCGCCCGACTTGTAGCCGCGGTCGTGCTTGGCGTAGAGCAGCGTGGTCGGCGTCGGCGTGTAGTCGAGGCCGATGTGATACGTCGGCTCCGCCTCGCTGTACCGGCCCTGTGCCGACGACGTCAGGATCGTGGCCGGGGCGAACGGGCTGCCGACGGCCTGCACGTCGGTCCGGTTGAGGCCCGTGCGGTCCTTTGTGTCCCAGGTCTTGCGCAGGCCGACGCTGAGCTTCAGCGCGTCCGCCAGCGCATACGCGGCCTGGCCGAACACGGCCTTCGACGTGGTCTTGATATTGTGGTCGAAATAGACGCCGTAGCGGCCGGCGGTGCCCAGCGCCGCGAGCGGTCCGCCCGGCGCGAACGGCCCCGTCATCTCGAGGTTGAGCAGGCCGTTCTGAATCCCGTTGTCCTCGCTGTAGTAGAACAGGCCGCCCTGGAAGAACAGGCGGCTCTTGATGGAATTCGAGACGCGCACCTCATGGTTCCAGGTCACGGGATGCTCGTTGACGAGGAACTGGCCGGTGGCCGGATAGAGGGTGCCGGTGGCGTCCAGCGCGTGGTGGTAGTCGACCTCGTCCCGGCCGCCGGCGTACACCAGCGACAGGCCGCCGGGCAGGCTGTCCAGCCGGGCCTCCCAGCGCACCCGGTCGTCCTTCAGGCGGGTGTACGTGGACGCCTGGCCCGGGAAGGAGCGGGCGTCGCCGAACGATGCCGGACGGTCGCCGATGGCCGAGGTATTCAGGGCCACGTCGCCGACGTCGTCGATGTCGTCGTGCTGGTAGGAGAGCCACAGGTTCAGCGCCGGTGTCGGCTTGAACGCGACCTGCACCCGGCCGGAATTGATGTCCTCGTCGTCGCCGCGCTCGTCGATGCCCGTGACCTCGCGGTAGCCGCGGTGCTTGCGGTGCATGCCGGAGAAGCGAAGCGCCGCCGTATCCGACAGCGCGATGTTATAGGCGCCGTCGACAATGAACGCGTTGTAGTTGCCCACCTCGGCATTGACCTGTCCCGCATTCGACTTGAACTCCGGGCGGTTGGTGATGATGCTCACCAGGCCACCGGTCGAGTTGCGGCCGTTCAGCGTGCCCTGCGGGCCCTTGAGCACTTCGACGCGCGCCAGGTCGTACATCGAGCTCTGGATCGTGTACGACCGGTTCGTATAGAAGCCGTCGCGCGCAATCGGCACCGACGGGTCGCCGATCTGCGTCGTGTCGGTCGAGGCCACGCCGCGGATCGCGACCCACGCCGCGCCGGTCGACGTCGTCACGTTGACGCTGGGGTCGATCAGCGCCAGCGCGTTCACGGACGCGACGCCCTTGTCGGCCAGCTGGTCGCCGGTATAGATCGTCAGCGCGACCGACGTCTTCTGCGCCGACGTCTCGACGCGGTTCGCCGTCACGATCACTTCCTGGATGCCGGCCTGCGTGGCGTTCTGGGCGAAGGCGGCCGCGGGCAGCATCAGCGCGCAGCCCGCGAGCACGGTGCGCCGGCCCGGGTGATTGGGGTTCATGAAGTCTCCTTGTTATGGTTGCACGAATGGCTTTCTATCTGATCAACGATCAGATGCTTCATCTTATGGAACCTGCACTGTTGGCGCAAGCTGTAATCGCTTTCAGCTGTTGCAGCAACGTCCTTGCGGGCAAACTAATCATCGATTAGAATGGCCCGGCAGGTATAAAACAAGGGGATAAACATGGCAGGAAAATTCAAGTACGGCGTGTCGCTGTACAGCTTTACCGACGACTTCGGCAGTGTCATGAACGTCGAGGACGGCTTCGATCACGTGGCCGATACCGGCGCGACCGGCATCGAGATCCTGGGCGAGACTCATGTCACGGGCTATCCGCGCCCGACCACGCAGTGGGTCGACAAGTGGTTCCAGCTGCTGGAGAAGCACAAGCTCGAACCCACCAACATGTGCTCGTGGGTCGACACCAAGCTGCGGTTGTCGCGCAACCTGACGGTGGAGGAGGGGGCCGCGGAACTGGAGCGCGACCTGAACCTGGCGCATCTGCTGGGGTTCAAGTTCCTGCGCCCGAAATTCGGTGTCGTCACGTCGGACCTGGTGCCGGATCCGATCTGGGAGCCCGCGGTGGAACGCGTGCTCGACCTCGCGCACAAGTACGGCATCGTCATCTGCCCGGAAATCCACTCGCCGACCCCGATCAAGCATCCGGTGGTCGACGCGTACATCGAGTTCATCGAGCGCACGGGCACGAAGAATTTCGGCCTGCTGATCGACACCGGCATCTTCCAGGACCGTCCGCTGCCGTTCTGGCCGCAGGAAACCCCGGAAATGCGCAAGACCGCGCTGGCGTTCCTTGACGGCATCAAGGTCAACCCGGAAGAGTTTTTGGACATCGCCAAGTATGTGGTGTTCGTGCAGGCGAAGTTCCACAAGATCAATGACAACCTGGAAGACGAGAACATCCCGTGGCCCAAGGTGATCTCGGCGCTGAAGCGCGCAGGCTATGACGGCTACCTGTCGAGCGAGTACGAAGGCCGGCGCGATCCGTGGGTGGCGATCGACCAGGTGCGCCGCCAGCACGTGATCATCCGCCAGCTCGAGAAGGATTTCGACGAAGGCCGCCTGGCCTGATCCCGGCAACCCTGCAAGACACGACATTTAAAGGCATTCATATGGTCGAACACAAGTTCATTCAAAGCTCGGGCTTCCGCAACGTCGGCCCCGAGGGCGCGCGCGAGGGGTTCGAGGTGCGCATCCGCCTGCCGAACTACCGCGGCATGCGCATGTCCCTCTTCGACGGCGTCGACGTGACCGTCGATGGCGAAACTTTCCCCTACGAACAGAATCTGATCCGCCTGCGCGACCAGACGTTCAACCTGGCCGAACTGCGCGAGGCGGCGGACGTACGCTGGGAATTGTTCGAATGGGGAACGGTCGTCGTACGCAAGCCGGGCGGCCTGACGCCAGGCATCCACCGCATCGCGGTTTGCGCGCGGGTGCGCTCGCCGTACTTCCCGCCCGAGTTCCAGCCCAGCTTCGTCCGGGACGAGCGGCTGGGCACGATCGTGCTCCCCTGAACAAGTCATCCGCCACTTGACGCCGGGTTTTCGGTATAGTGGCAAGATATCGAAGGCGGCGTTACCGACCACGGCAGCGCCGCCTTGTCGTTTCCGGTCGCACCGGATGAACCGAGTACGTGGATTGAATGACATGAGCAAGGCAAAACCGTATCACAAGGAGAATCTGCGTGGAGACCTGCTGGTCGCCGGGCGCGAGTACATCGAAATGAACGGCCACATTGGCCTCTCGATCCGTACGCTCGCCCAGCAGGTCGGCGTCTCCCCGGGGGCGCCTTACCATCACTTCCCGGACCGGCGTTCGTTCCTGCTCGCGATTGCGATCGAAGGGTTTCATGAGCTGATGACGGCGACGGCCGCGATCGCGGACGCGAACCAGAATGCCGCGCGCAAGCTCAAGCGCATGGGCATGGCCTTCATCCGGTTCGTGGAAGAGAACCCCCGTCTTGTGGACCTGATGTACGAGAGCGAGCTGACGATGCCGGTGCTCGATCCCGAGCTGCTGAAGTTTCAGGTGATGGGGCACCAGGCCCTGAAGCGCCCCATCCAGGCTGCGCTGCCCGATATACCCGACGCGGAAGCCGAAGTGCGCGTCATCACGTTCTGGTCGGCGATCTACGGCTTCGCGTCGATGCGCAAGAAGGGCGTCCTCCACCCTACGGAGCCGGGCGCGGTGCCGACCGTCGACATCGCCGAAGCCGTCGTGGACCGATTGGTCGTGTCGGCCCTGGCGCCGTAACGCGGCGGTCAGGAATACGGCCAGGGCGCGCGCGAGAACACGCCGCCGTCGACCCAAAGTGTCTGGCCGGTCACGAAGCGCGCCGCTTCGCTGGCGAAGAACAGCACCGCGCCGGCGACATCCTCGGGCGTGCCGACGCGCCCCAGCGGCGTGATCGGCGCCCAGGTCGCCGCATAGTCGGGCGCCTCTTCCGCCGTGCGGTCGGTGATGATCGCGCCGGGCGCCACACCATTTACGCGAATCCCGTACTGCCCCAGTTCCACCGCGGCCGACTTGGTGAACTGTTCGATCCCGCCTTTCGACGCCGTGTAGTCGACCAGGTTCGGAAACGCCAGCTTGTTGCATCCGGAGCCGATGTTGACGATGGCGCCGCCACGGCCTGCCGCGGCCATCATCCCGCCGATAACCTGCGTGTTGAGGAAGCAACCCTTCAGGTTGGTGCGGATCACGTCGTCCCATCGCTCCTCGGGCAGGTCGAGCAGGGGTGACCAGGTCTGGATGCCGGCGTTGTTTACCAGTAATTGCGGCGCGATGCCGGCCCATACGACAGCCTCGGCGGCGAAGCGCTCGACGTCGGCCTTGACGCCGACGTCGCACTGCATGGCCAGCACTGGCAAGCCTTCCTGTTCCAGCGCAGCGGCGGTGGCGCGCGCGGCGTCGGGGCTGGTGCGGTAGCTGAACGCCACCGCATAGCCCGCGCGGGCCAGCGCGCCGACCAGATGCTTGCCGATGCCCGTGCTGCCGCCGGTGACGATCGCGAGTGATCGCTTCATAAGCTCATTCCTCCATCGATGATAATATTGCTGCCGGTCATGAACGTTGCTTCATCCGACCCCAGCAGGACCGCCGTCGCGGCGATTTCCTCGGGTTGGCCCAGGCGCCCCATCGGCTGGCGTGCGACGAAGGCGGAGCGCGCTGCGGCGACATCCCCGGTCGCGGCGAAGCGCTGGTGCAGCGACGGACTGTCCACTGTGCCCGGACTGATCGCATTGCAGCGGATGCCGCGTGTGACAAAGTCGCGCGCGATCGACGATGTCAGGCCGATGACGGCCGCCTTGCTGGTCGCGTAGGCGAAGCGGTCCGGCGCCGTCATGACGGTGGATACGACCGACGCGATATTGATGATCGAACCACGTCCGCGTGTCAGCATGCCGGGCAGGAAGGCACGGGTTGTCAGCACCATCGAGCGCACGTTGATATCCATGCTGCGGTCGAATTCCGCGAGGCTGCAGTCGAGCAGGTTGCCAGTCGCGACGTAGCCGACGCAGTTGACGAGGACCGACACCTCCGGATGGGCCGCGGCGGCGGACGCGACGGCCTCGGGGTTCGTGACGTCCAGTTGCAGCAGCGTGATGCCGGCGGTCTCCGGCACGTCCGCGCCGAAGCGCAGGTCGGCCGCGATGACCGTGGCGCCTTCGAGGGCGAAGCGTTCGGCAATGGCGCGGCCGATACCCTGTGCGCCCCCGGTGACGAAGCAGGTTTTATCATGCAGGCGGACCGTCATGGCGTCACTTCCCGTGGTTCCAGGCACGCACGGTGTGCTTTTGCGTGCCGAGCTTGTCGATGCCAAGTTCGATCACATCGCCTTCGTTCAAGAAGACTGGAGGTTTCTGGCCCATGCCGACACCGGGCGGCGTGCCGGTCGTGATGATGTCCCCCGGCTGCAGTTCCATGAACTGGCTGACGTAGCTGACGAGGTAGGCACAGGAAAAGATCATCGTGCGCGTGTTCCCGTCCTGCATGCGCTTGCCGTTCACGTCGAGCCACATGCGCAGGTCCTGCGGATCGCCCACCTCGTCGGCCGTGACGAGCCAGGGACCGACCGGCCCGAAGGTCGGACACCCCTTGCCCTTGTCCCAGCTGCCCAGGCGCTCCAGCTGAAAGGCGCGTTCGGACAGGTCGTCGCACACGACGTAGCCGGCCACGTAATCCAGGGCCTCTTCTTCCGACACATAGGAGGCGCGCCGGCCGATCACCACGCCGAGCTCGACTTCCCAATCCATCTTGGTCGAATCACGGGGCTTGCGTACGTCGTCGTCCGGACCTTGCAGGCACGATACCGCCTTGGTGAAGACGATCGGCTCGGTGGGCGTCGCCTGTCCCGTCTCGGCAGCATGGTCGGAATAATTCAGGCCGATGGCGACGAACTGGCGCGTGCCGGCGAACGGCGTGCCCAGGCGTTCGACATTGTCGACCGGCGGCAGCGAGTCCACCGGAATGGCGGCCAGTGTCGCGAGCCTCGCCGGCGCGAGCCACTCGCCGCCGATGTCGGGCACGTGCGCGGACAGGTCCCTGATCCTGCCGTCCCGGTCGACCAGACCAGGTTTTTCTTGTCCCACCGCGCCATACCGAACGAGCTTCATTGCAATCTCCAAAAGAATGTCATGTGGACGACCCGGCCGCGCGCTGCGGATACGGCCCCGTTCCGTTTGCTAATCGCCGATTAGATCGCAAACTCTAGCATGGAATGAGCCGAAAATGAAAGCAAAATATCGGCGGCGGCCCGTGCGTGCGGCGTCGATGGGAAAAGAGGGCCCAGAAATTTTGCGGGAAAGTCTGCCCAAGCCTGTTTTCTCGACGCCGATTGTCGTGATATATTTAATCGACGATTAAATGCCATCAAGGCGTACCCACGGAGGAGACGTGATTCACAAGTTTAGGATTCGATCGGGCGTACTGTGCGCCGCGCTCGGCATCGCGGCGTCCGCGCCCGCGGCGCCGGTACCGCCGGCGGCGCAACTGGCCAGCGGCTTCCAGGATCCACCGAATGCGGCGCGTCCGCGCGTCTGGTGGCACTGGATGAACGGTAACATCACGCGAGACGGCATCGCCAAGGACATGGCCTGGATGAAGCAGGTCGGCATCGGCGGACTGCAGAACTTCGACATCGACCTGTCCACGCCGGTCATGGTCGAGAAGCGCCTGGCCTACATGACGCCGGAATGGAAGGCGGCGTTCCGCTTCGCCGCGGGCGAAGCCGACCGGCACGGGCTCGAACTCGCCATCGCGTCGTCCCCCGGCTGGTCCGAAACGGGCGGCCCCTGGGTCAAGCCGGACGATGCGCTGAAAAAGGTCGTGTGGAGCGACACGCTCGTCGTCGGCGGCAAGCCGGCGCGCGTGAAGCTGGCGCGGCCGCCCGCGGTCGCCGGGCCATTCCAGTCCATCGCGAAGCAGCCCGATTTGTCCGACCTGATCATGCAGGCGGCCGTCGTCCCGGGGCCGGATTACTATCGCGACATCGCCGTCCTCGCCGTTCCGGTGGCGCGCCCGGCGCGACTGCCCACGCCCGTCTTGACCGACGGCGAAGGCCGTGCCATCGCCGGCGACACGAGGGCGGGCACGGCGGCGATCGCCGGCGTGCGCCTGCCGTCCGTCATCAGCGGCAAGGTGCCCGAGCTAAGGCTGGCCTATCCGGTCCCGGTCACCGTGCGCACGTTGACCTTGCACATGCCAGGCGCCGCGATTCCGCCGCTCGGCGCGCTGCTGGCGGCGCAGTTCGAAGCGAGCCAGGACGGCAACACGTGGCAGGCTGTCGGGCCGGTGCCGCTGGCCGACGTGCCGACGACCATCGGCTTCCCGGCCGTCACGGCGCGCCACTTCCGCATCGTCCTCAAGCCCGCGCTCGACGGCGGGCCCGGCGGTGCTGGGCCGGACAAGGGCCTGGCCATGGAGGATGTGTTCGGCAAGATGATCGGGCGTCAACTCGCCAAACCGATCACGGTCGGTATCCTCGAACTGTCGGCGGAGCCGCGCATCGACCGGTACGAGGCCAAGGCCGGCTTCGCGCTCGTGCCGGACTATTACGCGCTGTCTCGAGTCGCGGACGGCGCCGCAGGGGCCGATCCGAAAGCGGTCGTGGACCTGACCGGCAGGCTGCGTGCGGACGGCACCCTGCACTGGACGCCGCCGCCGGGCACCTGGAAGATTCTCCGCATCGGCTATTCGCTGCTCGGCACGACGAACCACCCTGCGCCGCCGGAGGCGACGGGACTGGAAACCGACAAGTTCGACGCCGGCGCCAACGTCCGCTACCTGGAACACTACCTCGGGAATTACCGCGATGCGACGGGCGCCGACCTGCTCGGCAAGCGGGGCGTGCGCGCCATCCTGACCGACTCCATCGAAGTGGGCGCCGCCAACTGGACGCCGAAGCTGATCGACCAGTTCAAGCGCCTGCGCGGCTACGATCCGACGCCGTGGCTGCCCACGCTCGGCGGCGTCATCATCGGAGACCGCGACGCCTCCGACAAATTCCTGTACGATTTCCGGCGCACCCTCGCCGACCTGATCTCGAGCGAGTACTACGGCACTGTCGCGCGGGTCGCGCACGCGCATGGCCTGCAGGTCTACGGGGAGGCGCTGGAAAGCCATCGTCCGACCCTCGGCGACGACATGGCGATGCGCAGCCATGCGGACTTCCCGATGGCGGCGATGTGGACGTTCGACCGCGCGGCCGGACCGCAGGCCAGCTACCTGGCCGACATCAAGGGCGCCGCGTCGGTCGCCCACGTCTACGGCCAGAACATCGTCGCGGCGGAATCGATGACGGCCAACATGGCGCCGTGGGCGTTCGGGCCGGCCGATCTGAAGCGGATCGCCGACCTCGAGTTCGCGCTCGGCGTCAACCGCCCGGTCATCCACACGTCCGTGCACGTGCCCGGCGACGCGAGGGTGCCGGGCCTGTCGCTGGGCGGCATCGGGCAATTCTTCAACCGTCACGAGAGCTGGGCCGAGCTGGCGAAGCCGTGGGTCGATTACCTGTCGCGCAACGCGTTCATGCTGCAGCAGGGCCGCAACTACGCGGACGTCGCGTATTTCTACGGTGAAGAAGCGCCGCTGACCGGCCTGTATGGCGCGGAGCCGGTCCGCAACGCTCCGACCGCCAACGCCTACGACTTCGTGAACTACGATGCCCTCGTCGGCCGCCTGGCCAACGATGGCGGCGACCTCGTGGCGCCGTCCGGTGCGCGCTACAAGGTGCTGTATCTCGGCGGCTCATCGTCGCGCATGTCGCTGGCCGCCTTGCGCCGCATCGCCGCGCTGGCGGAAGGCGGCGCGACGGTCATCGGGATGAAACCCACCGGCTCGCCGGGCCTGGCGGACGACGCATCCGCCTTCGACGCGCTGGCCGCGCGGCTGTGGTCCGGCGCCGCAGTGACCGCGGTCGGCAAGGGACGCGTGATCGCCGGGTCCGACATCGACCAGGCACTGAGGACGCTCGGCATCAGCGCGGATTTTCGCTTCACCGGCGGCGGGGAGGGGGCGGACATCCCGTTCGTGCACCGCAGGCTCGACGACGGCGACAGCTACTTCCTCGTGAACCGCAACAACCGCAAGGAGACGATAGAGGCGCACTTCCGCGTCACGGGCAAGGCGCCGGAGCTTTGGCACGCCGAGACCGGCACGTTCGAAGACGCGAGCTATCGCATCGTCGACGGCGTCACGATCGTGCCACTCGTGCTCGATGCGGAGGAATCCGTGCACGTCGTGTTCCGCAAGCCGGCCGCCGCCGACGCGGTGACGGTGAAGGCGCCGGCCCGCGCGTCGCTGCTGGCGCTGGACGGGCCGTGGACCGTGCGCTTCCAGGAAGGCCGGGGCGCGCCTTCGGGCATCGTCATGCCGGCGCTGGCGGCGCTCGACCAGTCCACCGATCCCGGCGTGAAGTATTTTTCCGGAATAGCGACCTATGCGAAGACGTTCGAGGCGCCGCGCGCTTGGACGGCGGGACAGCCGCTGACGCTGGTCCTGGGCGACGTGCGCGAAGTTGCCGAAGTCCGCGTCAACGGCGAACTCGCCGGCTACGCGTGGCATGCGCCGTACCGGGTCGAGATCGGACCGTTCGTGAAACCGGGCCGCAACGACCTCGAGGTGCGCGTGGCGAACCTGTGGATCAACCGCCTTATCCGCGACGCCGATCCGGCCGTGAAGGACAAGGTCACCTGGACGTCCGAACCGACGTACAAGGCCGACGCCAGGCTGCGCCCGTCCGGCCTGATCGGTCCGGTGACGCTCCAAGGCATCCGCCACTAACCGCTTGTATCGACTCTAGGAATCATAAATGAACAAACCCGCTGCCCGCCAGGCCGACTGGCGCCAGGGCTGGATCCTGGTATTCGCCGGTTTCCTGCCCGTGATGGCCATCGTGGCCCTCGCGCCTACGCTGCCCACGCTGCTCGCGCACTTTCATGACGTCGGCAATCCCGAGATCATGGTGCCTCTCCTGATCACGGCGCCTTCCGCATGCATCGCACTGTTCGCGCCGCTCGCCGGCGTGCTGACGGACCGCTTCGGCCGCCGCAACCTGCTCCTCGGCGCGTTCGCGGTCTACGCCCTGGGCGGATTGATCCCGTTCCTGGTCGACAGCTTCTGGGTCGTCGTGGCCAGCCGCGTCGTGATCGGCATCGGCGAGGCGGCCGTGCTGACCGTGACGAACACGCTGATGGCCGACTATTTCGAAGGCCGTGCACGGGCACGCTGGCTAATGATCCAGGGGCTCACCGGCGCATTCATGGGGTCGGCCGTCATCTTCTGTTCCGGCTTCCTGGCCGCGCAGGGCTGGCAATACCCGTTCCTCGTGTACGTGCTGGCGCTGCCGATCCTGGTCACGGGGTGGTTGTACCTGTACGAACCGCTGGCGCATGCGCGGCCGGGCGACGCTGGGGCGGGCACCGGCACCGCGGCGCTGCGCGCGGGTTTCCCGTGGTCGACGGCCGGGCTGACGTGCGGTATCACGGCGCTGCTGGGGATCATTTATTTTGTGCAGGTTATCAACTTCTCGGTGCTGTTGAGCGAAATGGGCGTCCACGATCCGAAGTCGATCGGCATGGCCATGTCAATCCCGAGCATGGGGGTGCCCGTCGGCTCGGTCCTGTTCATCTTGACGACGCGCTTCGGCCCGTCCGCGCAGATCCTGCTGGTGCTGGCGTGCTACTGCGTCGGCCTGTCCGGCATCGGCCTGGCGCCGGGCTTCGAGATCGCGCTCGTGTTCGCGTTCTTCCAGCAAGTCGCCAACGGCATCATCGTGCCGGCGCTGATCAACTGGGTGCAAAGCCAGTACGCATTCCAGCATCGGGGTCGCGGCATGGGCCTGTGGACCAGCGCGTTCTTCGTGTCGCAGTTCCTGTCGCCGGTGGCGGTGAAGCTCGTACAGGCCCGGGTCGGCGGCCTGCAGGCGGCGTTCCTCGTGTTCGGGGTGCTGTCCGGCGTCATCGTGCTCCTGTTCCTGCTCGTGCGCGGCAAATCCGCGCCGCAGGCCGACGCGGCCACGGGTACGCGCTGAGGTAAGCCCGGCAGCGAAGCATTCGCGCGAGGCGGGAATCCTGAACCGGCGGCGCCCATGGCCAGACAGGCGGTCCTCGAATCGATTTTACTGATGTGCGCAGGGCCATGAGGTGCTTGCCATCGCTGCCGCGCAGCCCCAGGTGCGGGCTGAAAATCTTCACGGCCGGGCGGCCGTACCGCCCTGTACAACGACAACCTAACGACAAAGAGAGACAACCATGAACATCATCGGACCCGACGCGCTGGTCTTCGGCGTCGACGACCTCGAAGCCTGCGCACTGTACCTGACTGACTATGGCCTGAGGCACGCCGGCGATGGACGCTTCGAGGCGCTCGACGGCACCGCGATCATCCTCGCGCACAAGGACGATACGTTACTGCCTCCCGGCCTCGGGACGGCCAACATGCTGCGCAAGACGATCTATGGCGTGGCGGACCGGCAGGCGCTGGACGCCATTGCCACCGAGCTGGCACGCGACCGCGACGTGCGCCCGCTCCCCGACGGCAGCATCGAGAGCGTGGACGACATGGGCTTCGTGCTCGGCTTCCAGGTGACGGTGCGCCGTCCGCTCGACCTGCCGGCCGAAGCGATCAATGCACCCGGCGCGCCCAACCGTCCCGTCAATCACACGGCCGTCGACGAGAACGCCCCGGCGCGCCCGCGCACGTTGTCGCACGTCGTGTACTACGTGCCCGATACCGCGAAGGCGGAGGCCTTCTACGTGGAACGCCTCGGCTTCGCCTGCACCGACCGGCTGCTGGGCGCGGGACCGTTCCTGAAGCCCGCCGGCACGGACGACCACCATACGCTGTTCCTGATCCAGACGCCGCCGTTCATGAAAGGCTGCGAGCACTTCACGTTCCACATGGGCGGACCGAACGAGGTACTGCAGGCCGGCACGCGCTTCGTGAACAAGGGCTACCAGTCGTTCTGGGGACCGGGCCGTCATAAGATGGGCTCGAACTGGTTCTGGTACTTCAACAGTCCGCTCGGCTGCCACGTGGAGTACGACGCCGACATGGACCTGCACGACGACACGTGGACGGCACGCGCCGTGCCCGCGGGCGCCGATGCGTCGCAGCTGTTCCTGTTCCAGCAGCGGGATAAGTGGGCGCCTGGCGGGCCGCCGCCGGGTGCGCCTGGTGCCGGCGAACGACACTGACCGTCCAGAAAACGAACGACATCGAGATTCGCCCCAGCGGCGACGAGGAGACATGACATGGCAGCACCCGTAAACAAGGTACTCATCATCGGCGGCGGTTTTTCCGGCATGGCCGCCGCCATCGAATTGCGCAAGCGCGACATCGCCGTCGACCTGGTCGAGATCGACCCCGGCTGGCGTTCGTACGGCGCGGGCATCAGCCTGGGCGGCGCGACGATGCGCGCGCTCGTGCAGCTGGGCGTCATCGACGCGTTCCTGGCCGAGGGCGCCGCGTCCGACGGCGTCGAGATCCACATCCCGACCGGCCAGAAGGTCGCCGAGCTGCCGACGCCGCGCCTCGCGGGGCCGGACGTGCCGGGCAACGGCGCCATCATGCGGCCGGCGCTGGCGCGCATCCTGGCCGATGCCACCCGCGTATCCGGCGCCAATGTCCGCCTGGGCTGTACCTTTACGCGCATGGAGCAGGATGCGGGCGGCGTCGACGTCACGTTCACCGACGGCACTACATCCCGCTACGACCTCGTAATCGGTGCCGACGGCCTGTATTCGAAAGTGCGCGAGGCCGTGTTCCCGGATGCGCCGGCGCCGCAGTACACCGGCCAGGGCGTGTGGCGCGCGGTACTGCCGCGTCCCGCCGACATCAACGGCACCATGATGTGGCTGGGCCCGAAGATCAAGCCGGGCCTGAATCCGGTGTCGAAGGACGAGATGTACTTGTTCGTGACGGAAGACCGCGCGACGAACGACTACATCGACCCGGCCGAATTCCTGGCGCGCGTGAAAGCGCTGCTGGCGCCGTTCCCCGACCCGCGCCTGCAGCGCGTGCGCGAGGCGCTGAACGAGGACTCGCAGATCATCTACCGCCCGCTGGAAACCCTGCTGATGCCGACCCCGTGGTACAAGGGACGCGTGGTGCTGATCGGCGATACCGTGCACGCGACGACGCCGCACATGGCGTCAGGCGCCTGCATCGGCATCGAGGACGCGCTCGTGCTGGCCGACGAACTAGCCAATGCCGGCAGCGTCGACCAGGCGCTGGACCGTTACCTCGCGCGGCGATGGGAGCGCTGCCGCATGGTCGTGCAGAATTCGATCCGCCTGGGCGAGATCGAGATCGCCGGCGGTGACAAGGAAGAACATGCCCGCATCATGCGCGCGACGCTGGCGGCGCTCGCAGCACCCATCTGAGGAGACACCATGACCCGTCAATTCATCGACCTGTCGATCTATCTCGAGAACGAACCCCTGTCCGATCCGCCGCCGCTGGCGCCGAAGATCACGTACCAGAAGCACCAGGACACGCTGCACGAATTCATGGCCATGATCCCCGGCACGACGCCGGCGGACTACCCGGACGGCGAAGCTGCGGCGGCCGAGTGGGTCACGATGACGACCCACAGCGGCACGCACCTGGACGCGCCTTACCGCTTCCACTCGACCATGGATGCGAAGACGGGCGAGAAGAAAAAATCGATCACCATCGACGAGGTGCCGCTGGAGTGGTGCTTCCAGCCCGGCGTAAAGCTGGATTTCCGCCACTTCCCGGACGGTTACGTCGCCACCGCGGCGGATGTGGAAGCGGAACTGAAGCGCATCGGACACGACCTGCAACCGCTGGACATCGTCATGGTCAACACGCGCGCCGGTAGCCGCTACGGCCACAACGACTTCGTGTCGGCTGGCTGCGGCATGGGCTACGAGGCGACGATGTACCTGCTGGAGCGCGGCGTGCGCCTGACCGGCACGGACGCGTGGAGCTGGGATGCGCCGTTCTCGTACACGGCGAAGAAGATCGCGGAAACGGGCGACGTGTCGCTGATCTGGGAAGGGCACAAGGCCGGCCGCGACATCGGCTACTGCCACCTCGAGAAGCTGCACAACCTGGAAGCGCTGCCGGGCCACGGTTTCTATGTCTCGTGCTTCCCGCACAAGGTGCGCGCGGGGTCGGCCGGCTGGACGCGCGCCGTGGCCATCGTCGACGACGCGCTGCTCGCGTTGCCGCGCCGTTGAAGGAGGCCGTATGAAACTGGCAACCTACCGGGACAGCTCGACCGACGGCCGCCTGCTCGTCGTGTCGCGCGACCTGCGCCATGCGGTGGCGGCGGCGGACGTCGCCCCGAACCTGCTGGCGGCACTGGAGCGCTGGGCAGACGCGGCGCCGAGCCTGCAGGCGCTGTCCGACGCGCTGAACGGCGGCCGCGCGGCCGACGCATTCGAGTTCGATGCCGCGCAGTGCATGGCGCCGCTGCCGCGCACCTTCCAGTGGTGCGACGCATCGGCATTCCTGAACCACGGCCGCCTGATGGAGCGGGCGTTCAACACGCCGCCGATCCCTGACTTCGACACGATTCCCGTGATGTGCCAGGGCGCGTCCGACGATTTCCTCGGCCCGCACGAGGACGTCCCGCTGCCGGACGAGGCGCTGGGCATCGACTTCGAGGGCGAGTTCGGCGTCATCGTCGACCAGGTGCCGATGGGCGCCACGCCCGCGCAGGCGCTGGCGGCCGTGCGCCTCGTCGTGCAGCTGAACGACTGGAGCCTGCGCGCGCTGGGCCCGCGCGAGATGAAAAGCGGCTTCGGCTTCCTGCAGGCGAAGCCGTCGACGAGCTTCGCGCCCGTGGCGGTCACGCCGGACGAGCTTGGGGACGCGTGGCGGGATGGCCGCGTGCATCTGGACCTCGACGTCGAATGGAACGGACAGGCGTTCGGTCACCCGAACGGCCGCGAGATGAATTTCGGCTTCGGCGAACTCGTCGAGCATGCGGCACGCACGCGCAGGCTGGGCGCCGGCACGATCGTCGGCTCGGGCACCGTGTCGAATGCGGACCGTGCCGCGGGCTCGGCCTGTATCGCGGAGCGCCGCGTCATCGAGATCATCGACCACGGCGAACCGCGCACGCAATTCATGCGCTTCGGCGACCGGGTGCGCATGCGCGCGCGCGGCGCGGCGGGCGATGCGCCGTTCGGCGTCATCGACCAGCGGGTCGTGCGCGCCTGACCATCACCCCTGCAAGCGGGCCATCAGCGCCGCCGCCGTCTCGGCGGACGATCCCGGGTTCTGGCCCGTGATCAGCAGGCCGTCGCGCACGACGTACGAACTCCAGTCAGGACCGCGCGAAAACACGCCGCCCCTGGCTTTCAGCTCGTCCTCGACGAGGAAGGGCACGACGTCGGTCAGCCCGACGGCCGCCTCCTCGCTGTTGGTAAAGCCCGTCACCTGCTTGCCTTCGACGAGCGGCCGTCCGGCCGGCGTGCGGACATGGCGCAGGACGCCCGGCGCGTGGCAGACCAGCGCGACGGGCTTGCCGGCGGCCACGAACGACTCGATCAGGGCAATCGAGTTGCTGTCTTCCGCCAGATCCCACAGCGGGCCGTGGCCGCCGGGATAGAACACCGTGTCGAAATCGGCCTGCTTCACCTGGTGCAGGGGCACCGTGGCGGCGAGCTGCGCCATGGCACCGGCGTCCGCTTCGAAACGGCGGGTGAGGTCGGTCTGGAAGTCCGGCTCGTTGCTCTTCGGATCCAGCGGCGGGCGTCCGCCCTTGGGCGAGGCCAGCACGATCTCGGCGCCCGCGTCCTTGAACGCATAGTAGGGGCGGCCAGTTCCTCGAGCCAGAAGCCGGTCTTGCGGCCCGTGTTGCCCAGTTGGTCGTGCGAGGTCAGTACGATCAGCACTTTCATGATGTGTCCCTTCGGTTGAGATTGCCAGTAGACCAGTCGTCTAGACCTGGGTTAAAAAAATGCCCGTTTCAAGGGGCAAGATGAAGCATCTGCCGGGTCGCCGCCAGCGCCGTTTCGAAAGGTCGAAGCGACCGCTCGATCTTGGCCATCACGCTGGCGCCCAGCCACAATTGGTACAAACTGCCTGCCACATTCTGCGGTTCGCCATCGACGGTCAACGACCCATCCGCGATCCCCTCGGCCAGTGCCTGCGCGAGCCGGTCGACGATCGCTTCCGTGCCGCGCCGCAGGACGAGCCGCATGGCCTCGGACAGGTCGGCCACTTCCGCGCCCAGCTTCACGGCCAGGCACTTGCCCTGGCACTGCTCGAACGACTGCGACGCCTGCCAGGACTGCCAGTAATTCATGAGCCGCTGCGCCGCCGTCAGGCCGGGTTGACTTAGCGTGCCGTCGAGCTCGGCCAGGTAATCCTCAAAATAACGCTCGAGCATTGCTTCGCCGTACGCGTCTTTCGAACTGAAGTAGTGATAGAACGATCCCTTCGGCACGCCGGCCGTCGTGAGGATCTCGTTCAGGCCCACCGCCGAGTAACCCTTGCCGGCCATGATGCGTTGGCCGGTCGCGAGGATGTGCGAGCGTACGTCGGAGGAGGGCGTCGTGTTTGCCGTGTTCATGGGTCCACTGTAACCCTAAACCGACCGGTCGTCTAGTACTTTTTCGGAATCGCTCCGGAATCGCGCCACGAAGGCGACCAGTTGCTTCGAATGGTAGCCCTGCGCGAGCGTATCGAGGCGGTGCGCGAACGGCCCGTATGCCGGATCGAGCCCGCGCAGGTAGGCGGCCCGCGCGCGGATCTCGCGCATGTTGCCGATCTGCGCCAACTGCCAGAGCGTTTCGATCTCGTCGGCCGGCGGGACGGCCATGGCGGCTTCCTCGCCGCCCTCCGGCGCCGGCAGTTCCGTGGTCCAACGCAGCGCCAGCAGCCTGCCGATGGTGCGCAGCAGGACGTCGTGGTCGACCGGCTTGGGGAGGAAGGCGCTGGCACCGGCGTCGCGGCTCCTGCGTTCGTCATCCGGACTGGCGCTGGCGGTCACAGCGAGGATCGGAACGTCGCCCCAGCCCGGCATATGGCGTATCTGCCGCGTCGTCTCGTTCCCGTCCATCACCGGCATCATGACGTCCATCAGGATCAGATCCGGCTTGAAGCTGTCGAGCAGGACCAGGCATTCGAGTCCGTTCGATGCCGCGGCGACGATGAATCCCGTTTCCTGCAGCAGGTCCAGCATCATGGCGCGGTTCTGCGGCACGTCGTCCACGACCAGCAGCCGCTTGCGCTCGCCCTCGTAGCCTAGCAGCGTCTCGTGCGCTACCGCGGCGGCCGGCGCGGCGGCTGCGACCGGCACGTCGATCTCGAACGAGAACGTGCTCCCCTTGCCGGGCGCGCTGACGACGTCGATATGGCCGCCCATGAGGTGCACCAGTTGCTGGCTGATGGCCAGGCCCAGGCCCGTGCCGCCCTCGCGCCGCTGTGCCGTCGCCACCTGTTCGAACGGCTGGAAGATGCGCGCCAGCTGTTGGGCGCCCATGCCGATGCCGGTGTCGGCCACTTCGAAGCGCACCCGCGCGCTGTCCGGCGCACTGGAGGGCGCAGCCGGCAGCATCCGCAGCGAGACCCTGCCGGTGTCGGTAAACTTCACCGCATTGCCCAGCAAATTGAGCAGCACCTGGCGCAAGCGTGTCTCGTCAACCGTCACTGCGGACGGCAGGCCGGGGGCAAGCTCACAGCTGAATGCGAGGCCTTTTTCCTCGGCCTTGACGCGCATGATGTTGGCCAGCACCTGCAGAAACGTGTCGAGATGGACGGCGGCCGGATGCAGCACCATCCTGCCCGCTTCGACCCGTGCCAGGTCGAGGATGTCGTTGATCAGCGTGAGCAGGTGCTGGCCGCTCTCGCGGATGGTCGCCAGGCCGGAGGACTGCCGTTCGGTCAGGCCGTCGCGGTCGCGTCCCAGCAGCTGGGCATAGCCGATGATGGCGTTGAGCGGGGTACGCAGTTCGTGGCTCATCTGCGCGAGGAACTGGCTGCGCTGGCGCGCTAGGGCGACGGCCTCTCGCAGCGCCGTCTCGCGCGCGGCCGCGGCTTCCTTGCGTTCGCGGTCGATGGCCGCCAGCTGTTCCAGGCGCGTCCTGCTGGCTTGCAGGCCGGCGCGGAAGTGCAGCAAACCCAGCGACAGCCCGAGCATGCCGCAGCCTGTCCATGCGGCCATCAGCCAGCCCAGCATGGTCGTCCGGGAGATCCATTTTCCGCGGAACTCGATCTTGCGGACTTCGACCGTGATCGCGTGACCGGCGGCGCTGGCGTCGTCCGCCTGCAGTTCCACGGTCGTGACATGGTCGACACGGACATAGCTCTTGGACAGGGGGATCCGGCGCGCGAAGTGCCACCAGTCCGCGGTGCGCAAGGCATGCATCGGGATCGTGACTTCGGACCGGGCCGGAATATCGATCAGCACCTCGTTGAAGCGCTGCGCATCCCACTGGCCCGGCGCGTCGAACTCCGGTTCGAAATTCAGCAGGTGAAGCTTGAGGACATGCCGGCCGTGCCCCGTATAGCGCACGTCGAGCGTGACCGTGTCGTACCCGGACATGTCGATGCCCTTGCCCGGGTCGCCCAGCCGGAACTGGATCGCGCAATTCGGATACCTCGCGGCCGTCCCCATCTGGCAACGCAGGATGTACGCATCCTTCGTGACGGCCAGCGACGCGACCGAATTGCCCGGCGCCGGGTTCCCGCGCGGCATGACGCGGTCGTCGGTCACGACCGCGTCGTACGGATGCTGCGGGGAGATCTCGAGGGTGCGCGTCATGCCGTAGTGCTGCCAGACCAGCAGGACCGGGGTCGCCAGCACCAGGAGGATGACCAGGGCGTAAGCGATCCTGGTCGCACGGGAGAGCCACGGAGTCATGTTCGCATCGACTGGAAATCGTCCTGCCGCCGGGCCGCGTCCCCGGTCCGGAAGCGCGCCACGAAGGCCGCCAGCTGCTTCGAGTGGTAGCCCTGCGCCAGCGTGTCCAGGCGGTTCGCGAACGGCGCATAGGCCGGATCGAGCCCGCGCAGGTAGGCGGCCCGTTCGCGGATCTCGCGCATGCTGCCGATCTGCGCCAGCTGCCACAGCGCCTCGATCTCGTCGGCCGGCGGCACGGCCATGGCGGCTTCCTCGCCGCCCTCCGGTGCCGGCAGTCCCGTGGTCCATTGCAGCGCCAGCAGCCTGCCGATCGTGCGCAGCAGGAGGTCGTGGTCGACCGGCTTGGCAAGGAAGGCGCTGGCACCGGCATCGCGGCTCCTGCGTTCGTCATCCGGACTGGCGCTCGCGGTCACCGCGATGATCGGGACGTTGTCCCAGCCCGGCATATGGCGTATCTGCCGCGTCGTCTCGTTCCCGTCCATCACCGGCATCATGACGTCCATCAGGATCAGGTCCGGCTTGAAGCTGTCGAGCAGGACCAGGCATTCGAGCCCGTTCGCGGCGGCGGCGACGATGAACCCGGTCTCCTGCAGCAGGTCCAGCAGCATCGCGCGGTTCTGGGGCACGTCGTCCACGACCAGCAGCCGCTTGCGCTCGCCCTCGTAGCCTTTCAGGGTCTCGTGCGGTGCCGCGAGCACCGGCGCGGCGGCGGCCACCGGCACGTCGATCTCGAACGAGAACGTGCTCCCCTTGCCGGGCTCGCTGACGACGTCGATCCGGCCGCCCATGAGCTGCACCAGTTGCTGGCTGATGGCCAGGCCCAGCCCCGTGCCGCCCTCGCGCCGCTGCGTCGCCGCCACCTGTTCGAAGGGCTGGAAGAGGCGCCCGATCTCTTGCGTGCTCATGCCGATGCCGCTGTCGGCCACTTCGAAGCGCAGCCGCGCGCTGTCCGGCGCGCTAGGCGATGCGGCGGGCAGCACCCGCAGCGAGACCTTGCCGGTGTCGGTGAACTTCACCGCATTGCCCAGCAGGTTGAGCAGCACCTGGCGCAAACGCGTCTCGTCGATCGTCACCGCGGCCGGCAGGCCGGGGGCGAGCTCGTAGCTGAATCCCAGGCCTTTCTCTTCCGCCTTGACCCGCATGATGTTCGCCAGGACCTGCAGGAACGTCTCGAGATGCACGGCGGCCGGGTGCAGCACCATCTTGCCGGCTTCGACCCGCGCCAGGTCGAGGATGTCGTTGATCAGCGTGAGCAGGTGCTGGCCGCTTTCGTGGATGGTCGCCAGGCCGGCGGCGAGCCGTTCGGTCAGGTGGTCGCGGTCGCGTCCCAGCAGGTCGGCATAGCCGATGATGGCGTTGAGCGGCGTGCGCAGTTCGTGGCTCATCTGCGCGAGGAACTGGCTGCGCTGGCGCGCCAGGGCGACGGCCTCCGCCAGCGCCGTCTCACGGGCCGCCTCGGCTTCCTTGCGTTCGCGGTCGATGGCGGCCAGTTGCTCCACGCGTGTCTTGTTGGCTTGGAGGTCGGAGCGGTAGTGCAGCAGACCCAGCGACAGGCCGATGACGCCGCACACGATCCACACGAACACCAGCCAACCCATCAGCGTTGCCCGCGATATCCATTTGCCGCGAAATTCGATCTTCCGAAGTTCAACCGTGACGACTTGCCCCGTGTCGTGGTAGTTGTCCGTCGCCAATTCGACAGTCGTGACATGATCGAGGCGGACATAGCTCTTGGACAGCGGAATCTGGCGCGAGAAGTGCCACCAGTCCGCGGTGCGTACGGCATTCATCGGCGCCGTGAATTGGGGCTGGGCGGGTACGTTGATCAGCAACTCGTTGAACCGCTGCGAATTCCAGTCCTCCAGCGTGGAAAACTCCGGTTCGAAATTCATCAGGTGGAGCTTGAGGACATGCCAGCCCCGGCCCGTATACCGCAGGTCGAACGCGATCGTGTCGTAGCCGGACATGTCGATGCCCTTGACCGGATCGCCCATCAGGAATTGCAGCTTGCAGAACGGGTAGGGTGCGGCGGCGCCCAGGTAGCAGCGCATGATGAACGCATCCTTCGTGACGGTCAGCGATGCGACCGAATTGCCGTTCCCGCCGTTGCCGCGTGTATTGTCGCGGTCGTCCGTCACTCTGGCGCCGTGCGGATGCTGCGGGGAGATCTCGAGGGTGCGCGTCATCCCGAACTGCTGCCAGACCAGCAGGATGGCTGTCGCCACCACCAGGAGAGTGACCAGGACGTAACCGAACCTGGTCGAACGGGAGAGCCACTGAGTCATGTGCGTACCGATTGGCCATCGGACGGGAATGATTCAGTATAGTCCTACGTTATATTTTTACAACATCCCGACGAATGCCGTCACCGCGGCGGCGAAGGCGTCCGGCTGTTCCACGGCGCCCAGGTGCGACGCGCCGGCGAGCACCTGCAGCTGCGCACTCGGGATCCCCGCCGCCAGCGTGCGCGCCATGTCGACGGGCGTGCCTTGGTCCAGTTCACCGGCCAGCACGAGCGTGGGCGCGGCGACCTGTCCCAGGCGCGCCGTCGTGTCGATGCCGCCCACGGCCGCGCAGCAGCCGATGTAGCCTTGCGCATCCGTCGTGACGAGGCGCTGGCGGAAGCGGGCGACGGTGGCCGGATGCGCGGCGCGAAACGCGTCGTGGAAGTAGCGGCCCATCACGGCGTCCGCGATCGCTTCGATACCGCGTTCCCGTACCGTCGCGATGCGCTGTTGCCAGACGTCGCGCGCCGCGTCGGGATAGCCGGACGTCGTATGCGCCAGCACGAGCGCGCCGACGAGCGACGGATGGCGCAGCGCCAGCTCCTGGCCCACCATGCCGCCCATCGACAGGCCGATCCAGACGACCGGACCGGTGTCCAGGTCGCGCAACATACGGGCCGCGTCGTCCGCGAGGTCGGCCATCGCGTATGGACCCGCGGGCGCGTCGGAACTGCCGTGGCCGCGGTGGTCGTAGGCGATCACGCGGCAATCGGCGGCCAGCAGGTTGGCGAGGCCATCCCACATCGTCAGGTCGCAGCCGAGCGCGTGGCTCAGCACGACCGTGTGGCGGGGGCGCTTGCCGTTTCGCGGTGCGCGCACGCTGTAGTGCAGGGCGGGGAGGCTGTCCGTGCGGCCGGCGCGGCCCACGCCCGGGTGCACGGCATCCAGCGGCGATGCGGGCTCCAGCGTGTAGCCGATCTGCGGACCGACCTCGCGCAGGATCGCCGCCGCGTGCGCGAACGCCGTGTTCGCGGCGGGCACGCCCGCGTAGATCGCGGACTGCATCAGCACTTCCTTCAACTCGTCCGGCGTGAGGCGGCTGTCGGCGTCGCCCAGCAGCGCCGCGCGCACGTGCAGTTCGTATTCTTCCCAGCGGCCGAGGGCGATGGTGATCGCGAGGACGATCGTGCGGCGGGTCTTGCGCGGCAGGCCCGGACGGTCCCAGATGTCGTGCCACGCATAGCGCGTGATGAAATTCTGGAAGTCGGCGGTGAAGGTGTTGGCGTTCGCGAGCGAACGCTCGACCCAGGCGCCGCCTAGGACGGCGCGGCGCTGGTCCAGGCCGCGCAGGAGGTCGTGGTTGAGGGATCGAAGCTCATGCTGAATCTTTCTTGAGTGCGGCCAGGCGTTCGCGGGCCAGGCGTTGTGCGGGTTCGGTAGCGGCGACGGGGTCGAAAAGGGTGTCCAGCTGCCCGATGTCGAGCGACGCCAGCGCCGGATCGGCAGTGATGGCGTCCCGGGCGACGTCGCGCAGGTGGCGGCCCTCGGCGACGGCGGCCTGCGTCATCTTCTCGACGGCCGCGTGCGCGGCGGGACGGCCGATGGCGCCCGCGAGCCGGATCGACAGCGCCTCGGCCGCGACGAGACCCTGCAGCGCGTCGATGTTGGCGCGCATGCGGGCCGTGTCCACCGTGAGGCCGGCGAACGCATCGTTCAGTGCGCGCAGGGCGCCGTGGGCAGACAGGAACAACGTGGGCCACTCGGCCAGCTCCGCCTGCCAGTTGCCGAGACCGCGCTCGTGCTGCTGGCCCATCGCGGCGAGCAGCGTGGCCGCATGCTGCGGCGTGCGCGTGGCCGCGGCCAGCGCGATCATCGACGACACGGGGTTGCGCTTGTGCGGCATCGCCGACGAGCCGCCGCGGCCGCCGCCCGCCGGTTCCGCCAGTTCTCCCACTTCGCCCTGCGCCATCAGCGCGAGGTCCGCCGCGATCTTGCCGAGGCTACCGGTCAGCAGTGCGACTTCCAGGCCGAGGCGCACCCATTCGTCGCGCTGCGTGTGCCACGTGGCGGCCGGCGTCTTCAGGTCCAGCAGTTGCGCCACGCGGTGCGCGACGGCGGGACCGCGCTCTCCCATCACGGCCAGCGTGCCGACAGCGCCGCCCAATTGCAATTGCAGCGCGCCGGCGGCCGCCTCGCGCAGGCGCGCACGCGCACGCACGAGCGGCGCGAGCCAGCCCGCGACCTTGAAGCCGAAGCCCGTCACCTGGGCCGGCTGCAGCAGGGTGCGCGCCAGCACGGGCGTAGCGAGGTGGGCCTCGCCCAGCTTTTGCAGGTGGCCGCACAAGGTGGCCAGGTCGGCGTCGAGCAGGCGCAGCGCCGCGCGCGTGACGAGCACCATCGCGCTGTCCTGCACGTCCTGGCTCGTGCTGCCCCAGTGGACGAGGGTCGATGCCTCGCTGTCCGTCGCGGCCACGAGGCGCGTGAGTTCCTTCACGAGCGGCACGGCCAGCGTGCCGGAGCGGCGGCCGGCCGTGACGAGGGCAGGGATGTCGAAGCGGTCGGCCCGGCACGCGGCCGCGATGGCCTGCGCGGCGTGGCGCGGCAGCAGGCCTTCGTCGGCCTGCGCGCCCGCCAGCGCCGCTTCGAAGTCGAGCATGGCCTGGATCAGCGCCGCGTCGTCGAACGCGGCGATCATGTCGGGGGTGCTCAACAGGGTGTCGAAGAGTGATATCGCCAAGGTGTGTTCCCGTGTCAGCGGTAATCGAAGAAGACGGTTTCCTTCTCGGTCTGCATCCAGATATTCCACCGATACGTGCCGTCGCCATCCTTGCGGGCGATGAGCGTATCGCGCCGTTCGGCCGGTACCTGCGCCAGAATAGCCGATTCCGCCAGCGTCGCATCGTCCTCCAGGAACACGGCCGTGAACTGGTGCTTCGTGAGACCGCGCGCGAACACGGTCACGTAGGCCACCGGTTCGCCCACGGGACGCGGGGGACCGACAGCCGCAGGCTGAATTCACCGGCCTTGCCGGTCGGCGTGCGGCGGAAGCCCGGGATCTCCTGGGCGCTTTCAGCGGCCGCCGCCTCCGGCAGCCACGCTTCGATCTGCGCATCGTCGATCGGGTTGCCGTCGCCGTCGTACAGGACGCCGTGCAGCACGATGGTCGGCGCGTTCGTCTCCAGGCGCCCGGCGGCGCAGAAATCTACCGCCCATTGCCAGCCTTCGTGCGAGAACGGGCCGATGGTCTGCGAGGTCGTGATCTTGCTCATGGTTGGTTCCTTTCAGAGTCCGAACGGCGTGGCGCCGCGGCCGCGCAGGACGATGTCGAATTCGTAGCCCAGCATCTCGTCGCCCACCGTGTGGTCGAGCGAGAAGCGCGAAACGAGGCGCTGGCGCGCCGCCTCGTCCGGGATGCTGTTGAAGATCGGGTCGTACGGGAACAGCGGGTCGCTCGGGAAGTACATCTGCGTGACGAGGCGCTGCGCATACACGTTCCCGAACAGCGAGAAGTGGATGTGCGCCGGGCGCCACGCCTTGTCGTGGTTCTTCCACGGGTACGGGCCCGGCTTGATGGAGACGAAGCGGTAACGGCCGTCGTCGTCCGTCATCATCTTGCCGAAGCCGAAGAAGTTCGGGTCGAGCGGGGCGTCGTGGTTGTCGCGCTGGTGCCAGTAGCGGCCGGCGGAGTTGGCCTGCCACACCTCGATCAGCGAATTGCGCACCGGCTTGCCGTCCTCGTCGACGACACGGCCCGTCACGACGATCTTTTCGCCCAGCGGCGCGCCTTGGCCGCGGCGCGTCAGGTCCGTATCGTGCGGGAGGAGGATGCGCGGCGCGGGATCGATGTTGCGGCTGGTGGCGACCGGCGCCTCGATGCGCAGCGCCGGCTGCAGCGGGCCGCGCTTGACGGTCGATTTATAGGCGGGGTAGATGAGCTCCGGCCACACGCCGGGTTGCACGTCGTCGAATTTCACGTTGTCTCCTGATGTCGGAAGGTTGTGCGAGCCGATCCATCGTAGAAAAACGACCGCGGCGCCACAAGACGGCCATGTCGACCCGTTTCCGCTATTCGCACATTCTGTGCGATACTCGCACAAATTCGCAAATTTCTGAACGATGGACCAGGAACCCGCAAAACGCGACATGGTCGCGGGCCTCGACAAGGGCCTGCAAGTGATCGAGGCATTCGACCAGGAGCGGTCGCGCCTGACGATCGCCGAGGTGGCCGAGCGCACCGGCCTCACGCGCGCGGCCGCCCGGCGCTATCTGCTGACGCTGACGGCGCTCGGCTACATGCGGCACGAGAACAGGCAGTTCACCCTGACGCCCAAGATCCTGCGCCTCGGGCAGTCGTACCTGCACTCGGCGCGGCTGCCGCGCATCGCCCAACCGCTGCTGTACCGGCTCGCGTACGCGCTGGGCGAGGCGGCGTCCGTCGGGGTGCTGGACCACGACGATCTCGTGTGCGTGGCGGCCGTCAGCGCGGGCCAGCTGATTTCGGCCACGCTGCAGCCGGGCACGCGCGTGCCCGCGTACTGCACGGCGAACGGGCGCATGCTGCTCGCGAGCCTGCCGCCGGACGAGGCCGGGCGCTTCCTCGCGCGCGCCGTGCCGGAGCCCATCACCTCGCACACGATCGTCGACCGCGCGCGGCTCGGCGAGGAAATCGCGCGCGCCCGCGAGCGGGGCTATGCGGTCGTCGACCAGGAACTGGAGCTGGGGCTGCGCACGATCGCGGTGCCCGTCAGGAACTTCCGCGGCGACGTCGTGGCCGCGATGAACATCAGCGTGCACGCGGGCCGCATGAGCGTGGAGCAGATGGTCGAGCGCTGCCTGCCGACCCTCATCAAATACCAGGTCGAGCTCAACGCCTTGCTGTAGGGCGAGTCAGATCCCGGGCAGGTTCAGCGCCTTCACGGCGCCGCGCAGCTGCGCGTGCAGCCACGTGCGCTCGTCCTGCGTGAGGTCCGGGAACATGGTCTCCTCGACCTGCTTTACCGCCTCGTCGCAGCGCGCCAGCACGGCCTCGCCGTCGTCCGTCAGGCTGATGCGGATGATGCGGCCGTGGTCCGGATCGGGCGTGCGCGCGATCCATCCCTTCGCCTCCATCGCCTTCACCATTTCGTTCGCCGATTGCGGCGACATCATCGTGCGTTCCGCCAGCTGGGCGTTGGACAGCGTGCCGAGCACGCGGAACACGGACAGCGCCGTGTAATGGGGCACCGTCATGCCCAGCGGCGCGAGGCCGTCGCGCAGGCGCTTGTTGAGGACGTGGTCGAGCCGCCCCACGATGTATGCGAGGCCCGAGGGCTTGTTGTCGGCCGCAGCGGCCGCGATGGGTTTTTTCGAGGGCATGAAAATTTTTCTTGTCAAAGCGTGCAGGCAGGTCTAGTATAAGCCTCATATCAGGCTACCTGATAACTTCCACACACATTAGGAGACATTGTATGTCCAAATACGAAGGCCGTTGGGAGACCGTGAAGGTCGACGTCGAGAACCGTATCGGCTGGATTACCCTGAACCGTCCGGAAAAGCGCAATGCGATGAGCCCGACGCTGAACCGCGAGATGATCGACGTGCTGGAAACGCTGGAGCTGGACGACGACGCCGAGGTGATCGTCCTGACGGGCGCCGGCGACGCCTGGACTGCCGGCATGGACCTGAAGGAGTACTTCCGCGAGACGGACGGCAAGCCCGAGATCACGCAGGAACGCATCCGCCGCGACTGCTCGCAATGGCAGTGGAAGCTGCTGCGCATGTACAGCAAGTCGACGATCGCGATGGTGAACGGCTGGTGCTTCGGCGGCGCGTTCTCGCCGCTCGTCGCCTGCGACCTCGCCATTGCCGCCGAGGACGCCGTGTTCGGCCTGTCGGAAGTGAACTGGGGCATCCCGCCGGGCAACCTGGTGTCGAAGGCCGTCGCCGACACGATGGGCCACCGCCAGGCGCTGTACTACATCATGACGGGCGAGACGTTCACGGGCGCCCAGGCCGCCGAAATGGGCCTCGTCAACAAGGCGGTGCCGAAGGCGCAGCTGCGTGAAGAAGTGACGAAACTGGCGCAGAATCTGCTGGAAAAGAACCCGGTCGTGCTGCGCTACGCTAAGCAGGGCTTCAAGCGCTGCCGCGAGCTGACGTGGGACCAGAACGAGGATTACCTGTACGCCAAGACCGACCAGTCCAATTACCGCGACCCGGAAAAGGGCCGCAAGGAAGGCTTGAAGCAGTTCCTGGACGACAAGACGATCAAGCCGGGCCTGCAGAGCTACAAGCGCGCATAAGACGCGATCGGCCCCCAGCCTCTTCAATCAGAGACAACAAAGGAGACCTCTGATGTTCGACACAGATCTGCTGATCGCCGGGCAGGCCCGCCCGGCATCGAACGGCGCCGCGTACGAGCGGCGCGATCCGGCCACCGGTGCCGTCGCCACCCGCGCCGCCGCCGCGACCCTCGACGACGTCGATGCGGCCGTCGCCGCGGCGCGGGATGCGTTCCCGGCGTGGTCCGCCCTGCAGCCGGGCGCCCGCCGCGCCTTGCTGCTCGGCGCGGCCGACGCGATGGAAGCGCTGCGTCCGCGCATCGTCGATGCCGCAATCCGGGAAGCGGGCGGCGCGCCCGTCTGGTACCAGTTCAACGTGACGCTCGCCGCCAACATGCTGCGCGAAGCGGCATCCATGACGACCCAGATCGCCGGCGAAGTCATCCCATCCGACGTCCCGGGCTCGCTGGCGATGGGCGTGCGCCAGCCGTGCGGCGTCGTCGTCGGCATCGCGCCGTGGAATGCACCCGTGATCCTCGGCACGCGCGCCGTCGCCATGCCGCTCGCCTGCGGCAATACGGTGATCCTGAAGGCGTCCGAGCTGTGCCCGGCCGTGCACCGCCTGATCGCGCAGGCATTCGTGGACGCCGGCTTCCCGCCCGGTGTCGTCAACTTCATCTCGAACGCGCCGGACGACGCGCCGCAGGTCGTGGAACGCCTCGTCGCGCATCCTGCCGTCCGGCGCATCAACTTCACCGGATCCACGCGCGTGGGCCGCATCATCGCGAAGCTCGCGGCCGAACACCTGAAACCCGTGCTGCTGGAACTCGGCGGGAAGAACCCCGTCGTCGTGCTGGACGACGCCGACCTCGACGCGGCCGTCGATGCCGCCGCGTTCAGCGCGTTCTTCAACCAGGGACAGATCTGCATGTCGGCCGACCGCATCATCGTCGACCGCAAGATCGCTTCAGGCTTCATCGAGAAGCTGGCCGCGAAGACGGCCACGCTGCGCGCCGGACACTCCGATGCGCCGCTGGCCGGCATGATCGACCCGGCCGCCGCGCGCCGCGTGGACGCGATGCTGGCGGATGCGCGCGAACGGGGCGCGACCGTCATCCAGACGGGCGGCCTGGAAGGCAACGTGCTGCAGCCGGCCATCGTGGACGGCGTCACGCCCGCCATGCGCGTCTACCAGGAAGAATCGTTCGGCCCGATCGTCTCCATCCTGCGGTTCGACACGGACGAGGAGGCGATCCGGCTCGCCAACGACAGCGAATACGGCCTGTCCGCGGCCGTGTTCTCGCGCGACATCGGCCGCGCCATGGCCGTCGCGCAACGCATCGAATCCGGTATCTGCCACATCAACGGTCCGACCGTGCACGACGAGGCGCAGATGCCGTTCGGCGGTGTGAAGGGCAGCGGCTACGGGCGCTTCGGCAGCAAGGCGGCCATCGCGGAATTTACGGACCTGCGCTGGATCACCGTGCAGACCGGCCCGCGCCACTACCCGATCTGAGGAGACCCGCATGCACCACATGCAACCGGAAGGAGGGCGCCGGCCCGTCCTCCTCGGGAATCCCGAGATCCGCGCGTGGCGTGACGGCGACGCGTGGCACGTCGACGCCGTCACGCCGCTCGGCCCGTTGCCGCGCCGCTGGACGGACCGCCTCGTGAGCGGCGCGGCCGCGCATCCCGGGCGCACACTCGTCGCCCGGCGCGGGGCGGACGGCGACTGGATCCGCATCGGCTACGCGGACATGCTGCGCCGCGCGCGCCACATCGGCCAGGCGCTGCTGGACCGGGGCCTGTCGGCCGAGCGGCCGCTTGCGATCCTGTCCGGGAACGACCTGGAACACTACCAGCTGGCGCTGGGCGCCGCATACGCGGGCATCCCGTTCGCGCCGGTCTCGCCCGCGTATTCGCTCGTCGCCACCGACTACGGCAAGTTGCGCGACCTGGTCGGGCAGCTGACGCCTGGCGCCGTCTACGTCGCGGATGCGCGCGCCTTCGCGCCCGCGCTGTATGCCGTGCTGCCGCCCGATGCGGAGCTGATCGTGGGCGCCGGCGAGTATGCCGGACGTGCCGCGACCTCGTTCGCCAGCCTGCTCGACACGCCCGTGCGCGACGTCGATGCGGTCAACGACGCCGTCGGCCCGGACACGATCCTGAAGTTCCTGTTCACGTCCGGCTCGACGAAGAAGCCGAAGGCGGTCGTCACCACGCACGGCATGCTGGTCGCCAACCAGCAGATGCTGCTGCAGACCTTTCCCTTTTGCGGGGAGGCGCCGCCCGTGCTGGTCGACTGGCTGCCGTGGAATCACTGCTTCGGCGGCAGCCACAACGTCGGCCTCGCGCTGTACAACGGCGGCACCCTGTACCTGGATGACGGCAAGCCGACGCCGAAGGAATTCGGCCAGACGCTGGACAACCTGCGCGAGATCGCGCCCACCGTCTACTTCAACGTCCCGAAAGGGTTCGAGATGCTGACGGACGCGCTGGAACGCGACGCGGACCTGCGCACGACGTTCTTCTCGCGCGTAAAACTGTTCCTGTGCGCGGGCGCGGGCCTGTCGCAGGCGGCATGGGACCGGCTCGACGCCGTCGCCCTGGCGCACTGCGGCGAATCGATCCGCATCATGACGGGACTCGGCATGACGGAGACGTCGCCGTCGTGCACGTTCGGCACGGGCGACGTCGTGCGGGCCGGCTATGTCGGCGTGCCGGCGCCGGGCTGCCGGGTGAAGCTGGTGCCGGCGGGCGACAAGTTCGAAGCCTGCTTCGCCGGCCCGCACGTGATGCCGGGCTACTGGCGCGCGCCGGGCCTGACGGCGGAAGCGTTCGACGCGGACGGCTACTACCGCACGGGCGACGCGCTGCGCTTCTACGATCCGGCGCGGCCGGAGCTCGGGTTCGTGTTCGACGGCCGCATCGCGGAAGACTTCAAGCTGTCCACGGGGACGTTCGTCAGCGTCGGGCCGCTGCGGGCGCGCGTCATCAGCCAGGGCGCGCCGTACGTGATGGATGCCGTGGTGACGGGCCTGAACCGCGCGACCGTCGGCCTGCTCGTGTTCCCGCGCATGGAGCACTGCCGCGTGCTGGCCGGCCTGCCGGCGGACGCGGATGCCGCACGGGTGCTGGCCAGCCCGCCGGTACGGGCCATGTTCGCGCGCCTGCTGCGCGACCTGAATGCGGGCGCGAGCGGTTCGTCGACGCGTATCGAACGCTTGCTGCCGCTGGCGGAACCGCCGTCGATCGACCAGCGCGAGCTGACCGACAAGGGCTCGATCAACCAGGCGGCCGTGCTGGCGCGCCGCGCCGGGCTGGTCGACGATTTGTACGCGGACCGTGCGGACCTGGCGATCCGCGCCGACGAGGGAGGGACGCGCACGACGACCTGACGACCCGAGGACCCACCAGCGACTAACACAACCATAAATCGCTTCAGAGGAGACACACATGACACACCGAGGCAATCTGCCGCGCGGTGCGGCGACGATCGCGCTGTGCTTTATCACCGCATTACTGGAAGGGCTGGACCTGCAGTCGACCGGCATCGCCGCGCCGGGTATCGGCGCCGAATTCAAACTGGCGCCCGCGCTGATGGGCTGGGTGTTCAGCGCGGGCCTCGTCGGCCTGCTGCCGGGTGCCTTCGTGGGCGGCTGGCTCGCGGACCGCATCGGGCGCAAGCGCGTGCTCGTCGGCGCCGTGCTGCTGTTCGGTGTATTCTCGTTCGCCACCGCGCATGCGTGGGATTACAACAGTTTGCTGGCGGCGCGCGTGTTCACGGGGCTCGGCCTCGGCGCCGCGCTGCCGCTGCTGATCGCGCTGACGTCCGAGGCGGCCGATCCCGCCATGCGCAGCACGGCCGTCAGCCTGACGTATTGCGGCGTGCCGCTGGGCGGCGCCATCGCGTCCGTCATCGGCATGGTCAAGTTCGAGACCGGCTGGCGCACGATCTTCTACGTCGGCGGCCTCGTGCCGATCGCCGTCGCACTGGTCCTCGTCCTGCTGCTGAAGGAGTCCGCCAGCTTCCGCCACCAGGCCACGACCCACGCGTCGGCCGACCGCCGCATCGGCGCGCTGTTCGCGGGCAGCGCCCTCGGTTCGACCTTGCTGCTGTGGGTCGCATGCTTCTTCACGCTCACCGTCCTGTACATGCTGCTCAACTGGCTGCCGTCGCTGCTGATCGGGCAGGGCTACACGCGGCCGCAGGCCGGCGTCGTGCAAATCCTCTTCAACATCGGCGGTGCGACGGGCTCCGTGCTGAGCGGGCGCCTCGTGGACCGCGACCGTTCCGGCCTGGCCGTCGGAATCGCGTATGCGGGCATGCTGCTGGCGTTGGCGGGCCTGGGCCTGTCGGGCAGCTTCGGCCTGACGATGGCTGCCGGGTTCGCGGCCGGCTATTGCGCCGTCGGCGCCCAGGCCGTGCTGTATGCCCGCGCGCCCGCGCTGTACGGGACGCCGATCCGCGCCACCGGCGTGGGTGCGTCGATCTCCGTCGGCCGCCTCGGCGCCATCGCCGGACCGCTCGTGGCCGGCCAGGTGCTGGCGCTGGGGGCCGGTGCGGCGGGCGTGATGCTGTCGGCAGCCCCGGGCCTCGTCATCGCGTCGCTGTGCGCATGGAAGCTGTCGCGCCGGGCCGACCCGGAAGCGGCACGCGGCGCGCAGGTACTCGGCACGCACTGATCCAACCTTGATTCGTCCGTAGCGCGCAGCCCGGTCCCGGGCTGTGCCGGACACGCTCGTCCTCATGTTTCGACTCTCCAGGAGCACACGATGAACCGACATCACACTGCGGCCGCATTCGCCGTCCTCGGAATGGCCGGCTGCGGCACTGGCCACGACACCACCCAGCCGGCGGCACAGGTGCTGCCGCAACTTTCGCAGGCGACGGGCGCCACGCTGACGGCCTGCGCGGAACTCGCGACCCGCATCGCGTACCCCGACACGACGATCACGGCGGCCAATCCCGTCGCGGCCGGCGTGCTCACCGTGGGCGGCAAGCCCGTGCCCGCCCATTGCCAGGTCAAGGGCGAAATGCTGCGCCGCACGGGCGCGGACGGCAAGGCCTACGCCATCGGCTTCGAGATGCGCTTGCCCGTGGCCTGGAACGGCCGCTTCTTTTACCAGGCCAACGGCGGCGTCGATGGCAGCGTCGTCCCGGCCACGGGACCGGTCGGCGGCGGCGGCCCGCTCGACAATGCGCTGAACCAGGGTTTCGCCGTCCTCAGTTCGGATGCGGGCCACGCCAGCCCGACGCCGGACTTCGGCATCGATCCGCAGGCGCGCCTGGATTATGGCTACCAGGCCGTCGGCAAGCTCACGCCGATGGCCAAGGCCGTGATCCGCACCGCGTACGGCAAGGCGCCGGACCGCTCATACATCGGCGGCTGCTCGAACGGCGGCCGCCATACGATGGTCGCGGCGGCGCGCTATGCCGACCAGTACGACGGCTTCCTCGTCGGCGATCCCGGCTTCCGCCTGCCGCTGGCCGCCATTGCCAACATCGCCGGCGGCAAGGCGTATGCCGGGCTCGCGAGCACGCCGGGCGACCTCGGGTCCGGCTTCACGCCGGCCGAACGCAAGCTCGTGTCGAATGCCGTGCTGGCGAAATGCGACGCGCTGGACGGCGCGGCGGATGGTCTCGTGCAGGACACGGGCGCCTGCCAGGCCGCATTCGACATCGCGCGCGACGTGACGACCTGCGGCGGCGCCCGCGACGGCACCTGCCTGACGGCCGCCCAGAAGACGGGCATCGCGGGACTGTTCGCCGGCGCAAAGACGGAGACCGGCACGAAGATCTACGCGAGCTTCCCGTGGGACGCGGGCCTGGCGACCGATGGCTGGGCGAGCTGGAAATTCAGCTCGCCGCTGACGCGCGACGCCGGCGCGGTGGGCCTGATCTGGTCCGTCCCGCCCGAGAATCCGGCCACGTTCGACGGCACCGCGTTCGCGCTGAACGGCAACCTCGACACGATGCTCGCGCGCGTGGGTGCCACCAGTGCCACGTACCCGGAATCCGCGCTGTCGTTCATGCTGCCGCCCGATCCGGCCAATCTCGCGGCACTGAAGAACCGCGGCGCCAGGATGCTCGTCTACCACGGCACCAGCGATCCGATCTTTTCCAGCGACGACACGACGGCCTGGTACGACGCGCTGCGCAAGGCGAACGGCGGCGACTCTTCGAATTTCGCCCGCTTCTTCCGCATCCCGGGCATGAACCACTGCGCCGGCGGCCCGGCGACCGACCAGTTCGACGCACTGACGCCGCTGGTCGCCTGGGTCGAGCAAGGCCAGGCGCCGGACGTGCTGCAGGCCAGCGCACGCGGCGCGGGCAATCCGGGCGGCGTCAACGCGGACGTGCCGGCCTCCTGGTCGCCGACCCGCACGCGGCCGCTGTGCGCCTATCCGAAGGTCGCAAAGTACAAAGGATCCGGCGACGTGGAGCAGGCCGCGAACTTCACCTGCCAATAACGATAACCCCAACGAGGAGACAACATGAAATACCTTCCCATCGCCGCCGTGGCCTGCGCATTCGCCGCGCCGGCCGCCTTCTGCCAGACGACCGTGCAGATCTATGGCGTCGTCGACACAAGCCTGTCGTACCTGACGAACGTCGACGCCGCCGGCCACTCGGCGACGAAGATGAATTCCCTGACGGGCGAATTGCCGTCGCGCATCGGCTTTCGCGGCACCGAGGACCTCGGCAACGGCTTGCAAGCCTTCTTCGTGCTGGAAAACGGCCTGTCGCTCGACACGGGCATGACGGGGCAGGGCAACCGCCTGTTCGGCCGCCAGGCCCAGGTCGGTCTCAAGGGCGCGTGGGGCACGCTGACCCTGGGGCGCCAGCTGAACATGACGTACATCGCGCCGCAGAAGGCGGACGTGCTGGGCCCCAGCCTGTTCGCCCTCGGCAGCATCGACCCGTACCTGCCCAACGCGCGCAGCGACAATGCCATCGGCTACATGGGCCAGTTCGGTCCCGTCGTCGTCGGCGCCACGTACAGCCTCGGACGCGACGCCTCCAGCGCGGGCGGGCCGGCGGCCACGAATTGCGCGGGCGAGGTCGCGGGCAATGCGCAGGCGTGCCGCCAGTACACGGGCCTGATCGGCTACGAGACGAAGGCGTGGGGCGTGACCACGTCGTACGACCGCATGCACGGCAACACGGGCGCGGCGGGGGCCTGACGAGCAGCGCGAACACGGACACGCGCACGACCCTGAACGGCTACGCGATGCTGGGCGCAGTCAAGGTAGGCGCCGGCGTCATCGACCGCGACACGAAGGCCGCCACGGGCAGGACGGAATCGGACCTGTACTACCTTGGTGCCAGCTACCCGTTCGGCGCGTTCACCGTGGACGGCCAGTGGGCGAAGCGCGTCACGAAGCACGCGGATGCGGACGTGACGATGCTCGCGGCCAGGCTGACGTATGCGCTGTCCAAGCGGACCTACGTGTACACGGGCGTTGGCCGCATGGCGAACGACGGCACGGCCGCCGTGCCGCTCGACGCCGGCGGCAGCGTGGGTGCCGGCAAGACCCAGAACGGCTTCATGGCCGGCCTGCGCCATCACTTCTGACGGCGCTCGCGATATTCCTTCGGCGTGACCCCCGCGTGCCGCTTGAACGCGCGGCTGAAGTACGCGGGGTCCTGGAAGCCCAGTTCGTACGCGATGCTGGCCACGCTCGACGGGGCGTACGTCAGCTTGCGGCACGCTTCCAGCATCAGCCGGTCCTGCACGATATCGAATGCCGACTTGCCGGCCAGCTTCAGGCACAGGCGGTTCAGCCGCACGGGTGTCACGCGCAGCAGGCCGGCGTAGTGCGCGACCGGCGCGCCATCCTTGTAATGCTGTTCGACGGCTGCGCGGAACGCCGCGAACAGGCGGAACTCGCCGTGGCCCGATGCGCTCGCGGCGCTCTGTTCCGCATGCGTGCGCGCCAGCAGCAACAGCACGCTGCGGGCCAGCCATTCCAGCATCAGCGCATTGCCCTGCTGGGGCCAGGCCGCTTCCTCGACCATGTTGCGCAGCAGCGACTCGATGCGCGCGCGCGGCTGGCGCGCCAGCGCGAGCGCCAGCGGTTCGACGAACAGCGGCGCGAACAGCTCGCCATGGTGGTCGGGCGTGGCGAACAGCACGTTCTGGTCCACTGTCAGCACATACCCTTGCGCGCCTTCCGCGAAGTCGAACCCGTGCACGACGGACGGGTGCACGGTGATGGCGACCGGGCCTTTACGTTCCCACACGGTTTCCTCGATGACGGCGCGCACGCTGCCCTTCAGTAGAAAAAGTACCTGGAACAGGCCCGGGTGCGTGTGGCGTTCGATATGCCAGTCGTGCAGGCGGCTGCGTGTCTCGATCAGCTCGACGTGCACGGCTTCCGCCGGCGTCTGCTCGCCGTACAGGGCGAAGCGAGGGAAAGTGTCCATGTCAAAAAAGTACAAGGAATCGATAACTTCATCCATTCTAAACCCGGCCGCACGCCACTAGCATGGACGTCGACAAGAATTTTTTTACAAGGAGACGAATATGCGCACCCAGGTCGCCATCATCGGCGCCGGCCCGGCCGGACTGTTGCTTTCCCACCTGCTGCACCTGCAGGGCATCGAATCGGTCGTGCTCGAAACCCGCACCCGCGACGAGATCGAATCGACGATCCGCGCCGGCGTGCTGGAGCAGGGCACGATGGACATCCTCAACGAGACGGGCGTCGGCGCCCGCATGCGCGCCGAGGGCGCGCTGCACCACGGCTTCGAGCTCGCGTTCGACGGCCGCCGCCACCGCATCGACCTCACGGAACTGACGGGCAAGGCGATCACCGTCTACGCCCAGCACGAAGTCATCAAGGACCTCGTCGCGGCCCGCACGGAGGCCGGCGCGCAGATGCTGTTCGGCGTGCGCGACGTGGCGCTGCACGGCGTCGACACGGAGCACCCGTACGTCACGTTCACGCGCGACGGCGACGCACTGCGCATCGACGCCGACTTCATCGCCGGCTGCGACGGCTTCCACGGCGTGACGCGTCCGTCGCTGCCGCAGGAGGGCCGCAAGGATTACCAGCGCGTGTACCCGTTCGGCTGGTTCGGCATCCTCGTCGAGGCGCCGCCGTCCGCGCCGGAACTGATCTATGCGCGCCACGAACGGGGCTTCGCCCTCGTCAGCACGCGCTCGCCGACCGTCCAGCGCATGTACTTCCAGTGCGATCCGAAGGACAATGTCGACAACTGGTCGGACGACCGCATCTGGGCCGAGCTGCATGCGCGCCTGGAAAACCGCGACGGCTGGCAGGTCACGGAAGGGAAGATCTTCCAGAAGAACATCGTGGCGATGCGCAGCTTCGTGTCGACGCCGATGCAGTCTGGCCGCCTGTTCCTGGCCGGCGACGCCGCCCACATCGTGCCGCCGACCGGCGCCAAGGGCATGAATCTCGCCGTGTCCGACGTGCGCCTGCTGGCCGCGGGCCTGGACGCTTTCTACCGCCGCGGCAGCAGCGAGCTGCTGGACCGCTACACGGACGACGCGCTGAAACGCATCTGGCGCGCCGAGTACTTCTCGTGGTGGATGACGAGCATGCTGCACACGTTCGCGGACGCGTCGCCGTTCCAGCGCGAAGTGCAGCGCGCGGAGCTCGAGAACGTCGTCAACTCGCGCGCGCTGTCGACGGCGCTGGCGGAAAACTACGTCGGCGCCTTCTGAGCCGCTTTCACAGCCGCTCGACGACGAGGTTCGACAGGACGGCTTCGCCGGCCTGGGGTACGAAATCCAGGCGCAGGCTGCCGTCCGCGACGTCGACCTCGAAGCTGCGCACGAGCGCGGTGGCGGGTGCGCCGGCCGCCGCCACGATGTCCAGGTCGTCGATGCGCGTCACGCCGTTCGCGTCGACACGGAAGCGGCGCGTACCCGGCTGCGCATTCCGGTCCGGGTCGAGGAAGCCCAGCGTCACCCGGTAGCGGCCGTCGTCGAGCGGGATGCGGTAGCCGAACGTGCCGTGCCGTACGGCCGCCCACAGTGCCGCGTCGGCCGGATCGGTCACGTTGGCGACACGGACCCCGAAGCGCGTGCCGTACGGCGAGTCCAGCTCCAGCGGCGTACCCTGGCCGCCGACGAAGTAATTGTCCGAACCATAACGGTGGCCATCCTTCGACACCAGGCCGGTGGCGACCTGTCCGGCGGCCAGGTAGACGTTGCGCGCGTTGTCCGGCGCGAGCGTCCAGGCGACGGTATCCGTCACGGTGTGCGTCCCGTGCGTGCCGCGCGCCTCGATGCGGTTCGCGCCCTCGGCGAGCACGACCCCCGGGAATACGCAGGTGCGCAGTGGACATGCCGCGGCGCTGCGCACGCCGATGTCGCGGCCGTTCAACGTCAGGCGCACCGTATCCGCGTTCGAGTACACACGCACGTCCGTGACGCGATATGCCCGCGCCGTGTAGCGCCGTCCGGTAATGTACGTGACGGGAGCGTCGCTCCAGTTGGCCTTGTAGAAGTAGAACGGATCCTTGCGGGTCGCACGGTCGAATGTGACGAGGCCCTTGGTGTTCGTCCCGCCGATGTCGCCCTCGTGGCGCGTGCCGGAGCCGAAATCGAACATGGACCAGACGAACGTGCCCCACAGGTAGTCGCGCTGCGCGAGCGCCGCGTAGACCTGTTCGTGCACGTGATTCGCGTACCCCTCGGGCTGGTGGACGGTGCGTGCGCGGCCGTGCATGTCCATGCTGCCCACGAGGCCGCCGAGCGGGTTATCGGTCTGCTGGGTCAGGGCGGCGCCGGCGCCGTATTCGGACACGCCGAGCGGTTGCGCGGGATATTTGGCGTGGAAGCGGTCGAGTGCCGCGCCGAACGCGTCGCCGCCGCCGGGGTAATACCACAGGTGGTAGCGGTTCACGGCCCAGATGTCCGTGATGCCGCCCGTCGGGAGCACCGGAAACATCGGTCCGACGACCGGATAATCCTCGTTGAAATCGGCGAGCGTCGTCGGCCGGCCGGGGTCTTCCCGCTTCGCGAGCGCATGCAGTCGGTGCAAAACCGGCGTCACGGTGTCGGTACCGCGGCACGTCCCGCCCATCGCCACCTCGTTGGCGATCGACCACATGGCGATGCCCGGATGGTTGACCTGCTGGCGGATCATCTCGCGCAGCTGGTCGTCGAGGTTGTCGAGGAAGGCCGGCGGGATCGCGGCACCGGCCTTGCAATCGGCCGGCGTGAGGCTGCGTTCGACGAACGGCAGTTCCGACCAGACGACGAGGCCCAGCCGGTCCGCCTCGTCATAGGCATGGGCGGCGTGCGGATAGTGCGCGAGGCGCACGGCGTTGGCGCCCATCTCGCGCGCGATGGCCAGCGACGCGTCGATCTCGCGCGGCCCGATGGCCCATGCCTTGTCCTGCCAGTCCTGGTGCAGGTTGACGCCGTGGAGCCGCAGGTGACGGCCGTTCAGGAACAGGCCGGCCCGTGCGTCGAAGCGGAATGTGCGGATCCCGAACGGCTGTTCGACCCGGTCGATCACGCGCCCGTTGCGGTCGAGCAGGTCCACGCGGAGGCGGTACAGGTAGGGATCGTCCGTGCCTTGCCAGGGGCGCGGGCGAGCGACGTCGAGCGCCAGTTGCGCGCGCGCCGCGCCCGCGCCGGACACGCGCACGGGACGGCGGCCCGACGCGACGGTGCGGCCGGCCGCGTCGATCAGCGCCGCGCGCACCGTGCCGGCGTCCGACACGTTTTCGACAGTGGCCCGGACCCGCAGCGTGGCCCGGCCGGGGCGCAGCGCGACCGTCTCGGCGACCACGCCGCTCGCGCCGTGGTCGCCGAGCGCCAGGTGGGTGCGCGCCGGCGTCTCGATCAGCGCGACGCCACGATACAGGCCGCCCGAGATGTTGAAGTCGCCGCCCAGCGGCGCCACCGCGGTCGGATCGTCGCCGTGCACGGGCGCGCTGTTGTCGACCTTGACGAGCAGGACGTTCCTGCCGGCGGCGAGCTTGCCGGTGACGTCGAAGCGGAACGCCGTGAACGCGCCGCGGTGGCGGCCCAGGTAGCGGCCGTTCAGCCAGGCGTCGGCCACGATGGCGGCGCCGTCGAATTGCAGCCACGCGTTCGCGGGCACACCGGCATGGTCGAACTCGAGCCGGTACCAGCCGCGTCCGCGCTTGTACGGTGTGCTGTCCGGCCCGGTCTGCGCCGTGCTCGCGGCGTCGCGGGCGTTCCATGTATGCGGCAGGGCCACGGGTTGCCAGTCCGTGCCGGACGCGGCGAGCGCGGCGTCGTCGGCCAGCGCGTCGTCCTGCACGAAGCGCCAGTCGGCGAGCAGGGGCGTCGTGCGGCGCACCGCGCCGGCCGCCGCCGCGCGGCCCGCGCTGGGCAGTACGGTGCAGGCAAGCAGGGCCGCCAGCACGACGGCGCGCAGCCGGGGTGGGGCGGCCGTCACTGCGGTACCAGTTCCGACGCGCGCATCCACTGGACGAAATGCCCGATCCAGTTGTCGGCGCTGGTTCCCGTCTTGCGCATGCCGAAACCGTGGTCGCCGGCCGCGTACACGTGCAGCTCGACCGGCTTCCCGGCCGCGCGCCAGTCTTCGAAGATCGGCACGCCGGCGCGTCCCATCAGCGCGTCGTCGGCCGCCAGCGCGACGAAAGCCGGCGGCGCGTCCCGCGGGACCGGGCGCTCCGGTGCGGCGCCGTAGATCACGCCGATGAAGTCCGGGCGGCTTGCCGGATCGTACGCGGTGGCCACGTTCATCGCCGTGATGCCGCCGGCCGAAAAGCCGATGAAGCCGATGCGGCGCGGATCGATGCGCAGGCCGGCGGCATGGGCGCGCACGTAGCGCATCGCCGCCAGCCCGTCTTCCTGCGCCTGCAGCACGGCCGGGCTTTCGTTCAGGTCCGTGCGCGTGCGCGGGCGCGCCGCCGCGCCGCCGAAGCGCGCGCCGACCTTCTGCAGGAAGGCGTGGGGATCGGCGGGCGTCGGTTCGAGCCGGTACGCGAGCACGAAGCACGTGATGCCCCGTTCGGCCAGGTAGCGCGCGACCAGCAGGCCCTCGCTGTCGAACGACAGGCTGAGGAACGCGCCACCGGGAGCGATGACGACCGCCGTGCCGTTGGCCTTCCCGGCTGCCGGCAGGACCGGATACAGCGCCGGCTGCGTCACGTTGCGCAGGGTCGTCTGGCCGAACATGGTCTCCCAGGTGTCGGTCGCACGGGTGCCTTCGGCCGACAACGGGATCGGCTTGATCGCCGGCGCCGCCGCGGGGCGCGGTGGATTGGCCTGCGCCAGGCGGGCAAACTCCTCGAATCCGGACTTGCGGGCCGCGTCATCGGCGTGCGCGCCGGGGCCGGACAGCAGGATGGCCGCCGCCCAGGCGGACCGCAGCAGTGGGGGAAAATGCATGTCGTCTCCTCGTTGCAGGTTATCGGGCGCGGTGCCGCGCGTGGATGCGCAGCAGCGCCATGAAGTCGGCGTAGTTCAGGCGCGGATCGAGCGAGTGCGCCATGCGGACCTCGCGTCGGTTGACCTCGCGCACCGTGAACGGCGTCGCCGCCGGGTCGAAGGCGGTCGCGGTGACGAGCGGGCTGTCGCCGAACGTCAGCGTGCCGCCCGGCTGCACGAATGGCGGCAGGTGGCGGTACTGGTCGACCAGCCAGCCGGACAGCGGCGAGATGGAACGAAAACCGGTGTCCAGTTCCGCGACCGAGACCTGGAAGCGCCGGTATTCTTCCTGCGGGATCTGCAGGATGGGGATCTGCGTGTCCTCGAAGACGAAGCGGGCCGCGGCGGAATCGGTGTCCAGGTTGTACTCGGCGCCGCCGCCGGTCGAACCACCGATCCACACGAGCCGCATGCGCCTGGCGATGTCCGGACGCAGGCGCAGCGCGGCGGCGACGTTCGTCAGCGGCCCGCCGCAGGTGAGCACGAGGGGCAGGGGATCGTCGCGCAGCGCTTCGGCGACGATCGCACCCGCCGCGGCGTCGCCAGCGCCCGCGACGATGGGCGGCCTGGCGCCGGCCGGCCAATGGCGCAGCAGGTCGCCGGCCAGGCGCGCGCCGGTTGCCGCCGACCGGCCGGGATCGAGTCCTGCCAGCGCCGCCAGCTTCGCATCGAGCGGGGAGGTCGTGACGAGCACCGTGCGCGTCGCGGGCGCCAGCAGCTGGTGCGCCAGCGCGACGAGTCCATCCGGATCGCCGGCGAAGTCGTTGTCGACGATCACGCGCGACAGCGGGCGCTGGACGATGCCGTCCGGCGGGCGGCCCAGCGCATGGGCGACGGGCAGCGCGGCGAGACAGCCCAGCAGATGCCGCCGCCTCACTGGCGCACCTTCAGCGTGACGGGACCGATCAGGCCGGACGGCCGCAGCGGCGCATCCGCCTTGTACGTGGGCGCGGCGGTGAACGTGACCTTCGTGGCACCCGGCTGCGCGTCGCCGATCAGCCGGTTCACCCACAGGTTCGCGACCCGTACCTCGACAGTGTTCGCGCCGGCGGATACGAGCTTGCCGATGTCGACTTCGTAGGGCGGCTTCCACGCGACGCCGGCCGGCTTGCCGTTGACGAGGACTTCGGCCACGTCGCCCACCCGGCCGAGATCCAGCTTCAGCGCGGCGCCCGGCTTCACGCCGCCAGGCAGCGCGAACGTCGTGCGATAGAGACTCGCGCCGGAGAAGTACTTGATGCGCGGGTCCGTGCTGTCCGCGAGCGAGCCCGGACGTCCGTTCTCGATGGCGGCCGGTGCCGCGAGGCCGTCGAAGCGGATCGTCCAGGCGCCGTCGAGCGTGGCGACCGGCGACCACGCCGGCGTGGGCACCGTGACCGCTTTCGCCGTGGCCGGGCGGCGGAACACGACGAACACGGACTCGTTCGCGTCCAGTGCCAGCGGGACGACCGTGCCGGATTTGTCCGTGCGGTAGGTTGCCGGCCCGGCGCGGCCGGTGTCCGCATGCCAGAACTCGGCCGTCTTGCCGCGCACGTTGAAGCGCGCGTCGGTGCGGACCGCCTTGCCGGTATGGTTGGCGATGAAATAGACATCGCCATCCGCCAGGCGCCGGTGCACGAACGGCAGTGCGGCGCCGTCGTAGGCGACGTCCGGCGCCTGGCCCACCTGCGCGAGCGCGGCCTCCACGTCGCGGCCCGCGATGACGCGCCCCTTGCCGACCTTCGTGACGGCCGCGCCGCTCCACATCGTCCTGACGAGTGCCGCGAATGCGGCCGGATCGTCGGCCAGGGCGGGCGTGGCGACGGGCGCCGGCCCGACGATGGTCGCGCCCTGCGCGGCCAGCGCATGCAGTCGGCGCAAGGTCGCCAGGGTCATGCGCACGCTCGACCCGCCCAGATACAGCACCCTGTAGCGCGCGCCGCTGGCCGCGACGAGGTCCCCGTCCTTGACGGACAGCATCTGCTGCAGGGCGTCCGCGTTGACGAAGTCGTAGGCATGGCGGCGCGGCGCATCCGCCGGCTGGCCGCGTTTGTAAAGCGCGACGAGCGGCGCTTCCTCGCCATAGAAATAGGCGACGTCGGCGTAGAAGCGGCCCTGCTGCAGCATCCAGCTGCTGCGTGCCATGTAGTCGACCCACGGCCGCGCCATGCCGGCCCACGTCTCGTTGCGGTTGAAGTACTGGCCGAAGATCGCCAGCGACAGCCCGGGTTTCCTGTCGTCGTCCAGCGGCTGGTGGACCGACGTGTGAATCACCGGCAGGTTGATGCCGCTGGCGAATTCCGTGTCGATCATCGGGCGCAGATCGGATGGCGCGAACGCCCACGGGGCCATCGCGCTCGTCATGGATTCCGCCGCGACGAGGTTCTGTCCGTAGGCGTGCGCGACGGACGCCGCCCCGCGCATGTCCGCGATGGCGGTCGGGTTGGGGCCGAATTCCGGGCGGTACGTCCACATCGCCGCCATCGGCACGGTCGCGTGGCTGCGCATCGCCATGTCGTCGCCGAGCGTCACCCTGGAACTCTCCAGCGCTTCCCCGTACACCTTCAGGCCGTGTTCGCGCGCCACCGCCGCCACGGTGCCATAGTGTTCGCCGGCCAGCAGGTCGGCGAGCGTGCGGCGCCAGTCGTAAAGAAAGGCGTCCGTGCGGGCGCGGTTGCCGATCACGACGCCGGTCAGCGCGGGCAGCCACGGCCGGGCGTCATAGCCGCGCAGGCGCCGGAACTGCTCGAGCAGGCGCGGGGTCCAGTTCGACGAGCCCACTTCGATGCTGTCCGTGACGAGCGCGCGCACGCCATGCGCGCCCACGAGGTCCTTGCTGGCCGCCCGTTCGTACTTCGACAGATACGTTTGCAGGTAGCGGCGCACCGCGGCACCGTCGTACTTGTCGACTTCCAGGCCGGTCGCTTCCGGCGTGGCCGGATGGTTTTCCGTGCCCGTCAACGACCAGCCGAGACGTACGAGCTTCCACGTGCCGGCCGGGGGCGTCCAGGCGAGCGTGCCGTCGGGGCGCAGCTTGTCGGTCAGGTCGACGATGGCGGCCGGATCGACACCGGATTCGCCCGGATCGGTGCCGGCGTCGAGCGCATAGTAATCGTCGGCCGTCGCGAAGCCGGCCTTCGTTTCGAACTGGTTGACCCTGGGTTCGGCCGACAGGACAAGGTGCGCGAGTTTCAGACCCTTGGCCTGGCCGATGGACCCGAACGGCCCCGTGTCCGCGCCCGGCACGGGCATGAACTGGGGATTCGGCGTGGCCGGCTTCGCGCTGACGACGACGCGGAAGTGCGCCGCGGTCACCGGCGCGAAGCCGGCGCTGGCCGGCACCAGCGCCAGCGGCAGGTCCGCCACCTTGCGCCACGCCGCGCCGTCGTCGCTCGCTTCGAGCACGGACTGGTACGCGGCGCCGTCGAACATGGAAGCGGCGCCCGGCGCGAAGATCGTCGCGGCGCGGATGGTCTGCGGGGCCGGATAATCCAGCGTGATGACGACCGGATGGTCGGCCGTCGGTGCGGGCAGGTCGACGGTGTCCTCGCCCGCCTTTGCCAGCTTGTGCGCCTCGATGGCCATTCCGCCGGCGCGGACCGCAGGCAGCGGCAGCGCGGCCGCCTTCATGGGATAGGCGAAGACGGCGATGTCGCCGCCGGCGCGCGCGAGCTTGTCCGGGGCGGGGCGCTGGCCCATGATGTCCGGCTGGACGAACAGGTCCTGGAACGGTCCCGTCGTGCGCGGCGCGGCGGGCAACGCGACCGGCTGGCCGCCCGCGACGGTCGTTTCGCTCCACACGAGCTTCTTCATGCCGTCTTCCGGCGGCACCCACGGCCCGCCCGTCTCGCTCCAGCCGGGCGAGGCCGCGATGCCGAATTCCAGCCCATGCCGTTCCGCCAGCCGCGCGGCGTGGCGGAACGCGTCAGCCCAGTCGGCGCTCATGTAGGGCAGCCGCTTGGGCACCAGTTGCGGCGTCATCATCTCGGCGTCGAAGTTCTGCAAGCCGCCGAGGCCCGACCGCGCCATCCAGGCAATGTCCTTCTCGATACCGTCCTTCGTGATGTTCCCGTTCAGCCAGTGCCACCAGACGCGGGGGCGGGCGCTGTTCGGCGGGCTGTCGAACCCCGCGGCGACCGGGTCGGCCGCCCAGGCCGGGACGGACAGGCAGGCGAGGGCAGCGGCCAGGGCGACGCGGCGCACGGTGTGGATGTGTGCCGCCATGCTCAGAACCGGTAGTCCAGGGTCACGCCGATGCGGCGGAACGAGTTCTCGCCGAGGCTGTAGGCGAAGCCGGAACCGGCGCCCTTGCCGGGCAGCGGGTAGATGATGGCGTTCGGCACGCGCTTGTCGCCCAGGTTGCGGTCGTACAGTTCGACGCCCCAGCGGTCGTCCGGCGAACGCAGCGCGAGTCGCAGCGAGCCGACCGTGTGGCCGCCGAAGCTGCATTCCGGATCGAGCGAGTTGCAGTAACGGACGCGGCTCTTGTAGACGATGTCGCCGCCCAGCTTGAGTTCATAATCGCCCGGCAGCGTCCAGCTGTAGTCGCCGTTCAAGGTCGCCTTGTTGCGCGGCGAGTACAGGAGGCGCTGGCCGCCGACGTTCTCGTTGTCGAAGGTGAAGCCGACCGGGTACGCGGTGTCGAGGATCATCGCGACGGACAGGCCCAGCTGCAGTTCCGGCAGCGGCCGCGCGCGGATGTCGGCCTCGATGCCCTTGCTCGTCACGTTCGGCACGTTCAGCGGGATGCAGGACAGCGCGCCGACGGCGGTCAAGGTGCAGTTCTGCTCCTGGAAGTCCTTGATCTTCGTGTGGAACGCGGCCACGTCGACGTCCAGGCGACGGTTCAGGAACGACATCTTGGCGCCGATCTCCACGCTCGTCGGCAGTTCCGGCTTGACGATATAACCGGCGAAGGTGCCGGAGGCGCTGGCCTGGTTGACCGGCGTGTCGTTGTCGATCTGCGGCCCCTTGTAGCCGCGGCTGACGGTGGCGTAGAGGTTCGCATCCTTCGACAGCGTGTGCTGCAGCCCCAGCTTGCCGGATACGTTGGACTCGCTCGCGCTGCCGCTGGCCGACTTGACGGTGGCGGGGAGCGCGAAGCCGGCGAAGCTCACGACGCTGCTCTGCGTGAAACTGGACGACACGCTGTCGCGGGTGTAGCGCAGGCCGGCGATGGCGCTGGTGGCATCGGTGAGGCGGTACGTGGCCTGGCCGAACAGCGCCTTCGTCGTCAGGCTCGCATGCTGCAGGTTGTTGGTGGCGATCGAGCGGGGCACGGGCGGCGAGGGCAGCACGGGATTCGGCTCGATCAGCACGTTGGCGTTCTTGTCGTTGGTCGAATCCGCATAGAACAGGCCCGCCACGTAGTCGAGCGTCTGCTTGCCCGGCGAGGCGATACGAAGCTCTTGCGAGACCTGGCGCGCGTTCTTGTACGGATCGTGGTTGGAGACCTTGTCGTACGTCGTCGACATGCCGATGTTGACGCTCTCCGGGCCCTGCTTGCGCGTGCGGTAGGCCGTAATCGACGTCAGGGTATTCCCGCCGGCCAGCGTCCAGTCGACCTGCCCGGAGAAGCCGCGCACCTTCGCGCGCGTGAGTTCGTCGCCGTCCGAGCAGACCTGGTTGTTCGTCTTCGAGACGGTCACGCCGCAGGACGCGAATTCCGCCGCCGGCTGGTGGTTGCCCGCCGTGTTGGTGGCGTAGGCGACGGACGGCGCGAAGAACACGGCGTTCTCGCTGCGCGTGTTGGACGCGTCCGCGATCAGGTTGACGGCCACGTCGCGGTTCGGCTTGAGCAGGTAGCGGATGCGCGCGCCGCCATTGTCCGTGACGCTGTCCTCGTCGGTCAGCACGTTGTGGTAGACACCCTTGTTGCGCTCCGCGATGCCGGAGATGCGCAGCGCCGAGATGTCGTTCAGCGGGATGTTGCCCGTGGCGCGCACGGCCGCGCCGTGGTCGCCCTTGAATTCCACCTGCACGTTGCCGCCATGGTCGCCGATGATCGGCGCCTGCGTGGCCATGTTCAGCACACCGGCGGACGCGTTCTTGCCGAACAGGGTGCCCTGCGGTCCGCGCAGCACTTCGACGCGGGCCATGTCCAGCATCAGGCCGCTCGCGGTGGCGCCCAGCGGCACGCCGTCGACGACGACACCGACCGAGCTCTCGGCCGACAGGGTGAACACGGCGGTGCCGATGCCGCGGATCGACGCGCTGCCGCCGGCGCCGCCGGCCGACTGGTCGCCGAATTCCAGCGAGGCCGCCGTCCTGGCGAGGTCGCCGATGTCCTTGACGCCGGCGCGCTCCAGCTGCGCGGCGTTGACGACCGTGATGGCGACGGGGACTTCCTTGATGCTCTGGCTGCGCTTTTGCGCGGTGACGACGACGGTCTCGATGCCTTTCTCGATCCTGGCGGCTGCTTCAGGGCTGGCGCCGCTGTCGCCGGTTTGGGCGGAAGCCGGGTTCCAGATCGCGGCGAGGCTCATGGACAGGATCGTGAGCGAACCGATCGCCGACGGGGTGCGGGGTGCGTGCATATTGTCTCCTAGTGTGGGCCGGTCACCTGCCGGCCTGTTGTGTTCAGGCGAATCGAGTATAGGGACGCACGTCGGGCATCCCAAAGCCGTATTCCGTGATACCTGCTATCTGCGTTCGCGGGTGATGATCAGGCGGCTGATCGATCGGATTCGCTGATACGTCCTATCGAAACTCTGGCCTTCGGGTTGGCGGGGTGCGCTGCTATCGTTTTCACACAAAAAAACGCGAGGAGACATCCCATGCACATCACCCCCGAGGCGGGCCGCGGCCGCGCCACGCTCATGCTTTGCCATTTCGCCGGCATGGTCGACCTGGTCGCGCTGCCCGTCTGGGTGGGCACGCTCGCCCAGCACTACGGCTTCGACCTGGAACACGCCGGCATGATCGTCACCGCATTCCTGCTGGGCGCCGTCGGCGCGAGCCTCGTGGCGGCGCCGCTCTATAACAGGCTGCCTCGCGCGGCCTGCGCGTTCGGCGGCTATGCCGTGGCGGCGCTGGCGTTCCTCGGCGCGTCGCGCGTCGCCGGTTTCGGCGCGCTGGCCGCGCTGCACGTGGTGGCGGGCCTCGCGACGGGCACCGCGCTGTCGGTCGCCCACGGCACCATCGGGCGCAGCGCCAATCCGCACCGCCTCTTCGCCATGGCCGGGACGGCGCTGGGTATCGGCGCCGTGATCTTCTATGGCGCCGTGCCGCCGGCCGTCGCGGCACATGGCGGGCCGACGCTGTTCCTCGTGTTCGCGGGCCTGATGGGCGCGGCGGCGCTGGCGTGTGCTGTCGGTTTTCCACAGGTTGTGACAAGCGGTCGCGCCCAGGTGGCGGCGCCGTTGCCGCGCGCCGCCTGGTGCGCGATCCTCGGCGTCGCGTGCATGGCGCTGAACCAGGCGCTCACGTTCAGCATGCTGGACCGCATCGGCGTGCTGCGCGGCTTCGGCCAGGACAAGGTGAACGGCCTGCTCGTCGTATGCGGCCTCGTCAACCTGCTGCCGGCCGCCATCGCCGGCATGCTGCAGAAACGCCTGAATCCCTTGCGGGTGGCGCTCGTCGCGGCGCCGCTGCAGGCCGCGCTGGCGCTGGTGGTCACGCTGTCCGGCGACTTCCTGCCGTATGCGCTGGCCGGTGCCGTCTACCCGGCCGTGCTGATCTTCACCCACACCTTTTTATTCGGCCTGATCGCCCGGCTGGACCCGAGCGGCCGCGCGCTGGCCTCGACGCCCGCGATGATGATGACCGGTTCCGCGATCGGTCCCGCACTGGCCGGCGCCGTCGCCATGCGGGCCGGCTTCGGCGGCCAGGCGGCGCTGGCCGTGCTGGTCGGCTTCGGCGCCACGCTGTGCTTCGCCCTCGTGGCGCGCCGCGCCCACCCATCCCTGAAGGAGGCAACATGAACCCATCCAATCCACTCACCCTGGCGCAGGCAAGCGCGATCCTCGCTGCGGCGCTCGCGGCCGCGCGCGCCGACGGCTTGCCGCCCGTGGCCGTTGCCGTGCTGGACGCGTCCGGCCACACGGTCGCCCTGCAGCGCGAGGACGGCGCCACGCCGCTGCGTGTCGACATCGCCATCGGCAAGGCTTATGCCGCCGCCGGCATGGGCGTCGCCAGCCGCGTGCTGCACCAGCGCGCGCAGGACAATCCCGTGTTCTTCAATGCGCTGGCCTCGTCCAGCCAGGGAAAATTCATCCCGCAGGCCGGCGCGGTTGCGATCCGCGCGGCGGATGGCACCTTGCTGGGCGCCGTCGGCGCCAGCGGCGGCACGGGTGCCCAGGACGAGGCGATCTGCGCGGCGGGCGTGAACGCGGCGGGACTGGTGGCCGCATGAGCGTCGCGCACACCCCCGGCTGCGCGTGCGGGATCGACGTGCATGCCCACGTGATCCCGCACGACCTGCCGCGCTACGTCGGCAACCGCCTGCCGCCTGACTGGCCGGCCATGGCACCCGCTCACGCGTGCCACCGGCACGTCGTCATCCAGGGCAGCGTGTACCGCACCGTGTCCGAGCGCGCCTGGAGCGCCAGCCGCCGCATCGAGGACATGGACCCGATGGGACTGGCCGTGCAGGCGATCTCGCCGATGCCGGAATTGCTGTCGTACTGGATGGAGCCGCAGGCGGCCTCCCAGCTGCTGCGCTACATGAACGAGCAGATCGCGAACATGGCCGCGCTGTCCGGCGGACGCCTCGTCGGCATGGGCGCCGTGCCGCTGCAGGACCTGGACCTCGCGCTGGCGGAACTGGACCACGTCGCGGACAAGCTGGGCTTCAAGGCCATCGAAGTGGGCAGCAACATCAACGGCAAGGCGATCGGCAGCCCGGAATTCGCGCCGTTCTTCGCGGCCTGCGCCGGGAAGGGCGTCGCCGTGTTCGTGCATGCGCTGAAACCGGCCGGCGCCGACCGTCTCGTCGGTCCGGACAAGCTGCTGCCAGCGCTGGCATATCCGACCGACGTGGGCCTGGCCGCCGCTTCCGTGCTGACCTCGAACCTGATCGGCCGCCATCCGGATCTGAAAATGGCGTTCAGCCACGGCGGCGGCACGCTCGCGGCGCTGCTGCCGCGCCTGGAACAGGCGCGCCAGGTGTTCCCGGCGCTGCGCGACGCGATGCCGGAGAGCCCGTCGGCGCAGGCGCGCAAGCTGTTCTACGACACGCTCGTGTTCGACGCGCCGACGTTGCGGCACCTGATCGACCGCTTCGGCGCGTCGCAACTGATGATCGGCACGGATTACCCGTTCGCCTTCCACGACGCGCGCCCCGTCGACAGCATCGCCGCGGCCGTCGCCGATGCGGACGTACGCGCGCAACTCGTCACCCATAACGCGGCCCGTTTCCTCGGGCTTTAACAAGGAGTCAACATGCCCGCATCCCCCGCCGGCCAGCTGCGCAGCATCGCCATCGGCGTCACCGACCTCGACGCCGCCGAGCGCTTCTACAACGATACCTGGCATTTGCAGACCGTCGCGAAGACGCAGGATGCCGTCTACCTGCGCGGCGCCGGCCAGTTTCACCATATTCTCGCGCTGCACCGCAGTGCCAGGCCCGATGTCCGCAACGTCACGTTCAGCGTGGCGGAGCGTGCCGATCTCGATGCCATCGCGGCGCGCACGCCGGGTGCCGGCGGCCGCGTGCTGGCCGGTCCATTCGACGTCGACGAGCCGGGCGGCGGCACGGCCGTCACGATCGCCGACCCGCAAGGACGTGTCCTTCGCTTCGTGCACGGCGACGTACGCCACGCGGAAAGCGCGCACGTGGACGCGCCGAGCCGCATTACGCACGTCGTGTTCAACAGCGCCGACGTGGCGGTCGCGCAGCGCTTCTTCGAGGAGGCGCTCGGGTTCCGCCTGTCGGACCGCACGAAGATCATGGCCTTCATGCGCTGCAACAGCGACCACCACAGCATCGCGCTCGCGGACAGCAATGCGGACACGCTGAACCACATCGCCTTCGTCATGCCGGACCTGGACGCCGTGATGCGCGGTGCCGGCCGCATGCGCGACGCCGGCTGGCCCATCGAATGGGGCGTCGGCCGCCACGGCCCCGGCAACAACGTCTTTGCCTACTTCGTGGGACCGGACGATTTCGTCATCGAATACACGGCCGACGTGCTGCAGGTGGACGACACGTACAAGGTCGGCGGGCCGTCCGACTGGCAGTGGCCGCCGGGCCGCTTCGACCAGTGGGGCGTGTCGCAGCCGCCGTCGGACCGCATCAAGCAGGCGCAGAAAACCATCCGTTTCATCGAACAATAAGGAGCAGCAGTGAAATTCGTCACCTACCGCAACGGTAAAGAAAACCGCCTGGCCGTCGTCGACGGCGACCACATCGTCGATATCAACCGTGCCGTGCCGGACGTCCCGGCCGACGTGCGCGCCGCACTGGCGGGCGGCGTGGACCTCGTCGCGGCGGGCCGCCGCGCGCTCGACGCCAATGCCGAACGCCAGCTGCTCGCCGCCGTCGCGCTGGCGCCCGTCGTGCCGGAACCCGGCAAGACCGTGTGCCTGGGCCTGAACTACTACGACCACGCCGCCGAGAGCGGCCGCGAGAAGCCCGTGTACCCGTGGTTCTTCCTGCGCGGGACGACGTCGTTGCTGGCGCACGGCGAAGCGTCGCCGCGCCCGCGCGTGTCGGAAAAATTCGACTACGAAGCCGAACTCGCCGTCGTCATCGGCAAGCGCGCGCGCCACGTCAAGCGCGAGGATGCGCTGGACTACGTGTTCGGCTATGCGTGCTTCAACGACATCTCCGTGCGCGATTACCAGAAACGCACGCCGCAGTGGACCATCGGGAAGAACTTCGACCGCACGGGCGCGCTGGGCCCCGTGCTGGTGTCCGCCGACGAACTGCCGGCCGGCGGCGCGGGCCTGGCTATCCGGTCGCGCCTGAACGGCCGGGTCATGCAGGATGCGAACACGAAGGACATGATCTGGGACGTGGCCGAGACCATCGCGCTGCTGACCGAATGCCTGACGCTGGAGCCGGGCGATGTGATCGCGATGGGCACCCCGGCCGGTGTCGGCCAGTCGCGCACGCCGCCGGTGTGGATGAAGGCCGGGGACACGATCGAGGTCGAGATCGAAGGCGTCGGCCTGCTCGTCAACACGATCGAGGACGAGCAGCCATGAACGGCGACTATGACGTCGTCGTCGTCGGTTTCGGCCCGTCCGGCGCCGTCGCGGCCGCGTTGCTGGGGCAGGCCGGCGTGCGCACGCTCGTCGTCGACCGCACCCACGAGGTCTACCCGAAGCCGCGCGCCATCGCCCTCGACCACGAGATCATGCGCGTGTTCCAGAACCTGGGCCTCGCGGATGCAGTGTCGCCGCACTGCGAACCGTTCACGCCGTCCGAGTACTACGGCGCCGACGGGCGCCTGATCAAGCGTCTCGCCACCGTCGAACCGCCTTACCCGCTGGGCCATACGCCGTCGATGGTCTTCACGCAGCCGCCCGTGGAAGCGGCACTGCGGCGCCACGTGCAGGGGCTGCCGGCCGTCGACGTCGTCCTGGGCCGGCGTTTCACCGGCGTCGAGCAGGATGCGGACGGGGCCACCGTCCACTTCGACGAGGGTTCGGTGCGCGCCCGCTACGTGATCGGCTGCGACGGCGCATCGAGCGCCGTGCGCGACGCCGTCGGCATCACCCTGGAAGACCTGGAATTCGACGAGCCGTGGCTCGTCGTGGACGTGCAGGTCAACGAGAAGGGCCTGGCCAAGCTGCCGGCAACCAGCGTTCAATATTGCGAACCCCGGCGTCCGTGCACGTACGTGATCGGTCCGGGCAACCACCGGCGCTGGGAGATCTCGCTGCTGCCGGGCGAGGATCCCGCTTACATGGCGACGGAAGAGGGCGCGTGGAGCGTGCTGCAGCGGTGGATCGGCCCCGAGGACGCGACCCTGTGGCGCCAGGCCAGCTACCGCTTCCACGCGCTCGTCGCACGTGAATGGCGCGTGGGCCGCGTGTTCATCGCGGGCGACGCCGCGCACCAGCAGCCGCCGTTCCTGGGGCAGGGCATGTGCCAGGGCGTGCGCGACGTCGTCAACCTCACGTGGAAGCTGCGCGCGGTGCTCGGCGGTGAAGCGCCGGACAGCCTGCTCGACACCTACACGGCGGAGCGGCGCGAGCACGTGCGCCGGCTCACCACGCGCATCAAGGAAATCGGCGCCGTCATCTGCGAGCGCGATCCCGCCCGCGCGCAGGCCCGCGACGCCGCCCTGATCGACGCGGCGGGCGGCACCATTCGCACCGTGCCGCGCCAGGACATCATCCCGCCGCTGATGGAAGGGCTGCTGGCGTCCGGCGGGCGCGCCGGCACCGGCACGCTGTTCCCGCAGCCGCGCGTGAACGGACCCGCCGGCGCGGCGCTGCTGGACGAGCTGGCCGGTACCGGCTGGCGCATCGTGACGGACTTGCGCACGGCGCAGCTGCCGCCTGGCCTTCTGGTTCTGGCGGAGCGCCTGGGGATGTTGATCAGCATCCCGTCCGATGCCGCCGGGTTCTCGAGCGGGCCACACCGCATGCAGGCGGATGAACTGGACGGCGTGCTGGCCAGCTGGTTCACGCGCCACGGCTGCCATGCGGCCATCGTCAGGCCCGATCACTACGTCTATGGCGTGGCCGACAGCGGGCCTGCACTGTACGACCTCGTGGCCGGCCTGGCGAACACACTGCATTAACACATAACAAAGGAGACAACATGAATCACGATGCACGCCGCCGTACCTTGCTGGGACTGGGCACGGCACTCGCCGGCGCCGCGCTGCTGCCGGCCGCCGCGCATGCCGCAGCCTCGCGGGGAACGTTCCCCAAAGGCTTCCTGTGGGGCGCCGCCATCGCGGGCCACCAGGCCGAAGGCGACAACGTCGCGAGCGACGCGTGGCTGCTGGAAAACATCCAGCCGACGGAATTCAAGGAACCGTCGGGCGCCGGCGTCGACCATTACCGGCTGTACGACCAGGATATCGGGACGCTGGCGTCGCTGGGCCTGAACACGTTCCGCTTTTCGATCGAGTGGGCGCGCGTGGAACCCGTCGAAGGCATGTTCTCGGTGGCGGCGCTGGAGCATTACCGCGACGTGCTGCTGTCCTGCCGCAAGCATCGCGTGAAGGCGATGGTGAGCTTCAACCACTTCGTCACGCCCGCATGGTTCGCGGCGCGCGGCGGCTGGGAAGCGGACGGTTCGGCGCAGCTGTACGCCCGCTATTGCGACAAGGTCGCGCGCCACCTGGGCGACCTGATCGATGTTGCGACGACGTTCAACGAACCGAACCTGCCGCGCCTGTTGTTCGGCATTCCCGGCCCGCTGTCCGGCATGGCCGACAACCCGCGCATGAAGGAGATGCTGGCGAAGGCGGGGCAGCTGGCGGGCACGGGCAAGTGGTCATCGTGGATCTTCGGCGACTTCGCGAAGATCGAGGCGGGTTTGCTGCGCGCGCATGCCGCGGGCTACCAGGCCATCAAGGCCGTGCGCCCCGCATTGCCGGTCGGCTTTTCGATCGCCATCGCGGACGACCAGGCCGTCGACGGCGGCGAGGCAATGCGCGACCGCAAGCGCGCGATCGCGTACGAGCCGTGGTTCCGCGCGATCGCCGAACACGGAGACTTCATCGGCGTGCAGACCTATACGCGCGAATTGATCGGGCCCGACGGCGTGCGGCCGCCGCCCAAGGATGCGACGTTCACGTCGGCGCACATGGAGTACTACCCGCAGGCGCTGGAGGCGACGATCCGCTACACGGCGCAACATGTGAAAGTGCCGATCTACGTGACGGAAAACGGCATGTCGACGGACGACGACACGCAACGCATCGCCTACATCCGGACCGCAGTGGCCGGCGTCGCGAACTGCCTCAAGGACGGTATCCCAGTGAAGAGCTACATCCACTGGTCTCTGCTCGACAACTTCGAGTGGATCTTCGGCTACGGCCCGCACTATGGGCTGATCGGCGTCGACCGTACGACGATGAAGCGCACGGTGAAACCGAGCGCGCGCGTGCTCGGAAAGATCGCGCAGGCGAACGGCATTACCGCTTGAACCGGCGATAGCAGGTATCGCCAAAATAGGCTTTGGTCGGACCACTTCAGCCGATAAGCTGAGCCTATCTGATGTGAACAACAGGGAGACACAACGTGGGCGGTATCATTTTTGAAAACGTAAGGATCTTCGACGGCAGCCAGATGCGCCCGGGGATCGGCGCGGTGCGCGTGGAAGGCAACCGCATCGCCGAGGTGGCGGACGGCACGCGCGGTATCACGGCGCTGGCCGGCGACCGCGTCATCGACGGCAGGAACGGCACCTTGATGCCGGGCCTCGTCGAAGCGCATGCGCATCTGTCGTGGCCCAGCTCCGTCGAGCGCTTCGTGCCCGGCATGGCGCTGCCGCCGGAAGACCTCGTGCTGACGACGGCCCGCAACGCGCGCATCCTGCTCGACCACGGCTTCACGAGCGCCTATTCGGCCGGCGCGCTGTCCAAGTCCGTCGAGACGGTGCTGAACACCTTCATCACGAGCGGCGGCATGCCGGGGCCGCGCCTCGTCGCGTCGTCGATCGAGCGCGAACCGCCGACCATCGAGGAACTCGATCCGGGCAAGGTGGCCGAGCATGGCCGCGGCCCGGATGCCGTGCGCGCCTTCGTGAAGGATTGCGCGGCGATTGGCGCCAAGTCGGTGAAATTCCTGCTGTCCGGCGAGGACGCGCTGAAGCCGGGCGCGTCGCAGCAGCTGATGTACACGCAGGAAGAGGCCGATGCGGCCGGCGAGCAGGCGCGCGAATCCGGCGTGTGGCTCGCGTGCCATGCGCAGGCGTCCGACGCCGTCAAGATGGGGCTGCGCGCGGGCTTCCGCGTGCTGTACCACTGCACGTACGCGGACGAGGAAGCGCTGGACATGCTGGAAGCGCGCCGCGACGACGTGTTCATCGCGCCCGCCATCGGCATCATCCAGGCCACGCTGGACGCGGCCCCGCCCCCGCACTTCGACATGAGCCACATGAAGAAGAGCGCGGCGGAAGTGCTGGACCTGCAGAGGAAGCTGGTGCCGGAACTGCGCCGGCGCGGCCTGCGCGTGCTGCCGGGCGGCGACTACGGCTTCCCGTTCAACCCGAACGGCCGCAACGCGCGCGACCTGGAACTGTTCGTGAACCTGCTGGGCTATACGCCGGAAGAAGCGCTGTCCGCCGCCACCCTGCTGGGCGGTGAGCTGATGGGTATGGGCGACGAGCTGGGGCAGGTGAAGCAGGGCTTCCTCGCCGACCTGCTGCTCGTCGACGGCGATCCGACGCAGGATGTGACGATCCTGCAGGACCGCAAGCGCCTGCGCGCCATCATGAAGGATGGGCGCTTCCACAAGGATCCGGCGCTGGCCGCGCTGTAAGGAGTACGGATGACGTTGAGCGACAAGCATATGGAGATCCTGCGCGCGGTCCGCGCCGCGGGCCCCGTGATCGACCCGCCGGCCGCGAAGGCCCTGTACGCGCCGCTGCTGGCCGACATGCCGCGCGGCGCGGAACCGCTGCGCGACATCGCCTACGGGGACGACGAACGCCACCGGCTGGACGTGTACGCTGCGGCCGGCGCGACGGGACCGGCGCCCGTCGTCGTGTTCCTGCACGGCGGGGGCTTCATCCGCGGCGACAAGGCCGATCGCGCAGCCGTCGGCCATTATTTTTCGCGGCATGGCGTGGTGGCCGTGCTGCCGAATTACCGTCTCGGCCCGAAGCACCGGTGGCCGGCCGGGGCCGAGGACGTGTCGTCGGTACTGGCGTGGACACGCGCCAACGTGGCGGCGCACGGCGGCGATCCGGACCACATCGTGCTCGCGGGCGAATCGGCGGGCGCGGCGCACGTGGCGGCCGCGACGCTCGTCTCCCGTTTCCATCCGCCCGAGGGCCTGAACATCGCGGGCGCGTTCCTCGCGTCGGGCGTTTACAACGCGGAGCTGGAATTCCTGGCACGCGCGCAGCTGGGCATCGCGACGCCGGATCCGCGCAATGAGGCCTACTTCGGCACGGATTTCGCGAGCTACCGCGCGATGTCGACCGTGGAACTTATCGACGCCGCGCCGTTCCCGCTCGCGATCACGTACGCGGAACTGGACCCGGTCCAGATGCAGGCGCAGGCCGGGGAGTTGTTCGCGCGGCTCGTCACGCGCCACGGTTTCCAGCCGCGCATCGGGGTCGTCGCGAACCACAACCACCTGAGCCAGGTCCATGCGATCAACAGCGGCGACGACGCGCTGGCGGCGCCCCTGCTGGCCTTCGTGCGTGACAGCCGCATGAAAACTCCCTAAAGTAAAGGATACGAAGGCCACACGGGCCATACGATAACAAGGAGACAATCGATGCGTTTCAACCGCCTGGACCTGAACCTGCTGCTGGCGCTCGACGCGCTGCTGGAGGAACAGAACATCACCCGCGCGGCGGCGCGCGTGAACGTCAGCCAGTCCGCCATGAGCGGCATGCTGGCGCGCCTGCGCGAATTCTTCGAAGACGATCTACTGGCCGCCGTCGGCCGCAACATGGAGCTGACGGTGCTGGGCCGCCAGCTCGTCGGCCCCGTGCGCGACCTGATCCTGCACGTGCACGCGACGGTGGGCATCCGCGTGACGTTCGATCCGGCACGTGAAACGCGCTGCATGAAGATCATGGTGTCCGACTACGCGACCGAGGTGTTCCTGAACCAGGTGGTGGCGCGCGTGCTGCGCGACGCGCCCAACATGACGCTGGAACTGGTGCCGCTCGCGGACGACGCGGCGGAAAAGCTGCGCCGCGGCGAGAACGACTTCCTCATCATCCCGCGCCATTTCCTCGACCCCGAGCACCCGCAGCGCACGCTGTTCGAAGACCATTACTGCACCGTGATCTGGGAGGGGAATACGCAGGTGGGCGACGTCCTCGACGCCGCGACGTACGAGCGCCTGTCGCATATCGCGCCGATGCTGGGCCGGCCGCGCTCGCCGACGATGGAAGAGCTGCTGCTGCAGGCGCAAGGCGTCAAGCGCCGCATCCGCGTGATCACCAGCGATTTCTACAGCATGGCGACGGCACTCGTCGGCACGGACCTCGTCGCGACCATGCACACGCGCCTCGCGCTCGCGTGCGCGCGCCGGCTGCCGATCCGCGTGCTGCCGCTGCCGTACGACCTGCCGCCGCTGGCGGAATGCCTGCAATGGCACCGCTTCCAGGAAAACGACCCGTGCCACATCTGGCTGCGCGGCGTGATGCTGGAAGTCGCGCGCGGCCTGCCGACCAATGCCGAGCTGCCGATGGCGCCGTTCAGCTTCAACGCCATCGAGACGGCGCGCGGGGTGGCATAATCGTCGTCACCCCAACTCCCATCGAAAGGAAGCACATGGTCGTCGAAAGCGCCGAAATCCTCGTCAAGGCCGGCATGGAAGAACAATTCGAAGCGGGCGTGCGCGCCGCCGCGCCGCTGTTCCAGCGGGCCCGCGGCTGTACAAGCATGCGCCTGCAGCGGGGCGTGGAGAATCCGCGCGCCTACCGCCTGCTCGTGGACTGGAACACGGTCGAGGACCACATGGTCCACTTCCGCGAGAGCGACGATTTCCAGGAATGGCGCCGCCTCGTCGGCCACTGCTTCGACGGCGCGCCCGTCGTCACGCATTACGCGGCGGCCGTCGACGGCTTCTGACGCCCTTCAGGGCAGCAGCATCGCGAGTTCCTGCGCGCCCTGGCGCAGCACGGGCAGGAACTCTTCCACCATGCGCTCCGGCGTCACGCGCGCCGCGTGCGCACCCACGTTCAGCGCCGCCAGCACCCGGCCCGACGCGCCGCGCACGGGCACGGCGATCGAGCGCAATCCCAGCTCCAGTTCCTCGTTATTGACGGCATAGCCGTCGCGCCGCACCTGCGCGAGGATCGCGCGCAGGCTGTCCTTGTCCGTCACCGTGCGTTCCGTCATGGGTGTCAAGGTGGTGCGCGTGAGGTAGGCCTCCAGCTCGTCCTGCGGCAGGTGCGCCAGCAGCACGCGGCCCAGCGAGCTGCAATACGCGGGCAGGCGGCTGCCGGCGGACAGCGACACCGACATCACGCGCGACGTCGCCGCGCGCGCCACGTACAGCACCTGGTCTTCCTCCAGCACGGCGAGCGAGCTCGATTCGCCCAGCGCCTTGCTGACGCCGTTCAGGCACGGCTGCGCGGCGGCCGTCAGCGGCGTCGACGACAAATACGAATACCCCAAGGTCAGCACCTTCGGCCTGAGGCTGAAATTGTTCAGTTCCGCGTCGACGTAGCCGAGCTGCCGCAGCGTGTGCAGGCAGCGGCGCACGGCCGCGCGCGGGATGCCCGTCTGCAGGCTGATCTGGGCGATGGTCTGCGGCTTGCGCGAGTCGGCGAACGCACGCAGCACGGCGAGACCGCGTGCCAGCGACGTCATGAAGTCGGGATCGGCGAGGGCGTCGATGTCTTCCGCGATCGTGCGCGGGGCGGCTGGGGTGTCGGATGTGGATGGCATGGCGGAATTCTAATCGATGGGGATGGGTCGGCAGGAAGCGCTTGACGCGCGGCGCGGCCCGGGCGTACACTTTTTGTGCGGTAGACGAGCATGTGTTCGATAATCGCACAAAATTGACCAAGGTGACAACCCATGATCGACAAAACCTGTGACTCGCTGCAGCAGGCCGTGGCCGACATCCACGACGGCGCCACCGTCATGATCGGTGGCTTCGGCAACGCCGGCATGCCGTCCGCCCTCATCGACGCGCTGATCGCGCACGGCGCGCGCGAGCTGACCATCGTGAACAACAATGCCGGTAACGGCGACACGGGCCTGGCCGCCCTCATCAAGGAAAAGCGCGTGAGGAAGATCGTGTGCTCGTTCCCGCGCCAGGCCGATTCCTGGCATTTCGACGCGCTGTACCGCGCCGGCGAAATCGAGCTGGAACTGACGCCGCAGGGCAACCTGGCCGAGCGCATCCGTGCGGCCGGCGCCGGCATCGGCGGCTTTTTCACGCCCACCGGCTACGGCACCCTGCTGGCCGAGGGCAAGGAGACCCGCGTGATCAATGGCCGCAACTATGTATTCGAGACGCCGATCCACGCCGACTTCGCGCTGATCAAGGCGCTGCGGGGCGACCGCTGGGGCAACCTCGTGTACCGCAAGACGGCGCGCAACTTCGGCCCGATCATGGCCATGGCCGCGAAGACCACCATCGCGCAAGTCGCCGAGATCGTGCCGCTCGGCGAGCTCGATCCGGAAGCGATCGTCACCCCCGGCATCTTCGTCCAGCGCGTCGTCAAGGAGGCAGCATGAGTACCAGTCGTTATTCCCGCGACCAGATGGCCGCGCGCGTCGCCCAGGACATCCCGGAAGGAGCCTACGTCAACCTGGGCATCGGCCTGCCGACGAAGGTCGCGAACTACCTGCCGCCGGAAAAGGAAATCTTCCTGCACAGCGAGAACGGCCTGCTGGGCATGGGCCCCGCGCCCGCGCCGGGCGAAGAGGACGAGGACCTGATCAACGCGGGCAAGCAGCCGGTGACCCTGCTGATGGGCGGCGCCTATTTCCACCACGCGGACTCGTTCGCGATGATGCGCGGCGGGCACCTGGACATCTGCGTGCTGGGCGCCTTCCAGGTATCGCACACGGGCGATCTCGCCAACTGGCACACGGGCGCGCCGGACGCGATTCCCGCGGTCGGCGGCGCGATGGACCTCGCGATCGGCGCCAAGCAGGTGTTCGTCATGATGGAACACCAGACCAAGACGGGCGAAAGCAAGATCGTCGAGCGCTGCACGTATCCGCTGACGGGCATTGGCTGCGTCAGCCGCATCTACACTGACCTGGCCGTGCTGGACGTCACGCCGCAGGGCCTGCGCGTGCGCGAAATGGCGCCCGGCCTCACGCTGGCCGACCTGCAGGCCGTGACCGCCGCGCCGCTGCTGGCGCCCACCGAATAAAAAAGGAGAACGAACATGACCGACGCATTCATCGTCGATGCCATCCGCACCCCCATCGGCCGCTATGGCGGCGCGTTGAAGGACGTGCGCGCGGACGACCTGGGCGCCATTCCCATCCGCGAACTCATGCGCCGCAATCCGGACGTCGACTGGTCCGCGATCGACGACGTGATCTACGGCTGCGCCAACCAGGCCGGCGAGGATAACCGCAACGTCGCGCGCATGGCCGCGCTGCTGGCCGGCCTGCCGCATGAAGTGCCGGGATCCACCATCAACCGCTTGTGCGGCTCGGGACTGGACGCCGTCGGCAGCGCCGCCCGCGCCATCAAGAGCGGAGAAGCGCGCCTGATGATCGCGGGCGGCGTGGAGTCGATGACGCGCGCCCCGTTCGTGATGGGCAAGGCGGAGTCCGCGTTTTCCCGCAGCGCGAACATCTACGACACGACGATCGGCTGGCGCTTCCCGAATCCGCTGATGCACAAGCTGTACGGCACGGATGCGATGCCGGAGACGGCGGAGAACGTGGCGGACGATTACAAGATCTCGCGCGCCGACCAGGACGCGTTCGCGCTGGCGAGCCAGGCGAAGGCGGCCCGCGCGCAGCAGGACGGGACGTTCGAGCAGGAGATCGTGCCGGTACTGATCCCTCAAAAGAAAGGTGATCCGCTGCGTTTCGCGAAGGACGAGCACCCGCGCGAGACGAGCCTGGAGACGCTGGCGAAGCTGAAGCCGGTCGTGCGGCCGGACGGTACGGTCACGGCCGGCAATGCGTCGGGCGTGAACGACGGCGCGTGCGCGCTGCTGCTGGCGAATGCGGAGGCGGCGACGCAATACGGCTTGACGCCGCGCGCCCGCATCGTCGGCATGGCGACGGCCGGCGTGGCGCCGCGCGTGATGGGGATCGGCCCCGCACCAGCCGTGCAGAAGCTGCTGGCACAGACGGGCATGACGCTGGACCAGTTCGACGTGATCGAGCTGAACGAGGCGTTCGCATCGCAGGGCCTCGCCGTGCTGCGGTTGCTGGGCCTGCGCGACGACGACTCGCGCGTGAATCCGAACGGCGGCGCGATCGCCCTCGGGCATCCGCTCGGGATGAGCGGCGCGCGGCTCGTCACCGCGGCCACCTACCAGCTGGAGCGCACCGGCGGCCGCTTTGCCCTGTGCACGATGTGCATCGGCGTGGGGCAGGGGATCGCGCTCGCGATCGAGCGCGTCGAGGCTTGACGCCCCCTCCGTGCTATTTGTCGCCCGCTGCGTCGGGCAGTGCCAGCGGCGCGCGGCTCTGGTCGTTGTTGCCGTTGACGAGCTTGGCCAGCAGGCCCATGAACACGTCCTGTTCGCGCGCACTCAGCGGGGCCAGCAGCCGGTCGCGCAGGCGCTGGGCGCCGGGCTCCAGCGCGGCCAGCAGGCGCGTGCCCGCTGGTGTGATGGTCAGCGCGCGCTGGCGCCGGTTGTGCGGAATCACCTTGCGTTCCAATAGTCCTTTTTCTTCGAGGCGTGCGCACACCGTCGCGCCGGTCGAGGTGTCGATCGCGGCCAGTCCCGCCAGCGAGACCTGGTCGATGCCGGGATGCTCGGCCAGCCGGCTCAGGATCGCATACTGGACCGGCGTCAGTTCCCCTCCCATTTCGTCATGGAAGAGCGACACCGAGATCTGCTGGGCCCGGCGCAGCAGGTGGCCGGGGTGTTGGTACAGGTCGAGCGTGCTTGGCATGTGAGTCTGCTTGTGGTGCGGCGCACCATCGAAATAGTCGGGACACCAGTTTACTTCGCCATGGATGCGCGCGATACTTTCCCGACATTCAGTGCACTGAATATTAAACGACAGGAGACAAACGATGTTCCCGAAGAATGCGTGGTACGTGGCCTGCACCCCCGACGAAATTGATGGCAAACCCCTGGGCCGCCAGGTCTGCGGCGAGAAGATCGTGTTCTACCGTGGCGAGCAGGGCAAGGTCGCCGCGGTCGAGGATTTTTGCCCGCACCGGGGCGCGCCGCTGTCGCTGGGGCTCGTGCGCGACGGCCACCTGGTGTGCGGCTACCACGGCCTGCAGATGGGCTGCGACGGCAAGGCCGCCAGCATGCCGGGCCAGCGCGTGCGCGGCTTTCCCTGCATCCGCAGCTATGCGGTCGAGGAGCGCTACGGCTTCATCTGGGTCTGGCCGGGCGACAAGGCACTGGCCGATCCGGCCGCGATCCACCATCTCGAGTGGGCGGACAATCCGGAGTGGGCCTATGGCGGCGGGCTGTATCACATCGGCTGCGATTACCGCCTCATGATCGACAACCTGATGGACCTGACGCACGAGACGTACGTGCATGCCTCGAGCATCGGCCAGAAGGAAATCGACGAGGCGCCTGTCACGACGAAGGTCGAAGGCGAACAGGTGGTGACGAGCCGCTTCATGGAGAACATCATGCCGCCGCCGTTCTGGCAGGCCGCCTTGCGCGGCAACGGTCTGGCGGACGACGTGCCGGTCGACCGCTGGCAGATCTGCCGCTTCAGCGCGCCGAGCCACGTGATGATCGAGGTCGGCGTCGCCCATGCGGGCAAGGGCGGTTACCATGCCGATCCGGCGCACAAGGCGTCCTCCATCGTGGTCGACTTCATCACGCCGGAGACGGAAACCTCGCACTGGTACTTCTGGGGCATGGCGCGCAATTTCAAGCCGCAGGACGAGGCGCTGACCCGGGCCATCCGCGAAGGGCAGGGCAAGATCTTCAGCGAAGACCGCGCCATGCTCGAACTGCAGCAGCAGAACCTGCTGCGCCATCCGGAGCGCAAGCTCCTGATGCTCAACATCGACGCGGGCGGCGTGCAATCGCGCCGCATCATCGATGCCTGGCTGGCGCGCGAAGCTGCCGTGGAGGCCGCGGCATGAGCACTTTCGAAGTGCGCGTAGCGCGCAAGACCCGGGAAGCGGAAGGCATCTGCAGCTACGAACTGGTGCGTGCCGATGGTGCCCCGCTGCCTTCGTTCGCGGCGGGCGCCCATGTCGACGTCCACCTGCCGAACGGTCTCGTGCGCCAGTATTCGCTGTGTAATGCGCCCGGCGAAACGCACCGCTACGTCATCGCCGTGCTGCGCGACGCGGCGTCGCGCGGCGGTTCGCAAGCCATGCATGACGACGTCGATGCCGGCACGGTGCTGACCATCGGCGCACCGAAGAACCATTTTCCGCTGGTCGACGCAGCGCGGTCGCTGCTGCTGGCGGGCGGCATCGGCGTTACGCCGATCCTGGCCATGTCCGAGACGCTGGCGGACAACGGGGCGGCGTTCGAGATGCATTACTGTGCGCGGGCACCTGAGCGCGCCGCGTTCGTCGAACGCCTCGGCGCCAGCAGGTTCGCCGGGCAAGTTCACCTGCATTACGACAGCGGCGCGGAAGACCAGCGGCTCGACCTGGCCGCGCTGCTGGCGGCGCCGGCACCCGACACGCACCTGTACGTGTGCGGCCCGCAGGGCTTCATCGACCACGTGCTGGACAGCGCACGGGCACACGGCTGGCCGGCGCCGCAGCTGCACGCCGAATATTTCGGCGCAGCGGCAGTCGACACCGGCGACGACCGGCCGTTCGACGTGCAGCTGGCGTCGAGCGGCAAGGTCGTGACGATCCCGGCGGGCCGGACGGTGCTCAAGGTGCTGGCCGAGCAGGGTGTGGACATCCCCTATTCGTGCGAGGAAGGCGTCTGCGGCACCTGCCTTACGCGCGTGCTGGCCGGCGAGCCGGACCACCGCGACCTGTACCTGACCGACGAGGAGCGGGCGGCCAACGACCAGTTCGCGCCGTGCTGTTCGCGTGCCCGTTCGCCGCTGCTGGTCCTGGATCTCTAGAGTCAGGCGGCGGGAACGTCCTTCCCGTCGAGCCAGTCGAAGATCCGGGGCCAGAGGCGCGCATGCGCGCTGCGCCCCACGAGCACGCCCACGTGCTGCAGATTGACGCCTACGTCGCCCTCGTAGTGCAGGAGTTGCTTGCGCGGGCTGGCCGTCGCTTCGTGGAACGGCACCAGCGCGTCCGGCGGAATCAGCTTGCTGCGCGGGTCGACGACGGACAGCAGCGGCGACGTGAGGTCGCTCGGGCCGATCGTGCGGTTGCCGAGCGTGAGCTTGCCCTGCATGAAGGCGTCGTGCCGGTACAGCGATTCCACGATCTCCGTGAACAGCCGGCCCGGCAGCGGGAACTCGTCGTGCGTCCACCGCTCCACGCGCATGTGCGTGACGAGGGCCTGCGGGTCCGTCATCGACAGCATGCGGTCCGTCCAGCGCTCCCACTGGAACGCCTGGGGCTCGGCCATCGCGCTCATCATGTTGAGGAAGACCCCGGGCACCTGGCGGAACGTGTCGGCGATCGGGCGGGCGTGCGGCGTCGCGTCGATCAGGCGCGCGAAGCAGCTCGATGCCGGCGTGAAGTGCAGCGGCGATTCCAGCAGGATCGTCGCGCGCACGGCCTCCGGGTGCAGGCAGCTGTGGATCGCGGCCAGGATGCCGCCCAGCGAGTGGCCCGCGACGACCACCTGGTCCGGCCCGCCGTCGGCCGCGATGGCGCGGCGGCAGGCGGCCAGCAGGTGATCGCCGTAGTCGTCCAGGCCGAAGTGGTCGTGCGTGTCCGGCAGCGCGAGCCATTCGGCCAGGTAGACGCGGTAGCCATGCTCCAGGAAGCGCCGCACGACGCTGACTTCGGGCGCCAGGTCCCAGATGTAGGGGCGCTTGATGGGGGCCGGCACGATCAGCACGGCCGGGCCGCCGTTCGGGGTGATGTCGGCCGGGGCGCCGTAGCGGCGCACGTTCAGGCCGGGTTCCGTGTAGAGGACCGTCGACGGCGTCTGCTGCGGGCCGTAGCCCACGCGTTCCAGCATCTCGCCGCGCGCCTTGCGGCGGCGGTCCATGTCCTTCAGGGCCAGTGCGCCCAGCGCGCTCATGGCGGTGTTCCAGTTGCTTGCCTGCATGGCGATTCGTCCGAGGTCAGAGTTGAGAGACATCGCACTCTACGCCACTTGCCACCTGTCTCCAATCGTGTTCATGGAGAACGTGGCGACCGTTTGCGCAGTATTAAGCATGAAACTGCGCGGACGCGTGCACGATGCCAGCAGGCCATTGTGCACGATTAAAACAGGCGGCGGCGCACCGTCCGCCGCCGGACACTCCTACTCGACCCAGCTGTGGCCGTCGCGCGCGAGCAGCGCGAACGACTCCGCCGGACCCCACGAGCCGGCCGCGTACGGATGCGGCTTCTCGTCCAGAGTCTGCCAGCCTTCGATGATCGGGTCGGCCCATTCCCATGCCGCTTCCAGCTCGTCGCGGCGCATGAAGTGGGTCAGGCGGCCGCGCACGACGTCGATCAGCAGGCGTTCGTACGCTTCCGCACGGCGCTGCTGGAATGCCGACTGCAGGTCGAGGTTCAGCGCGACCTGCTGCATCTCCATGCCGCTGCCGGGCTGCTTGGCCATGATCTGCAGCTTGATCGCTTCTTCCGGCTGCAACTCGATGACGAGGCGGTTGGCGACGGCGCCGGCGGTCTGCGGGAACAGCGGGAACGGCGGATTGGCGAACTCGACGACGATCTTCGACGAGCGGCGCGCCATGCGCTTGCCGGTGCGCAGGTAGAACGGCACCTTGGACCAGCGCCACGTGTCGATGAACGCGCGCAGGGCGACGAACGTTTCCGTCTTGCTCTCCTGCGGGACATTCTTCTCTTCGTGGTAGCCGGGCACTTCCTGGTTGCCGGACACACCGCGGATGTACTGGCCGCGGATGGTGTCGCGCGCGATGTCGGCCAGCGACAGGCGGCGCAGCGAGCGCAGCACTTTCAGCTTTTCGTCGCGCACGGCGTCCGGCGACAGCGAGGTCGGCGGTTCCATCGCGACGATGCACAGCAGTTGCAGCAGGTGGTTCTGGACCATGTCGCGCATCGCGCCGGCGCCGTCGTAGAAGCCGGCGCGGCTGCCGACGCCCACTTCCTCGGCCACGGTGATCTGCACGCTGGAAATGTTCGGCGCGCGCCACAGCGGTTCCAGGATCGAATTACCGAAGCGCAGCACCATCAGGTTCTGCACGGTTTCCTTGCCCAGGTAGTGGTCGATGCGATAGATCTGCGATTCGGCGAAATGGCGGCCGACGTCCTCGTTGATGGCGATCGCGGACGCGAGGTCCGTGCCCAGCGGCTTTTCCAGCACGACACGGGCATTGGCATCGACGAGGTTGCTCGCGGCCAGCTTGTCGCAGATGGTCGTGAACAGCGACGGTGCCGTCGACAGGTAGAACACGCGCTGGGCGCCGGCACGCGACGCTTGCGCGAGGGCCGAGAAGTCGGGTGCGGCCTGCACGTCCAGGCGGACGTACTCGAGCAGTTTGAGGAAGCCGTCCCAGGTCTTCTCGTTGAAGTTGCTGGCTGCGATGAACGAGCGCGAGTTCGCTTCGATGTGGGCGAGATAGGCTTCGCGGGTGAAGTCCTGGCGGCCGGTGGACAGGATGCGTGTCGTCGGCGGCAGATTGCCGTGCAGGAAGGCCATGTACAGGGCCGGCAGCAGCTTGCGCATGGCAAGGTCGCCCATGCCGCCGAAGATGATCATGTCGAGGGGGAGGCCGTTGTCTGCTTCTGTCGAGTGGGTCTGCATGTTGTTCTGGATCTAGGAAGTTGAGGTGGTTGCCGGCTCCCGGCGGGAATGCGGCCGGGCCGGGCAGGGCGGTACGATTGCGCGGCGCAGCTCCCGCGGGTCGGGGCGGCATGCGTGCGGCTGGTGGGCGCCAGGCGTACCGGCTTGTGGCCGGGTAGCGGCGCCGTGGGGGATGGCGTCAGCGGGGGCGCACCAACGGCCGTCCGCGCGCGTCGGGCGCTGCGGTCGCGGTCCGCCTGGCGGCGTTGTGGTGTCCCGGTGGTGGCCATGTCAGCTCGTAGTGGATGCACGATCGGTATCGGGAACCCGGCAGTGGCGCGGATTGCGGCCGTGCAGGTGTTCCTGGAACAGAGGATTGTACACCGGGCGGGCGACCGTGCCGGGAATGGGGTCTGGCGGGTTGGTAGGGCCCCGTCGCCTATATCAAAAACCGATAGCAAATGGCGAATAAATGATGGGCGCGGCATGCTGCGGCGCGTTACGATGGTGGCTCGTGCGGTGGCGTGGTGGCCATCAGCACGGCCTCGACTTACTTACTCTCGATATCACTTCAGGGCGCCCGCGTGGCGCCCTTTTTTTGGCCTGCGGGCTGCAAGTTCGGGGTCAGAGCACATTTCTGATCAATGTCTGGACGGATTGGAGAGCGCGCAGGCGATGGCGCGCGGATGACGGGCAGCGGGGGCGGAAGGAGACGGGAAAATGCTTCGGAGCCAGTGCGCCAAAAAGTGCTCTGACCCCGAATTATCAGGCGCTCTCGCGCTCGACGATGGTGAAGCCGATATTGCGCACGACCTCGGGGATGGGCGTGCCCGCGATGCGGTCGATGATGAACTGCGCCGCGATCTGGCCCATCTTGCGGCCGTCCAGGTGGACCGTCGTGAGGGCGGGATACGTCTCGGCGGCGAATGGCTGGTCGCCGAGGCCGACGACGGCCAGCCGGCCCGGAATGTCGATGCCGAGCTTGTGCGCTTCCGTGAGCACGCCGAGCGCGACCATGTCCGAGCTGCAGAACACGGCGTCGAGGTCGGGATGGTCCGCCAGCAGCGCGCGCAGGCCCGCGCGTCCGCCTGCCGCCGTGCCCGGTGCGGAGATCGTGTGGAACGGGATCTTGCCGTCCGCCCCCTGCATGTCCAGCCGCACGGCGGCCTGCAGGAACGCGCGGTTGCGGCGCTGGGCGCGTTCGTCCGACGCGCTGATCACGCCCACGCGGCGCCGTCCGCGCTGGTACAGGAATTCGGCCACCGCCTGGCCGATGTCTTCGTGCGAAAAACCGACGAGCATGTCGGCCGGCGTGGGCGTCAGGTCCCATGTTTCGACCAGCGGGATGGCGCTCGCCTGCAGCCGGCGCCGTCCCTGCTCCGAGCGCATGATGCCGGCGAGGACGATGCCGTCCGGGCGGCGCCCGATGATCGCTTCCAGCAGCTCGTCCTCGCGCGAATTTTCGTAGCCCGACTGGCCCAGGATCAGCTGGTAGCCGGCGGCGGCGAGGTTCTCCGTCAACGCCTGGACCGTATCGATGAACACGGAGCCCGCGATCGTCGGCAGGATCGCCGCGACCATGCGGCTCTTCGTCGACGCCAGGCTGCCTGCCAGCAGGTTCGGCACGTAACCCGTCCGTTCGATCGCGGCGCGCACTTTCTGCACGAGGTCGGGCGATACCTTCTCCGGCGAATTCAGCACGCGCGACACCGTGATCGGCGCCACGCCGGCCACGCGCGCCACGTCGACCAGCGTGAGGCCGCCCTTCGTGCGCCGGGTTCGCTTGGGTGGTGCGACCGGCGCGTTCATGCGGTCTCCCGGCGGCCGGATCGGGCGCCGCGGCGAATACGTTTCTGGAACTTCTGAAAATCCGTCATGTCTTTAATGGCGATCCATATTTTGAATTGAATCGCGGTATCGAAATAAATGTTATGGACTCTAAATGCTGTGCCGGATAGCGACAAGATACCACTGCATTTGATTACCGATGCGTAATGGTAGTGGCCCAATCTTTTCATGAGTCATTTAAGGATTTAATTGATTGCGCTACCAAATGATAGCGCTGAATCGGGCCCATTGCATAAAAGAGATTCATGGGCGGATCGTAGGTTTTCAAGCGGGCGGCTACTTCTCTGATAGCGCTACCTACGATACCCTTTGTACATACGTGTGTCGAACATCATGGATCCCGTGCCGATCTGCTTGCATCCGCGCCATGGCGACCTGGCCGGAATGTGCGTCGACGGCGCCCGTGCCGGGTTATGCCTGTCATACCGGATATGTCCTAATCAATTGTCCAGTAGTGCGTAATTCGATATGGCCGTGTCCGGCTGCCGTGCCTGTTGCGGATATCGGACGAATTGCTGAGCTATCGATTTTCAGCATACTTTTTTGTAAATAATGAATACCTTCGATGTTAGCGTGCAACAGTGATGTTATGGGGTTTGACAAAAATCACTCAAAATATCTACACTCATGAAAACGATTACATGACCATAACGACTACATCGCCAACGCAATAAATAAAGCGTGGAGACAAAAATGCCGACCTCATCAGCCGTCCTCATTCATTCCGATCCGACCGCGATTTGCCGGTCCGTTCCAGCCGTCGTTCTGGCATCGCCGCGTTACCCCGCAGCGTAACTCGTCATAGTTTCGCGGCCGCCGCAGGGCGACCGTTTTCATTGCAGTTGCAACCAGCTCCGTCGTGGAAGCGGAGCATCAAACACAGAGCACAGGAGACACCATGATTCGATTCAAGAGAACCGCGATCGCCGTGGCAGCCGGCCAGATCGCACTGCTCGCCAGCGGTTATGCGCTGGCGCAGACCGAAGCAGGCCAGAACGCTTCCGGTTCCAGCGTCGTCGTCGTGACGGGCCAGCGCGCCGCGCTGCAGTCCGCACAGAAAATCAAGCAGAATTCCGACGAGATCGTCGATTCGATCGTCGCCGACGACATCGGCAAGCTGCCGGACCGTTCGGTGACGGAAGTGCTGCAGCGCGTGGTCGGCGTGACGATCGACCGCACGATGTCGAAAGGCGACCCGGAACACTATTCGGTCGAAGGTTCGGGCGTGAACGTGCGCGGCCTGTCCTACGTCCGTTCGGAACTGAATGGCCGCGACTCGTTCTCCGCGAACGGCGGCCGCTCGCTCAACTTCGAAGACGTGCCGCCCGAGCTGATGGCCGGCGTCGACGTCTACAAGAACCCGTCGGCAGAACAGATCGAGGGCGCCGTCGGCGGTCTCGTGAATCTGCGCACGGCGATGCCGTTCGACTTCAAGGGCCGCAAGATGGCCGTGTCGCTGGAAGACACGTATTCCGAACTGAAGCGGGGCAAGCGCCAGCCGTCCGGCTCGTTCATGTTCTCGGACCGCTGGAAGACGGGCTTCGGCGAGATCGGCGCCCTCGTCGATTTGGCGTATTCGGAAAGCGGCACCCGCACCGATGCGTTCCAGGTCGAGCCGTACTATCCGCGCAATGACGTCGTGGCCGGCAAGACCGTATGGGTGCCGAAGGGCTCGCAATGGCGTACGCTGGAGTTCGACCGCAAGCGCAAGGGTGCGTACGGCGCGCTGCAGTGGAAGAAGGATAACTCGCTGAGCTCCTCGCTGACGTTCTTCAAGTCGCGCTACAAGATGCACTGGGACGAGCAGGCGATCTTCGCCCAGTCGAGCCCCTACAACATCCAGGTCAGCAAGGATGCGACGTTCAATTCGAAGGGCGCGCTGCTGACCGGCACGCTGACCGATCCGCAGGACGGCGGCATCAACTTCGGCGGCGACACGCGCTCGGCTGACCGCACGTCGGAAACGACGGACGTTTCGTGGAACGTGCGCTGGCGCCCGAACGACCGCTGGACCATCAGCACGGACCTGCAGCGCATCCGCGCCACAACCAGCAGCTTCGACTCGACGGTCGCCACCGGCGTGCAGATGCCCAGCGAGACGATCGACCTGCGCGGCGACGTGCCGACCCTGTCGTTCACGGATGCCGACCGCGCCTACCTCGCGAACCCCAACAATTACTACTGGGCGTTCACGATGGAACACCAGGACCGCAGCAAGGCCGGCGAATGGGCATGGCGCACGGACGCGAAGTACGACTTCGACCACCCGGTGCTGCGCGACATCCGCTTCGGCATCCGCCTGACGGACCGCGATTCCCGCAACGAGAACTCGAACCCGAGCTACAACTGGGCGGCCATCACGCAGACGTGGCAGGTCGGCCCGACCAACACGCTGTCGAGCCTCGCCTACCTGGGCGATCCGCGCTTCAACAACCAGGTGCAGGTCCACTCGTTCAACAACTTCTTCAACAACAACACGTCGGTACCGGCACTGGTGTTCCCGGCCGTGGCGCTGACCACCGGCTATCCGGGCACGTATGCGCAGCTGCACACGTATCCGAACATGTTGTGCAACAACGGCACCAATAACTGCACGTCGTGGAACCCGGCCACGTTCGGGACCGACCCGGCCGGCGTGAACGAACAGAAGGAGAAGACCGGTGCACTGTACTCGCAGCTGCGCTTCGGCTTCGACGACCTGAAGTACCCGGTCGACGGCAACATCGGCCTGCGCTACGTGAAGACCGACATGACGGCGCACGGCTACACCGTGTTCACCCCGAGCACGTCGACCGGCGCCGGCATCCCGCAATTCGCGGCGTTCTCCAAGAAGCAGGATTTCAGCAACAGCTACAACAACGTGCTGCCCAGCCTGAACCTGCGCATGAAGGCCAGCGACGCGCTGCAGTTCCGCATGGGCCTGTCGACCGGCATCTCGCGTCCCGACTTCAGCGACCTGCAGGGCTACACGACGCTGTCGCAGAACGTGGACAATTCCAGCGGCCTGGTGACCTACACAGGTACCGGCACCGGCAACCCGAACCTGCGTCCGGTCCGTTCGCACCAGGTCGACCTGACGGCGGAATGGTACTTCGCGAAGACGGGCTCGTTGACGTTCGGCGTGTTCAACAAGCAGCTGAAGGACGTCATCATCAAGCAGTCGTACGGTTACGACCTCGCGGACAGCACCGGCAAGTCGTACACCTTCACGACGACGGGCCCGGTGAACGGCGCGGACGGCCATGCACGCGGCGCGGAGATCGCGTTCCAGCAGTACTTCGACTTCCTGCCGGGCTGGCTGTCGGGCTTCGGCGTCCAGGCGAACTACACGTACGTCGACAGCAAGACGTCGCTGCACCAGCCGGTCCACTCCGTGTACTGCACGGGCAGCAACTCGGCGGCGAACTTCAACCTGAACCTGAACGGCTGCGACACGAACGGCACCACGTTCAACGACCTGCCGCTGATCGGCCTGTCGCGCCAGTCGTACAACCTGGCCCTGATGTACGACCAGGGCAAGATCTCGGCGCGCCTGGCCTGGAACTGGCGTTCGAAGAACCTGCAGAACGTGAACGTCAACGGCACCAACGGCGGCGACGGCACCGACAGCAACCCGGCCAGCCCGACCTTCGGCCAGCACAACGTGGCCTGGGCGCTGCCGACGTGGGCGGACGGTTATGGCCAGCTGGACGGCTCGATCTTCTACAACGTGTCGGACCGCCTGTCGATCGGCCTGGAAGCGCAGAACCTGACCGACTCCAAGGCTCGCCAGCTCATGCAGCAGAGCACCGGCTTCATGGGCCGCGCGTGGTTCGTGTCGGGTCCGCGTTATACGGCCAAGATGCGTTACAGCTTCTAAGTACGTAGCAGGTAACGCATGAACCGTCGCCCCCGCGAAGGCGGGGGCGACGTTCTTGGGCTGCGGGCTACAGGCCCTCCAGCCCCAACTCCTTCGCATGCGCCCGCAGGAACGCCACCTGCGCCGCGCGCGTATCCGGCCCGCCGTAGGGCAGCAGCGTCCACTGCTCGGACGCCTGCATGTGCCGGCCCGGCGCCAGCGTCACGTACGGCGCGTGCACCTCCATCTCCATCAATCCCTGTTCCGGCGCCTCCGGTTGCCAGTCGTTGTACAGCTCGATCTGGCCCTGGTCCGGATGGATGGCCGTACGCGGCTGGTGCGCGAACTGGATCACCAGCACCTGGCCCTTGTAAAAGCCCGCCATCCAGCCGGCGGACGGCTGCAGCAGCATCTTGCCGTTGCGGTGCGGCTTGCCTTTACCCGCCGGGTAGGCGTCCAGCGAGAACAGGCCGTCGGCCAGGGTCCACGTCAGCGGCACCATGTCCGGTTTCGGCTCGATGGCCTGCTGGCGCACGTCCTCGCGGCGCGCGACGGGCACGTAGACGCGCGTGTCGCCGTGGGTGCGCGTGTTGAACCAGATGTCCCACGCCACCTGCTTCGCACGCGTGTTGGCCGCGTCCACGTCCAGGCGCAGGCTGTGCGGCTTGCCCGGCACGAGGCTGTAGCGTTTCACCAGCTGCAGGCCGTTCACGGGGCTGGCCGGGCTCGCGAGCGTGACGGCGTCCGGGCGCTTGTCCTCCACCTTGTAGCGGGCGAGGCTCAGCCACGGATCGGGCGGCCACGGCAGACCGGCGCGTGACGGGTTCACGTCCTGGTGCGACCACCATTCCTTCTGCGGGCCGACCCAGATCTCGTGGCCGAGCCAGCCGACGTTGTCCGTCGTCGCGCCGACAGCCGCATGCGGATCGCCGGCCGCGAGGTCGGCCTTCAGGAAGCTGGGTTGGCCCGCCAGCGCGAACGACAGCAGCCGGCCGCCGATGGCGTCGGTGACGGTCGCGCGTACGCTGCCGTTGTCGAGGGTGTGGATGGGGATGTCGGCTGCTTGTGCTGCGGCCGTGAGGGCGCAGAAGAGTGAGCAAGAGCGGGCGAGCGCCGTGGCGGTTTTCGTTGGAGTGGGCATATGCTGTCGGGCTGGGTGTGAAATCGGTTTCAGCCCGACAGCTTAGCAAAGAATCACCCCGGCGGGGCGACGGATGCGCCTTCGATCCCGTGGCGCTTCAGCGCGTCCGCCACGAAGCCGCTCGCCTTCATCTCTTCGACGAATGCGGTAAGCAACGCGGCGGCAGCGTCGCCGCGCGATTTCGGCACGCCCATCGCCTGGCGGATGACCATGAAGCGGCCGTCCAGCAGGCGCAGGCCGGGCTTACCGCGCGCGTCCGCTTCCAGCTGCTGGCGCACGCCCGCCGCGACATCCGCGCCTTGCTCGAGGAAGGTGGGGACGACGGCGGGCGAGGAGGGCGCGCGCACGATCTGCGCCTGCCGGAGTTCCCGGGTCAGGAACAAATCGTACGCGCTGCCCTTGCCGACGACGACGCGGTGCGCCGCCTGGTCGACGTCCCCGTTGGCGCGGATGGGCGAATCGTCCTTCACGAGGTAGCTGCCCTCGATCAGCACGTACGGCGCCGTGAACGCGATGTCGGCGCCGCGCGCGGGATCGATGGCGAAGAACCCGATGTCCGCGCGTTCGCTCGCGACGGCATCCACCGACTTGCCGGCCGTGTCGACGACGACGAGGTCCAGGTCCACGCCGAGCCGCCGTGCGAATTCGCGAGCGAGGTCGACAGACACGCCCCCCGCGCCGCCTTCACCCACGGCATGCGCGAGGATCGGGTTGCCGAGGTTGATCGCGGCGCGCAGCTTGCCGGTCGGCGCGAAGGTCATGCCTCGGCCACAGCGAGTGCCGTCATGTTGACGATGCGGCGCACGGTCGCGCTGGGGCTGAGGATGTGCACGGACTTCGCCGCGCCCAGCAGGATCGGGCCCACCGTCACGCCCTTGCCCGAGGTGACCTTCAGCACGTTGAACAGGATGTTGGCGGCATCCAGCGACGGCATCACGAGCAGGTTGGCGCTGCCGCCGAAATCGTCCTTCGACTGATAAATGCGGCGGATGTCTTCCGACAGCGCGGCATCGCCATGGACTTCGCCCAGCACGGGCAGCTCCGGCGCGCTCGAGGCGAGCAGGGCGCGCGCGTCGCGCATGCGCTGCGCGGACGGGCGCTGCGACGAACCGAAGATCGAGTGCGACACGAGGGCCGCTTTCGGCTCCAGGCCGAAGTGGCGCATCTCCTGCGCGGCCAGCTTCGTGATCGCCGCCAGTTCCTGGGCCGACGGGTTGTCGTTGACGTACGTGTCGGTGATGAACAGGGTCATCTTGTCCAGCACGAGCGCGTTCATCGCGGCCAGCACGTCGGCGCCCGGCGCGAGGCCGATCTCGTTCTTCACGTGCGCCAGGTGGCTGTCATAGCTGCCCGTCATGCCGCAGATGAGCGAGTCGACCTGGCCCGCGTTCAGCAGGCGCGCGCCTTGCAACGTCGTGTCGCCTTCCGCTTCCACGAGCGTGTAGTCGACGCCCGCCTTCAGGCGCAGGCCGGACTGCTTGATGGCCTTCTCGACGTCGCCCGCGTGGCCGATCAGCACGGGCTTGGCGATGCCTTCGTCGACGACGGTCTGCACGGCGCGCAGCACGCGCGGCTCGCTGCCGTCCGCGAACGCGACGCGCTTCGGCGCGGCCTTGGCCTTCGCGAACACGGGCTTCATGAAGAAGCCGGTGTGGTAGATCATCTCGCCCAGCTTGTCGCGGTAGGCGTCCATGTCCGCGATCGGACGCGTGGCGACGCCCGACGCTTCCGCGGCCTTGGCAACGGCGGGTGCGATGGCGGCGATGAGGCGCGGGTCGAACGGTTTCGGGATGATGTAGTCGGGGCCGAAGTTCAGGTCCTGGCCGGCGTAGGCGGCGGCGACGGCGTCATTGGCTTCCGCTTCGGCCAGGTCGGCGATCGCGCTCACGCAGGCGAGCTTCATCTCTTCCGTGATGCGGGTGGCGCCGCAATCGAGCGCGCCGCGGAAGATGTACGGGAAGCACAGCACGTTGTTGACCTGGTTCGGATAGTCCGAACGGCCCGTCGCGATGATGCAGTCCGGACGCGCGGCCTTCGCCACTTCCGGACGGATTTCCGGTTCCGGGTTCGCGAGCGCCAGGATGATGGGGCGGTCGGCCATCGTTTTCACCATGTCGGCGGTCAGCACGCCGGCGGTCGAGCAGCCGAGGAACACGTCGGCCTTGTTGACGATGTCCGCCAGCGTGCGCGCGTCCGTCGCCTGCGCGTAGCGGGCCTTGTTCGCTTCCATGTTCGCTTCGCGGCCCTGCCAGATCACGCCCTTCGAGTCGGCAACGTAGACGTTTTGCTGTTTCACGCCCAGGCTCACCATCATGTCGAGGCAGGCGATGGCCGCCGCGCCGGCGCCGGACGCCACCAGTTTCACCTGGCCGATGTCCTTGCCGACGACTTTCAGTGCGTTGAGGAGTGCCGCGCTCGAGATGATCGCGGTGCCGTGCTGGTCGTCGTGGAAGACGGGGATGTTCATGCGCTCGCGCAGCTTCTTCTCGATGTAGAAGCATTCGGGCGCCTTGATGTCTTCCAGGTTGATGCCGCCGACGGTCGGCTCCAGCATCGCGATCGCATCGACCAGTTTATCGGGATCGTTTTCGGCCAGTTCCAGGTCGAACACGTCGACGCCGGCAAATTTCTTGAACAGGCAGCCTTTGCCTTCCATGACGGGCTTCGATGCCAGCGGGCCGATGTTGCCCAGGCCGAGCACCGCGGTGCCGTTCGAGATCACGGCAACCAGGTTGCCACGCGAGGTGTAATCGGCGGCGGTGGCGGGGTCCGCGGCGATTTCCTCGCAGGCGTAGGCGACGCCGGGCGAATAGGCAAGCGACAGGTCGCGCTGGTTCGACAGGGGTTTCGTGGCGACGACCTCGATCTTCCCGCGTGCCGGACTGCGGTGGTACTCGAGCGCGTCGGCGCGCAACTGGGTGTCTTTAGCCTCGTTCAGGCTGCTTTCGGTACTCATGATTTCTCCTATGCCGCTTTGCGCGGACGATGTTATGGATTCGTTGCGGCCATCCGGCGCACGGCAGGGACCATGCGGGGAGGCATGCCGGGATATCCGCTGCGCTTCGATCCGGCAGCGGTGGTGGTGCGCCTCCAGTGCCCGGACGGCGTGGTGGCCGGGGCTGTGCGCGCGCTCCTGGCGCGGGCGCGGTCGGGGGCGCCGTGTCCACGGCGATACGCGATCATACGTGATCGCGGGCGATGTTGCTTACTTCGCCAGATATTACGTATATCACTGTGGCCTGAACATCCGGAACAGTTGGTCCGGACCGACCTCGAAATAGTCGGCCGGCCCGCCGCCGCGCAGGATGTGGCCCGCGTGCGCCGTGTCGTAAACACCGTCCCGGAGCAGGGCGCGGGCGATGTGCACGCCGACGACTTCGCCCAGCACGAGCCAGCTCGGCGCCGGCTGTCCGTCCGCGTCCTGCAGCCGGATGAGCTGGGTGAGTTTGCATTCGAACGAGACCGGGGTTTCGAGCACGCGCGGCACGTCCACGAGGCGCGACGCGACGGGCGTGAGGCCGGCCAGCGCGAACTCGTCGACCTCGGGCGGCACCATCGCGCAGGTGGCGTTCATGCGGTCGGCGAGGGCGCGCGTGGCCAGGTTCCAGCAGAACTGTCCCGTTTCCTCGACGTTGCGGACGGTGTCCTTGTAGCCGATGCTGGCGAACCCCACGATCGGGGGCGTGTAGTTGAACGCGTTGAAGAAGCTGTACGGCGCGAGGTTCAGGGTGCCGGCGCGGCTTTTCGTGGAAATCCAGCCGATGGGGCGGGGGCCGACGATGGCATTGAAGGGATCGTGCGGCAGACCGTGGCCGGCGCGCGGTTCGTAGAAATGGATGTCGTTCATACAAACACGATACCGCATCGCGGCCATCCGTGCAGGCGTCGGTCATCTGCAACTAACCGATTGTGCGAGACGCCCCGGCGTAGGGTGGACGGGTTCCCCGTCCACGCGTTCAACCAGCAAATGGGATCTCCGGCACCCCAGTCACCCCAGGCCGTACCATCAACACCGCCCCCGCCAACGAATGATCCTCACGCCCCGGCTGCACGATCGACGTGATCAGCAAGGTATCAAGCCGAGGCCCGCCAAAGCAAGGCATCGACGGCTTCGCCACCGGCAGCTTCAGTTCGCGATCCAGCTTCCCGGCCGGCGTGAAGCGCAACAGGCTGGCGCCATCGTTGCCCGCGACCCAGTAACAGCCGTCGCTGTCCATCGCCGCGCCGTCGGGACGTCCGGCGTACGCGGCCATGTCGACGAACAGGCGCCGGTTGTGCGGTACCCCCGCGTCGACGTCGTAGTCGAACGTCCACACGCGCCGGCGCGTCGGGTGCGAATCCGACAGGTACATCGTGCGGCCGTCGGGCGACCACGCGAGGCCGTTCTGCGTGACGAGGCCGGAGACGAGCGGCGCCGACAGGCCGGCACCGTCGTAGCGGTACAGCCGTCCGATCGGCAGCGCGGCCGCCATGTCCATCCACATCGTGCCGCTCCAGAAGCGGCCCTGGCGGTCGGTGCGGCCGTCGTTGAAGCGCATGCCGGGCGCCAGTTCGGCCGGCGCAGCCAGGCGTTCCGCCCGCACCGTGCCGTCGCCCAGCAGCTCGACGGCGAAGATGCCCGTCTCCATCCCGGCGATCAGGCCGCCCCGTGCGCGCGGCGCGATGCAGGCGACCATCTCCGCGGCCGTCCAGTGCCGCGCCGCGCCGGACGCATGGTCCAGGCGCCAGATGCGGCGGGCGGGGATGTCGACCCAGTACCAGGCCTGTTCCTCCGCGTGCCAGACGGGGCTCTCGCCCACGGCGCAGCTGACGCCATGGACGCTTTCGACGATTGCTTCAGGCATGCGCCAGCTCCTCCGGCAGGCGTGCCATGTCCTGCGTCGGCACGAGTACCTTCATGATGCCCCATGCGGCCAGGTAGGCCAGCGCGCAGAACGCGAACATGATCATGTAGCCCGTCTGGATCTGGCCCTGCGCGCCGTAGTAGTCGAACAGCTTGCCGCCGATCTTGGTCACGAGCACGCCGCCGATGCCGCCCGCCAGGCCGCCGATGCCGACGACGGAAGCGACGCAATGGCGCGGGAACAGGTCCGACGTGATCGTCAGCACGTTGCACGACCACGCCTGGTGGGCGGACGCGCCGATGCCGATCAGGATCACGGGCACCCAGTAGCCCAGGTGGCCCAGCGGCTGCGCCAGCAGGACGACGAGCGGGAAGAAGGCAATGAAGAGCATCGCCTTCATGCGGCTGTCGTACGGGGCATCGCCGCGGCGCATGAAGCGCGACGGCAGTGCGCCGCCGCCGATGCTGCCGAACATCGTCATGCTGTACAGGACGGCCAGCGGCAGGACCAGGTCCGACGTCGCCATGCCGTATTTATCGGTCAGGTATTTCGGGAGCCAGAACAGGAAGAACCACCACACGCCGTCCGTCATGAATTTGCCGACGACGAAGGCCCACGTCTGGCGCAGGCCGAGCAGCGTGCGCCAGCTCGGGGCCGGGCCGGCCGGGACGACGGCGCACCCGGCTGCGGCGGTGGCGGCGTCGTCGCTGCGGATGTACTCGAGCTCCTGGCGCGACAGGCGGCGCTGACGATCCGGCTCGTCGAACAGGAAGGCCCAGAACACGACCCACAGGAAGCCCACGGCGCCGATCCAGATGAAGGCGGCCTGCCAGCCCCAGATGGCGGCGAGCACCGGCACCGTCAGCGGCGCCAGGATCGCGCCGATGTTGGCGCCGGAATTGAAGATGCCCGTGGCGAACGAGCGCTCGGACTTGGGAAAGTATTCGGCCGTGGCGCGGATCGCGGCCGGGAAGTTGCCCGCTTCGCCGATCGCGAGAATCGTGCGCGCGACGATGAAGCCGATGACGGAGGCCGGCACGGCGAGACCGAGCAGCGACTTCAGGCCGTTACCGAGTTCAATCGAATACGCATGGGCTACAGCGCCGGCGGACCACACGACGATGGCGAGGATGTACGCGGTCTTGGTGCCCAGGCGGTCGACGATGCGGCCCGCGAACAGCAGCGCGATCGCATATACGAACTGGAACGCGGCGGCGATGTTGGCGTAGTCCGTGTTGGACCAGCCGAATTCCTTCGACAGCGACGGCGCGAGAAGGCTCAGCACCTGGCGGTCGAGATAGTTGACGGTGGTGGCGAAGAACAGCAGCGCGCAGATGGTCCACCGGTAGTTGCCGCCGGCGGGGCGGGCGGCGGGGCTGGCGACTGCGGCGTCGCCGGTGCGATTGCGGGTCATGGTCAGGCCTTGTCTATGGTTTTTGCTGACGATCGCTTGGCCGGCGTCTCCTCCGGCCGTTGCGGGCGGCCGGCACATCGTACCAGCCGCCCGTAGGTTACTGCGGTCTACATGCTGATCATTTCGCGAGCTGCAGCGTGCCGTCGACCAGGCGCGCGAGACCCAGCGGATTGTCGTCGCGCAGGGCTTCCGGCAGCAGCTCGGCCGGCACGTCCTGGTAGCACACGGGGCGCAGGAAGCGCTCGATGGCGGTGGCGCCGACGGATGTCGAGCGGCTGTCCGACGTGGCCGGGAACGGGCCGCCGTGCACCATCGCGTGCGACACTTCGACGCCGGTCGGGAAACCGTTGAACAGCACGCGGCCGGCCTTGCGCTCCAGGGTCGGCAGCAGGCTGCCGGCCAGTTCGCGGTCGGCCGCCGTGGCGTGCACGGTTGCCGTCAGCTGGCCTTCCAGGTGACGCGCCACTGCCAGCATCTCCGCTTCGTCGCGGCAGGCGACGACCAGCGAGGCCGGCCCGAAGATCTCTTCGTCCAGCGCCGGGCTGGCGATGTACGTGGCGGCGTCGCACGCGTACAGCGCGGCCTGCGCGGCGCAGCCGTTGCCTTCGGCGCTGCCCTGGCCGACCAGTTGCACGCCTTCGATGCCCGTGCGGCGGCCGACGGCGTCCACGTACGCCTGGTGGATGCCCGCGGTGAGCATCGTGCCGGCGCCCTTGGCCGCCAGCGCTTCGGCGGCGGACGCGCGGAAGGCGTCGAGGTCATTGCCGGCCAGGGCGATGACGAGGCCCGGGTTCGTGCAGAACTGGCCCACGCCCAGGGTGAGCGAATCGACGAACGCGCCGGCCAGCTTCGCGCCGCCCGCGGCGAGAGCGCCCGGCAGCATGAACACCGGATTGATGCTGCTCATTTCGGCATAGACGGGGATCGGTTCCTTGCGTGCGTTTGCCGTGCGGACGAGGGCGAGTCCGCCCTGGCGCGACCCGGTGAAACCGACGGCCTTGATGCCCGGATGCGCGGCCAGCGCCTGGCCGGCCACGCGGCCTTCGCCGATCAGCATCGAGAACACGCCGTCCGGCATGCCGCAATCCTCGGCGGCCTGGCGCACCGCCTTGCCGACCAGTTCCGACGTGCCGAGGTGGGCGCTGTGCGCCTTCACGACGACCGGGCAGCCGGCCGCCAGCGCGGACGCGGTGTCGCCGCCGGCGACGGAGAAGGCGAGCGGGAAGTTCGACGCGCCGAACACGGCGACGGGGCCCAGCGGGATCTTGCGCATGCGCAGGTCCGAACGGGGCGGCGTGCGCTGGGGCAGGGCGGAATCCAGCGTCGCTTCGAGGAAGTACCCGTCGCGCACCACCTTGGCGAACAGGCGCAGCTGGTTGCACGTGCGACCGCGCTCGCCTTCCAGGCGCGCCGTCGGCAGGCCCGATTCGGCGGAAGCGCGCTCGATCAGCGCCGGGCCGATATCCATGATGCGGTCGGCGATCGTCTCCAGGAAGCGGGCGCGCAGTTCCAGCGGCAGGTTGCGGTACGTGTCGAATGCCTGTTCGGCCAGCGTGCACGCGGCGACGACGTCGTCTTCCGTCGCGAGGCCGAATTCCGGTTCCATCTGCGTACGGGTAGCCGGGTTGAAGGCGCGCGTGGTGCCGGCGCCGCCGCGCACCACGCGGCGGCCGATGATCATTTCACCTTGAATCGTCATTGTCGTTCCTTTCTTATTGGCCGCCCTGGGCGACGATCAGCTTGTGCAGCATGTCGGATTCTTCGTCCGTCAGGTCGGTCAGCGGTGCGCGCACCGGGCCGCCGTCGTGGCCGACGAGGCGTGCGCCCGCCTTCACGATCGACACGGCGTAGCCGGCCTTGCGGTTGCGGATCGCCAGGTAGGGCAGGAAGAATTCGTCGAGCAGGCGGTTGGTCGTCGCGTGATCGTCCTTCGCGATCGCGTGGTAGAACTCCATCGCGAGCTTCGGCATGAAGTTGAACACGGCCGATGAGTACACCGGCACGCCCAGCGCCTTATACGCCGCGGCATACACTTCCGCGGTCGGCAGGCCGCCGAGGTAGCTGAAGCGGTCGCCCATGCGGCGCCAGATCGACACCATCAGCTCGATGTCGCCGATGCCGTCCTTGAAGCCGATCAGGTTCGGGCAGCGGTCGGCCAGCTTTTCCAGCGAGTCCGGCGTGAGGCGGCACTGCGCGCGGTTGTACACCACGACGCCGATCTTGACCGATTTGCAGACTTGTTCCACGTGCGCGACGAGGCCGTCCTGGCTCGCTTCCGTCAGGTAATGCGGCAGCAGCAGGATGCCTTTCGCGCCGAGGCGCTCGGCTTCCTGGGCGAACGCGATCGCCGCGCGCGTCGGGCCGCCGGCACCGGCGAGGATGGGCACCTTGCCGGCGCACGTGTCGACAGCGGTCTTGATCACCTGCGAGTACTCGTCATGCGTCAGCGAGAAGAATTCACCGGTGCCGCCGGCCGCGAACAGGGCGGTGGCGCCGTACGGGGCCAGCCATTCCAGGCGTTCGATGTAGGTGCTTTTGCGGAAGTTGCCTTCGGCGTCGAAATCGGTGATGGGGAAGGACAGCAGGCCGGACGACATGACTTGCTTGAGTTCTTGCGGATTCATTGGGTCTCCAGGGAAGGACGCGCAGGCGCGATAGTGTGGCAACAATTGTCAGTCATCGTACAAGTGAGCCGTCAAAAGGGCAAGCACAAAATTGCCGGGGCTGCATACAGGCTGATACCGGTTTTGACATCGAGCGATTGAAAAAAGTTATTGGACGCATATTTACGATGCGGTTCAAAATGCATTTTACGCAATGATAGCGGTAACAGATAGCGTTACCACCGCGTAGAGCAGAGGCAGCGGACCGGGATGAGGTGAAGAGAGCACCAGCCGGGCATCGCGGTTCGCCACCGGACCACCCCGATAAAACAAAAACGGAGACAACATGCCAACGCAGTTTCGCAAGACCCTGATCCACCTCGCCGTCGCCAGTGCCTGCGGCGTCCTTGCCCTTCCTGGCCACGCCCAGGAGACCACCACCACACCCGCCGATCCCGCGTCCGCACCCGCACCGGCACCCGCACCGGCACCCGCACCCGCCGCGACCCCGGCCCCGCAGGACGGCGTGAATACCGTTGTCGTCTCTGGCTCGCGCATCGCCGCGCGCGGCTTCAGCCAGCCGACGCCCACGACGACCCTGACGGCCGACGACCTGGCGAAATCCGCCAAGCCGAACCTGTTCAACACGCTGGCCGAACTGCCCGCGCTGCAGGGCAGCACGGGCCGCACGACGTTCACGTACAGTACGTCGAGCGGCGTGCAGGGCCTGTCGTCGCTGTCGCTGCGCGGCCTCGGCACGATCCGCACCCTGACCCTGCTGGACGGCCAGCGCGTCGTCGGCGCGAACGTCACGGGTGTCACGGACGTCAGCCAGTTCCCGCAACTGCTGGTCAAACGCGTCGACGTCGTGACGGGCGGCGCGTCGGCGTCGTACGGTTCCGATGCGGTGGGCGGCGTCGTAAACTTCATCACCGACAAAAAATTCAGCGGATTCAAGTTCAATGCCGAAGGCGGCATGACGCAGTACCACGACGACAAGAACGGCACCCTGCAGGCCGCGTGGGGCAAGGGGTTCATGAACGACCGCCTGCACGTGACGGCGAGCGGCGAGTTCACGAAGGAGAACGGTATCGATTCGCCGGGCTTCGGCGAAGTCGGCGCGAACGGCCGCGACTGGTACAAGAACCCGGCGCTGCAGGAATCGACGAAGGCGATGCAGGCCGCGGGCGCCCCGCGCTATAAAAGCATCCAGCACGCGCAGCACATCCAGTATGCGAAGTATGGCCTGATCACGAACGGTCCGCTGAAGGGCACGGCCTTCGGTCCGGGCGGCGCCCCGTACCCGTTCCAGTACGGGACCGATTGCGTCGGCAACTTCTGCGTCGGCGGGGACCTGTCGGGGAGTGTCGGCGCGGGCACGAACCTCGCGATGAACTTCAAGCGCCAGGTCGGCTACACGCGTGTGTCGTGGGATATCGACGCGGACAACGAGATCTACGTGACCGGCAACTGGGCGCAGGTGAAATCCGTGTTCTCGCCGAACCCGGGCGCGGCCAAGCAGGCCAACCTCAACATCCGGTGCGACAATGCGTACCTGCCGGCGTCCATCGCGGCCGACTGCGCGTCCGGCTATCCGACCGGCGTGATGCAGGTCGGTACCGCGAACGCGGAATTCCCGGCCAATATCTCCGTGCACCCGACCCGCACGCAGCGCCGCTTCGTCGTCGGCGCGGACGGCCGGTTCAACCTGTTCGGCAAGGACTGGTCGTATGACGCGTACGCGGAGCACGGCGAGAACACGACCGTGATCCACGTGCAGGACATCACCCTGAACCGCCGCTACAACTACGCGATCGACGCCGTGCGCGACGCCAGCGGCAACATCGTCTGCCGCGACGCCAGCGCGCGCGCGAACGGCTGCCAGCCGATCAACATCCTCGGCGACGTGCCGATCAACATGGCCGGCTGGTCGTACATCGCGCCGCAGAACGGACCGATGCAGCACACGGATTCGAGCCAGAACGTCGTCAGCGCCAACGTCCACGGGGACGTGATGGAAGGCTGGGCCGGGCCGATCTCGATGGCAACCGGTCTCGAATGGCGCCGCGAGGAGTACTCGGTGTACGGCGATCCGTACGGCGCCGGCGTGGACCTGCAGTCGCGCTATGCCCCGAGCTATCCGCTCGACACGACCCTGTCGACGGGCGGCGACAACTGGTTCGCGGGGAATTACCACAACGGCCGCGGCGCATTCAACGTGAAGGAGGCTTACCTCGAATTCAACATCCCGTTCCTGAAGTCGGCCACGTGGGGCGAAGCGAACCTGAACATCGCCGACCGCGAAGAGAAGTACAGCACGGCCGGCCACGCCAGCGCCTGGAAGATCGGCGCGACGTGGAAGACGCCGGTCGACGGCCTGCGCCTGCGCGCCGTCAGCTCCAAGGACGTGCGCGCGCCTAACCTGTCCGAACTGTACGCCGCGATGACGGTGACGAACCAGGCGGTCAACAACAACCAGGGTTCATCGATCCAGATCCAGCAGCGCAACGTGGGCAATCCGGACCTGAAGCCCGAAGTCGCCCGCAACAATTCGTTCGGCATCGTGCTCTCGCAACCCAGCTGGGCGCGCGGCTTCAACCTGTCGGTCGACTACTACGACATCAAGGTCAAGAACGTGATCAACTCGCTGGGCCCCCAGCAGGAGGTCGACCTGTGCTACGCGGGCTACCAGAACGTGTGCAGCGCCGTGTCGATCAACGGTCCGGCCGGCACGAACTACGTGCTGGCGCAGAGCTTCAACTTCGCGTCGCTGCACACGCGCGGCGTCGACATCGAGACGGCCTACCGCACGAACCTGCGCGACTACGGCCTGCCGGGTACCTTCACGTTGCGCGGCATGGCCACGCGGACGATCCACTCGGTGTCCGACCCGGGCGTGCCGGGCACGACGCCGAGCGAGGGCGCGGGCAACATGGCGGGCAGCACGCCGAAGTGGAAGGCGCTGGTGACCCAGTCGTGGGAGAACGGCAAGCTGGGTCTCAGCCTGACGGAGCGCTGGGTCAGCGCCGGTGTGTTCAGCAACGAGTTCATCGAATGCCAGGCCAACTGCCCGCTGCCGACCGCTGCGCATCCGACGATCTACGACAACCACCTCCCGGGTGCCACGTACATCGACTTCGGCGCAACGTACACCTTCGCGAAGGACTCGATGTTGTACTTCAAGATCGACAACCTGGCCGACCGCGGTCCGGTGCTGGTGCCGCAGACGAACCTCAGTATCGGCATCAATCCGGCGCTGTACGACGTGATCGGCCGCACGTACCGTGCGGGTGTGCGCATGGCCTTCTAACAGCCCACGTCGTTCCCGCGCAGGCGGGAACCCATGCTGAGCATCCCGATCGCTTTTGTATGGGTTCCCGCTTCCGCGGGAACGACGTTTCTCATATTCAATGAATGTTGCGCATAAAAAACATATTTCCGAATATTATGCATTCCGACTGTTTTGTCGGGTGAGATTTGGATAGATTGTAAGTGTCGAGGAGGAGACAACCATGCGGTATCTTACAATCAAACAAACATTCATCACCCTGCTGGCCCTGACCCTGCTCATGGCCGGCCTCATGCTCGTCGCGCTGCAGCGCGTGTCGGTCGCGCAAAGCCGCGCGACGGAGGCGAGCGACGCGCGCTACCGGTCTTACCTGCTGGCCGACGAACTGCGCCAGAGTTCCGACGACCTCACGCGCCTCGCCCGCACGTACGTCGTCACGGGCGACAGCCGCTACGAACAGCAATACCAGGACATCCTCGCCATCCGCAACGGCACCAAGCCTCGGCCCGAGCACTACGAGCGCATCTACTGGGACCTCGCCGCGGGCGGCGTCGCCGTGCCGCCGGCGGGCAGCCAGGCCGTCCCGCTGCAGGAACTGATGCGCAAGGCCGGCTTCAGCGAGCAGGAATTCGCCAAGCTGAAGGAAGCGCAGGATGTGTCCGACGCCCTCGTCAAGACGGAAGTCGCCGCGATGAACGCCTTGAAGGGCCTGTTCGATGACGGCCATGGCGGTTTTACGCGCAAGGATGAACCGAATCCGGAATTCGCCCGTTCGATCATGCACGACGCCGCGTACCACCGGAACAAGGCGCGCATCATGGTGCCGCTGAACGACTTCCTGCGCCTGCTGGACGAGCGCACCGGCGCCGCTGTCGCCGACGCCCACCAGGCCACCGGCACGGCGATGACCGCCGCCATCGCGCTGATGGTGCTGTCGCTCGTGTCGACGACCGCCGCACTGTACCTGGTCTACCGCTACATCATGCGCAGCCTGAACAAGGCTGTCGTTGCGGCCGACCGGATCGCCGCCGGCGACCTGTCGGGTGAAGTCGCCGTCGAATTCGACGACGAGGTGGGCCGCCTGATGAAAGCCATCGCCACCATCAACGGCAATCTGCACGACATGCTGGCCAAGATCCGCACGAGCACGGAAAACATGGCGACGGCGACGGATGAAATCGCGACGGGCAATGCCGACCTGTCGGCGCGCACGGAGGCGCAGGCCGGGTCGCTGGAGGAAAGCGCCAGCGCGATGGAGACGCTGACCGGGACCGTCCAGCGCAACGCGGCCAACGCGCAGAACGCGAATCAACTGGCGGCGCACGCGTCGACCGTGGCCGGCAAGGGCGGCGACGTGATGGCCCAGGTGGTGTCGACGATGGCGCGAATCAAGGACGGCTCGGCGCGCATCGCCGACATCATCGGCGTCATCGACAGCATCGCCTTCCAGACCAATATCCTGGCGCTGAACGCCGCCGTGGAAGCGGCGCGGGCCGGGGAACAGGGCCGCGGCTTCGCGGTGGTGGCGGCGGAAGTGCGCGCGCTGGCCCAGCGCAGCGCCGGCGCGGCGAGGGAGATCAAGGACCTGATCAACGCGTCGGTGCACAGCGTGGAGACGGGCAGCCATCTCGTCGACGAAGCGGGCAGCACGATGGACGAGATCATGGATGCGATCCGCCAGGTGTCCGGCATCCTCGGCGACATCGCCCGCGCCAGCGCGGAGCAGGGTCACGGCATCGCGGAAGTGAGCAGCGCCGTGCACCAGATGGACGGCATCACGCAGCAGAACGCGGCGCTCGTCGAAGAGGCCGCGGCGGCGGCGGAAAGCCTGAAGGAACAGGCGCAGGCGCTGCTGCAGGCCGTCGGCATCTTCACGCTGGAGCGGGCACCGGGTGCGGCTGCGGCACATGGCGCCCGGCCGGCGCTGGCCGGCAAGCCGCGCCGTACCGCGCAAGTCGTGGCGCTGCAGTACCGCTGATCAGGCGCGCGGCTTGTCCTGCAGCCGCTGTTGCGCTTCCCGCAGCCGTTCGCGGCTGTTCGAGAGGTGCGTGCGCATCGCGGCGCGGGCCGCTTCCGGGTCGCGCCGCAGGATCGCTTTATAGATGTCCTCGTGCTCGCGGTTCACGCGCTCGAGGTAGTCGGCCGGCTTGTCTTCGCCCAGGCCGGGCGTGTTGAGGCGGGCGCGCGGGATGATCGCGCTGCCCAGTTGGCCCAGCAGCTCGACGAAATAGCGGTTGTCCGTCGCTTCCGCGATGAGCTGGTGGAAGCGCACGTCGGCTTCGACCGAGGTGCGGCCGTTCTCGAGGGCGCGCTGCATCTCTCCCAGCGCTTCGCCCATCTGCGCCACCTGTTCGTCGGTGCGGCGCGACGCCGCCAGCCACGCGGCTTCCGTTTCCATGCTGATGCGCAGTTCGAGGATCGCGAGCACGTCGCGCACCGTCACCACGCTGTCCGTGCCGATGCCGAGCGTGGTCGCGGGCGGTTCCAGCACGAAGGTGCCGATGCCGTGGCGGGTCTGCACGAGGCCCCCCGCCTGCAGCTGCGAGATCGCCTCGCGCACCACGGTGCGGCTCACGCCGTATTCCTCCATGATGGCCGCTTCCGGCGGCAGCTTGTCGCCCGGGTTGAATTCGGAGCGGCGGATGCGCGCGCTCAGTTCTTCCACGACGCCCTGGGCGAGGTTGCGGTATTTTTTACGGGCGGGCAGCAGGGCGGTCGGCGAGTTCATGCGGGCGTTGTATACAGTGGGTCCAGGACACGATTATAGCCCTGCGGACTCACTTGTCGGACAAGTTTGCAAAAAAACCTGGCACTACGCCGGGCGACATCGGACGTCAGACGACATCCGACGTGCCGATGCGCGATATCGGGCGTGTTATGGCCGGTATTTCGGTCCATTGTGCAGGAACACGCCACCCTGGTAGAACGTCGTGATGTCATCCGCGGGCGGATACTGGACTTCTGCCGGGAGCTTGTCCGCGAACTGCTGCGAGCTGTCCTTCGGCTTGTAGCGCAGGAACGATGCATGGCGGTCGTCCCACCAGCGGCCCTCGTTGTTCGAGATGCCGAACGTGATCGTGTGGCCCACGCGCGGCGTCGTCAGCGAGCGGTGCAGCAGCTGGATCAGGTCGTCGAGCGACAGCCAGGTGACCATCTGGCGGTAGTTGGTCGCCTCCGGCCAGCAGTAGCCGATGCGGATGCACACGGTCTCCACGCCGAATCGGTCCCAGTAATAGCGCGACAGCGTTTCGCCGAACACTTTCGATACGCCGTAATAGCCGTCCGCACGCGGGGGCATCGTGGCGTCGACGAGGTCCGTCGTCCTGTACATACCCATCGTGTGGTTCGTGCTGGCGAAGACGACGCGGCGGATGCCCAGCTTGTGCACGGCCTCGTACAGGTTGACCATGCCGAGGATGTTGGCCTGCATGATCGGCGCCCATTCCTCTTCGGTGGAGATGCCGCCGAAGTGCAGGATGGCGTCGACGCCTTCGCACATGCGCATGACGGCGTCGCGGTCGCCCAGGTCGCACAGGACGATTTCCTCGTGCGGCGCGGCGGGGCCGAAGTCGGCCACGTCGGACAGCCGTACGATGTCGGCGAATTCGTGCAGGCGCTCGCGCAGGCGGCGGCCCAGGTTACCGGCGGCGCCGGTGAACAGGATGCGTTTGAATGGTTTCGTCATTTGTAGTCGTTGATACGGGAAGGGAAAAGCGGCACGGGGCAAGCCCGCGTGCCGCCATGCTAACAGCGTTCCCGTCCCGTTGGCCAGTGGGCGCGCCGAATCACGCCCGGCGGCGCCGCGCCAGCCCGAGCAGCGCGAGGCCCGTCAGGCACAGGGCCGGGGCCGGCGCTTCGGGCAGGCGCACGGCGTCCGTGTGCGTTACCACGGGGTCCTGGCCGGGCAGCGTGGCGAATGCGATCGCATCGCCGGCCGCTTGCAGGTAGTTCAGGTCGCGATCCAGCAATGCGAGTTCGAGCGTGCTGCCTGCACCGGGCTGCGGGTCGATGTCGAACGACACGTCGAACACGAGGTGCCCGCCGAAGCGCGTCCACTGCCCGAACTCGTTCCAGCCTTCGGCGTTGCCCAGCACGACGCCGGTCGCAATGGATCCGCCTACGTCGCCGAGAAAGATGGCCGCGCCGCCGCCATCGTCCACGATGCCCGAGAACCCGGACAGCGTCGCGTGCAGGGGGCTCGCCGCTGCCTGGCCGAGGATCAGGAAATCCAGGTAGCCGGACTGGCCGGCGTAAGCCTGCGTGTCGACGACCACGTGATAACCCGGACCGGCGCTGGCCGTGGCGCACGCGAACAGCAGGGCCAGGATACCGAACAGGCGCTTCATGGCTGCCCCGCGAACAGGCGTGGCGTGTAGCCGATGGCCACGCGGGAAGGATTCGTAAACACGAGCGGGAACGTCACCGTCTGGCCCGGCGCGAGGCGTGTCGAGCTCAAGGTAAGCGTGGGCGCACCGCCCTGGCTGCCGCTGCGGTTCGCCAGGGCGACACCGTCGGACAGCGCGTCGAGCCGCAGCATCAGCACGCCGTCATACGTCGTGGTCGACTGGTTCGTGAACGCGATCGTGCCGCTCATCTGCTGCGTCGTGCGGTTCAGCGTGAGGCCCGACTGCACCACCTTCATGCTCGGTCCCGCGTCCGCGAACAGCGTGACGGGTGCGCTGCCTTCGAACGCGCCCAGGTCCGGCGCCGCGCCCGAGTAGGGCAGGCCCACGTTCACGCCCTTGTCCAGCAGGTCGCTGCCGGCTGCGAGCCTCAAGTGCGGCAACTGCGGCAGGCTGCCGTCCGGCAGGCGCGGCGCGTCCCAGCCATCGAGCGACGTGCCCTGGAAATCCGCGCTCGTGACGGAGACGTTCGCGAGGTTCCAGCTGTTGTTGGCGACGTCCGCGCCGGCCACGTTCGATACCAGCGTGCCCTGCCACGCGAGGTTGTTGCGCAGGATGCCCTGTGCGACGGCCGCGCCGGAGGCATCGACGCCCAGCATGTTGAAGTCCGGCCGGTTGTTCACGCCCGTATTGTTGTAGAAGTAGCTCGCGGCCGGATGGTGGTTCGCATAGAAGCCGGACGCCTTGTTGTTGAACGCGACGTTGAAGCGCGCGATGTGCTGCGGCGCGTTCGCCTGGTATGCGCCGCCGAAGCCGCCGACCTTGAAGCCGTTGCCGTTCCCCGCCGGGATCGAGGTCGTCGTGCCCGGATAATAGCCGTGGCGCCAGGCCCACGAGTTCTCCACGGTGACGACGGAGCCGGCGTTGATGAAGTCATAGCCGTCGTCCGTGTTGGCCCAGGCGCGGCAGCCGCGCAGCACGTTGCCGGGCTGGTTGGCGCCGATGTGCACGCCGAAGCCGTCCGCGTTCTGGCCCGCGCCGCTTTTGCTGTACGGGTCGTAGTTGTGGTGCGAATCCACGTTGAGCACGAGGTTGTTGCTGCCCTTCGCGATGAACATGCCGGGGCCCATGTGATGGTGCGTATCGATCGCTTCGAACGTGTTGTTGCTGCCGCTGTTCCACACGCCCCACGATTCGTTGTTCAGCAGGTTGCCGGGCTGCTGCGGCGCGCCCGTCACTTCCAGGCCTTTCAAATGAATCCAGCTGCCCGTCACGTTGAAACCTTTCACGCGGCAGTTGTCCGTCATCTGCGAGAAGTCGAATACGGGCTTCTCGCCGGGATACGCCCAGTAGCGGATCGTCTTGCCCGACTGGCCGCTCTTGTTCAGGGTGACCACGTTGACCGTGTCCGTCATGCTGGCGCATTGGTTCAGGCCACCGTGGAAGACGTATGCGCCGCCACGGAAGTACACGGTGTCGCCGGGCAGGGCCGCCGACTGCGCCTTCGCGAACGTCGCCCACGGCGCCGCCTGCGTGCCGGCGCCGGTGTCGCTGCCGGTGGGGGCCACGTAATACGTCGCCGCCGCTGCCCAGCCTGCGCCGGACAGGGTCGCCAGCGCGAACGCGCCGCGTGCGAGGTGCTGCTTTCTCATGCCGCCTCCTTGTTTGCTGTTGTTGTTGGACCGTCATTACCTGCTCAATCGGATGGAGCGTCAATCGGGGTGCGGAGAACGCTCAGCATGTTGAGTAATTGGCCCGACCACGAAAAGGTCGAATACTGGACTGCTAATATTTCAGTGACCTCTTACCTCGACCCGGACCTCCATGAATCCACGTCTTGCCTTGCTGCTGGCGCTCGCCGCGGCCGTCCCCGCACATGCCGCGCGCGCGCTCTACGATTTCAATCCCGGCTGGAAGCTGACGGTGGGCGATCCGTCCGACGCGGCGCGTCCCGGCTTCGACGACAGCGGATGGAAGGCCGTCGGCCTCCCGCACGCATGGAACGAGGACGATGCCTTCCGTAAGGACATCGCCGACCTGTCGACCGGGATCGCCTGGTATCGCAAGCATTTCAAGGTGCCCGGCCTGAAGCCCGGCCGGAAGGTCTTCCTCGAATTCGAAGGCGCGCGCCAGGCGGCCGAGGTGTTCGTCAACGGCCGCAAGGTGGCGCTGCACGAGAACGGCATCAATGCGTTCGGCGTCGAGATCTCCAAGGCGCTCGTCGCCGGCGACAACGTCGTGGCCGTCCGCACGGACAACCGCTGGGACTATCGCGAACAGGCGACGGGCCAGCGTTACCAGTGGAACGACAAGAACTTCTTCGCGAACTACGGCGGCCTGCCGAAGAACGTGCGCCTGCACGTAACGGAACCCGTGTACCAGACGCTCCCGCTGTATGCGAGCCTCGGCACGACGGGCGTGTACGTGTATGCGCGCGACTTCGACATCCCGCGCCGCAAGGCCACCGTGACGGCCGAATCGCAGGTGCGCAACGACTCCACCAAGGCGCACAGGGTCGCGTACGACGTCGAGCTGCGCGACAAGGACGGCAGGCGCGTGGCGCGCTTCGGTGCGCCCGCGCAGACGATCGCGCCCGGCGCCACGGTCACCCTGAAAGCCGGCGCGCCGGTCGCGGGTCTGAACTTCTGGAGCTGGGGCTACGGCTACCTGTACGACGTCGTGACGACCCTGAAGGTCGACGGCAAACCGCTCGACGCGGTCACGACCCGCACGGGCTTTCGCAAAACGGCCTTCGGCAACGGGATGATCGCCTTGAACGACCGCGTGATCCAGGTCCACGGCTATGCGCAGCGCACGACGAACGAATGGCCGGCGGTCGGCAGCGCCGTGCCCGCGTGGCTGTCCGACTACAGCAACGGTCTCGCGCTGGCCAGCAATGCGAACCTGATCCGCTGGATGCACGTGACGCCCTGGAAGCAGGATGTGGAGTCGCTCGATCGCCTCGGTTTGATGGAGGCGCTGCCGGCCGGCGACTCCGAAGCGGACGTGAAGGACCGCCGCTGGGAGCAGCGGCTCGAGGTGATGCGCGATGCGATCGTCTACAACCGCAACAACCCCAGCATCGTGTTCTACGAAAGCGGCAACAAGGGCGTCAGCGCGGACCACATGCGCGCGATGAAGGCGCTGCGCGACGAGTTCGACCCGTACGGCGGCCGCGCGTCCGGCAGCCGCGAGATGCTGAGCCGGGAGCTGCAGCACATCGCGGAATACGGCGGCGAGATGCTGTACATAAACAAGAGCGCCGGGATGCCGGTGTGGGCGACGGAGTATTCGCGCGACGAGGCGCTGCGCAAGTACTGGGATGAACTCAGCCCGCCGTTCCACAAGGATGGCGACGGACCGCCGCACAAGGGCCAGGACGCGAGCGTCTACAACCGCAACCAGGACAGCTTCGCCATCGAGGACGTCCAGCGCTGGTACGACTATTGGCGCGAGCGTCCGGGCACCGGCACGCGCGTGTCCAGCGGCGGCGTGAACATCGTCTTCTCGGACTCGAACACGCACCACCGGGGCGCCGAGAATTATCGCCGCAGCGGTGAAGTGGACGCCATGCGAATCCCGAAGGACGGGTTTTACGCGCACCAGGTCATGTGGGACGGCTGGGTCGACGTGGAGCATCCGCGTGCCCACATCGTCGGACACTGGAACTACCCGCCGGGCACCGTCAAGCCGGTCACCGTCGTCTCCAGTGCGGACAACGTCAAACTGTTCCTGAACGGGAAGGAAGTCGGGACGGCCGTGCAGAGCGCGCGCTTCCTGTTCACGTTCGACAAGGTGGCGTGGGCGCCGGGCGAACTGAAAGCGGTCGGTTACGATGCGCAGGGCAGGCAGCTGTGCGAAACAACGCTGGCCACCGCCGGCGCACCGGTCGCATTGAAACTGACGCTCATCGTGTCGCCGCAGGGCCTGCGTGCCGACGGTGCCGACCTGGCCCTCGTGCAAGTGGAAGTCGTCGACGCCGCCGGCCGCCGTCATCCGCTCGCGCTGGACAAGGTCGACTTCGACGTGCAGGGACCGGCCGAATGGCGCGGCGGGATCGCGCAGGGACCGGACAACTTCATCCTCGCGCGGTCGCTGCCGGTGGAGGGCGGCGTGAACCGCGTGCTGCTGCGCACGACGCCGCAGCCGGGCCGCATCGTCGTCCGTGCCCGCGCGCAGGGACTGGCGCCGGCCGAGGTGGTGCTGGAATCGAAACCCGTCGTCGTGCAGGGCGGACTCGCGGCACTGCCGCCCGCGCTGTCCGTACACCTGGACCGGGGCCCGACGCCGGCCACGCCATCGTTCACCGTATCGCGCGTGGCCGTCCCGGTGGCGTCCAGCGATGCGCCGGACGGGAACAAGTCGTTCGACGACGACGAGACGACGGCGTGGACCAGCCTGGCCGGCGCCGCGCCCGCGATCACGTACACGCTGGCGCGGCCCGCGCGCCTGTCGGAAGTGGTGCTGAAACTGACGGGCTGGCGCGAACGCAGTTATCCGCTCAAGGTCTACGTGGATGACCAGGAAGCGTGGAGCGGCCTCACGCCGAAGAGCCTGGGCTACGTCACCCTGCCATTGAAGCCTGTACAAGGCCGCACCGTGCGCATCGTCCTGGCCGGGCAGGCGGAGGAAGGCGGCGGGATCAGGCTGACGGAGGTGGCCAACCAGGCGAACACGGCGACGGGAACGAAGGGCGTGTCGACGTCGACCCTGTCCATCGTCGAAGCGGAATTCCATGAAAGGCCCTGAGCGATGAGCGCCGTCGACGTTCCGTTCCGCCTGGACCGCTCGCGCAACGCCACCGTGCAGGTGTTCGAGCACTTGCGCGCGCAGATCGTGAGCCTTGCCCTGAAACCGGGGGCCGTGCTGGCGCGGCCCGCGTTGTGCGACTACTTCCAGCTGTCGCAAAGCCCCATCCGCGAAGCGTTGCTGCGGCTGGAGGAAGAGCGCCTCGTCGACATCTATCCGCAGCACCAGACGCGCGTGCGTCCCATCGATCTCGCGGCAGCGCGCCAGGCGCATTTCTTCCGGCTGTCCGTGGAACTGGAGATCGCGTGGGTGCTGGCGCGCCAGCCGCGGCCGGACCTGGGCAAGGCGCTGCAGGACCTGGTCGCACGCCAGCGCGGCTGCCTCGAAGCGGGCGACCTGGAGAATTTCACGCGCATCGACATGGAGTTCCACATGCGCATGTACGAAGAGTCCGAGCTGCCGGACCTGTGGGCCATGATGCGCCGCTGCAGCGGGAACCTCGACCGGCTGCGCCGCCTGCACCTGCCGTTGAACGGCAAGGCGCTGTCGATCCTGCAGCAGCATGGCCAGATCGCGCGCTGCATCGGGCAGGGCGACGCGGCCGGCGCGCAGCGCGCGGTGCGCCAGCACCTGTCCGGCACCCTGCACGCGCTGGACGTGCTGCGTGCCCGCTTTCCGGACATGATGCTGCCGGCGGACTACGAGCCGGCCTGATGGTCGAGCGTGTGCGAACGAATCGCTCACCCGATTGAGCGATTCGACCGTGTAAGGACGCGCCACGCGCGTTGCGATAACCACCGATGCGTCAAACGCGCGAATCGGCGGCAAAAAGGAATCGCAATCGTGGCATTGAGCGATTGGTGTGGTGTTTGCGCACGCACTTCGCTCACGCCGATGAGTATTTCTGGCTGATATATCACGACGGGTGCGCACGACCCTACACTGTTTTCACGCCGATCCAGACAAAAACAGACCGCACAGCGGTCCACCAAGGAGACAGAAAAATGCACGACATCCGACAGGTCATCCGCCCCACGCGCCTCGCCTACGCCGTCTCGCTGGCAGTCGCATCGCTGATGGCGGGCCAGGCCGCGTTCGCGCAGGACAATCCGCCCCCGCAGGACGCGACCAATGCGCAGGCGCCCGCCGGCGGCGCAGGCAGCGCCACCGCCGCACCCCAGGGCAATCAAGAGGTCGCGAGCGGCATCGCGACCGTCGTCGTCTCGACGCGCAAATCGCAGCAATCGTCGATCGCCCGCAAGAAGAACGCGGCCACCGCGCTGGATTCCATCGTCGCGGAAGACGTCGGCTCGCTGCCGGACCGGAACATCGGCGAGGCGATCTCGCGCATGGCCGGCGTGGCGCTCGACCGCGGCGATTTCGGCGAGGGCGTCACCGTCGCCATCCGCGGCAACGGCCCAGACCTGACGCGCGTGGAGATCGACGGCATGGCCGTGCAATCGGCCAACAACGCCGCCAGTGGTCGCGGCAGCGAATTCCGCCAGCTGTCCGCCGACCTGATCAAGAGCGTGGACGTGGTCAAGGGCTCGACGGCCGACATGGTCGAGGGCTCGCTCGGCGGCGGCATCATCATCAAGACGCGCACGGGCCTCGATTTCAAGGAGCCGTTCGCGTCAGTGCGCGTGGCCGGCACCACCAACAATCTGAACAAGAAGTGGGAGCCCGACACCAACGTCATCCTGTCGCGTAAATTTTTCGATGACCGGCTCGGCGTGATCCTGAACGCGTCGAAGTCGACGACCGCCAACGAGCAACACCAGATGCAGGTCGCGACCAGCGCGGCCGCGGGCTACGCGCGCCTGATCGACTTCGACAACTCGCCGCAGAAGACCTTCACATACAACCCGTCCACGCTGAACATGGCCGATCCGGCGTCGACGACGCCGGCCGGTCCGGCGGCCGGCTCCACCGGCATTTATCCGTACACGAACGGCACCGGCAACTACAACACGTATTCGCCGTACGAGATCCTGACCAAGTCGGCCGCCGCGCAGACCAAGGCGGATTGCTACGGCGCGTTCCCGCAACTGGCCACCACGGACGCGTCGCTGAAAAACCTGAGCGCATCCAACCGCACGAATGCGGTGAACGAGCGTCAGAACGAATTGATCAGCTGCCTGAACCAGTGGAACGACTACACGCCTTCGCTGGTCCGCAACAAGATCCAGACCGAGATCGACCGCCGCCAGGACCTCGACCTGCGCGCCGACTTCAAGGTCAACCGCGACCTGACGGTGTACGTCAAGGGCAGCTATTCCAAGCGCCATACCGACAACAAGACGTCGTTCCTCAACCTGGGCGGCATGAACGTCAATACGGCCAAGACGTTCGTGGACGCGAACGGGGTGCGCTCGGTCGCCCCGGGGACGAGCGGCGCCGGCTACTACCTGTATCCGGGTACGGTGAGCTACCTGAGCGGCGGACCGGCCGTACAGGGCGCAGTGACGAACGTCGACCCGTCGACCGTCACGGTGGACGCAAGCCATCACGTGACCGGATTCAGCATCAGCGACGGCGCTGCAGGCGTCGACCAGATCTTCCAGAAGTCCGATACGATCACCAAGTACTTCCAGACCGGCGGCGAATGGAACCACGACGGCATCAAGGCGGAGTGGATGGTTGGCGACGCCAAGTCCAACTACACGACCGAGATCTTCCGCACGTCGTTCGCCTCGTACTACGGCGCGGCGCAGCTGTCGGTGACGCCAACCGGCTTGTGGACCTACAACTTCCCGCAGGGGTCGACCTTCGACCTGTACAAACCCGCGAACTACGCGCGCCTCGTGCAGCCGGCCGCCGCGGCCGCCGTCACCAGCGGGACCACCTACATCAACAACGTGCCGGCCTACACGGCGAACCAGCAGCCGCTGCTCACGTATTCGCAGCCGCAGCTGACCTACACGCCGGGGATCACGGCGACGGAGGAACGCACCGCGAAGGCGGACTTCACGTTCCAGGTGCCGGAATCCATCCCGTTCTTCACCCGCTTCAAGACCGGTTTCAACTTCCGCGACACGCGCTACGACACCCGCGGCGGCAACGGCTACCAGGTGAGCACGGACCCGATCGTCTATGCGATCCCGGGCCTGGTCCGCAGCACTCTCGTGGGCTGCCAGGACACCGCCGGTTCGCTGGGCGCCGGCGGCAACAAGTGCCAATACGGCTATGTGAAGAGCAATCGCTGGGACAGCCAGAGTTCGGGCACCGTGACCGTGACGCCGCAGCAGTTCCAGGACATCATCGCCAAGTCGCTCAGCGGGAACATCACCAGTACCCAGCTCTTCAACGGCGCCAACGGCCAGTTCGGTGGTGCCGTGACCAACTGGCCGAACATCGACGTGCAGAAGGTGTTCCAGCTGGCCGGCATCACGAATGCGAACTTGAACTGCGTCACCAGCTGCACGGGCACCGACGGCAAGACGTACGAAGCGCCCGTGACGCGGATGAGCGAGCGTTCCGAGGCCCTGTACGTCATGGGCGATTTCAACATCGACCGCATCCCGTTCACCAGCCGCGCGCTGCCGTTCGACTGGGCCGTCGAAGGCAACCTGGGCTACCGCTACATCCGCACCAAGATCCATGGCATCGGCAACATGCAGTTCCAGTCGATCACGCGCACGGCCTCGTTCGATCCGGCCAGCCCGAACGCGGCCGGCGGCGTCAACGACGTCACGGTGTCGACCAACACCGCGGTGGACGCCACCACGCACGACTTCCTGCCGATCTATAACCTCGCGATGTGGCTCGTGCCGGACAAGTTCGTGGTGCGCTACAACCGCGCCCGCACCGTCGCCCGTCCGCCGGTGACCAATCTGCTGCCGTCGGGCCTGTGCCGCTACGACGAACGCGTCGATGCGCAGGGCACCCAGACCTGCACCAAGACCGTCGGCAACCCGGCCCTGCAGGCGCAGAAGAACCTGAACCAGAACTGGAGCGCGGAATACTACCCGAGCAAGGACACGATGTTCTCGCTGTCCTACTTCAACCAGCGCGGCATCGTGGGCCCGTCGATTGTGCAGACCGAGAACGGCACGCTGGGCCTGGCCCTGGTCGATCCGACGACGGGCAGATCGCTGGCGGAACTGCCGTTCTCGTTCCCGACCTACGACAACGGCGTCCCGACCACCCGCAAGGGCTGGGAGTTCAATACCAAGACGGCCTTCACGTTCCTGCCGTGGCGCCTGCGCTACCTCGGCTTCGACGGCAACTACACGAAGCTGGCCTCGGTCACGTCGACCCAGAACATCGTGGACCTGCTGACCGGCACGCCGCTGCCGCCGCTGCGCGAATCGAAGTTCCAGTACAACTGGGCGATCTGGTACGACGACGGCCGCCTGTCCGCGCGTGTCGCGGTGCAGGGTGTGGGCAGCTACTTCAACAACATCGCGGGCTCGAGCGCCAACTACCTGAACAACTACCCGAACGCGAGCGGCAACACCCGTCCGCCGGCCTACAACCCGGGTTCGCCGAACTTCAAGGACGCGACGCGCTACGTCGACGCCAAGATCCAGTACCGCATCACGCCGGAGTTCGACGTGTTCATCGAAGGCCGCAACCTGAACAACGCGGCGACCAGCAACAGCCAGGGTTCGTACGTACCGTTCTCGAACGGCACGCCGAGCATCCTGGACTACAGCTACGCCGGCCGCCGCATCATGGTGGGCGCGGACTTCCGCTTCGGCGGTTGACGCATGAGGAACCTGCTGGGTATCGCCGCGCTGGCCTGGGCCGTATCGGCCGGCACGGCGGACACGATCGATCTTGCCGGCGACTGGCGCTTCGCGCTCGACCGCGAAGACGCCGGCGTGGCCGGCCACTGGGAAGGCCGCACGCTGGCGGACCGCATCCGCATCCCCGGCATCCTGAATGCGCAGGGCTACGGCGACGCCGTCACGGCGCAGACGCCATGGGTGCTGTCGCTGTACGACAAGAACTGGAACCTGCGCGCGGACTATGCGGCATTTACGACACCAGGCCAGGTGAAGGTGCCGTTCCTGAGCCAGCCGCCGCGCCACTACCTGGGCGCGGCGTGGTACCAGCGCGATGTCGAGGTGCCGGCGGCCTGGCGCGGCAAGCGCGTCGTGCTGCACCTGGAGCGGCCTCGCTGGGGTTCCAGCGCGTGGATCGACGACCGTCCGCTGGGTGCCAACGTCTCCCTCGTGGCGCCGCACGACTATGACCTCGGCCCGCTGGCGCCGGGCAAACACCGCGTGACGGTGCGCGTGGATTCGCGCGTATTGATGGCGTACCGGCCGGACGCGCACAGCATCTCGGATTCGCTGGGCATGAGCTGGAACGGCATCGTCGGCAAGGCCGAGCTGCGCGCGACGTCGCCCGTCTACATCGCGGATGCCCAGGTCTTTCCGGACGTTGCGAGCCGCAGCGTGCTCGTGAAACTCAAGGTCGGCAATGGCGGCGGCAAGGCCGGGGCGGGGACGGTCACGGCCAACGGCCAGCGCATCCCCGTGCGCTGGACGACGGAGGGCGGCAATGCCGAGTTCCGCGTGCAGTACCCGAAGGACGCGCCGACGTGGGACGAGTTCCACCCGGTGCTGCAGTCGCTGAAGCTGCGCCTCGCAGGACCGGGCGCCGATGACGCGCGCGACGTGTCGTTCGGTTTCGTGCAGGTGGCGGCGCGCGGCACGGACATCCTCGTCAACGGCCGCCCCGTCTTCCTGCGCGGGACGCACCACGGCGGCGACTTCCCGCTCACGGGCTATCCGCCGACCGACGTCGCCTACTGGAAGAAGATCTTCGCGATCAACAAGGCGTGGGGCATCAACCATGTCCGCTTCCACTCGTTCACGCCACCGGAAGCGGCATTCCAGGCCGCGGACGAAGTGGGTATCTATCTGCAGCCGGAACCGGGCATGTGGAACCGGTTCGAGCCCGGTTCGCCCATCGAGACGGCGTTGTACGACGAAACGGAGCGCCTGATCCGCGCCTATGGCAATCATCCGTCGTTCCTGCTCCTGAGCCCCAGCAACGAGCCGTCGGGGCGCTGGAAAGAGGTGTTCGCGACATGGACTGCGCGCTTCCGCGCCGAGGATCCGCGCCGCCTGTACACGAACGGGACGGGCCACACGGAGCCCGTCGTGCCTGAGCTCGACAAGGACGTCGATTACCTCGCGGTGCAGCGCATCGGCCCGAAACCGCTGCGCAACAAGACGGGCTGGTTCGGGCGCGACTACGCGGCGTCGCTGGACGGCATCCGCGTGCCGGTGCTCGGGCACGAGACGGGCCAGTGGGTCGCGTATCCGGATTTTTCCATCATCGACAAGTTCACGGGCTACCTGCAGCCGGGGAATTACGAGATCTTCCGCGAGTCCGCCCGCCGCCACGGTGTACTGGACCGCAACCGCGAGTTCGCGCTGGCGTCGGGCGCGTGGCAGCTCGCGTGCTACAAGGAAGAGATCGAGGCGGCGCTGCGCACGCGCGGCATGAGCGGCTACCAGCTGCTGGACCTGCACGACTACCTGGGCCAGGGCACGGCGCTCGTCGGCATCCTCGACACGTTCTGGGAACCGAAGGGGTATGCGACGCCGGAGGCCTTCCGCCGCTTCAACGGCGAGACGGTGCCGCTGGCCCGGCTGACGCGCCCGGTCCTCGCGTCGCGCGACACGTTCGATGTGCCAGTGGAGATTGCGCACTACGGCGCGCAGCCGCTGCAAGGCGCGCGGCCGTGGTGGCGCATCGAGGACGATGCCGGGCGTGCGGTCCTGGAAGGGCGGTTCGCTGTGCTCGATATCCCGATCGGCAAGAACATCCCGCTGGGCCGCGTCGCGGCCGATCTTGCGCGGCTGCCGGCGCCCGCGCACTACCGGCTCGTCGTGGGACTGGACGGCACCGCCGTCGCCAACGACTGGAATTTCTGGCTGTATCCCGACAAGGTGGATGCGGCCGTCCCCGCCGGCGTGCTCGTGACGCATGCGTGGCCGGACGCCGAGGCGCGGCTGGCGCAGGGCGGCAAGGTGCTGTACCTGCCGCGCAAGGCGGACCTGGACTGGACGTCGCCGCCGCTCGCGGATGTCCCCGTGTTCTGGAACCGCTTGATGAATCCCGCGTGGTCGCGCATGCTGGGCCTGTGGGTCGACCGCGCGCATCCCGCGCTCGCGGGGTTCCCGACCTTCGATCACGTGGACTGGCAGTGGAGCGACCTCGTGGCGGGCGCCCGCGCGTTCAACCTGGAACGCCTCCCGGCCGGGCTGCGGCCCATCGTCCAGCCCATCGACGACTGGAACCGCAACTACCGGCTCGGCACCGTGTTCGAGGCGAAGGTGGGCAGCGGCCGGCTGATGGTGGCGACGTTCGACCTCGAGAGCCGCCTGGACGAGCGTCCGGCCGCGCGCCAGTTGCGCCGCTCGCTACTGGACTACATGGCCGGTCCGCGCTTCGCGCCGGCGACGGCCATCGATCCCGCCACGCTGCGCGCCAGCCTGTTCGACACCCGCGTGATGAAAAAGCTCGGCGCGACCGCAAGCGGGTGGCCCGATGCGGCGCATGTCATCGACGGCGACCCGAATACGTATAGCGTTGTCGCGGTGAAGGGCGACGTACCGCGTCCGCAGCCGGCCTTGACGATCGCGTTCGCGCAGGCCGTCCCGTTCGACGGTCTCGTGCTGATGCCGCGCCAGAACCACCGCGACCACGAGGGCGACGTACGCGAATGGCGTATCGAAGCCAGCGACGACGGCACGACGTGGCGCGACGTGGCCCAGGCGGCGTTGGCGTCAACCTTCGATCCGCAGACCGTGCGCTTCGGGCAGACCGTCACCGCGCGCTGGCTGCGGCTGACGGCCCTGTCCGGGTTCGGTGCGGACAGGGCGAGCGCGCTGGCCGACGTCGCGGTGCTGTACGCCGGCCCGCCGCTGCCGGACGAAGCGGGCGAACTGGAATACAAGCGGTCGCGGTCGACGTCGGCGGACGTCGACGAGGCGGGGATGGACGACAAGCCACGCAAGCGGGCACGCTGAAAACATATCGGTCGCGCGAAAAAATTCATTGGCCGGGTGGACGCCACGCGACTATGATCCGATCATCGCCGCCAGACTGCGTTCTTTTTGGAGCTCCGATGTATCGCTTGACCGTACGCGCCTTGCCGGCGCTGGCCCTGTGCCTCGCCACCGCGTTCGCGCCGGCCCATGCCGCCGAACCCGTATTCCACAATCCGCTCGTGCAGCAGCGCGCGGACCCGCAGGTGAGCCTGCAGCCGGACGGCTGGTACTACTATACCGCGACCGTGCCGGAATACGACCGCATCGAAATCCGCCGCGCGCGTTCGCTCGACGACCTGGGCGCCGCGCCCGCGAAAACCGTGTGGCGCAAGCACGCGACCGGCGTGATGGGCGCGCACATCTGGGCGCCGGAGATGCACCGCATCGACGGCAAGTGGTATATCTACTTCACGGCCGGCAGCGCCGAGCACCCGTGGGAGATCCGCCTGTACGCGCTGGAAAACGCGTCCGCCGATCCGTTCGCGGGCGAGTGGGTCGAGCGCGGCCAGGTCAAGACGGGCTGGGAATCGTTCTCGCTGGACGCCACCACGTTCGAACACCGCGGCCAGCGCTACCTCTTGTGGACGCAGACGGCACCCGACGGCAGCAAGGGTACCAACATCTATCTCGCGAAGATGGATACGCCCCTGTCGATCAAGGGCCCGGCCGTGCTGCTGACGAAGCCCGAGTACGCGTGGGAGAAAGTCAAATTCGCCGTCGACGAGGGCCCGGCCGTGCTGGTGAGCCACGGCCGCGTGTTCGTCACGTTCTCGGCGAGCGCGACGGATGCGAATTACTGCCTCGGCATGGTCAGTGCGCCGGCCGACGCGGACCTGCTCGACGCGAAGTCGTGGACCAAGCTGCCGGAGCCCGTCTTCAGGAGCAGCGAGAAGAACGGCCAGTGGGGCCCTGGCCACAACGCGTTCACGACGACGCCGGACGGCAAGACCGACGTGCTGGTCTACCACGCGCGCAACTACCGCGAGATCCAGGGCGATTCGCTGCACGACCCGAACCGTCATACGCGCGCGCAGGTCATCCGCTGGCGCGCGGACGGGATGCCGGATTTCGGCGAGCCGGTGGCGGATGCTCCCCGGTAATCCGACCGTTGCTTTACCGCCGGGCACACTGGCAATGTGACCGGAAAGTCTGGTATTGTTGTCGCCGTCGCAACAAAAAACAAGACGGAGGACACAATGAACGGTGCGGGCGGTACGAACGGGGGAACGGGCCAGTTCTTCCTGGGGCTGGTCCTGATGTGCGGGGGCTTCTACCTGCTGCTCAACAGCGTGGTGGTGAGTTCCAGCTTCGGCCTCGGCACGCGCCTGTTCGGCGTGGGCGGCTACGGCATCACGGGCGGGATCGTGCTGATTCCCCTCGTGATCGGCATCGCCATGATCTTCTACAACGCCCGCAACGTGCTGGGCTGGCTGCTGTCCATCTGCGCATTCGCCGCGCTCGTCTTCGGCGTCATCGCGTCCGTGAACATGTCGTTGCGCACGATGTCGGCGTTCGAACTCATCTGTATCCTCACGCTGGCCTTCGGCGGCCTCGGACTGTTCCTGCGCTCGCTGCGCAGTGCAGCCCGCGAGGAAGAAGCGGCGGCGGCGCCCGAACGCCGCCTGCGTTCCTGATCAGCGGATGCCCGCCTCGGTCTCCTGGCGCAGACGTGCGCGCCAGGCGCCCAGGGCGGACAGCGCGGCATGGAATTTACGTTCGATCAGGTCGGCCTCGACCGGAGTGACGGTGCCGTCGAGCAGGGCGGTCGACACCGCTTCGGCTACGGCGCCCACGTCGCTCATCACGCGGCAGACGGTCTGCGACAAATCGTCCTGGCGCGCCTGTTCCGGCTGCGGCACGACGAACGCCGCCATCCCGTGGCGCACCAGCAGCGCGTGCAGCGGCAGGTGCGCTTCCTGCACGCCGGCCTTGTGGCAGCATTCGACGATCTGCGACACCTCTTCGAACGACGGATAGTGCGATGCGATCGTGGGCGACAGCTTGTTGCGCAATACATTGGCGGACATGTCGAGCTCGCGCGCGAGCGCGTCGATGCCGCCCGGGTACTTGCGCGCCACCGTGTACAGGGCATCGTGCTGGTTCATGTCGAGGTAACGGCGGGTCATGGTATTCCTTTGCTAATTTTACCGGTGCGTGCGACCATCGCGGTCGTTATGCTAATTCTAACTTTCGATCGCTTCCATGACCATGTTGAAGTCTTATAACGTCGCGTTCGTGCTGGCCCTGCTGCTCTCGCTGGCGCATGTGGGCGCCGTCGACGCGAAGCCGTCCTCGTCGAGCTCCTTCAAGAGCGGCTTTTCGTCGCAGCGCTCGTCGTCGCCGTCGAAGCCGTCGTACTCGTCGGCGAAGTCGAGCGGGACCAGCTTCGGGTCGTTCAGCCGGCGCTCGTCGTCGTCCTCCGATGCGGCACCGGCACCGGCCCAGCCGAGCCGGTCGTCGGGCGGCTTCGGTTCGTTCGGCCGCGGGTCGACGACGCCGCAGAAGTCCGATTCGGCGCTGTCGCAAAAGCTGGACAGGAACACGTCGGAAGCGAACGCGCTGCGCACGCTGGATGCGCGCCGGCAGGCGCAGGCCGACGCGGCGAGGGACACCCGCCCGGTGCCCGGTTACGAGCAGGGACGAAGCGCGCCGACATATGCGCCGCCGCCGACGCAGCAACAGCAGCCGCCGGTGATCGTGAGGCAGGACAGCGGCCTCGGTCACGTGATCGCGGGCGCCGTGATCGCAAACGCGTCGCGTGGCGCGCATGCGAACAACAACGGCTATCCGGGCGGGTATGCCGGTGGAGCCGCGCCCGCGCCTTCCGGCGGCGGCACGTCGTTCCTCGGCGTGTTCCTGACCTTGTGCGTGCTGGCGCTGATCGGCTGGGGGCTGTACTTCGCGTGGCGCCGCCTGCGCCGCAGCCGCGACGCCAAGAAACCGAATTATTCGTTCGAAAGGAATTGACGAGAATGGCCTGGAAGGATGTCTTCAGCTACGTGCGTGCGGTGGCCGCGAACAAGGGCGTGACGAAGGGCGAGGCCCGCGCCGACGACGACGTGCCGCTGGGCGCGCGCATCGGCAGCGTCGTGCAGATCCAGATGTCGCCGATCATCCGCGCGCAGACGAACGGCTCGCTGATCGCGATGCCGGCGGCAGGCGATACCCGCATCCTCGCGGTGTCGCAGATCCGCCTGCAGCCTGACACGGAGCTGTACCGCCTGTACCTCGACAAGGGCGACGACGCGGCCGACGAAAAATTCCTGCAGGTGTTCTGCGGCGACGACGGCAAGGTCGCCGAAGTCCTGTACTGCACCCAGCTGGCGCGCATCATCCCGGAGACGGCAGACGACCAGGATGCCTACACGGGCATGGCCGGCTACGGCCTGGGCGATGCGGGCTACACGCTGTGGCGCGAGCAACTGGCCGACATGCTGGGCGCGGCGGAACTGGCGACCGTGTTCGGCGAGTCGGACCGCGTCGACTACACCCGCGATGCGGGTTCGCCAGGCGCGCAATTCGTCAGCCCGTTCAAGGGCCGCGAGACCCGCATCGACGATGCGGAAGGGCAGCGCGGCCTGCGCCAGGAAATGTATTTCATGCCGTACGTGCGCCAGCTGGCGGACGGCAGCCGCGAATATTTATTGATCACGACGGAGATCGTGGAAAGCGTCGATGGCGATGCGAACAAGCGGGGATTCACGTCGACTTCGTCATCGGCATCCCGATGGAGCAGGAACGCATCGTCATTCAATAACTGTAACACCGTTTTCTTCACCGCAGAAAGGAACAACAATGAGCAACGCTAGTGGATGGGGCCTGACCGCACGACTGGTCACGAAGCATTTCGGCGCACTGGGCAACCGCATCGCCGAGGTCATCGCGAACTTCGACCCCGAAACCGCGACCGAGGCCGACCGCGACCGCCTGGTCGCCACCCTGCGCGAGACGGCGCAATTGCTGGCGACGTCGCGCGCGTCGTTCGACAAGGAGCATGGCGACGTGGTGAACCTGCAGAACCTGATCGCCAACGACGAACGCGCCGCCGAGAAGCTGGCCGAGCGCCTGGCCGCCGGCACGATCTCGGAAGCGACCGTGACGATGTTCTGCGACGAGCTGGAATCGAACAAGGCACGCCTGCCGCAGGAAATCCAGGAAGAGGCGGATGCGAAGGCGTACATGGACGAGCTGCAGAAGATCGTCGATGCGCTGTCGAAGCAGCTCGCCGAATTCGACGCCCAGGCCAAGAAGGCGATGCAGGCGCTGGCCGCCGCCAACGCGCAGAAGGAGCTGCAGCAAATGCGCATCGAACGCCAGGAACAGCTGAACGGCCTCACGAGCATGCGCGGCAACTCGACGGCGCTGTCCGCGCTGACCCGGCGCGCCCAGGCCGTGACGAACGAGGCATCCGGCATGCGCATCGTCGCCGACATCGGCCAGAAGCCGCTGGACCAGCAGGCGGAACTGGATGCGATCCGCAAGTCCGTCAGCCAGCCGGAAACGGCCGGCGAGAGCGCGCTGGAACGCCTCAAGCGCCTGTCGGGCAAGACGGCGGCTTGACGATGCGATGCCCGGTCAGCGTGACCCGGTCAGTCGTTCGGCTGGCCGGGCTTCACCGCGACCTGCTTGATCGATCCATCGGCGCCGTATTCCAGCGGCGCGATGGCGATCGAACGGCGGTAACCACCGCCGCCCGGGAGCAGGGCGTCGTGGTAGAACACCCAGCTCTTGCCGTCGTGTTCGAGGATGGCCTGGTGGTTCGTCGAGATCTTCAGGTAGTCGATCATGACGCCGCGGTACGTGAAGGGGCCCATCGGCGAGCTGGCCGTCGCGTACAGGATCTGGCCGGGCCAGCCGGACGAGAACGTGAAGTAGTACACGCCGTTATGCTCGTGCATGAACGGCGCTTCGCCGTATTTCTTCTTCGGGTCGGAAGAAGGAAGGCCGTCGATCTTCACGATGCGGATCGGGCCGTCCAGCGAGATCATGTCGGGCTTCAGCTTCACGACCTTCGGCACGCGCGTGCCGAAGTACATGTACGCCTGGCCGTCCTTGTCGACGAAGACGGCCGGATCGATCGGCTCGTCGCCTGCATTCACGTCGCGCTCCCGGTCGACGAGTGCATCGTTGCGCGCATCGACGAAGCCCCCATCCGGCCGGTCGGACACCGCCACGCCGATCTTGTCGCCGCCGACGGGCGCATAAAAATAATACTTCCCGTTGCGGTAGACCGCTTCGGGTGCCCACGCCTTCGCGTCGGGACGCGCCCACTTGAACACGGTGACGGCGAGCGGCACGCCCGCGTCGCGCCACGTCTTCATGTCGGGCGACGTGTACAGGCGCCACGTGACGGAATCCCAGTATTTGCCGGTGTTCGACGCGTCGTCCGTCGCGTACAGGTAGAACTTGTCGCCCTTCGCGGCGGGGAAAAAGTGCGGCGACGGGTCCGCGTTGAAGCGCGAGGCGATGGGATGGCCCGTCTGCGGTGCGGCCGCGTGGGCGGCAAGGGCAAGCGACAACGTGGGAGCGAGAACTGCGAAGAAACGGCGTGTCAGGTGCATGGCGGCTCGTGGTCGAAATAGGAACGAGCACGCATGCTAGCACAGGTTGGGGAGTGAAATGATATCGATAACTAAATTTTCTCGCGCTGGGCGAAATCGTGCGCCAGGACCAGGAACAGCGCACCGCCGAAAATCCATACGTCGGCCACGTTGAACGAATACGGGTTGGCGATCCCACAGCAGCTCACGTTGATGTAATCGGCCACCGCGCCGTAGACGACCCGGTCGTAGGCATTGCCGAGCGCACCGCCGATGATGGCGCCGCATGCAAGCAATAACGGCCAGCCTGGCTTGTTGCGTGCCCAGAATGCCAGCGCCAGCGAGACGACGATACTGGTCGCGACGAGCAGCCAGCGGGCGTCGGCGCCGTTCAGAAAGCCGAAGTTGACGCCTTTGTTCCAGGCCATCACGAAATTCAGATACGGAGGCCAGACGGGGAGATGCTGCACGGTCGCCAGGTCGAGCCACTGGATGATGATGACTTTCGACAGACGATCCAGGCCGAAGAAGACCAGCGATGCGATAGCGATTCGGAGCAGGGGCATAAAGGACGTCATTCGTTGCATTCAGGGTGTGATCGGCTCGGGCCCGAACACGTCGTCGAAATGCGCGCCCTCGGCCAGCCGTGCCAGCGACGCATACAAGGTGCGCGGCGGATGCCGCTCGAGCACGTCGGCCGCCGCGCATTTGGCGGCCTGGTAGTTGCGCACGATCTGCCCTCCGTCGCCATGCCAGAAACGGCGCACGGTCGTCAGTTGCCGCACCTCGCGGATGCGCTGCCCGCCGACGGCGCCGCAGTCGATGAGGTAAGGCTCGCGCCGGTCGAGCTGCACGGCGACGCCTTCATCGAACCACACCGGCAGCTTGACGGCACGGGTCCAGAACCCGAGTCGCTGCGCCACTTCGGCATGTACCAGCTCGTGGGCCGTGACGTCGATGCTGAAGTGCGCCAGATTCAATACCACCTCGGTGCGCAGCGGCGAGATGAATGCCGTGCCGGGGACGTCGTCCGCCAGGCCGAGGCGCGCCGCCTCCCGGTCATTGGCCGCGATGATCGTCGTCGGTCGCGCTACCGGGGCGCCGAACGTCCCGGCGATGCGTCCGCGGGCCGCGTGCAGGGCGGTCAAGGCGCGCCGGCGCTCCTCGAGCGGCAGATCGCGCGCGGCATACACGCCGTCGTCGATCTGCACATAGCCTTGCGCGCCGACGAAGGCGCGGGCCACCCAGGCGGACGAGCACAGCGCGCGGACGGGAAGGGCCAGTGCCGAGGCGAACAATACGAGCTTGATGAATTTTTTCATGGGGTCGTCATGGAGATGGGGCGGCGTCGAGCCGACGCTGCAGCATGTCCTGCGCCACCGCGAGCGCATCGGCGGATGGCGCCGCGACATCGGGTGTGACGCCTGTGCCTTCCCAGTTCGTGTGCGTGATCGGGCTGATGGAGCGGCTGTGCGGGATGGCGGCATAAAAGTGGTCGCCGAGGCGATACATCCCTATCGGATGGGCGCCGCCCCACGTCCGTTCTCCTATTACGGTGGCGCGTTTCAATGCCTGCATCGTATAAGTGAAGTCTTCGCCGGCGGACGCCGTACCCGGGCCGGCCAGGATCACGACGGGCTTCCTGCCGCCATAGCGTTTGCCGTCGAGCGCGCCCTCGGTCCAGGCCTGCGTCGTCCGGTCGGTATCGCGCGACCAGATGTCGTTCAGACGCGTGGGGCGGTCGACGAAATAGCTGATCAGCAGGGCGACCGATTCGGGAGCGCCGCCGCTGTTGTCGCGCACATCGATGATGAGCGCGTCCGTATCGGACAGCGCGTCCAGCGCGGATGCATACCGTCCCGCTACCGCGGAACGGGGCAGGAATGCCGATATCCGCAGGTAGCCGATGGCGGGGCTCAGGTGGTCGACCTTCTCGACGCCGTAGGTGTGGTTGCGGGCGGCGTTCGACATCGCATTCGTCATGCCGTCAGGCTCGCGGCCGGGCCGCAGGCGCGTCGGGCTGAACTTCACCTTCATGTGCAGATCGTGGGCCACGGAAGCCATGTCGGCCGTGAGCTGCGCGGCAAACTGTTCGCCGTCTGTCAGCGTGTCGTATTGGCCGTCCCGCTGCCGCTCGCGCAGGAACGTCGCTATGTGTCTTGCCTTGTCGGGGAAGACGTAGTGCTGGTCGAGCCGGGCAACGAGCGTATCGATCGTTTGTGTGCGCATGGCGCCGTCGACCGGCAAGCCGGCCTGGAACAGCTCCGGCAGTGCAATGACGGTGCCGGTCAGCCCCAGCGACAGCAACACCAGCAGGACGAGCAGGTTTCTCTTCAATTCTTTTCCTCCACGCTCGAAAGATTATCGGAAAGCCCGGCCGGGAAATGCACGGATTGTCACCTATCGGAAAGGTGGCGTCGGGCCGAACCGTGCTAAGCTCGGCTCATGCATAGCACGCACATCGTATTCCGCTCGATCTCCTTCTTCTCGCTGGCCGCAGCCGTCATCGGCAGCGCCCCGGCCGCGACACTGTCCGTCGGCCCGGGCAAGGCCTTTTCCGCACCATGCGCGGCCATCGCCGCGGCCCGGGATGGCGACACCATCGAAATTACCGGTGACACGACCTACAGTGGCGACACCTGCAGCATCAACCGCAACGACCTGACCATCCGCGGCGTCGACGGCCGCCCGCGGATCGACGCGGCTGGGAAGAATGCCGCCGACAAGGGTATCTGGGTGGTCAACGGCAACAACCTGACCGTGGACAACGTCGAGATGGTGGGCGCGAAGGTGATGGACGCCAACGGCGCCGCCTTCCGTCTGCAGGGTACCAACTTCACGTTACGTCATTCGTTCATTCACGACAACGAGAACGGTATCCTGGCGAACGCCAACCCGAACAGCGACATCGTGATCGAATACACCGAGTTCGGCCACAACGGCGGCGGCACGGGCCAGACGCATAACCTGTATATCGGCAAGGTCAAGAGCCTCACGTTCCGCTACAACTATTCGCACGATGCGAACGTCGGCCACAACCTGAAATCGCGCGCGATGACGAACACGATCGCCTACAACCGCTTCTCGAGCACGAATCCGGGCGAAAAGGGCAGCACGGCCTCGGGCCAGCCAAGCTACGAGATCGACCTCCCGAATGCGGGCACCTCCTACGTCATCGGCAACGTCATCCAGCAACCGGCTGCCAACCAGAATCCGACCATCGTGGCGTACGGCGAGGAAGGGGCGACCAATCCGGGCCAGGACCTGTACTTCGTCAACAATACGGTGGTGAACGACTTCGGCGGCGGGATGTTCCTGTTCGTCAGCGGCAAGGTATCGACGCCCGCGCTCATCCAGAACAATATTTTCGTCGGCAACGGCACACTCAGTACCCAGGCCACCGCGATACTGAAGAACAATTACCGTGTATTCGCCCCTGACATCGCCGATCGCTCGACCGGCAGCTTGCGGCGGTTTGCCAGCGCGCTCGTGATCGACGCAGGCACCGACCCGGGCAAGTCGGCCTCCGGCGTGTCGCTGGCGCCGACCGGGCAGTACAAGGACGTTGCGTCGGGCGAGGAGCGTCCCGTTGCGGGCGCGCTTGACCTCGGCGCCTATGAGGTACCCGGCGCCAGGGCCGGCGCGAAAGCGGTCACCTGGACCGAATGCGCCGCCGAGAGCAAGGTCTGCAGCTTCAGCGGCACACATGAAGTGCGTTTCGGCGGCGGGGGCATGTATACGTCGAAGATCGTGACCGCATCGACGCCCTGCACGGTTGCCGCGTTCGGCGACCCGGCGCGCGGCCAGGCCAAGACCTGCAGCTATGCCGACGTTACCGCGGTGGTGCCGGCGGCGTTGCGGAAAACCGCCGCCGCAAGCGCCTGGACGCCTTGCGCGGGCGAGGGCGCGATCTGCCAGCTCAGCGGCACCAACCGGGTGCGTTACGGGACCGAAAACAAGAACGTGACGAAGGTACTCACCGGTCCCGTGACTTGCTCGAACGCCACGTTCGGCGATCCAGACCATGGAGCTCTCAAGACCTGCAGCTTCCGGCCCGGGCGTTGACGACTCCTGGTGAGTTCGCCCGACTACTGCGCCGAGGGTGCGTTCAAAGCGGTACGGCAGATCCGGGCCGCCTGCCATCCCAACCAGGCGGCATTCGTCCAGAAGAAGACATAAGGCAAGGCGACCAGGGCCAGGCGGGCCGTGTCCGCGTAGAACGACAGCAGGATCGTGAACGCGCCGCAGAACGAGGCGAGCACGAAAGCCGCGCCATGCCGTGCGGCCGTTTCCGACGTGCCGGCCGCGAAGCCGATCAGCAGGGCGATGGCGAGGCAGATGGCGATGTCGGCGGCCGTGGCAACCCCGGAAAAGCGATGGTACAGGCGGGCGAGGACAACGACTGTCGCGAGGTATCCACCCAGGAAAACGGTAAGCTGGCGTAATGTCATCGGAAAATCAGGCAAGTGATGGCGTTTATCGGTCAACGCCCGCGGCAATGCGCGAATGCCGCTAGTATACATTCACTCAGGAAAACCTGCCGAAGGCCGGAACCTGGCAGGCGATGCGATTTTTTCGATCGTCTATTGCGTTCGAGCCCAGCACGACCCATCTAGGGGCTACCGAAACGTCGCCAGCCATGGAGGCCCGCCTTGAAACGCATCATTGCACTGTGGCGCACCGTCGCCGGTCAGGACCTGCGCCTGCTGTGGTTCGCCATCCGCCACGAGAACCGCCCCGGATGGCTGTTGCCGGCACTGGCCGTCCTGGCGTTGTTCGCCGTGGAGCCGCTGAATTTCGCGGTGCCCCTGCTTGGCACGATCGACGAGTTCGTGCTGCTCCCGCTCATCCTGCACGGCATCGCGACCATGCTTCCGGCACACGTCGTCGACGGTTATGCGCGCGTTGCCGACAAGCGCCTGCGGCGCCGGGCCTGATGGCGGCCGCCGACCAGGATTGCGTCAGGTCCGGCATGCGGGGAGCTTTTCCCGCTGCCGGTTGAGGTCCTTGACGAACTCTTCCGCTTTATCCTGCGGATAGGTCTGCACCTGGTCGTTGATCTTGACCTTGTTGAACACTTCCTTGCCCTGGCACGTGACGAGAACGACTTCGCCACGTCGAACCAGGGCGGAGCGCATGTCGGCCAGCGACAGCGCAATGCTGTGGTTGAGAAAATGCTTTACGCCGCTGAGCGCCATCGACCTCATCATGTTACCGAAAAAGCCTTCGTCCCTGGCCGGGGCGTCCTCCGGCTCCCCGACCTGCTTCATGCCGTAATCCGTGAGCTGCATATACACCGCATCGTCCTTCAACATCAATTCGGTCCATCGGCTCGTCGACTGCAGGGAGGGCTTCCCCGATGCGGGCTGCTGGCGGGGGCCGACACGCTCCGGGCCATCCCCTTCCTTGGCGTCCATGGAGATGGTCGAGGCGTGGGCAAAGGACGTGGTCGCAAGGATGGCGGTGGCGCACAGGATGACGCGGATCGTGTTCATGGTTTTTCCAAAGCCGATTGATAACGGGATGACGATAGCGCAAGCGGTACACTGCCGGCTCGCCGTTTGCGACGAACGGCGGTATTCGGGCGCCGGACGGTGATATCGCGCTGTCAGCCTGCACCCCGTTTCGCACGCGGTGCGGCGGGCTTCTTCGGCTTCGGTGGCGGCATGATCGCCGCTGTCTCGAGCAGCAGGCGGCGCAGCGCCTCCGGTTCGTCGAGCAGTTCGTCGGCGATCGGATAATCCTTGGCGCCGGGGTAGGGCGGCCCTTGCGGCAGGTCGGGCGCGAGGCGCGCGGCGGCGTCGGACGGTTTCACGAACAGGCTGCCGTCGCAGGCGAAGGCGACGACCTTGTCGTCCACGTACAGGGCGTATTCGCCGAACATCTTCCGGTGCGTCAGCCGCGCCCCCAAACCCACCACTTCCGCGACGTAGTCGATGAAGCCCTTGTCCGTTGCCATGCGCGTCCTCCGTGCCGTGATCGAAACCGCCAGCGTAGCCCGGCCCGGCGATTCGATCAAGACGTCAGAACGTCAGGTGCCCGTCGACGCAGGTGACGGCGTTGCCGCCGACCCGGATCGCATCCGGCCCGATTGTGAGGCGCAGGATGCCGGCCCGGCCGACGGCGGCGCCCTGGCTGGACAGGAAGTCGCGGCCGAACGATTCAACCTGGTCCGTGTGCCGCAGATAGGCGGCGATCGAGCCGTTGCCGCTGCCGCAGACCGGGTCTTCGTCGACGCCGTGCGCGGGCGCGAACGCGCGCACCTCGATGCGTGCGGCGGCGCCGTCGGCGTGCGGGCCGAACACGATCACGCCCGTGTTGCCGGTTGCGGCATCGTGCGCCTTCATGCGGACCAGGTCCGGCGCGGCGGCCAGCACGGCGCCGGCATCCGGCAGCTGCGCGACGACCCAGCGCGTTCCCGCATCCACGAGGCACGGCGGGGCGATGCCGGCCAGCGGCGTGCCGAGGATGCGTGCCAGTTCATCCGCCTGCGCTGCACCCAGCGGGGTGATCGTCGTCGCCGGCAGCTCGAACGCGATCCAGCGCGCGCCATCGTCCGCGCGCGTCACGTCCAGCCGGACCAGGCCCGCCGCGCATTCCTGTGTCAGGAGGCCGTCGCGCGGTGCGATCCTGCCCGCCTCCAGCAGCGCGTGCGCGGTGCCGATGGTCGGATGGCCGGCGAACGGCAGCTCGGCACCCGGCGTGAAGATGCGCACGCGATAGTCGGCGCCGGCCTGCGTGGGACGCAGCACGAACGTCGTCTCGGACAGGTTGGTCCAGTTGGCGATGCGCTGCATCTGCGCGGTCGAGAGGTCGTCGGCGTCGAACACGACGGCGAGCGGATTGCCCAGGAACGGGGTGGCGGTGAAGACGTCGACAGTCTTGAAAGGAAGGCGTGTCATGTGGGTCTCGTGTTGTCGGGATGGGACCAGTCTACGTAACGGCGGTGCGCACCGACAGGCACAGTCGGCCGATTGCGGCCGGCACTGTACTGGCGATCGGCCCTGCACGGTATCGCTGCGGTCGCCCGGACAACGATGTCCGTCGATGAGGGAAATTCGTCCGAACACCCGCCGCAGGGTGCGCGATCATCTGCCCTGAACCATGAACCGATCCATCGCCTTTTTCCTGTTCCCCGGCTTCCAGCTCGTCGACCTGGGCGCCATGACCGTGTTCGACCTCGCGAACAACGAGTATGCCGGCCGGCCCTACGACCTGCGCATCGTGTCCGCGCACGGGACGCCCATCCGCAGCGCGGCCGGCGCGACACTCCAGACGCAGGCGTGGCGCGAGGCCGACGGGGCATTCGACACCGTCCTCGTGTTCGGCGCGGCGGACCCGATCGTCCCGGACGCCGACACCGTCGCGCTGCTGCGCCGGGCCGCCACCGGCGCGCGCCGCATCGGCACGGTCTGCAACGGCACGGCGCTGCTGGCGCCGACCGGACTGCTGGACGGGCGCCTCGTCGCCGTGCGCGCGATGCACGCGGCGGGCCTGCAGAAGCGCCATCCGGCGATCCGCGTGGATCCGGAGCGCGTGTGGATCCGCGACGGCAAGATCTGGAGTTCGGCCGGGATGACGGCGTCGATCGACCTCGCCCTCGCGCTCGTGGAGGACGATCTCGGTGCGGACGTCGCGCTGGCCGTCGCGCGCAGGCTCGTGCTGTACCACTGGCGCAGCGGCGCGGACACGCAGTCTTCCAACCTGCTTGACATGCGGCCGAAGTCGGACCGCATCCGCACGGCGCTCGGCTATGCGCGCCGCAATCTCCGGCTGCCGCTGTCGATCGACGAACTCGCGGACCAGGTCCACATGAGCCGGCGCCACTTCACGCGCATGTTCCGCGCCGAGACGGGACAATCGCCGGCGCGCGCGATCGAGACCATGCGCGCCGAGGTCGCGCGCACGCTGCTGGAGAGTTCCACGTTGCCGCTCGACACGGTGGCGCGCGAAGCGGGATTCGCGAGCGCGAACCAGATGCGCATGGCGCTCGCGCGCGTGTACCGCCAGACTCCCCAGGATCTGCGCCGCCGCTCGGACTGACACCCCTATCCTAAGACAGGGTCGCCATGGCCCGGATCGCCCCGATCATGGCCCACGTCGGGAGGCTTGCCTTCCTACAATGATTGGCAACCATTCCACAGGAGTTGATCTTGTCCCATCCCACCTTATCCCGGCGCCGCTTCCTCGCGGCCGGTGCCGCCGCCGGCGGCGGCCTCCTGCTCCAGTTCGCGCTGCCGGTCGCCGGCGCCGCCGCCATGGCGTCCAGCGCCGGCGTCGCCCCCAACGCCATCGTGCGCATCCGTCCCGACGGCAAGGTGACCCTGACCATGCCCTATGTCGAGATGGGGCAGGGCACGTACACCTCGATCCCGATGCTGATCGCGGAAGAACTCGAGATCGACCTGAAGGACGTCGTGCTGGAACACGCGCCGCCCGACGACGCCAGATTCATCAATCCGGCCCTCGGCTTCCAGGTGACGGGCGGTTCGACGACGATCCGCGCCGCGTGGGAGCCCATGCGCCGCGCCGGTGCCACGGCCCGCATGCTGCTGGTGCGCGCGGCGGCCGGCCGCTGGAACGTTGATCCGGCCTCGTGCCGCGCCGAGCGGGGCACCGTGCTGCACGTCCCCAGCGGGCGCCGGCTGCGCTACGGCCAGCTGGTCGATGACGCTGCGAAGCTGCCGCTGCCGAAGGATGCGGACGTCGTGCTGAAACCGGCGAGCGAATTCCGCCTGATCGGCACGCCGGCGAAGCGCCTCGACACGCCAGGCAAGCTGAATGGGTCCGCGCGCTATGGCATCGACGCCGTCGTCCCCGGCATGAAGGTCGCGGCGCTGGCCATTTCTCCTGTGTTCGGGGGCCGCCTGGCCGGCGCGGACGACGCGGCCGCACTGCGGATCCTGGGCGTGCGCCAGGTCGTGAAGCTGGACGATTGCGTCGCGGTTGTCGCGGACAACATGGGCGCCGCCAATAAGGGCATCGCTGCGCTGGCGGTGCGCTGGGACGACGGTCCGAATGCCGGACTCGCGACGCAGGACATCGTGGTCGACATGGCCAAGGCGGCCCAGGGCGCCGGCGCGAAAGTGCGCACGGACGGCGACCCGGAGGCCGCACTGGGCAAGGCCGCGCGCGTGATCGAGGCGACCTACGAGCTGCCGTTCCTCGCGCACGCCGCGATGGAACCGATGAACTGCACCGTGCACGTGAAGCCGGACAGCTGCGAGATCTGGACCGGTACCCAGGTCATCACCCGCGCCCGCGCGGTGGCGGCCAAGGTCACTGGCCTGCCGGAGGAGCGCGTGACGGTGCACAACCACCTGCTGGGCGGCGGTTTCGGACGCCGGCTGGAGATCGACGGCGTCGAACGCGCCGTTCGCATCGCGCGCGAAGTGCCGCATCCCGTTAAGGTGGTGTGGAGCCGCGAGCAGGACATCCAGCACGACATGTACCGTCCTTACTTCTACGACCGCGTGCGCGCGGGTCTGGACGCGCAGGGCAAGGTCGTCGCGTGGACGCACCACGTCACGGGATCGTCCGTCCTGGGCCGCTTCATGCCGCCCGCATTCCAGAACGGTTTCGACCACGAGACGATGGATGGCGCCGAGGCCCCGCCGTATGCCTTCCCCGCGATCGGCGTCTCGTACGTGCGCCATGAACCGCGCAACATCCCGACCGCGTTCTGGCGCGGCGTCGGGCCCACGCACAACGTGTATGTCGTGGAGAGCTTCATCGACGAGCTGGCGGCCGCCGCCGGCGCCGATCCGCTGCGCTACCGCCTCGACCTGCTGGGCCACGACCCGCGCGCGCGCCGCGTGCTCGAACTGGCGGCCGAGAAGGCCGGCTGGCAGGGGCCCCGCGCGGGCAACACCGGGCGCGGGCTGTCCGTGCAGTTCGCGTTCGGCACCTACATGGCGCTCGTCGTCGATGCGGTGGCCGGGCCGGAGAACGAGATCCGCGTGCCGCGCGTCGTCTGCGCGGTCGACTGCGGCGCCGTGGTGAATCCGGACACGGTGCGCGCCCAGGTCGAAAGCGCCATCGTGTTCGGCATCAGCGGCGCGCTGTACGGCGACATCACGTTCCGCGACGGCCGTGTCGAACAGAGCAACTTTCACGATTACCGCGTGCTGCGCATGCACGAGGCGCCCAGGGTCGAGACGCACATCGTCGCGAGCACCGACGCGCCGGGCGGCATGGGCGAGCCGGGAACGGCCGCATTGATGCCCGCGCTGGCCAATGCCGTGTACGCGCTGTCCGGCCGCCGCATCCGCAAGCTGCCCATCGGCGCAACCCTGCCCACCGCCTGAATAAAGGAACGAACATGACCACATTGAACATCAACGGCAAACGGCAGACCGTGACGGCCGAACCGGATACGCCCCTGCTGTGGGTGCTGCGCGACGAGCTGCACCTGAACGGCACCAAGTTCGGCTGCGGCATGGCGCTGTGCGGCGCCTGCACGGTGCATCTGGACGGCCAGCCCGTGCGCGCCTGCGTGACCCCGATCTCGGCCGCGGCCGGGCACAAGATCACGACCATCGAAGCGATCGGCGCCACGCCGGTCGGCCAGCGGGTGCAGAAGGCCTGGGCCGCGCTGGACGTGCCGCAGTGCGGCTACTGCCAGTCCGGCCAGATCATGGCCGCGACCGCGCTGCTGAAGGCGATCCCGAAGCCGACCGACACGGACATCGACCAGGCCATGTCGGGCAATATCTGCCGCTGCGGCACTTACCAGCGCATCCGGCTCGCGATCCACCAGGCGGCGGGCGATGCGTAAGGTTCTCGTATTCCTGTGCGCGCTCGGCCTCGGCGCGGTCGCGCATGCGGGCGATGCGTCCCTGTTCGATCCGGTGGCCAGTGTCGTGATGGGCCCGCGCTGCATCAACTGCCACCAGGCCGACGCGCCGCGCCAGAAGGACTGGGGCGTCATTCACGCGCAGCAGGTCGTGCGCGGGGCGGACGGCCACGGGTCGGCCGCGCTGCGCTGCCAGGCCTGCCACCAGGCGACGAACTCCGCCGACGGGCGCGTGCCCGGCGTGAAGGACTGGCACCTCGCGCCGCGCAGCATGACGTGGCAGGGACTGGACAAGACAGCGGTGTGCCTGCAGATGCGCGACCCGGCCCGCAACGGCAACCGCAGGACGCCGCACGAGGTGGTGGAGCACATGCGCACCGATCCGCTCGTGCTGTGGGCGTGGCAGCCCGGCAGCAACCGCACGACGCCGGCGCTGTCGCATGACGATTTCGTGAAGGCCCTCGTCGCGTGGGCCGACGCCGGCCTGCCGTGCCCCGGCACGCCCTGAACTTTTTATCAAGGAATGACAATGAACACGCTGATCGAACAGATTCTCGAAGCCCACGGCGGCCTGGCCCGCTGGAAGTCGCATGACAAGCTGTCGGCCCACCTGAGCCAAGGCGGCATCCTGTGGCCGCTGAAAGGGCATGGCGGCAAGCTGGATGAAGTGGACGTGACAGTCGACCTGAAGCGCCAGTGGACGTCGCATGCGCCGTTCGGCATGGCCGGCCGCCGCACGGCCGTGACGCCGCAGTATGCCGCCATCGAGACGGTGGACGGCGCCGTGGTCGACTCGCTGGCCGACCCGCGCGCGTCGTTCGCCGGCTTCGGCCTGGAGACGCCATGGTCTGACCTGCAGCTGGCCTATTTCGTCGGCTACGCCATGTGGAACTACCTCACCTTGCCGTTCGCGTTCGCGGAACCCGGTTTCGGGTTCGAGGAACTGTCGGCGTGGGACAAAAACGGCGAGAAGTGGCACCGCCTGCGCGTCACCTACCCGGACACGATCGCCACGCACAGCCGCGTGCAGACGTTCTACGTCGGCGCCGATTTCAGGTTGCGTCGTCACGATTACGATGTGGACATCAACGGCGGCACGCCGGCCGTGCATTATTTCTCGGACTATGCGACGGTCGACGGCGTCAACCTGCCGACCCGGCACCTGATCTACGTGCGCAACCCCGACGGTGGCTACTCGACCGATCCGCTGGTCGTGTCCATCGCCGTCAGCGACGTGCGTTTCGGCTGAGGGCGCATGCACATCGGCAGCAAGATCCACGTGATGCACGCGCGGCCCCTGATGACGGCGGGCCTCGCGGCATCCCTGCACGACCCCGACTGGCGGGTGACGACGCACGACCTGGAGCCCGGCGCGGCGGCCGGCGCGGACCTCGTCATCGCCGACTACGACACGGGCCTCGCCATCGCGCCCGGGCGGCAGGTCCTCATCGTGACGCACCGCGACAAGGAAGCCGACGTGCTGCGCGCCTGCGCGGCGGCCGTGGCGGGCTACCTGCTGGAAGACGCCGACGCGGCGGAGCTGCGCTACGCCGTGCGGCGCATCCTGACGGGCGACCGGCACTACAGTCCGGGCGTGACGAAGCAGCTGGAAGTCGGCGGGTGCCGCGAGCACCTGACGAACCGCGAGACGGACGTGCTGCGGTTGCTGGCCGGGGGCCGGTGCGACAAGCAGATCGCGCGCGACCTGGGCATCGGCGTCGGCACCGTGCGTTGGCATCTGCGCAACCTGATGGGCAAGCTGGGCGTGTCGGCGCGGCTGCAGGCCGTCGTCGTGGCGGCGCAGCGGGGCATCGTCGGTATCGACGGCGTGGTGCCGGGTTGAGTGTAAAGGGACGTAAAGAAGGGTAAAAGAGTTTTATTCGACACACATGGCGCGCGCCGTCCTGCGCATAATTCGGCCAGATCTGCGACGAAAGGACGATGGTGAACACAGCGCGCGCACATGCCGGAACGATTCCGGTCCGACCCGCCCGGGAGGCGGCACGACACACAGCGGCGGCCTTGCCGCTCGTGCCGGCCGGCGTGCTGGCGCGCGCCGACCGCATCCTGTTCGTCACCCACCTCGCCATCGGCGATTTTACGTACCTGCAAGCGTGTCTGCAGGCGTTCGCCCGCGCGTGGCCTCACGTGCGCATCCACGTGTGGGTCGACGAGCGGCGCCGCACGGCCGATCCGGCCGCGTGGCCGCACCTGCGCAGGTACGCGCTGTACGACTGGCTCGCGGCCTGTCCATGGATAGCCAAGGTCTACGACAGCACGTACAGCCCGGCCGCGTTCGCGCAATCCGTCGACGAGGCGCGCGCGGAACGCTATCCCGTCGTCGCGTCGCTGGCCGTCGTCGACTGCCACCGTTATGCGCGGCTGGCGCGCCGCATCAGCCCGCACGGTTTCGTCGTGGGCCTGACGAAGCCGGCCGAGCGCCTGCTGCACGTGCCGTCGCGCTGGGCCGGCTACCGCAAGCTGGACGCGGTGCTGCCCGTGTACGGGCCCGCGGAGGCGGCGGATCGGCACATCAGCGACATCTACGCCGGGTGGTTCGCCCGCTGCTTCGGCGTCGACGTGCCCCCGGCCGCGCGTCTGCCGCGGCTGCACATCCCCGAACGCTGGGTACGCAGCGCGCACGCGCAGTTCGCGGCCTGGGGCTGCACGGTGGGCAAACCCGTCGTATTCGTGAACGCGTATTCGAAATCGCCGGACCGCACGTGGCCGCTGGAACGGGTGGCCGCGCTGGCGCGGTCACTGAAGAACCGGCTCGTGTGGCGCGGCGTAACCGTCGTCGTCAACGTCGTTCCGGAAGCGCTGGAGGAAGCGCGCCGGCTGTTCGAAGGACGGTCCGACCCGGACCTCGCGCACGTGCGCCTGTTCAGCGCGGACGAGCACTTCTTCCAGCTACCGGCCGTGATACGGCTGTGCAGCCTCGTGATCTCCGTGGAGACGGCCGTGATGCACCTGGCGAACGCGGTGGGCGTGCCGGTCGTCGCGCTGATGCGCCGCAACCACCCGGAATGGGCGCCGGTCGACCGGGCCCGCAGCACCGTGATCATGGTGCCGGAAGCGGACGACTGGGTCACGCGTATCGGCGTGGACGAGGTGCTGGCTGCCGTGGACGGATGCGATTAAGGCGCGTCGGTTTCCGGAACCGGTTCCTCGAACGACAGGCGGTTGTGCGACGGATCGCGGATCGTCATCTCGCGCGTCCCCCACGGCATCGTCTGGATGTGCGGGCGCGAGTATTTGAAGGACTTGGCCAGCAGCGTGGCCTGGTAGCCGTCGAGGTCGCGCACGGCGATGCGGATCGATGCGCCCGGGCTGCCGTCGCCGTAGTGTTCGGACAGGTGCAAGACGCAGTCGCCCAGCGACACCTGCATGTAGACGGGGAAGTCGCCGCCTTCGAAGCGGTGCTCCCAGTCGATCGTGAAGCCGAGGAAGTCGACATAGAATTCACGCGCCTTCGCTTCGTCGAAGATGCGCAGGACCGGGGTGACGCGGGACAGGGTGTACATGAGGCTTCCTTGTACGAATCAGGCGCTGCCGTCCCGGCCGGCGTCGGCGAGACGCTTGCGGTGCGCCGCGCCGAGGGCCAGGTAGAGCATGACGGCCACGCCGGCGAAGCCGATGCCCGCAAGCCAGTCGGCGGTCGCGCCCGAGCGCACGGCGTCCACGAGGCGCATGGCCGCAACCAGCAACATGCAGGCGGGGGCAAGGAAGCGTGAGTAGCGTGCGAAGAATGACATGGCGCGGCGGGATGGCAGTGAAACGGAAAGCATACCAGATCGCCGCGCCGTAAAGATCGCACTTTCTCACACCCGCATCGTCAGTACTTGTAGTTCAGCCCCAGCACGAACGACCGGCCCGAGTGCACGTACAGCAGCGTGTCGTTGCGTTGCGTGTCGCGGCCGTAGCGCAGCGGCGTGTCGTTCAGGTTCTGGCCTTCCAGCGACACGCGCAGCTGCGGCGTGATGTTGTACGAGAGGCTCATGTCGATGTTGGTCGAGCCGTCGACCATCGTGTAGTCGTGACCCGCCACGTCGCCCAGCACGGCGTAGATATAGCTGGAGCGGTGCGCCGCCGACACGCGCGCGCTGAACTTCGCATCCTCGTAGTACAGGGTCAGGTTGTGCGTGCGCGGCGACAGGCCCGTGAAGTCCGCCACCTGCGTCAGCTGCTCGTTGGCCGGGGTGGCCGGGTTGTCCACGCGGGTGATGTACGTGATGCGCGACTTCACGCGCGTCGCGTTGGCGAGCAGGCCGAAATTGCTCCAGAAGCCAGGCAGGAAGCTGAACGGCGCCTGCAGGTTGAACTCCCAGCCTTTCAGCGGGCCGCCCGCCGTGTTGACCTTGCGGCTGACGTTGACTTCCGTGGTCGGCAAGGTCTGGCAGATCGGGGCGCCCGTCAGCGAGCAGCCGTTCAGGATCAGGAGTTCGTTCGGCAGGCCCAGCGTGTTGTAGGGCACGCGCTCGTTGACGCTCTGGATGAAGCTCTTGATATCCTTGCGGAAGTGCCCGAGCGAGATCATCGCGTTCTTCGCGTAATACCACTCGGCCTGCAGGTCGTACGTGTTGGCGCGGATCGGGTCCAGGTTCGGGTTGCCGATCGAGACCGATTGCGCGATCGGCGACACGGTGGCATTCGGCGCGAGGTCCGTGTACTCGGGGCGCGACAGCGTCTTGCCGGCCGAGAAGCGCAGGAACACGTCCTTCGGCAGCTGCGCCGTCAGGTTGAAGGCGGGCAGCCAGTCGCGGTATTTCTTCGTGCCCGTGTTCGGCTGCAGCTGGCCCTGCACGTTGATCATCGCCATGGAGGTGGCCGTCGTCTCGGCGCCGCGCACGCCGGCGTTGCCGCGCCACGTCACGCCGAACAGGTCGTAATTGAAGTCGACCATGCCATACAGCGCATTGATCTTTTCTTCCACGCGGCGGTTCGTCTGCGCCAGGTAGTTGTATTGCGAGCCCGGTACGGCGTCGCAATGGCATTCCGTGTTGACTGCGCCGAGGAACTTCTGCAGGTCGACGGCCGCCCACGACGTCGGCACGCCGGTGCCGCCGAGGCCGGAGCCGAAGCCGCTGATCTGGCGCGAGATGTCGGCCATCGTCACGCCCGCCGGCAGGTTCACCGCGTTGGCGCTGTTGCCGATCTCGTAGTTCGTCCAGATGTTCTTGCGCGCGGAGATGCCGAAGTGGCTCGTCAGGTGGTCGTTGATTTCCCAATGCACGTTGGCGGCCTGGGTCTGCAGCTTGTTCGTCGTGTCCAGGTAGCGGCCGACGAACATGCCGCGCACGTTGCCGGCGGCGTCCTGCGGGGCCCACTGGAAGTTGGCGGGATTGCTCACGTCCATGCCGAAGTTGAGCGCCGGGACGTTGCGGTTGTCGCGGAAGTCCCACGAGAAGCCGTTCACGTTCGGCGCGTCGAACTGCACGGTCGCGCGCATCGGTTCGTTCAGGTTCGAGTTCGAGTTACCGGCCATGAAGTCGGCCTTCACCGTGTCGCTGAACTTGTGGCTGCCGGACAGCACGTGCTGGCGGAACTTGGTAGTGTACACGTCCAGCAGGCCCTCGGTGCGCACGTCCACGCCGTTGAACTTGCCGTAGTCCCAGCTGCCGTTCTGGTCGAAGTGCGCGTCCAGGATCGACGTCTGCGGCTTGCCGTTCGAGCCCAGGTTGCGGCCGAACGAGATCGCCTCGATGTAGTTGTCGTAGCGTTTATTGGCGAACTTGCCGTACATGAGGTCCAGATTCAGCTCGCTGTCAGCATTGCGCCACTGGTACGAGTTGGTGATGCCGGTGCGCTGGTAATCCGTCTGCGAGCGGCGGTAGCGCGGGATGCGCGGCGCGAACGCGCCCGAGCCGGCGGCGGGATTCGCGACCGTGCCGCCGTAATTGTCCTTGCGGCCCATGACGCTGTTGTAGGCCGTCGGGTCGGTCGCACGCGGCATGCCGGTGCCGCACGTCGTCGCGGTGATGCCCTTGATCGCATCGTTGCCCGGGACCTGCGGGGAGACGCCCACGGGCGAGCAGAAGCCGCCGTCATTGCTCGCGCTGAGCAGTTCCACGGCCTCGTAGCCTTCCTCCGTCGCGCGCCGTTTCGAATACGCGGCGGAGAGCAGGGCGCCGATCTTGCCGTAGCCGGTGTCCCAGCGGTCCGACAGCAGGGCGGTCACGCGCGGCTGCGTCTTCCCGCTCAGGGAGTTGTGGCTTTCCTGGCCGCCGATGCTGAACGTGCGGCCCTTGAAGTCGAACGGCCGCGCCGTGCGCAGGTCGACGGTGGCGCCCAGCGATCCTTCCTCGATGTCCGCTTCCGACGTCTTGCGCACTTCGAGGCTGTTGAACAGCTCCGAGGCAAACACGGAAAAGTCGAAGCCGCGGCCGCGGTTCGTGCTGCCGTTGATGTCCGACGCGCCGGTCGCCGCCACGCCTTCGATGCCGTTGATGCGCACGCGCGTAAAGCCCGCGTTCAGGCCGCGCACGGTGATCTGCTTGCCTTCGCCGCCGTCGCCGCGCGCCAGCGCCACGCCGGGCACGCGCTGCAGCGATTCCGCGAGGTTCGCGTCGGGGAACTTGGCGATGTCCTCGGCCTTGATCACGTCGATGATGCCGTCGCTGTTCTTTTTCGTGTTCAGCGCGCTGTTCAGGCTTGCGCGAAAGCCCGTCACGACGACGACGCTGTCGGGCGATTTGCCGTCGGCGCTGGTCGTGGCGGCAGGTGCGGCGTCGGCCGCGGCGGCAGTCTCCTGGCCGTGCGCGTGCAGCGACGCGAGCATGGCGAGGACGCCGACGCTGATGCGGCTGCGGCGCGAGAGGGGATGAAAGGTCCGAGGGTGTCCAGTGAATTGCATCGTGTTGTCTCCGTGTTGTTATCGTTGACGCATGCGGTCATATTGACGGGGGCATGGTAGCGCCAAGCACCGTGCCGCGAACCGTCCTTCCGGCCCGATCACGGTAATAATCACGTTGTTGAGCGCTTGCATGGCGAATCGACAACGGTGCCCGCTCAGGCGGCACAATATGCGCTCACCGCGTGCGCGGTGCACAATCAAAGGAGACGTTCAGTGCCCAGTTCCCTCTCGCGCCGCGCGCTGCTGCGCGCCGGTGTCGCCATGCCCGTGCTGGCCGGCTGCCAGGCCTTCGTGCCGAAGCACGCCGGCACGCTGCCCCGGTCCGAGGTCCGGGTGGACGCGCCGTTCGCGATGCCCGCCATCGCCGTGCCCGATTTCTCGAACGCGCCCCACTTCGACATCGTCGCGTTCGGCGCCGCGCCCGGCGACCAGGCGAAGACCGGCACCGCGCTCGCCCGGGCCATCGCCGCGGCGCATGCGGCCGGCGGCGGTGTCGTCGTCGTGCCGCCGGGGACGTGGCCGACGGGCCCCATCCATCTGAAGAGCCACGTCGCACTGCATGTGGAAGAGGGCGCGACCCTGCTGTTCTCGCCCGACCCGCGCGACTACCTTCCCGCCGTGCCCACGAGCTGGGAAGGACTCGAATGCATGAATTATTCGCCGCTCGTCTACGCCTACGGCTGCGAGAACGTGGCGGTGACCGGCCGAGGTACCTTGCGCGCACGCCTCGACGCGTGGAAGCAGTGGTATGCCCGGCCGAAGGCGCACATGGATGCGCTGGTCGCCCTGTACAACATGGCGTGCCGCGACGGCGTGCCGGTCGAACGGCGCGACATGACGGCGGGCCAGGCCAACCTGCGCCCGCACTTCATCCAGTTCAACCGCTGCCGCCACGTGCTCGTGGAGGACATCCATATCGTCGACAGCCCGTTCTGGGTGCTGCATCCGTACCTGTGCCGCGACGTCGTGATCCGTCGGGTCGACATCGCCGCCCACGGCCACAACAACGACGGCGTGGACCCGGAGATGAGCCAGAACGTGCTGATCGACCAGTGCACGTTCGACCAGGGCGACGATGCCGTCTCCGTGAAGTCGGGCCGCGACCGCGACGCGTGGCGCATCGGCGTCCCGGCCCGCAATATCGTCATGCGCCGTTGCCGCATCAAGAACGGCCACCAGCTGATGGCCATCGGCAGCGAGTTGTCGGGCGGCGTGGAAAACGTGTTCGTCGACGACTGCCACTTCGACCATGCCGATTCCTCCGTTCCAAGCACCATCAACAACCTGCTGTACGTGAAGACGAACGAGCGGCGCGGCGGTTACGTGCGCAACATCCACATGACGAACGTGAGCGCCACCCGCATCAAGGGCGGCGTGCTCGCGGTCGAGACGGACGTGCTGTACCAGTGGAAGACGCTCGTGCCCACGCTCGAGCGCCGCCTCACGCCCATCGAGGGCCTGTTCGTCGCCGGCATCCGCGTCGAGGATGCGGGCTTCGTCTGCCTCGTCAAGGGCGAGGCGGAACTGCCCGTGCGCGCCGTGCATGTGCGGGACGTGGCCGTGCGTACGGTGCGCGGGACGCCCGTCGTCACCGAGCATGTGGTCGGCTTCGACAACCGCGCGGACGTGCGGGCATGAGCGGCCGCCGTCTGTTTGCGGCGCTCGCCGCCGCCGTCCTCGCGTGCGCGCCCGCGGTGGCGCAGGAACTCGGTATCCCGCAAGCGTCCGATACGGCGGCCCGCGCGGGGGATCGCGTGAGCCAGGCCGGCACCACTTGGCTGATGGCGGCCGTGGCGCCCGGCCTGCCGGACCGCCTGAGCATCTTCCGTTCGGAGGACGGCACGACCTTCGTCACGCAGGCGTCGGAAGCGTATGCGCCACCGCGCGGCATGCTGCGCGAGCCGGCGATCGTGCGCGACGGCGGCCAGTACCGGGTGGCTTACGTGGCAGGCAGCGGCAACGAGATCGGCCTCGCGCGCTCGCGCGACCTCAAACACTGGACGTTCGACCGCACGGTGCCCATGCCCGGCCCCGTGCGCGCGCCGCGCTGGGTGCGGGCGCGCGACGGCAGCCTGAAACTCGTCGTGGCGCAGCCGCGCGGGCCGGTGTTGCTGGAGCCGGATGCCGCGCGGGCCCTGCGGGCGCTGACGGGCCTGCAGGACAGGCACGAGGATGCGGCCATCGTCCAGGATGGCGACGGTTACGTGGCGCTCGCGCGTCGGCGCGCCGACGGTATTCTCGAACTGGGGCGGGCGCGCGACCTGGCGGGACCCTGGACCGCCGAACGCACGCTTGATGCGCTGGGCCGCGTCGAACCGGGCGTCGGCCTCGCGCGCTGGCCGGACGGCGGCTGGCGTTTGGTCTTCGCCGACGCGGATGGCCACGCATGGCAGGCCGACAGCCGCGACGGCATGAAGACGTGGTCTGCGAAACGGCCGCTGGCCGGCGTGGCGGCGGGCGTGGCCGCGCCGGACGTGCTGGCGGAACGCGCACAGGATGTCGCGAACGCCGTGCGTCCGCGCGGTGTGGCGCAGCAGGTCGGCTGGGACCAGTATTCGCTGACGGTCGGTGGCAAGCGGGTCGTCGTGTGGTCGGGCGAGATCCACCCGTTCCGGCTGCCGGACCCCGCGCAATGGCGCGACGTGATCCAGAAAATGAAGGCATTGGGCTTCAACGGCGTGTCGTTCTATTTCGATTGGGGCTACCATTCGCCGGCGCCGGGCGTCTACGATTTTTCCGGCGTGCGCAACGTCGAGCGCGCGTTCGAGATCGCGGAAGAAGAGGGCATGTACGTGATCGCGCGCATGGGCCCGTACGTGAACGCGGAGCTGTCCGGCGGCGGCTTTCCCGGCTGGATGTTCCGCAACCGGGCGGAGGCGCGCACGGACGATCCGGCTTATCTAGCGGCCGTGGACGAATGGATGACGCAGATCGACGCCATCGTCGCGCGCCACCAGGTCACGACGGGCGGCGGCACCGTCATCGCCTACCAGCTCGAGAACGAACTGGGCAAGGTCGAGCCGAAGCATGCGCGCCAGATGGCGCACCTGGCCGCGAAGGCGCGCGCGGACGGCATCACGGTGCCGTTCTTCCACAACGCGGCGGGCCGATTGCCCGACTGGACGCCGCAGGGATCCTCCGCACCGTGGGCGAATCCCGGACCGGCGGACCTGTACGCGTTCGACGGCTACCCGGGCGGCGCCTGCGACGTCCACGCGAACCCGGCGGGGCCCAACAAGGCACCGGACTGGGGCATCTACGCGGCGCCAGGGCCGAAGGCGGGCGCGCTCAGTTCCCCCGGCACGCCCGGCTTCCTGGCGGAGATCGGCGCCGGCTGGTTCGACTACTGGGGCTCGAACGGCACCTACGCGTGCACGGCCGAACGCCAGGGCAAGGGCTACCAGCGCGTGTTCTACGGGACGAACCTCATCAACCGCATCACCGTCCACAACCTCTACATGGCGTTCGGCGGCACGTCGTGGGGCTGGCTGCCGGGGCCCATCGTGTACACGTCGTACGATTACGGCGCGCCGATCGCGGAAGACCGCGGCGTGCGTCCGAAGGCGCTGGCGCTGAAGCAGCAGGGGATGTTCGTGCAGGCGGCGGGGCCCGTGCTGGCGCGCATGGACAAGGGGCCGGAGATCCGCACGACGAATCCGCGCGTGCGGCTCTACCACAACGTCAACACGGAACTGGGCACGCACGTGCTGTTCGCCGTGCACGGCCCGTCCGACCTGCTGACGGACGATGCGTTCTCGTTCGATTTGACCACGCGCGACGGCACGTACACGATCGCCTCGCGCCTCAACGGCCAGGACGCGAAGATGCTGCTGGCCGATTACGCGCTGGAGCGCCAGCACCTCGTGGTTGCCACGTCCGAGCTGCAGGCGCAGTTCCGCGACGGTGCGCGCGACGTCGTGCTGCTCCATGGCCGCGATGGCGAACACGGCGAGACCGTGCTGCGCTACGCGTCCGCGCCGAACGTCGAGGTCCTGGCGGGCGACGTGCGCTCGACGTTCGATGCGGCGCGCGGCGACCTGAAGCTCGCGTATGCGCACAAGGGCCTCGCGCGGGTGCGCATCACGGGCGGCGGGCGCGCGCCGCTGCTCCTGCTGATCGCGGACGAGGGCACGTCGCAACGCTTCTGGCTGCAGGAGACACCGGCCGGACGCGTCCTCGAACTGACGCCGGCGCTCGTGCGCATGGCCCGCATCGAGGGGGGACGGCTGCACCTGACAGGCGATACGGCGGCCGCCAGTCCGCTCGAGATCTGGGGACCGGAGGTCGCCGCGGTCTCGTTCAACGGTTCCACGATCAAAATGGCGCGCCAGCCGGACGGCAGCCTGCGCAGCATCGAGCCGCTCGCCGGCCCGGCGCCCGTCACCGTGCCGGACCTCCGCACTGTGGACTGGACGCGGCGCATGGACAGCCCGGAGGCACAGCCCGGCTTCGACGACGGCGGCTGGGTACAGGCGGACAACCGCCCGTCGGCCGCGCAGACGTGGACCCTGCCGGAGCGCGGCCAGCCCGCGCTGGCAATGAGCGACTACGGCTTCCATCATGGCGACGTGTGGTATCGCGGCCGCTTCGACGTCCTTGACCCCGCCGCGAACAGGCTGGAACTGTTCTACGGCGGCGGGGGCGCGGGGATGCTGCAGGCGTGGGTGGACGGCCGCTTCGTCGGCCAGCACGAGCTGGACACGGGCCGCTCGTTCCCGGAGACGACGGATACCGTGCGCTTCGACCTCGGCAAGCTGGTACCGGGGCCGCACGTCGTCGCCGTCATGGTCCGCAACGATTCGCACAACTGGGACCTGATGGCGGACGACGCCCACCGCGAGGCGCGCGGCCTGATCGCGGCGTCGCTCACGTCCAGGGGCGGCCAGCGCTTCGCCGTGCCGATCCGCTGGCGCCTGCAGGGCAACCGGGGCGGAGAAGACATCGCCGACCGCGTGCGCGGGCCCTACAACGACGGCGGCCTGTACGGCGAGCGCGCGGGGTGGCACCTGCCCGGCGCATCGGGCCAGGACTGGTCGAATGCGAAGCCGGGCGATGCTCCGCCGGCCCCCGGCACGTATTGGCTGCGTACCAGGGTGAAGCTGGACCTGCCGCGCGGGCACGACGTCCAGCTTGGCCTCGCGTTCGGCGACACGCACCGGCCGCGCGCCGGCCGCGAGAACCGTGCGCTCATCTTCGTCAACGGCTGGAACCTCGGGCAGTTCATCGCCCACGTCGGGCCGCAGCGCGTGTTCGTCATCCCGCCGGGCATCCTCGACCCGCATGGCGACAATACGATCGCCCTGGCCGTCACGACGGACGGCGACCCGGCCAACGCGCTGGAACCGGTGCGCCTCGAGGTGTTGCGCGCTGTCCACGGTGGCGTGTCCGGCGATGCGGAAAAGGGCCAGCCCGGGCCGTAGTTGTTGAACCGTCAGTCACACGGCCGCAACACCTGATAGTGTGCGGCGTGACAGCAGCCGGTCCGGGCCGTACAATGTTGCCTCACGAGAACATTGGACGGACCGGATCCTCCCCGGTCGCCGCGAGGATACAATTTGATGCTAGGGTTAGACGATATCGCACAATGGCGCGCGCGGATTTTCTCGCGCCTGTTGTCGATAGTGCTCGTCCTGGGCACGATCGCGGCCATTCCCAGCGCTGTCGTCGTGTTGCGTCAAGGCGTATGGACGGTCGCCGCGATGGACGGCGCCGCGCTGGGCTGGCTGTTCGCGCTGTGGCGCCTGAAGCGGCTGCCATACACCTTCCGTGTCCTGAACTTCCTTGCCATCATCTACATGGTGGCCATCGGCCTGATGCTGAAGGTGGGGCCGGTCAGCCAGAACTACCTGATGGCGCCGCCCGTGATGGCGGCAATCCTGCTCGGTACCGCGCCGGCGCTGGTGGCGCTCGCGGCCAGCGCCGTCATCCTCATCATCGGCATCGGCCACTTCCAGGCCTCGGTGGTCGACATGGGGCACGACCCGCTGGTCGTGTCGCTCCTCGTCGCACTGAACTTCACCTGCGTGGGCGCGCTGCTGACCCTCACGTGCAGCACGCTGCTCAAGGGACTATCGCGCTCGCTGGACGAGGCGCGCGGCTTCGCGAAATCGCTGGAAAGCGGGAAGGATGCGCTGCAGGCGGTGAACGCCGAACTGCGCCTGACGTCGGCCGCGCTTGCGCGCCTGAACGACATGGTGCTGATCGCGCGCGCCGTCGACACGCCGGACCGCGACCAGCCCATCATCTTCAGCAACGAAGCGTTCCAGCGCCGCACCGGTTACAGCGACGCCGATATCGTCGGCCGCAGCATGCGCGTGCTGCACGGGCCGGGCACCGATCCGGCCGTCGTCGAACGGATCCTGGAGTCCATGCGCAACGGCCAGGCGGCGACGGCGGAGCTGGTCAACTACACCAAGTCCGGCGATCCTTACTGGGTCGAGATGGAACTCATGCCGTTCACGGACGACGCGGGCCGGATCAGCCACTGGGTCGTCGTCGGGCGCGACATCACGGAGCGCCGCCACTCGGCCGACGCGATCCATCGCCTCGCGTACTACGACGTCCTCACGGGCCTGCCCAACCGCCGCCTGATGACGGAGCGCCTGGACGCGATGGTGGCATCGGCCAACGCGGGCCGCGGGCTCGGCGCCGTGCTGTACATCGACCTGGACAATTTCAAGCACGTGAACGACGCGCGCGGCCATGCGACGGGCGATGCGCTGCTCAAGCACACCGCGAAGAGCCTGGGCCACGTCGTGCGCAAGGGCGACACGGTGGCGCGCCTGGGCGGCGACGAATTCGTCGTGCTGCTCGACGGTCTTGGCACCGATCCCGCCGCCGCCACCGCTGCTGCGCTGTCGGTGTCCGACAAGATCCGCGTCGCGCTGGCGGACGACGTCGTCATCGACGACCAGAGCTATCACTCCACCGCGAGCATCGGCGTGGCACTGCCGACGCGCCCCGGCCAGTCCGTGGCCGACCTCCTGCGCGATGCCGACCTCGCGATGTACCACGCCAAGGCGGCCGGCCGCAACGGCGTGGCCGTGTTCGAAACGAAGATGCTGGCCGCGGCCGAGCGCCAGCTGACGCTGGGCCGCGATCTCTCCGCGGCACTCGACAACGGCGAACTCTCCATGCACCTGCAGCTGCAGGTCGACCATGCGGGCCAGCCGGTGGGCGCGGAGATGCTGATGCGCTGGCGCCGCGCCGACGGCACGTTCGTCCCGCCCGACATCTTCATCCCCGTGGCGGAAACGACCGGCATGATCGTCCCCCTCGGCCAGTGGGTGCTGCGCCAGGCCTGCCTGGCGCGCCTCGCGCTGGAGGCCGCCGGCCATCCGCTGCAGCTGTCGATCAACGTCAGCCCGCGCCAGTTCCGCCAGCCGGAATTCGTGGCGCAGGTGCGCACCGCGTTCGAGGAATCGGGCGTGACGCCGCATGCGTTCGTGTTCGAAGTGACGGAAGGGCTGCTCGTCGAGGACTTCGACATGATCACGGCGAAGATGCGCGAACTGGCGGCGATGGGCATCCGCTTCTCGATCGACGATTTCGGTACCGGCTACTCGAGCCTGGGCTACCTGAAGAAGATGCCGCTGTACGAACTGAAGATCGACAAGAGCTTCATGCGGGACACGCCGCACGACGCCAACGGCACGGCGATCGTGCAGACCATCCTCGCGATGGCCGACCACCTGGGCCTGCGCGTCGTCGCGGAAGGCATCGAGACGGAGGCGCAGGCGCGCTTCCTGGCCGAGAACGGGCGGCCGTGCATGCAGGGCTATCTGTATTGCCGGCCGTTGCCGCTGGCGGAGCTCGTCGCAAGGCTGGACCGCGGCGGCTAGTTCACGGCCTACGCCACTGCCACACCGACGTCCTGCGCGACGTCGACCCACTCCGCGCGAGTCAGCACGGCCAGCCGGGCCGGCGTGAGGCGCACCGCCGCATCCGGCGCGCCGGCCGCCGGGAACACCTCGTCGAACGCCTTCAACGACACGTCGCAGAACACGCGCAGCGGCCGCGCGAGGCCGAACGGGCACACGCCGCCGACCGGATGTCCCGTCTCGCGCTCCACCTCATCCAGCCCCAGCATCCTGGCCTTCTGCCCGAACGTGTCCTTGTACTTGCGGTTGTCGATGCGCGCATCGCCCCGCGCGACGAGCAGCACGACCTCGTCGTCCAGCCGCAGCGACAGCGTCTTGGCGATCTGGCCCGGCACGACGCCCAGCGCCTCGGCGGCAAGGGCGACGGTCGCGGTGCTGGTGGCGTAGCGCTGGATGGCGATGTCGGGCGCGCGGGTGGCGAAGAAGTCGGTGACGGAAGCGAGGCTCATGCGTGTGTTCGTAGCTGATGATCCGGTCAGTCTATCATTGAGACGCTGCTGGGAACGAAAGCCGGAATTTCGCATGCTTGAAAATTGCGAGGGTCAGGAGTGCCTGACAAGACCCTTTTTTTGCTCAGACCAAAACAGCCCGGTACACTGAGCCGTGCTGATCGTCCGCTATCGGGCCAGAAGCAGACATCTGACTAGTTGAGCTGGCACGCGCGCACGTCGAAACGGTTGCGCGGATCGCAAACGATTTGGACGTGGCATGCGAGATGCCTGCAACACTGTCGCCCTCGCCTGGGACCGAAATCGTACAGCCGGCGGAAGAGAACGATTGCGACCTCAGGACACTGCAACAGGCTGATGCCGGGGCGGCGAGCCACGCCTACCGGCGCCCCGCTCGGCGCAGGCACAGTCGCGTTGCCAGGGCGGCGAGCCCGGCCAGCAGCATCACGTAGGAGGCCGGTTCGGGGACGGGGGGAATCGTTGCAGCGGCGGCGGCGGAAGTGAAAGCGAGCACCTGTACCGTGCCGGCGGTATCGCTAGCGCCCGAGCTCACTCCGGTTTCCAAAAATGCGGACTCACGGCCGTCGCGGGCGTCCAGGCTGTTCGAGAAATGCAGCGCGCCGCCGTTGGACTCGTTGTCCACGGTGCCGCTGATCTGCGCCTGGGCATAGGCGAAGCCGTCTGCGCCGCCAGGGCGCACGTCGACCATTGCGTCAGCAAAGAACACCACGCGGGTGTTCGCCGAGAGGACGAAGTCCCAGGTTGTCTGCCCCGTGGCGATGGCGGAGTTGACGTGCGTATACACCGAGGCCAAGGTATAGCCGGTACTCGAAACGGCTTGCGAAAAGCCGTCGGAATTGATGACGCCGGCCTGGGCCCTGTCATTGAAGTCCTCTCTCAAGGCACCGTCCGGATCGTATTTCGGATTGTTGAAGAGCGTCGTCTCCAGAGAAACACCGGGTACTGTCAAACTGAGCCGTGGAGCGATGCCATCGGCGGGGCTGAGGTCAACCAACCAGTACCCGGCGTTTTCTAGCGTTGCGAGGGCCGATGCCTGCGCGATGGCAGGTGTCGACGGGGCGCACATTCCCAGCAAGCTCAATGCAGACAGCAAATGTTTGGATTTCATCGCAGTCTCCAGTCAGGACGTTCATCCAATGTACACCTGCCTGCGATCTCCCGATCATGCAGATCGTGTCAGGAAACAGACCGTTATGCCCCGAATCTGCGGACTGTAGTCTGATTGTTCTTTTATCGCCACAAGTCCCAATAACTTGCGTCGATTTGAGATAGAGCAAACTAGGGCAGGATTTGCTGTCCTACTGTTGATCCGATACGCATAACGTTTGTCATCGAAAAAGCAACTCTGCCTTATTCCAGCGGCGCCCGGCGAGCTGATGTTGTCGATGAACGACGAACCCGGGACCTTCGAAAACAACGCCGGCGTCATGCGCGTGCGGATCACGATGTGGCCATCTACTTCGATTCCACGGCATCTCAACCTGCAAGCGCAGGAATGCCGGACCAGATAGAACTTTGGAACCCACACATCATGCGCACCAAGAACATTGCTGCTTGCCTGCTCTCGATGTATGCAGGCGTGAGCTTCGCCGCCCCGGAGACCTGGCAGTTCACCTACACCGGCTTCTTCGACCAGTTGGCCGGCCGTTTTATTCCGGACCATGTACTGCGCGGTGAATTCACTGGTGAAGACATCAATCACGACGGCACCATCGATACCGGGGAATTGACCTCGATCATCATAGACGGCGGCCAGAACTACAAGACCTGCGGCGGGACGGAAAGTCCGTATTACGTGTGCGGCGTTGGTCCTTTTTCCTTTACCCCAGGCGGTGAGCTGTCGTTTTCGGTCGGTGAGGAGTTCCAGGACCGGCCGCGTCTCCATGCTGCGGGCCACAGAGTCGATACCGGTGACAGGGCCTGGTCATACACGATCGAGGAAGGTCTCTTTGTACCGTCCCAGTTCTATCGCTGGACACCCGCGACCACCCTGCAAGTGTCACTGGTCCCCGAGCCAGCCCCATACGCCATGCTCGTTCCGGGCCTTGTGGCGGCAATGATCTTCAAGGCGCGCAGGAGTCAGCGCCCGGACCACTGACTGCGCTGCGCAAAAAGCAGGTCAGGCCTGCCTACGACCATCAGGTTGCGGTAGCACGCCTGCATAGGTATTCCGCCGTCGACATCGTCATCGACCAGCCGGATTTGGCTCGACATGACGGCTCCTGACCGGCGTCACGCGAGCGAATCACGCCAGCGCGCCCGGTATCCGTCGAGCCCGGCCGGCACGCGTGCCGCGATCGCCGTGCTGGTCCCCGGCGCCGCCGCATCGCGGTAGCGCAGCATCCAGCCCCCGCACGTGGTCCCGCTCGCATCGTCCGAATACGACACCGGCTGCTGCGGACGCAGCGCCGCGAGCAGGGGACCGAACCACGGATTCGCCGTAAAACTGCCTTCGACGGCAAGTGGGCCCGCGGCGCCCAGGGCGTCGAGACAGTAATCCGTCATCAGTACGCAGTACAGCGTGGCTAGCGCATAGCGTTCCTGCGCGTCGGCCGGCGGCGGCCCGTCGATGCTGCCCGTCCGGCCCGCAAACGGACCGCCGGTCGCCGCGAAACAGGGCAGTGCCAGCGTGCCTTGCGCGACGAGCCGTTCGATGTCGTCGAAGCCGCAAGTCACCGGCTGCGCGCCAGCCAGTTCGCCGAATTCACGCCCGCCCATGAAGCGCATGCACGCGACGGGCTGGCCCAGCGCATTCGTGTTGGCGAGCATGTCGGCCCGTTCGCGCAGCCCGTCCAGGGCGGTGCCGAAGGCCGCGGCGATCATCCACGTGCCCGTCGACAGCACCGTGCCCTCGGCGCGGCCGAGGTAGCGCAGCAGTGACGCATTGCTGTCGTGGATGCCGCACACGACCTGGCAATCACGCGGCAGACCGGTGGCGTCCGCGATCTCCGGCAGCAGGACGCCCAGCACCGCGTGCGCCGGCGCGAGCGGCGGCATCAGGCCCGTCCAGCCCATGCGCCCGACAAGGCTCGAATACGCCTGCGTGCGCGGGTTCCACAGATCCGTGTGACAGCCCAGCGACGTCGCTTCCGATGCCGCCACGCCGCACAGGCGCCACGCCCAGTACTGCGGATACATGAGGATGTGCTTCGTGCGCGCGAATTCGCGCGGGAAGCGCGCCTGCAGCCACGCCAGTTGCCGGCCCAGGTTCAGCCCCGCCGGCAGGCGCGGCGACAGGGTCTCTTCGTAGGACGGGCCCGCGTACTCGACACCAGGCAGCTCCGCTTCGTAGTCGAGCACGGGCAGCACGAGGCCCGCGTCGTCCACCAGCGCGGCGGTGGCGCCGTGCGTAACCGGCACGATGGCCGACACGTGCGCCCGCGCCGCGAACGCGCGGCATGTGGCGAGCAGCCAGTCCCACAGGCCGTCCGTGTCGAGGTGGGCGTAGGGCCCGTCCGTACGCACGGTATTCGGTCGGCGCTGCTCGGCGAGGACGTTGCCGCCGGCGTCGATCAGCGCCAGCTTGGCGTTCGTCTTGCCGATGTCGAGGACGATCAGGGCGTCAACCATCATGCGCCCCGCGCGCGCCGCATGCGCAGGAGCTTCGGCAGCGCGATGGTCACGAGCAGCAGCACGCCGACGACGATGGTCATGTAGATGCCGGGGATGTTGGCGAGCGAGAGGCCATACGTGACGGTGCCCATCGTGAGCACGGCCAGCATCACGCCGGCGATCGTGCCCGCGCCGCCCGCGATGCTGACGCCGCCCAGGATCACCATCGTGATCACTTCCAGTTCCCAGCCGGTGGCGATGTTCGGGCGCGTGCTGCCGATGCGGCCCGTCAGCAGGAACGCGGCCAGGCTGGCCATTGCGCCCGTCAGCATGAACAGTGCGAGGCGGTAGCGGTCGACGGCGATGCCGGAAAAGCGCGCCGCTTCAGGGTTGTTGCCGATGGCGTAGATGCGGCGGCCCCAGCTCGTCGTGTGCAGCAGCACGGCAAACAGCGCGGCACACACGAGCAGCACGACGAACTCGCGCGGCACGATGCCGAAGAAGTAGCCCTGGCCCCAGTCGGCCATCAGCTGCGGATAGCCGGTGAACGCCTTGTCGCCGAGGACGACGCTGGCGAGGCCGCGGTACAGCGACACGGTGCCGATGGTCACGACGATCGACGGCAGCGCGAAGCGCGTCACGAGCACGCCGTTGAGGAAACCGCACGCGGTGCCAGTGGCCAGTGCGACGAGCGGCAGGCTTTCGGCCGGGAATCCGGCGCCCTTGGCGAGACCCATCGCAACGGACGACAGGGCGAGCGTGCCGGCGACGGAGATGTCGATCTCGCGGCAGATGATCAACAAGGCCATCGGCAGCGCGATCAAGGCCTTCTCGCTGAAGTTCTGGGTACCGTCCAGCAGGTTGTACAGGTCCAGGAAGTGCGGCAGCGCGATGCTGTTCGCCACGAAGACGACGATGAACAGCATGGCCAGCAGGCTTTCCCAGCGCCCGAGGAGCGTTCTCAGGCGCGGCGTTTCGCGGTCGAGGATCGTGTAGCGCGAGGACGACTTGGGTTCGGGGGGCATGGTGGTGGTCGGGTTCACGCGGCACTCCGTTTGGGTTGGGCATCCGTGCCGTGCAGCGGCAGGATCTGGCGGCTGCGGCGGCCGGCGCCGCGGGCGTTGATCAGGACGGCGACGAGGATCACGAGGCCGGTGAGGGCGCTCTGCCAGAAGGGCGATACCTGCAGCACGGGCAGTGCGTTGCCGATCACGGTGAGGAACAGCGCACCCAGCGTGGCGCCGAGCACCGTGCCGACGCCGCCGCCGATGGAGACGCCGCCGATCACGCACGCGGCGATCACGGTGAATTCGAAGCCGTAGGCGATTTCCGTGTAGGCGACGGCATAGCGTGCCACCCACAGGTAGCCGCACAGGCCGGCGACGGCACCGGACAGCGCATACGTCCCGAGCAGGCGCTTGCGGCTCGGGATGCCGATATAGCCCGCGCATTGCGGCGCATTGCCGATGGCGTACAGGTCGCGCCCGAAGCGCGTGCTGCGCGCGATCCAGGCCATGAGGGCGAGGGTGGCGGCCGCGATCCACACGAGGTGCGGAAGGCCCAGCAGGCGGTCGAGCGGGAAGGCGACGAAGCTGGCCGGCATCTGGTGCGCCGACACCCACGCGCCGCCGGACAGCACGAACACGGCGCCGCGGTAGACGCTCATCGTGCCCAGGGTGACGACGATGGGCGGCAGTTCGAGGTAGCCGATCAGCCAGCCGTTGATGAGGCCAAGCGCGAGGCCCACCGCGACGGCCGCCAGCACGATCAGCGGCAGCGGCAGGCCGGGGACATGCGCGCCCAGCATCGCGGCGACCATGCCGGACAGGGCCAGGTTCGATGCGACGGACAGGTCGACGCCGCGCGTGACGATGACGAGCATCTGCGTGAGTGCCAGCATCACGAGCAGGGTGCTGTCCGTGACGAGGTTGGCGAGCGAGCCGGCCGACAGGAAGGCCGGTTCGCGCAGGCCGACGGCCACGACGAGCAGCACGACCATCGCGGCCAGCAGCGGCTCGCGTTGTTTCAGGATGTTCATGCGGCCTCCATGGTCAGTCCGGATGCGGCGGCGACGACCGATTCCGGCGTGGCCTCGCCGCGCAGGAATTCGCGCTGCACGCGGCCGTGGTGCATGACGACGATGCGGTCCGCCATGCCCAGCACTTCCGGCAGTTCGGACGACACGAGGATCACCGACAGGCCGCGCGCCACGAGCTGGCTGATGAAGCGGTGCACGGCCGCCTTCGAGCCGATGTCGATGCCCTTGGTCGGCTCGTCGAGGATGATCACTTTCGGGTCCGTCGCGAGCCATTTGCCGAGGACGACCTTCTGCTGGTTGCCGCCCGAGAGCTCGGCCACGTGCTGCGTCAGGTGGCTCGCCTTGAGTTCCAGCTGTTCCGCGAAATGGCGGGCAATACCTGCCTCCTGTTTGCCGCGGCCGCGCAGGAAGAAGCCGATGCGCGACAGGATCGGCAGGGTGATGTTGTGCTGGATCGGCATCGTCAGGTGCGCGCCGTGGTGCTGGCGGTCTTCCGGCACGTAGGCGATGCCGAGGGCGATTGCTTCGCTCGGCGAGCGTGCCATCACGGGCCGGCCGTCCAGGGTGACGTAGCCTTGCACGCCCGGCGTGAGGCCGAACAGCGCCTGCATCACTTCCGAGCGGCCGGCGCCCACGAGACCGTAGAAGCCGAGGATCTCGCCGCGGCGCAAGGTGAAACTGACGTCGTCGAATTCGGTGGGGTGCGACAGGTTCTGCACGACGAGCAGCGGCTCGCCGATCTCGGCATCCGCCTTGGGATACGCCTGGTGCACGGCGCGGCCGACCATCAGCGCGACCAGTTCCTGCTCCGTGATGTCGGCCAGGCGGCCTTCGGCGACGAACTGGCCGTCGCGCAGCACGGTGTAGCAATCGGCCACTTCGAAGATCTCGTCGAACTTGTGCGAGATGAAGATGACGGCGGTGCCTGCGGCCTTCAGTTGATCGATGATGCGGTACAGTTCCCGGATCTCGCGCTGCGACAGCGCGGCCGTCGGTTCGTCCATGATGACGACGCGGGCGTCCTGGGCGAGGGCGCGTGCGATCTCGACGAAGTGGCGCTGCGCGACCGACAGGTCTTTTACGCGCGCCTTCACGGGCAGCGCGACTTCCAGGCGGGCGAACAGCGCTTCCGCCTCGCGCTCGATCTGCGCCCAGTCGATGCGCCCGCCGCGCACGGGCTGGCGGCCGACGTAGATGTTCTCGGCCACGGAGAGCTCGTCGAACATGACGGTTTCCTGGTGCACGGCGGTGATCCCGGCGGCCATCGCTTCCTGCGGGCTCGCGAACGTCACGGGTTTGCCGTCGAGGGAGAGGGAGCCGGCGTCCGGGCGGTAGATGCCCGTGAGGGTCTTCACGAGCGTGGACTTGCCGGCGCCGTTCTCACCGATGAGGGCCATGCATTCGCCGGCGCGGATCGTGATGTTCACGCCGTTCAGGGCGTGGATGCCGTTGAAGCGCTTGCTGATGCCGGTCAGTTGAAGGACCGGGGGTGTCTGGGTGGCTGGCATAGGGTAATGCTTGTTTGTTGGCGCGTGAGTCGTCGTCCCTGCGCAGGCAGGGACCCAATTGCAGCTAGCGGTGCGCAAGCCGAACTTCGGCCCCCCGCCTGCGCGGGGGCGACGGTTTTGAGAGTACGGCTTAGAACAACTTCGCGAACTTGTCGACGTTGTCCGCGTTATACGTGAACGGGGGACCCAGCGCCGCCTCGCCATTGGCATCGAGCGTCACGCTGCCCAGCCGTCCGACGGACACGCTGGCCCCCGGTTTCGCCTCGACCTTGCCCTTCACGAACTGGTCGGCCGCATACGTGGCGGCGTAGCCCAGGTCGATCGGGTTCCAGATCGCGAATTCCTTCACGGCGCCGCTCTTCACGTGGCCCGCCATTTCGGAAGGCAGGCCGAGGCCCGTCACGTAGACCTTGCCGACGAGGTGTTCGTCCGCCACGGCCTTGCTGGCCGCGACGATGCCGACGGTGGTCGGCGCGATGATCGCCTTGAGCTGCGGGTGGCTGCGCAGCAGGCCGATCGCCTCGCGGTAGCTTTTATCCGACTGGTCGTCGCCGTACACGGTGGCCACCAGCTTGATCTTCGAATACTCGGGCTTTTCCAGCACTTTCTTCATCACGCCGATCCAGATGTTCTGGTTCGTCGCCTGTGCGGACGCCGAGAGGATCGCGATCTCGCCCGCGCCCCCGATCTCGTCGGCCGCCATCTGGATCTGCTTTGCGCCGATCAGTTCCGCATTCGATGGATTCAGTTGCATCTGCCGGCCTTCCGGCGCCAGGCCGCTGTCGAACGAGACGACCTTGATCCCGCGCTGCATCGCCTTCTTCGCGATCGGCACCAGCGCGTTCGGGTCGTTCGCCGAGATGACGATGGCGTCGACCTTCTGGCTGATCAGCGAGTTGATGATCTCGATCTGGCCCTCGGCACTGGGTGTCGTCGGACCTGTATAGATCACTTCGACGTTGCCGAGCTGTTTGGCCGCTTCGTCGGCGCCCGTGTGGGCCGCGTCGAAGAAGCCGTTGCCGAGGTTTTTCACGACCATCGCGATGCGGGTCTTCTCGGGCTTCTTCTCGGCGCAACCGGCGACGCCGGCCAATACGCCGACGGCCGCCAGCGCGAGCAGGGTGGTTTTAAGCTTCAATGTGCGGCCTCCAGTTGCGCGTCCAGCCGCGGGTCGAGCTGCCCGTCCAGGTGGAACAGCGCGGCGGATTGCAGGTCGAACTGCGGATTAAAAAAAGGCGCACCGACGTTCGGCGCCACTTCGTCCGGCTCCACCGTGACGACCTTGACGCCGTACTGCTCAAGCGTCTGTACGGCCTTGTCCGACGCGCCGGTGTCCGTGATGACGGTCGATACGCGATCGAGGCCGCACAGGATCAGGCCCGCCTTGCGCGCGAACTTGGAACTGTCGGCCAGCACGATCAGTTCCTCCGCCTGGCTGATCAGGCGCTTCTCCGCCTGGATCAGCAGCGGGTCCGCTTCCATGAGACCAAGCAGCGACAGTCCGTAGACGCTCATGAACATCTTGCCGGCGTAGTGGTGCTGGGTGATGTCGTTGTCGAACGGGGAGAGGATCACGTTCTGCTCGCGGTAGACCTTTCCGCCGGGGACGATGATCTCGTTCTCGCTCGAGACGAGCAGGCGCTCCGCCATCAGGAACGAATTGGTCAGGATCTTGAGGTGCTTGTCGGCCAGGAACTCGGCCATCATGAACGTCGTCGTGCCGCCGTTGATGATGATCGTTTCGCCGTCCGTGCACATGCCGGCCGCGTGGCGGGCGATGGCCCGTTTGCGGGCGGCGTAGCACTGGATATTGTTCTGGAACGTTTCGCTCGACAGCGGGAACTGGCGCTTCTTGGGAAGCAGGTTCTCGGCGCCGCCGCGGGTGCGGGTGAGCAGGTTGCGGGCTGCGAGCCAGCTGATGTCGCGCCGGACCGTGGCCGGTGACGCGTTGAGCCATTCGACGAGTTGCTGGACCGTCGCCGTCTGGTGCTCGGCGAGCAGTTTCAGCAAACGCTTGCGGCGTTTGTGATTCACCATAGTCTCCTCCTGTATGCCGTTTATGTAGTTGTGCGGCGTGACAGCGTCGTACCGTGGGTCGCGCCGTCTGGGAAAAAGAGTAATCAGGAGTTGAAAGGTCGTCAATCGTTAAATGATCAACCGATTGATTATTTGACCTTCGGGCGGCGTGGAAATGCGCGTTTCGATCAACCGGATGATTAAATCGCTCTTGCTCACGATGTTGATCGATTCCGCGTTGACACTGATTGGGCCGCTGAATTCTACTGTGCCGGATGCCGCGACCGTGGTCCACGGCGCGGGCCCGAACGACACACAACGCAAACACATGGAGACGTATTTATGGGTGCAATGAGCGACACCAGGCACAAGGAACCGATCACGTCGCGCTGGGACGACCAGCTCGCCGCCACGCTGAGCGAACCTGAACTGCTGCTGTACCGTTCCAATCTGCTCGGTTCCGACCTGCGCATCACGAACTTCGGCGGCGGCAATACGTCGGCCAAGATCGTCATGACGGATCCGCTCACGGGCGAGCAGGTGGACGTGCTGTGGGTGAAGGGTTCCGGCGGCGACCTGGGATCGATCAAGCTGGACGGCTTCTCGACCCTGTACATGGACAAGCTGCAGGCGCTGAAGCAGCGCTACCGCGGCCTCGAACACGAGGACGAGATGGTCGGCTACCTGCCGCACTGCACGTTCGACCTGAATCCGCGTGCGGCGTCGATCGACACGCCGCTGCACGCCTACATCGACCGTAAACACGTCGACCACATGCACCCGGATGCGGTGATCGCGGTCGCCGCGTGCAAGAACAGCCGCGCGCTGACCGACAAGATCTTCGAAGGCGAACTGGGTTGGCTGCCGTGGCAGCGTCCCGGCTACGATCTCGGCCTGAAGCTGGAACAGCTGTCGCGGGAACAGCCGCAGCTGAAGGGCATCATCCTCGAGGGCCACGGCCTGTTCACATGGGGCGACACCGCCAAATCGTGCTACGAGACGACGCTCGCGATGATCAAGCGCGCCGAGGAATGGCTGGCCGCGAACGTCAAGCAGCCCGTATTCGGCGGCCAGGTGGCCGAGCCGCTGCCGGCCGCCGACCGTGCGGACCTCGTCGCCCGCCTGATGCCGCTGCTGCGCGGGAAGATCAGCCAGCAGGAGTTCAAGCTGGGCCACTTCGACGATTCCGACGCCGTGCTGGAATTCGTCTGCAGCGCCGACCTCGCGCCGCTGGCCGCACTGGGCACGTCCTGCCCGGACCACTTCCTGCGCACGAAGATCCGCCCGCTGGTGCTCGACTTCGATCCGGCCGCGCCCGATTTTGATCGCCTGGTGGGCAGTCTCGATCAGGCGCTGAGCGATTACCGCGCCGATTACACCGCGTATTACGAGCGCTGCAAGCGCGACACCTCGCCGAAGATCCGCGACGCCAATCCGATCATCTACCTGATCCCGGGCGTGGGCATGCTGTCGTTCGCGAAGGACAAGGCAACGGCGCGCATCGCCGGCGAATTCTATGTCAACGCGATCAACGTGATGCGCGGTGCGAACGGCGTCGACGAGTACGTCGGCCTGCCGGAACAGGAAGCGTTCGACATCGAATACTGGCTGCTGGAAGAGGCGAAGCTGCAGCGCATGCCGAAGCCGAAGAGCCTCGCGGGCCGCATCGCCCTCGTTACCGGCGGCGCCGGTGGCATCGGCCAGGCCGTGGCGCGTCAGCTGCTGCAGGAAGGCGCGTGCGTGATGCTGACCGATATCGACGCCGAGGCGCTGGAAGGCGCGAAGCAGAATCTCGTCAAGGTCGCGGGCAAGGACAACGTGGCGACCGTGCAGGCCAACATCACGAGCGAGGATGAGGTGGCCGGCATCCTGTCCGCCTCCGCGCTGCGCTTCGGCGGCGTCGACCTGCTCGTGTCCAACGCGGGCATCGCGTCGGCCGCGCCGCTGGACGAAACGTCGCTGGAGGTGTGGAAGCGCAACCAGGACATCCTCGTCACGGGCTACTTCCTCGTGTCGCGCAACGCGTTCCAGATCATGAAGCAGCAAAAGCTGGGCGGCAGCATCGTCTTCGTGGGCAGCAAGAACGGCCTCGTCGCGTCGGCCGGCGCCTCCGCGTACTGCACGGCGAAGGCGGCCGAGATCCACCTGGCCCGCTGCATCGCGCTGGAAGGCGCGGAGCACGGCATCCGTGTCAACGTCGTCAATCCGGACGCCGTCATCCGCGGCTCGCGCATCTGGGACGGCAAGTGGAAGGAAGAACGCGCGGCATCGAACAAGATCGACACGGACGATGTGGAAGAGTTCTACCGCAAGCGCAGCATGCTGAAAAAGAGCGTGTTCCCGGAAGATATCGCGGAAGCCGTGTATTTCTTCGCCAGCGAAAAGTCGGGCAAGAGCACGGGCAACGTGCTGAACGTGGATGCCGGCAACGCCGCGGCATTCACGCGATAATAACCATTCAGAAGAAACAGCGGCACCGCAGGGCGCGGTGCCGCGACGACAGGAGACAACATGACGACCCTCATCGATGCCGGTCTGGTGGCCGACCATAACGCGACGCTGGCCTCCCGGCTGGAAGCCGACTACGAGGCGCTCGGCGGCATGCTGGCCCGCCGCGGCCAGGATATCGAGGCACTGACGGCCCTTGCGCAGCGCTTCGCGGTCGCGGTCCCGAGCTGGGGCGTGGGCACGGGCGGCACCCGTTTCGCGCGCTTCCCGGGCCGCGGCGAGCCGCGCAACGTGTTCGAGAAACTGGACGACTGCGCGGTCATCAACGAGCTGACCCGCGCCACGCCTGCGGTTTCTCCGCACTTCCCGTGGGACCGTCCGACGGATGCGAAGGAGCTGCGCCAGAAGGCCGACGACCTGGGCCTCGCGTTCGACGCCGTCAACTCGAACACCTTCCAGGACCAGCAGAACCAGGAACACACGTATAAATACGGCAGCCTGACGGCGAACAGCAGCGCCACGCGCGCGCAGGCCGTCAAGCACAACATCGAGTGCATCGAGCTGGGGCGCGAACTTGGCTCGAAGGCGCTGACGGTGTGGGTCGGCGACGGCGCCAACTTCCCCGGCCAGCACAACCTGCGCGGCGCGCTGGAGCGTTACCTGGACAGCATGCGCGAGATCTACGCCGCGCTGCCGGACGACTGGAACGTCTTCATCGAACATAAACTGTTCGAGCCGGCGTTCTACGCGACCACCATCGCCGACTGGGGCACGAGCTTCGCGTGCGCGACGGCGCTGGGTCCCAAGGCGAAATGCCTCGTCGACCTGGGCCACCATGCGCCGAACACGAACATCGAAATGATCGTCGCGCGCCTCGCGCAGTTCGGCAAGCTGGGCGGCTTCCACTTCAACGACAGCAAATACGGCGACGACGACCTGGACTCCGGTTCGATCAATCCGTTCCAGCTGTTCCTGGTCTTCAACGAGCTGGCCGATGCCGCGCTGCGCGAGGGCCCGGCGTTCAAGCCGGCCTACATGCTGGACCAGTCGCACAACGTGACGGACCCGGTGGAAAGCCTGATGAACAGCGCGGTGGAAGTCCAGCGCGCGTACGTACAGGCCGCGCTCGTCGACCGTGCGCAACTGGCGGAGCTGCAGGAATCGAACGACGTGCTGCTGTCGGCGCAGGCGCTCAAACAGGCGTTCCGCACGGACGTGTCGCCCATCCTTGCGATGGCGCGCGTGCGCTCGGGCGGCGCGGCGGATCCGGTGGCGTGCTACCGGGCGAGCGGGTATCGCGACAGGGTCGCGAGCGCACGTCCCGCGAAGGCGGGAGCGAGCAGCAGCGGGATCGTTTGAGACTGCGGTAACCGGACGTCGCCCCTGCGCAGGCAGGGGCCCAATCTCGTGTGCGCGCACGCGACATTGGATTCCCGCCTGCGCGGGAATGACGGGAAATTTACGGCCGCCGGTGCTTCCGGCGCGTTCTGTCCACTCGTCCCGGAGTTTTCCCGCATGAGCAAGACCCTTTTGGCGCTCGTCCTGTCATGCGCCTTCGCCGCGCACGCGGCCGGTCCGTCCACGACGTTCGCCGACGTCGCCCAGCACCTGCAATCGCCGCCACCCGACGCCCGTCCCATGATGCGCTGGTGGTGGTTCGGCCCCGCCGTCGTGAAACCCGAGCTGGAACGCGAGATCCTCGCGATGAAGGCCGGCGGTATCGGCGGGTTCGAGATCCAGCCCGTGTATCCGATGGAGCTCGACGATGCCGCGCGCGGCATCCGCAACGTGCCGTATCTCTCTCCCGAATTCCTCGATGCGGTGAGCTTCGCCAACCGCACGGGCCGTGCCAACGGCATGCGCGTCGACATGACCCTGGCCAGCGGCTGGCCCTACGGCGGGCCGCACGTCACCGTCGGCGAAGCGGCATCGCGCCTGCGCCAGGCCGTCGTCGACGTGCCGGCCGGCGCGGCGAGCTTCGTGCTGCCGGCCGTCATGAACGGCGAAAAGCTGATCGCGGCCTTCGTCGGCACGGGCGGCGATCCGGCGTCCCTGAAACCGCTGCAGGTGCAACCCGGTACGGACGGCCGCGCCGCGATCGCGCCGGACGGTGCGCCCCGCAAGGTCGTCGTGTACATCGCGAGCCGCACGGGCCAGCAGGTCAAGCGCGCCGCGCTGGGCGCGGAAGGCTTCGTCCTCGACCACCTGAGCCGCAAGGCCGTCGACCATCACCTCGCCACCGTGGCCGAACCGCTCATGAAGGCGTTCGGCGATGCGCCGCCGTATGCCGTGTTCTCGGACAGCCTGGAGGTCTACAACACCGACTGGACCGATGATTTCGTCGCCGAGTTCCGGCGGCGGCGCGGCTACGACATCGTGCCGCACCTGCCGGCCGTGTTCACGGGGCAGGGACCGGATGCGGCCGCCGTGCGCCACGACTGGGCACTGACGCAGACGGAGCTCGTGAACGAGCGCTACCTCACGCCGATCGACGCCTGGGCGAAGAAACACGGCACGCAGTTCCGCTCGCAGACGTATGGCGAGCCGGCCGTGTCGCTGTCCAGCAACCGCCTCGTCGCGCTGCCGGAAGGCGAGGGGCCGCAGTTCCGCGAATTCTCATTCACGCGCCTCGCCACCTCCGCGGGTCACCTGTACGGCCGGCCCGTCATCTCGGCCGAGACGTGGACATGGCTCCATTCGCCCGCGTTCGCGGCCACGCCGCTGGACATGAAGGTGGAAGCGGACCGCATGCTGCTTGAAGGCGTGAACCAGTTCATCGGCCACGGCTGGCCGTACACGCCGCCCGACACGATGGCACCCGGCTACGCGTTCTATGCGGCCGCCGTGTTCAACGACCACAACCCGTGGTGGAACGTGATGCCGGACGTGACGGGCTACCTCACCCGTATGAGCTGGCTGATGCGCCAGGGCGAGCCCGCCAACCAGGTCGCGGTGCTGCTGCCGAACGACGACGTGTACGCGGCCCTCGTGCCGGGCAAGGTGTCGCTGTCGGCCGAGATGCACACCCACGTCACGCCCGCGCTGACGGCGCAGATCCTCGACGCGGGCCAGAACCTGGACTACATCGATGCCGAGGCAGTCCTCGCGCTGGGCGTGCGTTACCCCGTGCTCGTGTTGCCGCACGTGACGCGGCTGGCGCCCGAGGTCATCGACAAGCTGGCGGCCTACGTGCGCGGCGGAGGCCACATCATCGCCGTGGGCGGCGCGCCGTCGCTGGCGCCCGGCTATCTCGATGCGGCGCGCGTGTCCGCGACGGTCGCGGCGAAAGCGAAGACGCTGTTCGCGCATCCCAACGTGCGTTCCGTCGCGAACGACGATGCCGTCGGCGCCGCGCTGCAGGCCGTGCTGGCGCCCGACCTGAAGCTGTCGGCGCAGGCGTCCGACGTCGGCTTCGTGCGCCGCAGGCTGCGCGACGCCGACATCTACTTCATCGCCAATACGGGCAACCGGCCCGTGCATGCGCAGGCGTCGTTTGGCGCCAAGCGCAAGGCGGCCGCGTGGATGGACCCGGACACCGGCCGCATGACGGCCGCCACCTTGCCGGCCGCGCTCGACCTGGCGCCGTATGAGTCGCGCGTGCTCGTGCTGGCGGATGTGCTGCCGTCGGCGCCGGCGCCCGTCGCGGCGACGACCGAGATCGCGGACCTGGGCCGCGACTGGACCCTGCGCTTCCCCGGCCAGGCGCAGGCGCAACGGCTGGCCGCGCTGCGTTCGTGGACGGACGATGAGGCCACGCGCTATTTCTCGGGCGTCGCCACCTACGAAAAAGACATCGAGCTCACGGCCGCGCAACTGCAATCGGCGCGCCTCGTGCTCGACTTCGGCCCCGGCGCGCCGCTGGAATCGGCGCCGAAGGTTCCGGCCGGCATGCGGGCGATGTTCGACAGTCCCGTGCGCGAGGCGGCGCAGGTCTATGTCAATGGCCGCCGTGCGGGCGCCGTGTGGCATCCGCCGTATGCGGTCGACGTCACGGGCTATCTGCAGCCGGGCCGCAACCGCATCGAAGTCCGCGTCGCCAACCTGGCGCTGAATGCGCTGGCGGGCCACGCGTTGCCGGACTACCGGCTGCTGTCCGCACGCTACGGCCAGCGCTTCGTCCCGCAGGACACGGCCCTGATCGCGCCGCAGCCGGCGGGCCTGCTGGGCCCCGTCAAGCTGCTGGGCGGCGGCCAATCACGATAGCCAGGAGAACAACAACATGACTACGACCCTAAGACTTTCCCTGCTGGCCGCCAGTGTCGCGCTGGCGCTGCCGGCGTTCGCGCAGACGACCGGCTACCCGCAACCGACGCCGGCCATGCAGGCCATCATCGACAAGGACATCAGCCGCCACTTCGGCGACGCCCCGGCCGACGCGGGCCCGCTCGCGTCGGACCTCTCGCCCGAGCTGACGCCGGCCGCCATCGACAAGGCCTTGCGCAAGGTGGCCGACTGGCAGCTCGCGCGCTCGCAACCGTATTTCTCGCGCATCTGGACGGAGAGCGTGATGTACACGGGCTTCATGGCCGCCTCCGAGGCGACGGGCGATACGAGATACCGCGATGCGATGCTCGCGATGGCGCGCCATTACGATTTCCAGGAACGCGACCGCCTGCCGAATGCGGACGACCTGTCGATCGCGCAGACCTACCTCGACCTGTACTTCCAGGAGAAGAACCCGGGCATGCTGCGCCTGACGAAGGCCGAGATGGACGACCTGCTGCCGCTGGCGACTCTGAAACCCAACGATCCGCGCATCCCGTGGTGGTGGTGCGACGCGCTTTTCATGGCGCCGCCCGTGTGGGCCAAGATGTTCAAGGTGACGGGCGAACGCAAATACCTCGACTACATGCACCTGAACTGGAAGCGCACGTACGACCTCCTGTACGACAAGGAAGAGCATCTGTACGCGCGCGATGCAAGCTACAAGGACAAGCGCGAGGCAAACGGCAGGAAGATCTTCTGGTCGCGCGGCGAAGGCTGGGTGATGGGCGGCCTGGCCAGGGTGCTGGACTACGTGCCGGCGGACGATCCGCAGCGCGGTTTCTACGTGCAGCAGCTGCGCGAGATGTCGGAGAAACTCGCGTCGCTGCAGGGCGCGGATGGCCTGTGGCATGCGGGCCTCCTCGATCCGAAGACGTATCCGTTGCCGGAAGTCTCGGGCTCCGCGCTGTTCGTGTACGGGATGGCGTATGGCGTGAATCACGGCCTGCTCGACGGCGCCAAATACCGCCCGGTGATCGCGAAGGCCTGGGCCGGCATCCTGAAGAACGTGTACGCGGATGGCCGCGTCGGCAATATCCAGCAGACGGGCGCCGAGCCGGCGTTCTATCGTCCGACGTCGAGCTACGACTACGGTGTCGGCGGTTTCATGCTTGCGGCCGCGGAACTCAAGCGCATGGCGCACGGAGGCGTGCGATGAGCGAGACGCGTGCATTCATCATGCGGCTGAAACCCGGCAACGTCGACGAGTACAAGCGTCGCCACGACGATATCTGGCCGGAACTGGCGGAGCTGCTGCGTCAGTCCGGCATTCACGACTATTCGATCTTCCTCGACGAGGCGTCGCTGCAGCTGTTCGCGGTACTGAAGCTGCGGCCGGGGCATACGGTCGCCGCGTTGCCGGAACATCCGGTGATGCGGCGCTGGTGGGATGCGATGGCGCCGCTGATGGAAGTCGAGCCGGGGAACCGGCCAAAGGAGTGGCCATTAAATAGGGTGTTTCATTTGGAGTGAGTCCAACAGCCGTCGTTCCCGCGAAAGCGGGAACCCATGCGTCGCGTGACTCTTGCCTCAGTATGGCTTCCCGCGTGCGCGGGAATGACGGTGTCTGTAAGCTACCTGGCGGGATCCAGCAGCCCGCGAGCCTTGAGCCATTCTTCTGCCCGTTTCGGCCACTCCGACGCCGTCCCGAGCCCCGCCCGCATTCCCATCCCATGCGACCCATGCTCGAACAGATACATCTCGGCCGGCGCCTTCGCCCGCGTCAGCGCCTGGTAGAACAGGATGCTGTTCTCGACGGGGACCGTCTGGTCTTCCTGCGTGTGGATGAGGAGCGTCGGCGGCGTGGCTGCCGTGACCTGCTGCTCGACCGACATCAGCCGCACGTCGGCCGCGGACGGATTCGCACCCAGCAGCGCCTTGCGCGAACCGGCATGCACGGCCGGACCGTCCATCGCGATCACGGGGTACATCAGCATGAGGAAGTCGGGACGCGCGCTGACCTTGTCCAGGTCCGCGCCAGTGCGGCCCAGCGGGTGGTCGAACAGCGTGCCCGCGCTGGCCGCGAGGTGGCCGCCGGCCGAGCTGCCCATCACGCCGATGCGGTCCGGGCGGATGTGGTACCGTGCCGCCTGGGAGCGCACGAGGCGGACCGCGCGCAACACGTCGCGCAGCGGAGCAGGGTGGCCGAACTCCTGCATGCGATACTTCAGCACGAAGCTCGTGATGCCGAGGGTGCCGAGCCACGCGGCATACTGCTCGCCTTCGCGCGCCGTGGACAGCCGTACGTAGCCGCCGCCGGGGCAGATGATGACTGCGGTGCCGTTGGGGCGGTCGACGGCGGGGCCGTACACGGTCAACGTCGGCTCGCTGACGTTGGACACGCGGCCGTCGTCGACGTGTTCCGGGCCGAGGCCGGGCTTCGCATCCGGCACGCCTTCGGGCCACAGCGGGATCACGGCCGTCGCTGTTATCTGCGGCGCCGCAAGGGTAGCGGAAGCGGCATCGACGGCACCGGCGAGCAGCGCGCCGGCGGCGAGTTTCATATAGCGTCTCCTGGTTTCATTCGAACGATTCATTTGAGGTCCTGACATGGTAAAGCTTGGATGGTTGGGCGGCGCACTATTGTGCGCGGGTTTGCTGGGATGTGCGTCGACGCCGGCGCCGGCGCTAGTAGATGGCGCGCTCGGCGCACTGGATATCGTCACGACGCCGGCGGCCACGCTGGAGACGGTCTGGCAGCCGCGCGCCGATGGCGTCATTGCGGTGGCGGGCAAGCCGTCCGGCTTCATCGCCACGCGCGACACGTACACGGACTATCGCCTGCACGTGGAATGGCGCTGGACGGGCAAGCCGGGCAACGGCGGCGTGCTGCTGCACGTGGCGTCCGGGCCGAAGGATGGCGTGTGGCCCTACAGTATCCAGGTGCAGACGAAGCATGGGGCAGTCGGCGACCTGCTGCCGATGGCGGGTGCCACGTTCAACGAACCGCTGACGACGGCGCCGGGTGCCTACCCGCCGATCAAGGCGCATGTGACCGCGGACAGCGAACGCCCGCCCGGCGAGTGGAACAGCATGGACGTGCTGGTGCGCGGAGGCTGCATCGACGTGACGATCAACGGCGTCGCGCAGAACGCCGTCACGATCGCGCAGCCGGCGACGGGCCGCATCGGCTTCCAGCTCGAGGGTACGCCATATGAACTGCGCAACCTGCGCGTGGAACGGCTTTAACGCTTGAGCCATGCTTCCGGCACCGGCACGATGCAGATGTTCAGCGTGCGGCCGTCCGCCGACAGCATGGCGGACTGGATCTCGATGCGCGTTCCGTCCGGGCTGAACGTGGGATGAGGGTGGTCGGCGGCCGTCGTCTTGTGGCCTGTCGTCAGCAGCTTCATCTCGTGCGATGCGCGGTCGATCAGGTACAGGCTGCGGCTGAAATCGTCGCCGACGGCGAAGCGGCCGTCGCTGGACCCGTGCACGTGCCAGAAGCCGCTGCCGGACGGGGTCTGTCCGACGATCTGCATCTGGCGCGTGCGCAGGTTGACGATGGCGAGGCCGCTCGGCTTTTCGCGCGTGCCCGTCTGGCCCCAGCCGTCGTCCTGGCCGGGATTCGCGCCGCCGACGTCCGTGGCCGGGCCGTCCACGGCCGACGCCGCGCCGGGGATCGCGCGGTGGCCCATGATGGCGAGGGCCACTTCGTCCCTGCCGATCACCGCTTCGTGCGTCACCCATTCGTACGGCGCTTCCGGGTACAGCGGACGCAGGCCGCTGCCGTCCGCCTTCACCGTCCACGTGCGCTGCGGCGATTTGCCGCCCGTCTCCCAGCAGAACACGATCTCGCCCGGGTTCCAAAGATTCGCCTGGATGTGGCCGACCTGGAACGGCACGGACACGACGTGGCGCACCTCGCCCGTGCGCAGGTTCACACGCGCGATGCCGGCCGGACCGGCGCCCATCTTGCGCGGACCGGACGCGGGCTCCAGCTTCGTGCCCGGCGCCAGGTGGCGCGCCGACTCGTGCGGGCCGACGCGCACGTACAGCCATTCCTCGTCGGCGTCCAGCGCCGTGTCGCCATACGCTTCCATCGAGGCCGGCAGGGTTGCTGCCACGCGCTGGTAGCTGGCCGCCTCGCGCATGCGGCCGGCCGCGCTGTCCGCGAGCACGCGCGCGAGATCGACTTCGACCACCTGCCGGTCGTCGCCCGCGCGGCGCAGGAAAACGAGCTTCATCGACTTGCGGGCCGCGTTCAGCATGCCTTCGTAGCCACCTTCCGTGACCTGCACGATATCGCCCGTCTTTTCGTTGACGGCCATCGCTTCGTTGCCGGCCAGGCGGGAGCGGAAGATCAGCCACTGGCCGTCCGCCGTCCACTGCGGGTGCGTCTGGTAGATCTTCGAATCGCCGTGCGGGCGGCTCGTCAGGAACGTCAGGCGGGTGCCGGTGACGGGATCGACGACTTCCTTGCGTTCGGACGGGAAGCGCTGGCCGATGGCGGCGGTGGCGTCGAAGGCGGCGAGTAATGTGCAGCAGAATGTGCAACTAAGCGTCAATACGGACAGTATGCGCATGGGCGGTCTCCTGTTTTTAGAATCCGATCATTGTTGCAGCGGCGGCCGCGCACAACCGATCATTTTCCTGATTCTTTGGATGGACCAGTTTTGACACTGAACGGCGGGGGCATAGAATGCAACGCAGAACAGAACAACGAACCGGAATACCGCCATGCCGCTGCTCTCCATCCTGCTCCGCACCGCCGCGCTGATCGTGTTGACCATCGTTGGCGCCCACGCCCAGCCGCTGCCCGCCGCCGTCAATACCGACCCGGCCCGCGCCCAGGTCACGCTGCCGGAACCCGCGAACCCGGCGCTGCCGTCGCTGATCCTGATCGGCGATTCGACCGTCCGCAACGGCCGCGACGACGGCCAGGGCAAGGGTGCGGCGGGCCAGTGGGGATGGGGCAATCCGGTGGCCGCGTGGTTCGATCCCGCCAGGGTCAACGTCGTCAACCGTGCCGTCGGCGGCCTCTCGAGCCGCACGTACATCACGAGCGGCCACTGGGAGCGCACGCTGGCTTTCGTGAAGCGCGGCGACATCGTCGTCATGCAGTTCGGTCACAACGACGCCAGCGCCGTCAACGACACGAGCCGCGCACGGGGGACGATCCGCGGCATCGGCGACGAGACGGAGGAGATCGACAACCTGCTCACCCACAAGCACGAGACCGTGCACACGTACGGCTGGTACCTGCGCCGGTTCGTCGCCGACATCCGCGCGAAAGGCGCCACGCCCGTGATCTGCTCGCCGATCCCGCACAAGCAGTGGGACGCTGCGGGCCACGCGAAGCGCGACCGCGACACGTACGGCGGCTGGGCCGCGGCGGTCGCAAAGGCGGAAGGCGTCGGCTTCATCGACCTGAACGAGGGCATCGCGCGCCGCTACGATGCGCTCGGCCATGACGCCGTCGTGCAGCTGTTCCCGCAGACGACGCCGGACGAGCACACGCACACCAACTGGGCCGGCGCCGTGCTGAATGCGCAGGTGGCCGTCGAGGGCCTGAAAGCGCTGGGCGATCCGCGCATCGCCGCCTGGCTGAAGCCGCAGGCGCCCGTCGATCCGCGGCCGCCGATGCGCGAGGACGACCGTCCCGTCGTCGATGCGCGTACGGTACGCGACGAGGCACCGCGCGACGCGAACCTGCCGACCTTGTACCTCGTCGGCGATTCGACGGTGAAGAGCGGCGGCGTGAACGGCGCCATCGGCTGGGGCGAACGCATCGCGCCGTACTTCGATGCCCGCAAGATCAACGTGGTGAACGCCGCGATCGGCGGCCGCAGCAGCCGCACGTATTTCACGGAAGGCCGCTGGGACAAGGTGCGCGACCAGTTGAAGCGCGGCGACGTCGTGGTGATCCAGTTCGGCCACAACGATGGCGGCCGCATCGGCGACCCCGCGATGAAGAACCGCGCGTCGGCGCCCGGCACCGGTCCGGAGACCGTGGAAGACACCCGCCCGGACGGTACGAAGGAACAGGTACACAGTTTCGGCTGGTACATGGCCCGTTACGCGGAGGATGCGAAGGCGAAGGGCGCCACCGTGGTCCTCGTCGCGCCCGTGCCGCACCGCGACCGGTGGCAGGATGGCCGCGACTTCGCGACGTTCGCCGACTGGGACCGCCAGGTGGCCGAGGCCAATGGCGTACTGTTCATGGACCTGACCCTTCTTGTCTCGGAAGGATACAGGCGCATCGGCGTGGACAAGGTGAACACGCTGTTCGCCGATGCGCGCACGCATACGAATGCGGCGGGCGCCGAGTTCAACGCGGAGCGTGTCGTGGCCGGCCTGAAGGCGCTGCCGGGCAATCCGCTGGGACCATACTTCGCCGACCGGGCGCTGGCGTCGCAATGAGGCTCCTGCCACTGCTCCTGATTGCGCTGGCCGGTGCAGCGCAGGCCGACGAGTGTACCGCGTGGGGCCGCCCCGGTGCGGTGCTGTTCCAGGACGATTTCTCCGGACCGCAGACGGGCTGGGTGGTCGAGTATGCGCGCAAGCCGGGCAATGTCGTCGAGAACCGCGACGGGCGGCTGCTGATGGACGTGGACGGCGGTGCCACCGTGTGGCTGGATCGGCCGCTGACCGGCAACGTGCAGATCAGCTTTATGCGCCGCGTGATCGTGGACGGCGGGAAGAATGACCGGCTGTCCGACCTGAACGTGTTCTGGATGGCGCGCGATCCGAAACGCGCCGACCTGTTCACGCGCAGCGGCAAGTTCGAAGACTACGACGACCTCACGCTGTACTACGTGGGCATCGGCGGCAACCGCAACACGACGACGCGCCTGCGCCGCTATGGCGACGGCGTCCGGGCCCTGATCGCCGAATACACCGACGGCGCGCACCTCTTGGCCCCGAACCGCGACTATCGCATCGAGGTCGCGGTCTACGAAGGCTGCACGCGCGTGCGCGTGGACGGCAATACCTGGTTCACGTACCGCGACCCGCGCCCGCTGAGGAGCGGCTGGTTCGGCCTGCGCACGACATGGTCGCGCCAGACGGTGGACGATCTGAAAATACAACGACTCGACTGACAGGAGACATGCTTGAAGAACCGTTTGAAGCCATGCGTCGCAGGGGCACTGGCTGCGTGCGCGCTGTCCGCATCCGCCCAGCAGGCGCCGGCCCCGCAGGAAAAGGGCCCGGCCGCGGCCGACGCCATGCTGCACGCGCTGGATGTGCATTACCCGACGCCCTACCGCGCGATGGATGCGGCCGAGGTCAAGGCCGTGCTGGACCGCGTGTTCGATTACCTGGACAAGGCGACGCCGGCCGAGGTGATCGACCAGCGCACGGGCGCGCCCATCGCCGACCTGGCGAAGCCGGATCCGAACGCCGTGCTGAAGCCGGGCGACTTCCGCCTGACCAGCTATGAATGGGGCGTCACCTACACGGGCATGCTGGCCGCGGGCGCCGCCACGGGCGACCGCCGCTACACGGACTACGCGATCAGGCGCCACGAGCTGCTGGCGCGGCTGACGAAGACCTGGCTCCCCGTCGTCCAGGCGGACCGCGAGCATGCCGCCGCCCCCATCAAGAGCTTCCTGAACCCGCATGCGCTGGACGATGCCGGCGCGCTGTGCCAGAGCTTCCTGAAGGCGAAGCTGGAGGGATCGCCGGTCGATTACTCGCAGATGATTCCGATCTGCGGCGACTTCGTCACGAAAAAGGAATACCGGCTGAAGGACGGCACGCTGGCGCGGGGCGGTCCGGACGGCCGCGGCGGCGTGAAAATGCGGCCGCTGCCGGACACGCTGTGGCTGGACGACATGTTCATGGGCGTGCCCACGATCGCGTGGCTGGGCAAGGCGACGGGCGACACGCGCCATTACGACGACGCGGCGCGCCAGGTGCTGCAGTTCTCGAAGCGCATGTTCAACCGGAGTCTCGGCATCTACATGCACGGCTACGTCGAAGGCTCGCGCGACCATCCGGAGATGCATTGGGCGCGGGCGAACGGCTGGGCGGTGATGGCCATGGTCGAGGTGCTGGAAGTGCTGCCGAAGACGCACAAGGATTACAAGGCCGTGCTGGAACAGCTGCGCGCACACGTCAAGGGCCTCGCCGGCTACCAGACGAAGGACGGCTTCTGGCACCAGCTCATCGACCGCAACGACACGTACCAGGAGACGTCCGCCACCGCGATCTACACGTACGCCATCGCACGTGCCGTCAACCGCGGCTATGTCGACGCGCAGGCCTACGGTCCGATGGCCAACCTCGCGTGGAATGCCGTCGCGAGCAAGGTGCAGCCGAACGGGCAGATCGAAGGGATTTGCGTCGGCACGGGGATGGCGTTCGATCCCGCGTTCTATGCGTACCGGCCGACGAGCGTGAAGGCGGCGCACGGGTACGGGCCGACCCTGCTGGCGGGGGCGGAGATCATCGCGATGAACCGCAAGTTCAAGTTCGGCCTGAACGACAGCGGGTTGATGTACCAGGGCGTGCGTTGACTCAGACCTCGATCACGAGATCTTCCCGGAACGCCGCCTGCTCGCCCTTGTTCGCATAGCCGAGCGGATTCGCGACCACCCGGCAGCGCCAGCCCGTGCCTTCGACGACGTAGTCGTTCGCACAATGCAGGTGGCCGTGCATCCACACGTCGGCGAACGGCAGCAGGTCGTCCAGCGCATTGCAGAACCCCGCCGTGCCGGGCGAGATGCCGTAGCGCGGGTCGGCGCTGCGCAGGGTCGGGGCGTAGTGGGTGACGGCGACGGTGGTGCCGTCGAACGGCGTGGCGAGTGCGTCGCGCAGCCACGCCTGGCAGGCGAACGACAGTTCGCGCTGGCCTTCCGCCAGCAGCGGCACGCCATCGACGAGCGTCGTGTTCCCGCTCAGGTAATAATTCGCGGCGCGGAACGCCTTTTCGCGCTGCTTGAGCTGGCGGCCGATGTCGGTCTCGCTCACGGCCAGCGCGTCGAAGTCGGCCCACAAGGTCGTGCCGATGAAGCGGACGTCGCCGATGGTGACGATCTCGCGGTCGAGCCATGTGATGTCCAGCGCGGCGCAGGTCGCGCGCAGGCGTGCCTGCGTGGCGTCGAACTCGAGGCCGTCGAATTCGTGGTTGCCCGGGACGTACAGCACACGGGCAGGAGCGCCCGTGGCGGATGGGGCGAAGCGCCCGAGGCCGAAGTCGTCGGTGTCCAGGCGCGAGCGGGCCTGGTACGACCCGATGTCGCCGGCAAGGACGACGACGTCCGTGTCGGCGAAGATGGTCGGCTGGAACCCGGGATCGCGTTCGAGGTGAAGGTCGGAAAAGAGCTGGATACGCATCCAGCCAGTATACAGCCTCCTGCCGGGACCCCGGGGACGGGTGCTTACTTGCCGGCTTCCTGCAGCTTTTCGCCGGCGCGCTCCAGGCCGCGGCCCGTGGCGGCGGTCGCGTCTTTCGCGCCTTCCTTCACGTCGTGCGCGGCTTCTTTCGAGTCCTGGCGCACTTCGGCGCCGGCCTGCTGCATCTTGTCGCCCGCACGGTCGGCGGCCGCCTTGACGTTCTCGTTGGCCTCGTGCGCGGCTTCCTTCGCGTTCGCGCCGGCCTGCTGGGCAGCGGCGTTGGCGTTGGCGGCAGCTTCCTTCGACTCGGCCGCGGCCTTGGCGCCCGCGTCGTCGATGGCCTTGCCGGCCTCCTGCGCCGGACCCATGCCGTTCTTGTCCTCGGCTTTGTGGCAACCCGTGACAAGCACGGCGACAGCAAGCATGATGCTCGAAATGGTGGTGGCTTTCATAATGTTCTCCTAGTAAGAAGTTGTCACTTAGATTACACAATTTCGCAAGGATGCGGCGTACGATACGGCTGGGCCAGACAAGGAGCGGGAAATGAGCGACACGAACACACAGAAAGAAACGGCAATGGACTTCCTTCGGTTGACCGCGCGCGGCCAGGTCGACGACGCGTTCGCGCGTTACGCGGCGCCGGGTTTCCGCCACCACAATCCGCATTTCGCGGCCGATGCGGCGACCCTGCAGGCGGCCATGAAGGAGAACGCGGGACGGTTCCCGCACATGGTGTTCGAGGTGCAGCGCGCGCTCTGCGACGGCCCGCTGGTGGCCGTGCATTCGCGCGCGGTACTGGAGGAAGGGGGAGCGGAACTGGCGATCGTCCACATCCTGCGTTTCGAGGACGGACGGATCGCGGAGATGTGGGACATCGCCCAGGCGGCGCCCGTCCCGATGGCGAACCGGGACGGGATGTTCTAGTTCAGATGGCCCAGCCGCCGGCGTAGAACGCGGCCAGTGCGACGGCGATGCTGACGGTGCCGAAGTTCAGCTTGCGCCATTCGCCCGCCAGCACGCGGCCGATCACGAGGGTGCAGAAGCCCAGCATGATGCCGGTGACGATGTTGCAGGACAGGAGGATGAACACGGCGCATACGAGGCCGGCCAGCGCATCGAGCTTGTCGTCCATGTTCATGTGCGCCACGCTGCTCAGCATCAGCAGGCCGACGTACATCAGCGCCGGTGCGGTGGCGTAGGACGGCACCAGGCCGGCCAGCGGCGAGAAAAAGATCAGGCCCAGGAACAGCAGGCCGACGACGACGGCGGTGAGGCCGGTCTTCGCGCCGGCCGCGGTGCCGACACCCGATTCGATGTAGGCCGCCGCCGGTGCGCCGCCCACGAGGCTCGAGAAAATGGAGCTGACCGAATCGGCCGTGAGGGCCTTGCCGCCGTTGTGGATGTAGCCGCGGGCATCGACCTGGCCGGCCTGGCCGGCGACGGCGCGGATGGTGCCGGTGGCGTCGAACACGGCGGTCATGACGAGGGCCAGCACGCTGGGCAGCACGGCCATGCTCAGTGCGCCCTTGATGTCCATCGCGCCGATCAGCGACGCGTGCCCCGGGCTGCTCAGCTGCGGCCACGAGAAGATGCCGGTGAAGTGCACCTTCGGGTCGAAGGCCAGGCCGAGTGCGGAGATGGCGATCACGACGAGCAGGATGCCGCCCGGGACCTTGCGCTGTTCCAGGCCGAAGATGGCGGCCAGGCCGAGGATGCTCATCACGACCGGGAAGGACGTGATCTGGCCCAGCGCGACCGGCAGGCCGGCGCCCGCGTTCTTGACGACGAGGCCGACCTCGCTGGACGCGATCATCAGCAGGAACAGGCCGATGCCGACGCCGGTGCCGTGTGCGACGCCGGACGGGAGGTTCTGCAGGATCCACGAGCGCACGCCGGTGATGGAGATCGCCGTGAAGATCACGCCCATCAGGAACACGGCGCCCAGCGCGATCGCGGGGCTCAAGCCCTTGCCCAGCACGAGGCCGAAGGCGGTGAATGCGGTCAGCGAGATCGCGCAGCCGACGGCGATCGGCAGCCGCGCCCAGAATCCCATCAGCAGCGAACCGAAGGCCGCCGTGAGGCACACGGCCACGAACACGGCGCTGACGTCGAAGCCGGCCTGGCCCAGCATGCCGGGCACGACGAACACCGAATACACCATGGCGAGGAAGGTGGTGACGCCGGCCACCACCTCGGTCCGCTGCGTGCTGCCGCGTGCCGAGATCTGGAAGTACTGGTCGATTTTGCCGCGGGCGGCAGGTGGGGACGTGAAAGTCTCCGCGCGTTCGACGCGCTGGAGTTGAGGCTGTGACATGGCGGCTGCTCCTCCGTGTTATTGCCCGATGGCCGCTGCTTGGGCGATCGCCGGGGTGTCTCGTCGTTATGGAGTTGGAAGCTTAGAGCCGAAGGTGCCCGGCGATACATGCGTTTGGTGAATAGGCGCTATAACGAAACTTGTATTGCCTTTATCAAAACATCGATGCCGCGGCGGGGCTGGCTATGCCGGCGACGCGCGGCGGCGAGCATGCATGTTTGCAATCTTGCATTGAGCGGCAACAAATATTCCCTATATCGCCGAAATTGTAGATTCGATGCAACGTTTGCGCCACATCTGGTACCTATGATGCCATACTGCAACTCGACGTTCAAAAAGTTTCCCCATGCGGTGACAAACGGTTAGATTTGCCGCCTCTCGACCGCGCTAGCATGGACCGAACGTGTTCCACACGTCCCTATCTTGTGCGCAATCAATCGCATGGCGGATCTCCCGCCATCGGCCACCAGGAGACCATCATGAAGACTCCCACCACCATCCACCACCGCATTGCCGCCTGTGCCGCCGTCATGTTGGGCGCGCTTCCGCTGGCCGCCGGTGCCTGCGGCTCGGAGCCGTATGTCGGGGAGGTGTGCACGTTCGCATTCGACTGGTGTCCACAGGGTTACCTCCCGGCCGACGGCCGCTCGCTGACGATCCAGCAGAACCAGCTTATCTTTGCGCTCATCAGTTATCAGTACGGAGGCAGCGGAAATAATTTCAACCTGCCCGACCTGCGCGGCCGTTCGACGGTCGGTATCGGCCAGGGCCAGAATTTCGCGAACGTCGCCCTGGCGCAAAAGGTCGGCCAGCAGCAACTGACGCTGACGCCGGCGCAGACCCCGGTGGCACCGCACGCGCACCCGGCCGCATTCGTGCCCGTCGTCGGCCCGGTCGACGTGGCCATCCCGGCCAGTCAGGGCAATCTCGGCGTCGCCGCCACGCTGCCGGTCGGCACGTCGTCATCCGGCGCCACGGCGGTGCCGGCGTCCGGCCAGAATTACCTGACCGCGATCAGCGGCCAGATCGGCGCGAGCACCGTCGCCGTGAAAGGCCCATACACGACCACGAAGCCGTCGGCGGCGACCTTGCCGGCCGACGTCACGTTGACCGGCAGCGCCGGCAGCGCCGCTGCGACGGTGAAGGTCAACATGGTGACGGGCGGTACGGTCACCGTCCAGAACAATCAACCCGTGGCCGCGGGCCAGGCCGTGTCCACCCAGTCCCCGGGGCTAGGGATGACCGTGTGTATCGCGGTCCTCGGTCTCTATCCCCAACGGCCCTGAATCAAAGGTAAGCCCATGTATCGCCAGACTTCCTCCCACCTCGTTTCTCATGCCGTCCAGCCAAGGGAAATCGCATTCATCGACAGCGCGCTGGACGACCGCGCGCTCCTCGCCGCGGCCTTGCGGCCCGGCGTGGCGGTCGTCGAATTCGGCGGCGGCCAGGACGGTCTGGCGCAACTGGCCCTGTGGGCGGATGGACAGGCGGACTACGACGCCATCCACGTCCTCTGCCACGGCGAACCGGGCCGCCTGGCGCTTGGCGGGCACGCGCTCGACCTGGACGGTCTCGGGCGGCCGGAGGCGGCAGCGGCGCTGGCGGCGCTCGGCGCTGCGTTGACGCCTGGCGGCGCGCTGTTGCTGTACGCCTGCTCGGTGGGCGCGGGCGACGTCGGCCGGCGTTTCGTGACGGCGCTGGCGCAAGCGACCGGTGCGGCCGTGGCGGCGTCCGAGGTCCCGACCGGTGCGGCCGCGCGGGGCGGCGACTGGGCACTGGCGGTGCGCACGGGGACGGTCTTCGTGCCGCTGGCGGTGGACGTGGCGCGTGCGGTTGCGTGGCCGCATTTGATGGCAGGCGTCGCCTTCGACCTGTCGGCCGGTACGCGGGACGACAATACCGACCTCGCGGGCGCCGTCACGGAAACGATCGGCGGCCTGACCATGTCCGCCATCGCAATCCCGCTTCCTGGCCAATTCGACAACGACGCCTATATCTGGGACACCACCCAATTTGGCGACTTCGTGCCAAGCGGCACGTGGTCCTACATTGCGACGAGCAACAACAGCGTCATGTTGATCAGCCAGATGGGGGTCACCGCGTCGGTGACGGTGACCTTCAGCCAGGCCCTGGCGTTGAACTCGCTCGACTTTGCCGACGCCATGGACCTCTCCGGGGCGAGACTACGCATCACTGCCACGAACACCGGCGACACGACCGTCGTCGACGTACCCGCGCACGCCGATTGCCACGTCGTCCTGAACTGGGTCGGCGTGACGGGATTCACGATCACCAACGAGCTCGGGTCGGCGCTGGACCCGCTCATCATGGACAACATCGTCGTCACGCCGGGCGCCACGCCCACGACGACGGTCACCACCGCGTCGCTGTCGGCCGACACCGGCGCGAGCAGCACCGACTTCGTGACGAAAACGGCGGCGCAGACCATCAGCGGCACGCTGAGCGGCCTGCTGGCGAGCGGCGAAGCCGTGCAGATCTCCTACGACAACGGCGCCCACTGGCAGAACGCGGGCACTTACACGGTCGGCAGCAATACCTGGTCCACGACCACGACGCTGGCCGGCAGCGGCACGATGCAGGTGCGCGTGACCAACGCCTACGGCGGCAGCACGGCGTACAGCCACACGTACACGATGGATACGACGGCGCCCAACGCACCGTCGACGCCCGACCTGGGCAGCGCGAGCGACAGCGGGGCGTCGAACAGCGATAACATCACCGCGAACGTTACGCCCGTCATCACCGGCACGGCGGAAAGCGGCAGCACGGTCACGCTGTACGATACCGACGGCACGACGGTGCTGGGCACGGCGACGGCCGCGGGCGGATCGTGGTCGATCCCAGCCAGCGCATTGGGGCAGGGCAGTCATACGCTGACTGCGAAAGCGACCGATCTGGCGGGCAACGTGTCCAACGCGTCGTCGGGGTTGGCGGTGACGATCGATACGGCGGCGCCCGCGAGCCTCGCGCTGAGCGCATCGAGCCTCGTTGCGGCGAACGCCGGCAGCGGCGCTAGCGTCGGCACGCTGTCCGCGATCGATGCGACGGCCGTGACGTATGCCTTCGCGGTCGGCAATGGCACCAACGATGCCGACAACGGCCAGTTCGCCGTGTCGGGGACGACGCTGAGCGTCGGCGGCTCGGCGCTCACCGCCGGGACGTACCACGTCTATCTCTCCGCAACGGATGCCGCCGGCAACGTCGGTTATCTCGCGCAAACCATCACCGTGCAATCGGTCCCCGCCGTCAGTTCGATCGTGCGCGGGGCGGCGCAGGTGCGGGCGTGGCTGGATCGGCGACGTCGGTCGACTACACGGTCACGTTCAGCGAGAGCGTATCGGGTGTCGACGCGAGCGATTTCGCGTTGACCGCCACCGGTACGGCCTCCGGTGCCATCGCGGCCGTCAGCGGCAGCGGCACGACCTATACGATCACGGTGGACTCGCTCGCGGGCGACGGCACCCTGCGCCTGGACCTGAACGCCAGCGGCACCGGCATCCAGAACGGATCGAGCGTCGCGATCGCGAGCGGTTACACGGCCGGCGCGGCGTACACGCTGGACCATACGGCGCCGAACGCGCCGTCGACGCCCGATATGAGCAGCGCCAGTGACGGCGGTTCGTCGAGCAGCGACGACATCACGGCGACTGCAACGCCGGTCGTCACCGGCACGGCGGAAGCCGGCAGCACGGTCACGTTGTACGACACGAACGGCACGACGGTGCTCGGGACCACGACCGCCACGGGCGGCAACTGGTCGATCACGGCCGGCACGCTGGCCGAGGGTAGTCATACGCTGACGGCGAAGGCGGCCGATGCGGCCGGCAACGTGTCGAACGCGTCGGGTGCGCTGGCGGTCACGATCGACACGACGGCGCCGGCGAGCGTCGCCCTGAGCGCATCGACTGTCGCCACGTCCAGTGCCGGCAGCGGCGCCGCGGTGGGTACGTTGTCCGCGACCGACGCGACGGTCGTGACGTATGCGCTGACCACCGGCAACGGCACCAACGATGCCGACAACGGACAGTTCGCCGTGTCGGGCAACGCCCTAGCCGTGGGCGGCTCGGCGCTGACGGCCGGGACATATCACGTGTACCTGTCCGCAACCGATGCAGCCGGCAACGTCAGCTATCTCGCGCAGAACATCACCGTGGTGGACGCGCCCACGGTCAGTTCGATCGTGCGCGCGGGTGGCGCGGGCGCTGGCGCGGCCGGATCGGCGACGTCGGTCGACTACACGGTCACGTTCAGCGAGAGCGTCACGGGTGTCGACGCGAGCGATTTCGCGTTGACCGCCACCGGCACCGCGTCCGGCACCATCGCCTCGGTCAGCGGCAGCGGCACGACGTACACCGTCACGGTCGGCTCGCTCGCCGGCGACGGCACGCTGCGGCTCGATGTGAACGCCAGCGGCACGGGTATCCTGAACGGCAGCAGCATTGCCATCGGCGGCGGCTACACGAGCGGCGCGACGTACGCGCTGGACCACACGGCGCCGAACGCGCCGTCAACGCCCGATTTGAACGGCGGCAGCGACAGCGGGTCGTCGAACAGCGACGACATCACGTCTTCCGTTACACCCGTCATCACGGGCACTGCGGAAGCCGGCAGCACGGTCACGTTGTACGACACGAACGGCACGACGGTGCTCGGGACCACGACCGCCACGGGCGGCAACTGGTCGATCACGGCCGGCACGCTGGCCGAAGGCAGCCATACGCTGACGGCGAAGGCGGCCGATGCGGCCGGCAACGTGTCGAACGCGTCGGGTGCGCTGGCGGTGACGATCGACACGACGGCGCCGGCGAGCGTGGCGCTCAGCGCAACCAGCCTTGTCACGGCGAACGCCGGCAGCGGCGCAAGCGTTGGGACGCTGTCGGCGACCGATGCGACAGCCGTGACATATGCGCTGGCCACCGGCAACGGCACCAACGATGCCAACAACGCGCAGTTCGCGCTGTCGGGGAATACGGTCACCGTCGGCGGCTCGGCGCTGACAGCGGGCACGTACCACGTTTATCTGTCCGCGACGGATGCCGCCGGCAACGTCAGCTATCTTGCAGAGAACATCACCGTGCAGGACGCACCCACGGTCAGCTCGATCGTCCGCGTGGGCGGCGCCGACGCGGGCGCGGCAACGTCGGTCGACTACACGGTCACGTTCAGCGAGAGCGTGACGGGCGTCGATGCGGGCGATTTCGCGCTCACCGCCACCGGTACGGCTGCCGGCCACATTTCGGCCGTCAGCGGCAGCGGCACGACGTACACCGTCACGGTCGGCTCGCTCACCGGCGACGGTACGCTGCGGCTCGACTTGAATGCCAGCGGCACCGGGATCCAGAACGGAAGCAGCATTGCCATCGGCGGCGGCTACACGAGCGGCGCGACGTACGCGCTGGACCACACGGCGCCGAACGCACCGTCGTCACCTGATTTGAGCGGCGGCAGCGACAGCGGTTCGTCGAACAGCGACGACATCACGTCTTCCGTTACACCCGTCATCACGGGCACGGCGGAAGCCGGTAGCACGGTCACGTTGTACGACACGAACGGCACGACGGTGCTCGGCACGGCGGGCGCCACGGGCGGCGTGTGGTCGATCACGGCGAACACGCTGGTCGACGGCAACCACACGCTGACGGCGAAGGCGACCGATGCGGCCGGCAATGTATCGAACGCGTCGGGGGCGCTGGCGGTGACGATCGACACGACGGCGCCGGCGAGCGTGGCGCTCAGCGCATCCAGCCTCGTCACGGCAAACGCCGGCAGCGGCGCGACGGTCGGCACATTGTCCGCGACCGACGCGACGGCTGTGACGTATGCGCTGGCCAGCGGCAGCAACGATGCCGACAATGCGAAATTCGCATTGTCCGGGAACACGCTGACCATCGGCGGTTCGGCGCTGGCAGCCGGCACGTACCACGTTTATCTGTCCGCGACGGATGCCGCCGGCAACGTCAGCCACATCGCGCAGAATATCACCGTGCAGGACGCGCCTTCGGTGACCTCGATCGTGCGTGTGGGCGGCGCCGACGCGGGCGCGGCCACTTCGGTCGACTACACGGTCACGTTCAGCGACAGCGTGACGGGCGTCGACGCGGGCGACTTCGCACTGACTGCAACCGGCACGGCGGGAGGCCATATCGCCGCCGTCAGCGGCAGCGGTACCACGTACACGGTCACGGTCGATTCGCTCGCCGGCGACGGTACGCTGCGGCTCGACTTGAATGCCAGCGGTACCGGGATCCAGAACGGAAGCAGCATTGCCATCGGCGGCGGTTACACGAGCGGCGCAACGTACACGCTGGACCACACGGCGCCGAACGCACCGTCGACGCCCGATTTGAACGGCGGCAGCGACAGCGGGTCGTCGAACAGCGACGACATCACGTCTTCCGTTACGCCCGTCATCACGGGCACGGCGGAAGCCGGCTGCACGGTCACGTTGTACGACACGAACGGCACCACGGTACTCGGGACCACGACCGCCACGGGCGGCAACTGGTCGATCACGGCCGGCACGCTGGCCGAGGGCAATCACGCGCTGACGGCGAAGGCGACCGACGCGGCCGGCAACGTGTCGAACGCGTCGTCGCCGTTGGCGGTGACGATCGACACGACGGCGCCGGCGAACGTGGCGCTCAGCGCATCCAGCCTCGTCACGGCAAACGCCGCCAGCGGGGCCATGGTCGGTACGTTGTCCGCGACCGACGCGACGGCTGTGACGTATGCGCTCGCCAGCGGCAGCAACGATGCCGACAACGCGAAGTTCGCACTGTCCGGGAACACGCTCGCCGTCGGCGGCTCGGCGCTGACAGCTGGCACGTACCACGTTCATCTGTCCGCGACGGATGCCGCCGGTAACGTCTCCTATCTCGCGCAGAACATTACCGTGCAGGACGCGCCCACCGTCAGCTCGATCGTGCGTGTGGGCGGCACCAACGCGGGCGCGGCTACTTCGGTCGACTACACGGTCACGTTCAGCGACAGCGTGACGGGCGTCGACGCAGGCGACTTCACGCTCACCGCCACCGGCACGGCGGCCGGTCACATCGCGGCCGTCAACGGCAGCGGCACCACGTACACGGTCACGGTTGACTCGCTCGCCGGCGACGGCACGCTGCGGCTCGATTTGAACGCCAGCGGCACCGGCATCCAGAATGGCGGCAGCATTGCCATCGGCGGTGGCTACACGGGCGGCGCGACGTACACGCTGGACCACACGGCGCCGAACGCACCGTCGACGCCCGATTTGAACGGCGGCAGCGACAGCGGCGCGTCGAACAGCGACGACATCACGTCTTCCGTTACGCCCGTCGTCACGGGCACGGCGGAAGCCGGCAGTACGGTCACGTTATACGACACGAACGGCACCACGGTGCTCGGGACCACGACCGCCACGGGCGGCAACTGGTCGATCACGACCGGCACGCTGGCCGAGGGCAGCCATACGCTGACGGCGAAGGCAACCGACGCGGCCGGCAACGTGTCGAACGCATCGTCGCCGTTGGCGGTGACGATCGATACGACCGCGCCGGCAAGCGTGGCGCTGAGCGCAACCACCCTCGTCACGGCGAACGCCGGCACCGGCGCCACGGTCGGTACGTTGTCTGCGAACGACGCGACGGCTGTGACGTACGCGCTGGCCAGCGGCAGCAACGATGCCGACAACGCGAAGTTCGTCCTGTCCGGGAACACGCTGACCATCGGCGGTTCGGCGCTGACAGCCGGCACGTACCACGTTAATTTGTCCGCGACGGATGCCGCCGGCAACGTCAGCCACATCGCGCAGAATATCACCGTGCAGGACGCGCCTTCGGTGACCTCGATCGTGCGTGTGGGCGGCGCCGACGCGGGCGCGGCAACGTCGGTCGACTACACGGTCACGTTCAGCGACAGCGTAACGGGCGTCGACGCGAGCGACTTCGCGCTGACCGCCAGCGGCACGGCGGCCGGTCACATCGCGGCCGTCAACGGCAGCGGCACCACGTACACGGTCACGGTCGATTCTCTCGCCGGCGACGGTACGCTGCGGCTCGATTTGAACGCCAGCGGCACCGGCATCCAGAATGGCGGCAGCATTGCCATCGGCGGCGGCTACACGAGCGGTGCGACGTACACGCTGGACCACACGGCACCGAATGCGCCGTCGACGCCCGATTTGAGCGGCGGCAGCGACAGCGGCACATCGAACACCGACAACATCACTGCGAACGCCGTCCCCATCATCACGGGCACGGCGGAAGCCGGCAGCACGGTCACCTTGTACGACACGAACGGCACGACGGTGCTGGGAACGACGACCACCACGAACGGCACCTGGTCCATCGCGGCGTCGACACTGGCCGACGGCAACCATAGGCTGACGGCAAAGGCAACCGACGCGGCAGGCAACGTATCGAACGCTTCGGCGCCGCTCACGATCGCCATCGACACCGTTGCCGCCGCACCCGGCGCGATCGCACTCGCGGCGGCCAGCGACAGCGGCGTCGCCGGCGACGGCATCACCAGCGTCAACGCGCCCGCCATCGCGGGCACGGCGGAAGCCAACGCCACGGTGACCCTGTACGACACGGACGGCACGACCCAGCTGGGAACGACGACGGCCGACGGTGCGGGCGCCTGGCAGATCGTCTCGGCCGCGCTGGCGGACGGGGTCCACACGCTGACGGCGCGGCAGGTCGACCGCGCGGGCAATGCGTCGGCCGCGAGTGCCGGGCTGACCGTGACCGTCGATACGCAAGCGCCCGCTGCGCCGGAGGCGCCGGCCGTGGGCGCCGCCAGCGACACGGGCACGGTTGGCGACGGCATCACGACCGTCACGCGACCCGTGATCCGGGGCACCGGTGCGGCCAACGCCATCGTCGCACTGTACGACACCGACGGCTCGACCGTGCTGGGCACCGCCACCGTCGACGGTGCCGGCAACTGGAGCGTCACGAGCGCCGCGCTGGCCGTCGGCACGCATGCGTTGACGGCGAAGCAGGTCGACGCGGCCGGCAACGTGTCCGCGGCCGGCGCCGCCCTGGCGCTCACCATCGCGGCGCCGCCACCGCCGCCGCCCGCGTCGTCGACGATCGACGGCGTCGCGGTCAGCGCCCAGCCGGTCGTCCTGCCGGGCGGCGGGTCGGGCACGCAGACCGTGGTGCCGATCGTGACGCCGTCCCGCGTGGAATCGACCGGCGCCGCCGCGGTGGCGGACATCCCGCTCGTGCAATCCGGCGGCGCGAACCTGCTGTTGGCCCAGGTGCCGGTCGGCTTCGGCCTGAGCGCCACCGGTGGCGCGAGCCGGCCCGCCGGCGATCCGCTCGAGCATCTGATCCAGGCCATTGTCGCGGCCACGCCGGGCCATGCGCCGGCCGACCAGGCGCACCTGACCGGCAACGGCCAGCAGTTCCTGCAGGCGCTGGCCGCGGATGCGCCTTTGCTCGTGCAGACCGTCGCGCCCGTATCCACGGGCACGGCGCCGGCCGGCCAGCTGGTCCTCACCGGTACGAGTGACGGCGCGCAGCACACGGCACTCGTCATCGACGCGACCGGGCTGGCCGCCGGCAGCCGCATCGCGCTGAACGGCGTCGATTTCGCGGCCGTCGTCGGCGCCGCAAACGTGACCGGCCATTCGGCGGGCCAGATCCTGACGGGCGACGCGGCCGCGCAGACGTTCACGGTGGCCGGGAACCTCGGCGGCGCGGTGTTCGCGGGCGGCGGCGGCGACCGGCTTGCGTTCGCGGCCACGCCGGCCACGCCGGCCAGCGCGGACGGCGGCGTGCGGGCCGATGCAGGGCCGGTCAACACGATCCTGCACGGCGGTCTTGGCACTGATACCGCCGTGTTCGACGGCGCACGGTCGGCCTACACGTTCGAGCAGCACGAAGGCTACCTGGTCGTCACGCCGACCGGACAGCCGGCGCAGCACGCGGTGGTGGTCAACGTCGAGAGCCTGCAGTTCGCGGACGCGACGGAAGCCGTCGTCAATCGCGCCGGCCTGTCCTCGATCGCCGGCCTGTACGAAGCGATCCTCGGGCGCCAGGCCGATTACCTCGGCATGGATTTCTGGGGCGGCGCGGACAGGAACGGCGTCGGTCTCGGCGAGATCGCGCTGCGGATGATCGCGTCCCAGGAAGCGCAGGGGCGGCTGAGCGGCGCGTTCGACGGCAACGCGTCCCACGACGTCGCGCTGTTGTACCAGGACCTGTTCGGCCGCGCGGGCGAGGCGGCCGGCCTGGCCTTCTGGACCGATGCGATGGCGCATGGCATGACCCTGGCGCAGGTGGCGCAGTCGTTCGCGACATCCGCCGAGTTCGAGCAGCACAAGGTCGGCGTCGCGCAATGGGATTTCTTCGTCTGACCGTGCGCGCTCACGCCGTCCGCACGGACAGTTCGACGTCGTCGGCGAACGGCATCGACAGATAGCCCGACGCCGGCGCGCGCACATGCGCGAGGTAGTCCGGGCTGTGGTCCGCATTGTCCGCGATGATCGCGGCGCCCGGCCGCAGGTGCGGTTCCAGCAGCGCCAGGATGTCGGGATATAAAGCCTTGGCGCCGTCCAGCAGGACGAGGTCGATGGCGTCCGGCAGGTCGCCGGCGAGCGTCCGCAGCGCGTCGCCCATGCGGATCTCGACGAGATCGAGCAGGCCGGCGTCTGCCAGGTTGGCGCGCGCGCGCTCGGCCTTCGCCGCCTCGAACTCGCTGGTGATCAGCCGCCCGCCGCCGTTGTCGCGCAGGGCGGCGGCCAGGTGGATGGTCGAGATGCCGAACGACGTGCCGAATTCGACGATCGTCCGGGCCCGGCTCGTGCGCGCCAGCATGTAGAGCAGGATGCCGGTGCCGCGCGAGACGGGCAGCGCAAGGTCCTTCAGGCGGCCGTACAGGTCGCGGTAATCCGTCTTGCTGCGCATGAGTCGTTGCAGTTCGTCGGGCGGGAGGTCGCGGCAGGCGGCCAGCGGCGATTCGGCATCGGTCTCGGCGAACAGGCGCGCCAGCAGCGGGGCGACGGGGGTGGTGGCAAGGGTGGTCATCGGGGTTCCTTGTGGTGGTTGATGGGGTCCGGTTATTATGCGAATAATCCTTCAGGTTTTCTATTCGCATTCCCGGAGCCACCGATGACCGAACGCCGCCGCCCCCAGATCGCCTCCCGTAAAGCGCCAAAACAGGCGCGTTCCAACGAGCTCGTGGCGGCCGTGCTGGAGGCGGCTGTTCAGGTTTTGGCGACGGAAGGGGCGCAGCGCTTCACGACGTCGCGCGTGGCGGAGAAGGCAGGGGTGAGCGTCGGTTCGCTGTACCAGTACTTCCCGAACAAGGCGGCGATCCTGTTCCGCCTGCAGAGCGACGAATGGCGCCGGACGACGGCCATGTTGTCCGCCATCCTCGCGGATACGGCGCGGCCGCCGCTGGACCGGTTGCGTTCATTGGTGCACGCGTTCGTGCGGTCGGAACGCGAAGAGGCGGCGATGCGCGTGGCGCTGAACGACGCGGCGCCGCTGTACCGCGATGCGCCGGAAGCGCGCGAAGTCAGGCAGTCGGGGGAAGAGGCGGTGCGGACGTTTTTGCGCGAGGCCCTGCCGTCGGCGCCGGACACGACGCGCGCGCTGGCCGCCGATCTGCTGACCGACACGCTGTCGGCGGTCGGCAAGCAGTTTTCGGAGCGGCCGCGCACGCCGGGGGAGATCCTGGCGTACGCGGATGCGCTCGCGGATATGTTGTGTGCGTGGATGGATAGGCTTGAGCGTCGTTCCCGCGAAGGCGGGAACCCATACTGAGTGACAGGATTCGATACATAGGAGGCCTGCAGCATCCTTGACTGAGCGGCTTCGGTGACTCGGCATGGATTCCCGCTTGCGCGGGAATGACGAGCGTATGTCAGCGACCCAGCACCCTGGCCAGATACTCCTGGTGCGTCGGCACCGACTTCACCGCCTCCGCCAGCTGGACTGCGCGTTCCCGCACCCACTCCAGCGACTGCTCGTCGGTGATCAGCTTCAGGGTCGGATCGCTGCGCGTCGGCCAGTTCTGCATGCCTGCGTGGATGGCGAGCCAGCTGTGGCCGTCGAAGCCTTCCTCGTCGTACTGGTGCAGCGCGCCGGTTTCGCGCCACGCATGCAGCTTGTAGGCAAGCGTCTCGGGCAGGTCCGCGCCCGCCATGTACTGCCAGAACGGCGTGTCGCGGCGCGCGGTCAGGCAGTAGTGCATCAGGATGAAGTCGCGGATGCGTTCGAACTGGCGCGTGAGCCCCGTGTTGTAGGCATCGACCAACCCCGGCGCGACCGGCCCGCCCCGCTGGAGGAGGGTCATCAGGCGGCCGACGCCCACCTGCACGAGGTAGATGCTGGTCGATTCGAGCGGCTCGAGGAAGCCCGTCGCAAGGCCGATGCCGACCACGTTGTGCGACCAGAACTTCGCGCGGTGGCCCGTCGTGAAGCGCAGCAGGCGCGGTTCCGCGAGCGCTTCGCCGTCGAGCTGCTGCAGCAGCTGTTCGCGCGCCTTGTCCTCGTCGATGAAGCGGCTGGAAAACACGTGGCCGTTGCCCGTGCGGTCCTGCAGCGGGATGCGCCACGCCCAGCCGGCGTCCAGCGCCGTCGCGCGGGTGTACGGCGTCAGGCTGTCGCCCACGCGCGCGGACGGCACGGCCCATGCACGGTCGACCGGCAGCCAGCGCGAAAAATCGACGAACTGCTCGCCCAGCGTACGCCCCAGCAGAAGCGACGAGAAGCCGGAACAGTCGATGAACAGGTCGGCGCCGACGGTGCGGCCGTCGTCCAGCTTCAGCGATGCCACGCCGCCGTCCGGCCGGCGCGCCACGTCGACGACCTTGCCCTCGGTGCGGCGCACGCCGCGCTTCAGGGCGATGTCGCGCAGGAAGCGGGCGTACAGGATGGCGTCGAAGTGGTAGGCGTAGTTGAAATTGGCGGCATCCTTGCCGGGCGCGCAGAAGCGGTCGTTCATCGCCATCACGGACGGCAGGCATTGCTCGCCGAACGTGGGCAGGTTGGCCTGCGGATGGCGGCGGTACTGGCCCCACAGCGACTCGGGGCCGCTCAACATGCCGAAGTCGCCGAACGTGTGGTAGTAGTCCTCGCCCTTCACGCGCCAGTCGCGGAACCGGATGCCCAGCTTGTACGTTCCGTTGGTCGCGCGCAGGAAATCCGCTTCGGGAATGCCCAGGATCTGGTGGTAGTTGCGGATCGAGGGGAAGGTGGCTTCGCCGACGCCGACCGTGCCGATGTCTTCTGACTCCACCAGTTCCACCGTCGCGCCCTTCAGGCCCGTCGCGAGGGCCGTCGCGGCCATCCAGCCGGCCGTGCCGCCGCCGAGGACCACGATGCGTTCATAAGTCATGCTGCTGTCTCCTGTTGTATGCACAACGATTGTACTGATGTCTTTACGGCGCGCAAGAAACTTTTAGCGCCGGACATGAACTTGAGGCCGAGTGTTGTGAAAACGGTTTCAATCCGGGGTAAGATGTGGATGTTCGCGCTAACAAAAAACGTTTACACAAGGAGACAGCATGCAGACGAACATCCTCCGCGCCATCGCGCTCGGCGCCGCACTGTGCGCCGGCGGCGCGCACGCGGCCACCTATCCGTTCCAGGATCCGAACCTGGCCCCGCAACAACGCATCGCCAACATCCTGGCGCTGATGACTCCCGACGAAAAAATCGACGCGCTGTCGACGGATTCCGGCGTGCCGCGCCTCGGCATCCCCAGCTTCGGCGGTACGGAAGGCATCCACGGCGTGGTGCAGCGCGGCGAGTCGAAGCGCCAGCGCCAGCCCATCCCGACGACGCAGTTCCCCCAGCCGCCCGGCATGGGCGCGAGCTGGGACCCGGAGCTCGTGCGCCAGGCCGGCGCCGTGCAGTCGACGGAAGCCCGCTACATCACGCAGAGCGCGCAGTACAGGCATCCGATGCTGATGCAATGGGGGCCGCAGTCGGACCTCGCGCGCGATCCGCGCTGGGGCCGGAGCGAAGAGGTGTATGGCGAAGATGCGTTCCTCGTCGGAACGATGGCGACTGCCTTTACGCGCGGGATCCAGGGCGACGATCCGAAGTACTGGCGCGGCGCTGCACTCCTGAAGCACTTCCTCGCCAACAGCAACGAGAACGGGCGCGGCAACTCGACGTCCGATTTCGACGACCGCCAGTTCCACGAATACTATGCGGCGCCGTTCCGCATGGCCTTCGAGGAGGGCGGGGCACGCGCCCTGATGGCGTCGTACAACGCGTGGAACGGCACGCCGATGGGGGTGCATCCGGTGCTGCGCAGCCTCGTGATCGGGAAGTGGGACGCGGACGTGGTTTCCAGCGACGGCGGCGCCATCGGCAACCTGGTAAAACTGTATAAACGGTATCCGGACCAGAAGGCCGCAGCCGTCGCGGGACTGAAGGCGGGCATCAACCAGTACCTCGACAAATACCAGGACGAGCTGCGCGCGGCGCTGAAGGAGGGCACCATCACGGTGGCCGATCTCGACGATGCCGTCGCGCGCAAGTTGCGCACGACGATCAAACTGGGCCTCATCGATCCGCCGGCCGGCAATCCGTACGCCGCGATCAAGGATGGCCCGGCCCCGTGGGACAGCGCCGCGCACAAGGCAGTGTCGCTGAAGATGGCGCTGGAATCCATCGTGCTGATGAAGAACGACGGCCGTGCGCTGCCGCTCGCGAAGACGGGCGTCAAGCGCATCGCCGTGATCGGACCGCATGCGGACAGCGTGCACTGGGACTGGTATGGCGGCATCGCGCCGTACACGGTGACGGCGCTGGCCGGCATCAAGGCGGCCGTGGGCCCGGACGTGAAGGTGAACTATGCAGCGGACAACGCCAACGACGCGGCCGTGAAGGCGGCACGCGACGCGGACGTGGCCATCGTCGTGGTCGGCAACGACCCGACCTGCGGCCCGAACATGGCGCACGATTGGACCGACGCCGGCACGAAGCCGTGCGCCGACCCGGGCGACGGCCGCGAAGGCCGCGACCGCGAGACGCTGGCCCTGGCGCAGGAAGGCCTGGTCAAACAGGTGCTGGCGGCGAATCCGCGCACGGTGATGGTGCTCGTGTCGAGCTTCCCGTACACGATCAACTGGGCGAAGGAGCACGTGCCGGCGATCGTGCAGATGGCGCATTCGTCGCAGGACCAGGGCACGGCACTCGCGCAGGTGCTGTTCGGCGACTACAACCCGGGCGGCAAGCTCGTGGCGACGTGGCCGGCGACGGAAGCGCAGCTGCCGCCGATGATGGACTACGACATCCGCCACGGCCGCACGTACATGTACTTCAAGGGCCAGCCGCTGTTCCCGTTCGGGCACGGCCTGTCCTACACGACCTTCAGGTATGGGAAGCTGCGCACGAGCGCGCCGGCGCTGGCGGCGAACGGCACGGTCGATGTCGACGTGGACGTGACCAACACGGGCAAGGTGGCGGGCGACAGCGTCGTCGAGCTGTACGCGGCCTGGCCGAAGTCGCAGGCCGAGCGGCCGCGCCAGGCGCTGGTCGGCTTCCAGAGGGTCAACCTGAAACCGGGCGAGACGCGCACCGTGCGCATTCCGCTCGCGGCCCGGCGCCTCGCTTACTGGAACACGCAGGCGGGCCGCTTCGATGTCGAAGCCGTGCCCGTGAAGCTGATGGTCGGCGAGTCGTCAGCGGACATCAGGTTGACGACGACGCTTCCCGTGAAGCGCTGACCCGCGCCAGGTGACGGCCCAGCCGCCAGCCCAGGCACAGCAGGGTCAGGGTCGGCGGCAGGCCCCACGGTTCGGGGATCGCGGACGCGTCGCACACGTACAGGCCGGCCGTGGCGGTCGCGAGGTCCGCGTCCAGCGCCTGGCCGATGCGTACCGTGCCGCCGGGATGCGCGGCGAAGTGGTGGCTGGCGAAGACGTGATGCGCGCCGGCCGCTTCCAGGATGCCTCGCGCCTGCGCGATGCCGGCGTCGAAGCGGCGCCGGTCTTCCGGGGCCAGCGTCTTGTCGACCCAGCGCGGGCCGACGTCGCCACGGATGGCGTCGCGGATCTTGACCATGATCGTCAGCGTGCGGGCGTGAGCGAACAGCCGGTCGACCCGGCCCGCCTGCGCCGCGAACGCCTGGTACATGGGGCGGGGCAGCGTGAGGTCGGCCAGGCTGATGCCTCCCTCCGGATCGTAATAGCCCGCCGCCATCGGCACTTCGGCACCGCCGCCCTCGATGCCGTCCACCGTGCCCATCACGGCGACGACGGGGTCGCTGAAGAACGGGACGGCCCCGTCCAGCAGGCCGGATGATCTCAGGATGCGCGGGCTGCCGATGCCGCCCGCGGCCAGCACGACAAGGCCCGCCCGAAACACCTCCGTTCGTCCGCCGAGCCGCGCTTCGACGCCGACGGCGCGGCCTTCTGCCACCAGCACGCGCGTCACGTGCGCATCCGTGACGAGCCGCGCGCCATGCATGCAGGCGTCGTCGACCAGTTCCCGTGCCGACCATTTCGCGCCGAACGGACAGCCGTAGACACAGCGCCAGCAGCCCGTGCGGCACGCGGCAGGGCGGATCATCTTGTCCAGCTTGCGCCATGCCAGGCTCTGCGCGCGGGCCCCCGCCGCGATGCGGGCGGCCATCGGGCCGACGAGGTCGTCCGGCAGCGGCGCCATCGGCAATTCCGCGCGCCAGGCGGCCAGCGCCGGTGCGAGGTTGATGCCGTGCTTTGCGAACATGGCGGCCGGCGGCGGCGCGGCGGTGGCGAAGTTGATGGTCGACGTGCCGCCGGTGGTCAGCGCACGCACGAGCAGCGACAGGTCGCGGTGCAGGAACGCACCCTTGCCGGGCACGGCGGCCATGCCGGCCATCTGCGCCAGGGTGCCCGCGAGCGGCGCGGCGCCGCCCGCTTCCAGCATCAGCACGCGCGCACCGGCCCGCGCGAGCTCGCGCGCCACGCTGGCGCCGCCGGGGCCGGTGCCGGCCACGATGGCGTCGAAGGAAGTGGAGTCGGAAGACATGCGGCATTGTAGCGTGCACGCCGTCGTGCACGCCGACCCGTTATGTACTATCATAAGTTACATGAAAACCGACAGCAAACTTTCATCGATCCTGCACCTGCTGCTGCACATGGCCCATAGCGACCGCCCGCTGACGTCGGAAGAACTGGCGGGCTTCCTGCACACGAATCCCGTGCTCGTGCGCCGCACGCTGGCGGGCCTGCGCGAACGGGGCTACGTGGCGTCGGGGAAGGGGCATGGCGGCGGCTGGGTCGTGACCGCCGACCTGCACCGCGTGACCTTGCGCGACGTGTACGAGGCGGTCGGGTCGCCGAACGTGTTCGCGATCGGCAACCGGGTCGAGCAGCCCGGCTGTCTCGTCGAAAAGGTCGTCAACCAGTCGCTCGGCGACGCGCTTGCGGAGGCGCAAGCGCTGCTCCTCGCGCGCTTCGCGCAGGTCACGCTGGCGGAACTGTCCGGGCGCTTCAACGCGCAGTATCCCAAAGGAGGAGCACATCATGCACACCCATCCGAATGAGTCCGCATTCGACGTGATCGTCGTGGGCGGCAGCTATGCCGGCCTGTCGGCGGCCACGCAGCTCGCGCGGGCGCGCCGGCGCGTGCTCGTCATCGACGGCGGCCGGCGCCGCAACCGCCATGCCGACCGCTCGCACGGCTTTCTCACGCAGGACGGTGCGGAAGCGGCGGCCATCGCCGCGCAGGGCCGCGCCCAATTGCGCGCCTACTCCAGCGTGGCGTGGGCGAACGACACGGCGGTCGCCGCGCATCCTGCCGGCGACGGCTTCGACGTCACGCTGCCGGACGGCGGCAGCGTGCGCGGCCGCCGGCTCGTCCTCGCCACCGGCGTCGCCGACACGTTGCCGCCCGTGGAGGGCCTGGAAGCGCGCTGGGGCACGAGCGTGTTCCACTGTCCGTACTGCCATGGCTACGAGCTGGATGAAGGGGCCATCGGCGTGCTCGCCGCGGGCGAAGCGTCGCTGCACCAGGCGTTGCTGCTGCCGGATTGGGGCAATGTCACCTTACTGCTGAACGGCGCCTTCGAGCCGCAGAAGGATCAGCTGGCGGCGCTGGCCGGCCGCGGCGTGGCCGTCGAGCGCACGCCGGTCGCGCGCATCGAGGGCCGGGCCGATGTGGTCCTGCAGGACGGCCGCCGCCTGCCGCTGGCGGGCCTGTTCGTCGCCACGCGCACGCACATTGCCAGTCCGCTGGCGCAGCAGCTCGGCTGCGCGCTGGAGAACGGTCCGATGGGGCAGTACGTGGCGACGGACGCGCAGAAGGCGAGCAGCGTGCCCGGCGTGTTCTGCTGCGGCGACATGGCCCGGCCCGCCGGCAACGTGGCGCTCGCGGTCGCGGACGGCGCGCTGGCAGGCATCGCGGCGCACCGGTCGCTGATCCCTGAACTCGCCGTGGTGGCGTAGGAGGCAATATGCACGTAGACATCGTCCGTCCGGACCAGCACGAGTCGCTGATCGACCTGCTGTGCGAGCTGTATCGCTACTATCACGAGGATGCTCACGATAAGGCGGAGGTCGCGCGCGCCGACGTGCGCGAGCATCTGCTGCACAACCTGCTGGCGCCGGAGTCGCCGCTGCGGCTCGTCGTGGCGGCGGACGCGTCAGGTAACGTCGTCGGTTTCGCGGCCATCGTGCTGCTGTATTCGCTCGTCGACCCGACGCCGGCGCACCGTCGCCAGTGCATGATGAAGGAATTGTTCGTGCGCGCCGACAGCCGGGGCCGCGGTGTGGGCCGGGCCCTGATGGCGTGGATCGCGCGCGATGCGGCCGCGCAGGGCTGCGGCCGCATCGACTGGCACGTGAAGGCGTCCAACGAGGCCGGCATCCGTTTCTATGCCGGCCTCGGGGCGCAACGGGTCGCGGACAGGCTGAGCTACCGGCTCGCGTTGCGCCCGGCAGCGCCTCAGGACGTCATGCGGTTCCAGCCCGACCGCACGGCCGCCTTCATGCGTTCCCACGTGGACGAGCCGCTGCTGCCGTAGCGGGTATCCCAGTCGCTGCGCAGGTCGGATTCCACGTCGTCCCAGTTGCGGCCCTGGTAGCGGGCGTCGCGCCGCATGTCGTAGCCGTAGCGGTAGGCCGGCGCGTAGTCGTCGTACGTGCCGCCCAGGCTGGCGTAATTCGTCTGCCAGTCGTTGCGGTAGTAGGTGTCGTCGTCGAGCGCGCTGCCCTGCAGCGGCTGGACTTCCACTTCCGTGTGGCGCACCGTGTCCTGGATCTTTTCCTGGCGCTGGCTGACTTCCTTGCCGACGACGACTTCCTCCACGACGCGCGCGGATTTCTGCACGACAGCTTCCTCGGCCGTTTCACGCAGCTCGATCGTCTTGTCCTTCAGCGCGGCGACGTCGGCCGGGTTGATCGGCTGGTCGACCGGACGGCGTTCCACGCTGACGTGCTCCTCGCGCAGCGACACCGTCTCGTTCACGGGCGTCTCGACCAGGCGCGAGAACACGCGCACGCCGCCCCGTTCAACCTGGCGCTTGCCGACGCGGACCTCTTCCTGCACGACCGGGATCGCGGCCTTGCCGGTCGTCTGGTCGATCGCGGTGTCGCGCTGCAGCGAGTCCGAGCGCAGCGTCGAGTCGGACAGGCTGCCCGACAGATTGCCCGCCTGCGTGCCCGACTGCATCGAGCCGGCGGCCAGCGTCGACGACGACTGCGATTGGTAGGCACTCGTGCCCAGCGAGGCGGCATTGCCCGCCAGGTCGTGGCGTTCGTCGATGTCGATGGGGCCGAAGCGCTCGATCACGTCCGCGGCGCGTTCCACTTCCGGCTCCGACGACGTGGTCAGGGTCAGCACGTGCTGGCCGCCGGCGACGGCGGTGGAATAGCGGGTTGCATGTTCGTCGTTGTCCGAGCCGAACAGGTTTTCGAAGAAGTGCTTGATCGAGGCGCCGACGCCTTCCTCGTGGGTCGTGCCCAGCGTCGTGTCGGTCGTCGTCGTGGTGCCGGACAGATCGGCGCTGGAGACATACACGTTGTCGCGGGTGAAGCCGGATGCCAGCAGTTCGTCCATCGCGTTCTGGGCGTCGCTGCGGTTGTCGAACACTGCTACGAGAGTATGTTGCATGATGCGTCCTCCGGTGAATATCATGTGGATGAGGTGTCGCCGCGCTCGTCGAAGCGCTCCACGCTGACATGCTCGGACTTGAGCAGAACAGTCTCGGCGTGGCGCTCCTCGTGGCGGGTACGCGTGATGTGCAGTTCCTCCTTGATGCGCAGGCGCCGTTCGACGACAAGCACTTCCTCAAGGATCGGTACCACGAGCGTGTCACCCTCGTAACGGGTGGCGGGCGCCTGGTCCAGTGGGACGATGCGGTCCACCGGTACATGGCTGACCTGCACCTCGTCGCGCAGAAGACTTTCGTCGATCTGGCAAGGGTGTTCGGCGACGGTCTTGTGGATGCGTACGCCGCGGCCCGTGTCGACGATCCGTTTCTCGACCCACGCCTCTTCCTGGACGACAGGCACCCTCGCGAGTTCCTGCTTTTCCTGACTGAGTTGGGATGAGTCAACAGACACGGTGCGCCTCCGGGATCACGACGTTGGAGCGTTCAGATTACTCCAACAGCCGTGGTTCCCGCGCACCGTTGCCACCCCACAATCAAGGCTGTAGGACGGGAGGCAAGGCTGGTTTACGGGCGGCGCAAGCGCTCCAGCAGGTCAGCCGGCAACTGCAGCGCCGTTCCGTGGCGCATGCGCCGCGCCGTGCCTTCGTCGGGGAAGTGCATCCGGGCCGTGACGTCTTCCCAATGCACGAGATCGCGCGAACGCAGCGCGCCGTAATGCTTCGTCGTGTAGGCGTCGTAGTACACGATGACGTCCTGTTCGCCTACCTGCAGCGCCGTCGGTCCCTCGGTCCACAGGCCGGCCGGCGAGATCGGCGCACCCAGCGGTTCGAACGGACCCTGCAGTCCGGCGGCGCGCGCGAGCTGCAGGTATTTGCGCGGCGGGTGGCGCGTCTCGTCCTTCACGAGCAGCCAGTCGCCGCGGTTCGTGCGCAGGAACGTCGCGTCGATGACGGAAAAGCCCGGATCGTAGAACAGTTGCGTGGGCGTGAACGTGAGGAAGTCGCGCGTCGTCGTGGCGTAGATGCGGTGGTTGTACTTGTTGGCCCCGGCATCGTCGCCGGCCGCTTCGGAGTGCGCGAAGCGGCCCGGGATGGTCGACGACCAGAAAATCAGGTATTCACCGCGCTTGTCGTCCCACGCGATCTCGGGCGCCCACGCGTTCAGGGTCGTCGGTTCGTGCGCCATCACGGGCAGTTCGCGCTGCGCCGACCAGTGGACGAGGTCCGGCGACGACGCGTAGCCGATGCCCGTCTCGTTCCAGCCGCTCGTCCACACCATGTGGTAGATGCCGTCGGGCCCGCGCACGATGCACGGGTCGCGCATCAGCTGCGCCTTGCCGATTGTCGGCTGGAGGTAGCTGCGGCCGCCGTTCAGCGCTTCCCAGCGGTAGCCGTCGGTGCTGCCGGCAAGGTGCAGGCCGTCCTGGCCGTTGTCGATGAAGTAGGCGAACACGTAGGCCTTGCTGGACTGTGTCGGCTTCACGCTTGCGCAGCCGCCCAGTGCGGCCAGGCCAAGCGCCGCGACGAAGGTGGCAAGTAAAGTGCGGCGTTTCATTTGTGCTCCTCGTCGCCCAGCGGGCGCGCTACGGTATGGTGGGGACTCGGCGGTACGGCGAATGCCGCGACCGGGTCGGGATGCGCGGGATCGAATGCGAAGTCGTCGACGATGAAATCCGCGGCAGGCACGTGCGCCTGGCGCAGGCCCAGCACGACGGCCTTCGCGAGCTCGTAGCTGCCGTAGCTGTCGTGGTGCGTGTTGTCCAGGCGGCCCGGCGCAGGTTCCGCAAACGCGGCCTTCGAGCCTTCCGGTCCCAGCGCTTCGTAGAACACCTTGCTCATGGCATTCAGGTCGATGAACGGCACGTTCAATTCCTGCGCGGACTGGCGCGCGGCCTCGGCGTAATCCTTCAGCGACGGGATCACGCGGCCATCGGCGTCGAAGCCGCGCCGCTCCATCGACGACACGATCACGGGCAGGCCGCCGTGTGCGCGGACGGCGTCCACGTGGGCCTTGATCTCCGCCTTGTACGTCGTGAACGGGCCGCCCTTGCCATCCTTGATCTGTTTCTGGTCGTTGTGGCCGAACTGCATGACGAGCGTGTCACCCGGCTTCATGCCGCTCACGATCTTGTCCAGGCGCCGGCGCGCGAGCGAGTCGCGGTAGGTCTCGCCCGATTCGCCGTGGTTGGCGACGGCGATGCCGGGCTTGAAGAAGCGCGGCAGCATCTGGCCCCAGCTGTTGTACGGCTCCGCCGGCTGGTCGCACACGGTCGAATCGCCCAGCAGGTATAGCGTCGGCACGTGCGCCGGCGCGATCGCGATCGTCCGCACGGCCGGGTGCGCGCCGTTGATTTCAAGCGTCAGGCGCGGGTCCCAGTTCCACGCTTCCTCGACCGTTTCGCGCGGCGCTTTCAGTTTGACGGCGCCGCCCGTCGGGATGGCCGGCGTGCGGACGTTGACGGTGAAGGTCTTCGTGACGGTCTCGCCCGGTCTGGTCGTCACGTTTTCCAGCATCAGACGGCGCAGTTCGGATTTCACCGTCGTCGTCGTGGCGGCCTTGTCGTCGCCCAGCGTCACGGTCACCGTGTAATTCCCTTCGGGGAGGTCGACGGAAAAATAATAAGGGTGGACGCCGTCCGGGCGGCCGCCCGGCTCCAGCCCGTAGCCGCGCGCGGTGCTGTAGACCGCGTCGACGGGCGTGAAGCCGGCCGGGGCCTTGCCCGGCCCGAAGGCGAATTTCCAGCCTTCCGCGGCATGGCCGTTGGCCGCGCAGGCGGCAAGAAGCAGGGCGCTGATCGCCCCGCGGATCGATAGGTTCATGGTCTTCCTGTGGTTCGGTTCAGCGCTCGAACGCGCCCAGGTCCGGTGCCTTGCCGCGCCAGGGCAGGCCCACGTCGACGCCGCGGTCGATGACGGCGCTGGCGGCGGACGGGTGGAACATGGATACGTCGGGCAGGCTGCCGTCCGGCTTGCGCGGCGCGTCCCAGCCGGTGGGCGCCACGCTGTCGAAGTCGGACGGCTTCAACGCAAGGTGCAGATCCCAGGAGTTGGCCGCGCTGTCCGCGCCTTCCACCTTCAGCGCCGTACCCGCCGGGTAGGCGAGGTTGTTGCGCAGGGTGCCCAGGTAGACGGGGCCGCCATCCGGGGCCACGCCGAGCATATTGTAATCGATAACATTTCCAAAAGCGGTGTTGCCGAAGAACTCCAGCGCGATGGGATGATGGTTGGCATAAAAGCCCGACACCTTGTTGTCGAAGGCGACGGAAAAGCGCACGACGTGCTTCACGCCGTTGGGTACATATTTGCCGCCGTAGCCGCCCGCCTTGATCCCGTTGCCGTTCCCCGCCGCGAGCGGCGTGTGCGTGCCCGGCAGGTAGCCGTGCTGCCATGCCCACGAGTATTCGATGGTCACGGGCGAGTACGCGTTGATCAGGTCGAAGCCGTCGTCCGTGTTCGCCCACGCGCGGCAGCCGCGGAACACGTTGCCCGGATGGCCCGCGCTCACGTGGGCGCCGAAGCCGTCCGCGCTCTGGCCGGCGCCGTTCGACGTGTACGGATCGTAGTTATGGTGCGAATCGCTGTTCAGCACGAGGTTCCAGCCGCCGTCCTTGATGAACAGGCCCGGTCCCATGTTGTGGTGCAGGTCCAGCTGCTCGAACACGCCGTGGTTCGCATCGATCCACACGCCCCACGATTCGTGGTTCAGGCGGTTGTCCGGCTGCTGCGGCGCGCCCGTGATCTCCAGGCCTTTCAGATGGATCCAGTCGGCCACGACCTCGATGCCCTTGACGCGGCAATCGTCCTTCATGCCCGAGAAATCGAACACGGGCGTCTCGCCCGGATACGCCCAGTAGCGGATGGGCTGACCCTCGGTACCGCCCTTGTCGAGGACGATGGCGGACACGGTCGCGCGGCGCGACGCGCATGCCGTCGTCGCCTTCGTGAAGGCGTAGCGGCCGCCGCGGAAGACCACGGTGTCGCCCGGCTGCGCCATGGACTGTGCGTGCGCGAACGATTGCCACGGCGCGGCCAGCGAGCCGGCCGCGGTGTCGCTGCCGGTCGGGGCCACGTACCAGGTCGCGGCGGAGGCGGGCGCGGTGGCGAAAGCAGCGGCAATGACGAGGGAACGATGCATTCAGCTCTCCTGGGTGCGTGGCAGCGCGGCGCCGATCAGCGCCAGGTTCTGGATGGCGGCCAGGCCCCACTGCGCCGTCTCGTTCGTACTGACCCACGGGACTTCATCGACGGGGTTCAACACGTCCGGCCCGGCCACATGGACCGTGCGGAACGGCCGTTGTTTGCCTTCGCCCGCGAACTCCTGCCACGCGCGCCGGGCCAGCTCGAGGTCCTGGCGCTTCCAGGCCGCGTACGCCGTCAGCCGCGAGTGGCCGACGTACAGCGCATGCGTGGCCCCGTGCGGCGCGCCCAGGCGCCGGCGCTGCTCCTCGACCGGCGCGTTGAACAGTTCGCAGTACTCGAGCCAGGCCCGTTCGAACGCCGCGTCGCCCGTCAGGCGTATCAGTTCGTCGAAGATCTCGACGGCGCCGAACACGGCGTTCAGGTGCAGCGCCTTCACGTCGCTGCCGATCATGTTGTGCAGGCGCCCGGTGTCCGGCTCGTAGCCCATGCGGTCGCCGTTGAAGAAGCCGTGCGGCATGGCGGCGATGTCGCGCATGCCGGCGAGGATCTTGTCGCGGTAGCGCGGATTGCCGCTGCGCTCCCACTCGGTCAGCCAGTTCGCCACGAGCGACGCCCAGTCCGTGCCGAAGCTGATCCGCGCGGGATACGGGCCCTTGGGCGGCTGGTTCGCCAGCTTGCGCACCGGGTCGACGGCGTCCAGCTTGCGGTCCGCGTCCAGCACTTCGCGCATGATGTCGCCGGTGCGCTCGTCGCCCGTCAGGTAGTAATAGAAGCGCCGGTAGACCGCGGTGCTGATGCGCACCTGCTTGGCGCTGCAGCCCCAGTGCTGCACGTTGTGGCGCGAGCCGAGTCCCGCGAAGCGGCCCAGGTGGTACGTATCGACCTCGCTCGTGTGCCGCACCATCGCTTCGCCCATGCGGAAGATGTCCGCGCGGCCCGTGCGCAGGAAGCTGTACCAGAGCCACAGGTCGGGCGACAGTTCCGAATTGTCCCAGGCGAACCCGCCCACGTCGTAGCGCCAGTCGTGGCGGTCGGCATCGTAGGTGTGGCGGATGTCGCCATAGTCCCAGAAGCCGTACCAGCGGCGCTGCTCGACTTCCTTGCGGTAGAAATCGAAGCGCGCATCCAGCTGGTCCTCGATGGCCGCGCGCGCCGGCGTGCTGCGGTCCGGCAGCGACCACAGGGCGCCGAAGACCTGCGTCGCGAGGATGTGCGCGGGGGCGGGCACGAGCTGCGGCGGCGCCTGTACCGCCTGCGCGATCTCGACCATGCGTGCGCGCGGCGGTGTCGCCTCGAATGCCCACAGCGTGATCTCGCTGCTGCGCGCGACGCCCACCGGCGTGCCGAAGCCTTGTTCGTAATCCTCGTACGTGATCTCCAGGCCCTGCAGTTCCCCGGCATGCGTGTCCATGCCCATGCCGTCGTGGTAGAAGCGCAGGTCCATTGCGGGCGCGTCCGGGGACCACATCCAGACGGTCGCGCGGGCCGTGTCCGTGTGTGCGTCGCGGATGTCCAGTTGCGTCGGGTGGCGCTGCCAGAAGTCGCGCAGGCCGAACGCCACGCCGCCGGAGGCGCCGCCCACGTAGCCGCAGCCGGGCGCGCGCCGGCCCCAGGCCGAATCGACCCAGCCGCAGCCGGTCTTCGTGCGCTTGCGGATGCGGAAGCTGTCCGCCGACAGTTGCGACAGCGAGACGTCGCCCCAGGCGGGCACGAGGTGCAGCAGCGGCGCGACCTTCTCTGCGACGGGCGGGCAGCGTTCGCCCCCCAGCTGCGCGCGGCGCACGTCCGCACCCGGCTCGCGCCGCAGCCCGGTCAGGTTGCGTACGCCTTCGGCCCACAGGCCGCCGTCCTCGCCCGCGAAGCGCACGTGGCGGTCGTGCAGTTCGTCGCGCAGCGGGACGTCGAACGTGAGGCCGATGCCGCGGATGAAGTCCTTGTTCTCGTCGCCGTCGAACACGAACGTGTGCATGATGCGGATGGATTCGGCACCGGCGTACAGGTACAGACGGACGGTGAACGGGAGCCAGGCACGGTCCTTGTCGCGGTGCCGGCCTTCGAGTTTCAGCACGCTGCGCACCGGGCCGTCCTGTTCCAGCGTGACCTTCCCGATCTCGCTCACGAATTCGGCGCGGCGTGCGGCGCCCTCCGGCTGGTCGTCGCACAGCGCAACGAGGCGGACGTTGCGCGCGATGTCGCGGCCGGCGCGGCGGATGGCCGTGACGAGGACGGGGCCGCGTGCGGGCACCGTGCATTCGACGACGCCCGTGCCCGCGACGAAGCCGTCGGCCGAGCGCCGCACGGTGACGGCATGGTGCGCGCGTGCGCGGCGCGTGCCGGGACGCACGCGCAGGGTGGCATCCGGACGGCCGCCGGCGCCGAGTGCATGTGCCGTCCATTTCAGCGAGCCGTCCGGCCAGTACGCGAGCGGCCAGCTTTGCGCGGGCACCTCGCCGGCGGCGCCGTCGACGACGAATGGCTGTCCCTTGCGGACGGCGCCGCGCGGCCACGGCACGCCGAACGTCGTGCCGGCGCTGAAGGCCGGGGCGCCTTCCAGCCAGGCCAGCGCCGCCCCGTCGGTTGGCCGCGCAGGCGTGGCCGCTGCCCGGGCCGATCCGCCCAGCGGCAGCGCGGCGGCCAGGGTGGTGGCCCGGAAAAAGTCGCGCCGGTCCATCAGCGCGCCGACAGGCTCACGCGCACGGGCGCGGCCACGCGGGCGGCCTCGTCGCTCACCGTGCGCTGCCATTGTTCGCGCGACGTGATCTCGCTGCCACGCGTCCATGCCGCGCCCACGTAGTAGCGCAGCGGCTGGCCCGACGTGGCCGGCGCCAGCATGAACGCGTTGCGCGCATCGGCGCCGAAGGCCGGATTGCCGGCCGAGGGCAGGATCACGGCCACGCCGAAATCGCCGCTCTTCTTCTGCGCGACCCATTGGACGAGGGCTTTCGCCTTCGCGTCTTCCGTGAACGTGGACTTGCCGTCCTCGCCCTTGTCGGCGGGCGCCTTGTTCAAGCCGACGGCTGCCTGCAGCGGGGCGCTGCCGGCGAACGTGAACGTGCTGTCGATGCGGTCGAACCAGTGGCCCGCGTCCACCGTGAAACGCTTGACTTCGGACACCTTCGTGCCGCCCGCGTCCCAGCCGTCGTAGGCCAGCTCGAAGATCGCGCGCACGGGGCCGTTGGCCAGCACCTTCCACCGCGTGAAGTTGATGCCCGAGTACAGCTTGCCGCCGGCCCAGATGCCGGTCCCGCCGGCGCCCATGGTCGTGCCGACGTTGTACATGTCGATGCCTTCGCCCTCGTCGTGGTGGTAGTGGTCGTGGCCGATGTTGTACCAGCGGTCGACGATGGGGTAGGGCACCCGCTTGAACCAGATATCGAGGCCGCTCGTCTTCAGCACTTCCTTGTCCGTACCGGCGGGCGCCGGGGCGGCGAGGGCGGGGCCGTACGTCCGGTGCGCGACCTTGTCGTTTTCCCACGCGAAGTCGTCCAGGCGCTCCGGCACGATGCGGGCCCAGACCTTGGTGGGGAAGGGCGGCACGACGGCGTCCGTCTTTTCGACCGTGAACGTGGCGCTCTTTTCGCCCGGCGCGAAGTCGTGCTGGAACAGCAGTTCGCCGTACGCGACGCCGTTCTTCTGCGGGTCCTTGGCTTCCGGCGCCACGTTCGTCACCTGGTGCGGCAGCACGCGGCCGGCCGCGTCCTTCACGACGATGTGCTGGATGCCGGCATGGGGCAGCGCGTCGTTGACGCTCTTCCAGGGAACGGCGATGGTTTCCGCCGGCCGGGCGATGGCGAGATCGTGGGTGACGGTGACGGTCAGGCGCTCGGCGGCGTGCGTGGACGTGGCGATGGCAGCGAGGGCGAACAGCGGCAGGGAAAGTTTCATCGTGCGTGGGCGGCGTAAGGGTCCAGTGGGAATATGCCCGTCGAGTATCGATTCGGCGCCTCGCAAGTGTCAACTTACGGGCGGCCGCGGGCGCCATTCAATCAGCGGGTTGAGCGATGGTCTTTACGCCCATGACCCGCAAAGCCAGTGTTTTGGCTCGCAAGGACAAGGCGCCGGGCCGTGGAATGCACGGGCTTTCAATTACTCTAATGGTGCTTGACGTTCATGCAACGTGGACGGAGGCAGAGGAGACACCTATATAGGTCGGAAAGACCGGAAGGGCAAACATGAGAGACAAGTACAAGCTCGTAGGGCCGATCTACGACTGGCTCAGCGCTTTCTACAGCGGCAAATCGATCCACCGCTGCAAGGTCGCGATGCTGGACAAGCTGCGTCCGGGCGACAAGGTGCTGTTCGCCGGCGTAGGCCACGGCCGGGATGCGGTCCACGCGGCGCGGCTCGGCGCCGAGGTCACGGTGGTCGACCTGTCGGCCACCATGCTGAAGAAATTCCAGGCCAATCTGGAACGCGAAGGCATCGTCGACGTGCGCATCCGCCAGGTGCACAGCGACATCATGCTGGTCGAGGAATTCGAACAGTACGACATGGTCGTCGCGAACTTCTTCCTGAACGTGTTCGAGCAGGACATGATGCTGCGCGTGCTCGCACACCTGATCCGCCTGGGGCGCCCGGGCGCCCACATCGTCGTCGGCGATTTCTCGTTCCCGACCGGGAACGTGTTCAGCCGCGTCGCCAAGACCCTGTACTGGTACGGGGCCGTCGGCTTCTTCTGGCTATTCGCCGGGAACGCCTTCCACAACATCTACAACTATCCGGAGTGGATGAGAAAGTTCGGCCTGCAGGTCAGCGAACAGAAGCACTACAAGCTGCTGCTGCTCGACTGCTATTGGTCGGTCATCGGCCAGAAGCCGGCCTGAGACCGTGAGGCGTCGTTCCCGCGGAAGCGGGAACCCATACTGAGCTGACCAGGGAGACTCGGCATGGATTCCCGCCTGCGCGGGAATGACGGTACTGCACGCCCATCGAATCCAACCGGAGCCCACATGAGCCAACACGCAGTCGCGCTCGAGCGGCGCATCGCCGCCGACCTGTCCCATCACGATACGGCCAGGCGTGCCGCCGTCCTGCGGCAATACGGCGGCCACGCGCTGTCGTTCTGCACCATGCAGCCGGGGATGTCGTATTTCGAAGTGCCCGGCGTCGGTTATATCGCCTTCGCGAAGTACTGGGGCATGCGCTTCGCGCTGGGAGAGCCCGTGTGCCCGCCGCACCTGCGCGACGCGATGCTCACCGCGTTCGTCGACCGCTATCCCGACGCCGTCTTCGTCCAGGTGGGCAAGGGCGTCGTCGACCACCTACATGCCCGCCACGGCTATTACGGCACGCAGTTCGGCAGCGAGTCGCGCCTGGACCTCGCCACGTTCTCGCTGCGCGGCGCGCGCAAGCAGGTCATCCGCACGGCGATCAATGCGGCCCGCGCGGACGGCATCGAGATCCGCGAGGGCGGCTTCGACCACGACGTGCGCCGCATCTCCGACGCGTGGATCCGCACGCGCCGCTGCAAGAACAACGAGATCCGCTTCCTGATCCGGCCGATGATCGTCGACTACCGCGAAGGCACGCGCTACTTTTACGCGTACCGGGATGAGGAAGCCGTCGGCTTCGTGTTCTTCGATCCGCTGTACCGCGACGGCCGGCTGGTCGGCTACGTGCCGAACATCTCGCGCTCGTCCGCGAACTTCCGCCAGGGCCTGTGGTACGCGCTGATGGCCTACGCGATCGCGCGCTTCCAGGAAGAAGGCGTGCCGTGCGTGGACCTGGGCCTGACGCCGCTGATGCTGTCCGACGGGATCGAGCCGCAGGAATCGCGGCTGCTGCGCGCGACCCTGTCCGTGATCCGCGAGCGGATGGATTTCCTCTACAACTTCAAAGGGCTGGAATTCGCCAAGTCGCGCTTCCAGGGGCAGGTCGAAAAGACGTATTGCTGCCACCGGAACGCGTTGCCGGCCCTCGCCATGACGGCCATGTTCCGCCTGACGCGGATCATCTAGGCCACGGAGACCCACATGACGACCACCATCAACGAGGCAGCCGCCGCGCTGCCCGACGTGCGCGACGCCTTCGCCGGCAAGCGCATCCTGCTCACGGGCGCGACGGGCTTCGTCGCGAAGGTCCTGCTGGAAAAGCTGATCCGCACCGTGCCCGACATCGGACGCATCGTCCTGCTGATCCGCGCCGGCGGCAACGGCGACGCCCGCGCGCGCTTCGAGCGCGAGGTCGCGGCATCGTCCGTCTTCGACCACCTGCGCGCCGTGCGTCCCGCCTGGCTGGAACGGTTTCTCGCCGAACGCGTGGAATGCGTGACGGGCGAGATCACGGCGCCGGGCTTCGGCCTCGCGCCCGCGCGCTTCGCCGAGCTGGCGCGCGACGTGGACGTGGTCGTGAACGCGGCCGCCAGCGTCGACTTCCGCGAACCGCTCGACGAGGCGCTGGCCATCAACACGCTGAGCCTGCGCCACGTGACGGCGTTCGCGCGGGTGGCGAACGCGCCGCTCGTGCACGTGTCGACGTGCTATGTGAACGGCTACAACCGCGGCGAGATGCGCGAACAGGTCGTGGCGCCCGCGGGCAGCGCGCGCGGCGCGATCCCGTGCCATCGCGACGGCTGGTACGACGTCGACGCGCTGATCGCGTCGTTGCAGCGCAGGATCGAGCGCGTGCGGGCGAAAGCCGGCGGTGCGGATCCGGAACGGCTGCGCCGGCGCCTGACGGACCTCGGCATCCGGGAGGCCCAGCGCCACGGCTGGAACGACACCTATACGTTCACCAAGTGGCTCGGCGAGCAGGTCGCGCTGCGCGCCATGCACGGGCGCGCCCTGACGATCGTGAGGCCTGCCATCATCGAAAGCACGCTGCGCGAACCGGCGCCCGGCTGGATCGAGGGCGTGAAGGTGGCGGACGCCGTCATCCTGGCCTATGCGCGCGGCAAGACGAGCTTCTTCCCCGCGCGGCGCGAAGGCATCATCGACGTCATCCCCGTCGACCTCGTGGCCAACGCCATCGTGCTGGCGGGCGCGGAGGCGCTGTCGGCCGCGCCGGACCGGCGCATCTACCAGTGCTGCAGCGGTTCGACGAATCCGCTCGCGCTGGGTGAGCTGATCCGGCTGCTGCAGGCGGAATCCAAGCGCAACTGGCGCAAGTACGAGCGCCTGTTCCATGCGGAGCCGAAGCACGATTTCCGCACGGTCGGCGAGGGGACTTTTCGCTTTTTCATGGGCGCGTTCGGCATCGGCGCGACCGCGTGGAACGGCCTGCGCCGCCTCGTGGGCGCGCCCGGCGCCACGCGCGCGCTGGAGAAGCTGCGTACCACGCGCCTCCTGGCGCTGACCTTCGCCTTCTACGCGCACCCGCGCTACCGCTTCCACAACGCCGGCCTGCTGGCGCTGGCCGCGCGCTTCGGGGAAGAGGCGCGGCAGCTGTATCCGGTGGATGCGCGCCTCGTCGACTGGGAAGATTACCTGTGCCGCGTGCACATGGCAGGACTGAACCGGTATGCGCTGCGGCGGAAGGATGCGGTGCCCGAGGAGCCTGCGACCGCCGCTGCGGTGGCGGCGGCCCCGGTGGACGAGGGCGCGGAAACGCTGGCGGTCCCGGCCACGGCCTCGCACTGACGGACAGTGCGGCAAGCCGGACCGGCTTGTCCGGAAAATCTGCAACTAACCGACATGTGCCCAGACCCACCACACCAACCCCGCCACCAGCACGCGGGAGGGGCAGCGCTATTCGATGTAAATATGGCGCCCTGTCCGGCGTGTCTGCGCTATGATGTTTGCCCAAGGGACGCAACGCACAAGCGTCCCCGGCCGGTTCTCTGGAGGAGGTCGTGAACCTTTCGCCTTTACCCCTCGCGGTATTCGTCGTCGATGCGACAGGGACCATCACGAGCTGGAACCGCGCCTGCGAGAAGCTGGCGGGCTATGGCGCGGCCGATATCCGCAACTGCAGCCTCGACAAGATCATCGCCTTCGACGATGCCGCCAACGTGAGCTGGGTCGGCGAACGCGTCAACGAGGACTCGACGGGCGACCTGATCTGTGCGGACGGGCACCGCGTGCCGGTGCGGGTGACGGTGGCCCCGCAGTCGCTCGATCCGGACAACCCCGGCGGCTTCAGCGTCATCGTCGTGCCCCGCACCGGCCTGGCGCCGACCCGTTATGCATTGATCCAGGACCTGCCCATCGCCGACATCATCGAGGAATTGCCGTGCGTGTTCTACGTCATCGACCAGAGCGGGCATTTGCTGTTGTGGAACCACCAGCTGGAAGACGCGCTCGAGATGGCGAGCGAGGAGTTGCCGACGCTTAACGTCAAGCACTTTTTCGACGGGCGGGAGCAGGAGAAGATCGTCGACAAGATACTGGAAGCGTTCGAACGCGGTTCGTCGACGCACGAAGCGGAGCTCGTGGGCAGGCACGGCAAGCGCACGCCGTTCCTGTTCCACTGCGCGAGGGCGAGCCTCGGCAGCCTGCCGGTCGTGTTCGGAACCGGCCTGGACATCAGTGCGCGCAAGGAGGCCGAGCGCGGCCTGCGCGTGCGCGAGCGGGCGATGTATGCGAGTGTGAACGCGATCCTGATCACGTGCTGCGCGGAGGGCGCCGACAACGTGATCGAGTACGTGAATCCCGCGTTCGAGCAGATCACGGGTTATACGCTGGCCGAGGTGAAGGGCCGCAATCCGCGCTTCATGCGCGTGGACGATTGCGACCTGCACGAGCAGCACCGCATCCACGACGCGGTCGCGGCCCGGCAGAGCGTGCGCGCCGTCCTGCGCAACCGGCGCAAGAACGGCGAGATCTTCTGGAACGACCTGCGCATCGATCCCGTCACCAGCATCGAAGGCGACGTGACGCACTTCGTCGGCGTCATCAACGACATCACCGAGGCGCGGCATTACGAGCGCCGGCTGCAGCACCTGGCCCACCACGACGCGCTGACCGGCCTCGCCAACCGCACGTTGCTGCTGGAACGCCTCAAGGCCGCGATCGACGCGGCGGCCGGGCACCGGCGGCAGGGGGCGCTCGCGTTCCTGGACCTCGACAATTTCAAGCACATCAACGACACGTTCGGCCACGATGCCGGCGATGCGGTCCTGCGCGAGATCGCGGCCCGCCTGCGCGACAGCATGCGCGAGGAAGACACGGTGGCGCGCCTCGGCGGCGACGAATTCGTCCTCGTGATCGCCGAACAGTCCGACGTGACCCAGCTGGCCTGCCTCGTCGAGCGGATCCGCCAGAGCGTGTCGGCGCCCATTGTCGTCGATGGCAAGGAGATCCTGCCCGGCACGAGCATCGGCGTCAGCCTGTTTCCGCAGGACGGGCGGACCGTCGACCAGGTCATGCGCGCGGCCGACGCCGCGATGTACCACGCCAAGACGCTCGGCCGCAACAATGTGCAGTTCTACTCGGAGGAGCTGAACCAGGTCGTGCACCAGCACCTGCTGCTGGAAGCGAGCCTGAGCCGCGCGATCCGCAACCGCGAGCTCGTGCTCGGCTACCAGCCGAAGGTCGACCTGCGCACCGGGAAGGTCGTGGGCGCCGAGGCGCTCGTGCGCTGGCAGCATCCGGTCGACGGCATCATCGCGCCGGACGTCTTCATTCCGGTCGCGGAGCAGACGGGCCTGATCGTGCCGCTGGGCGACTGGGTGCTCGACGAGGCCTGCGCGACGCTGCGCACGCTCGCGGCGGTGGGCATCGAGGATTTCGTGATTGCGGTGAACCTGTCCGCGCGGCAACTGCGGCAGCGCCGCTTCGTGAACCGGCTGGCGGAGACGCTGGCCCGCCATGGCGTCCCGGCGCGCCGGCTCGAGCTGGAAGTGACGGAGAGCCAGCTGATGGACCACCCGGAAGAGGCGCGCGAAGCGCTGGCCCAGTTGAAACTGCTGGGCGTGCGGCTGTCGATCGACGATTTCGGGACCGGTTATTCGAGCCTCAGCCACCTGCAGAAATTCCCCGTCGACTGCATCAAGATCGACCGGTCCTTCCTCGGCGGGGTGTCCGATCCGGACGACGGCCACGAAGTCATCACGCGCGCCATCATCGCCCTCGGCCACAACCTCAAGCTGCAGGTGATCGCGGAAGGCGTCGAGACGATCGAGCAGCTGACGTTCCTGCGCGACCACGATTGCGACCAGATGCAGGGCTATTACTTCAGCCCGGCCCTGGCGCAGGACGGGCTGCAGGAGATGCTGCGACGCGACGCGCGCCTGCCGATGTAGATGCCGATGGTGCCCATCCAGGATATCCTGCACCGCATCGTCTGGGATCCCGGCTTCGGCACGGGCGGTTTCGTCATCGGCTACCGCGACCGCGTGCGCGGACGGACGGTGCGCATTCCGTTCGAGCGGATCGTGCTGGCGGAAGGACGGGGATTCTCGTTCGACATCATCGGCGCGGACGGCGTCGCGCGCATGATTCCATACCACCGCGTGCGCGAAGTGCTGCGCGACGGCAAAGTCATCTGGCGCCGCCACGTGGGCGGGGAGGAGGTCGAAGATGAAGACGACGGACGTTGACGCCGTTCGCACGGACGTGCGGCGGGTGCTGCTGGCCACGCTGGCGATCCTGCTCGTGCCGGCCGTGGCGATGCGGTTCACGGACGAGGTGAACTGGGGCGCCGGCGACTTCCTGGCCGGCGGCGCGCTGCTGGCCGGGACGGGCCTCGCTTATGTGGTGGCGAAGCGGCGCATCGCGCGCCAGCCCGGCCGCCTGCTGCTCGGCGCGCTGCTTGCGCTCGGTCTGCTGCTGGTGTGGGCCGAACTCGCGGTCGGCATTCTCCACTGATCAGGCGTATTCGCCCGTGTGCAGCACGGCGTACGTGTGGCGCCCGGCTTCCTTGGCCGCATACAGCGCGCGGTCGGCCGTTTCCATCAGCGCGCGCGGGTCGACGCTGCCGCCGGCCGCGAGGCCGACGCCGATCGTCGTCCCGACTTTCAACGTACGCCCGGCGAGCACGAACGGTTGCGCAATCGCGTCCAGGATCTTGCGGGCGACGCGTTCGGCGTCCGCTTCGCTGCGCACGTCGTGCAGCAGCACCGTGAATTCGTCGCCGGCCAGCCGGGCCACCAGGTCGGTCGAGCGCACGCTGGTGCGCAGCCGGCGCGCGAATTCCACGAGCACGTCGTCGCCGGTCGCGTGGCCGTAGCGGTCGTTGATCTGCTTGAAGAAGTCCACGTCCAGGTACAGCAGCGCGCAATCGCGGTCGCCCTGGCGCGAGCGCCTGGCGGCGCCTTCCAGCGCCTGTTCGAAGCGGCGCCGGTTCGGCAGCTGCGTGAGCGGGTCCGTGTGCGCCAGCGCGTGCAGGCTGCGCTCGTGCATGCGCGAGGCGGTGGCGTCCGTCGTCAGGATGTACACGCCGACCACGCGGCCGTCGCGCAGCTGCGGCAGGAACGTCGAGTGGGCGATACGCGTGTGGTTCTTGCGCACGATCTCGTGTTCGCACTGCGATGCGTTGCCGAGCCAGGCCTGCTCCAGCGCCTTGGCTTGCGGCGCATAAAAGGCCGGGCCGAACGCTTCCTCGACGGTGAGGCCGAGGATCTGCTCCGGCGGCACGCCCAGCCACGACGCGTGGACGGCGTTGGCGAACGCGTAGCGGCGGTCGGCGTCCAGGTGGGCGATCAGCACCGGCACGTTGTCGGTGATGGTGCGCAGCCGCTCCTCGCTCTCGGCCTGGCGCAGTTCGGAGAGCTTGCGGGCGGTCATGTCGAACGCCATCGCGTAGTAGCCGTCCGGCGTGCCGTCCAGCGCGCGCTGCGGCACAAACGCGCACTGGTAGTGCAACTGGCGCCCGTTGACATCGATGACGTCCTCGAACGTGCTGCGTTCGCCCCCGTGGACGCGGCGCAGGTGCGGTTCGAGCTTGGCGTAGTCCTGTTCCGAATAAGCGTCGCGCACGTCGTGGCCGATCAGGGCTTCGGCCGGCTTGCCGTAGAACTGGATCGCGCGGCCGTTCAGGAACACGAACTTGCCGGCCGCGTTGACCTTGCCGATCAGCGCCGGCAGGTTTTCCGTGACGGCGCGCAGCCGGCGTTCGCTCGCTTCCAGCTGCTCGCGCGCGGCGTTGCGTTCCGTAATGTCGGTCATCGCGACCACGGCGCCGAGCATGCGGCCGCTGGCGCTCTTCAGCGGGCGGCCGCTCGCCAGCAGCGTGACGGCGGGGCGGCCCGGCGGCGCGACGGCCATCGCCTGTTCGCGTACCACTTCGCCCCGCAGCACGCGCGCCAGCGGCACTTCGTCCGCCGCCAGCGGCGTGTGGCCGTCCGCCTCGTACAAGGCGTAATATGTGGGCCAGTCGGCGGTCTTGACGCAGGCGCGATCCAGGCCGTGCAACTTGCGGGCCTTCTTGTTGAACAACGTGAGGTTGCCCTCCGCATCGCAGGCGACGACGGCGACGTCGATCGATTCCAGCACGGCGTCCAGCAACTCCTGCTTCTCCTCGAGTTGCTGGCGCGTGCGGTTGCGCTCGGAGACGTCGTCGATGAACGCGCCGATGCAGCGCCGGCCCTGCCATTCGTAGGCGCCGACTTTCATCTCGATGGCGATGCGGCGGCCGCTCGCGGTGAGCGCCGGCAGCTCGATCTGCTTGTCGACGACCGTGCTGGAGCCCGTCTGCATGAAGCGGCGCATGCCCGCCGCGTGCGCCGCGCGCAGTTCCTCGGGCACGATCAGCTCCTCCAGGGAACGGCCGAGTGCCTCGGCGCGGTTCCAGCCGAAGATGCGTTCCGCGGCCGGGTTCCATTCCGTGATCCGGCCCTCGGGGTCGGCGCCGACGAACGCGCTGTACGACGTCGCGACGATCGTGCGGTTCCAGCTTTCAGCGTCGCGCAGTTCGGCGAGGCGGGCTTCCAGTTCGGCGGTGCGCTGGGCCACGCGTTGTTCGAGTTCGGCATTGAGCGACTTGAGGGCCTGTTCGGCCATCACGCGCGCCGTCGTGACGCGGGCCTGGTTCAGCTCCACCGCGACGAGGTCGGCCAGGTCGCGCAGACACTGGCGCTGCTGGTCGTCGAAACGGCGCGGGTTGCGGTCGACGATGCACAGGGTGCCCACGGCATGGCCGTCGCAGAACAGCGGCTGGCCCGCGTAGAAGCGGATGTGCGGCTCGCCCTTGACGAGCGGACTGTCGGCAAAACGGGGATCCTCAGCCGCATCCTCGACGACGAGCATCTCGGCCTGTGCCACGGTGTGGCTGCAGAAGGCGACGGAGCGGGCCGTCTGTTCCACGTCCAGCCCGCAGCGCGACTTGAACCACTGGCGCTTGTCGTCCAGCAGCGTGATGAGCGCGATGGGGACGCCGAAGGTCATCGCGGCCAGGCGCGTGAAGCGGTCGAAGCGGGGCTCCGGCCGGGTATCCAGCAGGTCGAGCGCGGTCAATGCCGCGAGGCGAGAAGTTTCCGAGATCGTCTTGGTCATCAGCATGGGCCGTCCGGTGGCGTGAACGGCGGCGAGGCAGGGGCCGCAAGGATGGACGTCGCCATGAGCTGGGGCGTGAGTCCGAAAGGAATGGTAACACTAAATTCCTCACGGAAAGTTTCACTTTTGTGGAATGTGGCGCGCCGACTACGTTGCAGTTCACATATCAGTGCGTCCCCGGCATAGTAGAATGGTGGCGTTCATTCCCTTCCAGGCAAAGGATGTGTCACCCATGGCGCCGATCGATCTCAACGGCTATGACCTCGCCGAACTGAAAGGTTTACTGTTCGATATCGAGCAGGAGATCAAGCGCCGCGCCCGCGACGAGCGCGACCGGGCGCGCGAGCGCATCCACGCGCTGGCGGCCGACGCGGGCATCCCGCTCGACGCCCTCGTCAAGACAGCGGCGCCGCGCTACCGCAACCCGGCCGACAACGGCCAGACATGGACGGGCCGCGGGCGCCAGCCGCGCTGGATCGCGGAGGCATTGGCCAGCGGGCGGTCGCTGGACGATTTCAAGATCTGAGCAGCGGCGACGTGTAGTTCGGATCGTGCGCGAACGGGAGCGGCCGCGCGTCGCGCAGGGCGGCAAGGACCGCTGCGAAGTCGGTCCGGCACCTGAAACCCAGGTCGCGCTCGATGGCGGCCGCGTCGTACACCCGGCCGATGGTCGCCGGCAGGGTCCAGCCCCGCGCCGCATACAGGTCCGCCGCGTCCGGGAAGTACCGTGCGATCACCGCCGGCGCATCCGTCCTGAGCGCGGCCGCGTCGGTACGGTCGAACGGCGGCGGCGCGGACACGATGTACAGGCCGAAGCCGATGTCCGGCGCCTTCTCCAGCGCGGCCAGGTGCGCCAGCGCGCAGTCCTCGACGGTCAGGCGCCGGTGCAGGAATTCGTTGGCCTTCATGTTTTCGCCCGCGAGCGCGTCGTGCGTGTCATCGTTCTCGGGGAAGAACCGGGCCGTCCGCAGCACGACTACGGGCAGGCCGTGGTCGGCGTGGAACAGGCGCGCCAGCTCCTCGGCCGTGCGCTTGGTCACCCCATAGATGTTGCGCGGCCGCAGCGGTCCGCTCGTCTCGTCCAGCCAGACGGCGGCGGGTGCCGTCTCGGCGCGGATCGCCTGCGTGATCATCAGCGACGTGGTCGACGTGAAGACGAACCGGCTCGCGCCGTATTCCACCGCCGCCTCCAGCAGGTTGAGGGTCCCGGCGACGTTCACGTCGACGAACGTCTGGCGCGGATAGCGCGCGATATCGGGCTTGTGCAGCGCGGCCGCGTGGATCACGCCGTCGAAGCGATAGTCGGCGAACAGGCGCCGGACCAGGGACGCGTCGGCGACGCTGCCGACCGCGTCGGTGTGCGGGCCGGGCGCCACGTCGAGGCCGACGGGCTCGTGCCCGGCCTGCCGCAGCAAGGGGGAGAGATAGCGGCCGAGCCAGCCGGAAGAACCGGTCAAAAGAATTCGCATGTTCGATGTCGATGTCGTGGGATGTCGTTCGTCGTCAGGGTGTAGCACCCTTCCAGCCAACATTATGACAAGAGGACATCATGAACAAGCAAATCATCTTCAACCTGCCGGTGCGGGACCTGGAACGTTCGAAGGCCTTCTTTGCCGCGCTGGGCTTTTCCGTGAATCCGCGCTTCAGCAGCGAGAACGCGCTGTTCATGAACGTCGTGGGCGACACCCTGCACGTCATGCTGATGACGGAAGGGTTTTTCAAATCCCTCATCAACAAGCCGGTCGTGCAGGCGCGCGAGGCCAACGAGGTGGTCATCTGCCTGAGCTGCGAGAGCCGGGAAGAGGTCGACAGTCTGATCGCGAGGGCACAAGCGGCGGGTGCGCGGATTCCGCACCCGCCCGAGGATCACGGTTTCATGTACGACCAGGGGTTCGAAGACCTGGACGGCCATCTGTGGAACCTGGTCTGGATGGCGCCGCAGGCGTAATGCAGCCGAACGGCCGGCAGGGCGCGCGCAAAGCGCTGCCGGTCTGTCATCGTACCGGTTCACATATTCTGAGGCGCGCTCGGACGGCTCGTCAGCGCTCCCATCAGGCAGGTCTTCAACCGTGAGGCAAACCGCCGTTCGACAAGAACGTGCACGCCATACGCGACACCAATAACGGCGGCGATCATGCTCCAGAAAAGCAGGTGGGCGTTCACGGTCGGGTAGAAATGATTAAAGACGAGATAGCCAATATTCTCGTGAAGCAGATACAACGGATAGCTGATCGCCCCGGCCAACGGCCAGCGATAGCGTGCGATCGAGCCTGTCCGCCCTAATGCGATCAGCAACATCCCCAGGAAAAATAGGGTCAGGATCGCGATAACGATACCGCCGTTCAAGGTCGACATGGCATTGTCAGCGAGGACTTTGCGAACGATATCGTCGGACTGGAACATGGCGAGTCCCCAGGATGCGGCGAGTACGGTCAGCCTGCTCATCGCGGCACCCTTCTCCCATATCAGAAAGCAGGTTGCACCGGCAATGAAATACGCCGCGTAATCGATGATCAGGAGTGAGTGGATGTAATGCAACGCTCTTTCCGGTATCCAGACGCCTGAGAAAAATGCGAGGACTTCGAGAGCGATGGATGCCAGCAGCCACATGACGAGATAGTGCTGGACCTGGTGAATTTTTCCGATGATCAGCAGCGCAGCCACAAGTGCATAAAATCGAATTTCCACCAATAACGACCAGTAAGCTCCTTCGAGCAACGGAACCCTGAAAAGGCCGGGGACCATCGTCATGTTGACGACGTATTGACTGAACGTGACGTTCTGCGCCGCGGCCAATAAGATGCCGGCCAGGTAGGTGATGGTACAGCACGTCCAGAATGCGGGGTAGAGCCGAACGAAGCGGGAGATGCAAAAGTCGCGCAGCCGCGCGCTGGCGGCCGCAGTCATCAGGACGACGAACCCGCTGATCATGAAAAACAGTTCGACCCCAAGGAATCCATACTTGGCGACGGGAGCGAGAAGCGGGTATGGCATCGCCGAATACCCGCCAGCGTGGCCCCGGAAGGCGTAGTGAAAGAAGACGACGGAGACCGCCGCTAAAAATCGGAGCAGATCGATTTCGTTGACTCTGGTGCGTGTCATGGTGTACAGATCCAGGCAGTGGACTCAATGGGGCGCGACCATGCCTGCAGGTCGTATGGCCCCCGAGGTCGTACTTCGTACGCTGGGTTGTGCGCGCTTGTCCAACATCTTTCTGTTCGAGATCGCAAACAGGAGAAATATCCAAATCGGCGCCTCGTAGAAATACATGATGCAATATGCCGGCAGCAAAACAATGATTGTCGCCAGGATGATTCCATGCAGTGCAAATATGCGCAGCAATATGAGCGCCAACGGCAATGTCACGATAATGCCGCCGCGACTGACAAGATTCAGGATGACGCCGATGTCCTGATAGTGGCATCCGATGCAAGGATCCGTTCCATAGCCGAACCCGATGAATTTTTCTTCCACGCCGGCATTCAGGTACGTGTTTATGCCCAGCATTTTGAATGACAAGCTGGGATCGTTGCCGCCAAATCGGGTCATCAGGTGGTCGATGAAATTCGATGCGTAAATATAAAACAGGACGACGGACAGTGCGAGGAGAATCTCGAGAAATCCTATCCGTTTTCGCCACAGCCACCCGAGCAGGAGTAGCAGTACGGAAACGAAAAAAATCGACGATGCGGCATGCGTCATCAACACGGAAATAATGGTTGCGACCCCCAGGATAATGACTTTTTTGCTGAACTCCGCGGAAAATGCATAGATGGCCAGCATGCAGGATACATAGTTGGTGTAAGTGCCGGGCTCCACATGAAGACCGGCAAACCGGGCGATGTTGAAGTATTCCTCCGTGACGCGGCTCTCCGCTCCAAACACGATTTTATGAACGTCGAAGATCGAATGCGTGACGAAATAGTACAGAATCACCTGGATGGTCAACGTCAGCACGTTCAGCCCGATCAGGCATGCGACCGCCGCCTCGAATTCCTTTCTGTAGGAAAATCGTGCCTCGAATATTGCGATGGCCAAGGACAGGTTGGCGGCGATCAGGAGCACGAATTGCGGTGGCACCGGTTTCACGATGACCCCGTGAAAAACCAGGGTGAACAGGAGTGTCGCCACGAGGAGGGAAGCGAACTTCAGCCGGATTTTTCCAAGGAAAAGCAACGGAGACATGGCCACCATCGAGGCACCGGCCGCGAGATACTTGGGAAGCATCGTGGCGCGGCTGCCCGACTCTTCAAAAGGCGTGAATAAAAGGAACAGCGTTACGAAGAACGCCAGAAAGGACAGGATCGAGAAACCCGGCAGATGTCGCTTGTTCTTCATGTCTGGACCAAGATTTCCGATATGAATAAGCGTGCCGAATCAACGAAGCGGGTCGAGTTTTGCCTTGTGTAAATTTGCCGCTTGTCCCCGTCCAAGGGACGGGGTGATTGGTGCACTGGTCAAGCATGCGCTACGATGCTGAAGCTCGTTTGATATGACTCAACTAGAAACGGCTGGTCAGCATCAGGCTGATGTTGCGCGGACTGCCGGGTGCGTGCAGCGACTGCGTACCGTCGTGCCACACATACTCGTAGTAGCGGTCCGCCAGGTTGCGGACCTGGAGTTCCACATCCAGGTTCTTCCCGAGGCTGTAGGCGGCCGACACGTTCACGAGCGAGTACGCGCCGAACTTGCCGGTGGTGTTGGTCCGGTCCAGGAAATAGCTGCCCTGGCCGTTGATCGAGGCGGACAGCCGCAGCGCGTCGCTGACGTGATAATCCGCCCCCACGTTGTACAGCAGGTGCGGCGTGTGGTCGATCTCGTGGCCCTGCGTGGCGATCGATCCGGCGTCGGCCTTGACGATGCGCGCGCGCTGCACGGCGGCGCCCAGCCAGAATCCCAGCTGCGACGTCGGTTGCACGTTCAGTTGCAGGTCCACGCCGCGGCGCCGTGTCTCGCCGATGTTCTCGGCGTCGTTGGCCGGGTCGTTCATCTTGCGCCGCGCCTCGTTCGACGCATATTGCTGCCACACCGCGATACGGCCTTCGACGCCGTGCGCGGGCCGGAATTTGACGCCGGTCTCCCAGCCATCGTTGATCGACGGTGCCAGGTCGCTCGTCTGGTTGACCTTGTAGGTGGCGGTGCCGATCCCGATCTGGAACGTGCGGCCGAAGTTCCCGTAGACGGCATAGGCGTCATTGACCTGGTACACCGCGGACAGCTTCGGTTGCCGGATCAGGCCATAGTCGTTGATGCCGTAGACGCGGCCGCTCAGCAGGTTCGTATAGCTGCCGGTCAGCCTGTCGACGCGCAGCGCCGGGGTGATGGTCAGATTCGCCACCGGCTTGTAGATCGCCTGGACGAAGCCGCCGGCGGTGTTCAGGTCGAACTGCTGGTCGCGGGTCTGGGATTGCCTCACCTCGTTCGCGGTGAACCAGCGCTGGCTGGCGTTGTCCTGGCGCTCCGTGTCGAGGCCGCCGACGACACGCAACTGGCTGGTGGGACGCCACGTCAACGTCGTGGAGGCGCCCGTGTGGTTTTCCGCTATCGTGCGTTCCTGCTGGCGCACCTCGGCCGAGAAAGTCACGTAGCGGTGGTCGTCCAGCGCATTGTGGTAGACCTGCGCGGTCCAGAACAGCCGGCTGCCGAACGCCGTTTCGGCCTGCAGGGCCACCTGGTCCATCCGGCGGGTGCCGCGGTCGGTGGCGTTGTGCGGCATCGACTGTTCCCAGTCCGCGCGGGCCTGCGCAGCCGTCAGGAAGCCCGGTTCGTCGGCGCGGGTTTCATGGTGCCGCACGATCAGGCCGTAGCGGCTCGTGCCGTTGTCGGGCGAATAAAACCATTTGCCCGAAAAGCTGGCCTTGTCCGCATCCGAGTGGGCGCGGTAGCCATCCGTTTGTTGCCAGCTTGCCGCGTAGTTCTGGGAAAAGCCGTTGCGGTCGATGCCGAGGGCCGCCTGCGCATCACGCGTGTCGAAGCTGCCGTAGCCGAGGCGGGCTGCCCCATAATTGCCGCCGATTTTCGTCACGATGTTCGCGTTGCCGGCGATGTTGTGCAAGCCGTAGCGCGGATCGTTCGTGCCGCGGACGAGCTCGACGGTGCGGATGTCCAGCAGCGGCGCCAGGTCGAGGTAGGGCATCATGCCGTCGTTGCTGTTGCTGGGGATCCCGTCGATCAACAGCTTGACGGCGTTGATCTCGCCTTCGCCCGTAAAGCCCCGGATCGAAATCTTGCCGGACGTCGTGCCCTGGCCGTACTGCGTCAGCATCACGCCGGGGAGTTGGCCGAACAATTGCCAGTTATGGCTGACGGCTTGCGTCGCGATCTTGCTCTCGTCCAGCATGTCGACCGACGTCAGCACATTGCGCGTGGCCAGCGGACCTGTTGCCTTGCCGGTCACCGTGACGATACCCACCGTCATTGCGGGCGTTGCGGCGTTTTCCGGCGTGTCCTGTGCGTTGGCCGCTACGCCGAAACATAGTCCGATGGCGAGAACGACCGTCTTCTTGCGATAAAACATCATTAAATGTTGATAGAAGGAAAAGTCTGATCTTACCCCACGAAAACCTGACTGACAATTATAATGAGAATGATTCTCATTGATACAACAGGACAATATGCGCAGGTTCATCTTGTGGTTGCACCGGTATGTCGGGCTGGCGGTCGTCGGCGTGCTCTTCATGAGCGGCCTGACCGGCGCCCTCATCACCTTCGATAGCGAGATCGACCGGGTGACCCACCCCGAGCTCCGCCAGGTCGCGCCGCAGTCCGCGGGCGCCGGCGCCGACCGCCTCGCGGCCGGGGCGCGCCAGGCGTGGTCGCGGGACCCGGTGCGCATGCTCGTCCTGCCCGAGTCGCCGGGGGATGCGGTCGAGGTCTGGTATCGGGGCAGCAGCATGCGCGCCTATCTCGATCCGCGCGACGGCCACGTCCTGGGCCTGCGCGATACGCACGATTCGCTGATGGGCGTCCTCGTCGACCTGCACACGAACCTGCTGTCGGGCGAGACGGGCAGGGCGGTCATCGGCTGGTGCGGCCTGGCGGCCATCCTGCTCATCGTCCTGGGCATCTGGCTGTGGTGGCCCAGGGGCGGCCGGTGGCGCCAGGCATTGACGGTCAAGTGGGAGGCGGGGCCCGCGCGCGTCTGGCTGGACGTGCATAAAGTCGCGGGCATCGTGACGGGCGTGTTCCTGGTTGTGATCGCCGCGACGGGTGCCGCGCTGGCGCTGCCGGGCGTCGTGACGGAACCGTTGCTGGTCGCCCTCACCGGCGCAGGGGCAAAACAGGCCGCGCCAGCCTCGTCGTCCCGCACGGGACCGCCCGCGTCGCTCGACACGATGGTCCAACGGGCCGGGGCGACCTTCCCGGAGGGACGGATCACGCGCCTGATGATGCCCGCGACGCCGAAAGGCGCGGTGGCGATCCGCATGCGGTTGCCCGGAGAAATCCACCAGATCGGCCGCACGTTCGTCTACTTCGACCAGTACGACGGCAGGCTGCTGCGGACGGACAACGTCCTCGAATCGAACCTGGCCACGCGCATCAACGCCTGGTTCTATCCGCTGCATACCGGGGTTTATGGCGGGACGGCGACGCGCCTGCTGAATGTCCTGTTCGGCCTGTCGCTCGCACTGATCTCGCTGTCCGGCGGGTGGATGTGGGTCCGGAACAGGCTCGCGAGGAAACGGGCGGAGGCGCGCAAACGCGGGCGTGCGCAGGTGACCAGCGCGGCAAACTGATTGTTCAGTCGTCTTTCCGGGACCGGAACGGGAACATCAACTGCCTGGTGAAACCGTCCGGTACATAATCGCCCACCACGCCGTATTTCTCGGGGAAGCCAGTCTGGCCTTTGATGGCCGTACCGAGAATATGGTCGATGAAAGCGAAATGCGCGGCATAGTTCCTGTCGATGGCCACATCGTCAGACGAATGGTGCCAGTGGTGAAAGTCCGGCGTGACGATCACGTATTTCAGCGGCCCCCACGGCAAATGCACGTTGGCGTGGTTGAAGACGGCCTGGAATCCGACCACGACGATGTACACGTCCATGACGTTCTTCTCGAAGCCGAGCACGTACAGGGCGCCCAGCACGCCCACCCGGGTGATGATCAGTTCCACCATGTGCTGGCGCGAGCCGGCCAGCCAATCCATCGTTTTCGCCGAATGGTGCACGGCGTGGAAACGCCACAGGAAGGGAATCTCGTGGTAGGCCCGGTGGGTGCAGTATTGCACCAGGTCCGCGCACAGGATGCAGAGCAGCAGTTGGGGCAGGAACGGGATCGATTGCACCGTATTCTGGATCGTGTCGCTGGCCATCCAGCCGAACAGACGGTGAATGGCGAAGTTCACGGTCAGCAGCGCCAGGCCGACGATGAAGTGGTTGACGGCAAAGTGCACGAGATCGGTCTGCCATTCGCGGCGGAACAGCAGCTGGCCCTTATAGAGCGGGAAGATCTTCTCGATCGCGGCGAAGATCAGGGTCGAACCGAGGAGTGCGACTCTGGTCGAACTAGACGTGATTGAACGTGTCCAATCGTGATCATGGAAAAGACGATAGGCGCAGGCGAGGCCGCCAGACTGCTGGGAATTACCGTCAAGACGCTTCACCAGTGGGAACGCGAGTGCCGGCTGGTACCAGTCGCCCGCACCGCCAGCAACCGGCGCCGCCAGCTACGCGCGGCCATGGAGAGTGACCATGCTGCTGGCGCACCGGATCAGGATTAACGTGACAGCGGCCCAGCGCGACTATTTCGCGCGCGCGGCCGGCACCGCCCGCCGGGTCTGGAACTGGGCGCTCGCCGAGTGGAATCGTCAGGCTGCCCGTGGCCTGCGGCCAAACGCGATGGCGCTCAAGAAGGCGTTCAACCGCATCAAGTATTCCGATCCCGAATGGCTCGACGCCGACGGCAAGCCGTGGCTGCGCGCCATCCACCGCGACGCGCACGCCCAGCCGTTCTCTAACCTCGCGAAGGCCTGGAGGCGTTACTTCGAGCAGCGCCGCGCCGGCCAGCTGGCGCACGTACCGCGGTTCAAGAAAAAGGGCCGCTCGGCCGAGAGTTTTTACCTCGCGAACGACAAATTCCGGCTCGAGGGACGCAGCGCCGTGCTGCCGAAGGTGGGTCGCGTCGCGCTGCGCGAAACGCTGCGCTGGAGCGGCAAGATCATGGGCGCGAGTGTCTCGCGCGAAGCCGGTCACTGGTACCTGGCGGTTCAGGTCGACGTGCCGGACCAACTGGCCCGGCGGCGTCGCACGGGTGACGCCGTCACCGGCGTCGACTCGGGCGTGACCAGCGCAGCCACGCTGTCCAACGGCGAGAAGATCGCGGCGCCGCGGCCGTTGAAGGCGGCGCTGCGGCGCCTGCGCATCCGCTCGCGCCGACAGTCGCGAAAACTCGAGGCGGCCAAGGCCGCGGCCGGGATCGTCGGCCGTATCGGCAAGGGCACGCGCCTGCCTGTATCGAAGAACCGGACCAAGGGCGCGCTGGCGCTGGCGCGACTGCAGGCGCGCATCGCGCGCGTGCGCCGGGATTTCACCCATAAGCTCACGACCCGGCTGTGCCGCGAAAACCAAGCGGTAGTGATCGAAGACCTGAACGTGCGCGGCATGCTGGCCAACGGGCGTCTGGCGCGCGCGATCGCCGATGTCGGCTTTTACGAATTCCGGCGCCAGCTGACGTACAAGTCGCGGCGCTACGGTGCGCACATCGTGCTGGCCGACCGCTGGTTCCCGTCCAGCAAACTGTGTTCGCGATGCGGTACCCGCAACAGGGAACTCGCGCTGGGCGACCGGGCGTGGACCTGCGCCGGTTGCGACGCGCTGCACGACCGCGACGTGAACGCGGCCATCAACCTGCAACGGCTCGCCACCGGCGCCCTCGCGGCGCGCACGGCGCTACCCGAGGCGAGCCAGGCGGTAACGCGTGGCACTGCCGCCGGCCTGGCGCCGGCGGGAGGCGGGAAAGTCACGCTTGTCAGGCACGAGCACGGTCAGCAGGACGGCTCGGGGCAGGAAGAGAACGCTGTGCACATTTGCACACGTAATCGATAGCAGATCGAGGATGAACCAGTCCAGTCCGATGTACGGCGTGTGGTCGGGAAAATCGTCGACGGGGACGTGCGATCCGCCCAGCGCCAGCGTCAGGAGAATGAGCGCCGCCGCCATGCCGTTGATGCTGCGGCGCCGCTTGAGAATCACGTTGAGCAGGCTGATCGACCCGGACAGCACCATGGCCGCGAACATGATCGAGCGGATGATGTCGGGATCGTATTTCTGGCGCAGCTCCGGGGTCGTCAGTTACTGCGGAAAATGAAAGACCAGCACGCCGAGGAAACACAGCACGGCCAGGAAGAACGCGAGCGCACCGCTGGCCAGACCGTAGCCGGGTTCCAGCCGGCCGCTTTGCTGCAGGAGTCCGGCGGTATCGGAGACGGCGTCCGTCACGTCGTCGAGCGCGGCGCGCGCGGGTTTGGTCAGAATTTTCATGAATGCGCTCCGTTCCTGGCAATCTGGGCCGGCGGAGCATAGCATCCTGGGGTGGCGAAAAAAGGCGCGGATTGTCACGCAGCGTTCAATCGGGCATCGATTCCACGATGTCCCCGTGCCCGGCATATTCATGAAAGATATCGTCGAGATACGTCGCCAGCTCGTCCGCCGGCACGTCCGGTGGAATGACGACATCCTCGCACAACGTCCGCTTGCCCAGCTCCGCCCGATAGACGGCCCAGGCATCGTTGTCGCGCCGGACGTCCACCTGGAAGCGGCCGTAAATGTTGAATCGCATGGTCGACTCCTTTCGCTGGGCGCTTCAGTGTACGCGGCATATTGCCAGTATGGCAAGCCGGGCTGCCGTTTACCCGTCACCTGCGTTACGATGGCGCCTGCTGAAAAAAAACAGGAGCGGCGTTGATCACGAGACGGGATGTGTTGGTACTGGCGCTGGGCGCAATGAGCGGCGCCCGCGCGGAGCAGGCGCCGCTGCATATCGTGACCGCGCACCTGCCGCCCCTGGTGATGAGCCCGGGCGACAGGCAGCCGGGCGCCCTGCGCGAGCTCGTGGACGCGCTGTGCAAGCGCCTCGGCCTGGCGCCGGATATCGAGTTCATGCCCTGGCGGCGCGCCCTGTACGTCGCGACCACGGCGCCGCACACGGCGATTTTCCCTGTGACCCGGCTGCCGGAGCGGGAGGGGCAGTTCCGCTGGCTCGCCCCGCTGTACGAAGAAAACTACATTTTCCTGGCGCAGAAGGGCAGCGACTTCGACGTCCAGCGCCCCCAGGACATGAAAGAGAGGCGCATCGCCTTGTTGCGGGGCGCCGCCCAGGCGGCCATCCTGCGCGACTTGGGCTTCGAGCGACTGGTGGAGGCGTCATCCATCGACGAGGTCCACCGGTTCCTGCTGGCGGGCATGGCCGACGCCGCGTTCGGCGAGCGCGCCATCATCCACCGTTCGCTCGAGATGCGGGGCGAGGAAAAGAATTTCCGTCTCGGCCGGCCGGTGCGGTCGACCACCGCCTGGCTGGCGGGTTCGCTCGATATCGGCGAGCGCGACGCGGCCCGCTGGCGCGCGGCGATGGCGGAACTCGTCGCCGACGGCACGCAGAAGCGGATTTTCCGGCAGTACGGACTGGCCTGACCGGCGTCTATATCGTATCGATATATATCCCCAGCGATTGCGCATGCATGCGGCGGGCCGGGCGCGGCTACACTGGCCGCCATGAAAATCACCCGACTCACCACTTACCGCGTCCCGCCGCGCTGGATGCTGCTGAAGATCGAGACCGACGAAGGCGTCACCGGCTGGGGCGAACCCGTCATCGAGGGGCGCGCGCGCACCGTCGAAGCGGCGGTGCACGAACTGTCCGACTACCTCGTCGGCAAGGACCCGGCCCGCATCAACGATCTGTGGCAGACGATGTACCGCGCCGGCTTTTACCGCGGCGGTCCGATCCTGATGAGCGCCATCGCCGGCGTCGACCAGGCGCTGTGGGACATCAAGGGCAAGGTGCTGGGGCAGCCCGTGTACGAGCTGCTGGGCGGCCTCGTGCGCGACCGCATGAAGACGTACAGCTGGGTGGGCGGCGATCGTCCGGCGGAGCTGATCGCGGGCATCGCCGCGCTGCGCGAAGCCGGTTTCGACACGTTCAAGATGAACGGCACCGAGGAACTGGGTATCGTCGACAACGCGCGCAAGGTCGACCAGGCCGTGGCCCGCGTGGCCGAGGTGCGCGCGAAGTTCGGGTTCGAGATCGAGTTCGGCGTCGACTTCCACGGCCGCGTGTCCGCGCCGATGGCGAAGGTGCTGCTGCGCGAGCTGGAGCCGTACCGGCCGCTGTTCGTCGAGGAACCGGTGCTGGCCGAGCAGGACGAATACTACCGCGCGTTGGCCGACGCGACGTCGATCCCGCTGGCGGCCGGCGAGCGGATGTACTCGCGCTTCGACTTCAAGCGCGTGTTCGAGCGCGGCGGTCTCTCGATCGTCCAGCCGGACCTGTCGCACGCGGGCGGCATCACGGAATGCGTCAAGATCGCCGCGATGGCGGAAGCGCACGACATCGCGTTCGCGCCGCATTGCCCGCTCGGACCGGTGGCGCTGGCCTCCTGCCTGCAGGTGGACTTCGTCGCGCACAACGCCGTGCTGCAGGAGCAGAGCATGGGCATCCATTACAACCAGGGCGCCGAGCTGCTGGACTACGTGAAGAACAAGGAGGATTTCCACTTGTCTTCCGGCTGGATCCGGCCGTTGACGAAACCGGGCCTCGGCGTGGAGATCGACGAGGAACGCGTGATCGAGGCGAGCCGCCAGGCGCCCGACTGGCGCAATCCGGTCTGGCGCCACGCCGACGGCAGCGTCGCGGAGTGGTAGACCTGCCGATCCGTGGTGTAGGATGCATGTTATATAAAAACATGCATGGCCAGGGAAGCGGCAGGAAGAGATGAACGGAAGACTCGAAGGGAAGGTGGCGATCGTCACCGGCTCCACCATGGGCATCGGCGCGGCCGTCGCGCGCCGTTTTGTGGACGAAGGCGCGCGCGTCGTCATCAACAGCCACGTCGACGACGCGGCCGCGCAGGCGCTGCGCGAGGAACTGGGCGGGGCGCGCAGCCTGTTCGTCCAGGCCGACATTACCGAGCCCGCCGCGATGGAGCGGCTGGCGGCGCGCACGCTGGAGCGCTTCGGCCAAATCGACATCCTCGTCAACAACGCGGGCGTCAACGTGTTCGCGGACCCGCTCGAACTGGATGCGGAAGGCTGGCGGCGCTGCCTCGCGCTCGACCTGGAAGGCGCGTGGAACGCATGCCGCGCCGTGCTCCCGTCCATGCTGGCGGCAGGCAGCGGCAGCATCGTCAACATCGCCTCGGTCCATGGTCACAAGGTCATCAAGGGCTGTTTTCCGTACCCGGTCGCGAAGCACGGGCTGATCGGCCTCACGCGCTCGCTGGGCGTCGAGTACGCGGCGCGCGGCATCAGGGTGAATTCCATCTCTCCGGGCCTGATCCTGACGGAGCGGATCGAGGCGTGGCTCGCGGGCCATCCCGACCCGGAAGCGGAACGGCGGCGCCAGGCCGCGCTGCTGCCGTGCGGGTGGATCGGCGAGCCGAAGGACGTCGCCAACGCGGCGTTGTTCCTGGCCAGCGACGAGGCGCGGTTCGTGAATGCGACGGATTTGCTGGTCGACGGGGGCAGGAGCCAGGTGTATCACGACTAAGTACTATTCCGGAGTTTGACCCTGGACGGATGGGCAACTATCATTATGGAAACTTTCGAGGCCTACGCCGCACTCCCATGTCCGATCCCCGCTCCGACCGCTTCGTCCGCGCCTACCTGAAGACGCGCCACCTTGTCCTGCTCGTCGAACTGGGCCGGCACGGGTCGATCATGCAGGCCGCGCAGGCCGCGAACCTCACGCAGCCGGCTGCGTCGAAACTGCTCGGCGAGCTGGAACACGCGCTGGGCGTCACCTTGTTCGAGCGCCTGCCGCGCGGCGTGGAGCCCACGTGGTACGGCAAGGTGCTCATCCGCCGCGCCGGCGCTTCGCTGGCCGAGATGGATGCCGCGTACCAGGAAGTGATGGAACTGATGTCCGGCCTGCGCGGGCGCGTGGCCGTCGGTGCGATCCTGACGCCGTCGACGACCCTCGTGCCCGCCGCCGTCACCCTGCTCAAGACGCGGCATGCGCGCCTTAACGTGTCGATCGAGGTGAGCAGCAGCAAGCAGCTCGTCGAGCGGCTGCGCGCGGGCGATCTCGACATCGTCATCGGCCGCGTCGTCGACGGCTCGATCGCCGACGAATTCCATTTCGAGCCGATCACCGACGAGCCGCACAGCCTGATCGTGCGCGCCGGGCACCCGCTGCTGGGCGCGCGCGGCCTGGACCTGGCCGAGCTCGCGCGCCAGGCGTGGATCGTGCCGCCGGCCGGCAGCATGGTGCGCGACCGGATGGCGGCGCTGTTCCTCACGCAGGGCCTGGAGCAGCCGGCGGAGACCGTGTCGACGGCCGAGCTGCCCGTCGTGACGACGCTGCTGCTGGGCAGCGACATGGTGGCGCCGATGTCCGTCGAACTCGTCAAGCCGTACCTGGACAGCGGCCTGCTGGCCGTGCTGCCGTACGAACTGAACCTGCGCATGGACGTCTACGGCATCATCACGCGCCGCCATCACCAGCTATCGCCGGCCGCGGAAGCCATGCTCGGCGCGCTGCGCGAGACGGCCACGCGTCCCAAGCCGACGGCGCGCGTCACGTACATCAAATCGGTGTAAGCTGGCGCGATGGCTTCATCCGCATCACACCGCCTGCTCGGCATCGACTGGGGTTCGAGCAACCGCCGCGCCTATCTCGTCGACGCCGCCGGCGCCTCGCTCGCCACGCGCGCCGACGACCAGGGCATGCTGGCCGTGCGCCCCGATTTCGCGGGCTCCTTCGCCGCCCTGGTGGCGGACATGGGCGTCGATCCGGACGTGCCCGCCGTCGCTTCCGGCATGGTCGGCAGCGCCCAGGGCTGGCGCGAAGTGCCTTATCTCGACATCGGCGTGCCGCTGGAAGCGCTGCCGGACCACGTGGTCCGCGTCGACGATCCGCGCGCCGGGCGTCCCTGTTTCATCGTTCCCGGCTATGTCCAGCGGGGAGAGCACGTCGACGTGATGCGCGGCGAAGAGACGCAGCTGCTGGGTGCCGTCGCGCTGGGCCGGCGCGACGGCTGGTTCGTCCTGCCCGGCACCCATAGCAAATGGGTGCATCTCGCGGACGGCGTCATCCGCCGCATCGCCACGTTCATGACGGGAGAATTGTTCGCGATGGTGTCCGCGCACGGCACGCTGGCGCCGCTGATGGCGGGCGATCATGACGACGACGGCGCGTTCGTCGCCGGCCTGGACGCGGCCCGCCGCGGCGCGCCGCTGTCGAACGCGTTGTTCGGCGTACGTGCCCGCGTCGTCTCGGGCGCCATGCCGGCCGCGCAGGCGCGCTCGTTCGTCAGCGGCCTGCTCGTCGGAACGGAATTCGTCGCCGCGGTCGGGCTGACGGGCGGCGCCGTCCCGCCGACCTGCATCGGCTCGCCCGTGCTGCGGGCCCGCTACGCGCGCGCGGCCGTCCACTTCGGCATCACCCTGGCCGGGCTCGATCCGGACCGCGTGTATTGCGCCGCGCTGGCGCGCTTCCTCGACCGGATCCCATCATGACGTTTGCTCTACCCGACCTGCCGCTCGTCGCCATCCTGCGCGGCCTCGATCCCGCCGACGCGGCGCAAGTCGGACGCGTCCTGTTCGACGCCGGCTGGCGCCTGCTCGAAGTGCCGCTGAACCGGCCGGGCGCGCTGGACGCGATCCGCATCCTCGTCGACATGGCCCCGCCCGACGCCATCGTCGGCGGCGGCACGATGCTGAGCATTGCCGACGTCGACGCCGTCGCGCAGGCGGGCGGCCGGCTGTTCGTGTCCCCGAACTGCAACCCCGCCGTGATCGCGCATGCGCGCGCGGCCGGCATGCTGTGCGCACCCGGCGTCGCCACGCCCACGGAAGCCTTCGCCGCGCTGGATGCGGGCGCCCATGCTTTGAAACTGTTCCCGGCAGAGTCCATCGGCCCGGCCGGGCTGAAGGCGATGAAGTCCGTCCTGCCGCCCGGCACGCCGCTGTGGCCCGTGGGCGGCGTCACGCCCGAACAGATCACGGCGTGGAAGGCTGCGGGCGCGACGGGCGCGGGCATCGGCAGCCAGTTGTTTACGCCCGGCGTGACCCTGGACGACCTGGCCGCGCGTGCGCGGTCGTTTGCCGTCGCCTGGCGCGGTTGAGAGGTTCGCATGATCCTGCCGAAGGAGCGTGACCCGAGGTTCATCACGGTGCGCCGCGGCGGTACATTGTCGGATCCCGATCACCACCTGCTCGCCATCTGGGCGGCCGACTGTGCGCAGCACGTGCTGCATCATTTCGAACAGGTGCGGCCCGGCGACGACAGGCCGCGGCAGGCGATCGAACTCGCGCGTGCCTGGGCCCGCGGCGAGATCCCGATGAAGCAGGCCCACCAGGCGGCCTTCATTGCGAATGCGGCTGCGCGCGACGAGTCCGGCGCCGCCAAGATGGCAGCGCTGGCGGCCGGACAGGCCGTCGCTGTCGCCCACGTGGCCGCGCACGAACTCGGCGCGGCGGCGTATGCGATCCGCGCGGCGCGCGAGGCCGCGCCGGACCACGAGCGGGACGAAGCGGGCAAGCGCGAATGTCACTGGCAGCGCGCCCAGTTGCCGGACGCGATCCGCGACCTGGTGCTGGACGACCAGCGGCTACGCAATGCGCTGTGCTGGAACGTGTTCGACTAGCAGGCGCCGCGCCGCTGGTAGAATGGATGAACGATCTCTCGCAGGTACGATCATGACCCGTCCCGACCGCCATCACGCCGCCCAGGTCTTCTGGCGCGACCCCGCCTTGCCCTTCGTCGAAGCGCGCCACGTCACGGACGGACGCGACCTGCACTACGGGCGGCACTGGCACGAGACGTATTCCGTCGGCGTCATCACGGGCGGCCGCAGCACCTATGTCAACGGCGCGCATGCGGAAGTGGTGGAGCAGGGCGCCGTCGTCGTGATCAATCCGGGCGACGTCCACGGCTGCAATCCGGTCGACGACGCGCCGTGGTCGTACGTGATGTTCTACTTCGACCCCGCGTGGCTGGGCCGAGTCCAGGCGCGCGTGCGCGGCCTGGCGGATCCGGTGTTCCGCCCGTACGCACAGGCCGCGTTGCGCGCGCCGCACCTGGTGGAGGCGGGCGTCCGGCTGTTCGCCGTGCTGGCGGCGTCGGATCGCAGCGCTGCCGAACGCGAGGCCGCGGTCGTGGATTTCGTCGCGCGCCTGGACGGCGAGCTCGCGCCCGGATCGGTGCCGGATGCCGTCGCGCCCAAGGTGGAACGCGTCGCGCACCACATCGACGCCCATTTCGCGGACGCCTTGCCGCTGCAGGACCTGTGCGATGCGGCGAACCTGTCCGGCTCCTACCTGATCCGCGCCTTCAAGAAGCGCTACGGCGTCGCGCCGCACGAATACCAGACGAACCGGCGCATCCAGTACGCCAAGGCGAGGCTGCGCGCCGGCGCGCCGATCGCCGAGGTGGCGGTCGACACGGGTTTTGCCGACCAGGCCCATTTCCAGCGGGTGTTCAAGCGGATGACGGCCGCCACGCCCAAGCAATACCGCGACTGACGGTCACACTGCGGCCAGCCAGACCACGCTCGCCACGAGCATGCCGGCCATCGTGCGATTGAACACGCGCACCCGGCGCGGCGTGCGCAGGTAGACCTGCAAACGGCTGCCGGCCCACGCCCACGCGGCAATCGACAGCCAGCACACGACGAAGTAGATCGCCGCGAACAGCCAGACGGCGGCCGCGTCGCCGCCGGAGGCATACGTGCCCATGCCCGCCAGCGCGGCCAGCCATGCCTTGGGACTGAGCCACTGCAGGGCGGCGCCCTGCAGCATCGTCGGGCGCGCCGCGGCCTCGCCGGCATCCAGCTCGCCTGCATCGGCGGCCAGCTTCCAGGCCATGTAGAGCAGGAAGACGACGCCGGCCCAGCGCACGACGCTTGTGACCTGCGGCCATGCGGCGACCACTTCGTGCAGCCCGAGACCCGCCAGCACGAGCAGCAGGCAGAAGCCGGCGGTGGCGCCCGTGACGTGGGCGAGGCTGGCGGTAAAACCGTGGCGGGCGCCGCTGCCCAGGGCGACGACGTTGACGGGGCCGGGAGAGATCGAGGTGGCGAGGGCGAAAGCGGCCATCGAAGCGAACATGCTCATCTGCGTTTCCTTTCGGGTTGAGGGATGCGGCAGACGATAGCGGCGGCGTGCGGGCCGGTATTGAAGAAAATGACCCAACCAATTGCTCAGCAACTTGCGCGTTCGGCGCGGCGTGGCGGTGCTATGGTGATGCGATGACTTCCTTCGACACGACCCGGCGCCGACTCTTGCAGGGGCTTGGCGCCGCCTGCGCAACCGTGTGCGCCCCCGCGCTGGCCGCGGACTTCGACGTGCGTGCGTTCGGCGCCCGCGGCGACGGCACGACCCTGGATACGGACGCCATCAACGCGGCCATCGCCGCGGCCGGCGCCGCCGGCGGCGGCACCGTGCGCTTCCCGGCCGGCCGCTACCTCAGCTTTTCGATACGGCTGCAAAGCCGCGTGACGTTGCATCTGGACGCCGGCAGTGTGATCGTCGCGGCCGATCCGGCCGACGGCAAGGGACGTTATGACGCGGCCGAGCCCAACCCGCACGATGCCTGGCAGGATTTCGGCCACAGCCACTGGCACAACTCGCTGATCTGGGGTGAGAACCTGGAGGACGTGGCGATCCTGGGGCCGGGCCGCATCTGGGGCCGCGGCCTGACGCGCTCGGGACCGGGCGCCAACCGGCCGATGAAAGCAGGCGACATGCCGTCCTCGCTCGGTGGCAAGGACCCGATGGGCGAGCGAGCGCGTGCAGGCACGGTGTTCGGCGCGGAGATGGACGGCAAGGGCAACAAGGCGATCGCCCTGAAGAACTGCCGCAACGTGCTGTTGCGCGATGTTTCGATGCTCAAGTGCGGCCACTTCGCCGTGCTGGCGACGGGCGTCGACAACCTGACGATCGCGAACGTCACCGTCGACACCGAGCGCGACGGCTTCGACATCGATTGCTGCCGCAACGTGCGGATCAGCGATTGCGCGGTCAATACGCCCAACGACGACGCGATCTGCCTGAAGAGTTCCTACGCACTGGGCCGCGCGCATTTCACGGAGCACGTGACGATCACGGGGTGCCAGGTCTCCGGCTTCGACCTCGGTACGCTGCTGGACGGGACGTACCAGAAGACGCAACTGAAAGCGCCGGACGAGGAGGGCGTGTGCGGCCGCATCAAGCTGGGCACGGAATCGAACGGGGGCTTTCGCAACATCGTCATCGCCAACTGCGTGTTCGAGCATTGCCGCGGCCTGGCCATCGAAAGCGTGGACGGCGCCGTCATCGAGGACATCACGGTCGACAACCTCGCCATGCGCGACCTGACGACGTCCCCGCTGTTCATCCGCCTGGGGCGCCGCATGCGCGCGCCGGCGGGCACACGCGTCGGCGCGATCCGCCGGGTGAACATCAGCAACGTGGTCGTGTCGCAGGCGAATGCGCCGTACGCATCCATCGTGGCAGGGCTGCCGGAGGCGCCCGTCGAGGACGTGCGGCTGTCGAATATCACGATCGTGCACGGGGGCGGGGGTACCGCAGCCGACGCACGGCGCGTGCCGCCCGAGCAGCCGGACCATTATCCGGAACCCAGCATGTTCGGCGTGACGCCGGCCTACGGTCTGTACGTGCGCCATGCGCGCAACGTCGAGGTGCATCACGTCGACCTGCGCACGGCGGCGCCGGACGCGCGGCCGCCCGTCGTGCTGGACGACGTGGCGGGCGACCGCTTCGATCACGTGCGGCTGGGATGCGCGGCCGGCGTGCCCGCGATCCGCCGCGTCAGGCCGGGACGGGCTCTTCCTCCCGCGTGATGCGCCACATGTCCAGGTTGACACCCTTGCGGTAATCGTGCTGCATCTCGGGCGTCAGCACTTCGAACATCAGGCCATTCTCGAGCCACAGCTCGACGACGTCGAACACGCCGCCGCGCGAGCACGGCACGGCGCGCCAGCCTTCGCGCCTGCCGATCGCGAGGATCTCCTCGACGGAGCGCTCGGTCGCGATCGCCAGGTGGAAGCAGGCGTACGGGCGCGGTGCCGCGTCCGGGTGCGGCCGTGCCATCTCGGCGCCGTTCCCCGGCGCCATCGGCATCGTGTGCGGATAGACCTCGACCATCGAACCGCGCACGTCGCCGGCCATCGCGACCCAGGCGCCGGGCCAGGGCGGGAAGCGGAACGACTGGCCGCCCCAGATCTCGGCAATGACGGCGGCGACGCGCTCGGGATCGCGCGCGGGGATGGATGCGTGAAAGATCATGGTTCTCCTCGGGAAGTAGCGGCACGGGCCAGGGTTGCAATGACGCGCACGCCAACGCTGCCGAGGTAGTCCCCGAGCACCGCCCACGCCGGGACGAAGCCCAGCTGCTGCTCGAGCAGGTACCGTGCGGCGCTGACGACGTATTGCTCGACCGTATCGAGCATTGCGCCGCGCCGCGGGAGGAATTCGGTGTGTGACGTGTCCATGGCGCGCATATTGACACTCGCGCCATGGACGGTCATGCCCCACCGGTGGGGGTTTTGTCTACTTGCCGATCTCCACGCGGTAGACCGGCACCACCTTCACCGCCTTCAGCTCGGCCACCTGCGGCTTGCCGCCGAAGTCGGGCCGGTGCTCGCGCGGCAGGTAGATCGGTGCATCGGCGCGCAGCGGCAGCACGGTCAGCGTGAGCGGACCTTGGCGTTTGGTAGCCAAATTACCCAGATCGAATTGCCAGCGCTGGCCGTTGTAGTACCAGTCGTCGACCATGCGCGTGCCGTCGAACAGCCGGGCAACGTCGCCGGTGAAGTCGATGTCGAGCAGCAGGCTGTCCACGTCCTTCGACTTGCTCGCCGCCGCCACGTCCAGCAGCCACGCGGCCGAGGTGCCGAAGGCTTCCGGATCCGGCTGCACGGCCGCGTTGGCGTTACCGCCGATGCGGACCGGGCGCGCCGGCTGGGCGTCGCGCAACGGCTTCACCGCGACCGCGACGTTGCGGGCCGGCAGCGTCGTGTCGAACACCTGGAACAGGCCGTCCCGGCCGGCGCTCTTCAGCGTGGTGGCCGGGTACACGGCCGCGCGCACGTGGGGCTGGCCCGCGCTGCGCAGCACGAGACGCCCGCCGTCGAAGTACGCCTGCGCCTCGCTGAGCACGAGCCGGCGCTGGCCCTGGAACGTGCCGATCGCCGCCTGGCGCGCCTGCGTTTGCGATAGCACGAGCACCGTGAGCGGCTTCGCGCCCGGGCAGCGCACCGTGAACGCCGCATCGAGGCCGGGCTGGATGCCGTCCACGACGACCGCGTCGGCACCCTCGTCGACGTGCGCGCGCTGGATCTGCACACAGCCGCGGGCTTTCTCACCGAACGCGAATTCGACGGGAACGCCGTCCTGCGCCGCGAACACCCACGTGCCGCCGTCCAGTTTCGCGAGCGGCTGCGCCGTCGCGTACGTCAGGCGCTGGCCGCCCATGTCGAAGTTGACGGGCCAGGCGAAGTACGCGCCTGCCGGCAGGTCGACGGGCTTGCGCGGCAGCGTCACCGTCGCGCCGGGCAGCTTGATGGCGAAACGGACCTGTTCGCGCGCAGGCGTCGGGTACTGGCGGATGTGGCCATCGTAGAACAGGAAGGCTGCATCGCCGCGGCTGCGCACGGACCAGCGGGCCGGGCCCAGGTCGGCCGGATCTTTCGGCACCACGTCCGGCTTACGCACCGTCATCGGCGCGAGGCGCGCGCCGAAGTCGTGCAGGAACCAGTGGAACGGGCGCAGGCTGGCCAGCACGTCGCGCTGCTGGCCGTCCGGGCCCAGCGGCGCGTTGAAGTCGTAGTTGATCGCGGGAACGTCGTTGTAGCCGCCTGACTTCGTGCTTTCCTCCAGCGTGGTGCCGGCGACGGGATTGCGCCCGCCGTGGAACATGTAGTACCCCATCAGGTTGACGCCGGAGCCCAGCTGCACGGGCAGCATCGACGCGATGTCGTCGGCGGAGACCAGCGTGCGGCGGCGGTACATCGCGGGCAGGCCCGCGCCGTATTCGGCGCCGAGGAACGGGGTCTTCTCCATGTCCGTCTCGGCCGTGCCCTGCTGGCTCGCGCGGGTCTGCGCACCGAGGTCGCCGCTCACGCGTGTGTCGAAGCGGAAGGCATACGTCTCCTTCGGCGGCAGTTCCTTGGTGCTCGTCGCCCACGGCTCGTCCGGATAGCCGCCGAACACCGGGGTGACTTCGCCCGACGGGTACAAGGTCTGGTCCCAGCCCGTGACGGTGTAGTAGGGTACGTCGATGCCCGCCTTCACTGCAAGACCCTTCAGCGTGCGGATGTGGTCCGCGCCGCGGCCCGGGCCCCCCAGGTTGTACTCGTTCTCGATCTGGGCGCCGATGACCGGGCCGCCCTGCTTGTACAGCAGGCCGTCCAGCTGGCGTCCGATCTCGCGGTAGTAGCGCTCCACGTAACGGAGGTAAGTCGGATCGTTGCCGCGCGTGGGCATGGCGTCGACCACCCAGTCCGGGAAACCGCCGTAGCGCACCTCCGCGTGCGACCACGGACCGACGCGGACGACGACGTCCAGGCCGTGCTTGTGTGCGAGCTGGACGAAGCGGCGCAGGTCGCGGTTGCCGGACCAGTCGAATTTACCCTCGGTCGCTTCGTGGTGGTTCCAGATGATGTAGCTGGCGACGATGTCGATGCCGGCCGATTTCATCTTGGCGAGTTCCGCGTCCCAGCTGGCGGCCGGGCTGCGCGTATAGTGGAACTCGCCCATCACGGGCAGCCATGGCTTCCCGTCGCGCGTGAGGTACTGGTTGTTGATGCCGAGCGCATGGCCGCCGGGCGCCGTTGCCGTGCCCAGCTTGATATAGCCGGTGTGCGGGTCGGGCGCCGGTGCCGTGGCGTCGACGGTGAGGAGTTGTTCCGCGCCCGCCACGGCGGGGCCGGCGAAGGCCAGCAGCAGGGCGGTGCGGAGCAGCGTGGTTCGGGTCATCGTCATCATCAGAACTTGTACGAGAGGCCCACGTTGTAGCGGCGGCCGTATTCCATCACGTTTTGCATGTACGCGTTCGCGTTCTGCGTGTAGACGACCTTCTGGTTCGTGATGTTGTCCAGGCCCACGCGCAGCTGCAGCTGCGGCGTCAGGTAGTACGAGACGTTCGCGGTGACGTAGGTCTCCTCGCCGTTTTCCGCCATGTAGCCGGCCGTCCAGCGGGGCATGCGCACGAACGGGCTGTGGTAGTTGGCGGAAACGCGGGCCTCGAAGCCGTTCTTCTCGTACCAGAGCGTGACGCCGCCGTTGTTGCGCATCAGGCCTTCCATCGGGAAGTTATTGGTGTACTCGTGGATGTCGCTCTCGTTGTACGACCAGTTCGCGGCGACGCCCAGGCCGTCGAACGGTGCCGGCAGGTGCGTGAACGCATGCTGGTACACCAGTTCCAGGCCGCGCACGTAGCCGCCTTCGCCGTTGATGGAACGGGTGATGACCGCCTGGCGGTTGCCGATCGTCGTCGTGTCAGTGGTGATGCCGATGTAGCTGCCGATCTGCTTGTAGAACAGCGCGGCCGAGAACAGCGAGCCCTTGTCGAAGTACCATTGGTACGCGAGGTCGGCCTGGTTGGCCATCATCGGCAGCAGGCCCGGGTTACCCGCGCTGCCCGTCAGCGGCTGCTGCGAGCCGGGCGTCGTGTCCATCGAGATCTGGCGCGATGCGCGCATCTCGTCCATCGGCGCGCGCGACATGGCGCGGGCCAGCGAGAAGCGCACCTGGTGCTTCTGTTCCTCGTCGAGGTTGAAGATCAGGTTCATGCTGGGCAGGGCCTTCGTGTACGAGGCGCCGCCGGACACCGCGGTCGGTGCCGCACCGTTCACGGATTCCATGCCTTCGCCCGTCTGGCTGGTGTGCAGGACGCGCACGCCCGCATTGCCGCGGTACTTCAGGCCGAACATCTCCCCGTCCAGGTCCGCCTGCGCATACAGGGCGCTCGTGCGTTCCTTGACGCGCCAGCCGGCCAGCAGGTCGTTCGCGGTCGGCGTGCGGCCGCTCGCATCCAGTGCGCCCGCGCCGAACGTGGAGGTCACGGTACCTTCGAAATCGTTCAGCATCAGCGCGGGGAAGTAGCCCGGCACGTTGATGGTCGTGTACGCGGATGCCGGGATAGCTGCGTTCGTGGGCGAGATGTTCCACGTGGTCTGGCGGTAGGACTTCTCGCGGTCGGCGAAGCGCGCGCCGATCTTGATGCGGCTGACCGGACCCAGGTCCAGCGGCAGCGCGCCGCTCAGCTGGGCCGAGTCGAGGCGGTCGTGCACGTGGCCGTCGTTGTCGATATACAGCTGCGGCGCGCCGAACGTCGCGAGGTTGCCGGTGTCCTGGCTGTACGAATACGATTGCTGCTCGTCGCCGATGAAGGCCCACGACAGCGTGCCGTTCTTCGCGGTGGTGTTGCGCACGTCGGCCCACTGGCTGGCGCGGCTCGCGCGCGAGGTCGCGACGTCCGCTTCGACCTTCCAGTCGCCCACGTTGAACTTGCCGTTCAGGCCGCCGGCGAAGTTGTCCATGTTCTGGATCCAGCGAGTGCTGTGCGTGGTCAGGCTCACGTCCTTGACGGTCGCGCCCACGACGTAGCCGTTGCGGATGTCGACGTTCGAGTAATTCCCGGTCTGCCAGCCGTCCCAGTTGCCGACGTCGCCGGTCCAGTGCTGCACGCTCGGCTCGCGGATCTTGTTGCGGGCGAAGTACAGGTCGGCCGTGATCATGGCGTCCGGGCTGGCCTTCCATTCGAGCTTGCCCAGTACGCTGCTGCGTTCGTTGGTGCCGCTCTTGAGCTCATCCTCGAAGCCCCACGGCGTCTTGTCGACCTTGCCGTCGCCATTCAGGTCGGCGGAGTGGTCCTCATTGAAGCCCCAGTGGTTCTTGCGTTCCTCGATCGACGGCTGCTTCTGGTAGCTGAACGCCACGGCTGCGCCGATGGTCTTGTTCGCGAACTGGTCGATCCAGATGCCGCCCAGGCGCGGGCGCACGGTCTGCGCGTCGACGTCCTTCGCAAGCGGGTAGTACAGCGCGTCGGCCTTCAGCGACGCCTGGCGGCCGTTGTACTTCAGCGGCTGCACGGTCTGCAGGTCGATGGTCGTCGCGACGCCGCCTTCGACGAGGTCGGCGTTCTGCGTTTTGTAGACGATGGCGCCGGACAGCGACTCGGACGGGAACTGCTCGAAGCGCACGGCGCGGTTCGGCTCGGACGACGCAAGTTCGCGGCCGTTCAGCGTGGCGCCGATGAAGCGCTCGCCCATGCCGCGCGCGACGATCTGGCTCGCGTTGCCGCGATCGAGACCGGCGGCGAGGCCCGGCAGCCGCGCCAGCGATTCGGCGATGGTGGTGTCCGGGAGTTTGCCGATGTCTTCGGAGGCGACGACTTCGACCATGCTGTTGGAGTTTTCCTTGACGGAGAGCGCGCTGCGCACGGACGCACGGATGCCGGACACGACGACCTGCTGCACGCTGGTGTCGCCGCCGGCGGCGGGTTCGGACGGCGCGGCTTGCTGGGCGAGGGCGGGGACGGCGGGGAGGGCCAACAATGGGAAGAGCGAGCGTACGAGTACGCTCAGGGTTTTCTGCTGCATGTAATCTCCTTGCTTTTGTCGTTTAGACTTATGTGTTGTGGTCGACTTTGTTGGTGCGTCGAGCGAACCAATCAAGCGACTGATCGGCATTCTGTCGCCTTGCAAGGAGTACAACCATTGTGTTTTTCACCAGCGTATATACGAAGTTCATATACCCTGGTAAAAATAATAAAAAAAGCAGCCCGCAGGCTGCCTTTCCATTGCCGCGAAACGTCGTCCCCGCGCAGGCGGGGACCCAAGTTCTGCCGGCGCAGTCGAAGCGCACGCAAGATTGGGTCCCTGCCTGCGCAGGGACGACGGTCTATGAGCGCATCACCACCACATGCCGTAGATGGTCGCGAGCACCACGCAGATGACGGCCGAGCCCAGCGCAAACGCGCCGTCGACCTTGAACAGCTTGGTGTCGACGATCAGCGCCTTGACCTTGCCGCGGGCGAACACGGTGCTGAGCAGGACCATGCCGGCGACGACCAGCCAGAACACGATGAACATGCGGTCCAGGAACGGGATCTCGTACACGCCGGAGCCATTGTCATGGGCGAAACCGATCGGCGCGAGGAAGGACAGGTCCATCATCGTCGGCAGGAACTTCAGGATGATCGAGAAGACCAGGCCACCGACGGTCGCGAACATGGCGGCGCTGGACGTCGTCTTCTTCCAGAAGAAGCCCAGCAGGAACATGGCCAGGATGCCCGGCGAGACGAAGCCCGTGTATTCCTGGATGTACTGGAAGCCGCCCTTCTTGTCGATGCCCATCAGCGGGGCGATCACGACGGCCAGCAGCATCGACACGACGACGGTCACGCGACCGATCCACACCATCTTCTTCTCGGTGACGTCCGGATGCAGGCGCTTCTGGTAGATGTCGAGGGTGAAGATCGTGGCGATCGAATTGGCCTTGCCGGCCAGCGACGCGACGACGGCCGCGGTCAGCGCGGCGAACGCGATGCCCTTCAGGCCCGACGGCAGCAGTGCCAGCAGGGTGGGGTAGGCGCGGTCCGGATTCAGCTCGCCGCCGACGCGCATCGCGTCGCCCAGCACGCCGGAACGGTCCAGCGCGAACGCGGCGATACCCGGCATGACGACGATGATCGGCATCAGCAGTTTCAGGAATGCGGCGAACAGCAGGCCTTTGCGGGCGGTCGGCAGGTCGGCACCCAGCGCGCGCTGCGTGATGTACTGGTTGCAGCCCCAGTAGTTCAGGTTCACGATCCACATGCCGCCGATCAAGGTCGACAGGCCCGGCAGGTCCATGTAGTTCGGGTTGTCGCGGCCCAGCACCATCTGGAAGTGGTCGCGGGTCGAGGCGTACAGCGTGGAGAAGCCTTGCAGCGCGCCGTGGCCGTTGCCGAGTTTCGCGACGAGGTCCAGCGCCAGCCACGTGGTCACGAGGCCGCCGATGACGAGGCAGGTGACCTGGATGACGTCGGTGTAGCCGATGACCTTCATGCCGCCCAGCGTGATGATGGCGGCGAAGACGGCGAGGAACAGCATACAGGGCAGCACGCCGATGCCGGTGACGCTGCCGATGGCCAACGCGCCCAGGTACAGGATCGAGGTCAGGTTGACGACGACGTACAGGCCGAGCCAGAACAGCGCCATCGTCGTGGCGACGGCCTTGCCGTAGCGCTGCTCGAGGAACTGGGGCATCGTGTAGATGTGGTTCTTCAGGTAGACCGGCATGAAGAACACGGCGACGATGACGAGCGTGGCGGCGGCCATCAGTTCGTACACGGCGATGGCCATGCCGATGCGGAAGCCCGACCCGCTCATGCCGATGAACTGCTCGGCGGAGATGTTCGATGCGATCAGCGACGCGCCGATGGCCCACCAGGTGAGGGAGCCTTCGGCCAGGAAGTAGTCGTGCGAGGCGGAGGTGTTCGCGCTCTTCTTGCGGCGGTAGACCCACAGGCCGTAGCCTGCGACCACGACGAAGTAGAACAGGAAGACGATGGCGTCGAGGCGGGAAATCAGATTCATAGGTTGGTCTCGGTTGTGATTCGCGCGTTTTCAGCGCTCCAGGAAGGCGTCCATGATCGCGGTCGGCTTGCCGCCGCGGTCAAAGGCGCCCATCGGATAGCCCTTCCAGTCGTAGGCCTCGGGCTCCCAATAAAACACGCCGCGCGCCAGGCCGCCATCGACGGCGCGCGCTTTGGCGATCAGGTCGGCGATGACCGCCTTGCCGTCCGGGTGGTCCCAGGGCACGCCGACTTCGGACAGGATGACCGGCTTGCCGTAGCGGTGCACCATGTCGTTCAGGTTGGCGAGGCAGGCGGCGGTGGCGGCTTGCCAGGTCAGGTTCTTCGCGGTGGTCGGGTACGACGACACGCCGATCATGTCGAAGCGCGCGCCGTGTGCCTTCAGGCCGTCGAAGTTCCAGCGGAACGTGGCGTTGTCATGGCAGTTGTCGACGTGGACGATCACGATCGCGTCCGGGAACACCTGCTTGACTGCGCCGTAACCGCTGTCGACGAAGCGCGCGTAGTTGTCCATGTGTTTCGTCGCGTCGCCCTCGGGCCACAGCAGGCCGGTGCGGGTCTCGTTCCCGACCTGGACCCACGTCGGCGTGACGCCCGCATCGCGCAGCGCGGTCAGCACGGCTCGCGTATGGTCGGCGACGGCGGTCGCCAGCTGCGGCACGGTGTAGTTGGCCCAGGCCTTCGGTTTCGTCTGCTGCTGCGGATCGGCCCACGAATCGCTGTAGTGGAAGTCGATCATGACGCGCATGCCGGCGGCTTTCGCGCGTTTCGCTTTCGCGACGAGGTCAGCGGTGCCGTTCCAGCCATCCTGCGGGTTTACCCACGCGCGCAGGCGGATGGCGTCCATGCCCTGTTGTTTCAGGATGGCGTACAGGTCGTCGGTCTTGCCGTCGCGGTTGCGGAACACCCGTCCGGATGCCTCCATTTCGCTGACCCAGCCGACGTCGGCGCCCTTGGCGAAGGTCACGTCCGCCGCATGGGCGAAGGGAAACCCCAGCAAAGAACCGAGCGCAAATGCGGCCGCAAGGGCGGAAAAGGTGTGCTTCATCGATCTCCGTAGTCGTTATCGTTATTATCAATCCGGCAGCAAACCGGGATTCTAGGCAGGAAATGCCATGCCGACCCCATCCATTTTTCGCGTCACCTATGAAAAATTCGTATGGCGCCAATGTTTCCTATGAAACATCCAGTGTTTATTTGACAAGGGGAAAGGAACGCAGGTCATCAGCGCTCTCGTACTATACTGGCCTCGTGCCCGTCGATTCCGGCGGGATTCCGGCTGACGCCGGCGGCGTCGCCTAATTGGAATCAGGAGGTCGAGATGAGCAAAGCAACATGTATCCTGCGCGGTGTCGCGCTGGCGTGCGCGCTGTGCGCGGCCGGCTCGCCCGCGATGGCGGCAAAAGATCCGGCGCGGTGGACGCAGGGCGACAAGACGAAAGCCCAGCGCATGGCCACGCTGAAGAAGGAAATCAATGCGGCGTATGCCGAGCAGCAGACAGCATGCAAGAAGAAGTCGTCCGCGAACCGGGCCGCCTGCCTGAAGGAAGCGCGCCTGGTCTATCAGCGCGACATGGCCCATGCCCCGCAACTGCTGGCGCAGGCACCGCGCGGCGAGGTGACGGAACGCGTCGTCTCCACGACGCCGGCTCCCGCGACGCCTGACCAGTCGGCAGGCAGCACCGCCTACGGCAGCTCCAGCACGGGCGCGACCGGTTCCGGCGCGGGCACCGTCAGCGGCAAGGACGACGCGATCCCGCCGAGCACCGGCCAGGCGGGCGGCCTGCCGCCGCCGCGCGTGGACCCGTCGGACACCCAGGCGCCGACCCAGCCGCCGCAAGGCAGCACGGTGCCGGTCCAGCAGCAGCAACAGTAGGGGCGGTCTCGCGCCGCGGGGCGCCGAAATGGTAAACTGCCGCCTTTTGCCGCAGAGGACCACGATGGCGCTTCGCGACCGCGCGCTGGAATTACTGATCGAGACGGATGCCGTCGCCAAGACGGCGGGCGTGGCCGCGCTGGCCGACGCCAGTCGTCGCGGCGCCGCGACGCTCGACAGCGCGGCTGTCCTGCAAGTGGACGACGCGGCCATCCCCGGCCGTCCCGCGCGGCCGGAACTCGTGCCGCCGCGCCTCGTCGGCCGCCGCTCGATGGCGACGGACGAAGGCCGCGCGATGCTCGTCCACGCGCTGGCGCACATCGAGTTCAATGCCGTCAACCTCGCGCTGGACGCCATCTGGCGCTTTCCGGACATGCCGGACGCCTACTACACGGACTGGCTGCGCGTCGCGGCCGAGGAAGCCCATCATTTCACCCTGCTGGCGGCGCACCTGCGCACGCTGGGCTGGGCCTATGGCGATTTTCCCGGCCACGACAGCCTGTGGGAGATGGTCGCCAAGACGAGCGGCGACGTCCTCGCGCGCATGGCCCTCGTGCCGCGCACGATGGAGGCGCGCGGCCTGGATGCGATTCCGCCGCTGCGCGCCAAGCTGGCGCAGGCTGGCGACGAAGCTGCCGCGCGCATCCTCGACGTGCTGCTGCGCGACGAGGTGGGCCACGTCGAAATCGGCAACCGCTGGTATTTTTATTTATGCGTCCAGCGCGGCCTGGAACCGGTCGCCACGTACGACGCGCTGACGGTACAGTACAAGGCGCCCGTGCTGAAGGGGCCCTTCAACGTGGAGGCGCGGCGCCAGGCCGGCTTTACGGAAGCGGAACTGGCCCGCCTTGCGGATGCCTGACACCATGGACACGCAGGGCTTCCTGCTGACCCGCCACTGGCGCGATACGGATGCCGGCGTCGAAGTCGAGTTCTGGCTCGCGACGCCGGATGGGCCACGGCGCGTGCGCCTCGCGCCGCAGCCGGCCGTCGCGTTCATCCCGGCGGAGCAGGGCGAGACGGCGCGGCTGCTGCTGGCGCGCGAACGGGGCGCGGAACTGCGCGAACTGTCGCTGTGCGACTTCCGCCACCGCCCCGTGCTGGGTTTGTACTGCACGCAATACCGCCACCTGCTGCGGCTGGAAAAGCGGCTGCGCGAGCACGGCATCGACGTCTACGAGGCCGATAACCGGCCGCCCGAACGCTATCTGATGGAGCGCTTCATCATGGCGCCCGTCACGTTCACAGGCACGCCCGCTCCGCACGACCCGCAGCTTCTCGTCGACGCCCGCCTGACGCCCGCGCAGGACTATCGCCCGGCGCTGTCGACCGTCTCGCTGGACATCGAGACGACGATGCAGGGGGAGTTGCGCTCGATCGCGCTGGAAGGCTGCGGCCAGCGCCAGGTGTACATGCTCGGCCCGGCGAACGGCGATGCGTCCGGCCTCGATTTCGACTACGAGGTGGTCGACACGCGGCGCGACCTGCTCGACCGGCTGGAAGACTGGATCCGGCGGTTCGACCCGGACGCGATCATCGGCTGGAACGTCGTCCAGTTCGACCTGCGCGTGCTGCAGCAGCATGCGCAGCAGATGCAGCGCCCGCTGCGCCTGGGCCGCGACGGCAGCGCGATCGAATGGCGCGAACACGGCGGCCGGCAGGAGCATTACTTCGCCGGCATCGCGGGGCGCCTCGTCATCGACGGCATCGAGGCGCTGCGCGGGGCCACGTGGAGTTTTCCCTCGTTCTCGCTGGAGCACGTGGCGCAAAGCCTGCTGGGCGAGGGCAAGGCTATCGACAATCCGTACGACCGCATGGCCGAAATCGACCGCATGTTCGCCGAGGACAAGCCGGCGCTCGCGACGTACAACCTGCAGGACTGCGTGCTCGTCACTCGCATCTTCGCGAAGTCGGAGCTGATGACCTTCCTGCTGGAGCGCGCGAGCGTGACCGGTCTTGCGGCCGACCGCAGCGGCGGTTCCGTCGCCGCGTTCGAACACGCGTACATCCCGCTGATGCACCGGCTGGGACGCGTGGCGCCGAACATCGGCGACGTGCCCGGCGCGGACAGCCCCGGCGGGTTCGTGATGGATTCGCGCTCCGGCCTGTATGACTCCGTCCTCGTGCTGGACTATAAAAGCCTGTACCCGTCGATCATCCGCACGTTCCTGATCGATCCGGTGGGTCTCGTCGCGGGTCTCGAAGAGCCGGAAGAAGACACGGTGCCGGGCTTCCGGGGCGCGCGTTTTTCGCGCACGCAGCACTGCCTGCCCGGCATCGTCACGCGCGTATGGCAGGGCCGCGATGCCGCCAAGCGCGAGCGCAACGCGCCGCTGTCGCAGGCTTTGAAGATCATCATGAACTCGATGTACGGCGTGCTGGGCACGACGGCGTGCCGGTTCTTCGACTCGCGCCTGGCGTCGTCCATCACCATGCGCGGCCACGAGATCATGCACCGTACGCGCGAGCTGATCGAGGCGCAGGGCTACCAGGTGATCTACGGCGACACGGATTCGACGTTCGTCTGGCTCGGGCGCGCGCATGCGGACGACGAGGCCGGACGCATCGGCCGCGCGCTCGTCGATCACGTGAACGCGTGGTGGCGCGAGCATCTTCAGGAAGAGCTCAAGCTCGAGAGCGCGCTCGAACTCGAATACGAAACCCACTTCCGCCGCTTCCTGATGCCCACCGTGCGCGGCTCGGAGGAGGGCAGCAAGAAGCGCTACGCGGGCCTCGTGCGGCGCAAGGACGGCAGCGACGACCTGGTGTTCAAGGGCCTGGAGACGGTACGCACGGACTGGACGCCGCTGGCGCAGGCGTTCCAGCAGGAGCTGTACGGCCGCGTGTTCCGCGGCGAGCCGTACGAGGACTATGTGCGCGATTACGTGGCGCGTACGCTGCGCGGCGAACTGGATGAGCAGCTCGTGTACCGCAAGCGCCTGCGCCGGCCGCTGGTGGAGTATGAGCGCAACGTGCCGCCGCACGTGCGCGCGGCACGCGCGGCCGACGAATTCCACGTGCGCCAGGGCCGGCCCGCGCAATACCGCAACGGCGGCTGGATCCGCTACGTGATGACGACGGCGGGACCGGAACCGCTGGAGACGCTGGACACCAGCCGTACGCCCATCGATTACGAGCACTACCTGACGAAGCAGCTGGAACCCATCGCGGACGGCATCCTGCCGTTCCTGGACGACAGTTTTACGAGGCTCACCAGCCCGCAGGGCGCGCTGTTCTAGTCAGCCGCCGGCGCGCTTCGGCCGGTGCCCCAGCCTGGTCAGCTCGTCCATGATGCGGTCGCAGTGGTCACCCTGGACCTCGATCACCCCATCCTTCACGGTCCCGCCGGAACCGCACGCGGTGCGCAGGGTTTTGCCCAGGACGGCGAGGGCGGCGGCGTCGAGCGCCAGTCCCTTGACCAGCGTGACCGCCTTGCCGCCCCGGCCCTTCGTCTGGCGCGAGACGCGCACGTTGCCGTCGCCGACGGGCGCGGCGGCGGCTTTGCACGTGCACGCCGCGACGGGCTGCCTGCAGCCGGGGCACATGCGGCCGCTCTCGGTGGAGTAGACGAGCCCTCCGTTCGAATGCTTCATGGTGTGTGGTGAATGATGGTTATCCCACGAGTTTACCAGCCGGATGTGTCATCACGCACGATTCGATTTGACGTTGACCGTAAACGCGGCTATATTCTCGCTCACCTTTGGAAAGGTTTCCAAATCCAGTTTCCGCAGGATCCAACAAGACCGGCACGCCAGGCCGGCACAGCGCGCCCGTCCGCAAGGGCGGTCGCATATCCGTCGAAGTGAAACAGAGGAGTCGAAGTGAACCAACATAACGAGAAATCTCACTCGCAATGGAAACCTTTCCGCGCCGCTGCCGCCGGCGTGCTGCTGGCGTGCGCGGCGCAGGCCGGGGCCAGCGTCACCAGCCCGGCCATCGGCCAGCTGCTGTGGTCCGAGGAATTCAATGGACCGAGCCTGGACGCGTCGCGCTGGACCGCCACCGACGGCAACGGCTGCCAGATCAACCTGTGCGGCTACGGCAACCAGGAACTGGAATACTACAGCCCGAACAACGTCTCGATTGCCGACGTGCCGTTCGAGCCGGGCACGCGCGCGCTCGCGATCCGCGCGCAGAACCAGACGGTGGGCAGCAACGTGTTCACGTCCGGGAAGATCGACACGCACAACAAGGTGCAGGTGCAGTACGGGATGATCGAGATCCGCATGAGCACCCCGAACATCGCGACCGGCCTGTGGCCGGCCGCGTGGATGCTGGGCACGAGCCCGCAGACGTGGCCGCGCAACGGCGAGATCGACATCATGGAGATGGGCCACAAGGCGTCCGTGCGCGCGGCGGCCGGGTCCCCATCGGCCAACAACTTCGTCGGCTCGAACGTCATCACGTGGCAACAGGCCGCGTGCGTGCCGGGTAACGAAAGCTGCGCCGCGTCCACGGCGTGGCAGACGAAGAACTGGTACGTGCCCACGACGTCGCTCGCGAACCGTTTCGTCACGTACCGCCTGTACTGGACGGAGAGCGAAATGCGCTTCACGACCGTCGACAACGGCGTCGAGCGCAATATGTACGACGCGCCGCTGCCCGTGAATTCGACGGCACTGCAGGCCCCGTTCTACCTGCTGCTGAACCTCGCCGTCGGCGGCAATTTCACCGACGCGGCCACGCCCGGCCAGGTGACGGCGCCGCTGCCCGGCACCATGTACGTCGACTATGTCCGCGTGTACCAGCTCGACGGCAAGGGCAGCGTCAAGCTGGGCAACCAGACGGTCCCGGAAGTGGCAGGCAAATTCGGCGTCTTCACGGACAACACGCCCGTGAACAACAAGCTGGTGGCCGGCACGAGTTCCGACATCTTCCTGTGGAACGGCGCGTCGTCCGGCGCGGGCAATACGCCGGCTTACGAGGGCAGCAACGTCATCGCCTGGGCCTACACGGCGCCGGGCCAATGGTTCGGCGGCGGCGTGCAGGCGCGCCAGGCCCGCGACCTGACGAACTACCGCAACGGCACCATGAAGTTCCGCATCAAGATCCCGGCCAACGTCTCGTTCAACATCGGCGTGGGCGACACGTACACGAACCAGAACTGGGTGAACTTCCCGGCGAATACGACGGCGTATGGCCTGGTGCGCAACGGCGACTGGGCGCAGGCCAGCATTCCGGTGTCGACGCTGATCGGGCCGAAGGTGGCGCTGCAGTCGCTGCTCGACATCTTCATGATCTCGAGCGACGCCAATAAACTGCCGGCGTCGGCGTTCCAGTTCGCGATCGACGACATCGTGTGGGATTCGGGCACGACGACCACGCCGCCGCCGTCCGGCCCGACATATGTGACGCAGACGTCCGCGACGACGCTGCAGTTCACGACGACGACCGGCAGCTGGGCCGACGTCCACTACACCGTGAACAACGGCACCCAGCAGAACGTGCGCATGCGCCTGGACGGCACGACCAACACGTACAGCGCGGGCGGCCTGAAGATCGGCGACGTCGTGCGCTACAGCTTCACGTACTGGGACGCGGCGCGCAACTTTGCCGTCGACACGGCCCAGCAGACATATACGATGCAGTAAGCGATGCAGTGACGATGCGGCCCGGAAGGGGTATCCGTTCCGGGTCGTGCATTTCTGTAAATACGATGTTACTATCCGGCGGAGGTCCAATTCAACAATAGGGAGTGGCCATGCATCATGCCGACATGTTCGACGTCGTCTTCCTCGCGATGTTCGCACTCTGTGTCGTCATCCGCGCGCCGATCGAGGTCAGGAACAAGCGAATCAGGGCCGTCGAATCGCGCGCGGGGGTGTTCGAGAAGTTCTGCCTCCTGCTGGTGCTCACGGGATCCACGACGCTGCCCTTGCTCTACCTCTTCACGCCATGGTTCGATTTCGCCGACTACGCGGTCAGGCCCGGCGTGGGCGGCACCGGCACCGCACTCGCGGTGCTCGGGTTGTTCCTGTTCTGGAAATCGCACCGCGCCCTGGGCCGCCAGTTTTCGCCGACGCTCGAGCTCAAGGAAGCGCACCACCTGGTCGCCGAAGGCATCTACACCCGCATACGCCATCCGATGTACACGGCGCTGTTCCTTATCGCCGGCGCGCAACTGCTGTTGATCGGGAACGCCGTCGTGGGACCGGCTTTCCTGCTCGCATTCAGCATCCTGTATGCCTCGCGGATCGAGCATGAGGAAGACATGATGCTCGATCATTTTGGGGAAGCCTATGCCGACTACAAGGCGCGGACCCATCGCCTGCTTCCTTTTTTCAGACAGTAGAGCGTCACGGCCCCGGATGCGGATTGTCGGGCAGCGACGGGATCGCGCGCAGGTACTCGTAGATGGCGTAGAGGTCCCGCGTCGTCATCTTGCCGACGGCAGGCCACGGCATCACCTGCAGGATCTGGCCGGCCGGGTCGTGCGGGTTGTGGCCCGTGCGCAGCGTCTGCACGAATTCGTCGCGCGTGAGGCCGGCCGGGCGGCCCGCGTTGTCCGGCGTGAGGTTCGGCGCCGTGAAGGGGCCGAACTGGCGCCCGCCGGACATGTACTGCTCCGCGTTGACGCGCTCGGGCTGGCCCTGGAACGGATCGCCGCCGGGCGAATAGGTCGGGTGCGTGTGGCAGTCGATGCAGCCCGTCGTGTTGACGATGTAGCTGCCTTGCCACACGAGATTCCTCTGCTTGCCCTTCAGGTTCAGGATGACGCCGGGCGGGACGATTTCGCGGCCGCGCATGGCGCGGCTGTTCGTGTCGCTCAATGCCGAGGCGGCGTCCATGTCGCTGTCCTGGCCGGGTCCCGCAGCGTACGGGGCCGCGCTGGCGGCGGCGAGGGCGAATGCAAGGCAGATACGGTGGGCTGCGTTCATGCTGTGTCTCCTGGGGTGGGTCGCTGAAGACGAATCAACTCAGTATAGGCGTCAATACGGAACAAGCCAGCCCGGCCTTCCTGTCCATTCTGATAGGGTTCCCGTGAGAATGCGCGCACTTTGGCTGCGGCGGTCGTGGCACCATCACGGATCGACATCGGAGACATGCATGACGACATCATCCAGGCCGTGGATCCAGCTTGCCGCCGCCATCGCGGCCGTCGGGGCGCTCATCCACGTGGCGGCCATTCCGGCCGGCCCCGCGTGGTACGCGTACTTCGGCGCCCCGCCGAGCGTGGTGGAGTCCGCGCGCGCCGGCACCTGGCCCGCGCCCGTGGGGGCGCTCGTCATCGCACTGCTGATGGCGACGTGCGCCTGGTATGCCTGCGCGGCGCTGGGCGCGGTGCGCCGTCCGCCGCTGCTGCGCACAGGCCTCGCGACGATGGCCGCGATCTGCCTCGTGCGCGCGCTGCTCCTGCCGCCGCTGGCCGTGACCCACCCCGAGTTGCGCAACACGTTCGAGGTCGTCGCGTCAATCCTGTGGGGCCTGGCGGGCATCGGCTTCGCGCTCGGCGTGAAAGCCGCGCGCAGGCCGGCGCTATACTGACGCCACCATGCACCTGTACCGCGAATTCCCGCCGCATCCCGCGCTGGCCGGCCACGTGGCCTGCCTGTGGACCAGCCGCGCCGTCCCGAACGGTGTGCCCGTGCGCACGCGCGTGCTGCCCGACAACTGCATCGACATCCTGTGGCAAGATGTCTCGCCGCTCGGCAAGGTGGCCGGCATGATGTCGCGCCCGCACCATGTCGAGTTGGCGCAGCCGGTCCTGACGGTGGCGGTGCGCTTCCTGCCGGGCGCCGCGCGCGCCTTCGTCGACGTGCCCTTGACCGAACTGCAGGACGGCCACCCGGCCCTGGCCGACCTGTGGCCGCGCGCCGACGCGGAAGCGCTGGCGGCGGCATTGTGGGAGCGCGAGCGCCCGACGGCACAGCGGCTTGCCATCGTCGAACAGGCCTTGCTCGCGCGTCTGCATGCGCGCGCGCCGGCGCGGGCGGATGCGCTCGCGAGGGCGGCCGTCCTGCGGCTCGAGGCGAGCGGCGGGGGCGTGCGCGTCGAAGCCCTTGCGGACGGGCTGGGCGTCACGCGCCAGCACCTCGCGACGCTGTTCCGCGAACGCGTGGGCCTCCCCGCAAAGACGTTCGCGATGGTGTGCCGCTTCCGCCGCGCGCATGCGGCGCTGCGCGGCCGGGATGCCGCCGTCGACTGGGCGCGCCTCGCCGGCGACTGCGGCTACTACGACCAGTCGCATCTCATCCACGCGTTCCGCCAGTTCGCGGACGCGACCCCGGAATCCTTTCTGCATACCGCGCCATGATCGTCATCGCCGCCCCGTCGAACCTCGGACTCCGCCCGCTGCGCCCCGGCCATGAACCGGGCACGTGGCGCGCGCCCGCCGCGCTGTTCGAGGCGGGACTGCTCGAACGCCTGCAAGCCGGCGCGCCCGTCGTCATGCCGCGGCCGTCCTGGAAGCCCGGTCCCGATCCCGGCACGCGGCTGCGCAACGGCCTCGCGATGCGCGACTTCAACCTCGCGCTGGCCGACCACGTGGCGGCGGCGGGCGCACGGGGCGAGTTCGCATTCGTGGTGGGGGGCGACTGTTCGATCCTGCTGGGGGCACTGGCGGGTGCGCGGCGCCGCGGGCCGCTGTCGCTCGTCCACGTGGACGGTCACAGCGACTTCCGCCACCCGGGCAACTACGACCCCGACAGCATGCTGGGAGCCGTCGCGGGCATGGACCTCGCGCTGGCCACGGGCCGCGGGGAGGCGCTGATGACGGACTGGCCGGGCGTGGCATCCCCGCTCGTGCAGGATCGCGACGTCGTCCAGATCGGCGAGCGCGATGGCCGGCGCCCCGACTTCGCCTGGGCCGACGTGAACGACACGGACTTCGAACGCATCGACGTGTTCACGGCGAACGAGATCGGGCCGCAGGCGGTGCTGGAACGCACCCGGCAACGGCTGCAGCAGCGCTTCTGGATCCACCTCGACGTCGACGTGCTGGACGAAGCCGTGATGCCCGCCGTTGACAGTCCGGGCGCGCCGGGCATCGCGCCGGACGACCTCGTGACGATCCTGTCCGGCCTCGTGGCCGATGCGCGCTGCGTCGGCATGACGGTCACCGTGTTTGATCCGGACCTCGATCCGGACGGACGGCATGCGCGCACGCTCGTCGGGCTGCTGGGCCGGCTGCCGTTGCGCTAGCCGCCCGCCGGCAGCGCCGCGTACCAGTCCGCGTACGGCGTGTTCGCCACCATGCGCCGGTTGTAATCCGGCGCGCCATCCGTCCACCACACGGGGCCGCGCTCGCCGAGGGCGCGCTTGGCGGCATCGACGTCATCCCGCGCACGCCGTTCCGCCTGTGCATCGCCCGCCTTTTTCGCGACGCCGACCTGCCGCCGCGCGCGCATCAGCCCGTCGACGAGCGCCTGCCGCGTCCCTGGATCGAGATCGGGGTTGCTCGTGCGCCAGAGGCGGCCCGCGACGACGAAGTAGCGGCCGTCGGGCGTGACGGGGTGTTGGGTGGGCATCGCAATATCTCGTAACACTTGTGAGGACCGGTCTTAACGCCATTTTACAGACGAGAACCTTATGCTTTCCGCACTATTCCCGGACATGTAAGGAGACTCGATATGCGCGACCATTCCCCGGCCGGCCGGCTGGCCGACGAACTGGCATCCGGCGACGTCAGGTTCACGATCAGCAACGGCCAGGTCACCGGCCTCGAACACGTGATCGGCAGCCGGACGATCGCGGCAGGCCCGCCCGCCGACGCGACGTTCACCGTGGGCACGGGCACCGTCACGGAAACGCTGACCCGCGGCACGGCCACCGCGACGCTGACGTACACGGTGGACGCGGACGACGCGGGCCTGTACCACCTGACGCAGGAAGTGCGCAGCTTCGACACGACGGCGGCGACCACGCCGACGTACGGCTTCACGGTGAGCGGCGGCGCCGTCACGGCCATGACGCAGACGTTCGGCACCTCGGGCTGGGCGCACAGCGTGGCCGTCGGCGACCTGGCCGCCAGCGTATTCACGGTGGAAGGCAGCACCGTCACGGAAACAGCGATCCGCGGCAACACGCTGGCGACGCTGCGGTACACGACGACGGACGGGACAACGTACAAGCTCGCCTCCGAAACGCTGACGGTGGTGCCGGTGGGGACGGCGCAGACGGCGCTGGACGTCGAACCGTACGAACGCATGCGCTTCACGTTCGACGGTGCCACGGTGTCGGCGGCACAAAGCGTGAAGGCGGACGGCACGGCGGTCGACGTCCACCTGGGCACCACCGTCGCGTACGCGCTGGCGGCCGCGGGCTATGTCGTGGAGACGATCACCCGCGGGAATCACTCGTATTACGAAGTCTTCCACGACGGGAACGGCGACGGCATCTACACGGCCGTCGCGCACGGCCAGGGCACGACGGTCGATCTCGTCGGCCTGCAGTCGCAGATCACGGCGCAGATCGACGCCTTGCTCTGATCCGCTTTCCATTTTTCCAATCCACGGGCGCGCGAAACAGGCATCATGGAGCCTTTACGACAGGAGACACCATGATCAAAGGATTGCGCACCGTGACTTATCCCGTGGCCGACCTCGGCCGCGCCAAAGCCTGGTTCGCCGACGTGTTCGGCGTCCAGCCCTATTTTGACCAGCCGTTCTATGTCGGCTTTGCCGTCGGCGGGTTCGAGCTGGGCCTTGTCCCGGACGGTACCCCGGGCACGACCGGGTCGACGACGTTCTGGGGCGTGGACGATATCGCGGCCGAGGTCGAACGCATCGTCGGCCTCGGCGCCACCGTCCATGCGGCGATCCAGGAGGTGGGCGAGGGCATCAAGGTGGCGGAATTGAAGGACCCGTTCGGCAACGTGCTCGGGCTCATCGAGAACCCGCTGTTCGACCCCGCCGCCGTGAAGTAGTTACATGCCGGCCGGCGGCTCGACGGGGATCGGATTGCGCAGCGACAGGTTGATCGCATTCCAGCCCCGGATCACGGCGATCGTATAGCCCAGCTCCGCGATCTCGGCCTCGCTGAAATGCTCGCGCAATGCGGGCCAGGCGGCATCCGTGTCGTCGCGGTGGGGCAGGGCGTTGACGGCGTCGGCCCAGGCCAGCGCAGCGCGTTCGCGTTCGCTGAAGAACGGCGATTCGCGCCAGGCGGCCACGCTGTTCAGGTGGCGCGGGTCGGCGCCCTGCTTGATCAGGTCGCGCCAGTGCATGTCCACGCAGACGCCGCAGCCGTTCTGCTGCGAGACGCGCAGGTTGACGAGTTCCACGAGGCGCGGGCCCAGCGCGCCCTGCTTGACGGTCTGGGACAGGTTGACCATGGCCTTCAGTGCGGACGGGGCCAGGGTGAACAGGTTGATGCGTGCAGCGTGCGTCATGATGGTTCCTTTCGAATGAACAGGGTGCGAAATGCAGCCTTCTATTCATTAGACGGAACGGCCCGCGGGTTTGTGACAGGTCACGCAAATTATTTCAAACCGTACCGGACCCGCGAGCTGCGTGCCCGTTCGTGCGGCGCGAAGAGGCTGCTTGCGCGGTCCAGCAGGCCGCGCGCCTGGGCAAGCCGTTCGCGTTCTTCGGCGACGAGCGGCCTGCCGTCGTCCGTCAGCATGCGGATGACGTGGATCGCCAGCTCCTTCGCCGCGATGTCCTCGGGCAGGCCGGAGCGCGTACACAGGCCGTACGTGCCGGCCAGGAAATGCTGCCACTCGCTGCGCAGGTGCGCGTCCGTCGCCTCCATGCCGGACAGGGGCAGGGCAGCCAGCGCCGTCCGGTAGCGCGCCGCGAACAGAGCGTAAGGATCGTGGTCTCCCTCCAGCAGCATGCGCAGCCACTCGACATAGCCCGTCGCATACCAGTCGAGCGCATGCGCTTCCGCGTGCTCGCCGAAATACGACGCGCAGTCGATCCGGACCTGCAGCCGGTACGACGGTGCGGGCATCGTGCCGGCGGCGATGAAGGCATCCAGGTGGGCGCCGTCCGTGGCGCAGGCCGCGAGCAGTTGCGCGCGGGTGAGGAAGTGGGTGTGCAGATAGTCGATGAGTTCCATGCACCGATGCTAGCGATTTGCCGCGCAAGACGATTCGGCCGCGCCCGAAGCATCCGTCGAAAAATTTTAAGCCTCTGGCAAGAATTCCGTTTTTGGCGCATATTACCGGGTTTGCGCGCCTTAAAAGACGAAAAACCCCTGTAATTACAAGGAGTTGGCGCCGTTCCCGTCTGGAGTCGTTACATGCTGCTTGACCTGGTCCGCATCGCGCTGCGGCGCCCCTATACTTTCGTCGTGCTGGCGCTCACGCTGCTCATCATCGGGCCGCTGGCCGCCATGCGCACGCCCACGGACATCTTCCCCGACATCAAGATGCCTGTGATCGCCGTCGCGTGGCAGTACACGGGCCTGCCGCCGGACCAGATGTCGGGCCGGGTGTCGACACTGTTCCAGCGTTCGCTGACGACGACCGTCAACGACATCGAACACATCGAAGCGAACACCTTTCCCGGCATCAGCATCGTCAAGATTTTCTTCCAGCCGGGCGTGGACATCGCGGTCGCGAACGCGCAGGTGACGGCGATCGCGCAGTCGGCGCTGCGCCAGATGCCGGCCGGGATCACGCCGCCGCTGATCCTCAACTACAACGCGGCCACCGTGCCGATCCTGCAGCTGGCGCTGTCCGGCGCGGGCCTGTCGGAACAGCAGCTGTTCGACCTCGGCATGAACACGCTGCGCACGCCGCTCGTGACGGTGCCGGGCGCCGCGATCCCGCTGCCGTACGGCGGCAAGCAGCGGCAGGTGCAGATCGACGTGAAGCCGGACGCGTTGCAGGCGCGCGGCCTCTCGGCGCAGGACATCGCCAGCGCGCTGGCGGCGCAGAACATCCTGACGCCGGTCGGCAACCAGAAAATCGACGCGCTCGACTACACGATCCAGTTGAACAGCGCGCCGTCCGCCATCGAGGATCTGGGCCGCATCCCGGTGAAAATCGTGAACGGGACGGCGATCCTGTTGCGCGACGTGGCCGACGTCCATGACGGCAACGCGCCGCAGACGAACATCGTGCACGTGGACGGCGGCCGTTCCGTGCTGATGTCGATCCTCAAGAACGGCACCGCGTCCACGCTCGCCATCGTCGACGGCGTGCGCGCGAGGCTGGATGCGATGAAGGCGGCGCTGCCCGACAACCTGAAGGTCGCCGCCATCAACGACCAGTCGGTGTTCGTTCGCGCCGCGATCAAGGGCGTGGCCATGGAGGGCGCCATCGCCGCCGCGCTCACGAGCGTGATGATCCTGCTGTTCCTCGGCAGCTGGCGCTCGACCGTCATCATCGCCGTGTCGATCCCGCTGTCGATCCTCGGCTCGATCATCGCCTTGGCCGCCACCGGCGAGACGCTGAACCTGATGACCCTCGGCGGCCTGGCGCTGGCCGTCGGCATCCTCGTCGACGACGCGACGGTCACCATCGAGAACATCAACTGGCACCTGGAGCAGGGCAAGGCCGTGGAACCGGCGATCCTCGACGGCGCCCGGCAGATCGTGGCGCCGGCCCTCGTGTCGCTGCTGTGCATCTGCATCGTGTTCATTCCGATGTTCTTCCTCGAAGGCGTGGCGCGCTTCCTGTTCGTGCCGATGGCGAAGGCCGTGATCTTCGCGCTCGTGTGCTCGTTCATCCTGTCGCGGACGCTCGTGCCGACGATGGCCAACTGGCTGCTACGCGCGCACGACACCCATGCGGCGCACGCGCACGCGACGGGCGGCAATGCGTTCCAGCGCTTCCAGCGCGGCTTCGAAGCCCGCTTCGAGCGCCTGCGCCAGGGCTATCACGGCATCCTCGAACGCTCGATCGCGCGCCGCAAGGCGTTCCTGCCGGGCTTCATGGCCGTCGTGCTGCTGTCGTTCGCGCTCGTGCCGTTCCTCGGCTCGAATTTCTTCCCCGCGGTCGATTCCGGCCAGGTGCTGATCCACGCGCGCGTCCCGGTGGGTACCCGCGTCGAGGAAACGGCGCTGCGGTTCGCGCAGATCGAGAAGACGATCCGCACCGTCATCCCCGGCCGCCAGATCACGACGATGGTCGACAACATCGGCCTGCCGTCGTCGAGCATCAACACCACGTACAACAACACGGGCACGATGGGTTCGCAGGACGGCGACTTCCAGATCGCGCTGGGCGAAGAGCACGCGCCGACGGCGGACTATGTGCGCAAGCTGCGCACCGTGCTGCCGCGCGCATTCCCCGACACCACGTTCTCGTTCCCGCCGGCCGACATCGTCAGCCAGATCCTGAATTTCGGCTCGCCGGCGCCGATCGACGTGCAGGTGCGCGGCCGCGACCTCGACGCCGACTACGCCTATGCGCAACAACTGCTGAAGCGGATCCGCGCGATCCCCGGCGTGGCCGATGCCCGCATCCAGCAGAGCAACCGCGCGCCCGTGTTCAACGTCGACGTCGACCGCACGCAGGCGCAGCTCCTCGGCCTGACGACGCGCGACGTCACCAACAGCCTCGTGGTCAACCTCGCGGGCAGCAGCCAAGTGGCGCCCACGTACTGGCTGAATCCGCAGAACGGCGTGAGCTACCCGATCGTGATGCAGACCCCGCAGGCGCAGCTCGATTCGCTGGCGGCGCTGTCGAATCTCCCGGTCGGCAACGGCGCCAGCGCCAACGCGGCAACCCTGGGTGCACTGGCCAGGGTCCAGCGCACCAGCGGCAGCGCCCTGATCAGCCAGTACGACGTGCAGCCGATGGTGCAGATTCACGCGGCCACGCAGGACCGCGACCTGGGCGCCGTCGCCGCCGACATCCGCAAGGTCATCGCCGAAACGAAGGCGGACGTGCCGAAGGGCGCGTCGGTCGAGATGCTGGGGCAGGTGCGCACCATGGAGCGCGCGTTTTCCGGCCTGCTGTTCGGTCTTCTCGGCGCCGTGGGTCTCATTTACCTGCTCATCGTGATCAACTTCCAGTCGTGGCTCGATCCGGCCGTGATCGTGTCGGCGCTGCCGGCCGCGCTGGCCGGCATCGTGTGGATGCTGTTCGCCACGCACACGACACTGTCCGTGCCCGCGCTCACGGGCGCCATCATGTGCATGGGCGTGGCCACGGCGAACAGCGTCCTCGTGATCAGCTTCGCGCGCGAACGCCTCGATGAACTCGGGGACGCCGCCGCGGCCGCGCTGGAAGCGGGCTTCGTGCGCTTCCGTCCCGTCCTGATGACGGCGCTGGCCATGATCATCGGCATGCTGCCGATGGCGCTGGGCCTGGGCGAGGGCGGCGAGCAGAACGCCCCGCTGGGCCGCGCCGTGATCGGCGGCCTGCTGTTCTCCACGGTCGCCACGCTCGTCTTCGTCCCCGTCGTCTTCAGCCTCGTGCACGGCCGGCCTGCGCGCCGCGCCGTCCCTCATTCCAGAGTACCCGCCCATGCAAACTAAGCCCCACACCCCGCGCAACCGTTCCGCCATCGTGGCCGTCGTGTGCGTCCTCGGTGCCGGCGCCATCGTCACCGGCGGCTTGATGACCCGCCACTCGCAGGCGGTGGCATTGCAGTCGGCCGCCGCCGACAATGCCGTGCGCAGCGTGAACCTGGTCGCGTGGAAGGATGCGCCGAACGCGCCGCTCGAACTTCCGGCCCGCATCGAGGCGTGGTCGCGCGCACCGATCTATGCCCGCGTCGGCGGCTACGTGGGCCGGTGGAACGTCGACATCGGCGCGCCCGTGAAATCCGGGCAGGTGCTGGCCGTGATCGAGACGCCGGACCTCGACCAGGACCTGCGCCAGGCCCAGGCCCAGCTCGCGGTCGCGCGCACGGCGCTCGGCCTCGCGGAAAGCACCGCGCAGCGCTGGCAATCGCTGGTCGCGCAGAACGCCGTGTCGAAGCAGGAAGCGGACGAGAAGCAGAACGATTTCGTGGCGAAGCAGGCCAATGTGCAGGCGCTGACCGCCAACGTGGAACGCCAGCAGGCCCTGAAGCGCTACACGCGCCTCGTCGCGCCGTTCGACGGCGTCGTCACGGCCCGTAACATCGACGTCGGCGCACTCGTGAATTCGGGTGCAAGCGGTACGAGCGGCAGCGAGTTGTTCGTCGTCTCCGACCTGCGCAAGCTGCGCGTCTACGTGCAGGTGCCGCAGCGCCAGGTTGCGCTCATTCATCCGGGCAGCAGCGCCGTGCTGAACGTGCCGGAGCGGCCGGGCCGCGCCTACAAGGCGACCGTGCAATCGCTGGCGCAGGCCATCAACGCGGGCACGGGCGCGATGCTCGTGCAGCTCGCGGTGGACAACGCCGGCGGCGAACTGCTGCCGGGCGCGTACGCGAACGTCCGCTTCGACCTGCCGGCCGCGCGCGACGCCGTGCTCGTGCCGCCGGGCGCCCTGATTCTCGGGAAGAACGGCACGCGCGTGGCGACGGTCGATGCCGCCAACCGCGTGCACATCAAGTCCGTGACGATCGCGCGCGATCTCGGCAACGCCATCCAGCTCGAGGGCGTGACGCGCGCCGACCGCATCATCGACAGCCCGCCGGACGGCATCGGCGACGGCGACCAGGTGCGGGTAGCGAAAGCTGGCTGACTCTGGTCAGTGGGTGACGAAGCCCGACTCGGCACCCCAGCGGATCGCGGCCCGGTTCAGAACGACGGCTTCGGCATCCGCCAGCCAGCCGTCGGCATCCGCGAGGCGCCACATCGCCCCAGCAGGTTGCGGCGCAGTTCGGGCGACTCGACGTCGTCGAGGAAGGCGTCGATCGTGGCCGTGTCCACCTGGACGGTGCCATGGTGCGCCGTGGCCAGCAGGTCGTTGCACAACTCGTGCAGGACCGTGTCGAACTCGTCGTCGTCCAGCGCGATGTGGTCCAGGATCCGCGACCGGTAGACCGCTTTCAGCTCGCTGAGGGCGACGTTGCCGTCCACGATCATCGTCAGGGCCAGCAGGCGGCCGGCGGCGCGGGGACTGTTTTTCGGGTATGAGCGCATCGTTGGTTCTCCTTTAAGAATGATGAGTGTCTTGCTTGCGCGCGACGTAGAGGCTGGCGATACAGCTGCCGGCAATGAGCACGGCGACGACGGTCAGCGAGGCCTGGACCGGCATGTGATACCAGGGCATGATCAGCATCTTCGTGCCGATGAAGGTCAGGACCATCGCCAGGCCGTACTTGAGCAGGTGGAAGCGGTCCGCCATGTCCACCAGCAGGAAGTACAGGGCACGCAGACCCAGGATCGCGAACAGGTTGGACGTGAAGACGATGAACGGGTCCGTCGTGATGGCGAAGATGGCCGGGATCGAATCCACCGCGAAGATCAGGTCCGTCGCTTCGATCAGCATCAGGACCATGAACAGCGGCGTCACGTAGCGGATCCCGTTCGCGATCACAAAGAACTTCTCGCCATGGTCGCCGTCAGTGACCCGCAGGTGCTTGCGGGCGAAGCGCAGGATCGGGCTGTGCGCCACGTCCGGTTCCTTGTCGGCCGCGACCAGCATGCGCATGCCCGTCAGCAGCAGGAAGGCGCCGAACACGTACAGCACCCAGCTGAATTCACTGACGACCCACGCGCCGGCGCCGATCATGACGGCACGCATGACGATGGCGCCGAGGACACCGTAGACCAGCACCCGGCGCTGGTATTGCTGGGGCACCTGGAAGGCCGTGAAGATCATCAGGAACACGAAGATGTTGTCGACCGAGAGCGCTTTTTCGATCAGGTAGCCGGACAGGAATTCGAGCGCCTTCTGGTCGGCGACGTCCGCGCCCACCGTGGTTTTCAGGTACCACCACAGGCCGCCGTTGAACAGCAGGGCCATGCTGACCCAGGCGATGGACCACAGTCCCGCTTCCTTCACGCCGACCTTGTGCGCTTTGTTGCCGCCGAACACGAACAGGTCCAGCGCCAGCATCACCAGCACGAACCCGACGAAGCCGGCCCACATCGGGCCGCTTGCGATGGTCTCGATTCCGTTCATGATTGCTCCGGGTTGTCGTTGAATGAGCTCACTATAGACGCACGTTAAAGATCGTACTAATCGTGTTATCTTTCATCATTCATCGGTTTTTTCGATGCATTGGCACGCCATGAGTTCACTCAACTACAAGCATCTGCGCTATTTCTGGATGGTGGCAAAGACTGGCAGCATCGCGACGGCCGCCGCGCAACTGCACCTGACGCCGCATGCGATCTCGGGGCAGCTGTCCGAGTTCGCAGCCACGCTGGGCGTGCAGCTGTTCCGGCGCGCCGGCCGCAACCTCGAGCTGACCGAGGCCGGCCGTCGCATTGCCCGCTCGGCCGAACAGATCTTCACGGCCGGGGATGAGCTGCTGGAACTCGTGCGGAACAGCCAGTTCGCGACGCCGCAGCCGTTCCGGGTCGGGTGCGCGGATTCGGTCTCGAAACTCATCGCGTGCAGGCTCGTGGAGCCGGCGCTCAAGCTGGAGGAGCCGGTCAGGCTGGTGTGCCGCGAAGGCCGTCTGGACAACCTCCTGGCCGATCTCGCCGTCCACCGCCTCGACCTCGTCATCGCCGACAGGCCGATCCCCGCACACTTCAGCGTGCGCGCCTATAACCACCTGCTGGGGGAAAGTTCGATGACGGCGTTTGCCACCGCGGACCTGGCGGCGCGGCTGGGGCCGGATTTCCCGGGGTGCCTGGACGATGCGCCTGTCCTGTTCCCCGGCGAGGATGTCGCGATCCAGGGCCGTCTGCTGCAATGGCTGGAGCGCGACGACATCCACGTGCGCGTGATCGGGGAGTTCGACGACAGCGCCATGATGCAGGCGTTCGGCCAGTCGGGAGCCGGTGTGTTCTTTGCGCCGACGGTCATCGCGGCGCAGGTGTGCGACCAGTACCAGGTCGTCGAGATCGGTACCGTCGGTGCCGTGGTCGAGCAGGTCTACGCGATCACGACCGAGCGGCGCCTGAGCCATCCCGCCACGGTCGCGATTGGCGCGCTCGCGCGGGACACGCTGTTCAGGGCTTGATGTGCGGCTGGGTGGCGCCCGGGTTCAGGATCTGGTTCGTGTCGATCTGGTCCTTGTTGATGACCTGGGCGTTGCCGGTCGTGTGACGGCGCGGCAGCATGCTGCCCGTCGGTGCCTCGCGGTCTTCGCGCGAGAGTTGCTGGCCGTCGTTGGTCGGCGTTTCGGCGCAACCTGCCAGGACGCAAGCCGCGGCGGCGGCGATCAGGAGTGGTTTCATCATGCCTGGTAATCCTTTTTTTATCTGGTTGTTGGTCCAGACAATATAGGCGCGATATCGTCCGAAATCTGTCGTCGATTTGTCGCCGCGGCCTCCGCGAGAATCCAGTCCCGCACCGCCGACAATGCGCGGCTGCCGGCACCGGGGCGCTCCAGCAGCCAGTAGCCGTGATCGGTCGTCACGGGCGGCCGCGCCGTGGCCAGCGCGAGCTTGCCGTCCGCGAGCAGGTTCCCGACCAGCGCCAGGCGGCCGAGCGCGACGCCTTGCCCGGCCAGTGCTGCCTGCACCACCTGGTCGTACTGGTTGAACAGCAGGCGTCCATTCCCCGTCGCCGCTGCCTTGTGCCCGGCGCCCCGCAACCAGTGCTTCCACTGGAGCCCGGGCCGCGAAGGATCGTCGTAGTCGATCAGCACGTGCCGGCGCAGCTGGGCCGGATCCTCGATGGCCCTCACGCCCAGCGACGGGTGCGCCACGGGCACGAGGACCTCGCTGAACAGGCGTACCGCATCTGCCGGCGCCGCCGCGTCGGGGCAATAGCGCAGCGCGAGGTCCATGCCGTCGCGCTCCAGGTCCATCACGCGGTTGGTGGCGGCGACGCGGACGTCGACGTCGGGTGCGCCGCGCTGGAAGGCGCCCAGCCGCGGCAGCAGCCACAGCGCCGTGACGCCGATCGTGGCCGTGATCGTGATGCACGGCCGCTCGGCGGGCGGGCGCAGCGTGCCGATCACGGACCCCAGCTGTTCCAGCATCGGATCGGCATTCCGGAACAGGTGCCGGCCTTCCGGCGTGAACTCGATGCTGCGGTATGCGCGCACGAACAGGCGGCAACCGAGCGCCGCCTCCAGCGCCTGGATCTGGCGGCTCACGGCGGACTGCACGATGCACAAGTCTTGCGCGGCCAGCGTGATGCTCATGCGGCGGCCCACCGCGACGAAGGTGCGCAGCAGGTCGAGCGGCGGCAGGTCGATCAATCGGTGCGGCATATGGCGGCTCCCTCGCATGCCGATGCGGCATGCGACCCGGTCATTTTAAACGTTTGAACGGCGGCCGACGACGGCTTGTAATGAAGGTTCTACGGCATTCATTCAAAGGACCAGCATGCAACCGACACCCGTCAGTGCGACACTCCAGTATCTGCAAAGCGCAGAACACAAACCCGTCACCTACATGCTCGCGCCGCCCGGCGGGCATACGTGGGACACCGGCTGTTACGCGTCGACGCCTGTGACCATCATTGACGGACGCGGCAAGGCCGATGCGCCCGCGCTCGACCGCGAGGGCTTCCAGTTGTGCAGCGCACCGAGCGCGATGCGTTCGTTCGGCGAGCGCGACGCCATCCAGCGCGTGTACTATCGCGAGATGGAGGAGCTTGCACGCGCCGTCTCCGGCGCGCGCCACGCCATCGTGTTCGATCATCTCGTGCGCCGGCGCGATCCGGAGACTCCTACGCCGTTCGGCGCGCGCAACGGCCAGCGTCCCGGCACGGCCACTCGCGTGCACTGCGATTTCACGCCGGCGTCGGCGCAGCGCAGGCTGGCGATCGAGATGGAGGCGCACGGGATCCGGTCGGTCTCGCGCCATGCCATCGTCAATCTCTGGCGCTCGACGGGGCTGCCGGTGCTGGACGCGCCGCTGGCCGTATGCGACGCGCGTACCGTGGCGGCGTCGGACCTCGTGGCCGCGGATATCGTCTATCCGACCCGTACCGGCGAAATCTTCGAAGTGCTGCATAACCCGGCCCACGCGTGGACGTATTATCACGCCATGCAGTTCGACGAGGTGCTGGTGTTCAAGCAGTACGATTCCCAGGACGGCATGTCATGCTTTACGCCGCACGCCGCGTTCGCGCATCCGGACACGCCGCCCGGCACGCCGCCGCGCGAGAGCATCGAGATCCGCTGCCTTCTCACCTTCGACTGACAGGAACCGTGCATGAATACGATCGAATTCTGGTTCGACTTCGGCAGTAACTACAGCTACCTGAGCATAATGCGTACCCAGCGCATCCGGCGTCTCGCGGCCGACGCGGGTGTGCGGGTGGTACTGAAACCGTTCCTCCTCGGGCCGATCTTCAAGGCGCAGGGGTGGGAGACGTCGCCGTTCGTGCTGCAGGCCGCCAAGGGGCGCTATGTGTGGCGCGACATGGAGCGGCAGTGTGCGAAATACGGCTTGCGCTGGCGGCAGCCTTCCGTCTTTCCGCGCAACGGGTTGCTGGCGGCGCGCGTCGCGCTGCACGGGGAGGGCGCGGCGTGGGAGTTCGATTTCTGCGAACAGGTCATGCTGGCGAACTTCGCGGACGACCGGGAGATCGGGGACGAGGCGGTCATCCGCGCCATTCTGGCCGGACTTGGCGTGGACAGTGACCCGATCGTCGCGGCTGCGCGGGGCGACGCGTGCAAAGCCGGATTACGTGCGCGGACCGCCGCTGCCCAGTCGCGCGGTATCTTCGGCGCGCCCACTTTCTTCGTTGGCGACGAGATGTTTTGGGGGAACGATCGGCTCGAGGATGCGCTGGCGCTCGCCGGCCGGTGAAATTCATTACTCTGATTCGGGAAAATGATGCCTTTTCGAGACCGTTGAATCGATAGAATACAGGCCAGATCGTTCACGTGCCGGATATGAGGAAGTTCATGAAAGTTGGGAAGTGCATTCTCGCAGCAACCATCGCGACTGCCCTGGCAGGGTGCGCCACGGAGCCTGTCAAGGGCACGTTTCACTGGACATCGAGTGCGCCCCTGATCTCGCCCCAGCCGGTTCCGGACCAGACCATCCATGGCGTGAAAGATCCTTCGATCGTCCACGTGAACGGCAAGTATCACGTGTTCATGACGACGGCCGGCTCGAAAGGCTGGGGACTCGCGTACACCAGCTTCGACAAATGGGAAGATGCCGCGTCCGCGCCCATCGTCCCGCTCGACAAGTCCCCGATGGGGCCGGGTTATCGCGCTGCGCCGCAGGTCTTCTATTTTGCGCCGCAGAAGAAGTGGTATCTCGTCTACCAGGGGGGCGATCCGCTGTATTCGACGTCGGACGATATCGGCGATCCGATGTCCTGGAGCGCGCCGAAGCCGTTCTTCCCGGTGGTTCCCGACATCATCAAGGAACCGCAGGGCCACGGCTGGCTGGATTTCTGGGTCATCTGCGACGATAAAAAATGCTATCTGTTCAATACCGACGACCATGGCCGCCTGCTCCGGTCCGAAACGGATCTGAGCCAGTTCCCGAACGGCTTCCGCAATACGGTCGCCGTCCTCAGCGAAAAAACGGAAGACTTGTTTGAGGCGAGCAATACCTACCGGATTGCGAATTCGGATACGTACATTACCCTGGTGGAGGCAATGTCTCCGAAAGGACGCTATTTCCGGATCTGGAAGAGCGATCGCCTGGACGGAAAATGGGAGCCGTTCTCTTCCGCGCCCATGAACACGTTCGCCGGCAGCGATAACGTCGAACGCCTTTGGTCGGAAGGGATCTCGCACGGTGAAATGATACGGACGAATGCCGACCAGACGATGACGATCGATCCGTGCCGGCCGCTCGAATACCTTTTCCAGGGCAATGACCCGGCCGTGCGTGTGGATGACTACATCAAGCTGCCGTATCGCCTGGGTGTCATCACGGCGAAGGGCGACAATCCGGTGAGCGCGCTCTGCCGCCGGTAGTGCTACTATTTCCTCATGCACCGCACCCATTTCACCCGTCAAGCGATTATTACCACCATCATCCGGATGGTGGGTTAGCGCTTGCTTTGCGACCCGCCTGGAGGCGGGTTCGCACCACAACCAGTCTCCATGGCCCAACCCAAGGAGACTTCATGGCACCCCATCCCCTCGAACGACTGATCCGCGCCGCCGATGCCGCCATCACGGCGGAAGATTTCAATGCGCTGATGGATTTTTATGCGGACGATGCGACGCTCGTCGTCAAGCCCGGGCTGAACGTTTCCGGCAAGGAGAACATCCGCGCGGCGTTCGTGCGGATCGCCGACTACGTGCAGCACAGTCTTGTCGTCGGGCAGGGACGGATGGAGGTGATCGAAGGCGGGAATACCGCCCTCGTCATCATGGAATCCACGCTGGACTACGTGGAGGCGGGGGACAAGGTGAGCGTCACGCGGCGCGCGACCTATGTGTTCCGGCGGGAGACCGACGGGCACTGGGTGTGCACCGTCGACAATTCGTACGGCACGGCGTTGCTGGATTACCCACCCAGATAACGCCGGTCGAACCGGTTGCCCATCCGCGTCAGCACTTCGTAGCCGATCGTCCCGGCTTCCGCCGCGACGACGTCGACATGCTGATGCGGCCCAAGCAGCTCGACGGTCATGCCCGGCTGCAGACGGGCTTCCGGCATGCCGGTGACGTCCAGCGTGATGCTGTCCATCGACACCGTACCGGCAATCGGCACGCGCACGCCGTCGATGTATGCGCAACCCCGGCCGGACAGGGCGCGCTGCCAGCCGTCCGCATAGCCGATGGCGATGGTGGCGATACGGCGCGTGCCGTCCGCCACGTAGCGGGCCCCGTAGCCGACGGCATCGCCGGCCTCGATCGTCCGTACCTGCACGATGCGCGCGTCCAGCGACACGGCCTGGCGCAGCGGGTTCGCATGACCCGGCTGCGGATTGATGCCGTACAGCGCGGCGCCCGGACGCGCGAGGTCGTAGTGAAAATCGGGGCCGAGGAAGACGGCCGACGAATTCGCGAGGCTCGCGGGCATCGCCGGGAATTGCGCGCGGATGGCGTCGAAGCGCCGGCGCTGGCGCTCGTTCATCGGATGATCCGGCACGTCCGCGCAGGCCAGGTGGCTCATCAGGAGGACCGGCTCGAATGCAGCGAGCCAGTTGGGCGGATCGCCCAGCGCATCGAGGTCCGCGGGCGACAGGCCCATGCGCGACATGCCGCTGTCGACCTGCACCGCGGCGGAAAGGCGGCGGCCGAGGCGTTCGCACAGGGCGCTCCATTCGCGCACCTGGCCGGGGTCGTTCAGCACCGGCGTCAGGCCGTGTTCGAGGAAGTCGGCGGCCGTGCCGGGCGGCGGTCCATGCAGGACGTAGATGGTGCTGTCGGGCGGGACGATGTCGCGCAGGTGGATGCCTTCGTCGACGTGGGCCGTGAAGAACACGCGGCAGCCCGCGTGCACGAGCGCGGGCGCGACGCGCACCATGCCGAGACCATAGGCGTCGGCCTTCATGACGCCGGCGACGACGGCGCCGCCCGCGCGTTCCACCAGCAGGCGGTAGTTCGCCGCGATGGCGTCCAGGTCGATGGTCAGGAGCGCGCCGGCGCGGGAAGCGTTCGCGACGTGCGAGGGATGGGCGACCGCGTTCATGCCTTGGCCAGCTCCGCGCGCACGGGTGCGGTGCGGGTGCCGGCATAGCGGAACACGGCCAGGTCGTCGGCGTGGATGGCCGGGACCTTGCCGCTCACCAGGTCGGCGATGACGCTGGCCGAGCCGCATGCCATCGTCCATCCCAGCGTGCCGTGGCCGGTGTTGAGGAACAGGTTCTTCAGCGGCGTGGCGCCGACGATCGGGGTGCTGTCCGGCGTCATCGGGCGCAGGCCCGTCCAGAACGTGGCGCGCGCGACGTCGCCGCCGCCCGGGAACAGGTCGTTGACGACGAGTTCCAGCGTCTCGCGCCGGCGCGGATTCAGCACCTTGCTGTAGCCCGCGATCTCCGCCATGCCGCCCACGCGGATCCGGTCGTCGAAGCGGGTCACGGCGATTTTATAAGTCTCGTCGAGGATCGTGGAGGCCGGTGCTTTCGCCGCATCGACGATCGGCACCGTGATCGAATAGCCCTTGAGCGGGTAGACGGGCACGCGGAACTGGTCCTGCAGGAGCAGGCGCGAATAGCTTCCCAGTGCCAGCACGTAGCGGTCGGCCGTCACGCGGCCCTTGTCCGTTTGTACGCCGACGACGTGGCCATTGGCGATGTCGAGGCGTTCGATCGCCGTGTCGAACTGGAAGCGCACGCCGAGCTCGCGCGCCATCTGCGCGAGACGCGTCGTGAACAGCTGGCAGTCGCCCGTCTCGTCGTTCGGCAGGCGCAAGCCGCCGACCAGTTTATTGCGCACGTTGCCCAGTGCCGGCTCGGCCTGCGCGAGCTGCTCGCGGCCGAGAACTTCGAACGCCACGCCGGCTTCCTTCAGCACCTCGATGTCCTTGGCGGCGCCGTCGAACTGCGCCTGCGTGCGGAACAGCTGCAGGGTGCCTTGCTGGCGGCCTTCGTAGGCGATACCCGTTTCGGCACGGAGCGAACGGATGCAATCGCGGCTGTACTCGGCGAGGCGTACCATACGCTCCTTGTTGACGGCGTAGCGGTCGGCGTCGCAGTTCTTATACATCTCCCACATCCACTGAAGCTGGAACAGGGAGCCGTCCGGCTGGATCGCCAGCGGCGCGTGGCGCTGGAACAGCCATTTGAACGCCTTCAGCGGAATGCCCGGCGCCGCCCACGGCGATGCGTAGCCCGGCGAGATCTGGCCGGCGTTGGCGAAGCTGGTTTCCAGGGCCGGACCCGGTTGACGGTCGATCACGGTGACGTCGTGGCCGGCCTTGGCCAGGTAATAAGCGGTGGTCACGCCGACCACGCCGCTGCCGAGTACGATGACGCGCATAGCTTTCCTTGTGTCTCTGTTATTCTAGAATCAGAAAATGTTTTTATTGTAGTAGTCGTAATGCGATAATTGTTTCGGTTTGCAATTAACTTTTTAGTGATAAATCATGCGCGTGCAAAAAGACTCGAACCGTGTGCTGGACCGCATCGACCTGCACATCTTGTCCATCCTGCAGGACGACGGCCGCATCGTGATGAAGGACCTGGCGGAGCGCGTGGGCCTGTCGCTGACGCCCTGCATCGAGCGTGTGAAACGCATGGAGCGCGACGGCGTCATCGCCGGCTACCATGCCCGCGTGGCGCCGCGGGCGCTGGGGCTGCAGATCCTCGTGTTCGTGGAGATCACGCTGCGCCAGAAGTCGGAGCAGGCGTTCGAACGCTTCCGCCGCGCGATGCTGGCGATTCCCGAGGTGATGGAATGCCACCTCGTGTCCGGGGACTTCGATTACCTGATCAAGGCGCGCATTCCGGAGATGACGGAATACCGGCGATTGCTGGGCGAGATCCTGCACGTGGCGGATGGCGGCCAGTCGAAGAGTTATGTCGTGATGGAAGAGGTCAAGGAGACGCTCGCGGTGTCGATCGCGCGTTGACGGGACGTGCCGGCACGTCCCGTCGAACGGTCAGCCTCAGCGGGTGACTTTATCCCAGCCGTGCCGGACGGCGGCCTTCACCTTTTCCCAGGTCGAGCCGGCGGCGCTGCCATGGCTGCTTTCCCAATCGGTGCGCAGGTCCGGTTCGACGTCGTCCCATTGGCGGCCCTGGTAGCGCGCGTCGCTGCGCATCTGCGTGCCGTAGCTGTACGCCGGCGCATAATCGTCGTAGCTGCCGCCCGCGGCGCCGTAGGTGCTGGCGTAGTGCGTGCGATAGTAGGTGTCGTCGGCTTGCGCCGAACCGCCCAGCCGCTCGACCTGCACTTCGGTGTGGCGCACGGTGTCGCTCACGTTTTCCTGACGCTGGGTGACTTCCTTGCCGACCAGGACTTCCTCGACGACGCGGGCGGTCTTCTGCACGACCGCCTCCTCGCCGGTGGCACGCACCTCGATCGCCTGTTCACGCAGTGCGTCGGCGTCGGCCGGACGGTCGACCGCATGGCGCTCGACATTCACGCGTTCCTCGCGCAGGCGGATCTGCTCGTGCACCGGTTGCTCCGTCATGTAGGAGCGCACGCGCACGCCGCCGCGCTCGACTTCGCGCTTGCCGACGATGAGCTGTTCCTCGACGACGGGGACGTGCGCTTCGCCGCCCGTGGTCCCCGCGGCCGGCGCATCGCGGTCGGCGGCCGCGACCGTGGCCGCGCCGGCGGCGCCCGTCACTGGCGGCACCCAGCCTTCCGATTTCCACTGGTTGGCGCGCTCGTCGATATCGACGCTCCCGAGATGGCCGTCCTCGAGGGCGCGGACCGCCTCGTCGACCTCGTCGTCATCGACGTCGGCGACCAGCAGCAGGCCGCCACGGCGCACGCCTTCCTCGTACACGTGGCGGTCCTCCTCGGGCAAGAACGCGTTCTTGATCGACGCCCACATGCCGGGCGCCGCGGGCGACGAGTAGCCGGTCTCGCCGATCGACGACTTGTCGTAGATATTGACGTTGTCCATATCGATATTCGCGTCGAGCAGACGCTGGCGGCCGGCCTCGGCATCGGCCCGCGTATCGAACAATGCTGTGATAGTCCGTGACATGGGATATTCCTTTCTGTGTCTGTTGGGATCAGCGCTGGAGCACGATCAGCTCGGTGCGACGGTTCTCGAAGCGGCCGCTCTGGGTGGCGTTGGTGTCGACGGGATTCGACTCGCCGCCGGATGCCGTCTCCAGGCGGGTAGCGGCAATACCTTCGGCCACGAGTGCCGCCTTCACGCTCTCCGCACGTTCGTTGCCGAGCGTGGCGTTGGCGGGAGCCGTGCCGCGTGCATCGGCATAACCGACGATGCGGATGCGCGCATTCGGATACTGCTTCAGGGTGGCTGCCAGCGCGTTCACCTCGTCGCGGTCCGCCGCACGGATGTCGCTCTTGTTGGTATCGAAATTCAGCTTTTCGAACACGAAGGTGCGGGGCAATGCTTCGGTACCGCCAAGATAGGTACCGACGGTCGACGTCACGGGGAGGGGCGTCGTCGTCGTCGTCGGGGTGACGGGGACGGTGGCGGGTGCGGCGGTGGAGCCCGCTGCAACACGGGCGGCCTCATTGTTGCGGTTGCAACGTGTCAGCCCAAACAGCAGAGCAAGAACGCCCAGCGCGAGCAGTAACCAGGGCAGCCAGCCCGTCTTTTTTGTAGCCGGGCCGACGTGAACGTCCCGTGGCGGTGCGCCGTCGCCGCGATGATCCGGATTTGCCATGATGCCTTCTCCTTATTCCGTTGTAGGTATGTTTGAAGTAGTCGCCAACGTGTCACGAATGCGATCAACATGTCATAAAAATGCATTACTGCATTCATATGTTGGCAATTTGATGACAATTCCATTGTAGCGATCAGCTGCGTGTCTTTTTGGTGCGCTTGTAAGCCAAGTGCGCATACATAGGTAGGACAAGGGAGGCGTAAAGTGTAAACACAGCCCGACAGTTTGCGGAGCGTCCGCGGGTCGCGCAGCGTGGGAGCGGCACGCGGCCTTCGTGGAATATCGTCTGCCGGTCTCGATTACGTGCTGGTCGCTGTCGCGCAGCCACGACCTCGACCTGGAGCGGGCGACGACGGGACTTTCCACCGGCGGGTCCGGCGTGCGGGCGCTGAAGCTGCGATCCAGATCGCCCGGATCCGCCCGTTTCGTGGATTGGTCGCCAGAACGATCATGTCGAGGCGGACAAGATAGTCGAAACGGGCGGGGCTATCAGAATCGACTTTTTTACCGACACTCCAAGTTCCGGGAAAGCTTTACGGCAACGCGATGCCGGCGTGCCGCAATCAATGGCGCGCCCCCGGCATCTTAATATTTCCACATCGAGATATCGCAAGCTAAATATCAGTGGTGGCGGGCTTCATGCCGGGCCTGAGCGCCGTCGCCCTTCGTGTCGACCGGGTCCGCGTCCAGGTCCGCATCCGCTTGCGTCGGTTGCGAGGCGTCGCCGATCTCGGAGTGGCGGTTCAGGTGCTGGACGATGAACCAGGACTGGAGTTCGTTCAGGCGCACCAGATCGCTGACGATCAGGTCGTTCGTGCCGTCGTCACCGTGATCGGCGGCTTCGCGGGCAAGCGGACGGGCTTCCAGCAGAATCGTTTCATGGCCATCGGCAAGGCGGTCGAGCTGGGCACGGGCCGATTCACGGCCGCGCGGTCCGCGCGCGATGGACGACTCGCTGTTGACGTCGCCCGGCAATGCAAACGTAACGCCGCCCAGTCCCTGAATGCGCTCGGCGATCGTGTCCATCAGTTCCGCCTGCTCTTCGTAATGCTTGTCGAACAGCAGATGCAATTCGTAGAACGTGGCGCCGGCCGTTTGCCAGTGCGCTTTCTTGTAGGCGTCGCGCATGGCCATGGTATGGGCCAGCAGGCGATTCAATGCACGCACGCTCCTGGCGCGCACGTCGGCGCCGAGTCCGATGCGCACGTTCTGCAGGGTGCCGAAATCCTGGATGACGTGATCGTCCTGATTATTCTTGTCGCTCATGGTGTGTCCTCGCTGAAGATGACTGCAGGATGGAGTTGGCCTGTGCCGCGTTATCGCAGGCTGCGCAGGACGCACCATGAAAGTACACGACCCGATCGGTCGACGCAGGCCGTCCGATTGAAAAACGTGGTCAAACCCGGGTCAGCGATGAGCAAGCCGTCTCAATCCTCCCGATACAACGGCAACGTCAGCTTCACCGGCCGCACATCCATGCGCACGCGGTACACGGAATAGGTATCGGCCCGGTTCGACGTCCAGCCCTCGCTCTCCGGTGTGCGCGTAAATGTGAATTCGAAACCGCGGTCCGCCGCCGCGCCGGCCGGGTCGCCGAACGCGATGCCGGTGGCGCGGGCCTGGTCGCTGTCGCACAGCTTCATCAGCAGGTCGACGACGGCCGTGTTGCCGAGGATGTCCGGGGTGAACAGGGGACCGCGGTAGGATGGGTCGGCCGGGTCCACTTTTTCCTTGTCCGGGCCGGGCGTGAAGCGGCCGCTGGCCGGGTCGTAGCGGTCGCCGCTGTCCAGGTAGCTGATGCGGGCGCCCGTCACGTTGAAGCCGGTGCGCGCGGCGTCCACGCTGGCCTGGCCGAGGTCGAGCAGCAGCGCGCCCTTGTAGCCGATGACGGCGATCGACCGGTCCGGCGCGACGACGGCCGCCGTGTTTTCGTCGATGCCCAGGCCGAGCCTGTAGTGCTTGGCCAGCATCGCGGGCAGCATGCGGGCGAAGCGGCCGCGGATCAGCAAATGCTGGTCGACGAACACGTCGTCGCCGATGAAGCCGAGGCCGGGCGCGATATCGCGGCCATCCGTGATGCCGTCGCGCAGCGTGGGCAGCGGCGCGCGGCCTTCGTAGAACATCGTCTTGCTCATGATGGCCGCGCCGGCGCTCGTGCCGGCGATGACGCCGCCGCGCCGGTACATGTCCCACAGCGCGTCCAGCACGGCGCTGTTGCCGCCGTCGGCATGGCGCAGCGCGGCCGTGATGCGGCCCTGGTCGCCGCCGGTGAAGAAAGCGCCGCCGGCCGCGCGCACGCTGGCGGCCAGTTGCGGGTCGTCCGCGGCCTTGCGCACGTCGGTCCCGGCCAGTTTCGCGGCGAGCGGCACGACGAACGGGCGGGCGCCGTAGCCGGCCAGGATTTCGGCCGTCAGGCGGCCGGAGCGCTCCGGATTGCCGGCCGCCGTCGGGAACACGGCGATGCGCGCGCCGGGGCCGCCGGCCAGTTCCACGATCTTTTTCCACACGGGGGCGTTGTCGGCCCGCAGCGCGCCGCCGGCGATCACGAGCGAGCCCTTGCCCGGGCCCGCGGGTGCCTGCGCGTCCGCGCGCGCGGCGGCGGGTACCAGGCCGAGGCTCAGCACGAAAGCGAGGGGCAACACAGGAAAGCGGATCGGCATGGCGGGCGTCTCGATGCGGATGGGAACACCCATCATCATACGCGTGCCCGGCCTTGCAGCCAAAGCCGGTATCATGGGGTATGCACTCAGATTGGAGCCAGAATGTTGATCGTGACCCACAGCGGTAAATTCCACGCGGACGATGCGTGGGCGGTGGCCGTCCTGCTGCTGTTGTACCCGGACGCGGAGCTCGTGCGCACGCGCGACCCGGCCATCATCGCGCGGGCCGACGTCGCCATCGACGTGGGCGGCGAATGGAATCCGGCCGCGGGCCGCTTCGACCACCACCAGAAGGGCTTCGACGGCGCCCGCATGAGCGGCGTCCCCTACGCCAGCGCCGGCCTCGTGTGGCGCGAGTACGGCGCGCGCTGCGTGGCGCTGCTGGCGGAACGGCACGCCGGCTATAAATTGTCGGACGAGGCCGCGCAGCAGATGGCGTACGCGATCGATGCGGACGTGGTGCAATACCTCGACCTGTCCGACGTGGGCGCGGCCCGCAACGCGCCCGGCAGCTATGGCCTGTCCGCGATCGTGTCCGGCTTCAATCCGAACTGGCTCGACGAGCAGCGGCTGGGCTATGGCCCGGCGGCCGAGGCCTACCGCGACGCGCAGTTCCGGCGCGTGCTGGGCCTGCTCACGGACCTGATGATCAATGCGGTGAAGTATCGCGTGGGCGCACAGCTCGCGGTCGAGCAGGTACGCCATGCGGAGGTGCTCGAAGGCGGCCGCGTGCTGTTCCTGAAAAATGCGGCACTGCCGTGGACGGCCATCGTGCGCAAGGAGATGCCGAAGGTGCTGTTCGTCATCAGCTACAGCCTGGCCGAGCAGCGCCACATGATCCACACGGTGCCCGTCAGCGCGGAAAGCTTCGATGCGCGCGCCGACCTCCCGGCCGCGTGGGCGGGTTTGCGCGATGCCGACCTGGCCGCCGTGACCGGCGTGCCGGACGCGGGCTTTTGCCACAACGGCCGCTTCATCGCGGCGGCAAAGTCGTTCGAGGGGATCCTCGAGATGGCGCGGCAGGCGCTGCGCGAGGTAGATGCGCAGGCGCCCACGGCGTGACAATGCGCGCAACTTGCGGGCGGAGCCGGATGCGGGAATAGCGGCTTTCGCTTTCGCTTTCGACCGGATGTGACATGATCAAGGTGGAGCTCGACGCGCTTCCGCACAACGGCCTGGTCAGCGAGAGCCCGGAGAACGCGGCCGCGCTCGTCGGTACGATCGAGAATGGCATCAGTTATCTTCCTTACACTGCTCACTGATCCGCCTCAGCCGCACCGTTACGATTTCATCAAATGGTTGTGGTTTTTTGGTGCGAAATCACCAAAAAGTGACGGAGATTCATGCTGGTCTTTACACCGACACGCGGTTCGCGTCTAGAATTTCCCAAAAGAATCAACCTTTTTGGGATGGGACATGAAATCGGTTCAGCAGGAAGTCGACGAGCGCAGCAACCTTACGGGCACGAATAAATTCGAGCTTTTGCTTTTCCGTCTCGGCGGCGACGCCAGCGGCGAGCACAGCGAGCTGTTCGGCATCAACGTCTTTAAAATCCGCGAGATCGTCGCCATGCCGACGATCACCAAGGTGGCCGGCGCGCCCGATCACGTCCTCGGCGTGGTCAACCTGCGCGGCCAGATCATCCAGGTCCTCGACCTGCCGGGCATCGCCGGCGTCACGCCCAAGACCGGCCTGAACATCATGCTGGTGACGGAATTCGCGCGCACCACGCAGGCGTTTGCAGTGGAGAGCGTGGAAGAAATCGTGCGCCTCGACTGGACACAGGTGATGTCGGCCGAGAAGAGCGCCGGCAGCGGCATGGTCACGAGCATCGCGCGCCTGGAAGCGGTCGACGGCCAACCGGCCCGCCTGGCCCAGGTGCTCGACGTCGAGACCATCCTGCGCAACCTGAACCCGGAATCCGAGACCGAGAACATCGAACAGGCCGTCGGTGCCAAAATGAAGCTGAAACCGGGCGCCGTGATCCTGGCCGCGGACGATTCCGTCGTCGCGCGCGCGCTGATCGAGCAGGGCCTGGATGCCATGGGCCTGCCGTTCGTCATGACCAAGAGCGGCAAGGAATGCTGGGAACAGCTGAACCACATCGCCGCCGCGGCGGAAGCCGAAGGCAAGACCGTGCACGACAAGGTCGCGCTCGTGCTGACCGACCTCGAGATGCCGGAAATGGACGGCTTCACCCTGACCCGCAACATCAAGTCGAACGCGCGCTTCGGCAACATGCCGGTCGTGATCCACTCGTCGCTGTCCGGCACGACGAACGAGGAACACGTCAAGAACGTCCGCGCCGACGCCTATGTCGCCAAGTTCTCGGCCGAGGACCTGTCGCGCACCCTGCGCACGCTGCTGCGCCAGTAATTCTTCCCCACGCGGTGCCGGCATGCCTGCCGGCCCGCACCGCACCGCCCACTGCTGAGTTGTTGTCGGGCAACACTCCCAAGCGAATTTACGTAGGCCTTGCCCTACGGCAATAGTCATGCCGCATAATGACTGCTCAGGGTGCTGTTTCCCACCTTTTCAGAATCCCATGCCACACCCGACATCGTTTATCGCGAGCATCTGGACAACGGATACGGAGGGCGTCTGCACGTCCGCCGTCGACCACGCACAGGGCGCGCTGCCGCCGTTCGCCGTCGCGACGCGCCTGCCCGACTGGCTGCGCGCGTATGCCGTGGACGGGCAGGCGGCGGACCGCGTCGCGGATGCGCTGGCGCGGCACACGGCGTTCGGCGAAGAGGTCGGGATCAAGTGCGCGGATGGCGTCATGCGCCGCGTCGCCGTGTCCGGGCTCCCGGGGATGGATACCGCGGGCCGGTGCACCGGGTGGTCCGGCGCCTTCGCCGACGTCACGGAACAGAAGGCGACGCTCGACCGCGCGCTGCGCAGCGACGCGGAGCACCGCCTCATCGTCGACCACAGCATGGACCTGATCGCGCATTGCGGCGTGGACGGCCGCTATATCCACGTGTCGCCGTCCTACACGACCTTGCTGGGCTGGGAGGCGGCGGACATCGTGGGACGAAACGGGCTCGATTTCCTCCATCCCGACGACCGGGCCCAGGCGGCTGCCGCGCTGGCACGTGTCGTCGCCGGCGAGGAGATCGGCGACGTGATCGAGGTCCGCAAGCGGCATCGCGACGGCCATTATGTGGAGCTGGGCTCCAAGCTGCGCAAGGTCGCGGATCCCGCCACCGGCGCCGTGTTCGGGGCCGTCCTCGTCTCGCGCGACATCACGCGCGAAAAGGAGATGCTGCACCGGGTCGAGCAGGCGCACGCGCGGGTACGCACGATCCTGGAAAGCATTGAGGATGGCTTCTTCTCGGTGAATCGGGACTGGGAGATCACGTACGCGAACACGCTCGCCGAAGTCTTTGCCGGGGTCGAGCCGGGGACGTCGGGTGGCAAGGTATTGTGGGATCTGGCCAACGGGCTGGAAGGTACGGAAACCAGCCGTGTCTACCGGCGCGCGATGGAACGGCGCGAGAACGAGGCGTTCGAGACGTTCTACGAACCGGAGGGCGTCTGGCTCAGCGTGCGCGTGTATGCCCACGAGGACGGACTGTCGGTGTTCTTCCACGATATCTCCGACCGCAAGCGCGCCGAGGAGCGGCTGGAACAGCTGGCCACGCGCGACGATCTCACCGGCCTGCCCAACCGGGCCTGGTTGAACGGCCATTTGCGCTCGATGCTGGGCCAGGCACGCGGCCAGGCGGAAACCACCGTGCTGTTCATCGACCTGAACCGCTTCAAGGAAGTCAACGATTCGCTGGGCCACGCGGCCGGCGACCATCTGCTGCGGCAGGTGGGCTTGCGACTGCAATCGTGCCTGCGTCCGGGCGACGTCGTGGCGCGGCTGGGCGGCGACGAATTCGTCGTCGCGGCCCATTGCGCGGGCCGCGAGGCGGCCGCCGGCATCGCACAGCGCTTGCTGAAAACGCTCACCAATCCATTCCACATCGACGGGCTGGAGATGTGCGTGGGCGCGTCCATCGGCATCAGCCTGTCGGGCCAGGACGGCGCCACGCCGGAGCTGCTGTTCCAGAACGCGGATACGGCGATGTACAAGGCGAAGGCGCTGGGCGCGAGTTCCTACCAGTTCTTCGAACCGGAGATGAGCGTGGAAGCGCGGCGCCGGCTGCAGGTGGAGACGGCCCTGCGGCGCGCGCTGGAGCTGGGCCAGTTCGAACTGCACTACCAGCCGCGCATCGACGTGCGCACCTTCCGCCTGCGCGGCGTGGAAGTGCTGTTGCGCTGGAAGCATCCGGAACTCGGGCAGGTGGCGCCGTTCGAATTCGTCCCGATCGCGGAAGAGCGCGGCCACATCGAAGAAATCGGCCGCTGGGTGCTGCGCGAGGCCTGCCGCGTCGGCAAGGAGCTCTCGGACAAGTACGGCACGCAGCTGCATGTGTCCGTGAACGTGTCGGCACGCCAGCTGCGGTCGGCGGAGCTCGTCGCCGACGTCGAGCAGGCGCTGCGCGTGTCCGGTTTCGCGCCGCGCGCGCTGGAACTGGAGCTGACCGAGAGCGCGCTGATCGACGACATCGAACAATCCGTCGACGTGCTCCACCGCCTCAAGCGCCTGGGCGTGAAGCTGGCGCTGGACGACTTCGGTACCGGCTATTCGAGCCTGTCGTACCTGAAGCGTTTCCCCGTCGACGTGCTGAAACTGGACCGCTCGTTCTTCCTGGACGAGTGCCCGAACGGCGACGACTTCGTCGCGGCGCTCGTCCACATGGCGCACGCGCTCGGCCTCACGGTGGTCGCGGAAGGCATCGAGACGGAAGAAGTGATGGAGACGCTGCGCGACTGCCGCTGCGACGAGGCGCAGGGCTATCTGTTCGCGCGGCCGATGGCGCTGCCGGACTTCGACAAATTCCTGCAGTGCGAAGTGCCGGGGGCGCTGGCCGCCTGACACCCCGCCCGCGCCGGTTCAGCGCGCGTAGCTCGGCTTCTTCGGATCGTACGTCCAGCCGGGCACGAGGTAACGCATCGCCATCGCGTCGTCGCGCGCGCCGCCGGCCACCTTCTTGTACAACTCGTGCGCGGCGGCGATGCGCTCCATGTCCGGCTTGACGCCGAGGCCCGGCGCGTCCGGCACGGCGACCTGGCCGCCCACGATCTTCAGCGGTTCCGTCGTCAGGCGCTCGCGGCCTTCCTGCCAGATCCAGTGCGTGTCGATGGCCGTGATGTCGCCCGGCGCGGCGGCGGCGCAGTGCGTGAACATGGCCAGCGACACGTCGAAGTGGTTGTTCGAGTGCGAACCCCACGTCAGGCCCCAGTCGTGGCACAGCTGTGCGAGGCGCACGGAGCCCTGCATGGTCCAGAAGTGCGGGTCGGCGAGCGGGATGTCGACGGCGCCCAGCAGGTGCGAGTGCGCCATCTGGCGCCAGTCCGTCGCGACCATGTTCGTCGCCGTGCGGATGCCCGTGGCGCGCTTGAATTCCGCCATGATCTCGCGGCCCGAGTAGCCGTTCTCCGGACCGCACGGATCCTCCGCATACGACAGCACATGGCCCTGGCCCTTGCAGGCGGCAATCGCTTCCGCCAGCGACCAGGCGCCGTTCGGGTCCAGCGTCGCGCGCGCGTCCGGGAAGCGCCGCTTGATGGCGGCCACCGCCGCGATCTCGTCCTCGGGCCGCATCACGCCGCCTTTTAGCTTGAAGTCGCGGAAGCCGTATTTGTCGACGGCGGCGGACGCCAGGTCGGCAATCTGCTCGGGGCTCAGCGCTTCCTCGTCGCGAACCTTGTACCAGCCATCCTTCACCGCCTCGCCGTCGTACGGAAGATCCGTCTGCGTACGGTCGCCGATGTAGAACAGGTAGGCGAGCATCGTCACGTGCGTGCGCTGCTGGCCGTCGCCCAGCAATTCGCACAGCGGCACCGCGAGGTGCTGGCCCAGCAGGTCCAGCAGGGCCGCTTCCACGGCCGTCACCACGTTTTCCAGGCGCAGGTTGATTTCGTGCGGCTGCTTCATGACCGCTTCCTCGGCGCTTGACGTCACCTGGTGGCTCACGCCGGAGATCGCCGTGCGCAGCACGTTCAGGGTGCGGTTGTAGCGCGCCACCTCGGTGCCCGTCACGAGCGGCACGAGCCGCTCCAGCGCGCGCAGAATGCCGTTCGAGCCGGGCACCTCGCCCATGCCGGTATTACCGGCGCTGTCCTTCAGCAGGACGAGGATACGGGTGAAGTAGGGCGCGTGGGCGCCGCACAGGTTCAGCAGCATGCTGTCGCGGCCGGCCACGGGGATCACCTGCATCTCGGTGACGATCGGGCTGGCGGCGCGCTGGATGAGGGGCATTTCAGTGTCTCCTGGTGATGACGGGCATATCGAAAAAATAGTTCTCGTTGCCCGTAACATTGATCTAAACTAGAATGGTAGCGCAACCATTTGCTCAGTGTGAAGGAATAACGATGTCCCGTCAATCGATTCTGGCTGCCAGCCTCCTGTGTCTCTCCCTCGGCGGCTGTGCCGCGATCGCCGTCCAAACCCCAGCCGGCGAGTACTGGGTCGCCTCGTGGGGCAGTGCCCAGCTGGTACCGGAAGGCCAGAACGAACTGCCTGCCGCCCAATGGCGGGATGCCAGCCTGCGCCAGGTCGTGCGGGTGTCGCTGGGCGGCCGCCAGCTGCGCGTCAAGCTCTCCAACGTGTTCAGCACGGCCCCGCTCGTGATCGACGCCGGCAGCGTCGCGCTGGCGACCGCACCCGGCAAGGCCGACGTCGACGCCGCCAGCCTGCGCCCGCTGCGCTTCGGGGGTGCCGCGTCCATCACGATTCCGGCCGGCGCGGAATACCTGAGTGATCCCGTCGACCTGCCGCATGCCGCGGGCGCCGATCTCGCCATCTCGCTGCATTTTCCCCAGGCGCCGGCGCGCCAGACGGGCCACCCCGGCGCGCGCGCGACGAGCTTTCGCGTGCCCGGCAACCAGGTACTGGCCGCGGGCTGGCCGCAGGCCGACACCTTTACGCGCTGGTACCAGATCACGGGCGTCGAAGTGCTGGACCGCGCCGGGGCGCATACGGTCGTCGCGATCGGCGACTCGATCACGGACGGCTATGGCGTGAATCCGGATACGTACATGCGCTGGACGGACGGCCTGGCCACGCGCCTGCGCGCCGCCGGCATGACGGACGTGGGCGTCGTCAACGCGGGCATCGGCGGCGGCCGCATGCTGCGCGACGGTCTGGGCCCGAACCTCGTGTCCCGCTTCGAACGCGACGTGCTGGCGCGGCCCGGCGTCTCCCACGCCATCGTCATGATCGGCGTGAACGATTTCGGCGTGCAGCACCGGAACAAGGAAGACACCCCGGCGGCGCGCGCGGCGCTGCTGGACGACCTGAAACAGGCGTATCGCCAGATCGTCGCGCGTGCCCATCTGCAGGGCGTGTGCGTGCTGGGCGCCACCATCAGCCCGTACGGCGGCAGCGGCTATTACGCGCCGGGCCCGGACAACGAAGCCGACCGCCTCGCGTACAACCAGTGGATCCGCAGCGCGGGCGTCGTCGACGGCGTCGTCGACTTCGACGCGGCGCTGCGCGATCCGGCCAAACCCGACCACCTGCTCAAGGCACTTGACAACGACGGCCTGCATCCGTCGACCGCCGGCTACAAGGCAATGGCGGACGCCGTCCCGCTGGAGCAGCTCAAGACCTGCCGCATCGCGCGCTGAACGCGTTCCCATAAAAACATCAGGAGACTTATGAAATCACTCGTCGTCGCCGCGACGCTGACGCTCGCGGCCGCGCACCCGGCATGGGCGCTGGGCGAGCGCCCCTTCGTCACGTTCGAAGCCGGCAAGGATGCCGTCGTGCTCGCGCGATCCGGCCAGGCCGCGCGCATCGTCGTGGATCCGAACGAATTCAAGGGCGTGCGCCGCGCGGCGGCCGACCTGCAGGCGGACATCGAGCGCGTGTCCGGCACGCGGCCCGCGCTGCTGGCGTCCGCGGGCGCCGTGGCGAAGGGATCGGACGTCGTCATCGTCGGCACGCTCGGCAAGAGTGCACTGATCGACCGTCTCGCGCGCGAGAACAGGATCGACGCGAAGGCCGTACGCGGCAAGTGGGAAGGGTATCTCGTGCAGACGGTGCGCAATCCGCTGCCGGGCGTCGCCCGCGCGCTCGTCGTCGCGGGCAGCGACCGGCGCGGCACGATCTTCGGGCTGTACACGGTGTCCGAACAGATCGGCGTCTCGCCCTGGAACTGGTGGGCCGACGTGGCGCCGCCGAAGCACGACGTGCTCGCTGTGGCGGCCGGCACGCGCGTGGCCGACGCGCCGGTCGTGCGCTACCGCGGCATCTTCCTGAACGACGAGGCGCCGGCGCTGTCCGGCTGGGCCAAGGAAAAATTCGGCGGCTTCAACCACAAGTTCTACGGCAAACTGTTCGAGCTGATCCTGCGCATGCGCGGCAACTACCTGTGGCCGGCGATGTGGGGCAATGCGTTCTACGACGACGATCCCGAGAACGGCCCGCTGGCCGACGAGATGGGCATCGTGATGGGCACGTCGCACCACGAACCGCTGATGCGCGCACACGCGGAGTGGAAAAAATACGGCAAGGGGCCGTGGGACTACAACCGCAACGAACAGGTGCTGCGCGAATTCTGGCAGCAGGGCCTGGACCGATCGAAGGACTACGACAAGGTCATCACGCTGGGCATGCGCGGCGACGGCGACGAGCCGATGTCGGAGGAGTCGAACGTCGCGCTGCTGGAGCGCATCGTGGCCGACCAGCGCGCGATGATCGCAAAGACGACCGGGAAACCGCTGCCGCAGGTGCCGCAGGTCTGGGCCCTGTACAAGGAAGTGCAGGAGTATTACGAGAAGGGCATGCGCGTGCCGGACGACGTCACGCTGCTCTGGTGCGACGACAACTGGGGCAATATCCGCCGCCTGCCGACTGCGGAGGAACGCAAGCGCAGCGGCGGCGCCGGCATCTACTACCACTTCGATTACGTCGGTGGCCCGCGCTCGTACAAGTGGATCAACGTGACGCCGCTGCCGAAGGTGTGGGAACAGATGCACCTGGCGTGGCGCCTCGGCGCGGACCGGCTGTGGGTCGTGAACGTGGGCGACCTCAAGCCGATGGAAGTGCCGACCGAATTCTTCCTCACCTACGCCTGGAACCCGGCCGCGTGGCCGGCGTCGCGCCTGCCGGATTACCTGAAGCTGTGGGCGGCGCGCGAATTCGGCGCCGACAACGCCGCGGAAATCGCCGACATCGTGGAGACGTACGCCCGCTACAACGGCCGCCGCCGGCCGGAGCAGCTGGAGCCGGGCACGTACAGCGCGACGAATTACCGCGAGTCCGAGCGCATCGTCGCCGACTGGCGCGACCTGGCCGCGCGCGTGGAGCGCGTGAAAGCGAAGCTGGCGCCGGCGCAGCGCGACGCTTTCTTCCAGCTCGTCGAGCATCCCGTGCGCGCGTCCGGCACGCTGGGCGAGCTGTATGCGACGGTGCAGGCGAACCGCCTCCATGCGCAACAGGGGCGCGCGGACACGAACGATCTCGCGGCCCGCGCACGCGACCTGTTCGCGCAGGACGCCGCGATCTCGCGCGAGTACCACTCGATCAATGGCGGCAAGTGGAACCACATGATGGCGCAGACGCACATCGGCTACACGAGCTGGCGCGACCCCGCCACGAACATCATGCCCGACGTGCGCGAGATCGCGGTGCCGGGTGCGGGTGCGCTGGGCGTGGCGGTGGAGGGCAGCGAGGCCGCGTGGCCCGCTGCAAAGGATCTGAGCCTGCCGGCGTTCGAACCGTTCGACAAATCGAACCGCTATATCGAGGTGTTCGACCGCGGCGCCGCACCGGTGGCGTGGACCGCGCGCGCCGACCAGCCGTGGATCGTGCTGGGCGAATCGTCCGGCACGACGGACAAGTCGACGCGGATCGTCGTCGACGTGCGCTGGGACCAGGTGCCGGCGGGCGCCACGTCCGGCCGGGTGCTGGTCAGCGGCCCGGATGGCCGGCAGGCTGCCGTCGCCGTCCCGCTGCGCCATGCCGACCAGCGCGGCGCGCGGCTTGCCGGCTTCGTCGAGACCGGCGGCACGGTGGCCATCGAGGCGGAGCACTACAGCCGTGCGCTGGCGCCGACCGGCCGCGAGTGGCTGCGCGTGCCGGGCCTGGGCCGCACGCTGTCCGGCATGACGACGCTGCCGGTGGACGCGCCCGCGCTGGCGCCTGCGGACGGCATGTGGCTGGAGTACGACGTGTATTTGTTCGAGCCGGGCAAGGTGAACGTGCAGGCGACGCTGGCGCCCACGTTAAAATTCCGGCCGGGGCCGGGCTTCCGCTATGCCGTCTCCATCGACGACGAGGCGCCGCGCATCGTCGATGTGCATGCGGACGACTCGCCGAGGCACTGGGAAAAGATCGTCACGGACGGCGTCGCGCAATTCACGACGGCGCACGAGGTGAAGGCGCCGGGACGGCACACCTTGAAGTTCTGGGCGCTGGATCCGGGCCTCGTGCTGCAGCGCGTCGTGATCGATGCGGGCGGTCTGAAGCCGAGCTATCTCGGCCCGCAGGAGAGCCCGCTGGTCAAGGCAGATTAATCGGAATGGGCGACGCGCAGCCCGCCCTTGCGGTCGGGCAGCCATACTTCGGCGAGGTCGGAACTGACGTCGAAGAAGCCCAGTTCGTGCTTCGCCGCGAGCCGGTGCACGGCTTCCCAGGCGGCGTCGATCCGGTCCCAGTCGAGGAACGACATATAGAGGAGTGTCCGGCCGATGGTGTAATCGGTGCCGGTTTCGGGCTCGTCCGCATCCGCCGGTGCCGGCGGGAATTCGGCAGCCAGTGCCGCGTAAAAGGCTTGCAGCGCGGGCGTGGCCACGCCCGGGTCGTCGTAGCCATGGTCCTCGTTCCACGCCGTCTGTTCCTCGTACCAGTCGAGGAAGGCGGGGCGCTTGGCCGGGGCGGCGTCGGGGGCGAATACCATCAGGTCGAAACTCATCGTGCGGCTCTCTCGGGGCGGATTTCTCGGGGCACTTCTGCGGTCAGGCATGACGATACACGCCGCCCGCGTGTGGTGCAAATGCCGAAAAACCGGCAATCCATGCGCGCGGCTGGTTCCGGCGGTGCAAAAAAGATAATATGCTGAGCCTGCCATAGCCTGCCGTCCCGAACCCATCGCCCATTGGAGCCCACATGACTTCTACGCTGAAATCCAAGGCCGCTCGCGCCTTGCTCGCCATCGCTCCGCTGCTCGCCGCCGAGGCGGCGCACGCCGGTCCCAGGTACACGTACAGCTACGTGGGCAATCCGACCACGCCCGTGCGCGCGAAACCGGTGTCGTGCTGGGAGACGGTCTGCACGCCCTCCGTCGTGCTGATGGGCGGCGGCTATGACGTGGCCGAGGCGTTCCGCTGGATGATCGCGCAGGCCGGCATCACGAAGGCCACCGGCGGCCGCTTCGTCATCCTGCGCGCAACGGGCGGCGATGCGTACAACCCGTACGTTTACAGCCGTCTCGGTACCGTCGATACCACGACGTCGCGCAATTACGAGATGGTCGGCGGCCTCGATCTGGGCGTGACCTCCGTCGAGACGCTCGTGGTCCCGAGCCGCACCGCGGCGGCGGATCCGTTCGTGCTGGACGTGGTCTCGAAAGCGAGCGCCATCTTCATCGCCGGCGGCGACCAGGCCGATTACTACCAGTACTGGCAAAGCACGCCGCTGGCCGCCGCACTGCAGCGCGCCGTCAACGCGGGCGTCCCGATCGGCGGCACGAGCGCGGGGAATGCGATGCTGGGCCAGTATGCGTTCGTCGCGCTGAACGACACCGTCACGTCGGACGAGGCGCTGGCCAATCCGTTCAACCGCTACATGACGATCGATCCGCTCAACACGTCGTCCGGCAAGTTCGTCCAGACCGGCAGCTTCATCAGCATCCCGGGCCTGGAAAAGACGATCACGGACGACCATTTCAATACGCGCGACCGCCTGGGCCGCCTGATCGGTTTCGTATCCCGCATCGGCAACGGCTGTCCCGGCGGCGTCGAACAGTTCGACCAGGTGCTGGGCGTCGGCGTCGACGAGGAGACGGCCGTGCTGGTGTCCGGCGCGCGCGGCAGCGTCAAGGCGCAACTGGTCGCCAACCCGTACAACCCGGAAAACACGACGGCACCGTACGCGCCGCAGAACTCCGCCTACTTCACGAAGCTCGCGCGCACGCCGGCGCAGTGCGCCGCGAAGAAGACGCTGGACATCAACAGCGGCGTGCAGGTCTACCGCCTGAGCGCGCAGGTGGCGCAGCCGTCGCCGTATCCGTCGGCGCCGCAGTACAGCTTCAAGACCAATGCGACGTTCAACCTGTCCAGCTGGACCCAGCAGACACCGACGACCTACGCGGACGGCTCGTCGCTGAACGGCCCGTTCGTGTTCGGCACGGCGGGCGGCGCGATCCTGGGCAACCAGGTCCGCTGACCGCGCATGCGTCCGCCCGTCGCCATCGATCCGGACGAGGTCGAGTTCAGCGCGATCCGTGCGCAGGGCCCGGGCGGGCAGAACGTGAACAAGGTGTCGAACGCCGTGCAGGCGCGCTTCGACATCGGCGCGTCCTCGCTGCCGGCGGACGTGAAGGAGCGCCTGCGCGCGCTGCCCGACACGCGCATCACGCGCGACGGCGTCGTCGTGATCAAGGCGCAGTCCGCGCGCAGCCTGGAGCGCAACCGCGCGGAGGCGCTGGCGCGGCTGCAGGCGCTCGTCGATGCGGCCGCCGCCGTGCCGCTCGTGCGCCGGCCCACGCGTCCCACGCTGGGCTCGCAGCGACGCAGGCTCGAATCCAAGGCCGGCCGCGGGCAGGTAAAAGCCTTGCGCGGCAAGGTCCGCGAATAAGCCAGCCATATCGAAATCCGCATTTGCCATACGAAGTTGGCATGTCTCCCGTGATAGCGGTTAACAATCAGTGTTAGCACGATTGACGCTGCACATGGCCGTCTCTACGATGAAATCGGTTACATAAAAATAAGAATGCGGCAACAAGGCCCCGGATGCCGTATGCGGATACGGCGGTTGCGGTCCGCTTCAAGTGGGGCGAACATCAAGGAGACTATATGAAGCACGCACTTTGCATCACGGCAGTGGCATTGGCAGCGGCTCTCGTCGCCCCGGCACAGGCGGCAACCTGGTCGACCACCGCGCAGTACGGGTCGACCACGATGGGCGCGTACACCTTCAATAACGACATCTGGGGGCAGGGCGCCGGGCCGCAGACCCTGTGGGTCAACTCGCCGACCGACTGGGGCGTGTGGTCGAACCAGCCGAACACCGGCGGCATCAAGTCCTACCCGCACATCAGCTTCTACGTCGGCAAGTCGCTGAGCGCGCTGTCGCGCGTGACGTCCGTCGTGTCGGCCACGACGCCGGCCGGCGGCGCCTGGGAATCCACGTACGACATCTGGGACTCGAACCACGCCAACGAGATCATGCTGTGGCTGAACTACACGGGCACGTCGGCCGGCTGCGGCAACGTCAAGCCGGTCTCGTACAACTGGACGGCCACCGGCTGCGCGATCCCTGTGTACACGAACGTGAACGTCGGCGGCGCGACGTGGAATGTCTATCGCGGCAATAACGGCGGCAACATGGTGTATTCGTTCCTGCGCACGACGAAGACGAACAACACGACCGTCGACATCCTGGCCATCATGCGCTATCTGCAGAACCTCGGCTGGATCGGCAACGTGACGCTGGGCGACGTCCAGTACGGGTTCGAGATCACGTCGTCGTCGGGCGGCATGGATTTCGGCGCCCGCAACTTCTCGGTCACCGCCTATTGACCAGTCCCGCGCGGCGCGGTCTTTCGCGACCCGGTCCCGCCGCGTCGTTGGCGCAGGCGCAGCGCGCGTGGACGCGGTCGCGTCCACCGCGCTTGGCGTCGTACATCAGCTTGTCGGCAATGGCGATAAGGTCGCGCAGCACGTGATGCCCGCCATCGGCCGCGGGGTCGGCGCAGGCGACGCCGAAGCTCGCGGTCGTGCGCACGTGCTCCGTGCCGTCGTCGGTCAGGACGCTCGTGTCGGCGAAACGCGTGCGCAGCCGTTCGGCCAGGTGGATGCCGCCTTCCAGGTCCGTGCCGGGCAGGATCGCGAGGAATTCCTCGCCCCCGTAGCGGACCACGCTGTCGACACCGTCGCGCGTCATGCGCCGCAACAGGTCCGCGAAGCTGCGCAGCACGGCATCGCCGCTGGCGTGGCCGTAGGTATCGTTGATGCGCTTGAAGTGATCGATGTCGCACAGGACCACCGTCACCAGCCCGCCATGCTCCGCCGCGCGCACCTGGCCTGGGCGCATCAGGGTCTCGTGCAGGTAGCGCCGGTTGAAGCAGCCGGTGAGGTGGTCGCGCGCCGCCGTGTGCTGGAGCTGCACGCGTGCCTGGTACTCCTCGCGCGACACCTGGTTGAAGCGCCGCGCCGCGAGCGCGCCGAACGCGTTCGCCAGCACCAGCAGCATGACCATCGTGACGTCGTCGGCGGCCGTCAGCCGGCCGTACGTCACGGTCAGTGCAAGGAAGACGGCGGTCGCGCCCCATGCGAGCACAAGGGCGTTGGAAAAACTGTTGGGGATGAACAGGTAGATCACGATGAGCATGATCCCGAGCGACATCGCGTGCCAGTGGAACTCGTCGGGGCGCAGTACGGCAATGAACATGAAGCATGCGAGCGCCACCACGTCCGCGACGCAGGCGGCGATGCGCGTCGCGTGGAGGCTCAGCGGCCTGTGGTAAGCGAGCCAGGCGCACGTGCCGGCCGTCGCGGCGACGACGGCACGCGCCGCGCACAGCTTCAGGTAGGTCGGACCATAGCCCAGCGCGGCCAGGTCCGAGATCGAGAACGCCACGTAGAACAGCGTGCAGAACACGAGCGTGTAGCCCAGCAGGGCCCGCGTCTGCGGCAGCTGGTGGACGAGGAACGCGGTTTCGTCTGCGGGCAGCGCAAACTCGCCGGTGAGCGGGTGTATTCTCATGCGGTCGATGGACGGGAACATAAAGGGCCGGCGCGAACCGGACCATTATGTTCCAAAATCTGGATCGACGCTATTCTTTGTCGCGGTCAGGCGGACAGGCCCAGTAACGTCGACGCGTGCGGTGCCAGCGTGATGCGCAGCGCGCCGCGGGCGGCCGGCTGGTCGCGCCGTGCCCACAGGTCGCGCACGGCGACGCTGCGGTTGCCCAGGTCCAGGCGCGACAGGTCGAACACGGTTTCCGTGGGCGCGTCGGACGTATTGAACAGCGCCAGGTACTGCAGGTTGCGCTTGTCGGCGGAACGCGCGCTCCAGATGCGCGTGCCGGCATCCGCGCGATGCGGACGGTTGTCGCGGCTGCGCTGGTTCACGGCCAGCACCTCGGGGTTCGTCAGCAGTGCGAGCGTCTTCGCGTCCAGGTGGCGCAGGTCGCCGCCCATGATCAGCGGCGAGCGGGCAATGCTCCACAGGGACATCAGTGTCTGCTGTTCGTCGGGCGTGAACTTGGTATCGCGCGCGCCGAGGGCGAGGCGGCCCAGCGGCAGCATGTCGGCGTCGGGCCACGAGTTCTCGCCCATGACGGGGTTCCAGTTTTCCAGGCGCTGGAACTGGTCGTTGAGCAGGCGCCATTCGTCCCAGAAGTCGTCCGAGATGCGCCACATCTGCGCATAGTGCGGCACGTGGTTGGCCCAGCGCAGGTCCATTTCGCCCGGCGACAGGCTCAGGACGATCGGACGGCCGCTGGCTGCGATGGCCTTGTGCGCGGCCTCGACTTCCGGCCAGTTCCGGTCGTACGGGCGCGACATGTCATCCATCTTGACGAAGTCGACGCCCCACGCCGCGTACTGCTTGAACACGGAATTGTAGTATTCCTGGGCGCCCGGCTTCTTCATGTCGACGCCGTACATGTCGCCGTTCCACTCGCAGATCGCCTTCGTGTCGGCGATGTCCTGTGCGCGCAGGTTCGTGCCGAGAATCGGTGTGTTCAGGCGCACGGCCTGGCGCGGGATGCCGCGCATGAGGTGGATGCCGAACTTCATGCCGCGCGCGTGGATCTGGTCGGCGAGCTTCTTGAAGCCCGCGCCGCCGGCCGCGGACGGGAAGCGGTTCGGCGCCGGCTGCAGGCGGCCGTACTGGTCCATCGTCAGCTCGGCGTCCTTGCGGTACTCGTAGCTGTTCGCGTTCGGCTCGTACCACTGGATGTCGACGGTGAAGACGTTGTACCCGAACGGCAGCAGTTTCGCGACCATGATGTCGGCGTTTTCCAGCGCCTGGGCTTCCGTGATGGTCGGGCCGAACGAGTTCCAGCTGTTCCAGCCCATCGGCGGCGTCGGGGCGAGGCCCGCGGCCGGCGAAGGCGACCTGGATTTTGCGGCGAAAGCGAGCGACGGGATGCCGGCGGCGGCAGCGGTGGCGAGTGAAGCGGTAAGGATGCGGCGGCGATTCGAGTCCATGTGCGGGCAAAGAGTTGATGAGCGTCGCGCGAGTATAAGTACCGATCGGTCGGCGCACCAATTACTTGTGCGCGCCGACCGATACCCGAATCGATATCGCAGGTCAGCCCTGGCGTGCCGGCGCCGCCTTGATGGCGTCGATGATCGCCTGCTTCATCGGCTTCGCTTTCAATTGCGCGTCGAACGGCGTCGGGCGCATCGGCAGCTTGTCCGTGCGCGGCGCCTCGTCCCACGTCTGCAGCCAGCTGATGTTGTCGGCCAGGCCCCACACGAGGATGTCGCGCAGGCGCGGGTAGGCCAGGGTCACGTCGAGGAAGTCGCGGGTGGCGGCGGCCACGCCGGCGTCGCGCTTGGCGATGTCGGCCGGCAGGCGGCGGTCGTTCACGTCCAGTTCCGTGATCAGCAGGTCGTAGCCCATGCCCGATACCTCATCGAGGAATTTACGCCACTCGACCAGGTCCGAGCGGCCCTTGTCGGTTTCGTCCCACGAACCGATGTGGCTCTGCAGGCCCAGGGCGTTGACCGGCGTGCCGCGCTTCTTGAGGTCCGCGAGCAGGGCCAGGACACCCGCGCGGTGCTTCGCGCTGCCGGCGTCGCCGCGCATGTAGTCGTTGTAGACCAGCTGCGCCTGCGGGGCATACTCTTTCGCGAGGCGGAACGCGAGGTCGATCTGCTCGACGGCGCCCAGCGGCTTCGTGAGGGCGTTCTGGCGCAGCTTGCCGTCGGCCGGGTCGACGGCTTCGTTGACGACGTCCCAGCTCTTGATGCTCTTGCCGAAGTGGCCGCACACGGTGCTCACGTGCGTGCGCATCAGCTGCTCGACGGCTTTCGCGGGCTGCGGGCCGAAGTTCTGCTTGGCGACCCATGCCGGCACCCATTTCTCGGCCTGCCAGAACAGGTTGTGGCCGCGCACGGCGATGCCCTTGTCCCGCGCCCAGGCGATGACGTCGTCGGCGGGGCCGAAGTTCGGCTTGCCCGGCGCCGGTTCCAGCGCCTGCCATTTCATCTCGTTCTCGAGCACGATCAGGTTGCACTCGCGCTCGACGAGGGCGCGGTAGGCCGCATCGCCGAACTGGTTGCGGCCTGCGCTGATGGCGGTGCCGAAGCGCATGCCCTTGCGGGCCGCGACGTCCTTCAGTGTTTCGCCCGCGGGGCCCTGTGCGCGCGCGAACGGCGCGACGGCCGGCAGCAGGGCGGCGCCGGCAAGCGCCTGGATGATCTCTCGTCTCGTAGTCATTATGGTTCCTTCTGTTTTGCGTGGTGGTGTTAAAAGGTTCAGCCGTGGCCGGGCGCGAACGGGAAAGAGAGCGACCGGTAATACTCGAGGGATTGCGCGGGCGCGCGCACGCCGGCCGGCAGTGCGCGGCCGGACTGGTGCTGGAAGTACGCGATGCACGCGTCGCGCCACCATGCGGCCTCGCGCTGCTGCTGGGCCAGACGCTGGGCGACGTCGTCGAAGCGCTGCGCATCCACGAACGGGCGCAGGCGCTGCCAGTCGGCCTGCATCGCCGCCACTTCGGCCACGCCGTGGTCGTAGTGCGCAATGATGTCCGCCCACAGCGTGCGGCCGTCCGGCATGCGGTAGTCCCACGGCAGGTGGTGGAACCACAGCAGGTATTCGGGCGGCGTCGTGGCCGGGTCGGCGAAGCGGCGCGCGACCTCGGGCGCGTACTGGGCCACGGCATTGCTGCCTTTGGACGTGCGGTCGAAGCCGATGCCGTTCCTGTCGGCGCGGTGATAATAGACCGGGTTCCAGTCGGCGCGTCCGAGGTCGTCGACCCATGGCGCGGGACCGTAATGGTGGCCGGTCCCCATCATGTGATGCAGGCCGAGCGGCGTCATGTAGTCGACCACCGCTTCGCGCGAGCGCATCATCATGGCGACGACCGGGTCGACGACGCGTGCATCCGGCGCGAACGTCTGGCCCGCCCATTCGCGCGCGATGGCTCGGCTGTCCAGGTCAGGATTCCATGCGAGGCGGCCGTAGGCATACCAGTTGGCCTGGTCGAACGTGGAACCGGTCCAGTTGCGGCTCGATCCGATGTTGGCGACACCTGCGATGCCGCCCACGTGCGCATCCTGTGCGCCTTCCAGCACATGCGCGACGGTCATGGGCTTGTTCCCGGCACGGGTGTCGGAGCGCAGCGTCTCCTGGAAGAGGGGACCGAGGTAGACGAGGTGGGTGGCGAAGCCCAGGTATTCCTTCGTCACCTGGAATTCCATCACGAGCGGCGTGTCCGGCATCGCGCCGAACAGCGGGTGCGCGGGCTCGCGCGGCTGGAAGTCGATGGCGCCGTTCTTCACCTGCACGAGGACGTTCTTGTCGAACTTGCCGTCCAGCGGCTTGAACTGGTCGTACGCCTGGGCGGCGCGATCGCCGCTTTTTTCTCTTCCTTGGCTCGGGTGCGCAGGCGGGTTGTAGACGAAGGCGCGCCACATCACGATGCCCTTGTGCGGCGCGAGCGCGCGCGCCAGCATGTTGGCGCCGTCCGCGTGGTTGCGGTCATAGTCCTGCGGGCCGGGCTGGCCTTCCGAATTCGCCTTGACGAGGAAGCCGCCGAAGTCGGGGATCGTCCGGTAGATCTCGTCCGCCTTGCGGGCCCACCACGCGGCGACGGCGGGGTCGAGCGGGTCGGCCGTCTTCGTTTCCTTCAGTTCCAGCGGCGTCGACCAGCGCACGGACAGATAGACGCGGATGCCGTACGGGCGCAGCACGTTCGCGATAGCGGCTGTCTTGGCGATGAACGCGGGGCTCAGCACCTCGGCCTTGGCGTTGACGTTGTTGAGGACCGTGCCGTTGATGCCCAGCGACGCGTTGGCGCGCGCGTAATCCGTGTAGCGCGGGTCGACGATGTTCGGCAGCTCCCACCAGTTCCAGATCGACTCGCCCGCGTAGCCGCGTTCCACCGTACGATCCAGGTTGTCCCAGTGGTTCAGCACGCGCAGCGGCAGCGCAGGTTTGTCGACGAGGGCGATCCTGTCGGGTGAGATACCCAGCTGCAGCTGGCGCAGCCACGCGAAGCTGCCGTACAGGAGGCCGATGTCCGTGTTCGCCGCGATCAGCGTGACGGGGACGCCGCCCTGGCGCGTACGGCGCACGACATAGCCTTCGGCACCGGCGGCCGCGAGGTCGCGGCGCACGGCGTCCGCGTCGGCCAGGCCCGCCGGCACGGTGGCGCGGGCGAGGACGACCGCGCCGGCGCGTGCCCTGGCGTTCGAGGGGATGGCGTCCTGTGGCCGGGCCAGCATGCCGGCCAGGCCGCGTTTCAGTTCCGCGCTGGCGGCGCGCACGGTCGGGGTGTCGTCCGGTGCCGTGATGCCGGTGGCGGCGGCTGCCAGTGCGGAGCGCTGGGCGGCGGGAAGGGGGCGGTAGCGCAGCCACAGGTCGTAGCCGTCTTCATCGGCGGCGTGGGCGAGGCGGGTGCCGAACAGTGCGAGAACGACGTTCAGCGCGAGGGCAACCAGCAGGCGTGCGCGGGCATGCCGCATCAAACGTTCCATTGTAGTCTCCGTTGTATTTATATGAATGCCGGATGCGGCGGCCCGTCCGGCGCAGGAATGTTAGCGCAAACTTTGGAAATGGGAAATCGATTTCTGGGTGTTTACGGCCATTTTTATAGCTATCTTTGCACGCCCGTGAAGTGCTAAGATAGCGCAAACAAAAAATGATGGGGAATCGGGAGAATGTCTAAAACCAAACCAGAGTCCGTCCAGGAAGAGCTGGAACGCCGGGGCCAGCCGACGATGGCCGACGTCGCCAAGCTCGCGGGCGTGTCCGCCATGACGGTATCGCGCGTCATGAACGGCAAGGGTCTCGTGCGCGAAAGCACGCGCCGCAAGGTCGCGGAAGCCGTGGCGGCGTTGAACTACACGCCGAACCAGGAGGCGCGCAACCTCGCCGGCTCCAAGCCGATCCGCGTCGGCTTCTTGTACAGTAACCCGAGCGCGGCCTACCTGAGCGAGTTCCTCGTCGGCCTCCTGAGCCAGTCGGGCCTGAACAACGTCCAGCTGTTCGTGGAAAAATGCGAAGCGGGCGAGCATGAAGCGGAACAGACGCGCCGTCTCGTCGAGAACGGCCTGGACGGCATCATCCTGCCGCCGCCGCTGTGCGACAGCGAAGAGGTGCTCGCCGCCATCGCGGACGCGAACATCCCGGCCGTCGTCGTCGCGTGCGGCCTGCCGGACAGCCGCGTGGGCGCCGTCAGCATCGACGACTACGAAGCGGCGCACGCCATGGCGCGCCACCTGATCAACCTGGGCCATCACCGCATCGGCTTCGTCGTCGGCCATCCGAACCAGACCGCGAGCGCGCGCCGCCTCGAAGGCTATCGGGCGGCGATTGCGGAGCAGGGCGCGGACGCGTCCGAGGAACTCGTCGTGCAGGGCATGTTCACGTACCGCTCGGGCCTGGACGCGGCCGAACACCTGCTGGCGCTGGAAGAACGTCCGACCGCCATCTTTGCCAGCAACGACGACATGGCGGCAGCCTGCGTCGCCGTCGCGCACCGTCTCGGGCTCGACGTGCCGGGCGACCTCACCGTCACCGGCTTCGACGATACGGCGCTCGCCACCACGATCTGGCCGGAACTGACCACGGTGCGCCAGCCGATCGCCGGCATGGCGCGCGAGGCCGTGCAGTCGCTCGTGCGCCGCGTGCGTGCGCTGCGCGAAGGCGAGGAAGCCGATCCGGAACAGGTGCGCATGGAGTTCGAACTCGTGCGCCGCCAGTCCGACGCCGCCCCGCGTACCCGTCCTTCCGCACTGTTGCCGCTCTCGGCCGCCAAGCGCGCCGGCTGATCCCTCCTGGCCGCGGCATCCTGCCGCGGCCCGCTACGCGCGACGCATAAACTGTTCGCGCAAACATCCTGAATTCCCTCTTTTCCTGCCATTTCTGCCACTGCCTGCAGCCGTTGCGTCGCCTCTGCCGGACATCTTCCCAATAATTCATTGACAAGCGCCAAATTAGACGTTTAGACTGGAATGGTTGCGGTAACATTTTTGTTATTGGAATGTTGGGCAAAGACCTACCGCATGCCAGGCAGACTACACGCCGCCGACCATACGGCGGCACTTACAAAAACAAGCAGGAGACATAAGTCGATGGGTATCAAACGCAGAGAGTTTCTGGCCACCGTTGGGGGCGCGGCCGGCATGGCAGTCGTGCCCGGCGCGATGGCGGCCAAGGCCGTCAAGGGCGGCGCACCGGTCTACAAGCAGGCAAACGCGCCCGTCGCGTCCCGCGTGGAAGACCTGCTGGGCCGCATGACGGTCGATGAAAAGATCGCGCAGCTGCAATGCGTCTGGCTGACGAAAAAGGATCTGCAGAACGAAGACACGAGCTTCAACGCCGAGAAGGCGAGCCGCGTGCACCCGCACGGCATGGGCATGTTCGCGCGCCCGTCCGACCGCCAGATCGGCGCGGACAACAATGCCGGCAACTCGGGTGCCGTCGGCAACCGCGGTCCGAAGGAAACGGCGGAATACGTGAACGCCGTGCAGAAGTGGGCGCTGGAGAACACGCGCCTGGGCATCCCGGTCTTCATGCACGAGGAATCGCTGCACGGCTACGTGGCGCCGGAGGCAACCAGCTTCCCGCAGGCGATCGGCCTGGCGTCCTCGTTCGATCCGCAGATGGTCGAGCAGATCTTCTCGTTCGCCGCGAAGGAAATGCGTGCACGCGGCGCCAACCTGGCGCTGGCGCCCGTCGTCGACGTCGCGCGCGAGCCGCGCTGGGGCCGCATCGAAGAGACCTATGGCGAAGACCCGCACGTGTGCGGCGTGATGGGCAAGGCGGCCGTGCTGGGCTTTTCGGGCAATACGCTGCCGCTGGCGCAGGACAAGGTCTTCGCCACGCTGAAGCACATGACGGGCCACGGCCAGCCGGAGTCCGGCACCAACATCGGCCCCGCGAACGTGGGCGAACGCGCGCTGCGCGAAGACTTCTTCCCGCCGTTCGAGAAGATCATCAAGGAAACGAAGATCGCGGCCGTGATGCCGTCGTATAACGAGATCGACGGCGTCCCGTCGCATGCCAACCGCTGGCTGCTGACGGACGTGCTGCGCAAGGAATGGGGCTTCCAGGGCCTGACCGTGTCCGACTACATGGCGGTCGCGGAACTGGGCAGCCGCCACCACCTCGTCGGCTCCGTGAAGGAAGGCGGCCTGCGCGCATTCAAGGCCGGCGTCGACATCGAGACGCCGGATCCCGCCGGCTTCGCCGCGCTGAACGAACTGGTCAAGGAAGGCAAGATCACGACGAAGGAACTCGACGCCGTCGTGCGGCGCATCCTGCGCTGGAAATTCGACGCGGGCCTGTTCGAGAACCCGTACGCGGACGCCGCCCAGGCCGACGCGCGCACCGCCACGCCGGAAGCCATCGCCCTCGCGCGCAAGGCTGCCCAGCGCACCGCCGTCCTCCTCAAAAACGACAAAGGCCTGCTGCCGCTCGCGCCGAAGAAGGTCGGCAAGCTGCTGCTGGTCGGTACGCACGCGAAGGACACACCGATCGGCGGCTACTCCGACAAGCCGCGCCACGTCGTCTCCATCCACGAATCGCTGCAGAAGGAAGCGCAGGCGGGCGGCTTCACTCTGGACTATTCGGAAGGCGTGCGCCTGACGGAAGGCCACGTGTGGGGCCAGGACGAAATCGTCTGGACCAAGCCGGAAGTCAATGCGCGCCTGATCGCCGAGGCGGTGGAAGCCGCGAAGAAGGCCGACACCATCGTCATGGTCCTCGGTGACAACGAGCAGACGGCACGCGAGGCCTGGGCCGACAACCACCTGGGCGACCGCACCACGCTCGACCTGATCGGCCAGCAGAACGACCTGGCACGCGCCATCTTCGCGCTGAACAAGCCGACCGTCGTGCTGCTGCTGAACGGCCGTCCGCTGTCCGTGAACTACCTGGCCGAACGCGCCGACGCGCTGATGGAATGCTGGTACATGGGCCAGGAAACGGGCCACGCCGTCGCCGACCTGATCTTCGGTCGCGCCAACCCGGGCGGCAAACTGCCCGTGACGATCGCGCGCAACGTCGGCCAGCTGCCGATGTACTACAACCGCAAGCCGAGCAGCCGCCGCGGCTACATCGACGACACCACGACGCCGCTGTACCCGTTCGGCTACGGCCTGTCGTACACCCGCTTCGACATCTCCGCGCCGCGCCTCACGAAGGACCGGATGGGAGTCTCCGGCACGACCCAGGTACAAGTGGACGTGCAGAACACGGGCGCCGTGCGCGGCGACGAAGTCGTGCAGATGTACATCCGCGACGACGTCAGCTCCGTCACCCGTCCGCTGCTCGAACTGAAGGGCTTCCAGCGCGTCACCCTGGAGCCGGGCGAAAAGCGCACGGTCACCTTCGACATCAAACCGACCGACCTGTGGTTCTACAACGCCGACATGAAACGCGTCGTGGAGCCGGGGACGTTCACCATTTTCGCAGGACCGAACAGCGTCGACCTGAAGAAGGCAACGCTGACGGTGGCATAACCAAGAGAGACAAGACATGACAGCAATCCAAGCCAATCCGCTGCCGCAGGACCTCGACCAGGCTCTGATGGTCGGCCGCGTCTGGCGCAGCACCCCATCCGAAGGCCCGGCCGTGGTCGCCGTTCGTAACGGTCGTGTAATCGATATCACGCGCCACGCTCCGACCGTGTCCGAACTGCTCGAGCGCGACGACCTCGTCGCCATCGTGCGCGGCGCGGAAGGCGAGGACCTGGGCGACGTGAATGCGCTCGTCGCCGCCGCGCTGGCAGGCGACGAGGGTGCGCCGGTGCGCCTGCTGGCCCCGTGCGACCTGCAGGCGATCAAGGCGTGCGGCGTCACGTTCGCGGTCAGCCTGCTGGAACGCGTGATCGAAGAACAGGCCAAGGGCGATCCGGCCCGCGCGGCCGCGATGCGCCAGCAGCTGCAGGAAACCATCGGCACGAACCTGTCGGAATTGGAACCGGGCGGCGAGGCCGCGATGCGCCTGAAGGCCGACCTGTCGGCACGCGGCATGTGGTCGCAGTACATGGAAGTGGGCATCGGCCCGGACGCGGAAGTGTTCACCAAGTCGCAGCCGATGTCGGCGGTCGGCCATGGCGCCGCCGTCGGCCTGCACCCGTCGTCGCACTGGAACAACCCGGAGCCGGAAATCGTCCTGGCCGTGAACAGCCGCGCGCAAGTGGTCGGCGCCACGCTGGGCAACGACGTCAACCTGCGCGACATCGAAGGCCGCAGCGCGCTGCTGCTCGGCAAGGCGAAGGACAACAACGGTTCGTGCGCCATCGGCCCGTTCATCCGCCTGTTCGACGGCGACTTCAACATCGACACGCTGCGCAACGCGGAAGTCCGCATGCTGATCGAAGGCGTCGACGACAACTTCGAACTGGAAGGCAGCAGCTTCATGCGCGAGATCAGCCGCGACCCGCTGGACCTCGTGCGCCAGACCTGCGGCAAGCATCATCAATACCCCGACGGCTTCATGCTGTTCCTCGGCACGATGTTCTCGCCGATCAAGGACCGCGACGCGCAAGGCGGCGGCTTTACCCACCACGCGGGCGACCGCGTGAGCATCTCCACGCCGTCGCTGGGCACGCTGGTCAATACCGTCCAGCGCAGCGACCAGATCGCACCGTGGACCTTCGGCGTGCGCGCGCTGTACGCCAACCTGGCCCAACGCGGCCTGCTGTGAACTGAACATAACGAGAATTACATGTCTGAACAAAACCAAGCATTCGTCTACGCGACGTTCCCCGACCTCGCCGGCAAGCGCGTCGTCATCACCGGCGGCGGCAGCGGCATCGGCGCCGAGCTGACCACGGCCTTCGCCGGCCAGGGCGCCCGCGTCTACTTCCTCGACATCGCCGAGGAAGCCTCGCGTTCCCTGGAAGCGACGCTGGCCGGTTCGCGCATCGCGCCGAAGTTCATCAAGTGCGACCTGACCAACCTCGACGAGCTGAAGGCGACTTTCGCGCGCATCGAAGAGGAAGCGGGCGGCGTCGACATCCTGCTGAACAACGCGGCCAACGACGACCGCCACGACATCGAGAACGTGACGCCGGCATACTGGGAAAGCCGCATGAACGTGAACCTGCGCCACCAGTACTTCTGCGCACAGGCCGTCATTCCGGGCATGAAAGCGCGCAAGTACGGCGTGCTGCTGAACTTCGGTTCGATTTCGTGGCACCTGCCGCACACCCAGCTGGGCCTGTACATGATGGCGAAGGCCGCCATCGAAGGCATGACCCGCAACATGGCGCGCGAATTCGGCCCGCACGGCATCCGTGCCGTGACGGTCGTCCCGGGCGCCGTCGTCACGCCGCGCCAGAAGGCGCTGTGGCACAACCCGGATGAGGAAGCCCGCATCCTGGCCGGCCAGTGCATCCCCGAGCGCGTGGAGATGGAAGACGTCGCCGCGCTGGCGCTGTTCCTGGCGTCGAACAACGCGCGCCACATCAGCGGCCGCGAGTACTTCGTCGACGCGGGCTGGTACGGCGCATGAGTACCGCGATCGCCACGCAACCCACGCCGCTGTGGGAAGTCGGCGCGACGCTGGGCGAGGGCGTCCTGTGGGATGCCCCGAACGGCCAGGTCTGGTTCGTCGACATCAAAGGCAAGCGCCTGCACCGCTGCGCGGCGGACGGCAGCGCCAGGCAGAGCTGGGACGCGCCCGGCCAGGTGAGCTTCGTCGTGCGCGCCACGGACGGCGGCCTCGTCGTTTCGCTGGAGGACGGCCTGTACCGCTTCGTGGAAAGCACCGGCGAATTCGTGCCGTTCGTGAAGGTCGAGGCGGACGTCCCCGGCAACCGCTTCAACGACGGCCACGTGGATGCGCAGGGCCTGCTGTGGTTCGGCTCAATGGACGACGCGGAGGAGGCCCCGTCGGGTGTGCTGTACCGTTTCGACGGCAAGCACGTCGTGCGCATGGACGACGGCTACATCATCACGAACGGCCCGGCCGTGAGCCCGGACGGACGCACGCTGTATCACACCGACACGCTCGATAAACGGGTGTATGCTTTCGACCTGGCGGAAGACGGCAGCCTGTCGAACAAGCGCCTGTTCGCAGAGATCACGGACGGCGGCTGGCCGGACGGCATGGCGGTCGACGCCGAGGGTCACGTGTGGATCGCGGTGTTCCGCGGCTGGCGTATCGAGCGCCGCAATCCGCAAGGCGACAAGGTGGGCGAAGTGCGCTTCCCCTGCTCGAACATCACCAAGCTGGCTTTTGCCGGCGCCGACCTGCGCACCGTGTACGCGACGTCGGCGCGCAAGGGCCTGACGGCCGAGGAACTGGCCCAGCAGCCGCTCGCGGGCGCGCTGTTCACCTTCCGCGCCGAGACGGCCGGATTGCCGCACCACGTGCTGCGGCTGCAGGAGTAATACGGAATGACACAACAGAACAGCAAACCGAAGCGCTTCCGGTCGCAGGACTGGTTCGACAACGAAGAGCGCATCGACATGACCGCGCTCTACCTCGAGCGCTTCATGAACTATGGCATCACCCCTGAGGAACTCCGTTCGGGCAAGCCGATCATCGGCATCGCCCAGAGCGGCAGCGACATCTCGCCGTGCAACCGCATCCACCTGGACCTGGCCAAGCGCGTGCGCGACGGCATCCGCGATGCCGGCGGCATCCCGATGGAATTCCCGCTGCATCCGATCTTCGAGAACTGCCGCCGCCCGACCGCGGCGCTGGACCGCAACCTGGCCTACCTGGGCCTCGTCGAGATCCTGCATGGCTATCCGATCGACGCCGTCGTGCTGACGACCGGCTGCGACAAGACGACGCCGGCCCAGCTGATGGCCGCCGCCACCGTCGACATCCCCGCGATCGTGCTGTCGGGCGGTCCGATGCTGGACGGCTGGTTCGAAGGTGAACTGGTCGGCTCCGGCGCCGCGATCTGGAAGGGCCGCCGTCGCCTCGCCGCGGGCGAGATCGACGAAAAGAAATTCATCGACATCGCGACCGCATCGGCCCCGTCGGCCGGCCACTGCAACACGATGGGCACCGCATCGACGATGAACGCCATCGCGGAAGCGCTGGGCATGTCGCTGACCGGTTGCTCGGCCATTCCGGCGCCGTACCGCGAACGCGGCCAGATGGCGTATGAAACCGGCAAGCGCATCGTCGGCATGGCGTTCGAAGACCTGCGTCCGTCGCAGATCCTGTCGCGCGACGCCTTCATCGACGCCATCGTCGTCAACGCCGCGATCGGCGGTTCCAGCAACGCGCAGCCGCACATCGTGGCGATGGCGCGTCACGCCGGCGTCGAGATCACGCCCGAAGACTGGATGGAATACGGCTACGACGTCCCACTGCTGCTGAACATGCAGCCGGCCGGCAAATACCTCGGCGAGCGTTACCACCGCGCCGGCGGCACGCCCGCCATCATGTGGGAGCTGGAGCAGAAAGGCCTGCTGCGTTCGAAGCGCCAGACCGTCACCGGCAAGACGATGGCCGAGAACCTCGTCGGCCGCGAGAGCCATGACCGCGAAATGATCACCCCGTTCGACCAGCCGCTGAAGCAGAAGGCCGGCTTCATGGTCCTGAAGGGCAACCTGTTCGACTTCGCGATCATGAAGACGAGCGTGATCTCGGACGCCTTCCGCCAGCGCTACCTGTCGACGCCGGGTTCGGAAAACGCGTTCGAGTGCAAGGTCGTCGTGTTCGACGGTTCGGACGATTACCACCACCGCATCAACGATCCGGCACTCGGCATCGACGAGAACACGATGCTCGTGATCCGCGGTTCCGGTCCGGTGGGCTGGCCGGGTTCGGCGGAAGTCGTCAACATGCAACCGCCCGATGCACTGATCAAGAAGGGCATCAACGCGCTACCGACGCTGGGCGACGGCCGCCAGTCCGGCACGTCGGACAGCCCGTCGATCCTGAATGCGTCGCCGGAAAGCGCGGCGGGCGGCAACCTGGCGCTGCTGCGCACGGGCGACCGCGTGCGCGTGGACCTGAACACGGGCAGCTGCAACGTGCTGATCCCGGACGAGGAACTGGAAGCGCGCCGCAAGGATGCGCCGCCGCCGATCCCGCCGAACCAGACGCCGTGGCAGCAGATCTACCGCGCGACCGTCGGCCAGCTGCACACGGGTGCCGTGATGGAGATGGCGCTGCAGTATCGCGACGTCGGCCACGACATGCCGCGTCATAACCACTGATCGTCCTGAACCCGACGAGGGCCCGTTCGCGGGCCTTTTTTTATGCCCGAACCAAAGATGCACGCTACCATGATCCGTATTTGCCGGGTGCTCGTCCTGGCGCTTTCCTGTGTCGCCTCCGTCCAGGCGGCACCCCGTACCGTCACCGCGCTGGACGACGGCTGGCAGTTCGCCAAGGGTGCGCCAAGCGGCTGGACGACCGTCGCGCTGCCCCACACGTTCAACGCGGACGACGGCACGTCGCCCAACTTCTATCGCGGCGCGGGCTGGTACCGGCGCACGATCACCGTCGGACGCTCGAATGCGGGCCGCACGTACCTGGAATTCGACGGCGCCGCGCTGTCGACGGACGTCTGGCTGAACGGCACGCGCATCGGCCGCCACGAAGGCGGTTTCGCGCGCTTCCGTTTCGACGTCACGGATCACCTGCGGCCCGGCGCCAACGCGTTGCTGGTCCGCGTCGACAACACGCGCCAGCCGGATGTGGCGCCGCTGGGCGGCGACTATACGCTGTACGGCGGCCTGTATCGGCACGTACGCCTCGTGGCGACGGACGACGTGCACATCGACATGCTCGATGCGGGCGGACCGGGCGTGTATTTCAGTACGCCGCAGGCGGACCGCCCGCACTGGCGCGCGCGCGTGGCCAACGACCGTGCGCGGCCGGAGAACGTCGTGGTGACGGCCCGGCTGCGCGATGCAGGCGGCAAGGTCGTGGCGACGGCGCAGCGGTCCGTCGCGCTGCCCGCGCGCGCCGTGGTGCCGGTCGAGCTGGATGCGGTGCTGGCGAACCCGCACCTGTGGCAGGGCGTCGAGGATCCGTATTTGTACACGAGCGAGGTGACGGTGGCCCGTGCGGGCGCGGTTCTCGACCGCGTGGACAACGAGGTCGGCATCCGGACCGTGCAACTCGACCCGGACCGCGGCCTGCTGCTGAACGGCCGCCCGTACCGCGTGCACGGCGTGAACGTGCACCTGACGTACGTGCCGGGCAAGGGCGTCGCGGTGGACGATGCCGACATCGACGACGACTACCGCATCCTGTCCGAGCTGGGCGTCACGGGCCTGCGCTTTGCCCACTACCAGCACAACGAACACAGTTACGCGCTGTCGGACCGCAAGGGCTTCCTTGTCTGGACCGAGCTGCCGCTGACGTCGGAAGTGAACGGGAGCGATGCGTACGCGGCCAATGCGGCGCAGCAGGCGCGCGAACTCGTGCGCCAGAATTTCAACCATCCGTCCGTATTCGTGTGGGGGCTCGGGAACGAGATCTACAAGGTCGACGAGGTGAGCGGCCGCGTGCTGGACGCCATGCAGAAGCTCGTGCACGCGGAGGATGCGAGCCGGCCGACCGCGTACGCGAACTGCTGCGCGCCCATCGACGGGCCGCAGGCGATGCACACGGACGCCGTCGGGTCCAACGTCTATTTCGGCTGGTACGACAAGGAATTCGCGGATCTGGCCCCGTTCCTCGCGGCTAACCATGCGAAGCGGCCGCGCACGCCGAAGTCGCTGAGCGAATACGGCGCCGGCGGCAGCGCGCTGCACCAGGAAGACCCGGTGCGCCGGCCGGTGGCGCCCAGCCGCTGGCATCCGGAGCAATACCAGGCGCTGTACCACGAGGCGGCCTGGCGCCAGATCGAGGCGGCGCCGTGGCTGTGGGCGAGCTATGTGTGGACGGGATTCGATTTCGCGTCCGCCGGGCGCAACGAGGGCGATGCGCGGGGCGTCAACGACAAGGGCCTTGTCAGCATGGACCGCAAGGTGCGCAAGGATGCGTATTACTGGTACCAGGCCAACTGGTCGAAGCAGCCGATGGTGTACATCACGTCGCGGCGCGCGGTGAAGCGGACCGCGGCGCAGGTGGAAGTGAAGGTGTACAGCAACCAGCCGGCGGCGTGGCTGCGGGTGAATGGCACCGACCAGGGCGAGCGGGCCGTCGAAGGCCATATCGCCCGGTGGCCGGTGCGGTTGGCGCCGGGGACGAACCGGATCGAGGTGCAGGCCGGCGCCGTCCAGGACAGCGTCGAATGGCACCTCGAACCGTGATGTGACTTACTTCGCGACCTGCAGGGTCCCGTCCACCATGCGCGTGAGCCCCAGCGGATTCTCGTCGCGCAGCGCTTCCGGCAGCAGGTCCGCCGGCACGTCCTGGTAGCACACCGGACGCAGGAAACGCTCGATGGCCGTCGCGCCCACCGACGTGGTGCGGCTGTCCGACGTGGCCGGGAACGGGCCGCCGTGCACCATCGAGTGGGACACTTCGACGCCGGTCGGGAAACCGTTGAACAGGATGCGGCCGGCTTTGCGTTCCAGCGTCGGCATCAGCTGCGCGGCCAGTTCGCGGTCGGCGGCCGTCGCGTGGATCGTGGCCGTCAGCTGGCCTTCCACGTGGCGCGTCACCTCCAGCAGCTCGGCTTCGTCCTTGCACACGACGATCAGCGAGCTCGGTCCGAAGATCTCTTCTTCCAGCGCGCTGTTCGACAGGAACGTGGCCGCATCCGTCTGGTACAGCGCGGCCTGCGCGGCGCAGCCGCAGCCGTCCGAGCTGCCCTGGGCGATGAGTTCCACGCCGGCGAGACCGGAGCGGCGCGCGATCGCGTCGACGTACGCCTGGTGGATGCCCGCGGTGAGCATCGTGCCCGCGCCCTTGGCGGCCAGCGCTTCCGTGACGGCCCTCCGGAACACGTCGAGCTCAGGGCCGGCGAGGGCGATCACGAGGCCCGGGTTGGTGCAGAACTGGCCCGTGCCCATCGTGAGCGAATCGACGAAGCCTTGCGCCAGCTTGGCGCCGCCCGCGGCCAGGGCGCCCGGCAGCAGGTAGAACGGATTGATGCTGCTCATTTCGGCGTAGACCGGGATCGGTTCCTTGCGGGCCTGCGCCGCATTGACGAGCGCGAGGCCGCCATTGCGGGAGCCCGTGAAGCCGACGGCCTTGATGACGGGGTGCTGGACGAGCGCGAGGCCGATCTCGAAGCCGGTGCCGATCAGCATGGAGAAGGTCCCTTCCGGCATGCCGCAGTCTTCGACGGCCTGGCGGATCGCCTTGCCGACCAGTTCCGACGTGCCCAGGTGCGCGTTATGGGCTTTCACGACGACGGGGCAGCCGGCCGCCAGCGCGGACGCGGTGTCGCCGCCGGCGACGGAGAACGCGAGCGGGAAGTTCGACGCACCGAACACGGCGACGGGGCCGAGGCCGATCTTGCGCATGCGCAGGTCGGATCGCGGCGGCGTGCGCTGGGGCAGGGCGGAGTCCAGCGTCGCTTCCATGAAGTGGCCGTCGCGGACGACCTTCGCGAACAGGCGCAGCTGGTTGCAGGTGCGCGCGCGCTCGCCTTCCAGGCGGGCCGTCGGCAGGCCGGATTCGGCGGAGGCACGCTCGATCAGGGCCGGGCCCAGGTCCATGATGCGGTCGGCGATGGTTTCCAGGAAGCGGGCGCGCTGCTCGAGCGGCTGGTTGCGGTAGGCGTCGAACGCCTGTTCCGCCAACAGGCAGGCGGCGGCAAGGTCGTCCATGCCGGCGGCGCCGAATTCGGGTTCCATCTCGGCGCGCGTCGACGGATTGTAGGCGCGCAGCGTGCCGGCGCTGCCGCGCACGGCCTGCTTGCCGATGATCATTTCGCCTTGGATGTTCATGAGTGCTCCTTGTTGAAAATAAAACGCCGCCGCGACCCGTGAAGGCCGCGGCGGCGGTGGGCAGGAATCGATCAGCGATTGTATCGAATCATGCGGATTTCCGTTCGATCAGAACGAGTACTGGGCCAGCAGCGTGTAACGCGGACCGCTCATGAACACCTGGCGGGTGAAGTTGCCAGCGTGCTGCTCCATGATCTGACGCGTGTACGAGTTGGTCAGGTTCGTCGCTTCCAGGCCGACGCGGAACTTGTCCGTGAAGTCGTAGAAGATCGAACCGTCCAGCTGGCCGTACGGTGCCTGGTACAGCGGCAGGCCGAATGCCTGGTCGTTGTTCGTCGTCGGGATCAGGAACTTCGCCGGATCCGCCGCCGGGTTCGTGTTCAGGCCGTTGTTGCCGCGGCTGCCCCACTGGGTCACGCCCAGCAGGTAACGCGAACGCCAGTTGTACGCGAGGCGCATCGACAGGCCGTGCTGTTCGTACATGACCGCGAAGTTGATCGTGTGACGCGACAGGCCCTGCAGCGGGGTCTTGCCGAATGCACGACCGTCGGTATCGCAGCCGTTGATGAACAGGTTGTAGTTCGAACCCGCATCGTTACCCGAGCACCATGCTTCGAACACCGGATTCTTCAGCGTGCGCTCGCTCGACACGTAGGTCCAGCTTGCCTGGGTACCGATACCCTTCAGCCAGTCGGGCACGAAGTCGTAGTACTGCTGGTGCGCGATCTCGAAGCCGCGGGCGAAGCCGTTGGCGCCGTTGACCGGACCCGTGACCACGAACGTCTGCGGCTTGCCGTTGACGTCGTTCCTCGTGTACGCGTAGTTCTGCGTCGTGATGATGTCCTTGATGTCCTTGTTGAACGCCGAGAACGTCAGCGAACCGGCCTTGGCGAAGTACCATTCCGCCGTCAGGTCGACGTTGGTCGACGTGGTCGGCTTCAGCATCGCGTTGCCGTCGCTGTTGCCGGACAGGCTGGTGCCGTTGAAGATGACCTGGGTCGTCTTGCCGGACGCGTCGCGGATCGTCGTCTGGTTCGGCGACGAGTTCAGCGTCGTCTGCACCTGCAGCTGGTTGAAGTCCGGACGCGACATGGACTTGGCCACGGCGAAGCGGAACTGCAGCTGGTCGCTGTACTTCAGGCGCAGGTTCAGGCTCGGCAGCCAGTTGTGGTACGAGTTGCTGGCCGACTGGGCTGCCGCGAACGGCGCGATGTTGACCAGCGTGTCCGCGCCGGTGACGGGGGCATCGGTCGGGATGTTGACGGTCGGCGGGCTGTACGAGACGTAGCCGCTGCCCGAGCCGTTCGTCTTCACGTAACGGATGCCGATGTTACCGTCGATCGGGTACTTCAGGTCGTCGAAGCCGAAGCGCAGCTGCGTGTACGCGGCGCGGGTCTTCTCGCTCTGCGTGTTGGTCGCTGCCGGATCGTTGAAGGTCGCTGCCTTCCACGGATCGCAGGTCGAACCCTGCTCCTTGCACAGCACGTCGTGGTAGGCGTGGATCTTCGCCCATTCGTTCGGGAAGCCGCGCACCACGGATTCGTCGGCGAACAGCATCGGCGGCAGGTTGTATTTGCCGTCGAAGAAGTTGTCGATCTTCTGCAGCGAGGCGCCGCCGGCGAAGCGCGGGTCACCCAGGCGGGCAACGTGCGGGATCTGCCAGCCTTCCATCCACGGGAACGTGATGGCCTGCCAGTTGTAGAACTTCTGGGCCTTGTGGTTCTCGCCGTCGCGGTTGGCCATGCGGAAGCCGAAGCGGACGTCGCGCAGCACCGGGTGGTCGAACGCGTACTTGAAGTCGGTCTTCCATGCCTTCTGGGTCGCCGTGGCGTGGTCCAGCGCTTCCTGGGTGTAGGCCCAGTAGTAGTTGTTCGGGTCGGCCATGTAGGCTGCCGAGCCGAGGGTAATCTGCGGGACGTCGCCGCGCATGTCCATCTGCTGGTTCGGCATGATGAAGCCGGTCGACACGTCGGCGTCGAAGCCTTCGGTCGTCGAGCGCACGTGCTGGAAGTCGTTGGTCCAGGTCAGGCTCGGCGTGACGCGCCATTGCAGGTTCAGCGAGGTGTCGCGGGTGCTGGATTCACGCGAGTTGATGCGCTGCGAGCTGTTGAACGGCGAACCGCCGTACGTCGGGTTCGAGATCGTACCGCTCTGGAACACGCCGTTGCTGTTGAAGACCGAGTCCTGGCTCGCGACCTGCTGGTACCACTTGTCCTCGGACGAACCGACGACGTGCTCGTCGAGGTCTTCCTTGTACTTCGTCTTGAAGTAGGTGAGGGCGGCCGTGAAGTCGCGGTTCGGACGCCACTGGAAGGCGGCGTAGTCGCCGCGGCGGGTACGCTCGAAGTCCTGCGAACGGTAGCCGACGCCCAGCGGGATCCACTGGGTCTTCGAGCGGTCGTACAGGGCCGGATTCGTGGAGTTCACGTGCGGGTAGTACACGTCGACGCCGACGCCGTCGGAACGGGTCGGGCTCTTCGCATGCGCGAAGTCGACCAGGGCGCCGAATTCGCCGAACGTGTCCGACTTCCAGCGGTTCGACAGCAGGACCGTGCCGGTGGGGGACGGCGCGCCCTTGCGCAGGGTCGAATAGGTTTCCGACACGCCGAGAGTGCCCTTGAAGCCCTTGTAGTCGAACGGCATGGCCGTGCGCAGGTTCACGAGGCCGGCGACGGCGCCTTCGATCTGTTCCGCGGACGGGTTCTTGTAGACGTCGACGCCGGCCATCAGCTCCGGTGCAACGTCGGCGAAGCCGAGCGAGCGGCCGCCGCCGGCCGAGAATGCGTCGCGGCCGTTGACTTCCGAACGCACGTAGGTCAGGCCGCGGACGGACACGCCCGAGCCTTCGACGGACTGGCGGTTCGGGTCGCCCGCCATGTTGCGGTCGATGGTGACGCCGGCGATACGCTGCAGCACCTCGGTGACCGAACGGTCCGGCAGCTTGCCGATGTCTTCGGCGACGATCGAATCGACGACTTCGTCGGCATCCTGCTTGAGTTTTTGCGCCGACTGCAGTGCGGCGCGCTGGCCGCTGACCACGACGACGGCGGCGCCGCTGGCGGGGTCGGTCGTGCCGGTGGTTTGTGCCCATGCTGCGGCGCTGGAAAGGACGGCTACGTGCGCAACCGCTGCCGCAATCGCGGTCTTTTGGAAATTCCTCATTGTCTCCCCCGATGATCAGGTAGTGTTGTTATAACAAGCTCTAACAAATCCAGTGTGAATGTGAGACTTAACACTGGTTGTTATACGCTACCATAAATTTTTTATTTCTTGCTACTCCGTTGTCAGTTTTGTGACAACGCAACGTTTCTTTTTTCCGACAGTGGAGGCAAAGAGACCGTTGCCAGGACCTCGCCCCCGTATGCTGGCCAGCCGGGAGAGCGCTGGGCCGGAAGCGCGCGAGGCCCCGTCTTACCTGTGAACACTGCCGTTTTCGAGAGTGCGCTCGCGTTCGCGTGCGTCATCTGAGCCCGGCTGCAAGCTCACCAGACGATGTTATACGCAATCGATTTCATGACTGCCAAAAAAATCTTCTTGTGCGTGTGAGAAATACAACAAGTGTGTCATGTCAGCGCTACCTTTTCACAACGTTTCGCACAGTTTCAGGGTGTAGCGACTAAACACGCTAAACACCGGGATGAGGAGCGCTACCATTTGTTAGCGCGAACATTCGCCTTGCGCACCCCACATCGGTTCGCTTAGCATAGCGGCGATTAACACCATAAAAACATTGCCGGAGACACATGCGCACCTCGCTCGCCCGCCAGACCGCTGCCGCGCTGGCCTTTCTCGCTTTCGCCGGCAATGCCATGCTGGCGCCCGTCCCGGCGCAGGCCGCCGGCCACTACAAGCACTTCAAGACCGCGATCTATATTCCGGTGAACGTCACGCAGAGCCTCGTCGACCCGCAGGTCTTCGAGCACCAATTCGCGCGTGCCATGAGCCAGGTCCCGTTCGACAAGGTCTATATCGAAGGCTACCGCGACAACCACTTTGCCAGCGACGCCGAGATCGAGGCCGTGAAGCGCCAGTTCCAGGCGAAGGGCATCGAGGTGGCGGGCGGCGTCACGCTCGCGGCGGGCGGTTTCGACGGCCAGTTCATGACCTTCGACTACGAGTCGCCGAAAGACCGCGACACGTGCAAGCGCGCGATGGCACTGATGGCGCGCCATTTCGACCACGTGATCCTCGACGACTTCACGTTCTACACGTCGAAGTCGGACGCCGACATCAAGGCGAAGGGCGCACGCACGTGGACGGACTACCGCCTCGCCACGATGCGCAAGGTGTCGAAAGACCTGATCATCGACCCGGCGCGCGCCGTCAACAAAAACGTCAAGATCGTCATCAAGTACCCGAACTGGTACGAGCATTTCGAAGGCCTGGGCTTCGACCTCGCGCAGCAGCCCGACATGTTCGACGGGATCTATGCGGGCACCGAGACGCGCGACCCGGTCATCACCGACCAGTTGCTGCAGCAGTACGAGTCGTACAACATCATCCGCTATTACGAGACGCTCCGTAAGGACGGCAAGAACGGCGGCGGCTGGGTCGACACCTATTCGATCCGCTACATCGACCGTTACGCGGAACAGCTGTGGGACACGATGCTTGCGAAGGCGCCCGAGATCACGCTGTTCAACTGGCACCCGGCCGCGCAGGACACGCCGGCCGAAGCGGGCGAGCGTCCGTGGGCGGGGACGCCCACGACGTTCGACTGGGACCGCATCGTGGCCGACTGGAAGGCGGCGAACCCGGACGCGACAGCGCCGCCGGGCTGGGGTCTGGCCGCGGGCGCCGCGTTGAAGCAGATCGACGCCGTACTCGACCAGCTGGGCAATCCGACCGGCATCCCGACCTACCGTCCGGCCAACTCGTCGTCGGCCGAGGACTTCCTGCCCAACTACCTGGGCAACGTCGGCATCCCGATCGCACTGACGGCGCGCTTCCCGCGGGACGCGCAGACGATCCTGCTGACGCAGGCATCGGCCGCGGACCCCGATGTGCTGAACAAGGTGAAGCGCCAGCTGGAGGCGGGGAAGGTCGTGTTCGTGACGTCCGGCTTCGTCAAGGCGACGCAGGATCCGAAGCGCAAGGACCGCGGCTTCCAGGACCTGCTCGAGGTCTATGCGACCGGCAACCAGGTGCTGCTGAACGACTACTACAACGGCTATGGCGCGGGCAACGGCGAATCGCTGCGCGACGATCCGAAGGTGGCACCGCGCGACGTGCTGTTCCCCGAGCTGCACTACTTCACGAACGACGCGTGGCCCATCATCCGCGGCGTCGCGGGCGCACGCGGCTTCCCGGTGCTGCTGATGAACCGCTATTCGAAGGGCGTGCTCTACGTCCTGTCCATTCCCAGCAATATCGGCGACCTGTATAGTATGCCGCCGGGCGTGATGAACAGCGTGAAGAAATACCTGATGGCCGACACGCCCGTACGCATCGAGGCGCCGGCCGGCGTGAGCCTGTTCACTTACGATAACGGCGCCTACGTCATCCAGTCGTTCCGCGACACCGCGACGACAGTGAAGGTCGTGAAGCACGGGCCGACCGATGCGGTGAGCGAGGTGGTGATCCCGCCGCACAGCTTCCGTGTCTACAAGGGCTAAACAGGTGTATGTACGCATGATGGAGACGGCATGATGAAGTCGATGAAGCTGGCCCCCGCGGTCGCATTGGCGGTCGCGCTGTTGGCCGGCCGCGTGGAGGCGCAGCAGGTGCCGTACGTATGGGACAGCGTCGCGATCGGCGGCGGCGGCTTCGTCACGGCCGTCGTGCCCAGCCGCGCCGCGCCCGGCGTCGCCTATGCGCGCACGGACGTGGGCGGCGCGTACCGCTGGGATCCGCGCGCACGCCGCTGGCATCCACTGCTCGACTGGGTGGCGGAAGACCAGACGGGTTACCTCGGCATCGATTCGCTCGCGGTCGACCCGCGCGATGCCGACAACATCTGGCTGCTCGCCGGTATCGCCTACCTGAACGGCGGCCGCACCGCGATCCTGCATTCGACGGACGCGGGCAAGACCTTTTCCGTCGTCGACGTCACGAACCAGTTCAAGACCCACGGCAACGGCATGGGCCGCCAGGATGGCGAGCGCCTCGCCGTCGATCCGGGCAACAGCAAGCTGCTGTACGTCGGCACGCGCCGCGACGGCCTGTTCAAGAGCGCCGACGCGGGCCGCACGTGGACCCGCGTGACGGCGCTGCCGGTAATGGCCACGCCGAACGACGTCGGCATCGATGTCGTCGTGCCGGACCCCGCCAGCGTGAAGGATGGGCAGGCGCGCCGCGTGTTCGTGGGCGTGTCGCGTTTCGGCGCCGTCGGTGCGAACCTGTACCGCAGCGACGACGGCGGCGCGACGTTCGAACCCGTGGCCGGTGCGCCGCTCGACCTGATGCCGCAGCGCGCCATCCTCGACGGGGCAGGGAACCTCATCGTCACGTTCGCGAACGGCGCCGGCCCGCATCCGGATCGCACGGGCCGCGAGCCGATGGACCGCGGCCAGATCTGGAGATACGCGATCGCGAGCGGCGTGTGGACGAACATCACGCCCGCCGGCTGGACGCGCCCGTTCGCCGGCATCAGCGTCGATCCGAAAAATCCGCAGCGCCTCGTCGCGTCGACCATCAATACGTTCCTGCCGCAGGGCGACGCGAAGGGCGACCGCATCTTCCTGTCGAATGACGGCGGCGCCTCGTGGACCGACGTGATCGGCCGGGGGTTCGTGCGCGACGCGGCCGGGGTGCCCTGGCTGAAAGGTCACTCGATCCATTGGGCCGGTTCCGTCGAATTCGACCCGGCCGACACGCATGCCGTCTGGGTCACGTCCGGCAACGGCGTGTTCCGCACGGCGAACATCGATGCGTCGCCCGCCACGTGGACGTTCACCGTCGACGGGCTGGAAGAGACGGTCCCGCTGGGCTTCGCCAGTATTCCCGGCGGTCCGCTCGTTTCCGCCATCGGGGACATCGACGGCTACCTGCACGACGATCCGTCGCGCCACGGTCGCATCCACGATCCGCAGATCGGCACGACGACGGGCCTCGCCTACGCTCCAAAGGATCCGCGCACGATGGTACGCGTGGGCGACAGCATGCTCGTCACGCACGACGGCGGCGCCACGTGGAAGAAGACGGCGGCCATCAACGGCAAGCGCGGACAGGTCGCGATATCGGCCGACGGCGCCGTGATCCTGCACGCACCCGAGAAGGCGCAAGAGGCCTGGCGCTCGGGCGATGGCGGCACGACGTGGACTGCCGTGGCGGGTCTCGCGAAGGCCAACCTGCGCCCGGTGGGCGACCCGGTCGACGCGAAGGTGTTCTACGCGTACGACGATACGGCGCTTCTCGTCAGCACCGACGGCGGCGCCTCGTTCGCGCCACGCGCGAGCCTGCCCGCGGGCGGGTCGCGCCTCGTGCGGGTTGCGCCGGGGCGGGGCGGGGACGTGTGGGTCGCGCTGAAGAACGGCGGTCTCGTACGCTCCGTCGACGGCGGCACCCACTTCGCGGCGCTGGACGCCGTGCGCTATTGCGGCGCAGTCGGCTTCGGCAAGGCGGCGCCCGGACACGACTACCCGGCGGTCTACATCTGGGGCGACGTGAAGGGCGTGCGCGGCATCCATCGCTCCATCGACGGCGGCGCCACCTGGACCCGCATCAACGACGACGCCCACCAGTACGGCGGACCGGGCGACGGCCAGTTCATCGTGGGCGACATGAACCGCTACGGCGTCGTCTACATGAGCACGGCCGGTCGCGGCATCGTGTACGGCAAACCTGCCGCCGCCAACTGATCAACGCTTCCTGACAGCGATTTTTATGGCCCTTCTTTGTAATCGATTTCATCCGTTGATGTTCGCGCTGGCCCTGGCCGGCGCCGTCTCCACTGCGGTAGCGGCACAGGACCTCGTGCTGCGCTACGACCGCCCGGCCCAGGACAATGACCAGGGCTGGGAAAAGGAAGCGCTCCCGATCGGCAACGGCCGCATCGGCGCGATGGTGTTCGGCGGCCTCGCGCGCGAACACCTGCAGTTCAACGACATCACCTTGTGGTCGGGCGACGCGAAGGAGACGGGTACCTATCAGCCGTTCGGCGACGTCGTCGTCGACCTGCCGGGGCACGACTGGGATGCGCGGGACTACCGCCGCACGCTGGACCTGGCGCATGCCGTCCACGCCGTCACGTACACGCACGGCGGCGTGCATTATCGCCGCGAGGCGTGGGCCAGCCACCCGGCGCAGGTACTCGTGCTGCGCCTGACGGCCGACAAGCCGGGCCAGTACTCGGGGTCGATCGCGCTGTCCGACCGCCACGGCGCGCATCTCGCGTCCAGCAAGGATACCCTGTACGCGACGGGCACGCTGGCCGGCTGGACGCTGCCGAACGAAGCGCCGACGGCCAATACGCTGGACTACGCGAGCCAGGCGAGGATCGTGAACGAGGGCGGCAAGGTGGCCGTCGAGAACGGCCGCATCGTGTTCACGGGCTGCGATGCGCTGACCGTGATCGTGGGCGCCGGCACGAGCTATGTAGCCGACGCGGCGAAGCACTTCCGGGGCGAGCATCCGCTGGCGCGCGTGACGGCACAGGTGGCGAAAGCAGCCGCACGTCCCGCCGACCAGCTGCGCGCAGAGCATGAGCGCGACGTGGCAAGCCTGCTGGGCCGCGTCCAGCTCGACCTGGGCGCGACCGCGCCGGACCGCAAGGCGCTGCCGACGGACGCGCGTGTACTGGCATACACGAAGGACGGCAACGACCCGGAACTGGAAGCGCAGTACTTCCAGTATGGCCGCTACCTGCTGGCGTCCAGCTCGCGCGGGTCGCTCCCGGCCAACCTGCAGGGCCTGTGGAACAACAGTCTCACGCCGCCGTGGCGCTCGGACTACCACACGAACATCAACGTCCAGATGAATTACTGGCCGGCCGAGGTGACGAACCTGTCCGAGATGGCCAAGCCGTTCTTCGGCTTCGTGACGAGCGTGGCGCCCGTGTGGCGCCAGGCGACGGCGGCGGAGTTCAAGACTAAAGAGGGCAGACCGGTGCGCGGCTGGACGCTGCGCACGGAATCGAATCCCTTCGGCGGCATGAGCTACACGTGGAACAAGACGGGCAACGCCTGGTATGCCCAGCACTTCTGGGAACACTACGCGTTCACGCAGGATAAAACGTTCCTGCGCGACGTCGCGTACCCGATGATGAAGGAGGCGAGCGCGTTCTGGCAGGACTATCTGAAGGAACTGCCGGACGGCCGGCTCGTCGCGCCGCAGGGCTGGTCGCCCGAGCACGGCCCCATCGAGGACGGCGTCACGTACGACCAGGAGATCGTCTGGGACCTGTTCAACAACACGGTGGAAGCGGCGGACGTCCTCGGCGTCGACAAGCCCCTGCGCGACAAACTCGCCCGCATGCGCGATCGCCTGGCGGCGCCGAAGGTCGGCAGCTGGGGCCAGCTGCTCGAGTGGCTCGACGAGAAGAAGGATCCGGTGCTGGATACGCCGGGCGACACGCATCGCCATGTCTCGCACCTGTTCGCGCTGTTCCCGGGGCGCCAGATCAGCCCCGCGCGCACGCCGGCGCTGTCCGCCGCCGCGAAGCGCACGCTGGAAGCCCGCGGCGACGCGGGCACCGGGTGGTCGATGGCGTGGAAGATGGCGTTCTGGGCCCGCCTCTACGACGGCGACCACGCCTACAAAATGTTGCGCGGGGTGCTGGCGAGCCCGGGCGCGCGCGCGGCCCAGCAGGCCAGCGCCGGCTCGGAACAACTGAATGGCGGCGGCACGTATCCGAACCTGCTGGACGCGCATCCGCCGTTCCAGATCGACGGCAATTTCGGCGCGACGGCCGGCATCGCGGAGATGCTGCTGCAGTCGCAGGCGGGCGCGATCCAGCTGCTGCCCGCGCTGCCGTCCGCGTGGCCGGACGGCGAAGTGAAAGGCCTGCGTGCGCGCGGCGGATTCGAGGTGGACCTGCGCTGGACGCGCGGCCGCCTCGTCGATGCCGTCGTGCGCAGGGTAGCAGGCAGCGGTGCCGCGAACGTGCGCTATGGCGAGCGCACCGTCGCGGTGAAGCTGCGTCCGGGCGAGAGCGTGCGCCTGGATGCGGCACGGTTTTGAGGAGTTCAGAGGCAGACCCCGGGAGGTCGTCTCTTTGCAGTAAAGGGCACCGTCATTCGATGGGCCCTGTTGTCAGCCAAAGGAGATGTAGATGTATCAATTGAAGAAAACAGCCATCGCCGTGGCCGTAACGCATGTCGCGTTGCTGGCCGGCGGCATGGCGGTCGCGCAGGAGGCCCAGCCGGCCGGCGGCAGCAATGTCGTCGTCGTCACGGGCCAGCGCGCCGCGCTGAATTCGGCGCAGGCGCTCAAGCGCGATTCCGACGAGATCGTCGATTCGATCGTCGCGGACGATATCGGCAAGCTGCCGGACCGTTCGATCACGGAAGTGCTGCAGCGCGTGGTCGGCGTCACCATCGACCGCACGATGTCGAAGGGCGACCCGGAACACTATTCGGTGGAAGGCTCGGGCGTCACCATCCGCGGCCTGTCGTACACGCGTTCGGAATTGAACGGCCGCGATTCGTTCTCGGCCAACGGCGGCCGCTCGCTCAACTTCGAAGACGTCCCGCCCGAGCTGATGGCCGGCGTCGATATCTATAAAAACCCGTCGGCGGAACAGATCGAAGGCGCCATCGGCGGCCTCGTGAACCTGCGCACGGCGATGCCGTTCGACTTCAAGGGCCGCAAGCTGGCCGCGTCGCTGCAGAACACGTACTCGGAACTGAAGAAGGGCAAGCGCCAGCCGTCCGGTTCGTTCATGTTCTCGGACCGCTGGAAGACGGGCTTCGGCGAGATCGGCGCCCTGGTCGACTACGCGTACTCGGAAAGCGGCACCCGCACCGACGCGTTCCAGGTCGAGCCGTATTACCAGCGCAGCGACGTCGTCGCCGGCCAGAACGTGTGGGTGCCGAAAGGCTCGCAGTACCGCACGCTGAACTTCGACCGCAAGCGCCAGGGCCTCTACGGCGCGCTGCAGTGGAAGAAGGATGCGACCCTGCAGTCCTCGCTCACGTACTTCAAGTCGAAGTACCGCATGCAGTGGGACGAGCAGGCGATCTTCTCGTCCGCCAGCCCGTACAACATCGGCGTCACCAACGGCACGTACGGCACCAACGGCCAGCTGCTGACCGGCACCCTGACCGACGCCACCGACAAGGGCATCGACTTCGGCGCCGACACCCGCGCCGCCAACCGCAAGTCGCAGACAACGGATATCTCCTGGCACCTGACCTGGCGTCCGACCAGCGCGTGGCAGTTCGACACCGACCTGCAGCGCGTGCGCGCGACGAGCAACAGCTTCGACTCGACCGTCGCCACGGCCGTCAAGATGCCGTATGAGAACGTGGACCTGTCCGGCTCCGTGCCGAAGCTGACGTTCGACCAGTACCAGACCAGCTACCTGGCCAATCCGGCGAACTACTACTGGGCGTTCACGCAGGAGCACTTCGACGACAGCCATGCCGGCGAATGGGCGTGGAAGACGGATGCGAAATACACGTTCGACCATCCGGTCCTGCGCGACGTCCGTTTCGGCATGCGTTTGACGAAGGCCGATTCGACGACGACGAACTCGAACCCGAGCTACAACTGGGCGGCCATCACCCAGCCGTGGCAGTCGGACACGGGCGGCCAGCTCGCGTACCTGGGCGATCCGCGCTTCTCGAACCAGACGCAGGTCCACCAGTTCACGAACTTCTTCAACAATAACACCGCGGTCCCGGCCCTCGTGTTCCCGAACGTGGCGCTGGCCACGGGCTACCCGGGCAGCTATGCGACGCTGCACAGCTACCACGACATCCTGTGCCAGCAGGCGAACCAGGCGAACGGCACGAGCAACCCGTGCACGCCGTGGTCGCCCGCGACGTTCGGCACCGACCCGGCAGGCACGAACGACCTGTCCGAGCGCACCGGCGCGTTCTACACGCAGCTGCGCTTCGGCTTCGACGACCTGAAGTACCCGATCGACGGCAACATCGGCGTGCGCTACGTGCAGACGCTGCTGAAGGCGCACGGCTACACGGTGTTCAACCCGAACGTCACGCAGCCGGCCCAGGGCACGACGGTCATCGGTCCGGAAATCCCGAACATCGCCGCGTTCTCGACGCGCCAGGACTTCGACAATCACTACCACAACGTGTTGCCGAGCCTGAACCTGCGCATGAAGGCGACCGACAAGCTGCAGTTCCGCTTCGCGGCCGCAATGGGCATCTCGAAACCGGATTATTCGCAGCTGCAAAGCTACACGACCCTGTCGGAAAACGTCGACCAGACCACGACGGGCAACGTCGTCACCGTCAACAACGTCGGCCTGACGGGTACCGGCACCGGCAATCCGAAGCTCAAGCCGGTGCAGTCGCGCCAGGTCGACCTGTCGGCGGAATGGTATTTCGCGCCGGCCGGTTCGCTGACGGTGGCCGTCTTCAACAAGCAGCTGAAGGACATCATCATCAACCAGTCCTACGGCTACAACGTGGCCGGCGTGACCGGTACGCCGTACACGTTCACGGTCACGGGTCCGGTCAACGGCGCGCGCGGTCGTGCGCGCGGCGCGGAGATCGCGTACCAGCAGTACTTCGACAAGCTGCCGGGCTGGATGTCGGGATTTGGCGTCCAGGCCAACTACACGTACGTGGACAGCAAGGAAGACCTGTACCATCCGGTCAACTCGGCGTTCTGCTCGGGCAGCTCGAACGGCGCGGATAACCTGAACCTGAACCAGAACGGCTGCGACACCAACGGCGCGACGTTCGGCAACCTGCCGCTGCAGAACCTGTCGAAGAACGCCTACAACCTGGCCCTGCTGTACGACAAGGGCAAGGTCTCGGCACGCCTGGCATGGGCCTGGCGTTCGAAGGCACTGCAGAACGTGAACGTCAACGGCACCAACGGCACGGACGGCCGCCGCGTCGATCCGGCGACCGGCGCCACGCAGACGGTCGCGTGGGCATTGCCGACGTGGTCGGACAGCTATGGCCAACTGGACGGTTCATTCTTCTACAATATCAATGAGCAGCTGTCGCTCGGCGTGGAAGCGCAGAACCTGACCAACTCGAAGTACCGACAGCTGATGCAGCAGTCGATCGGCATGATGACCCGCGCGGTCTTCGTGTCCGGCCGCCGCTACACGGCGTCACTGCGCTACTCGTTCTAAGCGCATCACGGCGGGCGGCCAGCTGGCCGCCCGCTTTTAATAACCACGCCTACGACTGGAGACCCGTTCGCGTATGAAAACCAAATCCTTCCGCCTGCTGGCCGCCGGCCTGCTCGCCGCCGCCACCTGCCACGCCGCCCACGCGGCATCCGAACTGCCCCGCATCGTGGGCAAGGACGGCCGCTATGCCCTGATGGTCGACGGCGCCCCGTTCCTGATCCTGGGTGGCCAGGCCCATAACTCCAGCAACTATCCGGCCGCGCTGCCGAAGGTCTGGGCCGCCATGAAGGATGTGCATGCGAACACGCTGGAGATCCCCGTCGCGTGGGAACAGATCGAGCCGAAGGAAGGCACCTTCGACTTCAGCTACGTCGACAAGCTCGTGCAACAGGCGCGCGAGCACAAGACGCGCCTCGTGCTGCTGTGGTTCGGCACCTGGAAGAATACCGGCCCGGCGTACGCGCCCGAGTGGGTCAAGTTCGACAACAAGCGCTTCCCGCGCATGATCGACAAGGACGGCAAGACGAGCTACTGCCTGTCCCCGTTGGGCGAAGCCACGCTGGCCGCCGACAAGAAGGCGTTCGTGGCGCTGATGGAGCACATCAGGAAGATCGACTCGGACAAGCGCACCGTGATCATGGTGCAGGTCGAGAACGAAGTGGGCACCTATGGCGTCGCGCGCGATTACGCGCCGCGGGCCCAGGCCGCGTTCCAGCAGCCGGTGCCGGCCGCCGTCCTTGCGCACCAGCCGCCGCCCGCGGGCCGGCCGAAGCAGGGTACGTGGTCCGAGGTGTACGGCGACTACGCCGACCAGTATTTCCATACCTGGGCCATCGCCGCCTACATCGAAGACATCGCCAAGGCGGGCCGCGCCGTGTACGACCTGCCGATGTACGTGAACAATGCCCTGCGCGCGCCCGTGCTCGACAAGCCGGCGCCGCCGTGGAAGGCGGACTTCGCCTCCGGCGGTCCGACCTACGACGTGATCGGCATCTATAAAGCGGCCGCACCGCACATCGACTTCGCCGGCCCGGACATCTACATGCCCGAGTCCAGCAACGTGAGCGCCACGCTCCAGCTGTTCCAGCGTCCGGACAATCCGCTGATGGTGCCGGAGATGGGCAATGCCGCGGCCTATGCGCGCTACGTCTACCAGATCATCGGCAAGGGCGCATTGGGCGTCGCGCCGTTCGGCTTCGACTACGCCATGTACAGCAACTACCCGCTCGGCTCGAAATACACGGACAAGCGCATGATCGAGCCGTTCGCGAAAGTCTACGAGGTGTTCGCGACTATGCAGCGCGTGTGGGCCAAGTGGGCCTACGAAGGCCGCACGTACGGCGTCGCGGAAGGCGACGACCGCAAGCCGCAGACCGTCGCAGCGAACGGCTGGGACGTGCACCTGTCGTTCCGCGAATTCCAGTTCGGCGAACGCGAGTACCTGAAGGACAAGAACGAATACGCCGAAGGCACGGACCAGCCGAACGGCGGCGCCGCGATCGCGCAGGTCGGCCCGGACGAATTCGTGATCGTGGGCCAGCGGATCCGCGTGAAGTTTTCCGGCACCGGCCCCAATGCGGGCAAGCCCACGGGTTACGCGCGGGTGGAAGAGGGCCGGTTCGACGCCGACGGCAAATGGGTCATGGAGCGGAACTGGAATGGGGACCAGACCGACTATGGCCTGAATCTGCCGGCTGTGCCGACGGTGTTGAAGGTGAAGATGGGTTCGTACTGACGTAGCGAAAAACCAGGAGAGAGACATGCAACTGACAAGAATCGCAGCCGCCGCGCTGCTGCTGGCCGCAGGCGGCCACGCCCTCGCGGGCACCGTCCAGAAGACCGCCACCGGCATCGAGGTGCGCCCGGATACCGGCCCCGCAAAGCTCGTGCGCCTCGAGCTGATGGCCGATAACATCGTCCACGTCGTCAAGCTGGACCAGGAAGGCAAGCAACTCACGCCGTCGCTGATGACGGTCGCCAAACCGTGCGGCAGCTGCGCGTTCACGGTCGCCGACGGCAAGGATGCCGTGACGCTCAAGGCCCAGAAGATCGCCGCCCAGGTGTCGCTGAAGGATGGCCAGGTCCGCTTCTTCGACGCGGCCGGCAAGGCGTTCCTGACGCAGGCAGCGGAAACCATCACGCCGATCCAGGTGGGCGGCAAGCCTTACCTCGCGATCAAGGAAGGTTTCAATTACGGCACGAAGGATGCGTTCTACGGCCTGGGCCAGCACCAGAACGCGCAGATGAACTACAACGGCGAAGACGTGCTGCTGCAGCAGCACAACATGATCGCGTCGGTGCCGTTCGTCGTCTCGGACAAGAACTACGGCGTCCTGTGGGACCAGAACTCGATCACGCGTTTCGGCGATTCGAAGCCGTATGCGTGGCTGTCGCGCGACCTGAAACTGACGGACGAGCAGGGCAAACCGGGCGGCCTGACGGCGCGCTACTACATCGACGGCAAGCTGGCGCTGACCCGGCAAGAGAAGGATATCGCCTACCAGTTCCTGAAGGATGTCGAGGAGTTCTGGCCGAAGGAACTGCCGTCGATGAAGGCGCTGGGCGGCAAGGAGGTCAAGGTCGTGTGGGACGGCGCGATGGCCAGCCCGAAAGCGGGTGTGCACAAGATGCAGTTGTACGCGTCGGACTATGCGACGCTCACCGTCGACGGCAAGCAGGTCATGGACGTGTGGCGCCAGGGCTGGAACCCGTGGTACCACAACTTCGAAGTGAAATTCGCGGCGAACAAGCCCGTCAGGCTGCACCTGGAATGGAAGCCGTCGGGCGGCATGATCGCGATGACGCACAACGATCCGCTGCCGGCACCGGAACGCCATTCGTTGACGATGTCGTCGGAGATCGCCGAAGCCGTCAATTACTATGTGATCAGCGGCGACAGTATGGACAACGTCATCGGCGGCTACCGCACGCTGACGGGCCAGCAGCCGATGATGCCGAAGTGGGCGTACGGCTTCTGGCAGTCGCGCCAGCGCTACGAGACGCAGCAGCAGTTGCTGGACACGGTGTCCGAATACCGCAAGCGCGGCTGGCCGCTGGATAACATCGTGCAGGACTGGTTCTACTGGCCGGAAGACGGCTGGGGTTCGCACGACTTCGACAAGGTGCGCTTCCCGGATCCGAAGGGCATGGTCGACGAAGTGCACAAGCAGCACGCGCGCATCATGATCTCCATCTGGGGCAAGTTCTACGCCAATACCGACAACTACAAGGAGCTGGCGGCGAAGGGCCACATGTGGACGAAGAACGTCGAAGACGGCGCGCTTGACTGGGTCGGCAAGGGCTACAAGAACAGCCACTACGACCCGTACACGCAGGAAGCGCGCGACATCTATTACCGCCAGATGAAGGACAAGCTGGTGGCGAAAGGTTTCGACGCCTGGTGGATGGACAACACGGAACCGGACGTCCTGTCGAACTCGCGCCTGGAAGACTTCAAAAAGCTGATCGGCCCGACCGTCTACGGCCCCGGCGAGATCACGTTCAACCCGTACAGCCTCGTGCACTCGGGCGGCATGATCGAAGGCCTGCGCCGCGACCAGCCGGATACGCGCCAGTTCATCCTGTCGCGCTCGGGCTTCGCCGGCATCCAGCGCAATTCCGTCGCCGTGTGGAGCGGCGACACGGCCGGCCGCTGGAACAACCTGTACGACCAGATCGCATCGGGCGTGAACTTCTCGATGTCCGGCATCCCGAACTGGACGCACGACATCGGCGGCTATGCGCAGGAGAACCGCTTCCAGTACGGCGACGTGGGCTCCGCCCAGGAAAACCGCACCACGACGGGTGGCCAGGCCAAGCCGGAAGACATGAAGGAATGGCGCGAGCTGAACCTGCGCTGGTTCCAGTTCGGCGCGTTCTCGCCGCTGTTCCGCTCGCACGGCGAAGTGGTCAAGCGCGAGATCTACAACATCGCGGCCGGCGACGACGCGATGCGCGATTCGATGGTGGGCTACCTGAAACTGCGCTACCGCCTGATGCCGTACATTTACTCGCTGGCGGCCGACACGCACTACGCCAACGGCACCATGATGCGCGGCCTCGTGATGGACTTCCCGCAGGACGACAAGGTGAAGAACATCAAGGACCAGTACCTGTTCGGCCACGCGCTGATGGTGGCGCCGGTGACGTCGTACGGCGCGCGCGAGCGCACCGTCTACTTCCCGGCGGGTGCCGACTGGTACGACTTCGATACCGGCAAGCGCTACGCGGGCGGCACCAGCGCGAAGGTGGACGCTCCCCTGAACCGCATCCCGGTGTTCGTGCGCACGGGCGCCGTGATCCCGACCGGTCCCGTCACGCAGTACGTCGACGAGAAACCGGACGCGCCGATCGTGCTGCAGGTGTATGCGGGCGCCAGCGGGCAGGCGAGCCTGTACGAGGACGATGGCGTCACGAATGCGTACGAGCGCGGTGAGTTCAGCCGCATCCCGTTCAGCTACGACGACAAGACGGGCACCGTCACGATCGGCGCCCGCAGCGGCCAGTACAAGGGCATGCCGCAGACGCGCCAGATCAAGGTGCGCGTGCTGCGTGCCGGCGTCGCGACGAGCGCGGACATGGATGCGGCCGACAAGACCGTGACGTATGACGGCAAGCCCGTCACCGTGAAGCTGTGAAGCGCAGCATCGTCATTGCGCTGATGTTCGCGCTGGCCGGATCGAGCGGCGCGGCGGTGCCGCGCCCGGCGTCCCCGCGCGCGACACCGGTGGACGCGCAGGCGGACGCCCGCACGCGCGCCGCGTACACGTGGCTGGTGCAGACCTGGGGCCGGCAGACCATCGCCGGCCAGCAGGACCTGACGTGGAACGACAGCGTCGACATGGCGCGCCGCGTGTTCGACGACACCGGCAAATACCCGGCGCTGATGGGCTTCGACTTCATGAACACGTGGCAGAAGGGCGACGGCGCGCACCAGGTCGATGAAGCCATCGCCTGGGCACGCCGCGGCGGCCTCGTGACGTTCTGCTGGCACTGGCGCGACCCGTCGGCGCCCGCGGGCACGCAAGGCAACTTCTATGCGCGCGAGCCGGATGCGCGCAAGAACACGGCGTTCACGATCCCCATGCGCGACGGCCGGCTCGATTCGTCCAGCCCCGCGGGCCGCCAGATCGATGCCGATATCGACCGGGTGGCCGCCGAACTCGCGAAGCTGCAGGCGGCCGGCGTGACGGTGCTGTGGCGGCCGTTGCACGAAGCGTCCGGCAGCAATGGCGACGGCTGGTTCTGGTGGGGCCGCAAGCGCACGGACGGCGTGTCGAACGCCGAGGCGTACGTGCAGCTGTACCGCCACATGTTCGACCGGCTCGTGAGCAGGCATGGCCTGCACAACCTGATCTGGGTGTGGAACGGCCAGGACGCCGGCTGGTATCCGGGCGACGACGTCGTCGACATCACGGGTTACGACGTGTACGATGAGCGCGACCGGAAAACCTACAAGTCGCAGATCGACACCTACCGCCGCATGGCCGCCATCGGTCCGGCGACCAAGCCCGTGGCCATGACCGAGAACAGCTACATTCCCGATCCCGACAACATGCGGCGCGACGGCGCGCGCTGGCTGTGGTTCCTGACGTGGAACGACGGCCGCGCACCCGCCGGCACGTCCGACAAGGACAATTTCTGGACCGGCGACTATTACAACAACGCGGCGCACAAGACGAAGGTGTATCGGCACCCCGACGTGATCACCCTCGACGAGCTGCCCGCATTCCTGAAAGCTCCCCAATGAAACGATTGACCAAGACTTTCGTGCTGGCCGCGCTGCTGCATGCCGGCCAGGCTTTTGCCGGCGTCGCCGTGGCGCCCAGCGACAAGCACCTGCAGTACACGGGCCGCATCGACTTCGCCCAGCCGGACGCCCCTGTCATCACCTGGCCAAACACGGCCATCGCCGGCAACTTCACGGGCACGTCGCTGTCCGTCACGCTGGACGACGAGAAGGGCAAGAACTACTTCAACGTCTTCATCGACGGCGACACGGCCAGCCCCCTGATCATCGAGGCGGGCCAGGGATCGAAGAAGTATGACGTGATAGCCGGCCTCGCGGCGGGCAAGCACAGCTTCCTGATCACCAAGCGCACGGAAGGCGAGGAGGGCGCGACCGTGTTCCGCGGCCTGGAGCTGGCGGACGGCGCCCAGATGCTGGCACCGCCGGCACGCCCGAAGCGCCGCATCGAATTCTTCGGCGATTCGATCACGAGCGGCATGGGCGACGAAGCCCCGATGAACGGCCGCGACGACGTGGGCCGCGACAAGAACAGCTACCTGTCGTACGCCGGCATCACGGCGCGCAACCTGAACGCGGAACTGCACCAGACGTCGCAGAGCGGCATCGGCGTCATGATCAGCTGGTTCCCGTTCACGATGCCGGACTTCTACGACCAGCTCAGCGCCGTCGGCAACAACGACACGAAGTGGGACTTCGCGAGCTGGACGCCGGACGTCGTCGTCATCAACCTGATGCAGAACGACCGCTGGCTGGTCGGCGACCAGCACCGGCTGCAGCCGGAACCGGACGACGCCGGCCGCGTCGCCGCCTATGAAACCTTCGTCAAGCGCATCCGCCAGCTGTACCCGAAGGCCTACATCGTGTGTGCGCTGGGCAGCATGGACGCGACGAAGCCGGGCTCGCAATGGCCGGGCTACATCAAGTCGGCGGTCGACGACATGCGCAAGGGCGGCGACCAGCGCATCGACACCGTGTTCTTCCCGTTCACGGGCTACGGCGCGCATCCGCGCCTGAAGCACCAGCGCGACAATGCGCAGATCCTCACGGCGTTCATCAGGAAGAAGATGAACTGGTAAGCCGTCGTCCCCGCGAAGGCGGGGACCCAATTTTGTATGCGCTGACATGACGCTGGCAGAACCTGGATCCCCGCCTTCGCGGGGATGACGTTCGGGGGTAGCAGCATTAATGGAGTGCGGGTGTGCTCCAGATTACCCAAGCCTTCGGATCACGTTCAAACGTCCCATCCGTCGTCAGCACCCGCGTATCCACACCCGCCTCATTCAGCAGGAACCGCCGCGCATACGCATTCACGTGGCCGTACTGCGACGCCGGCAGCTGGCAATGCGGATGCCCGCCCACCTGTGCGATCCCCATCGCATCTTCGGCGCCCAGCGCCGTCCAGATCTCGCGCGCCGCCAGCGACGTGCGAAACGCGCTCTCGTTGCCCAGCCACTCCATCGACGTGTTTTCCACGACGAGCAGTGCGCGCGGCGCGATCAGGCCCATCACTTCGTGCTGGTCGAACGGCAGGCGCGTCGCGGCCTCGCCGAACTGTTTGAAGTTCTCCGTGAACCACACGTTTTCCGTGACGATCTGGCGCAGCGTCTGCACGTTCTGGCCCGCGGCCCGCTGCGCGTCGGAGATGCGCCACCCGGCCGCGCCGCCGCTGCCGGATTCCTGCGCGATGGTCAGCCTGATGCGCTCGTCGAATGCGCCCGCTACGATGGCCCCCTTGCCGTTGCGCGAGCAGCCCGTGATGCCGAGACGGCCCGCGTCAATGCGTGCGTCGGGCGTTTGCTCCAGCGCGTCGATCAGGCGGCTCACGCCCCACGACCACGCCGCCATCGCGCCGGCCATGTGGCCGCTGCCGTACAGGTCGTAGAACCCGCCCTTGCCGCGCGAGCCGCCGTTCTGCTGCTCGGCCACGAGGTTGTTGGGGAAGGTGATGAGCGCGACCCCCATCCGCTGCAAGTCGTCGTTGTTCAGTGAGACGGCGCCCATGCCGATGATGGCCGGGTACGGCGCCTTGCCGCCTTGCGGCAGCTGGATCTTCGCGGGGAATCTGAACGTGCGGCCTTCGTGCGTGACCGATACGACGAGGTCCGCGCCGTCCATCCGCGCCTGCACGGGCGCGGCTCCCGGCTTGACACCCAGTTCGTAGTGCTGCACCTGCACCGCGAGTTCGGCGCGGCGGTGCTGCCAGTCGGCCTTGCTGCGCACGGGACGGCCGTCGGCAAAGGTGAACGGGTCGGGCAGTTGCGGTTGCGGGCGCAGGTCCGCCACGCCCGGCAATGCCGGCGCTAGATGCTGGCAGCCGGCAAGCAGCGCCGCCGCGCAGGCCGCGGCGATGAGGCGCGTGCCCACGTCAGCGCTGGAGCGATTGCAGCGCGGCGGCCACGTACACCAGCGGCGCGTTCCAGTTGATCGCGATCTCGTTGCTGGCGTAGCTGCATCCGTGGTCCAGGTACGACAGGGCCGGCTGCTTCGACGCGTACGACACGCCGCGGCAATCCTTGGCGTCCTGCTGGCCCGGATTCGGACCGCCCGCAAGCCAGCCGGGGACCGGCGCGGCGATGCCGTCCGCTTCCGACGGACGATGGTGCGGATGCATGGTCGAGCGGGAGCCGAAGCCCGTCACATAGCTGATGCCGAGCGGATTGCGGCCCAGCGTATAGTCGAGCGCCGACTGCGCCGCGTTCAGGTAGTCGGCCTTCTTCGTGAGGCGATAGGCCTGCACGAGCATCATGGCCTGGTTCAGCACGACGGCATTGCTGCCCCAGACGAACTCGGACTTCGCCATCGACAGCCGCGCGGGCGATGCCTGCCAGCGTGCCAGCAGCGTGTCGGCCGCGGCGAGGATCTGCTTGCGCGCGTTGTCCGCGTCTTCCGGCTTCTTCAGGTGCGCACGCTGCTGCGCGAGCGAGATCCAGCCGAGCGGACGCACGTCGGGCCAGCCGGGTTCCGTCTGCACGCCCGGCGCCGCCGCGATGGCGCGGCTGCGGTACTCGTCCTTGCCGGTCGCGATGTACAGCTCGGCCGCGGCCCACGAGAACTCGTCGTCGACCTTCTCGTCGCCATAGGTGCCCGTCTGGATGTCGGCCGGCTGGCGGTACAGGACGTCCGGATGCGCGACGGCCCAGCGCCACGCGCTCTCCGCGGCGGCCAGGTAGCGCTGCGAGCGGCCCGGCGACTTCGCATCGAACGGCGCCAGCACGCGGCTCGCGGCCGCCATCACGGCCGCGAAGTCGAGGGCCGCGGCCGTCGTCTTCTGCACGACGTAGCGCGGCGCCGTCGCGCGGTCCGGCATCACCATGCCGTCGAAGCTCTTGTTCGTCAGCTTGTGGTACACGCCGCCGTCCTCCGGATCCTGCATCGTGATCATCCAGTCGAGGTTCCACTGTACCTCGTTCAGGAGGTCGGGCACGCCGTTGCCGGATTCCGGCACGTTGACGGCGAGCTTGTCGAACCAGGCCGGGAAGTGTTCGTAGGCGGACAGCAGCGTGTACGTGCTGATGCCGGAGTTGACGATGTACTTGTTGTAGTCGCCCGCGTCGTACCAGCCTTTCGGGCTCCTGATGACGGTGCCTGCCGGGCGCTTGGGCGAGGCGGCCGATTCGTGCACGAGCACCTTGTCGTCCGGGTGGCCCAGCGGCCGCGCGTAGGTGCCCGCGACGCGCGCGTCCAGTGCGATGCCCGCGCGGTTCAGCGTGTAGGCGCGGATGGCGCCCGCGTCCAGCGCGCGGTACGGCTCGGCGCCGATGGCGAAGACGGGCGAATCCGGCTGGCCCGCCACCGTCACGCGGTAGCTGCCGGCCGTGCGCAGGCCGGAGAAATCGGCGATGCGCACGCTCTCGCCCGAGGCGTCCCACGTCGCGGCCGGGCCCAGCGTGCCCTCGAACACGGGCTTGCCGCTGTTCGCGTCCACGACCTTGAAGCGCTCGTTCGCGCCGGCCGGCACGATGGCCAGTTTTTGCGCCGCCGGCAGGAAGCCGAGCTGGTTGACCTCGATGCCGGCGGCCGCCGCGTTTTTTGCACCAAAGGCGCCCGTTGCGAGCAGGGCGGCAACGGCGAGGGCGGTGGGAAGGCGCGGGCGCGACGAATACATGCAGTCTCCTTGGTCTTGTAGAATTGAAATCGATTTCATCCTACCCCGCCCGCGAAAGTAAAGTCAATCATCCAATCGCGCGGAACGCCCGTCAATACAGGCGCCGTTCATTTCAGCGCGGCCCGCGCCCGGCGCCCGGCGAGCCACTCGACCGTGATGCCCGCGAGGCCGATGCGGCTGTCCGCGAACGCATGGTCGCTGGGCAGCGTGACGGCCTGCACCCGCGCGCCCCGCTGCACCTTGAGCGCCGCCGCCAGCGGCGCCACCTGGGCCGCGTTGCCGTGTTGCGCCGCGACGATCAGCACGGGCACTTTCGCCAGCGCGGGCGCCGTGTCTACGAGGTCCCAGTCGCGGGCATGGCGTTCCACTTCCGTCATCAGCCGGGCGGCATCCGTGCCGGCGAGGCTGTTGCCGAAGTCGTCGCCCAGGTCCGCGACGGCATCCTGGCGCGTCTCGGGATGCGCGGCCACGTCCTTGCCGCTGGCGCCGATATTCCACGGATCGAGCAGTACGACGCCCGCGACGTCGGCGTCGTCCTTGTGCGTTACGGCATAGCGCGCGGCGAGGAAGCCGCCCAGGCTGTGGCCCGCGATGACGATACGGTGCGGGTCGATGCCGTATTGCGCGATGGTGTCGGGCTGGCGCAGGAACGCCATCGCGGCGTCCACGTCCTCGCCCGCGCCCGCGAGTGTGAAGCGTCCGGGCGAACCCCAGCTGCCCCGGTAGTGCAGGGTCAATACGTTCCAGCCCGCCCGGCGCACGGCCTGGGCGAGGTCGAGGTTCTGTTCGTTGCCGGGCAGGCCGTGCAGCAGCAGCATCGTCGGCTTCGGCCCGGCGCCCGCGGCCAGCATGAACAGCGCGTTCATGCCGTCGCCGTGGGACAGGATCAACGCCTGGCGGTTGCGCGCGGGGTGCGCGGCGTCGCGCGGCGGATCGGCGATGACGGCGCGCGGCGCGGCAAAGACGGGTGCGGCAAGCATGGCGGCGACGAGGGCGGCGGCGAGACGTTTCTGCATGCGGATTTCCTTTCGTTGAACGGAGGTCGAACCATGCGATCATAAATCGTTCCCCGGGCCGTTGCCGGCTTCCGCCTATCCGATCAATAATGCATTCATCAAACTAATTACGGAGACAGCCTTGAAACCATCCATCCTCCTGTGCGCCCTGGCGCTCGCCGCCGGCGGTGCAGGTGCGGCCGACCGCTTCGACGTCGCGGTCACGGTCGACGACCTGCCGTCCCACGGTGCCAGGCCGGCCGACGTCAGCCGCGCCGACATCGCCCGCTCGCACATCGAGACGTTCAAGGCGCACGGCGTACCCGAAGCGTGGGGCTTCGTGAATGCCGCCGCCCTCGTCAACGATCCGGGCAGCGACCCCGCACTGGACGTGTGGCGCAAGGCCGGATACCCGCTCGGCAACCACGGCTATACCCACATGGGCCTGTCGGGGGCGAAGTCGCTGGAGGCCTGGGAAGCCGACGTGAGTGCGAACGAACCCGTGCTGCAAAAATACATGGCCGGCAAGGATTGGCACGTCATGCGCTTCCCGTTCCTCGACGCGGGCGGCACGGGCGCGCGCCACGACGATGCGCTGGCGTGGCTGAAGGCGCGCGGCTACCGCGTCGCGGAGGCGACCCTGGGCTTCGACGACTGGGCTTATACGGACACCTATGCGCGCTGCGTCGCCAAGGGCGACCAGGCCGCGATCGACGGCATGAAGACGAGCTACTTCCGGCGTGTCGACCAGCAGCTGGCGCGCTTCAAGGCCATGTCGCAGCGCGTGTACGGCCGCATGATCCCGCAGGTGCTGCTCACGCACATGGGGGCCTGGAGCGCGGTCACCTTGCCGGAAGTGATGAAGCGGCTGGATGCGGCCGGCGCGCACTACGTGACGCTGGACCAGGTCCAGTCCGATGCGGCGTACCGCATGCCGGGTCCGCGCGCGGGCCACGGCGAGATGATCGAGCGCCGCGCGCAGGACGCAGGCATCGACCTGGCCGGGCTGCCGGCCGTGGAACCGGTGGGGAATCTGGACGCGCTGTGCCGCTGATTTCCCCGCGGCCGCGGTGACTTAGCCGCCATTCGTGCGCGGGAACGGCCGAAAAAAAGGTATATCTGCAATATAGACATTTTGGCATGCAGATCAGTCCTTTTTTTCGGGAGGCACATGGATTACCAGCCGGCTGCGCAGGCACGCGGCATGCAGGATGCGCTGCGTGCCGCCGGCGCCCAGGCGGCGCATATCGGCGACCTGTGGAACGGTACGCTGGCGCTCTGCACCTTCGTGTTCGTGGCCATCGTCGTCGCGACGATCATCGCCGTCTGGTGCGCGCCCCGCGCGGACGCCGCCACGCGGCCCGACACATCGTCCCTGGAGGGGCCCGAGCGGCGCATCTGGCACCGCATCGGCTGGGCCACCGGCGCGTGCATCGCGGGCCTGCTCGCGCTGCTGGCCGCCGATGCGTTCACGAGCCGCGCGCTGGCGCGGCTGCCCTTGCGCGATGCCGTCGACATCGAGCTGGTCGGCCACCAGTGGTGGTGGGAAGCGCGCTACCGCGATGCGGACGGGGCCCGTGAATTCACGACGGCGAACGAGCTGACGATTCCCGTCGGCCGGCCCGTCATCGTCACGTTGCGCGCCGACGACGTGATCCACACGCTGTGGATCCCGAACCTCGCGGGGAAGAAGGACATGATCCCCGGCCGCACCGCCACCCTGCAGCTGCGCGCCGACCGCGCCGGCACCTACCGCGGGCAGTGCGCCGAATTCTGCGGCCTCGAACACGCACTGATGGCGCTGTTCGTGCACGCGGTGCCGTCCGACCAGTACGAGACCTGGGCCGCGAACCAGCGCCGGCCGGCCCCCGAGCCGGCGGACGCCCCCGCGCGCCGCGGCCGCGACGTGTTCCTGAACGCGAACTGCGCGCGCTGCCATGCGATCGCGGGCACGCCGGCGCAGGGAAGCTTCGCACCCGACCTGACGCACCTGGCGTCGCGCCGGACCATCGGCGCCGGCATGTTCCCCAACAACCGCGGCCACCTGGCGGGCTGGATCAGCGATCCCCAGGCCCTCAAGCCCGGCGTGAACATGCCCGCAAACGCCTTGCCCCCGACGACCTGCAAGCCCTGCTGGCTTACCTGGAGACCCTCCGATGACCGTATCCGATCCGCGCCTCGTCCCGCAGGCCGACCCGGCCGCCGCCACGGCGCTGGAACGCACGTGGAGCGACCCGCCGGGCCTCTATGGGTGGTTCGCCGCCATCAACCACAAGACGATCAGCAAGCGCTTCATGGTCACGACCATGATCTTCTTCCTGCTGGGCGGCGTGCTGGCGCTGTTGATCCGCCTGCAGCTGGCGCAGCCGAACGCCGGCATCATCGGGCCGAAGGTATACAACCAGATCTTCACGATGCACGGCTCGACGATGATGTTCCTGTTCGCCGTGCCCATCATGCAGGCGGTCGCCACGTACCTCGTGCCGCTGATGATCGGCGCGCGCAGCCTCGCGTTCCCCCGGCTGAACGCCTACGCCTACTGGATCTTCACGATGGGCGGCATCATGCTGTACGTCGCCTTCTTCGCGGGCGCCGGGCCGGACGCCGGCTGGTTCGCGTACGTGCCGCTGTCCAGCCTGCGCTACTCGCCGGGCAAGGGCGTGGACTTCTGGGCCCAGATGATCACGTACACGGAGCTTTCGGGGCTGATGGAGGCGATCGTCATCATCGCGACCATCCTCAAGCTGCGCGCGCCCGGCATGAGCCTGAACCGCATGCCGCTGTTCGTGTGGGCGATGCTCGTGACGTCGTTCATGGTGCTGTTCGCGCTGCCGGCCGTGATGCTGGCCAGCACCGCGCTGATCACCGACCGCCTCGTCGACACCCAGTTCTACAATCCGGAAAAGGGCGGCGACGCACTGCTGTGGCAGCACCTGTTCTGGTTCTTCGGCCACCCCGAGGTGTACCTGATCTTCATTCCGCCGCTGGGCTTCATCTCCGCGATCGTCGCGACCTTCTCGCGCCGGCCCGTCGTCGGCTATCCCGCCATGGTGCTGGCCCTCGTGACAACCGCGTTCCTCGCGTTCGGCCTGTGGGTGCACCACATGTTCGCGACCAACCTGCCGGAACTGGGCAAGACGTTCTTCACGGCGGCGAGCCTGATCATCGCCGTACCGACGGCGGTGCAGATCTTCTGCTGGATCGCCACGCTGGGCAGCGGCCGGATCTACGTCAGGACGCCGCTGCTGTTCGTGCTCGCGTTCTTCTTCATCCTCGTCATGGGCGGGCTGACGGGACTGATGCTGGCGTCCGTGCCGCTCGACACGCAGCTGCACGACAGCTTCTTCGTCGTCGCGCACCTGCACTACGTGCTGATGGGCGGCGCCGTGTTTCCGCTGTTCGGCGCGTTCTACTTCTGGTTCCCCAAGTTCACGGGACGGCTGTTGAGCGAGCGCCTGGGGCGCTGGAATTTCTGGCTGTTCTTCATCGGCTTCAACGTCGCATTCTTCCCGATGCACCTCCTCGGCCTGTGGGGCATGCCGCGCCGCGTGTACACGTATCCGGCCGAGATGGAGTGGGGCCACATGAACCTCCTGTCCAGCATCGGCGCGGCGATGATCGGTGTGAGCGTTCTGCTGTTCGTCCTGAACGTCGTGCGCACGCTGCGCAATGGCCCGACGGCCGGCCCCGACCCGTGGGGTGCGGGCACCCTGGAATGGGGCGTCGCGTCGCCGCCGCCGATGGGGAATTTCGAGGTGATCCCGGTCGTGCACGGCCGCTACCCGCTGTGGCAGCCGCAGCCAGAACCGACGCACGTCGTCGGCATGTCGAACGACTGGCGCGAAGTGCTCGTGACGACCGTCACGGACGCGGAGCCGGACCACCGCCTGTGGATGCCGTCGTCGTCGATCTGGCCGTTCCTCTCGGCGGTGGCGACGACGATCCTGTTCGTCGGCTCCATCTATACGCCATGGGCCGTCGTCTGGGCCGCCGCGCCGGTGGCGATCGGCGCGACCTTGTGGTTCTGGCCCAAGCGGTCCATCGTGGAGCAGCGCGTGCATTCGGAGTCGCGGCCATGAGCGCCACCAGCGAGAACCGCAAGTCGGGCAAGGAAGCGGTGCAGCGCGGCGCCGCGCTCGACGTGACGGGCCTGCCCACATTCGCGTTCGGCACGCGCAGCCCGATGTGGTGGGGCACGATGGGCCTCGTCGCCGTCGAGAGCACCGTGTTCGCGCTGACGATCATGGCCTACTTCTACCTCCGCAGCCATGCGGCATCATGGCCGCTCAGCGGCTTCCCGCCCGACCTCCTGTGGGGGACCGTCAACACGGCGATCCTGTTGCTGAGCATGTGGCCGAACCAGAAGGCCAAGCAGGCGGCCGAGCGCCTCGACATGGCCGGCGTGCGGTTGTGGATGAGCGTGTGCATGGTGGTGTCGATCGCCTTCCTCGCGGTGCGGGTGCTGGAGTTCGGCGCGCTGAACACCAGTTGGGACACGGATGCCTACGGCTCCGTCGTGTGGATGCTGCTCGGCCTGCACACGACGCACCTCATCACCGACGCCTACGATTCGCTCGTGCTGACGGTGCTGATGTTCACCGGGCCGCACGAGGGCAAGCGCTTCGTGGACGTGAGCGAGAACGCGGGCTACTGGTATTTCGTCGTCCTCAGCTGGCTGCCGATCTATGCGGTCATCTACTGGGGCGCACGTTTTTAGGGGAGGGACGATGGGAAACTGGCCGGCACTGCTGCTCGCGCCCAGCCTGGCGCTCACCAATCTGGCTATCACGTATGCGCTCGTGACGCCCGCGTGCACGCGCCAGTCGATGGTGGCGCCGAACGTCATCACGGCCGTCACGCTGGCCGCGTGCACGTGGATGAGCTGGGCCGCGTGGCGCAACTGGAAGGATGGCCGCAGCCTGGGACGGGAAGCCGCGCGCGACCACGTGCCGGACCGCCCGCCGTTCATCGCGCTCGTCGCCGCGCTCGTGGGCGCGCTGTCCTGCCTCGCCGTCCTGGCGCAATGGTTTCCGCAATGGGTGTTGTCGCCATGCGCCGCCTGATCGCTTTGCTGACGTTGGCACCACTCGTGGCGCGGGCCCACGACGTCCAGGCCGAACTGGCCGCCGGCCCGTCGCTCGGCTGGGGCGCGGAATGGTGGGTCGTGACGCTGCTGGCGCTGTCGCTGCTGTTGTATGCGGCGGGCCTGGGACGGCTGTGGCCCCGCGCGCACGGGGCGCGCCGGCAGTTGGCGCGGCAGGCCGCGTGGTTCGGCGCGGGCTGGGCGATGCTCGTGCTGGCGCTCGCATCGCCGCTGGACGGTGCCGGCAGCTATGCGTTTTCCGCCCATATGGTGCAGCACGAAATCCTGATGATCGTGGCCGGGCCGCTGCTCGTGCTGGGCCGTCCGCTCGCGCTGTGGCTGTGGGCGTTCGGGCCCCAGGCGCGCTTACGCATTGCGGCTGCCACGCGCAGGCCCGCCGTGCGCGCCGCATGGGGCGCGCTGACCGCGCCCGTGAATGCATGGCTGCTGCACTTCGCCGCGCTGTGGATGTGGCACGTGCCGGCCTGTTTCCAGCTGGCGCTGGCAAGCAACGGCATGCATGCACTGCAGCACACGAGCTTCCTCGCCACCGCGCTGCTGTTCTGGTGGGCCGTGCTGGGGCGCGAGGGCGGAGCGCACGGCCGCGGCGGCGCCATCGTCTACCTGTTCACGACGATGATGCACACGGGCGCGCTCGGCGCGCTGTTCACCATGTCGGAGACGATCTGGTATCCGTTGTACGGTAACCGCGCGCAGCTGTTCGGATTGAGCCCGCTGGAAGACCAGCAACTGGGTGGCCTCATCATGTGGATCCCTGGTGGACTCGCGTATCTGATTGCGGGCCTCGTCCTGTGCGCCCGCTGGCTGCGGGCCGGACCGGCGCCGCGCACGCTGGAGGCCCGGCCATGAGCCATCGTTCGCTTGCGATCCTGCTGTACGCAGTCTTGCTGGCAGGCTGCTCGAAAGCCCCGCCGAAGACGGAGCCGATCACGGGCGGCGATCCGCGCCACGGCCGCGAACTGCTCGCCCGCTACGGCTGCGCGAGCTGCCACCAGATCAAGGGCATCGCGCACGCGGACAGCCAGGTCGGTCCGCCCCTCGACGAGATCCGCTCGCGCGGTTATATTGCGGGCGTCATGCCGCACACCGCGGACAACCTCATGAAGTGGATCCAGTATCCACGCCAGGTGGTCCCGAACACCGCGATGCCGGAGCTGGGCGTCACGCCAGCGGAGGCGCGCGACATGGCTGCTTATCTGTATAGCCAATAGGAGTCGAATGTTCGAACAGACGGAACAACAGGTGCGCGCCTGGGTGGAGTGGCTGCGCCTGCTGGTGGAAGCAATGGGGGCGTGCGTGATCGCGGCCGGTGTCGTGATCGTCATCGTGGGGCTCGTGCGCTATGCGCTGGCCAGGGGCAGCAGCTTCATCCCGATCCGGCTCGCGTTCGCGCGCTATCTCACGCTCGCGCTGGAATTGCAGCTGGCGGCCGACGTCCTGTCGACGTCCGTGGCGCCGACGTGGGACCGCATCGGCAAGCTGGCCGCCATCGCCGTGATCCGGACGGCGCTGAACTACTTCCTCAACCGCGAAATGAAGGAGGAAGCAGCCGGCGCAGAGCCGTCCCCTGCTAAGCCGTCGGCCTGATGCCTGGTCCAGGTCCTTACGCGCCGAGCGTAAGCACCATCGCCTGTTCGAACGTCGTCCGGCCCGGCATCGGCACGGGCGCGCCCACGTCGACGAACCCCATGCGGCGGTAAAGCCGCGCCGCCGCGCCGTCGCCGGCCGTCACGTCGAGCCGGACTTCCGACGCCTTGCGTGCGCGCGCCCACGTGATCGCGGCGTCCAGCAGCGCGGCACCGACGCCGCGTCCGCGCGCCTCGGGCGCGACCCATACCTGGTACACGCTGGCGTGCGCGCCTTCCATCTTGACCCAGGCCAGCCCGACGGGCGTGCCGTCCACCTCCATCGCGAACGGCCAGCCCTGCAGGTGCGACCCGAGCGCGGGCGCGGCCAGGCGCGCGGCCCAGATGTCGTCCGTGCGTTGCGATTCCTCGGCATGGGTGCTGCCGAATGCCTGGGGAGAATCGGCCAGCGCGCGCAGGCGCAGGTCGCGGTAGATGGGCCAGTCGTCGGGGTGCAGGGTGCGGATGGCGGGCATGTCGGGGTCCGGTGATGGGGAACGACGATCATAATGGAAAATCGCATGAGCAAGTGCGAAAAGCTTCGTTGTCACAGTCGCCCTGGAACCCTAAGCTTGGGCCATCGACAACAAGAACTGTCCATGACCATGTCCGCCGTACTGCAAACCCGCCAGCACTTCGACGTCACCCCGTTCGACGCACCGCTCGGCGCCGAGGTCGTCGGCCTCGACCTGTCCCTCCCGCTCGACGCTGAAGATTTCAATCGCCTGCATCGTGCCCACCTGGCGCACCACGTGCTCGTGTTCCGCGAACAGCACATCACGCCCGCGCAGCAGGCGGCGTTCAGCCGCCGCTGGGGCCCGCTGCAGATCCACGTGCTGCGCCAGTTCCAGCTGCCGTCGCAGCCCGAGGTGCTCGTCGTCTCCAACATCCGCGAAAACGGCCAGCCCATCGGCCTGGGCGATGCCGGCCACTTCTGGCATTCCGACCTGTCGTACAAGGACAAGCCCAGCCTCGGCTCGATGCTGCACGCGCAGGAATTGCCGGCCACCGGCGGCGACACGCTGTTTGCCAACCAGCACACGGCATGGGAGCGCCTGCCGGGCTATCTGCAGCGCGCCGTGCGCCACGCGAAAGCGGAGCACAGCTACCTGGCCCGCTACGCCGACCTGCAGAAAAAGAATCCCTGGCGCCCGAACCTCACGCAGGCCCAGATCGACGAAGTGAAACCCGTCGTGCAGCCGGTCGTGCGCACGCACCCGGAAACGGGCCGCCTCGCGCTGTTCGTCAGCGAGCATTTCACGACGAAGATCGTCGGCATGTCGGACGACGAAAGCCGTGCGCTGCTCGCCGAACTGTTCGACCACAGCACGCGCGCGGAGCACGTGTACCGGCACCGCTGGCAGCCGCATGACATGGTCTTCTGGGACAACCGTTCCGTCATGCACCTGGCGGCCGGCTGTCCGGACGACCAGCGCCGCAAGCTGTACCGCACCACCATCGAGGGCGACGCCCCGTACTGAACCCGAATAAAGACCACCCCCATGCGTAAACCGTTCTACCAGTTCGCCGCCGCCCTCGGCCTCGCTTCCCTCGTCGCCGCCGCGCCCGCCCATGCGGAAGGCAAGCTGCGCGTCGCCCAGCAGTTCGGCATCACCTATCTGCTGCTGAACGTCGCGCAAGACCAGAAGCTCATCGAAAAACATGGCCAGAAACAGGGCGTGCCCGTTTCGGTCGAGTGGGTCCAGCTCTCGGGCGGCAATGCCGTCAACGATGCGCTGCTGTCCGGCTCCATCGACGTGGCCGGCGCCGGCGTCGGCCCGCTGCTCACGATCTGGGACCGCACGGCGGGCCGCCAGAACGTGAAAGGCGTCGCTTCGCTCGGCAATTATCCGTACTACCTCGTGTCGACGAACCCGGACGTCAAGACGATCGCCGACTTCTCCGACAAGGACCGCATCGCGCTGCCGGCCGTCACCGTGTCGGTGCAGGCCCGCTTCCTGCAAATGGCCGCCGCGAAGCGCTGGGGCACGGGCGAGTATGCGCGCCTGGACCGCTACACGCAGACGCTCCCGCATCCGGACGCCGCGGCCGCCGTCGTCGCGGGCCGCACGGAGATCAACGGCCACTTCGCCACGCCGCCGTTCCAGGAACAGGAACTGGCTGGCAATCCGAAGGCGCACATCGTGCTGAATTCGTACGACGTGCTGGGCGGCCCGAGCTCCGGCACCGTGCTGTACGCCACCGAGAAATACGTGAAGGAGAATCCGAAGACGACACGCGCCTTCATCGACGCGCTGGCCGAGGCGGCCGACATCGCGACGAAGAATCCGGAACTGGCGGCCGACGCCTACCTGCGGGTGACGAAGGCGAAGATCGACCGCGCCTTCCTCGTCAAGATCCTGAAGAACCCGCAGTTCCAGTACAAGGTCGCGCCGACGAACACGTACGGCCTCGCGCAATTCCTGTTCCAGGCGGGCGCCATCAAGAAGCAGCCGGCGACGTGGCGCGACTACTTTTTCGACCACCCGGCGCTGGCGTCGGGCAGCTGAGGACACCGTCATGAACGTGCTCCCGTTCCAGGTCGTGCCCAACGCACCGCTGCTGCGGGCGCAGGGCGTGACCATCGAGTACCCGGCCGCGCAGGGCGTGGTCCAGGCCACGCACGACGTCAGCTTCGACGTGTGGCGCGGCGACCGCTTCGTGCTGCTGGGGCCTTCCGGCTGCGGCAAGTCGACGTTGCTGAAGGCCGTCGGCGGCTTCATCGCGCCGCGCGCCGGCAGCCTGCAACTGGACGGTCGCGACATCACGGGGCCGGGCCGCGACCGCATCGTCGTGTTCCAGGAATTCGACCAGCTGGCGCCGTGGAAGACGGTACGCCAGAACGTCATGTTCCCGCTGCTGGCCGGGAAGATGCCGAAGCGCGAGGCCGAGGCGCGTGCGCTGTACTGGATCGGGAAGGTCGGCCTGTCGCGCTTCCTGGACGCCTATCCGCATACCCTGTCGGGCGGGATGAAGGCGCGCGTCGCCATCGCGCGGGCGCTGGCGATGCAGCCGGAGATCCTGTTGATGGACGAGCCGTTCGCGGCGCTCGACGCGCTCACGCGCCGGCGCATGCACGAGGAGTTGCAGGCGCTGTGGGAAGAAGTCCGCTTCACGATGCTGTTCGTGACCCATTCGATCGAGGAAGCGCTCGTCGTCGGCAACCGCATCCTGCTGCTGTCGCCGCATCCGGGCCGCGTGCGCGCGGAGCTCAACAGCCACCAGTTCGGGCTGCACAGCGCGGGCGGCGCCGAGTTCCAGGCCACCGCGGGCCGCATCCACGACCTGCTGTTCGGCGGTGGCGACGTGGCGGACGAACCGGCGCGGGCGGTGCAATCGTGAGCGCCGTCCTGAGGAACGAGCCGCCCGTGCGGCCGGAATACGTGCTGCCGCTCCTGCCGGCGCCCGCCGACGCGGCACCGCGCCCGTATCCGCTGGCGCTGCGGCTGTGGCGTTCGGGCTGGCCGCGCAAGCTCGTGCTGCTGGCCGTGCTGGCCATCGTATGGGAGCTGGCTGCGCGCTGGGCCGGCAACGACCTGCTGCTGCCGGGCTTCGTGCAAACGGCGCGCGCGCTGGGCGACGGCGTCGTCTCGGGCGAACTGCCGCGCTACGTGGGCGTGTCGCTGTGGACGCTGCTGCAGGGGTATGCGGCCGGCGTGGTGGGGGCGTTCGTGCTCACGACCCTGGCCATGTCCACCCGAATCGGGCGCGACGTGCTGGAGACGTTGACGGCGATGCTGAACCCGTTGCCAGCCATCGCGCTGCTGCCGCTGGCGCTGCTGTGGTTCGGCCTGGGGCAGGGGAGCCTGGTCTTCGTGCTGATGCATTCCGTGCTGTGGCCCCTCGCGCTGGCGACGTACGCGGGCTTTCGCGCCGTTCCGGAGACCCTGCGCATGGCCGGCCGCAACTACGGCCTCGGGCCGCTGGCCATCGTCACGCAGATCCTCGTGCCGGCCGCGCTGCCCGCGATCCTGTCGGGCCTCAAGATCGGCTGGGCGTTCGCGTGGCGCACGCTGATCGCGGCAGAACTGGTGTTCGGCACGACGTCCGGCAAGGGCGGTCTCGGGTGGTATATCTACCAGAGCCGCAACGAACTGTTCACCGACCGCGTCTTCGCGGGACTGGCCGCCGTCATCGCGATCGGCCTGCTGTTCGAGCACCTCGTGTTCCAGTCGGTGGAACGGCTGACGATCCGGCGCTGGGGCATGCAACGATGACAACGTTTGCGCGCGGACGCGGGATCGGTTAGCATCCGCGGGATGACTTTCCTGAACGTTCCCTACGCAGAAAAAGACGAGGCCCGCGCCCTCGGCGCCCGCTGGAACCCCGGCCGCAAGCGCTGGTACGTGCCCACGGGCGTCGCGCTCGAACCTTTCCAGAAATGGCTGAAGGAGGGCGCGTCCACCGGACGCACCGATTCGGCCGCCGCCAAGCTGATGGTCGGCGCCAACTACGTCGAACTGGACCACGCCTGCAATCCGTTCGAGCCCTGCGCCGAGTGCGCGAAGGCGCTCGCCGGCACGCCTTGGGAACAGGCGCGCGCGGCACTCTCCAGGCGTTAAAGCCGGGCGAGCACGCCCAGCACGGCCAGGCTCATGGCCCGGGCGGCCGTCTTGATGGACGGTTCCGGCACGGGCGCATAGTACGGCGAATGGTTGAACGCGAGCGGCTTGCCGCCCGCGCGCTGTGCCTCGGCCACGACTTCCGGCGCGTACACGCCCGTGAAGAAGAACATCGACGGGATCCCCTCGTTGGCGTAGACCGAAAAATCCTCGCTGGCCGTCATCGCGGGCATGCGCACCGCGTTCTTCGCGCCGAACGCGTCCTGGAAGATGGCTTCCGTGCGGCGTACGAGCGCGGCGTCGTTGACGATGGCGGCGCCGCCCGGAATCAGGCGCACGTCGGGCGCCGGCGCGTCTGCCATCGCGGCCGACGCGTTGGCCACGCGGCGCACGCCGTCCAGCAGTTTCGTCCGCACCTCCGGGCTGTACGAGCGGATCGTGCCCCGCACCTGCACCGTGTCCGGGATGATGTTCCCGACGGTGCCGCCCTGGATCGCGCCGATCGTCACGACGCCGAATTCCTTCGGATCCTTCTCGCGGCTGACGACCGTCTGCACGTCGACGATGAAGCGCGCGGCGATGGCGATCGGGTCGATGGCCTTGTCCGGCGCCGAACCGTGGCCGCCGCGGCCGTTGAACCGGATTTCCAGCGCGTCCGAGTTGGACGATACCGGCCCGGCCTCGAAGCCCACCGTGCCGTATGCGAGCGGCCAGGAATGCAGGGCGAACGCGACATCCGGTTTCGGGAAACGCTTGAACAGGCCGTCGTCCAGCATCGCGCGCGCGCCGGATACGGTTTCCTCGGCCGGCTGGGCGATGAACATCAGCGTGCCTTTCCACTGCGCCTTCAGCTCGACGAGGGTGCGCGCGGCGCCGAGCCACGCGGCCATGTGGACGTCGTGGCCGCAGCTGTGCGTCGTGAACGTCGCGCCGTCCTGCGTGCGGTTGCGGCTGGCGTACGGCAGGCCCGTTTTTTCTTCCATCGGCAAGCCGTCCAGCTCCGTGCGGACGAGCACCGTGGGGCCCGCGCCGTTGCGCAGGATCGCCACGAGACCCGTGCGGCCGACCTTTTCCGTCACCTCGAAGCCCAGCTTGCGCATCTCGCCCGCCAGCTTGCCCGCCGTGCGCACTTCCTGGAACGCGATCTCCGGGTGCGCGTGCAAGTCCTTGTAGACGCCGTCCAGCCACGGGTACATGCCGTCGACCTTGCCGGCGACTTCGGTGTTCAAGGGTGCGGCGGAGGCCGGGACGGCCAGCGCGAGCAGCAACAGGGAGACGGCGGTTCGTTTCAATGCGGGCCTCTTCATGCGGTAACGAAAAGGCAAGCCTAGCACGGGGTCACGCGGCCATGCAAACCCGGTTGCGGCCGCCGTGCTTGGCGGCGTACAACGCGCGGTCGGCCGACTGCAGAAGCGTGGCCGCATCGTCGCCGTGGGCCGGCCAGACCGCCACGCCGAACGATGCGGTCACCGCCGGCAGCAGGACATCGCCCTGCCGCAGCGAGAGGGCTTCGATGGCGGTGCGGATCGTCTCGGCGCAGCGGACCGCGGCGGCGCCGTCGCATTCGGGCAGCACGAGCACGAGTTCTTCGCCGCCGTAGCGGCAGGCGACGTCGCTGCGGCGCACGCCGTCGCGCAGGCACTGGCCGACGGCGCGCAGTACGAGGTCGCCCGCTTCGTGGCCGTACGTGTCGTTCATGTGCTTGAAGCGGTCCAGGTCGATCATCACGACAGCCAGCGCCGCGCGCTTGCGTTCGGCGCGGAACAGTTCGCGCCGCAGCGTCTCGTCGAACCAGCGGCGGTTGTACAGACCCGTGAGCTCGTCCGTGGTCGACTGGCGGCGCAGCACTTCGCGCAGGTTGATGTTGCTGGTGCCGAGCGCGAGCTGTTCGCTGATCGCGGTAGCCGCAGCCTGGTCCATCGCCGCGTCCGGGCCGGCCGGCACGCTCGCGACGAGCAGGCCCAGGACCTCGCCCTGCGAGATCATCGGTACGCACAGGTTCGTGCGGTTCTCCGGCGGCGGCGTGGCGGCGCAGTGCGCGCAATGCATGCCGTCGCCGCTCCCCGCGGCGTGCACGCGGCCGAAGCGCAGCCCCCAGCACTGGTCGGCGCCGACGAGGTCCGGGTGGCCTCCGTCGCCGCCCCACGTGGCGGCCCGCTGCAGGAAGTCGCGCGAATTGCGGTACAGGTAGACGGCGCCGGCGCTGCCGGGCAGCAGCCTGGGCAGGAAGGCCGGCAGCACCTCGCGCAGCTCCTCGGCGCCCGTCAGGCTGTCCATCGCCTGCAGCATCTGCGCGGTGTCCGCCAGGCGCTGGCTGCGCGCCTGGCTCTGGCGCGCCTGCTCGGCCTGGGCTTCGGCCAGCTGGTGCGCCTGCGCGGCACCCTGGGCGCGTTCGCGCAAGGTGCGCGTGGCCACGTACAGCGCGATGCCGATGACGAGGGCGCTGGCGACGCTGGCCGCGATGCCGAGCACCGTGTTGTAGCCGAGCGTCGTGCGCAGGCGGTCGCGCAGCGCGTGCCGGCGCCGTTCCAGCGTATCGATCTGTTCCCCGACCAGGACACGCAGGCGGTCCATGTAGATCTTGCCGCGGCGGTCGCGGACCACGGCGGCGGCGGCATCCGGGCCGCGCTCGCGGCGCAGGGCGACGGTGTCCGCCAGCTCGTCGAGTTTCAGGCGCGACAGGCGTTCGATCTCGCCCAGCGCCGCCCGTTCGGCGGCGGTTTCCGCCAGCGCGACGAGCGCGCGCAGGGCGTCCGGAAACTCGAGCGTGGCGTTGTCGTACGGGGCGAGGAACGCCGCGTCGCCCGTGATGATATAGCCGCGCTGGCCCGTTTCGGCATCTTTCAGCAGGCCGAGCAGGCGGTCGTAGGCGCGCGACTTGTCCGCCACGTCTTTCAACGCCGTCATCGTGGAATCGGCCTCACGGCTGCTGACGAACGGCAGGGCGGCCAGGCAGGCCACGATCACGAGGATCACGGCCGCGAGCCAGCGCAGCCCCGGGTCGCCCATGGCGGGCGCGTGTTCGGCGGGAGGGTTGTCGGTGACGAGCATGGCGTTTCCTTTGGCGGCGGCATCGTCATTTTGCCTCAAGGAAACGCCGGCATTCAAGCGATATATGACGAAACTGATGGTTATTGAACAAATGGCAGCGCGCTTCACTGCCAGGATGTCAATAATGTGTTGGATTCGCCGACAGATTGTGAAAATAAGTTGCCTTCAGTAAATCGTGCGCCGACGTCGATGCTATAGTGGGACTGCCTAGCCCCGCAGACGATTTCCTGGCCCGATCCCCGCCAGCCAACGGCGCGCCGCCGCACCGGCGCCACATCGATCATGAACTCTCCCTATCCGAACTCCGCCGCCATGCATCACGCGGCCACGCACGACGCGGCCACCGGCCTGCCGAACCGCGACGAATTCATGAGCCGCCTCGACAGCGCGCTGGCGACGGCCGCGCGCACCGGCGGCGGCGTCGCCCTGCTGTTCGTGGGCCTGGACGGCACCGTCGCCCCGGGCGCGCTGCCCGCGTTCGCGGCGCGCCTGAGCGCCCGCGTGCGTCGCACCGACGTGGTGGCACGGGTTGCCGACGACGCATTCGCCGTGCTGCTCACGCACCTGGCCGATCCCGCCGCCGATACGCGCGCGCTGGCCGGCAAGATGCTGGCGGCGGCCGCGCCATGCAGTGCGAGCGTCGGCATCGCACTGGACGACGGCAACCTGGATGGCGCGACGCTGGTGACGCGTGCGGAAACGGCGTTGCGGGACGCGCGCGGGCGCGGCGGCAACACGGCCGTGCTGTTCGAGCCGCCCGCGGCGCCGGCGCGGGGCCCCGCGGACGGCGCGCCGCTGCCGCCCGACGAGACGGCGCGCGTGGAAGCCTTGCGCGCGACGCAGCTGCTCGACAGCGAGCCGGACGAACTGTTCGACCGCATCGTGCGCATCGTCTGCACCACGCTGAACGTGCCCGTCAGCCTCGTCTCCCTCGTCGACAGCGACCGCCAGTGGTTCAAGGCGCGCTGCGGCATCGAGGGGCGCGAGACGCCGCGCACCGTCGCGTTCTGCGCCTGGACCGTGCTGGACGACGAGCCGTTCGTGGTGGAGGACGCGGCGCGCGACCCGCGCTTCGCGGACAATCCGCACGTCACCGGTGCGCCGTTCGTGCGCTTTTACGCCGGGGTGCCGCTGCGCAGCGGCGGGCGGCGCATCGGGTCGCTTTGCGCCGTCGATTACGTGCCGCGGACGCTCGGGCCGCAGGACCTGTTGGTGCTGAAGCAGCTCGCGCGCATGGTCGAGGACCTGATCGAACTGCGCACGGCGACGCTGGACGCCGTGCAGAGCCTGAACAACTGGGGCGGGCGGCCGCTGCTGGAGGGCGGCACGGGCGCGCGGCTGCGCCAGCAATTCCTGCGCGACCCGCTGACCGGGATGCCGAACCGCCTCGTCGTGGAAGACGCGATCGCGCGCCATGCGTTGCGCGCGCACGCCGACACCTGCGCGCTGCTGGCCGTCGTCGACGTCGACAACCTGGCGGCCGTCAACGAAGAACACGGCCATGCGAGCGGCGACGCCGTGCTGGTGGCGATCGCGCGCCGGCTGCGCCACCGCGCCGGCCCCGGCGACGTGGCGGCCCGCATCGGCGGCAGCACGTTCCTGCTGTGGCTCCAGTCGGACACGCACGATTGCGCCGAACGGGCGCAGGCCCTGCACCGTGCGCTGAACCGCCCCGTGCAGGTGGCCGGCCGCGTGATCCACGGCAGCGTGACGATGGGACACTGCCATTTCGGGCGTGACGGTAACGACGCGGAGACGCTGCTGGTCCGTGCGCACGCCGCGCTGCGCCATGCCAAATCGCAGGGCCACGGGCTTGCGCGCGCGTACGAGCCCGCGCAGCGGCGCACGAGTGCACGCGCCCTCGAGCACGACCTGCGCGGCGCGCTCGCGCGCGACGAACTGGCGCTCGCGTACCAGCCGAAGGTGGACCTGCGCAGCGGCCGCGTCGTCGGGGTGGAGGCGCTGCTGCGCTGGCAGCATCCCGTGTACGGCATGGTCGCGCCATCCGAATTCATCCCCGTGGCCGAGGAAAGCGGCTTGATCATCCCGATCGGCCAGTGGGTGCTGGACCAGGCCTGCGCCCAGCTGCGTGCCTGGCGCGATGCCGGCCATGCGGGCCTGACGGTGGCCGTGAACCTGTCGGCGCGCCAGTTCCTCGACGACGAGGTGGCGGCGCGCGTCGTGGACACGCTGGCCCGCCACGGCGTGCCGCACGGCGCGCTTGAACTGGAACTGACGGAATCCACGTCGATGCACGACGTGGGACGCAGCATCACGATCATGAAGGAGTTGAAGGCGGCCGGCGTGGTCCTCAGCATCGACGACTTCGGCACCGGCTATTCCAGTCTGGCCTACCTGAAGCGCCTGCCGATCGACAAGGTCAAGATCGACCGAGCGTTCGTCTCCGACCTCGAACAGAGCACGGAATCGCGCGCCATCGTGCGCGCGATCGTGACGGCCGTGCGCTGCCTGGGCCTGGACGTCATCGCCGAAGGCATCGAGCAGCCGGCGCAGGCGCGCCTGCTGATGGCGGATGGCTGCTTCGAGATGCAGGGCTACCATTTCGGCCGGCCTGTCGCCGCGGCGGACTGCCCGCTGGAAGCGCGTTTCGAGTTCGGCGCGCCGGAGGAAGCATGAAGCGGCGCGCACTGGCGGCGCTGCTGGCCCTCGGCCTGGGCGCCCCGGGCGCGCATGCGGCCGCGGAACCGGGCCAGCTGGCGCGGCTGGATGGCCTCGTGCGCAGCGCCGACGCCGGCGCGCTGCCCGCCCTGCTGGCCGCGCAGAACGCGCAGATGGCGGCCGCTTACCCCGAACGGATCGCCTACCTGCACCTGCTGCGACGCGCATATGCGGACCGCGGCGACACCGCCGCGGCAGGCGAGGCCGCCGAGCGGATCGTGCGGATGGCGCAGGCGGAGCACGACGCGCTGAACAAGGCGCTCGGGCAACTGGCGCGCGCCGACGCGGCGGCGGGGCACGGCAAGACGGGCATGCTCGCCGCCGTGAACGACATCGACATCCGCAACGCCGACCTGCGCGACCCGGCATTCACGGCCGCGCTGCAGCAGGCCTACGGCGACGCCTACGTGAAACTGGGCCAGTTCGATTTCGCCCACAGTCATTACCTGAAGGCGCAAGAGATCGCGCGCCAGCATCCCGACCTCCTCGACCCGACGGTGAACGGCCTGCGCCTGGCCATCGCCAAGGTGTACGTGTACACGCGCGCGGCGGACAAGGTGCTGTCCACGCTGGCCGCGATCGGGCCCGATGGCGGCGCGCTGCCGCCGTCGTCCGCCGTGCGGCGGTTCGTCATCGAAGGCATCGCCCACGTCATGCAGGGCCATCCGGACCGGGGCCGCGTCGCGTACTACAAGGGCCTGCAGATCGCGCACGCGAACGGCCTGACCTTGTTGGAGGCGAATGCGCTCGGCAACATTGCCGACAGCTGGCTGGAGGACGGCAACTACGTGGAGGCCGAACGTGCGGCGCGCGCGGCTCTGCCGCTCGCCTTGCGCGCGGGCGATCCGGCCACGCGCCGCATCGCCGAGGCGAACCTCGGCTTCGCGCTGGCCGGGCAGGGCCACGTGGCCGATGGTCTCGTCTACGTCGACCGCGTGGTGGCGGAAGAGCGCGCGGACGGATCCCAGCCGGACCTGGCGAACATGCTGATCGAGAAGAGCCGGATGCTGGAAAAGGCCGGGCAGGTGCGCCAGGCGTTGCAGGCGCTGCAGGAACACCACCAGGTGGCCGCGAAGCTGGCCGCGGCGGAACACGAGAACACGGCGAGGGTGCTGCACGAGCAGTTCGAGGCCCAACGCCGCGCCATCCAGATCGAGAGCCTGCGGCGCGAGAATGCGATGAAGGATGCGCAGATCCGCAAGCGCCGCGTGTGGCAGCTGATCGCCACGGCCGGTGCCGGCCTCGCGCTCGTGCTGTGCGGCTTTGTCTGGCGGCTGTACCGCCGCTCCGTGCGCACGAGTGCCCGCCTGCGCGAGTTGAATGAGGAACTGGCGTTCCACTCCACGCACGACGCGCTCACGGGGCTGCTGAACCGCCGCTCGTTCCGCGACGCGATGGTGGCCCGCACGCCGGGGCCGGGCCGCTGCTTCATCCTGCTCGACATCGACCACTTCAAGACCATCAACGACCGCCTGGGCCATGCGGCCGGCGACGAGGTGCTCGTGGAAGTAGCGCGCCGGCTGCGCGCGGCGGTGGACGGGAGGAGCACCGTGCTGCGCTGGGGCGGCGAGGAATTCCTCGTGCACGCGGACGGCGGCGGCGCCGCCGGCCACGCGGACCTCGTGCGCACGCTGCTGGCCGCGGTGGCGGATACGCCCGTGACGACGGCGGACGGCCAGCGGCTGGCCGTGACGATCACGGCCGGCGCGCTTTCGCTGCCTGCCGGCGGCGACGACGCCATCGACTGGCAGCACGCGCTGGCGCTGGCCGATGCGGCCCTGTATCGCGGCAAGCAGGATGGCCGCCGCTGCGCCTGGCTCGACGTCGCCGATGCCACCGGCGCGGTGACGGCCAGCCGCCGGCTGGCGCCGGAATCAGTGCGCCGGCAGGACGAGCAGCTGCAGGCCTGACGGCGTCTGCGCCGCGTGGTACACGCGCTGCGTGGCCGCCTTGAAGTCTTCCGGCTTCGCCTTCGGGATCGTGACGAACGTCTGCGGGTTCAGGTCGACGAGGGGGAACCAGGAACTCTGCACCTGCACCATGATGCGGTGGCCGCGGCGGAACGTGTGGTTGACGTCGCCCAGGTGGTAGCTGATCGCCTCGACCTTGCCGGGCACGAAGGCTTCCGGATGCTCGAACCCGTTGCGGAACTTGCCGCGCAGCGGATTGCCGCGCACGAGCTGCTGGTAGCCGGCCATCGTGCCGCGCGGCGGCGCCACGTCGTTGCCGCGCGCCGGCTGCTCGCCGTTCGGATACTCGGCCGGATAGACGTCGATCAGCTTCACGACCCAGTCCGAATCCGTGCCGGTGGTCGACACGAACAGCTTCGGCGTGACGGGCCCGGCGACGGTGACGTCTTCCTCCAGCACCTCGCTCTGGTACACGAGGACGTCCGGACGCGTGGACGCGAAGCGCTGGTCCGACACCATGTATTCCTGCGGCACCGACGTGGCCGGGTAGCCGATGTACGGCACCGGCTTGTTCGGGTCGGACACGTATTCGTCGTAGCCGCTGCCGGCCGCGGGCTGCTGCCAGCTCAGCGTGCCGTTCGCGCCGAAGTACAGCGTGCGTGCCTTCGCCTGCACGGGCGGCCAGGCCGTGTAGCGGCGCCATACGTTGGAGCCGGTCTCGAACGCCGTCACTTCCGCGATGGGCTGCGCGGGCTTGACGCCCTTGAGCTGCTGTTCGAAGAACGGGAACTGGATGTGCTGGCGGAAGTATTCTCCCGTCTTGCTGTCGAACGAGACGCGGCCCAGCTGCTTGCCGTCGTAGCGCGCCCACCCGCCGTGCACCCACGGGCCCATCACGAGGCCGTTGAAGATGCCGGGGTTGTTCTTCCTGATCGCGTGGTAGGTCGTGAACGGGCCTTGCGGATCCTCGGCGTCGAACCAGCCGCCGACCGTCAGCACGGCCGCCTTCACGTTCTTCAGGTGCGGCGCGATGGCGCGCGTCTGCCAGAAGCTGTCATAGGTGTCATGCTCGATCGTCGGCGCGAGCAGGGCGCGCTGCCTGTCCGTGAGCGTACCCAGGATGTTCGCCAGGGTGCGGTGCTTGAGGAAGAAGTCGTACGAGTCGGCAGCGCCGTAGTCGAAGTCGGCCCACGTCTTGGGCAGCGGCGTCGGGTTCTGCTGCTCGGTGAACGACGCGTAGAAGCCAAAGTTCGCGGCCAGCATGAAGGCGCCGCCGTGGTACGAGTCGTCGCCCATGTACAGGTCCGTCACGGGCGCCTGCGGCGACGCGGCCTTGATTGCGGGGTGCGAATCGATGATGCTCGCGGACGTGTAGAAGCCCGGATAGCTGATGCCCCAGATGCCGGCCTTGCCGTTGTTGTTCGGGACGTGCTTCAGCAGCCATTCCATCGTGTCGTACATGTCCTGGCTTTCCTGGCCTTCGCCAGCGGCCCGCTGCGGGTTCACGTGCGGCGTCATCTCCTGCCACTTACCCTCGGACATGTAGCGGCCGCGCACGTCCTGCTTGACGAAGATGTAGCCCGCATCCTCGAATTCCTTCGACGGCCCGATCTGCTTCGGGAACCAGTCCTCGCCGTAATGCAGCTCGCCGTCGGCCTGCACGCCCGCGCTGTACGGCGTGCGGTTGACGAGGAACGGGTACGACTTCGACGCATCCTTCGGCACGTAGACGACGGTGAACAGCTTCGTCCCGTCGCGCATCGGGATGCGGTATTCGTACTTCGTGTACGTCTCGCGCAGGTCGCGCGGGGCGGGCTTGGCGTCGTCGGCCGCGTGGACGGCGGCCGGGGGCAGGGCGGAGCACGCGAGGGCCACCAGCAGGGTAAGCAGGGGCAGGCGTGCGGGCAGGGAGCGACGGGTCATGACTTCCTTGGCAGGTTGGTAAAACCGCAAGTATATCGTCATCGTCTCCTGATCAGGGGGCTGCGCATGTACGTTCCCGCGGCCACGGCCACGTACAGCACGCCGCCCAGCATGGCCGCCTGCCCCAGCGCGCAACCGGCCGCGAACGCGAGGATCGCGGCGGCCAGCTGCCAGCCGTCGAGGTCCAGCGCGCCGACGGTGCCGGCGGCGGCGAGGCCGTACAGCAGGCCGCACCCGGTGGCGTACCACGTCTCGCGGCCTCCGAACAGCGGACGCACCGCGTGCGCCGCCGCCAGTACGAGGGCGCCGGCCGCGAGGGCATCGAGGGTGCCGGCGGGCACCCGGAACCAGCCGGGCGCGCCCGCCAGCAGCGCGAGCGTCTGCCCCAGTGCGAACGCGGCGCCGATGCGGGCGAGCAGGACCGGCGAGCGCATGGCCGCCGGCAGGGCCAGCACGAGCAGGAGCAGCAGGTAGCGTCCCGCGTCCGCCGCGTGGCGCAGGCCCAGCCTGCAGGCGGCCAGCCAGCCGCGCCACGCGCCGCCGTCCGCGCGGTCGACGGCGACCCGGCCGCGCGGCGCATCCAGTAGCGCGATGGTGGCGGGGCCGCTGGCGAGGACGCCCCCGTGCCAGTCGCTGCGGACGGCCAGGCGGGTCGCATGGCCGGGAAGTTCGCGCGCGATGGCGTCGTAGTCGAGCACGAAGCGGCGCGCGCTGGCGCCGGCGGGCGGCACCAGGAGCGCGTGCGCGACGAGGATCCGCGGCTCGGCATCGACGGCGACGCGCATGTCCGCGAGTTCCACCCACCAGCGGCGGCCGTCGTCGGTGACGGGGACGATGTGGGCGCCGAGATAGCGTGCGAGTTCCGCATGCAGGCGGCCCCGTACCGGCAGCGGCGATGCGGGCAGCGGCCGTCCGAACGCGGCCGCCAGGTCGCGCAGCGGCAGGCGCAGTTCGGCCAGGACGGCATCCTCGCGGAATTCGAGCAGCACTTCCGAATCGGCCGCCGCGGCGCTGCCGGACCAGGCCAGCGCGAGCCAGGCGAGGACGAGGCGCAGCAGGATGCTCATGGCGTGTGCGCGGCCCTGGGCGCGGGAGGGTGGACCACCGGCGCGGTGGCGACGCGCACGAGCGGCGCCCGCACCGGGACGACGTTCGCGCCGCTGCGGGACGCGAGCAGCATGGGCACGGCCAGCGCGAGGCTGGCGGCGAGCTGTTTGTAGGGCAGGGCGGGCAGGTGCATGGTGTCGTGTCGGTTCCTGCGCCGGAGTATGGACGCGCTGGCCGTCAAGGTGCTGACGGTTTGTGTAAATCTTTGCAAAGAGGCGCCGGCCCGCTTATTGAAGGATGCGCACCAGCGCGTTCTCGCTCATCACGTAGACCGTGCCGTCGGGGGCGACCGCGATCGCGTCGACCGGACCGAGGCTGCCCGGGGTGCCGGCGCGTACGCCCACAGCGCCCGGCTTGCCCGCGATGACGGTCTCGGTGCCGGCCGGCGTAATCTTGCGCACGGAGTACAACGTGCTGCCTTCCTGCATGGCCAGGTACAGGTTGCCGCTGCCGTCGACCGTCAGCCCGGTCACGCGGTCGGCCACGTCGCGCGCCTGGCGGACGACGGTACGGGTGCCATTGGGATCGGTCCGGACGACGTTGAAGCTCGTATCGACACCCCATTGCGTGCCGTCCTTGCCCCGGTACAGAGTGACGGAAGGTATCGGCGTGTCGGCGGGCAGCGTGGTGACGGTACCGTCCGGCGCGATCTTGCGGCGATAGGTCTTGACGCCGACGTCGGTCATCGGTCCGGGCACCGTGTCCGTCAGCCAGATGTTGCCCTGGACATCCTCGAACAGTCCCGACGGGCTCGTGAAAGTGGCCTTGGCGCCGACGCCATCCGCGATGCCCGCCACGCCGGCCTGGCCCGCGATGAAATGGGAGACGCCGGCCGCATCGATGCGCGCGACGACGCCGTTCGACACCGCCAGCATGCTGCCGTCGACCGCCACGCTGCTCACGTAATAGCCGAGCGTGCGGCCGCCGGGCGGCAGGTTGAGCGTGGTCGCGACGCCGGCCGGGGTCACCTTGCGCACGACGGCCCCTTCGCCCACGTAGACGTTGCCCTGCGCATCCGTGGCCAGCTCGTAGCGCGGATCGGGCCCGAGCACGCCGGCCAGCGAGAACTGTGCCGCGGCACCGGTGCCGTCGACATTCGCCACGGAGGCGCCGCGGCCTGCAAACGGGGCAACGGTGCCCGCGCTGATGCGGCGGATGACCTGGCTCGCATCGTCGCCCACGTACAGGTTGCCGGCGGCGTCGGCCACGAGGTTGGTGTAATGGGTCCCGCTCGAGCCGCTGGCCGGCAGGGTGGCCACCGTCGTCACCGTGCCGTCCGGGGCGATCTTGCGGACCCGGGGTGGATACGTGTGGTCGAGCACGTAGGCGTTGCCCGCGCCGTCGACGGTGACACCCGACCCGCCGAGGTTCGACGAGCCGCCGTCCACCGCGACGAGCGTGCGGGTCGCGACGGTGCCGGCCGTGGACACCGTGCGCAGCGCGCCGTCGTCGATCAGCGTCAGGTTGCCGTCGCGGTCGGCGGCCAGTGCGGCGATCTGCCGGAACGCGGGCTGGGCACCGCCCGCGAGGGTCGTGACGGTGCCGTCCTGCGCCACTTTGCGGACGGTCTTGCCGCCGTCGTTCACGTACAGGTTGCCGGCGGCGTCCACCGTGAGGCCGCTGATCTCGGTGAAGCGTGCGGCCGTGGCGGCACCGTCCACGCTGCCCGTCGCGCCGGCCGCGCCGGCGAACAGCGTGCGCTTGCCGCCGGGCGGCGTCCGGTAGATGGCCGTCGCGGGCCCGGTCGCCCACGGTGCGTCGTAGAGGTTGCCGGCCGCGTCGACGGCGATGGCGCGGGCGTCGTGCAGCGCCGGGTCGCGCGCCAGCGTGGTAACCGCCCCCGTCGCGAGGTCGATGGCGCGTATGCCCGGCGTGAACGCGAAACCGTCCATGTCGTCGACGAGGAAGAGCGCCCCGGATGGCTGCATGGCGAGCAGGCCGGGCAGGGCCAGCCGGGCGTCCGTGCCGTCCAGGTTGCCCACGCCGCCGGGGTTGCCCGCGACGAGTGCGAGTCCTTTCGGTACCGAGACGGTGAGCGTCGCCGCCGTACTGGCGGTGCTGCCGCGCGTACCGGTGGCCACGGCCGTGAACCTGCTGCCGCTGTCGCCTGCCTGCGGGTTGGCCAGCGTGTAAGTGAGGCCGGTCGCGCCGGGGATGTCCTTGCCGTCGCGCTGCCACTGGTAGCCGGTGGCCGTGCCGTCCGCCGCGACGGAGAAGGTTGCGGCCTGGCCGGCGACGACCGATTGCGACACCGGCTGGGACGTGATGGCCGGGCCCACTGCAGCGGGCGGCGCGGGGGTCGCCTGGACGGGGGCGGGTGCGCCGTTGCCGCCTCCGCCTCCGCCGCCGCCGCAGGACGCGAGGACGATGGCGAGGGACAGCACGACGGCGCGGTGCAAGCGGTTTTGCGGGGACATCTCGGCTCCTTGGGCTCGGAACGGCAAGGATAGCAGCCGGAATGTGTCGCAAAATTCAAAGATTGTCACACGCCCGTCTTTACTCCACGACGAGTACGCGTGCCTGCGGATCGCGTTCGCGCACGAAATTCACGATGGCGTCCGTGGAGACGGTGTCGATCTGCCCGGCCATGCGGCGGTCGAACGGATGGTCGTCGAACGCGACGTTGGCGCGGAACATGCGGGCGCCGAGGCGCGTCACGGCCGGGATCTCGACCGTCGGCACGCGATAGCCCTGGCCCTTCAGCCACGATTGCGCCTCGGCGCGCGTCTCGACGGCACCTGGCGGCGCGCTGGCGGCGGCGAGCGTCTCCAGCACCCACTGGTTGGAGTTCTGGTAGCGCGTCGAGTACACGTAGGACAGCATGTTGTAGTGCGGCTCGTGCAGGCGCCGCGCCGTGCGGCCCGCCACCAGGGCGGCCGCGCGTGCCTGCACGTCCGGGCCGGGGATCAGGACCTGGGCCCGGTAGCGGTACAGGTCCGTCAGGAAGAAGTTGCCGACGCCTTCTACGAACAGGTCCGAATCCGCCGTCCCGCAGGTATTCAGTTCGTGCACGACGGTCCAGCGCCCGGCCGCATGGTCGCGCACGACGATCCCCATGTGCGAGTACTCCAGGCCGTATTTGCTGAGGTCCTGGCCCGCGCGGGCGATGATCGCCACGCTGGCCCCGCTCGCGTCGAGGGCGGCGAACGTGCGCTGGGCGAGGTCCAGCGACCGGCGCACTTCGTCGACACGCAATGGCTCGTCGCGGCAGACCTGGCCCGCGTGCGCCGGCAAAGCCGCCGCGAAGATCAATGCGCAGGCCAGCCGGGCCAGGCGGTTACGATGCGCGCGCATGGTGCAGCAACGCCTGGCCGACTTCGTTCGGGATGAACGCGATCACCTTGCCCGACAGTACCAGCGCGTGGCCGGCAGACATGGCAACCACCTGCAGCACGGTGCCCGTGCCGATCGACAGGCCGCGCGCCGCCGCGCCGGACAGCCGGACCGTCGCGCGGCTCGCCTGGCCCGCGCCTTCCAGCACGACCTCGATGCCGTCGCCGACTGCCGCGACACTTTCCACCACCGCGCTGCCCGTTACGCCCACGACGGCAATCGAGCCGAGGGCGACACTGCCCACGAGTTCGCTGGCGGCCTGCGACGGGGTCGAGGCATCCGCGGCATGGGCACCGGCACATGTCAGGCCAAACAGGGTTGCAAGCAACAGGCGTTTCATGGTTCCTCCGTGATCGAATGTGGCGCCATCATGCCCGTGGGGCCGGGCGGGGCCAAGGCCGCGTCGGGCGAGGCGCACGGATCGCACCGTACGGTAGCGAAATCCGCTACCTGACCGGGGCATCCGGTTGGAAACTGCCGAATTTACGTGCGGGTACGCGTATCGTGCAAGGGTGCCCGGCAAAACGGATTTAATATGCGCAATCTGACGATAACGCCGTGCACAGGAGGGAGCGTACCCATGATCGACTCGAGCGACATCAACCAGACGAGGCGCGACCTGCTGATCGGCGGCGCGCTCTCCGCCACGGCCGCGGCGTTGCCGCCCATGGCATCCGCCCAGGGACCGGAAACCGGCCAGGCGCCCGCCGCCGCCACGCCGGCGCCGGTGACGGCCAAGGTCGCGCTGCGCGTAAACGGCCAGCGCTACGAACTGGATCTCGACACGCGCACCACCTTGCTCGACATGCTGCGCGAGCACCTGCGCCTGACGGGCACCAAGAAGGGCTGCGACCAGGGCCAGTGCGGCGCGTGCACGGTCATCGTGGACGGCCGCCGCATCAATTCCTGCCTCAGCCTCGCGGTGATGCACGAAGGCGCGGAGGTGACGACCATCGAAGGCCTCGGCACGCCGGACAAGCTGCATCCGCTGCAGGCCGCGTTCGTGAAGCACGACGGCTACCAGTGCGGCTACTGCACGCCGGGCCAGATCTGCTCGGCCGTCGCGGCGCTGGACGAGATCGGGCGCGGCATCCCGAGCCACGTCAGCGCGGACCTGACAGCGAAACCCCTGCTGTCGCCGGACGAGCTGCGCGAGCGCATGAGCGGCAACATCTGCCGCTGCGGCGCGTACTCGAACATCATCGATGCGATCACGGAATTCGCGGGGAGGCCGGCATGAAGGCGTTCACCTACCAGCGCGCCCGCACGCCGGCGGAAGCGGCGGCCGCCGCCGCGCAGCATCCGGGCGCCCGCTTCATCGCCGGCGGCACGAACCTGCTGGACCTCATGAAGCTCGAGATCGAGACGCCGCCGCACCTCGTCGACGTCAACGGGCTGGGTCTCGACAGGATCGAGCCGACGCAGGACGGCGGGCTGCGCGTGGGCGCCCTCGTGCGCAACACGGACCTCGCGGCCGACCCGCGCGTGCGGCGCGATTACGCCGTACTGTCGCGCGCCCTGCTCGCGGGCGCGTCGGCCCAGCTGCGCAACAAGGCGACGACGGCGGGCAACCTGTTGCAGCGGACCCGCTGTCCGTACTTCTACGACACGAACATGGCCTGCAACAAGCGCAAGCCGGGCAGCGGCTGTTCCGCCATCGGCGGTTTTACGCGCCAGCTGGCGATCGTGGGCCACAGCGAAGCGTGCATCGCGACGCACCCGAGCGACATGGCGGTGGCGATGCAGCTGCTGGACGTGGGCGTGGAGACGGTGCGCCCGGACGGTTCGGCGCGCACGATCCCCATCGCGGATTTTTACCGCCTGCCGGGCGGCACGCCGCATATCGAGAACACGCTCGCGCCGGGCGAGTTGATCACGGCGGTCACCTTGCCGAAACCGCTGGGCGGCAGGCACTATTACCACAAGGTGCGCGACCGGTCGTCGTATGCGTTCGCGCTGGTTTCCGTGGCGGCGGTCGTCCAGCCGGACGGCAGCGGGCGCGTGGCGCTGGGCGGCGTCGCGCACCGGCCGTGGCGCGTGCCGGCCGCGGAATCCGCCATGCCGCGCGGCGCGCAGGCCGTGACCGACCAGTTGCTGGCCGGCGTGCGCGTCACGAACGACAATGCGTTCAAGATCCCGCTGGTCCAGCGCACGCTGGCATCCGTGCTGGCGGATGCACGCAAGGCATGAGGAGGCAGCCATGAAATTCACGACCCCCGCCACCACCAATCCCATCGACCGCCTGCAGGTCGTCGGCAAGCCGACCGACCGCATCGACGGCCCGTTCAAGACGACGGGCACGGCGCCGTACGCGTACGAACAGCACAAGGTGGCGCCGAATGCCGCCTGCGGCTGGGTCGTCGGCGCCGGCATCGCCAAGGGCACCATCAAGCGCATCGACACGCGCCCGGCGCGTGCGGCACCAGGCGTACTCGCCGTGATCACGCACGAAAACGCGGGCAAGCTCGCGAAGGGCAAGTACAACACGGCGCACCTGCTGGGCGGACCGGAGATCGAGCACTACCACCAGGCCGTCGCGCTCATCGTCGCGGAGACGTTCGAACAGGCGCGCGCCGCCGCGGCGCTGCTGCACGTCGAGTACGCGCCCATCACCGGCGTCTACGACCTGGAAGCGGCGATGAACGCAGCGGGCCCGGCCAGCAAGGACAAGGCGAAATCGACGACGAAGGTGGGCAATTTCGAGTCTGCCTTCGCGTCCGCGCCCGTGAAGCTGGACGCGACCTACAAAACCCCGGACCAGACGCACGCGATGATGGAGCCGCACGCGTCGACGGCTGTGTGGCAGGGCGACACGCTGACCCTGTACACGGCGAACCAGATGATCAACTGGGGCAAGAAGGACATGGCGCGGACGCTCGGTATTCCCGAGGAAAACGTGCGCCTCGTGTCGCCCTACATCGGCGGCGGCTTCGGCGGCAAGCTGTTCCTGCGGTCGGAAGCGCTGCTGGCCGCGCTGGGCGCGAAAGCCGTCGGCCGGCCCGTGAAGGTGACGTTGCAGCGGGCGCTCATGATGAACAACACGACGCACCGGCCGGCGACGATCCAGCACATCCGCATCGGCGCCACGCGCGAAGGGCGCATCACGGCCATCGCGCACGAGAGCTGGTCGGGCGATTTGCCGGACGGCGGGCCGGAAACCGCGGTGAACCAGACGCGGTTGCTGTACGCGGGACCGAACCGCTTCACGCAGATGCGTCTCGCCGTCCTCGACCTCGCGGAAGGCAATGCAATGCGCGCGCCGGGCGAGGCGCCGGGCATGATGGCGCTGGAAATCGCGATGGATGAGCTGGCGGAAAAACTGAAGATGGACCCGGTGATGCTGCGCATCGTGAACGACACGACGGTCGACCCGGAAAAGCCCGGCCGCAAGTTCTCGCAGCGGCGCTTCGTGGACACGCTGCGCATCGGCGCGGAGCGCTTCGGCTGGAACAGGCGTAATCCGAAGCCGGGCCAGGTTCGCGACGGGCGCTGGCTCGTGGGCTATGGCGTGGCATCCGCGTTCCGCAACAACCTCGTGATGAAGTCCGCCGCGCGCGTGCGCCTGGAGCGGGACGGCACCGTCACCGTCGAAACGGACATGACGGACATCGGCACCGGCACGTACACGATCATCGGCCAGACGGCGGCCGAGATGCTCGGCGTGCCGCTGTCGCGCGTGACGGTGCGCCTGGGCGACTCCGCGTATCCGGTGTCGGCCGGTTCCGGCGGCCAGTGGGGCGGCAACAGCTCGACGGCCGGCGTGTACGCGGCGTGCGTCAAGCTGCGCGAGAACGTGGCGAAGAAGCTGGGCCTCGACCCGGCGCAGGCCGATTTCAGCGGCGGCATGGTGCGCGCCGGCGGCAAGGCGCTGCCGTTGGAACAGGCGTCGCGCGACGCCGACGTCATCGGCGAGGACACGATGGAATACGGTGACCTCGACAAGAAATACCAGCAATCGACGTTCGGCGCCCATTTCGTCGAAGTGGCGGTCGACGCGGCCACGGCGGAAGTGCGCGTGCGGCGGATGCTGGCCGTGTGCGCGGCCGGGCGCATCCTGAATCCGAAATCCGCGCGCAGCCAGGTGATCGGCGCGATGACGATGGGCGTGGGGGCCGCGCTGATGGAAGACCTCGTCGTCGACAAGCGCGTCGGCTTCTTCGTCAACCACGACCTTGCCGGCTACGAGGTGCCGGTGCACGCCGACATTCCGCACCAGGAGGTGATCTTCCTCGACGAGACCGATCCCATCTCGTCACCGATGAAGGCGAAGGGCGTCGGTGAGCTGGGCATTTGCGGCGTGGCGGCGGCGGTGGCCAATGCCATCTACAACGCGACCGGCGTACGCGTGCGCGACTACCCGGTCACGCTCGACAAGCTGCTGCCCGGGATGCCCCAATATGCCTGAGCCCGTTAGAATGGGGTCTTTGACCGGGACACCATGAACGATTCTGCCGGCGGCTTGCCCGCACCCGCCGTCGAGCGGATCCTGCGCGAGCGGGACTGGTCGGCATCCCCCCTCGGCGCGCCGGCGACGTGGGAGCCCGCGCTCGCCTACGCGGCCCGGTTCGTCCTCGATGCCCCGGTGCCCGCATTCCTCGGCTGGGGCGACGCGCCGGGCCTGCTGTACAACGATGGCGCCGTGCCGCTGGTGGGCACCCGTCATCCGGCCCTGCTGGGCGGCAGCCTCGCCGAGTGGGAGGAGGCCTGGGGCGAACTGCAGCCGCACGTCGCGCGTGCGCTGGCGGGCGAATCGTTCCGCGTCGGCCGGCCCGCATGCCCGCTCGGCGACGGCGGCGATGCGCCGGCGTGGCTGGAACTGGCATTCTCGCCGCTGCGCGACCTGGACGGCACGGTACGCGGCTTCACGTGCATCGTGTCCGGCACCGGCGCGCTGCGTCCCATCGATGCGGAATTCCGCGCGATCGCCGATGCGATGCCGCACATGGTGTGGTCCACGCTGCCGGACGGCTACCACGACTTCTACAACCAGCGCTGGTACGAGTTCACCGGCATGCGCGAGGGCGAGACGGATGGCGAGCGCTGGAACGCCATGTTCCACGAGGCCGACCGCGAGCGGGCGTGGGCGGCTTGGCGCCATTCGCTGGAAACGGGCACGACGTACGAGATCGAATACCGGCTGCGCCACCGCAGCGGCGAATACCGCTGGGTGCTGGGCCGCGCGCAGCCCGTGCGCGACGCGCAGGGAGGCATCGTGCGCTGGATGGGCACGTGCACGGACATCCACCAGCAGAAGCGCAACGAGGAAGCCCTGCAGGACGCGCGCATGCGCCTGTCGGCCGCGCTGGTGGCCGCCGACATCGGCACCTGGACCTACGACCTCGTACACGACCGCGTGTACGCCGACCGCAACCTCGCCGGGATCTGGGGCGTGGACGAGGCGACGGCGGCCGGCGGTCCGCTGTCCGCCTATCTCGCGGCCGTGCACCCGGACGATGTCGCATACACCCGGCGCTGCATCGACGATGCCATCGCGACGGGCGACGGCTTCGAATGCACCTACCGCGTGCGGCGCGCGGACGGCACGTGGCGCGACGTGCTCGCGCGCGGCAAGGTGACGCGCGACGCTGCCGGCCGGGCCGCATGGCTGCCGGGCGTCGTGCTCGACATCAGCGGGCAGAAGCGCGCCGAGGAAGCGCTGCGCGCGAGCGAGATGCGGTTCGCGCGCCTGGCCGAATCGAACGTCGTGGGCGTCGTGCGCTACCGCATGGATGGCTCGATCATCGACGCCAACCAGGCGTTCCTCGACATGCTGGGCTACACGCGCGTGGAATTCGAGCGCGACGGCCTCGATTCGCGCACGCTGACGCCGCCGGAATGGGCCGACGCGACGGCCCGCGCAATGGTCGAGCTGCGCACGACGGGACGGATGGAAAACCTCGTCAAGGAATACTTCCGCAAGGACGGCAGCCGGGTGAGCGTGCAGATGGGCTCCATCACGATGGACCATCCGGCCACCGAGGGCGTGGCCGTGATGGTCGACGTGACGCCGATCCAGGAAGCGCAGCGCGCGCTGCGTGAAGCCGACCGTCGCAAGGACGAGTTCCTTGCGATGCTGGCGCACGAGCTGCGCAACCCGCTCGCGCCGATCACGGCGGCCGCCGACTTCCTCAAGGTCGGCCGGCTGGACGAGGACCGGGTGCGCCAGGTGACGACGATCATCGGCCGCCAGGCGCGCCACATGACGGGGCTGATCGACGACCTGCTCGACGTGTCGCGCGTTACGCGCGGCCTGATCACGCTGGAGCGGGCGCCCGTGCCGCTGGCCGGCGTCATCTCGGAGGCCGTGGAGCAGGTGAGGCCGCAGGTCAAGGCGAAGGCGCACCACCTGGAACTGCACCTGCCGTCCGACGACGCGCAGGTGGAAGGCGACCGCAAGCGCCTCGTGCAGGTCTTCGCGAATATCCTCGGCAACGCGGCCAAGTACACGCCGGAGGGCGGACGCATCGACGTGCACGTGCGGCGCGACGGCGGCAACGTGGCCGTCGACGTGTGCGACAACGGCATCGGCATGGCGCCCGACCTGGCGGCGCGCGCGTTCGACCTGTTCTCGCAGGCCGAGCGCAGCGCGGACCGGTCGCAGGGCGGCCTCGGGATCGGCCTCGCGCTCGTGAAGAGCCTCGTGGAGTTGCACGACGGGACCGTGTCGGCGCACAGCGACGGGCCGGGCCGGGGCAGCCGTTTCACCGTCGTGCTGCCGCGCCTCGCCAGCGACAATGACGACGCGTACGCCGAGCCGGTGGCGACGGGTGCCGCCGCGGCGGCCGAGGCGCTGGAGGTCCTGATCGTGGACGACAACGTGGACGCGGCGCAGATCCTCGCCATGTACATCGAAGCCGTGGGCCACCGCGCCACGGTGTGGCACAGCCCGGCAAGGCGCTGGCCTATGCGGCCGAGCGGCGGCCGGACGTGTGCGTGCTCGACATCGGCCTGCCCGAATTCGACGGCCACGAGCTGGCGCGCCGCCTGCGTGCGTTGCCTGGCATGGCGGACGTGCCGCTGGTCGCCGTCAGCGGCTACGGCCAGGCGCACGACCGCGAGCGGGCGCTGGCGGCCGGTTTCGACCGCCATTTCGTCAAGCCGGTCATGGCGGCGGACATCCTCGACGTGCTGGACGGCGTGGCGGCCCGGCGCGGACAAGCCTGAACGGGGGACACCCATGCAAGTGAAACGCATCGTCGCCAACATTCATGCGCCTGATTACGACGCCGCGCGCGCCTTCTATGGCGGCATTCTCGACATGGACGTCGTCATGGACCATGGCTGGTTCCTCATGCTGGCCGGCCAGGGCGACAACACGCCGCAACTGGGCTTCGCGACGGAGGGCGGCTCGGGCACGCCCGTGCCCGACCTGTCGATCGAAGTGGACGACGTCGACGAGGCGCTGCGCCGCGTGATCGCGGGCGGTCACACGCCGACGTACGGTCCGGCGGACGAGCCGTGGGGCGTGCGGCGTTTCTTCGTGCGCGATCCGTTCGGACGGCTCGTGAACATCCTCGCGCACCTGTAGGCGGCGTTCACTTCGCGGCCGGCCGCGCGAAAAACGCGTCGATCTCTTCCAGCGTCTTGCCGCGCGTCTCCGGCAGCAGGAAGGCCGATGCGAGGAAATACACGACCGTGCACGCGGCGCCGAAGAAGAAGATCGTGGAATAGCCGTGGCGGCCGACGGTCGGCAGGAACACGGCTGCGATCGACGTCGACACGAACTGGTTGATCAGCAGCGCGATACTCATGCCGTTCGAGCGGATCCGCGTCGGCATCAGCTCGGACAACGCGAGCCACACGCACACACCCGGCCCGACGGCGAAGCTGGCGACGAACAGGCAGATCGCCACGGCGACGAGCCAACCGTGGCCGGCCGTCGGCAGCGGGCCGAGGCGCGCCGTCTCGATGGCGAGCGGCGCGGTGGCCGCCGCGGCCGGATCGGGGAACGGATTCGCATGCAGGCGGCGGAACGCGGCGCCGATCACGCTGTCCGGCTGCACGGTGTCGGCACGCCGCGCGTCCAGGCGCGGCAGCGCGGGATCGTCGCTGCGGATGCTCGCCACGTTCGTGAACGGGCCATAGGCGTAGGCGACCGTCAGTACCTGCGGCGGGCCGGCCGGGTCGGCGCCCAGCGCGCGCAAGGTCGGTGCGTCGAGGCGCAGCGACAGGCCGTCGCCGCGCGCCTGCGCCGTCACCTTCGCGCTCACGTCGCGCTGTTGCGTCTCGTTGGCGCGGAACAGCAGGCCGACGGCCAGCAGCGCGACGACGATCCCCGCCGTGCCCACCATCAGCAGGAAGCGGCGGCCCTTGCGGTCGACGAGCAGCACGGCGACGATGGTCATCAGGGCGTTCAGCACTTTCAGCAGCACGTCCGCCAGGTTGGCGCTGGCGCCGGACAGGCCGGCGCGGTTCAGGATGTTGACGACATAGGCCAGCACGGAATTGATGCCGGTCGCCTGGTTGCAGGCGAGGATCAGGCAGGCCAGGAGGAACGGCAGCACGTAGCGGCGCGACAGCAGCGGGTCCGTGGCCCGCGCCGTGCGCGTCGGTATGGCCTCGCGCTGGCCGCGCTGCGCGAGCCAGCGGGGCGATTCGGCCAGCAGCAGGCAGCCCAGTGTGAACACGATCCCCGGCGTGAGACACATCCAGAAGATGCCGCGCCACGCGTGGTCCTTGGCGGCCAGCACGGCGGCGGCGCGGGCCGCTTCCGGGACCGCCGCCGCGGCATCCGTCGCGATCTGCACGCTGCGCGCCTGCACGAGCCCGATCAGCGCCGCCGCGACGAGGCCCACGGTGAGCAGCAACTGGAACAGTGCGGCGCCGCGCCCGCGCCGGTCGGCCGGCAGGCATTCGGCAAGGTATAGCGGCACGATCACGCCGATGAGGCCTCCGCTCACGCCCTGCAGCAGGCGGCCGCACAGCAACGGGACATAGCCGTCCGCGAGGGCGATCAAGGGGATGCTGGCGACGAACAGCGCGCCCGCGACGACCATCGCGGGGCGGCGTCCGATGACGTCGGCGAGGAGACCGGCGAACAACGACGACAGCACGGAGCCGAGCAGCACGGCCGCCACGACGAACGAGAGCTGCTGGGCGTTGAGCTTCCACGCCAGTGCGGCCGTCGACTCCAGGTAAGGCAGCGCGCCCGCGATGATGCCGACGTCGATGCCGTACAACAGCCCGCCCATGCCGGCGATGAACAGGAGGTAGCGGGTGGACCAGGCGGGGGATCGCGTAAAAGCTGCTGTCATGTCGTCTCCTTGGTGTGCTTTTTTATCGTGGTATGGCTTCGCCCTCGACGACGACCGTAACCGGCCGCAGGTCCGCATCCAGGACGACGAGGTCCGCCCAGGCGCCGGGCACGATGCGGCCGCGCGCCGGCTCGCCGAGGTAATCGGCGGGGTATTCCGACAGGCGGCGCGACGCGTCGGCCACATCCAGGCCGATGGCGACGAGGTTGCGCAGCGCCTGGTCCATCGTCAGCGCACTGCCGGCCAGCGAGCCGGTGGCAAGGCGCACGCACCCCACGCATTTATAAACGCGCTGGCTGCCCAGCGCGTACTCTCCGTCCGGCATGCCGGTGGCGGCCGTGGCATCCGTCACGCCGTACAGCTTCGGGATGGCGCGCAAGGCCGCGTGGATGGCACCGGGCGCCACGTGTTCGAGGTCGGGGATGATCTCGGCGTATTCCGCATGGGCGAGCGCGGCGCCCGCGATGCCCGGCGCGCGGTGCGCGAAGCCGCTCATGCCGTTGAACAGGTGCGTGAATCCGGCCGCGCCGGCCGCGAGCGCGGCCACGCCATCCGCGTACGTGCCGGCGCTGTGGCCCAGCTGGACGCGGATGCCCAGCGCCGCCAGTTGCGGAATCAGTTCCAGGTGGCCGGGAATTTCCGGCGCCAGGGTCAGCGCGCGGACGGGCGCCAGAGCATGCCAGGCGCGGATCAGGTCGAGGCTGGCGGGCAGCGTCTCGGGCGGCTGGGCACCCAGCTTGTGCGGACTGATGAACGGGCCTTCCAGGTGCACGCCGAGCATGCGCGCCGCGCCGGCCGGCCGCGTGGCGATGACGGGGCCGAGGCTTTCCAGAGCACGGCGGATGGCAGCCGGATGCGCCGTCATCGTCGTGCCCAGCATGGACGTGGTGCCGTGGCGGGCGTGCGCCCGCGCGACCGTCGCGCCGGCCGACCCGCCCTGCATGATGTCCACGCCCGCCGCGCCGTGCACGTGCAGGTCGACGAAGCCGGGCAGGATCAGTGGACCGCCTGCGCAAGCCGTATCGGCCTCGATGGCCCCGATCCGCTCCCCGAAGGTGAGGCGGCCGGCGATCCAGCCGTCGGGAGTGAGGATCCGGCCCGTGAGCATGCTAGTTCGCGATGAGCAGTTCGATGCCCAGCTTCTGGAGCCCGTCGCGGTATTCGGCGCTGATGCCGGCATCCGTGATGACGGTGTGGATGCAGTCCAGCTGCGCGATCCGGTGCAGGCTCACGCGGCCGAACTTCGAGGCATCCGTGAGGACGATGATGCGCTTGGCCCGCTCGACCATCTTGCGGTTCAGACTCGCTTCGGCCTCGTTGTGCGTGGTGACGCCGAACTGCATGTCCAGGCCGTCGACGCCGAGGAACAACTTGTCGAAGTTGTAGACCTGCAGGCAGGCCTCGGCCTGGCTGCCCTGGAACGACAGCGACTGCTTGCGCAGCAGGCCGCCCGTCAGGATCAGGTCGACGCCGGGCGACTCCGCCAGCTCCCAGGCGATGTTGAGTCCATTCGTCGCCACCGTCACGTCCTGGGCGTCGCGCAGGTGGCGTGCCAGCGAGATCGTCGTCGTGCCGGAGTCGATGACGATGTTGTCGCCCGGTTCGACGAGCGACGCGGCGAAGGCGCCGATGCGCTCTTTTTCTTCATGGTGCAACGCATCCTTCTGGCGGATGCTCTGCTCCGGCGGCGGCGTGCGCACGAGGACCGCGCCGCCGTGGCTGCGCGTGACCAGCCCCTGGCTCTCCAGCGCGGACAGGTCGGTGCGGATGGTGACGGCGGAGACGGCGAGCTGGTCGACGAGGTCGGTCACCTGGACCGAGCCCTGGCGGGCGAGCGTTTGCAGGATCGATTCGCGGCGTTGGCTGGTGTTTCGCATGGTCGCGTGCAGGCAGGCAGTGTGAAAACGCCGAGCTTAACAGATCGCGGCGGCGCTGCCGACGGGCTGCGCCGTGTTGCGCGTACACGCCCTCATGTACTGCGACAGCACGCGCCCGATCTTGTGCTCGACCAGTGCGCGCGGCGCCGGATCCAGGCCGCCGTCCACGACGTCCGCGTACTGCTCCGGCAGGTGCTGGCTCAGCAGGGGCAGCGGGATAGTCGTCGCTTCCAGGTTGGCATACAGCGTCTCCAGCGCCGCCGCGACGGGCGGCTCGCCCCAGTAATAGCGGCACCGGTCCGACAGCGCATAGCGGCGCAGGATGCGTTGATCGTCGCTGCTGCCGCGGTAGTGCTTGCGCCAGTGGTCGGGTTTCGCCAGCATCACGTCGTCCAGCACGCGCATCAGGCGCGATGCGTGGCCGACCGGCACCAGTTCATCCTCGATATGGCACAGCGCCAGCAGCGCTTCGCGCAATGCGAACGTGGCGGCCGGGCCCACTTTCAGGATGGCGAAGTGGTCGCGCACCATGTCGTGCAGGGCCGGCTCGCGCTGGTAGTCCGTGGAATGCGCTTCGAACACGAGGCCCGGATGACCGGCAATGAAGTCGGACAGCGAGGCCGCGCGGGCAGCGTCGTAGTGCTGGACGCGGCTCGTGTCGAAGTCGACGCCGGGCTGCACGACCATCGCGACGACGCGGCGCCAGGCCGCATGCAGCCCGGCGTGGAGGAACGCGCGGCAATGCACATCGAGGGTGCGCTTTGCCGCGGCCGGTGCCGTCGGTGCGCCCGCATCGTCGAGGTCCGCCTCGCCGCCGGGAATCGGCACTTCCGTCCCGATCACGTAGACGGGCGGCGGCAGGCCGGCCGCTTGTGTGGCATCCTCCGCAACGCGTGCAAGCCGCGCCGAGCGCTGTGCCACGATCTCGTCGGGCAACAGGGGCGGATCGTCAGCACAGCGCATGCTGCAATCGAGGTGGATCTTGTGGAAGCCCGCGCCGGCGTACGCGGCGATCAGCGTCTCCGCATGGGCCATCGCGGTCGCGGCGTCCAGACCCTGCCACGCGTTGGGACCGAGATGGTCGCCGCCCAGCACGAGCCGCCCGGGCGGGAAGGCCAGGTCGCGCGCGAGGTCGAGGACGTAGTCGCGGTAGACGGCGGGCGTCATCCCGGTGTAACCGCCGAACTGGTCGACCTGGTTCGACGTCGCTTCCACGAGCAGCAGGGAATCGTGGTCGAGCGCGACGCGCATGGCGGCACGCAATACGGCCGGGTGGCTGCAGCAGATGCTGGCCAGGCCGACCCGTTCGCCGCGGCGGTGCGCCTGGATGACTTGCTGGATGGGTGACGTCATGGTTCGCTGTCGTTGAGTTGCTGGCGCAGCAGCAGCGCCGCGCCGCGGGCGCCGCCGGCATCGCCGAAGCGTGGGGGCAGGATGGGCGGCGCCTGGACGCCGCGCAGGAGGTGGGACTGGACGGCGTCGGGCAGGCGCTCGTACAAGTGCGGCAGGTTCGAGAGGCCGCCGCCCAGCACGATAGCATGCGGGTCGAACGCGAGCACGATGCCGGCCATCGCTTGGCCGAGCAGGTCGAGGTGGGTGTCCAGCGTGCGCGCGGCGAGCGCGTCGCCCGCATTCGCGCGGGCGGCCAGCGCCAGCGGTTCCGCGCCGTCGCCGCCGAAGTGGCGGTGCAGCGTGCTCATGCCGGGCCCCGATACATAGCGCTCCGTGCAGCCGGCCTTGCCGCAGGGGCAGTCCAGCGCCGCCAGGCCGTGGCGCGCCAGCAGCGATGCGGAGACGGACCAGTGGCCCCATTCGCCGGCGATGCCGTTGCGGCCGCGCAGCAGCTTCCCCCCCGCGCAATAGCCACCGCCGGCGCCGGTGCCGAGGATGGCGCCGAACATCGTCGGCGAGCCGTCCGCCGCGCCGCCCGCGGCTTCACACAGCGCGAAGCACTGGCAGTCGTTGCCGAATACGACGGGGCGGTCGAGCATGTGCTCCAGCAGCTTGCGCGCCTGGCGGCCATTCAGCGCCGGGACGTTCGTGCTCAGCTGGCGGCCGCTGAACGTATCCGTGATGCCGGGCAGGCCGATGCCGACCGGGGCGCGGGCACCCAACACCGCGTCGCCGTTGCGCACGAGCGTGTGAATCGCCTGCGAGAACGCCATGATGTCGTGGCCTGGCGTGGCCACGCGCTCACGGTGGACTTCGCGCAGGGCGGCGTCGAACGAAACGAGTTCGATCTTCGTGCCGCCGATGTCGATGCCGTGGCAGCCGTCAGGCAGCGTGGTCATGGATGGTCACTCCCTGGACGACGCGGTTGACGATCCCGCCGGCGAACGGATTGTCGGGGCGCAGGTTCAAGCGCACGGATTGCTGCAGCGCATACTGCTGCGCCATCATGAGCCACAGCGGCGCGAGCCATGCGTCCGGCCACGCTGGCGCTTCGGCGGCAAAATCGCCGCACTGGCCCACCGTCAGCACGTCGGCGGCGATGCCGTCGCGGCGCAGTTCGGCCAGCAGGTCGTCGTCGTAGCGGCGCGCCAGCGGCTTCGTGCTCGCGAACAGGATCACTTGCGACGTCTCGTCCAGTACGGATTTCGGACCGTGGCGGAAGCCCAGCGGCGACTCGGCCAGGGCGAGGATGCGGCCGCCCGTCAGCTCGAGGATCTTCAGCGCCGCTTCTTTAGCCAGTGCTTCGAGCGGGCCGCTGCCCAGGTAGACGACGCGCTGCGCCGGCCGCTGCGCCAGGCGTGCGACGGACGCGGACCAGTCGGCGAGGGCGCGTTCGCCCAGGTGCGCGAGACGGTCGAGGCGCCCGGCGGCATCCGCGCCGCGCGAGAGGACGCACAAGGCGGCCAGCAGCATGCTGGTGAAGCTGCTGGTCATCGCGAAGCCGCGGTCGCAGCTCGCGGGCGGCATCAGCAGCACGCAGGCCGCGGGATCGCCGGCGGCCTGCGTCGCCAGGCTGCCGGCCGCGTTGCAGGTGATATGCAGGAAGCGCGCGCCGGGGACGACACTGCGCACGAGGTTGACGGCCGCCAGGCTCTCCGGGCTCTCGCCGCTGCGCGCGAACGACACCAGCAACGTGGGCGCGGCCGGGTCCAGATACAGTTCGTGGTGCGTAAGGAGGCTCGTGGTGGCGAGCGCGCGTACGTCGGCCGCACACCCGGCATCCAGTTGGGCCGCGGCGATCTCGCCGACATAGGCCGAGCTGCCGGCGCCCGTCAGGATCACGCGCTGGCGCGGGTCGTCCAGGCAAGGGCCCAGGAAGTCCGCGACGCGCTGGCCCTCCGCGGCGAGGACGCCGGCGAGGGCGCGCCAGACGGCGGGCTGCTGGACGATCTCCTCCGCGGTTGCAAGGCCGCCGAGGTCGCGCCAGGACTGCGCGTCGCGTTCGAGAAGGGTGGTCATCGTCATATTCGAAAGGTTCGGATAGGGCAAGATTAGAGCTTATTTTTCGAAATGTCAAACACGAAAGATAAATCGAAAGCAAAGTAGTCGTGTTTCGGTATTTTCCCGTATATGTCTTCGATGTCTGCGATGCTAGTGTCCCACTTTTGCGACATAGCGAAAGTTAGCGCGCTGAATACTCTTTAAAACGAAAGAAAAAATCGCGTGAAAACCGGTGATATCGCTATCTTTTCGCCCGTTCGACGACTTTTTGTTGACCCCGTTTGTTTTTGTTTCTACATTAAGAAAAACAAAAACGTAAATCGACAACCATTATGACCATGAGACCTTTTCGTTTTACTCCTGTCGCTGCCTTACTCGCCCTGACCTGGACGGCCGCCGTTGGCGCCGCCCCGTTGGGCCACCTGAAATCCATCAGCGCCGCCGCCGACGGCCATACATGGGACATCGTGACGGACCGCGGCGCCCGTGTGCAGGTGGGCCTCCCGCGCCCGGACGTGCTGCACATCCAGGCCAGCCCGACCGCGCAACTGACGGGGCCGGGCGACAAGGCAGCGCCCATCGTCGTCGGCACGCCTGACAACCAGACCTACGCGCTGGACGAGCATCCCGACCATATCATGCTGAAGACGGCGGCCCTGATGCTCCGCATCGACCGCAAGCCGCTGCGCTTCTCCCTGTACCGTGCCGGCGAGGCGGCGCCGCTGTGGCGCGAATTGCAGCCGCTCGACATCGATGCGAAGCAGGCCATCCAGGTGCTGTCGACGGATGCGGCAGAGCGCTTCTACGGCGGCGGCCAGCAGAACGGGCGCTACGAATTCAAGGGGCGCGAGCTGGCTGTGTCGTATTCGGGCGGCTGGGAAGAGGGCGATCGCCCGAACCCGGCGCCGTTCCTGCTCAGTTCCAAGGGCTGGGCGATGCTGCGCAATACGTGGTCGGACGGCAGCTACGACCTGCGCAGCGACGACCAGATCGCGCTGCAGCATGCGGAAGGCCGCTTCGACGCCTATTATTTCGTGGCACCGGACTTGCGCGGCGCGCTCGCCGGCTACACCGCATGGACGGGCCGCGCGCGCCTGCTGCCGCGCTGGGCGCTGGAATTCGGCGATGCCGACTGCTACAACGACGGCGACAACGTCAAGAAGCCGGGCACGGTGCCGCAAGGATGGAGCGACGGCCCGACCGGCAAGACGCCGGACGTGGTCGACAGCGTCGCGAAACGCTACCGCGAGCACGACATGCCGGGCGGCTGGATCCTGCCGAACGACGGCTACGGCTGCGGCTACACGAATTTGCCGGAGACGGTGAAGGGGCTCGCCGGATACGGATTCCGCACGGGCCTGTGGACGGAAAATGGCGTCGACAAGATCGCGTGGGAAGTCGGTACGGCCGGCACGCGCGTGCAAAAGCTCGACGTCGCGTGGACCGGCAAGGGCTACCAATTCTCGCTCGACGCGAACCAGGCTGCGTACGACGGCATCTTGAAGAATTCCGACAGCCGCCCCTTCATCTGGACGGTCATGGGCTGGGCCGGCACGCAGCGCTATGCCGTCGCGTGGACGGGCGACCAGAGCGCGAGCTGGGACTACATCCGCTGGCATGTGCCCACGCTGATCGGTTCCGGCCTCTCCGGCCAGGCGTATGCGACCGGCGACGTGGACGCCATTTTCGGCGGGAGCCCGGAGACGTACACCCGCGACCTGCAGTGGAAGAGCTTCACGCCCGTGCTGATGGGGATGTCCGGCTGGTCGGCGGCCGAGCGCAAGCATCCATGGTGGTTCGACGAGCCTTACCGCGACATCAACCGGCGCTACCTGAAACTCAAGCTGCGCCTGACGCCCTACATGTACACGCTGGCGCGCGAGGCCGAGGACAGCGGTGCACCGCTCGTACGCGGCCTGATGTGGGACTACCCGCGCGACCCCGCCGCGTGGACGGAGAAGTACAAATACCAGTTCATGCTGGGCCGCGACGTGCTGGTGGCGCCCGTCTACCGCAGCCAGGCGGCGAGCGGCGGCTGGCGCAAGGGCATCCACCTGCCGCAGGGGACGTGGCTCGATTACTGGGACGGCCACCAGGCGACGGCCGGTGCCGATGGGCGCGACGTCGACCTGCGGGTCACGCTGGACAAGCTGCCCGTGTTCGTGCGTGCCGGTTCGATCCTCCCGATGTACCCGGAAGTGCTGTACGACGGTCAGAAACCGAAGGACCGTGTGACGTTCGACGTCTATCCGGTGTCCGGGGACTCCAGCTTCACGTTGTACGAAGACGACGGCAACACGCGCCGTTACCAGCAGGGCGCATCGAGCCGCCAGACGATCCGCATGCATGCCGCCGGCGCGGATACGGCGGTCGAGATCGGCGCGGTTGACGGGACCTACGCCGGCCAGGAAGCGCGGCGCGGCTACAGCCTGCGCATGCTGGCCGCGAAGGCGCCCGAGACGGTGCAGGCCGAAGGCCGCACGCTGCCGGTCCGGTCCAGCCTCGCCGCGCTCGATGCGGCCGACGACGGCTGGTTCTTCGACGCGGCCGACCGCCGCGGGACCCTGCACGTGAAGACGGCGGCGCGCGACATCCGCTCGGCACTGCGCATCGATGTTCGCGGCGCGCTGGCGGCGCGGCCCGACGATCCCTTCCCAGCCGCACCGGAAACGGGCCGCGCGGTTCCTGCCGACGCCATCGTCGTCGTCAACCGCCCGGCGGAAGAACCGGGCCATGGCCTGGAGCGCGCGTTCGACGGCAAGCCGGACACGTGGTTCCGTACCGTTCGCAGCCAGGCCGTGCGCAGCGGCCCGCACGAATGGGTGCTGGGCTTCGCCGAGCGGCGTCTCGTCGACGGCATCGAGGTCGCGCCGCGCAATGACCCGCACTGGAAGAACGGCCAGGTGCGCGATTATGAAGTCTATGTCGGCGACAGCAACGGCGACTGGGGCGCACCGGTCGCACACGGACGCCTCCAACTGGCGCAAGGCACGCAGACGATCGCTTTCCCGGCAACGGCCGGCCGGTTGCTGCGCTTCCGCGTGCTGAGCGTGCACAACCCGGACGGCGACGGGGCCAGCGCGCTCGACCCGATGGTGACGGCGGCCCAGGGACCCGCGCTAGCCAAGGCGTACGACGCGGCGCTGCCGGCCGACGTCCCGCCGATCGCGGTGTCGGAATTTCACATCCTCGAACACCGCCGCGCCGACGGTCCCGACACGATGGTCTACCTGTCCGACCTCGCACTGCCGAAGTCGGCCGCGCGCGACAGGCCTGCGGGCAAGGAGGCCGAACTGCGCATGAACGGCTTGAGGTTCCGCAAGGGTGTAGGTGTCGGACCCGCGAGCCGTGTCGACTTCAGGCTGGAGGGCGACTGGGACCTCCTGCGGGCCGACCTCGGCGTCGACGACAGCTGCCGGGGCAACGGCGGCCTGCAGTTCCAGGTCTGGAGCGGATCGAAACTTTTGTACGACAGCGGGCTCGTGACGCCGCCGGCCGTCGTGAAACCCGAGATAGACGTGCGCGGCCTGCATGAACTGAGCCTCCGAACGCTGGGCGCGCAGGGCAGGAGTCCCGGCAAGGTCTGCGCCAACTGGGCCAACGCGCGCCTGACGGGCAGTCCGGGCGCCACGGTCACACCGCGCTGACGCCACCGCAACCACCACCACTACTACAAGCAAGCGAGCAGTCCCTGTCCCGGACGGGGAGGGACTGCTGTATCCATCGAAAAGGGAGATGAGCATGAACAACAAGCGCCTCACACTGCGGCACGACGCCATCCGGCACGCCACCGCCATCCTGATCGCCCTGGCCGCGAGCGGCGGCCAGGCCTGGGCGCAGTCGAACGCCACCACGACGATCTTCGGCGAGGTGCGCGGGCCGGCGGGGACAAGCGTCGTCATCGAGAACCTGGCGACCGGCGTCCAGCGCACCGTGAGTCCGGATGCGGCCGGACGGTACGCGGCCACGTCGATGCCGCCGGGCCGCTACGCCGTGAAGGTGGTGCGCGGCGGTGCCGTCGAGGCGAGCCGCGAGGTGGAGGCGGTCGTCGGCTCCGGTGTCGAAGCCAGCTTCGGCGACGGCGGCATGCAGACCGTGGTGGTGGCGGCGACCCGCTCGTTCATCGACGTGTCCAACACGAACAACGGCGTCGTCTTCACCGCGAAGGAATTGAAGGCGCTGCCCGTGGCGAACGACGTTGCGTCCGTCGTCCAGCTGACGCCGGGCGTGAACCGCGGAACGAACAGCCAGTATGGCAATGCGCCGCAGATCTCGGGTTCGGGCCAGTCGGAAAACGCGTTCTACGTGAACGGCTTCCCCGTCACGAACATCCTCACGCAGGTGGGCGCGTCCGAGCTGCCGTTCGGCGCCATCGCCAACATGCAGGTACTGTCGGGCGGCTATGGCGCGGAGTTCGGACGGTCGACGGGCGGCGTCATCAACATCACGACGAAAAGCGGCGGGAACAGGTTCGAATTTGGCGGGAAGCTGCAATACCTGCCAGCCCGCCTGCGTGCGGCGCCCGAGAACACGTATTATCCGCAGACCGGCGCCAATCCGGACACGGACGGCAAACTGCTGTACTGGAACCACGACAACACGACGCGCACCCGCGTCGCGGGCCTGTACGGCGGCGGTCCACTCATCCGCAACAAGCTGTTCGCGTTCGTCGCGCTGGAACGCACGATCACCGACAGCGAGAGCGTCGGCGCCGCGAGCAGCGCGGGCACGACATCGCGCACCGGCTGGAGCACGTCGCACTCGACGGTCAACCGCTACCTGGCCAAGCTCGATTACAACCTGACGGACGATCACCACTTCGAATACACGAAAGTGTTTGACCGCACGGTGGGCCGCAGCCAGGCCTACGGCTTCGATTACGCGACCCTGACGCGCGATGGCAAGCCGGGCGGCGCCGGCCAGGAGACGATCAACTGCTGCGGCGCGGCCGCCGCGCCCGGCGCGAACGCCGACATCGTCAAATACACGGGCTATCTGCGCGACGACCTCACGGTGACGGCGCTGTACGGCGACTCGCGCACGACCCACCGGCGCATCCCGGACGGCTACGATCCGTCACTGGCCCAGACGTCGTCGACCGTGTCCACGCAGGTGCCGGGCCTCGTCTACAACAACCCGCAGACTGTGACGGGCAGCTTGGTCGACCCGGCGACGGAAGACCGCCAGAAAGGCTTGCGCCTGGACGTCGAGTACAAGCTGGGCAACCACGGACTGCGCGCCGGTATCGACCGCATCGAAGTGGAATCCCTCGTGGGCCAGACGCTGGCGGGCGGCTATCGCTGGACGTACCGCAAGGCCAGCGATCCGAACCGCGCCATCAACGGCGCGTTCGAGACCCCGGCCCAGGGCGGCGGCTACGGCCTCCAGGGCTATTACGTCAGCAAGGACATCAACACGAACCTGGCGCGCCCGACGAGCGTGCAGTCGGCGCAATACCTCCAGGACCACTGGCAGGTCGCGGAGCGTGTGCTGCTCGACCTGGGCGTGCGCCGCGAGCAGTTCACGAACTATACGACGAGCGGCGATGCGTTCATCTCGCAGCGGAACATGATCGCGCCGCGTTTCGGTGCCACATGGGACGTGAAGGGCGACAGTTCGCTGAAGGTGTTTGCCAACGCGGGCCGCTACCACCTGCCGGTGCCCTCCAACCTGTCCAGCAACATGGCGAGCCCGCTGCTGTCGACCAGCCAGTTCTACACCTATACGGGCGTCGACCCGGCTACTGGTGCACCGACCGGGCTGCATCCGATCAGCAATGCCTACTCGGCCAACAACTTCTACGGCAAGGGCCGCGATGCGCGCGAGGTGACGGCGGTCGGCCTGAAACCACTGTCGCAGGACGAGTTCTCGCTGGGGTTCGAGCAGGCGTTGACCCGCCAGCTGGTCGTCGGCGGTAACCTGCTGTACCGCCGCCTGAACGACACGAACGACGACACGTGCGACCAGCGTCCAATCGACGCCTGGGCGGCCCGCAACAACGTCGACGCCAGCCACTGGGGCGGCTTTCAGTGCACGATCATGAATCCGGGCCGCGACAACAGCCTCATGATCGACTTCAACGACGGCCGTGGCCTGCGCCGCGTCGACATCGCGGCGGCCGAGTGGGGCAACCCATTGCCGGAGCGCCGGTACAAGGCATTGACCGTCTTCCTCGAACACCCGTTCAGCAACGGGTGGTACGGCAAGGTCACGTACACGCTGTCCGCACTGAAGGGGAATATGGAAGGCCAGACGGATACGATCGGCGGTGGCGACGTGGCGCTCACCGTCAGCGACGACCATAAAGAGCTGATGTACAACGCGTACGGCTACCTGCCGAGCGACCACCGCCACCAGATCAAGGCCTATGGCTTCGCGCAGTTGCTGCCGGAACTGACGGTGGGCGCGAACCTGGCGCTGGTCTCCGGCGCGCCACGCAACTGCATCGGTGCGCTGCCCGACGACCTGCGCTTCGACGGCGACTACGGCGATGCCTACTTCTACTGCAACAGCCAGCCCGCACCGCGCGGCAGCCAGGGCCGCCTGCCGTGGCAGGTGCAGCTCGACCTGAACGCCGCCTGGAGTCCCGCGCGTCTGAAAGGTCTGATCCTGCGCGTGGACGTGTTCAACGTGCTCGATCGCCAGACCGTCACGCGCTACAACGAGACGCGCGAGGAGGCCGGTGCCATCAACCGTCACTACCTCGAGGTGGCCGGCCGCGCATCGCCGCGCGCCGTGCGCCTGACAGCCGAATACAACTTTTAACCCCGATGAAGGAGTCGACGATGAAACGAAGAAGCCTCATGCTGTTCAGCCTCGCGCTGCTGGGCGCGTCCACCGTACCCGGCCTGGCAAGCGCCGCGGATTACCGTGTCGCACTCGCGGGCAACGCGTTCGTCACCCAGGCGCCCGCGCACGCGAAGGAAGAGATCACGGATGCCGGCCTCGCCAACTGGACGAGCCCCGCGACCGTCACGAGCATCTGGTTCCGCATGGACGCTCCCGGCAGCGCGGCGCTGGCCCTGGACGCGCGCCTGGCCGGCAGCAGCACGAGCCGGATCCGCGCGACGGTGGCGGGCCGCGACTATGATGTGGCGCTGTCCGGGACGGACACGAAGACCTATGCCATCGGCACGATCAACATCCCGGCCGCAGGCTATGTCCGTGTGGACCTGAAGGGCGTGAACAAGGACGGCGGCTATTTCGGCGACGTGTCCGCGCTGCGCGTGTCGACCGACGTCCCGCTGCACTACGCGAACGACGCCGACAATTACTACTGGTCGCGACGGGGCCCGTCTGTCCACCTGGGCTTCAAGGTGCCGGCGAACACGGAATACTTCTACACGGAGTTGACGGTGCCGCCGGGCCAGGACAAGGTCGGCTCCTATTACATGGCCAACGGTTTCAACGGCGGCTATTTCGGCATCCAGGTGAATGGCCCGCACGAGCGCCGTGTGCTGTTTTCCATCTGGGATGCGGACAGCGGCGCGAAGACGACGCTCGTGAACAAGGGACCGGACGTCGTCGACAACGGATTCGGTGGCGAAGGGACGGGCGGCCAGTCCTACCTGATCTATGACTGGAAGGCCGGCCACACGTACCGCTTCCTCACGCGCGTCCGGCCGGACGGCGCCGGCAACACGGACTTCAGCGCGTGGTTCCTGGCGCCGGAAGGCGGGGGCAAGTGGCGCCTGATCGCGACGTGGAAGCGCCCGCAGACGACCACGTACCATGCCGGCGTGTACTCGTTCCTCGAAAGCTTCATCGACACGAACGGCTACCTGGGACGCAGCGCGCGCTACGGCAACCAGTGGGCGCGCGACACGGCCGGTCGCTGGACCGAGATCACGGCTGCGCGCTTCACGGGTGATGCAACGGCCGCCAACAAGCAGCGCATGGACTTCGCGGGCGGCGTCGACAGCGGCATGTTCTATCTGAAGAATGGCGGCTTCTTCGCGGACTATGTGAACATCAACCAGACGTTCAACCGTCCCGCCACAGGGACGACGCCGGCAGTGGACGTCAACGCGCTGCCGCAATAATTGGTGAGGATTGACGGCGTCGGGACGCGCTAGGATGGCGATTTCCCACTTTTTTGGAGATTCAATGCCGCGTCCCGTCCTGTTCTCCCTCGTGCTGGCCAGCGTATCGACCGGCGCCATCGCCGCCGCCATGAACGACACCGACCGCGAGTTCGCCCGCCCGCACCAGATGGTCGACATCGGCGGGCGCCGGCTGAATTTGTACTGCGCGGGCAGCGGGCCGGTGACCGTCGTGTTCGACGCACCGTCGGGCGACGGCGGCTGGACGTGGCACGGCGTGCAGCCGAAGGTGGCGACGCGCACGCGCGCCTGCGTGTACGACCGCGCGGCGCGCGGCTTCAGCGACCCGTCGCCGCTGCCGCCCACGTTCGGCAATGCGGTGTCCGACCTGCATGCGCTGCTGGACAAGGCCGGCATCGCGCCGCCGTACGTCCTGGTCGGGAATTCGTTCGGCGGTGCGTCCGTCCAGCTGTACGCCTATCGCTATCCGCGGGAAGTGAAGGCGCTCGTGCTGGTGGAAGCGGGTCACGAGGACGAGGAAAAGCGGATCGACGCCGCGTCGCAGGGCAAACTCAAACAGTTCTACGACGCGCAGAACCAGTTCATCGAACAGTGCGCGCAGGCGGCACATAAAGGGTTCGAACTGGGCAGCGATCTGTTCGCCGCCTGCACGGGCGGCACGGGCACGGAGTATGGCCGCGAGCTGGCGGCGGCGCGCCTCGCGATGGTGCGCCAGCCCGCGTACTGGGACGACATCGTCGCCGGCAACAAGGCGGGCGACGCGAGCGAGGCGGAGCTGCGCGCCGCGCGCCGTAGCTTCGGCGACCTGCCGCTCGTCGTGCTCGTGCGCGGAGTGAGCCCGTACGCGGTGCCGGGCAAGCCGCAGAGTGCCCTCAACAAGGCGACGGAGGCGGAGAACCTCGCGATCCAGAAGGAGATCGCCGCGCTGTCCACCCGCTCCAGCCTGCACGTCGTGGCGGGCGCGTCGCACATCATCCAGGCCGACAAGCCGCAGGCCGTCGTCGACGCCGTCAACGAGGCGCTGGACCGGGCCGGCTACTGATTTTCCAGGACGACCTGCACGAGCGTATCGAGGCGGTTGCCGTCGGCGCACAGGGCGGTGCCGGCGGCGAAGTCGGCGTCCTGCGCGAGGCGGGTCAGCACGGACCCGCTGGGCATTTCCAGCGCCGCGCGGGCGCCTCGTTCCCACGCATGGCGCAAGGTGTCCGCCCACAGCACGGGGCGCGCCATGTTCGCGGCGAGGTCCGCCATGATCCGGTCGCCGTCGAACAGGGCGCGTGCCACGCTGCTGCTGACGTACGTGATGCGCGGGCGCTTGCGCGGGACCTGGTCGCAGGCGCAGGCGAGCGTGCGTGCCTGGTCGTCGAGCAGCGCGCAGTGCGACGGCACCGGTACCGCGAGCCGCTCCGCGCGGGCAGCGCCGTGTGAAAGCGCCAGCGCAGCCACGGCGTCCAGGACCGGCGCGCTGCCCGAGATGACGAGTTGCCGCGGCGCGTTCAGGTTCGCCAGGTACACGGGACCGTGGACTTGCGCGAGCAGCGGCTCCAGTTGCTGGCGCGTGAGCCCGCCGATCGCGGTCATGCCGTAGCCGCTCGGGTACGCGTCTTCCATCAGCCGGGCGCGCAGTTCGACGAGGCGCAAGGCATCCCCGAACTCGAGCACGCCGGCGACGACGGCGGCGGGCCATGCGCCGATCGACAACCCGGCCACCATCTGCGGCGCCGCGCCGTGTGCCGCCAGCACGCGCGCCATCGCGACGCCCGCCACCAGCAGCGACAATTGCACGGCGACCGTGGAGCGAAATGCGTCTGCACTGTCCAGCGCGATGACGTCGCGACCCAGCGCGGCCGTGGCTTCGGCCAGCGTGCGGTCCGTCTCGGCGTGCGAAGGCAGCGTGTGCAGCATGCCGGCCTTTTGCGCGCCCTGGCCGGGGAAGGTGAACAGGACGCTCATGCGGCCTCCCATGGGTCGGCGACGAGACGGGGCCCGTCGTTTGTCTTCAGCAGTACGCGGCCCCCGCGCGCATATTCCGCGAGCGCGAAACCGCCCGCGCCCGTGTCGACCTGGATGTCGAGGCGGCACGGCTGGCCGTCCTGCAGCGTGCACAGTGCGGCCACGAGCGAAGGCGAAGGCCGGTCCGGCAGGCGCACGAGCAGATCGAGATCGCTCGTCGCCCGCAGCACGGGCAGGCGGCAGGCGAGCCAGTAGCCGGCCCCGCCGGTCGGCCCCCAGTCGACACCCAATGCGTCCAGCCGCGGGGCCAGCGCGCGCAGGGCGGCGATGCAGGGCAGGTCGCCCTCGGCCGTCCGCGCCTGCTCCGCCAGCATGCGCGGCGTGAGGATGGCCGCCACGTCGGCCAGCGCGATCCGGCCCTTGCACCGCTCGTTGCGCTGCAGCCCGCGCGCGCCGACCGGGACGATCCCGGACGCCGTCGCCTCGCGCCGCACGACCAGCGGCGCGGCCGGATCCAGCCAGGCGGGCCGCGCACCGTCGCACGCGAACGCCGCCGGCCGGTGGACGAACAGCAGGTCGTGCGGGTCCACGTCAGCCCACCAGCGCGCGGGTCGCGAAGAACAGCAGCGACGGGCCGAGGAGGCAGCCGAGGCCCGTGTGGAACGTTGCGACGAGGGCGCCGTACGGCACGAGCTTGCGGTCGGTGGCGGCCAGGCCGGCGGAGACGCCGCTGACCGTGCCGGCCAGTCCGCCGAACACCATCGCCGAGCGCGGCGTGGACAGGCGCAGGAAGCGCGCCGCCATCGGCGTGCCGACCATGACCATGATGGCTTTTACCAGGCCCGTCGCGATCGACAGCGCCATGATTTCCGAGCTGGCACCGATCGCGGCACCGGTCACCGGGCCGACGATGTAGGTGACGGCGCCGGCGCCGATGGTCGTGATGCTGACGGCGTCGCGGTAGCCGAAGCCCCACGCCACGCTGGCGCCCACGATGAACGGCAGCACCGTGCCGAGGATCAGCGCGACGGCGCCCACGAGGCCCGCCTTTCTCGCTTCCACGACCTGCACTTCGAACGCGGTGGCGACGATGGCGAAGTCGCGCAGCATGGCGCCGCCCATCAGGCCGACGCCGGCGAACAGGGTGACGTCCGCCAGGCCTTTCTGGCCGCCGGTCTGGATGCCGCCCCAGTAGGCGAGGCCCAGGCCGATGAGGATGGCGATGGCGGAACCGTGCACGCGGCCGAATGTGAGGCGGCGCGACAGTTGCATCGACACGATCATCACGAGGCCCACGAGGGCAAAGGCCAGCACGAGGCCGTTGTGTTTTGCAGTCTTTTCCAGGAGTTCGAGCATGGTGGCCTCCGTCAGGCGCGTTGGGTGGCGACGCGGGCTTCGGCGTCGGCTTCCGGGACCGGGCGTTCGCCGCGGTTGATCAGCGAGACGCAGACCGCGCACACGAGGACCGTGGCGAAGGCGGCGAGCAGGGCGACGGGGCCGCCGCGCAGCGCCGAGACGACGTTCTGCTGGGCTGCCATCGCGACGACGACCGGAATGTACATCGCGCCCCAGAAGGCGACGCCCATTTCGGTCTGCTGCGGCATCAGGCCGCGCCTGTGCAGCCACAGGCGGGCGCAGATCAGCAGGATCATGGCGATGCCGACCCCGCCGACGTTGGTCTTGGCGCCCAGCAGCGCCCCGAGCAGGTCGCCCAGGAAGATGCCGAGCAGGTGGCAGATGGCCAGTAATGCGGTTCCGTAGATAATCATGTGTGTCTCCTCTTCGTCCAAAAAAAGGTGGACCGGCCGTGGATATTATTGTTGGCGGCCGGGTGCTGCAGTGGGGTTCAGTCGGCGGCCTCCCATTCCGTTGCGAGCAGCGCGCGTACGGTACGCGACGCGCCCCGGTGTTGGCCGCGCAGGCGGCTTGACAGGTCGCGGCGCGGATCCTCGAGGATGTTCGCCAGCGCCGCCTCCAGTGCGCCGTGGACGAGGGCGATGTCCTGCTCGTCCGGCAGCGCGAGATTCGTCAGTTGCAGCACGTCGTGCAGGATGCCCAGCGACGCGAAGCTCCGGATGTCGTAGGCCATCGGCGGCACGCTGGCGGCCAGTTTTTCCAGCGCCTCGACGGAGCGCAAGGTCACGCGCGCGGCGGACGCCTTGCCCATCGCGTGCACGGCAACGGCCGGGTCGTCCAGCGCGATCAGACGGTTGGCCTGGTAGCCGTGCGCGAGGAACGCGCCCGACATCGCGAGGCCCACGATCAGCCCGATGACGGGGTGCCCGGCCTGGCGGGCATCCGCGTACGCGGCCACGGCGCCGGCCAGCGCCTGGTGGATGCCGTACGCTTCCTCGCGCCGCCCGTAGGCCTGGCTCGGGACGTCGATGACGGCGACGATCGGGCGTTTTTCAGGCGAGTCCCGGTCCAGGTCGATGACTTCGCGCACGGCCTGCGCCAGTCGCCATCCTTCGACGAGACCTACTTCGCCGTTGCGGGCGCGCGGGAAGGTGTTGTCCGCATCGGGCACGACGGCGAGGTAGCGTGCGGGCCGGCCGGCCAGGATGGCGTCGCAGGCGTGCACGGTGGTCCAGTCGTGGACGGGGTGGGCGCCGCCCGTCAGCAGCCGCAGCCACATGGCGCCGCGCGACGCGTGATTCGTGTGCATGTTCATCATTCCAGTCCTTTCGCATACAGTTCGCGCACGTCCTGCGCCGTGGCCTGCCGGCCGGTGTCGACGCGATCCAGGCAGGCCAGGAAGTCGGCCGTGCGGTCGCTGCGGTGCACCGGCGGCACGCCGCGCGCGAAGAAGTCGATGACGCTGGCGCGGACGAGCGCCGTGTCGTCCTCGACGCAGGCGTCGGCCAGGTGTGTGGCGGTGCGCTGCTCGCCGCCCGTCAGGCCCCAGATCAGTGCCCGCTGGCGCGCATCGAATTCCGTGACGCCCGCTTCCTGCTCGATCACCTGCGGGCCGTTGAGGCCCAGCCGCGCTTCCCGCGTCATCACGAAGTACGAGCACAGGCCGGCCGCGATCGACATGCCGCCGTAGCAGCCCACCGTGCCCGCGCTGATGCCGATGACGGGACGATGGCGGCGCAGCGCGACGATCGCGGACTGGATCTCGGCGATGCCGGCCAGGCCCAGGTTCGCTTCCTGCAGGCGCACGCCGCCCGTCTCGAACACGATCACGGCCTGCGTCGGGATGCCTCGTTCGTTGTCGCGCAGCGCCAGTTCCAGCGCGCCGGCGATCTTGGCGGCGCCGATCTCGCCCATGCTGCCGCCCTGGAACGCGCCTTCGATCGCCAGCACGACGGTCGGATGGCCGGCCACCTTGCCCTTGGCGACCACTACGCCGTCGTCGGCCTGCGTGACGAGATTCTGCATCGCGAGCCACGGCGAATGCAGGCGCGCGAACGGGCCGGCCAGTTCGCGGAACGTGCCCGGATCGAGCAGCGCCTGGGCGCGGCTGCGGGCGCCCCGTTCGATGAAGCTGTCGCGCTTCAACAGGTTGTCGATGCTCATGGCGTGCCTCCGTTGTTCGCCGCTTGTTCGTATGCCTGCTCGATGCGCATGCGTACGACGCCCGGCGTCGCGCCGTTGTCGTTGATCTCGATGCGCGCGGCGGGGAGAATGCCCGCGCCGAACACGCGCTCCAGCAGCGCCTTCCACGTGGCGCCATAGCCGTCGACGGACGTCTGCACGGCAACCGTCGTGCGGCCGGCGGGTGCCGGTTCGAGTAGCACTTCCAGGTCGCCGGAGCTGACCACACCGCTCACGGTGCGGCCGGGTGCCGGCTGGCCGGCGGCGAATTCGTATTCCAGTCTTTCCATTGTCTTATTCTCCTCGTTCGATCCGGTCCAGCAGCAGCGCGGCGGCCAGCAGGTCGGCGGCGCCGCCGGGCGAGACGTGCAGGCGGCGCAGGCGCGCTTCCAGCACGTCGAACGCACGCCGGCCGTTCGGCGTGGCGATGCCGCCGCATGCGAGCACGCGGCGCGCGCCGTCCTGCGCCGCGGCCAGGGCCTTGCGGCCGCCGCGCGCGAGCAGGCAGGTGTCGTCCAGCGTCGCCATCACGGCCAGCAGGGCGTTCACGCGGGCGTGGTGCTCGGCGTCGCCGCGGGCGCGCGCCAGTGTCAGCATCGGCAGCGCGTGGCCGACCACGTGCGGGAAGCCGGCACGGGCCTGGCCGCGGGCGCCGCCCACGCCGTGCTCGATGCAGGCGCGTTCGCCCTTGTGGCCCGTGGCAGCGGGGGCGCCCGGGTCGGCGATGCGGGCCAGCCGGCCGGCGCGTGCCGCGATGGTCCCGGCGTCGCGTTCCATCGATGCGGCGGCTGCCGTGACGAGCAGGCCCAGGGCCCAGATCGCGCCGCGGTGCGTGTTGACGCCGCCGCTGGCCGCCATCATCGCCGCTTCGCCGTCGCGGCCGATGGCGCCGATGCGCCGGCGCAGCATGGCGTCGTCATCCGCGATGAGCAGACCCGCCAGCGCCATCTGGCCGAACGCGGGCCGCAACGCACAGGCCGACGCGCACATCAGGGGCCAGGACAGGTCGCGGTGGGCGCCGGCGCCGCGCAGGTCGACGAGACCCGGCTTCGGTGTCAACATCGCTTCGTCGACCAGCGCCGCGACCGCGTGGTCGGCCAGCGCCAATGCCAGGTCCGGCGCGGCATCGGCGGGAATCAGGATGGGATCGCGTGCCGTCATCACCAGCTCCTGAATTTGGCCGGCGGTTCGTACAGCCCGCCGGACCAGTCGACCAGTTCCGCGATGCTCTTCGCCGCCAGCAGCGAGCGCGTCGCGTCCGCGCGGCGCACGCCCATGTCTTCCGGCAGCGCGATCAGGCCTTCCGCACGCATGCGCGCCGTCTGCTTCGGGTCGTGTGTGAGGCCGATGGGCGTGACGCCAGCCACCGCCGCCAGCATCGCTTTTCTTTCTTCCAGCGAACGTGCCTTGTACAGGTAGGCGATGCCTTCTTCCGTCAGTACGTGCGTGACGTCGTCGCCGTAGATCATCACCGGGGCCAGCGGCATGCCGGACGTCTTGCCGACTTCGACGGCATCCAGCGACTCGACGATCGTGGGCTGGCTGCCGTCCTGGAACGTCTCGACCATCTGCACGACGAGTTTTTTGCCGCGTGCCAGCGGATCGTCGGTCTCCACGAGGTCGAGCCACGCGGGTGTAGGATGGCGCCGGCCATGCGGGTCGTGGCCCATGTTCGGCGCGCCGCCGAAGCCCGTCAGCCGGCCGTGCGTCACGGTCGACGAATTGCCCAGGCCATCCATCTGCAAGGTGGAACCGATGAACAGGTCGACGGCGTACTGGCCCGCCAGCTGGCAGAACGCGCGGTTCGAGCGCATGGAGCCGTCGCGGCCGATGAAGAAGACGTCCGGACGGGCTGCCGTGTACTTTTCCATGCCCAGCTCCGCGCCGAAGCAGTGCACGCTCTCGACCCAGCCCGATTCGATGGCGGGGATCAGCGTGGGGTGCGGGTTCAGCGTCCAGTTGCGGCAGATCTTGCCTTTCAATCCCAGCTGCTCGCCATAGGTCGGCAGCAGCAGTTCGATGGCGGCCGTGTTGAAGCCGATGCCGTGGTTCAGCGACTGTACGTTGTGGCGCTCGTAGACGCCGCGGATCGCCATCATACCCATCAGGATGTGCACGGGCTTGATGAGGCGCGGGTCGCGCGTGAACAGCGGTTCGATGTAGAACGGCTTGTCGGAGCGTACGACGTAGTCCACCCACGCGCCGGGGATGTCGACGCGGGGCAGGTCCTTCGGGTCGTCGACGATCTCGTTCACCTGCGCGATCACGATGCCGTCGCGGAAGGCGGCCGCCTCGACGAGTGCCGGCGTGTCTTCCGTGCTCGGTCCCGTGTACAGGTTGCCCTCGCGGTCCGCCATGTAACCCGCGACCATCACGACGTTCGGCGACAGGTCCACGTACAGGCGGGCGTACAGCTCGATATACGTGTGCAGGGCGCCCACCGTGAGCGTGCCCTCCTGCAGGAATTGCGAGATGCGCAGGCTCTGCGCGCCGGCGAAGGCGAAATCGAGCTTGCAGGCGATGCCGCGCTCGAACAGGTCCAGGTGTTCCGGCAGGCTCACGCTGGGCATGATCATGTGCAGCTTGTTGATCCGGTCCGGGTCGACCTGCACGAGGGCGCGGGCGAGGAAGTCCGCCTGTTTCTGGTTGTTCCCCTCGAGGACGACGCGGTCGCCGCCGGCCAGCAGCAGTTCGAGGGCGTCGACGATGCGCGCGCTGTCCAGTACGGGACCGTCGGCCAGGTGGCTGGCCGCCGCCATCCGCCGCGCCTTCTCGCGGCGCCGGGTGTCCCACTGGCGCGTCGTACGCGTATTGCTTTCCATGTTGTCTCCTTTGTATGGAAGGTAGGTCCAGCATAGAAAGGAGACGGCCGGCCTTCAATCAACGCGGCGGCGGAATGTTTACTCTCAGGTTAATGATTGGGGTATGCTTTCCCGGGGAGCGACGCAATGATCGACGAAGAGATTACTTTAAAGAAACTGGAAGTCTTCCTGGCGTTCATGCGCCTGCACAGCCTCGCGCGGGTGTCGGAAGAACTGGGCCAGAGCACGGTCAGCATCCACCGCGCGCTGCACTCGCTGGAGGAAGGACTGCGCTGTCCGCTGTTCCGGCGCGAAGGCCGCAACTTGGCACCGCTGCCGGCCGCCTACGCGTTCGCCAAGCATGCGCAGCGCGCGGTCAGCGAAACGGAAGAGGGCGTGCGCAAGGTGCGCGAGCTGGCCGGTTTCGCGGGTGGCCGGCTGAAGATCGGGTCGCTGTATTCGCTGACCCTGCGCTGCATCCCGCAACTGCTCATGGGCCTCAAGCTGCGCCGGCCGGAACTGCAGATCGACCTCACGCTGGGCTCGAACCAGGAGTTGCTGCGCGGCCTGGACGAGGGCCGGCTCGATGCGATCGTGATCGGCCTGCAGGCGCCGCTGGACGAGCCGCAGCTGCTCGCTGTGCCTTTATTCGAGGACGAGGTGCACCTGGCGGCGCCGCTGGGCTCACCGTATGCGGGCCGCGCGCGCGTGGACCTGCGCGACCTGGAAGGCGAAAAATTCATCACGCTGGGCGGCGGCTTCGTCACGTCGGACAGCTTCGACCACGCGTTCCGCCAGGCCGGCTACACGCCGGAAACGATCATGCGCGTGTCCGACATCTTCTCGCTGATCAACCTGGTCAGCGGCGGGATGGGCTACAGCCTGCTCCCGGGCCGCGTGGCCGAATTCAGCACGCGCATCCAGCTGATCCCGCTCGATGCGCCGTACGCGTCGCACCAGACCATCAGCCTGCTCATTTCGAAGAGCCGCGAGCGCGACCCGAACCTGCTGGCGCTGGCGGCCGAGTGCCGGATGTATGGGAAGGGCCAGCGGCTCGGCGTGCCGGCGCACGGCTGATTTTACGAATGGATCAGTGGGTGTCGGGCGCCTTGCCGGTCGGCGCGCGTTGCGGCGGGTACGGGCGCGAGATGTCTTCGAGCATGGCGTCCATCGGCGCCGGCTGGCGCGTGGCGAGGTCGGCCAGCGCCACCATGCCGACCATGCGCATGCTCGCACGGTCGATGACGACGATGCGGCGCAACTGGCGGTCGGCCATCAGTTGCTGCACTTCGCCGACGGTCTGGTCCTGGAAGCACCAGGCGATGTCCCCGCTCATCACGTCTCCGATCTTGCAGGCGTCCGGTGCCAGGCCGTTCGCGGTGGCGCGGATCGTGATGTCGCGGTCGGTGATCATGCCGACGAGTCTCTGGCCGTCGCAGACGGGCAGGGCGCCCACGTTCATGTCGCGCATCAGCTGGGCGGCCCGCTGCAGGCCGTCCGTCGGCGCGACGGTCACGACGTCGTGCGTCATGACCTGGCCTACGGTTTTCATGGCAGTCTCCTCGATTTTTAGCCGAATACACTTTGAACCTGGCGCTGCGCCGAAGTTCCAGGCGGCAGGCAACCGAGCCCTTCCAGCGTACGCTCGACGGCAGCGTCCAGCGGCGTGTGGGGCTCCGTGCCCAGCACCTCGACGAGGCGGGCATTGTCCAGCCGGACGGGCTGGCGCCACAGGTAGCGCATTTCCCACAGCTCGCGCAGGGTGTCGTTGAACGGCGTGGCCAGCCGCACGAGCCACCACGGGAAGGCGCCGACGGTGGCCCGGCCGCCGCGCCGTGCGACGACGCGGGCGATGGCCGCGCACATCGCCGTGCCGTCCGGGTCCCAGTGGCCGTTCATGTGGAAGCGTGCGAACGGGTCGAGCGCATGCCGGCGCCCGATCAGCGCCACCATCGTCGCGGCCACGTCCGGGAGATAGGCCCACTGGTGGCCGACGCCGGGCGCGGCCGGGTTGGCGATGCGGTCCACCGGCTTGCCCGGCTTGACGAGGCCCTGCGCGAACCAGCTGTTGCCCGCGCGGGGACCGAAGAAGTCGCCGGCACGCACGATGAGCGCCCGTCCGCCCCGTTCCGCATAGGCCTGCAATGCGGCTTCCATCCGCACCCGCAGACCGCCCTTGCGCGTGGCCGGATGCTGGGGGGCGTCCTCGGCGATGGACGGAAAGGCGTCCGGGCCGTAGTTGTACACCGTGCCGGGCAGGACGACGAGCGCGCCGTTTGCCTCGGCCGCCGCGATCGTGTTGTCCAGCATCGGCAGCACGAGCCGGCCCCAGTCGCGGTAGCCCGGCGGGTTCACGGCGTGCACGATGACGGCGCAGCCCTGCGCGGCACGGGCCACGTCCGCAGGAGACATCGCGTCCCCGCCGGTCCATGCGATGCCGTCTCCATCGAGGGTCGGCGCGGCCAGGGCGCGCTTCATGCCGCGCACCTGCCAGCCGGCCAGAGCCAGCTGCCGTGCCACCTCGCCGCCGATGCCGCCGCTGGCGCCCAGTACGAGTACCGTCCTGTTGTCGTTCATGTCGTCCTCCGTGCGTTGAAAGTGTTGACAGCGTAGCGCCGGCTCTGGTGCAATGGAATTGCATAGCATGTACCAGCCGCTAAACATTTTTGTATAACACCATGGCATCGAACATCGAATGGGAACTCTATCGCGCCTTCCTCGGCGTGCTGCGCGAAGGCTCGCTGTCCGGCGCGGCCCGTGCGCTCGGCGTGGCGCAACCGACGGTCGGGCGCCATGTGGCCGCGCTGGAGCAGGCACTGGGCCTCGTCCTGTTCACGCGCTCGCAGACGGGCCTGTTGCCCACGGAAGCGGCGTTCGCGCTGCGCACGCATGCTGAGGGAATGGAAAACACGGCTGCCGCACTGGAGCGGACGGCGTCCGGCCTGCGCGACGGTGCCGCGGGCGTGGCCGGTACGGTCAGGATCAGCGTCAGCGAAGTCGTGGGCGTGGAAGTGATGCCGGTCATCGTCGCGGATCTCGGCCGGCGCCATCCCGCGCTGAAGGTGGAGCTGGTGCTGTCGAACCGCGTGCAAGACCTGTTGCAGCGCGAAGCCGACATTGCCGTGCGCATGACGGCGCCGCGCCAGGAACAGCTGGTAGCACGCCGCGTCGGTGCCATCGAACTGGGCCTGCATGCGACGCCCGACTACCTGCACCGGCGCGGCACGCCGGCCACGCTCGACGACCTCGGTGCGCACGCGCTGATCGGCTACGACCGCCCGACGCCGTTCGTGCGCCAGGCCGCGAAGGCACTGCCGGGTTTTACGCGCGACCGTTTCGTGCTGCGCACGGACAGCGACGTGGCCCAGCTGGCGCTGATCCGCGCCGGCGCCGGCATCGGCGTCTGCCAGGTGCCGCTGGCCGCGCGCCCGCCGGCGCTCGTGCGTGTGCTGCCGGATTCCTTCACGTTCCGTCTCGACACGTGGGTCACCATGCACGAGGACCTGCGTGCCAGCCCGCGCTGCCGGGTCGCGTTCGACGCGCTCGTCGCCGGGCTGGAAGACTATATCGGCGTGGTTCGGTCGGCGCCGTAGGCGTGCGCGCCGGGCACGGCCAGGGTGACCGTCGTGCCCTGGCGCGGACCGCAGGCGATGTCCAGGCGCGCGCCGATGCGTTCGGCCCGTTCGCGCATGCCGACCAGGCCCCAGTGTCCGCTGCGCGTCCCGTCGCGCCGCACGGATTCCGGGAGGCCGCGGCCGTCGTCGGCCACGCACAGCGACAGTGTGCGGCGCGCATAGACCAGCGTGACGCGGATGCGGGCGGCGTGCGCGTGGGCGAACGCGTTGCGCAGCGCCTCGCGCGCAATCTCCGCGATCTCGTCGGCGACGGGGGCGAGCAGGGGACGGCGCTCGCCTTCCACGTGCACGTCGACGGCGGGCGCGCCATGCGTCTGCCCGAGGCGGGCGATGGCATCGGCCAGCACGTCTTCCAGCACGTGGGCATCGCCCGCGCGCAGCTCCTGCAACTGGTCGCGGCCTTCGCCGATGGCGTGGCTCGCATCGTCCAGCACGTTCTCCAGCTGGCGGCGCGCGCCGGCGTCGGGCGGCAGGGTCGCGGCGACGGCGTCCACGCGCAGCACGAGGCCCTGCACGGTCTGCAGGAAGGTGTCGTGCAGCGTGCGCGCGATGCGTTCGCGTTCGGCCGTCCTGACCTGCAGCCGCTCCGTCAGCCGGCGCGTCACGTAGCGCATGCGGTAGCGGTACAGCAGCACGCCGAGCAGCGCGAGCGCGCCCGCGCAGGCGAGCCGGAACCACAGCGTCTGCACGAGCGTCGGGGCCACGTGCAGCGGCAGGGTGGCGACGGCGTCGCCCGGCACGCCGTCCTCGTTCACGGCGCGCACGCGGAATACGTAGTCGCCGGGACCGATGTTGGTGTACGACGTGGCGCGCCGCGTGCCGGCATCGAGCCAGGTCTTGTCGACGCCGTCGAGCCGGTATTCGAAGCGCACCCGCTCCGGCAGGCGCAGCGCGGGCGCCGTGTACTGGACGCGGAAGTGGTCGGTGCCGGCCGGCAGCATCGCCGTGCCGTGCGCCGGCCAGCTGCGGCCATCCGCCGTCACGCCGAGGATCACGGCCTGCGGGGCCACGCGGTTGCGGCGCAGCTGCGCGAGGTCGAGACGCACGACGCCGCCCGTCGCGGTCAGCCACAGGTTGCGGCCGTCGGCGCTGACGATGCCGCGCGACCGGTTTTCGAAGACGGCGCGGCCCGGGTAGCCGTCCAGCGTGTTGAACAGTTCGTAGCGCAGCGCCTTGCCGGGGTCCTGCAGCGCCTGCCGCCAGTCCGCGGCCCGTACGTGGACCAGGCCCGCGACGCCGTTCAGCCAGCGGTCGCCGTCGTCCGTGACGATCATGCCGGACAGGTTGCGCAGCGCGCCCGGTTCGACGGTATGCAGGAGGCGCAGGCCATCCTGCTGCAGTACCGCGGTCCCGCCGGTGCCGCTGACGACCAGTTCGGCGCCCGCGAACAGCGCACTGGCCGTGCCGACGGGGCCGAGATCGCGGACCGCCAGCTTGCCGTCGTCGTAGAGAACGAGTTTGCCGTCGCCCGTCGCCATCCAGAATCCGCCCGGCCCCGCGGGCGCGGACTGGTAGATCTTGGGCGGCAGGTTGAAGGCCGAACGCGGCAGCCACTTCCCGTCGCGCCAGCCGATGAGCCCCGTTTCGTTCGTCGCCGTCCACAAGACCTTGCCGTCGTCCAGCAGCCCGTACAGCTCGTAGTCGCGCTGCTTGCCGTCCGGACCCGGCGGCAGCGGGATGTCTTCTGCGGCGCCGCCGCGGCGGCGCTGGATGCGGCGCTTGCCGCCGGCGAGCAGCGCGCCGTCGGGACCGTTGGCGACGACGGTGGTCCAGGGGCCGCGCTCGGACACCGGTGCCGCATCCGGCGCCAGCCGCCACAGGGTGCCGGTGTCCCGGTCGGCGGCCCACACGCGGCCGTCGGTGTCGGTGGCGAGGCTGTAGCGCAGGCCGCTGCCGGGCAGGCCGCTCTTGAGGAAGCGGTTGTGCCGGAAGCGGTCCAGGCCGTTTTCCGTCGCGATCCAGATATCGCCTTCGCGGTCTTCCAGGATCGCCGCCGCATCCACGCCGGAAACTTGCGCCGGGCCGGCGATCCGCTCCGCGATCGCGGGCCCGGCGGACCAGCGCGCTTCCTTGCGTGCGCCCGCGTTCGGGACGCGGCACATCGTCTGCGGACAGGCGAGCAGCCACAGCGTGCCATCCGCGCCGAAGTGCCCGCCCGTGCGGCCTTCCGCTGGCGCATACGTGTCCGGCCGGCCGGCACCGGACGCATCGACCAGGCGCAGCGTGTCGTCGGGCTGGCGCATCCACAGGCGGCCGTCCGGCGCCAGCAGCGGCTTGCCCGGCGTGTCCACGACCCGGATGAAACGGCCGGTGACCCGGTCCAGGCGCCAGACGCCGCTGTCGTTGAACGCCCACAGCTGCCCCGCGCCGTCGACGACGAGGCTCCTGCGCCGCGACGTGTTCCAGTCCGGCCCTTCCGCGACGACGCGCCACGTGCCGCCGACGAGGTGCAGCACGGGGCCGTTGATGGTCCACAGGGTGCCGTCCGTGTCGACCGCCATGTCGCCCGCCCCGTCGAATGCCGGCGGCTGGGACGGCAGATCCTCGAACCTGCCGTCCCGGCGCAGCACCGAGACGCCCTCGGCGAGGTGCGCCAGGTACAGGTCGCCGTTCGGCGCCGCAACCAGTTGCGACACGCGGTCGCGGCTGCGTCCGGGCGGCGACGGCAGGGGCACGCGCTCGAAGGCGAGACCGTCGAAGCGGTACAGCCCGTCGGCGGTGCCGAGCCACAGCCAGCCGTCGTGGGTCTGCGCCAGCGCGGCGATCCCGGGCGGTACGCCGTCGGCCGCCGTCCATTGCGTGTGGTGGTAGTCGGCAAAGGTTTCCGGCGCTGCGGGGACCGGTCCGGCAGCCAGTAGCAGGACGGCCGCGAGCGCGCGGACGAGACGATGGCGGCGGCGCATCGCGGTACCGGTCAGAGGTCGATGAAGCCGCGCTGCACGGCCAGCGTGACGGCGTGCGCGCGGTCGTTCGCGCCCAGCTTCACGAGGATCGTGCTCATGTGCGTCTTGACCGTCGTCTCGCCGATGTGCAGCTGCGTGCCGATGGCGCGGTTCGAATGACCGACGGCCGCCAGGCGCAGCACGTCCAGCTCGCGCGGCGACAGTGCGTCGCCGGCGTAGTGGATCGCCACTTCGCGCCGCAGCGCCTGGGGCAGGATGTGCGAGCCGTTGTGCACCTCGCGCACGGTGGCCGCCAGTTCGCGGCCCGGGACATTCTTCAGCAGGTAGGCGGATGCGCCGGCCTTGAGCGCGGCCGCGATGCGGGCGTCGCCGTCGTAGGTCGTGAGGACGACGAGGCGGGCGTCCGGGTGCAGGCTGCGGATCGCGCGGATGGCTTCGAGGCCATCCTTGCCGGGCATCTGCAGGTCGACGAGGGCCACGTCGGGGCGCCAGTTGGTGAAGAAGCGGATCGCTTCGTCGCCGTCGCAGGCCTGCGCGATGACCTCGATGTTGCCGTGTGCAGTCAGCGAAGCGGCTATGCCTTCGCGCATCATCGGGTGGTCGTCCGCGATCAGGACGCGGATCGGCGTGGCGCTGGGAGGGTTCATGCGGTGCAGTCTTCGGGGGCGGTACAGGGCAAGATTGTACAAGATTCCACCTTATCGAGTCATCGCTCCCCGCCAAATGGGTGGGGCGGAATGTTCGCAGGGACGCTAGCATCAAGGCAAAGTCGGCAGCACCGGGGTCAGAGCGCGAATCTGCTTTTTTGCGCTCTGACCCCGAATTTTGCCGGCCAAGCCACTTCAGAAGCCGGAGCCAACATCGTGCATATCGAAGCCCCATCCCCCGAACCCATCGACGTCGTCCGCATCCGCCTGTCCGCCGACGCGGGCGCGACCGCCGTCGTCAGCGAATTCCGGATGGCCAACCGCATCCTGGCCGCGTGGGCGGCGCAGGCCCGCCGCGACAGCCGCGTCGACTACGAGGTCACGTTCTTCGACGGCCTGCGCCTCTCCGGCGGCTACCCCCTGCTGCGCAAGGGCGGGAAGCCGCATGCATCGCTCAGCCGCGTGATCCGGCGGCTGTTCAAGGAGATGGCCGGCGGCGCCACGTCCTACCTGGTCGAGGGTTGACCGTCAGTGCGGGTCGGCCGGATCGCCTTCGTAGTTCAGCGGCACCCACGCATAGCCTGCGCCATCCTGGCGCACGTGGCCGAGGCCGGGGAACGCCACGTGCGCCGCACCGACCAGCAGGTGCTCGCGCGCCGCGCGCTCGAGCAGGCCGGTGCGCGTGGCGCGGGCGTCGGGCGCACTGGTGTCGTACTTGACGGTCGCCTGGACCTGGTCGAGCTGGACCGCCGCCACGTGCACGACGTCGCCCCACACGAGCAACGCCCGGCCGCCGTCCTCGACGAGATAGCCGCTGTGGCCCGGCGTGTGGCCCGGTTCGGCGACGGCGCGGATGCCGGGCAGGAGTGCCGCGCCCGGTGCGAACGGCTGGAAGCGGCCCAAGGCCGTGTACGGGCGAGCGAAGCCGCCGCGCTGTCGAAGAAGCTCGTGAGGAACGCCGGTGCCGCGGCGCGCTGCGCCTGCGACAGCCAGTAATCGGCATCGGCCCCGGCCGCGCGCACGACCGCGTTCGGGAACGCGGGTTTGCCGTCGGCGACAATGCCGCCGACGTGGTCCTTGTGCAGGTGCGTCAGCAGCACGACGTCCACCTGTTCGGGCGCATAGCCGGCCGCGCGCAGGTTCGCGAGCAGCTTGCCGCAGCAGTCGCCGTACAGCGCGCCGGCGCCGGTATCGATCAGCACGAGCTGCGTCCCTGTGTTGACGAGGAAGGCGTTGATGGAGCCCTGCACGGGGCGCTGCAGGTCGTTCTTCGCGAGCGCCGCGTCGACGGCGGCCGGGGTCACGCCCTCCATGACGGTATCGACCGGGAACGCGTGGGTGCCGTCGGACAGCACGGTGATCTCGAACCGGCCCAGCGTCGTGCGATACCAGCCGGGGGCCTGGGTGCGCACCTGCGGTGCTGCGGCGTGCGCCGCCGCGCCGGCGATCACGAGGGCGGCGGCGACGATGGAGCGGAAGGACATGGCAATCTCTCAGTATGCGTGGATCAGGCCCCGCCGCGCCGCCACGCAGGCCGCTTCGGTGCGGCACGAGACGTTCAGCTTGGACAGGATGTTGTTGACGTGGTACTTGACCGTGCCGACGCCGATGTTCTCGGTGCGGGCGATCATCTTGTTGCTCATGCCGGCCGACAGGTGCGCGAGGATTTCCAGTTCGCGCCGCGACAGGCGGTTGGCATCGACGCGGCCGGCCAGCTTCTCGGCGAGGCCGGGCGCCAGGTAGCGGCGGTTGGCGGCCACCTGGCGCACGCATTGCACGACTTCGTCCAGGCCGGACTGCTTGAGCAGGTAGGCGCTGGCGCCGGCGAGGAGGCCGCGGTGCACGTCCTCGTCGCCGTCGTAGGTCGTCAGGATGACGATGCGGGCGTCCGGCACGAGCGCGCGGATCTTGCGGATCGCCTCGACCCCGCCGCCGCCCGGCATGTTCAGGTCGACGAGCATGACGTCCGGGCGCAGGCGCAGGTAGTGTTCGACGGCGGCGACGGCGTCGCTTGCCTGGCCGACGAGCTGCAGGGCCGGTTCGGCGCCGATCAGCGCGGCCAGGCCGGCAAGGATCAGCGGGTGGTCGTCCGCGATCAGCACGGTGATGGGGCGTACGTCATCCATGGACGGCCTCCGCGGATGCGGTGAACGGCTGCGGGCGCGCGGCGCGCGGCAGTGCGAAGCCGGCCGTGGCACCGTGGTCCGGATTGGCGTCCAACCAGAGGCGTCCGCCATGCGCGTCGGCGATGGCGCGGCAGATCGCTAATCCCAGGCCCATGCCGTGCGGCTTCGTCGTCACGAGTGGGGAAAAAGCGTCGGCGGCGGTGGCCACATCCATGCCGGTGCCGTTGTCGCGCACGGTCACGATCACTTCGCCGCCGGCGCCGGCGCGGGCGCGGATGGCCAACGCGCGGCACCGGCCGCGCACGGGAGACAAGGCGTCGACGGCGTTGCCGACGAGGTTGCGCAGGAGCTGGCGCAGCTGCACCGGGCTGGCCTCCACCATGCGCGCTCCAGGCGCCAGCGTGACCTTGCAGGCGATGGCGTGGCGGCGCAGGTCGGCCGCGTATTCGGCCAGCACGTCGTCGATGGCGGCGTCGAGGCGGCATTCGGTGCGCTCCGGCCGGACCTGGCCGGCGAGGGCGCGCACGCTCCTGACGATGGCGCTGGCGCGTTGCGACGCTTCCAGCACGGCGCACAGCGCGGCATGCGCCTGGGCCGGCGCCTGGGCGCGTTCGATGCAGCGCAGCGCCGCGTGGGCGTGCAGGGCGATGGCGGCCAGCGGCTGGTCGACTTCGTGGGCGATCGACGCGGCCAATTGGCCGATCGTGGCCAGGCGCGCCTGCCGTTCGGGTTCCAGGCTCGCGGCCAGTGGGGGCGGGTGGGTGGTCATGGGCAGCTCCTCGTCCGGTGATCAGGGTGGTGCGGACGGAATGCCGCGCCACCATGGTCATTGTCGGGACGAAGGCTGCCCGGGTCCAGCTATACGAAGGGATATGACATCACACTAAAGTATGATGTCCGGCCGCATTCAGCCGCGTTCGGCCTGGCGCGCCAGGTGTTCGCCGATGAACCAGCTTTGCAGTTCGTTGGCGCGCACGACCTGGCTGACGATCAGGTCGTTGCTGCCGTCATCGCCGGCGTCGGCCGCGGCGCGGGCCAGCGGACGGGCATCGAGCAGGATGGTCTCGTGGGCGGCCGCCAGGCGCTCCAGCTGGGCAGGGGCCGATTCGCGGCCGCGCGGGGCGCGCGCGATCGACGATTCGCCGGCGATGTCGCCCGCCAGCGCGAACGTCACGCCGCCCAGGGTCTGGATGCGTTCGGCGATGGCGTCCATGATCGCGACCTGTTCTTCGTAGTGCTTGTCGAACAGCAGGTGCAGCTCGTAGAAATTGGCGCCGGACGTCTGCCAGTGCGCCTTCTTGTAGGCGTCGCGCAGGGCCATCGTGTGCGCCAGCAGGCGGTTCAGTGCGCGCACGCTCTGCGAGCGGGTCTGCTCGGGAAGGCCGATGCGCACGGGCGCCAGCGCGCCGAATTCCTGTACGACGCCGGCATTGTCGTGGGTGTGTTGGTTGTCCATGGGTGACCTCGTGATGGGAAATGGATGACAGGCGGAGTCTATCCATGGCGTGCCGCGTCGGCACTGATCCAAAGGCCAGGCATTCCGGTAACATGATGGCTTTCACCCGCAGGAACGCCATGACCACCCACTCCGAGACCGGCGACGACGCCGGCGTCTACCGCACGCTGCTCGAGTCCACGCAGGCCATTCCCTGGCGCATCGACTGGGCCTCCGCGCGCTTCACCTACATCGGTCCGCAGATCGAGCGGGTGCTCGGCTGGCCGCAGGACAGCTGGCTGACGGTCGAGGACTGGGCCATGCGCATCCATCCGGAAGACCGGCAGAAGACGGTCGATTTCTGCGTGAGCCAGTCGCAGCAGGGTGTCGACCACGAGGCGGATTACCGCGCGCTGACGGCCGACGGAGAATACGTGTGGATTCGCGACGTCGTGCACGTGATCCGGCGTGCCGACGGCACCGTGGACTGTCTCGTGGGTTTCATGTTCGACATCAGCGAACGCAAACGCGCCGAGGACAAGATCCTGCAGCTGCAGAAGGAACTGGAGGCGCTGTCGTACCGCGACCCGCTGACCGGCATCGCCAACCGCCGCATGTTCGACCGCATCCTGGACGTCGAATGGGGCAAGGCGCGTGCGCTGGGCGAGCCGCTGTCGCTCGTGATGGTCGACATCGATTACTTCAAGCAGTACAACGACCGCTACGGCCATCCGCAGGGCGACGCGTGCCTGAAGGAGGTGGCGCGTGTGCTGGACCGTGCCGCATCACGCACGCGCGACCTGTGCGCGCGGCTGGGCGGGGAAGAGTTCGCGCTCGTGCTGCCCGCGACGGACGAGGCGGCGGCGCTGGCGGTGGCGGCGCGGTGCGCGCGCAAGCTGGCGCAGGCGGCGCTTCCCCATGCGGCATCCGGCGTCGCGGACTTGGTCACGTGCAGCATGGGCGTGGCGACGATCGTGCCGGGCAGCCAGGACCAGCCGGCCGGACTCGTCGACCTGGCGGACACGTGGCTGTACCGCGCCAAGGCGGCGGGACGGAACAGGATTGCCGGCAGCGCCGGCTGACAGGAATCAGACGGCTGCGGCGCCCGGGGGCAGCGCGCCCGGCGCGCGGCGGCGGCGGGCCACGCCGAGTGCGCCGAGGCCGAGGAACAGCAGGGCGGCGGTGCCCGGCAGCGGAACGTGCACGCCCATGGCCACGCCTTCGAGGACGTCGTTCTGGCAGGTCTCGCCCCAGTGCATCGCGAACGAGCTGTAGTCCATCAGTTCCGAACCGGAGAGGTTGATGGTGAACGTGAGGGCGCCGGTCGAGACGGCCCATTTGCCGGACAGGCCCGTGTACTTGACCGTCGACGACTTGGTGTTGACGGCCGTTTCCTCGGTCTCGCGGTAATTGCAGTTCGAGCAGTTGATGTAGCTGTTCGAATTCAGGATGTTCTTCGCGTTGGTCTCGCCGTTCAGGGCGTACAGCTTGAAGTTGCCGCCCGTGTTGCTCCAGCGGTTATCGAGCGCGAAGCCGTAGTCCCAGACCGTACCCTTGGTCGCGTTGTCGGTCGAGTAGTGGTTGGTGTCCGTGCCGGCGGCGTTCCACGTGTCGGACAGGAAGACGTCGCCGTAGCCGATGCCCTTGCCGGTCGTTCCCGTCAGGCCGTCCTTGCCCCAGGTCGGGTTGATGCCCGCCTTGCCGGCGAAGCTCGTGTTGATCGTGATGGTCAGCACGCTCCCGGCGCGCGCGATCGTCGCCTTGGAAATGTCGTACTGGCTGCCGCCGATGACGTCGGCGGCGCCCTGGTTGTCGGCGCCGTAATAGGCGGTGACACCGGAGTCGGTGATGGTCGCGGCCCATCCCTGGCCGGCGCCGAGGATGAATGCAGCCGTAACGGCCAGCTTGATCGCTTTTTTCACAGACTCTCCCAGATAAATACACGTTGACCAGCTTCAAAGCGCATCATGCCACAGATAAACTTAACTTGTAAATAAATTATTTAATATCAATAAGCAGCGTGATCTTTTTACAACTACGCGGGGCGGCGTGGTATCGCAGCCATGCTCGTTGGGTTTTGCTTGCCATAAACGTGCCTGCACCACGAAAATGCACGATTAATCTATAACAAGATCAGCGATGTCCACCCGATCCTCCGCAACCCCGCGCGCCAGCCGCCTGGCGTCCGTCGTACTGGCTGCCGCCCTGGCTGTCGCGCTTTCCGCCTGCAACCAGAAGTCGGCGGCCGAGCAGCGCGCCGAGGCCGCGCAACTGCGTGCGAAGGGGGATTTCCGCGGTGCGCTCATCGTCCTCAAGAACGCCTTGGACGCCGAGCCGCGCAGCACCGACACGCGCTACCAGCTCGCGCAGGTCTACCTCGACCTGGGCGACAGCACGACCGCCGAAAAGGAAGCCCGGCAGGCGCTGGACCGGGGTTATGCGCGGGGGCCGGCCCTGGGGGCGCTCGCCGCGGCGCTCGTGATGGAAGGACAGCATCAAAAGGCGCTGGACGAGACGGCCGGCGGGCCCGACGACCCGGGCCTGTCCACCGCGCGCGGCGATGCGTACCTGGCCCTGCGCCGGAACGACGAGGCGCGGGCGGCGTACGAACACGTGCTCGGGAAGCGGGCGGACGACCCGGCGGCGCTCGTTGGTCTGGGCCGGCTCGCCATCGTCGAGGGTCACGCGGACACCGCGCACGGCTACGCCGACCGCGTGCTGGCCCGCGATCCGCGCAACGTCGACGCGCTGATGTTCAAGGCCGACCTGGTGCGCGCGGGCGAGCATCCGGAAGAAGCACTGGCGCTGTATGACCGCGTGCTGGCCGTCAGCCCGCAACATCGCACGGCCCACGTGGAAAAAGCCTATCTCGCCATCGGCCTGCGCAAGCCGCAGATGGCGCAGGCGGAGCTGGACCTGGCCGCCAAGGGCGCGCCGGGCAGCCTGCTCGTCGCCTACACGCAGGCGCTGCTCCATTACACGACCGACAAGCCGGACGCCGCCCGCGACGTGCTGTACAGGGTGCTCAAGGCCGTGCCCGACCACATGCCCAGCGTGCTGCTGGCCGGTGCCGTCGACCTGAAGCTCGGGTCGAATTACCAGGCGGAGCAGCATTTCCGCCGCTACCTGGAACGCAATCCCGCCAACGTGTACGCGCGCAAGATGCTGGCGCAGGCGCTGATCGGCTCGGGCCATGGGGACGAGGCGCGTACCGTGCTGGAACCCGTGCTGGACGCCCGCCAGGCCGATGCCGAGGTGCTGGCGCTGGCCGCGGACGCCAACCTGAAGGCGCGGCGCTACGACCAGGCCGCCGACCTGTTCGCACGCGCCAGCGCGCTCGATGGCGCGTCGGCCACGCTGCGCACGGGTCTCGGGCTGGCGCGGCTGGGTGCGGGCGCGACGGACGACGCGGTGCGCGAACTGCAGGCCGCGACGGCGCTCGACAAGCGCTCGCCGGAGGCCGTGGAAGCCCTCGTGCAGGCGAACCTGCGGCTGGGGCGGCGCGATGCCGCCCTCGACGCGGCGCTCGCGCTGGAGGGCGCCCAGCCCGACCGGCCGCTGGCCCATGCGCTCAAGGGCCAGGTGCTGGCGGCGCAGGGCAAGGCGGACGCCGCACGGGCCAGTTTCGCGCGGGCCCTGCAGCTCGATCCGGGCTACTACCGCGCCGCCGCAAGCCTGTCGCAGCTGGCGCTGGATGCGAACCAGCCGGCGCAGGCGCGCCAGGTCCTGGTCGACTTCCTGGCGAAGAACAAAAAGAGCGTGGCCGCGATGGACGGCCTGGCCACGCTGGCCGAGCGCACGCAGGACAGCGCCGAGGTGACGCGCTGGCTGGAACAGGCCGCCGCCGTCGATCCGCACGCGATCGGACCCGGCGTCGACCTGTGCGCGCACTACCTGCGCACGGGCCGGACGGACAAGGCGCTGGAACTGGCGCGCCGCCTGCAGGTGAGCCATCCGGAAAACCCGGACCTGCTCGACCTGCGCGGCAAGGCCGAGCTGGCGAAGGGCGACCTGCCGGCCGCGCTGGAATCGTACAAACAGCTTGCACAGACGCTGCCGCGCTCCGCGCCGGCGCTGATGCAGGTGGCGGCGCTGCGCCTCGTGATGAACAACACGACGCAGGCCGAGGAAGACCTCAAGAGCGTGCTCGCGATCCAGCCCGATTTCCCGTCGGCCCAGCTGGAACTGGCCGCGCTGTACGTGCGCAAGGGCTCGCACGACCTCGCACTCATGGTCGCGGAACACATGCAGAAGCAGCACCCGCAGGGTGCGGCCGGCTACCAGCTGCAGGGCGACATCCTGATGGCCAAGCACCAGCCGGCCCCCGCGCTGGCCGCGTTCGAGCGCGCGTCCGCGCTGCATGCGACGAACGAACTCGCGATCAAGATCGACAACGCGCTGCGCCAGGCCGGGCGCGCGGCGGATGCGGACAGCCGTCTGGCGAAGTGGCTGGCGGCACATCCCGACGACGTGCGCGTGCTCGCGTACCGCGCGCAGACGTGGATGGGGGCGAACGACTTCAAGCGGGCCGCGGTGCAACTGGAAGACGTGCTGCGGCGCCAGCCCGGCAATCCCGTCGCGCTGAACAATCTCGCCCTGTGCTACCAGGCCCTGGGCGACACGCGCGCGCAGGCGACGGCCGAGGCGGCGCTGAAGGTGGCCCCGAAGCGCGCGGACGTGATGGACACGCTGGCCTGGATCCTCGTCGGCAAGGGCGATACCGCTCGCGCCGTGACCCTGTTGCGCGAGGCGCAGGCGCTGGCACCGAAGGCGCGCGATATCCGCTACCACCTGGCGGCGGCGCTCGCGGCCAGCGGCGACAAGGCCGCTGCGCGCAAGGAGCTGGATGGCTTGCTGGCGGGGGACATGCGGTTTGCGCAGGCGGACGAGGCGCGCAAGCTGATGGAAAAATTGAAGACGGGCGGCTGACTTACGGCTGCGGCGTCCAGCCCAGCCTTTCCTCGATCACACCGCGGTACAACGTCCGGATATCCTGCGGAATCCTGCGCACGTATTGCTCGGCCTTGGCCCGCTCGTCCCCCTGCAGGCTCGCCAGCAGGGCGATCGCCTCGTGCGGGCTCGGCGCCCGTTCGCTCACGCCGGCAAATTTCGCGGGCAGCGCCGTCCACACGGCCGCGTCCACGTCACGCGTGGCCATCCAGCCGGCAATGGAGGCCACGATGGCCGGCGGCGTCGGCGCGCCCGAGCCGGGCGGCGCCCGGTCGGGCAGGCTGCCGACCCATTGCGGGTATTCCGGACGGATCTTTTCGCGCTCGCGCAGCATCTCGCGGGCATGCTCGAGGTCATCGGTATCCAGGCGGGCCCAGCGCGTGGGCATGGCCGGCGCCGGCGCATGCAGGACGAGGGCCAGCTCCGCGCTGTCGTCGCTGTCGCGCACGAATTCCAGCGGCAGCGATGGGCCGTCCGGCTGCCAGCCCGAGGCCAGCTTCAACGGTCCGGGTTCCCAGATCAGGGAACCCCAGGCGATGCAGACGATCTTCACGATGCGGTCCTTTCCTCTAACGAGCCCGACCGGACCATTGTAGCGGGACGCGCGTAACATACTGTATCGTTAGCGTGCGCCGTGCGCAGCGGATTTCCTGTCAAACTTTCCTGCGAGGAGGCGACATGGACGAGACCGAAGTATTGATCGCGGGTGCCGGACCGACCGGCCTCGTGCTGGCCCTGTGGCTCGTGCGCCAGGGCGTCAAGGTGCGGATCGTGGACCGCAGCGCGGGGCCCGGCACGAGTTCGCGTGCGATGGCCGTGCAGGCGCGCACCCTGGAACTGTACCGCCAGCTCGACCTGGTGGACGAGATCGTGGAGGGGGGCCTGCGCAACCCGGCCATCAACATGTGGGTGAAGGGCGAACGGCGCGCGCGCCTGTCGTTCCGTGACGCCGGCCGCGAACTGACGCCGTACCCGTTCGCGCTGATCTATCCGCAGGACCGGCACGAGCGGGTGCTGGTGCGCCGTCTGATCGATGCGGGCGTGACGGTCGAGCGCAATACCGAGCTGCTCGGCTTCGAGCAGGATGCCACGGGCGTGACGGCGCGGCTGCGCGGTCCGGCGGGCGAATCCGTGTGCCGCGCCGCGTGGCTCGCGGGCTGCGACGGCGCCCATTCCGTCGTGCGTCACCAGCTGGGCACGGGTTTCGAGGGCGGCACGTACCAGCACACGTTCTATGTCGCCGACGTCGAAGTGTCCGGGCCGGCGGCGAACGGGGAGATCCACGTGTCGCTCGAGGATGGCGATTTCGCCGCGCTGTTCGCGTACGACCTGCAGGGCAATGCGCGCCTGATCGGCGCCGTGCGGGATGCCGAAGTCCGCGAGGGCCATACGCTGGCCTTCGACGACGTGCGCCAGCGTGCCATCACGAGCCTGGGCATCAAGATCCGGCAGGTGAACTGGTTCTCGACATACCGCGTGCACCACCGCGTGACGGGACATTACCGCGTGGGCCGCGCGCTGCTGCTGGGCGACGCGGCGCACGTCCACAGCCCGGCCGGCGGGCAGGGCATGAACACGGGCATCGGCGACGCGATCAACGTCGCATGGAAGCTGGCCCACGTGCTGCGGGGCCAGGCGCCCGAGTCACTCATCGATACCTACGAGACGGAGCGCAAGGCGTTCGCCCGCAAGCTCGTGGAGACGACGGACCGCGCGTTCTCGTTCGTCGTCGCGGAGGGCGGGTTCGCCGACTTCGTGCGCACGCACATCGCGCCCCTGTTCGCGTCGGCCGCATACGGCATCGAGCCGGTCCGGGCGTTCATGTTCCGGGTGCTGTCGCAGCTGGGCATCCATTATCCCGACAGCACCCTGTCCGCAGGCAGCGCGGGCCACGTGCACGGCGGCGACCGGCTGCCATGGACGGGCTACGGCGGCGGCCCGGACAACCACGCGCCGTTGGCGGCGATCGCGTGGCAGGTGCACGTGTACGGCGAGGTGGCGCCGGCGCTGCAGACCTGGTGCGCCGGACGCGGCATCGCACTGTACCGCTACGACTGGTGCGACGCCTGCCAGGCGGCCGGACTCGCCCGCGATGCGGTCTACCTCGTGCGGCCGGATACGTATGTCGCACTGGTGGACCGCGCGGGCGAGCGCGACACGCTGGAGGCGTATTTTACGGAGCGCGGCATCCACCCGGTCTAGGCGGCGCGCGCCTGCCCGCCGGCCGCCTCGTCGCGCAGCAGACGCGCGGCCGCCACCATGTTGCGCAGCGCCGCTTCCGTCTCCGGCCAGGCACGCGTCTTGAGCCCGCAGTCCGGGTTCACCCACAGCCGGTCGGCCGGCACGACGGCGCTCGCCTTGCGCAGCAGGCGCACCATGTCGGCCGTCGCCGGCACGCGCGGGGAGTGGATGTCGTACACGCCCGGGCCGATCTCGTTCGGATAGGCGAACGCGCCGAAGCCGGCCAGCAGTTCCATGTCCGAGCGGCTCGTCTCGATCGTGATCACGTCGGCGTCCAGTGCGGCGATGGCCGGCAGGATGTCGTTGAACTCGGCGTAGCACATGTGGGTGTGGATCTGCGTCGCGTCCGCGACGCCGCTGGCGGCGATGCGGAAGGCGCGGCCGGCCCAGTCCAGGTAGGCGTCGCGGCTCGCGCGGCGCAGCGGCAGGCCTTCGCGCAGCGCCGGCTCGTCGATCTGCACGATGCCGATGCCGGCCCGTTCCAGGTCCGTGACTTCGGTGCGGATCGCCAGCGCGATCTGGGCGCAGGTGAGGGCGCGCGGCTGGTCGTCGCGCACGAACGACCATTGCAGGATCGTGACGGGGCCCGTCAGCATCCCCTTCATCGGCCGCGCCGTGAGGCTTTGCGCGTACGCGGTCCACGCCACCGTCATCGGCGCGGGGCGGGCGACGTCGCCGTACAGCACGGGCGGTTTCACGCAGCGCGAACCGTACGACTGCACCCAGCCGTTGGCACTGAACGCGAAACCGTCCAGCTGTTCGCCGAAGTACTCGACCATGTCGTTGCGCTCGGCCTCGCCGTGCACGAGCACGTCCAGCCCGAGCGCTTCCTGTACGCGGACGGCATGGGCGATCTCGGCGCGCATCGCGGTGTCGTACGCGGCATCCGCCAGGTCGCCGCGGCGCCACGCCGCACGCGCGGCGCGGATGGCGGGGGTTTGCGGGAACGAGCCGATCGTCGTCGTCGGGAACGCGGGCAAGTCGAAGCGGGCGCGCTGCACGGCCTGGCGCTGCGCGAACGGAGAGGCGCGGCGGTCGGCGTCCGGCGGCAACGCGGCCAGCGCGGCGGCGACGTCGGGGCGCGACACGCGCGGACTGGCGCGGCGGGCGGCCAGCGCGGCGCGGGCGGCGGCGAGATCCATCGCGACGGCCTGCTCGCCATGCGTCAATGCCTGTTGCAGGATGCGCAGCTCGTTCAGCTTTTCGCGGGCGCCGGCCAGCCAGGTGCGCAGTTCGGCGTCGAGGGCGGCGTCGTGCGCGAGCGTGAACGGGACGTGCAGCAGCGAACACGATGGCGCGAGCCACACGGCGCCGGCACGGCGCTCGAGCACGGGACGCAGGCGTTCGAGGCAGGCGTCCAAGTCGGCGCGCCAGATGTTGCGGCCGTCGACGATGCCGACCGACAGTACCTTGTGGTCCGGCAGCCAGTCCGCGACGGGGCGCAGTTCTTCCGGCGCGCGCACGCCGTCCACGTGCAGCCCCGCGACGGGCAGCTTGCATGCGAGGCTGAGGTTTTCCTGCAGCGGCGAAAAGTACGTGGCCAGCAGCAGCGGCACACCCGCGCCGTGCAGCAGGTGATAGGCGCGCTCGAACGCGAGCGACCAGTCGCCCGGCAGGTCGAGGCCGAGGATCGGCTCGTCCAGCTGCACCCACTCCGCGCCGGCGGCCTTCAGGCGGGCCAGCAGGTCGCAGTAGAGCGGCAGCAGGGATTCCAGCAGCGCGAGGCGGTCGGCGCCGTCCTTGGCCTTGCCCAGCCACAGGAAGGACAACGGACCGACCAAGGTCACCTTGACGGCGTGACCCAGTGCGCGGGCCTGCGCCACCTGGTCCAGCAGGCGGTCCGGTGCCAGTGCGAACCGGGTGGCCGCGTCGAATTCCGGCACGAGGTAGTGGTAGTTGGTGTCGAACCACTTGGTCATTTCTAGCGCGGGTTTGCCGTGAGACGTGTGACCGCAGCCGCAATCGTCGTGGGCTTCCGTCGCCACGCCGCGGGCCAGGGTGAACAGCTGCTGCAGCGGCGTCTCCGTACCCGTGAAGCCGAAGCGCGCGGGCGCGCAGCCGAACAGCAGCACGTGGTCGGCCACCTGGTCGTAGAACGCGAAATCGCCCACGCTGACGAAGTCCAGCCCGGCCGCCCGCTGGTCGGCCCAGTGGCGCGCGCGCAGGTCGGCGGCGACGGCTTCCAGCGCGAGCTCGTCGATCTCGCCGCGCCAGTGGCGCTCCAGCGCAAATTTCAGTTCGCGCTGGGCGCCGATGCGGGGATAACCGAGAATATGAGTTTTGATCATGTTGTTGCCTCATCTGGATGAATAAGTCTTGTCATCATCGATGAGCAAGGGGCATAATTCAAACGAATTATTTTTCTGTCCAGATGAATTCCGCTCATGCCGACCTCGATCCTCGACCTGCGCCACCTGCGCACTTTATTGGCGCTGCTTGAATCGGGAAGCGTTTCGCGCGCGGCCGCGCTGCAGAACGTGACGCAATCCGCGCTGTCGCACCAGCTCAAGGCACTGGAAGAGTTCTACGGCTTGACGCTGTTCGAGCGCAAGTCGGCGCCCGTCGCGTTCACGCCCGCCGGGCGGCGCCTGCTGGAGCTGGCGCAGGACGTGATCCCGGCCGTCGACAGGGCCGAGCGCGACATCGCGCGCCTGACGGGCCACGGCGCGGGCAAGCTGCGCATCGCCGTCGAATGCCACACGTGCTTCGACTGGCTGATGCCGTCGATGGATGCGCTGCGCCTGCGCTGGCCGGAGGTCGAGCAGGACATCGTGTCCGGCTTCCAGTCCGACCCGGTCGGGCTGCTGCACCAGGACCGGGCCGACGTCGCCATCGTCTCCGAGGTCGATGCGGACGAGCGCGGCGTGGGTGTCTATCCGCTGTTCGAGTTCGACATCGTCGCGATCCTGCCGCTGGGCCACCCGCTGCTGGCGCGCGACCATCTCGTGGCCGCCGATTTCGCCGACGAGACGCTCATCACGTATCCGGTTCCGGACGAGATGCTGGACCTCGTGCGCCAGGTGCTGCGCCCCGCGGGCGTGGAACCGCCGCGCCGCACGACGGAGCTGACGGTGGCGATGCTGCAACTGGTGGCGAGCGGACGGGGTTTCGCGGCGCTGCCGCTGTGGGCCGTGCAGACGTATCTGCAGCGCGGCTACGTGGCGCAGCAGCGTATCGGGGAGGGCGGATTGACGGGGCGCCTGTACGCGGTCACGCGCCAGGGGAAGAAAGAGACGGGCCGCGACGACGCCTACCTGGAGGATTTCGTCCAGGTGATGCGCGAGACGTCGTTGCGGACCTTGCCCGGTATTCGGCTACTGTGAGCCCTCAGACGGCATAGGCCGGGGTGGCGCCGTAGCGGTTCGGACGGCTGTCCTGGGCCAGGAACACGATCAGGACGATGATGCCGACGATCGGCACGAGGCTGATGAGCTGCCACCAGCCGCTCCGGTCCGTGTCGTGCAGGCGGCGCGCGGCGGCGGCGATCGACGGCAGCAGGGTCGCGAGCGAGAATACGATCGACAGGGTGGTGCTGACCTGGCCGAGGATCATGCTCGCAATGACGAGGAACAGGGCGAACCACCAGTATTCGGAACGGCGTGCCGTGCCCTCGAAGTTGGCGTATTTCTGGAAGCAGGTCTGGATCGATTCAATGAACGTCATGGTGTCCTCGCGATGTAAGCCCGACAGCATCGTACGCGAAAAGCGGCCTGACAAACTCGCCAATTCTCACGCTCCGCACGGTTCATCCGTGCGTCATCCGGATGGCTTATAGTAACGACGACAATATTGACGGGAGCAAGCATGCGGTACACCCTCGCTTCGTCGGCCGGCAAGGGCCGGATCAACGAAGACGCCGTCGTCGTGTACGAGCGCGACGGATTCACGGACCTGGTGCTGATGGATGGTGCGACGCCGCTCACGCCGGAGCGCTGCGTGGCGGCCGGCGCCAGCGATCCGGCCTGGTTCGTGCGCCGCTTCGCGCAGGATCTCGGGTGCGTGCTGCGCGCGGACGCCAGCCAGGAAGCGCTCGTGCTGGAAGCGCTGGAACACACGCGCGCCGCGTACCGGACCGCCGGCGGCCACGCCGACGTGCCGCCGTACGCCTGGCCCATCGCGACGCTCGCATGGGTGAGGGTTTTCGACCCGGACACGGAAGGCAACCACACGCTGGACCTCTTTTGCCTGGGCGACAGCAAGATCCTGCTGCAACTGCCCGACGGCGCCGTGCGCGACCTCGACCCGTTCGAGAACCCGCAGGAACAGGCCACGCAGGCGGCCGTCGCCGCGCTCGTCGCCGAGGGCATCCTCGACCCGGCCGAGCGCTGGACGCGGCTGCTGCCGATGCTGCGCGCGCGCCGTCACGAACAGAACACGGCAGCCAGTCCAACGGTCCTGTGCATGGAGCCGCGCGGCCCGTTCGCGGTGCGCAAGGCGCGGGTGACGGCACCACGGGGCGCGCTGCTGCTGGTGCTCAGCGACGGCCTGTATCGCCTCGTCGATACCTACGGCCTGCATTCCGACGGCAGCCTGCTGGAGGCGTGCCGCGCGCGCGGCCTGGATGCGCTGCTGGACGAGTTGCGCGCGTTCGAGGCCGGCAAGGAGGCCGCGGGACTGGCCGCGAAGACGGCGGACGACGCCTCCGCCGTTGCCTGGCGTTTTACTTGAAACGAGAAAGGAGAGACCGATGTCCCATGCCTGCATCGCACCGGCGGCCCTCGCCCTGATCGAGCGCTACGTGGCCGCCTACAACGCCTTCGACGTCGACGCCATGCTCGATACCTTGACCCCCGACGTCCGTTTCGAGAACTGGTCCGGCGGGCAGCTGACCGCCGCCAGCGACGGGCGCGACGCGTTCCGCGTGCTGGCGGAACAGGCGCGAACGATGTTCGCCGAACGCGAGCAGCGCGTGACGGCGCTCGCGCCGCGCGGCGACACGCTCGTCGCGGCGATCGCCTGGCGCGGCCAGCTCGCGGTCGACGTTCCCGGCGGCCCGCCGGCCGGCACGCGGCTGGCGCTGCGGGGCGAATCGGAGTTCGTCGTGCGCGATGGACAACTGGCGCTCGTCGTCGATCGCAGCTGAGCCGCGCGGCTTGCCGATTTGACGTGGATAAAATCAGACGATTCTGCGAAATTTAACCTTGGTTAGATCTGACTCATGGATTTGTATAGCCAGGAGGTATAATCTGATCTTTTACCCCAGCGCAATGTAACTTATTGGGGTGGCATCGGATTTTCAGGAAATCCATTCGTGTCGCGGGTTTCCTCGGCTCCATATTATGATTGGCTTATTCATATCACATGAAAGGACTTCCATGAACCATGATGCAGGATTCCGCGTTTCCCGTCTCGAGGAACAGAAGCAGCGCGCCCGTCGCGTGCGCATTGGTGTAATGATCGTGCTGTGTGCCTTGCCCGTGGCGATGGCGCTGGCGAAGACCGGGGTTACTGCTCTGGTACGTGTATCCGCGCTTTGACGTGCTTGAGGTTCGCGACGATCGTGAACGTCATGATGACCAGTAGCGACCACGAACTCCACTTGCTGACGTGGACGGCCGACCAGGCTCCCAGCTGGTTCGGATAACGCCACAACCCCCAGAACGTGCTGAGGTTCTCCGCCAGCCAGATGAAGAACCCGGTCAGCACGAATCCAAGCAATAACGGCATGCGCCGCTCGCGGTCCAGCGGGCGGAAGCTGACGGTCGTGCGGGCGTAGAGCCCGAGCGCGACGGCCGCCAGGTACCAGCGCACATCGCCCAGCGCGTGGTGCGTGAAGAAATTCAGATAAATCAGCAATGCGACGAGCGCGGCCATCCAGTACGGCGGATGATGACGCACGCGCAGGTCCAGCAGGCGCCACGCCTGGATGATGTAGCTCCCCACGGCGGCATACATAAACCCCGAGAACAACGGTACGCCCAACACCTTCGTGTAGGCGAAATCGGGATAGCTCCACGACTTGATCCCGCTCGACGTCTTGAACGCCTCCAGCGCGAAGCCGAGCGCGTGGAACAGGCAGATCGCCTTCAGTTCGTCCCGGGTTTCCAGCCCGCTCTTCAGCATCCACGCCTGGATCGCCAGCGCCGCCACCAGCAGCAGGTCGTAGCGCGGCACGCCGAACAGGCCGGCACGCGGCACCAACAGGACGCAGGCGAAGAACAGCCCCGCGAACAGGCACGCGCGCGCTTCCTTGACGCCGAACATGAGGAATTCGAGCGCGCCGCGGCGCCAACCCTCGATGCGGCGGCTGCGCGCGTCCGTCAGCAGCGCATCCAGCGTGGCGAGGGAGGGCGGGGCGCGGCGGAGCATGGGCTTCAGTAGCAGTCGGTGCCGTCTGCGGCGGCGACGCAGATCGACGCGGTGCGCTTGCGTTCGATGTAGTCCGGGTTGGCGAGGTCGGTGTTGCTGCCCGGGCACGTGGCGCCGTTGCAGGCCGTCGCCTTGAGCTCGAAGATGTTCTTTTTCACCGAGGCGCCGGCTGGCGTCAGTCCTTCGTCATACGTCTGCATCGAGCACTCGATGGTCACGGTGAAGCCGGTGTCGGTCTTGAAATCCGGCGCGGGATTCAGGGTGGCGCAGTTGGCGTTCTTGGGTTTCAGCTTGTAGAACGCCCATTCGAGTCCCGTGCGCGCGGCCTGGCTCGCGCGCGCGCCGAGGACGGCCTGGTTGACGGTGGTCTGCTCCGTATCCGACAGGCGCAGCACCGCGAGCGCGAAGCCGGCCAGCACGACGAGGAAGACGATGGCCGCGATGTACGCGAACCCGCCTGCGCGCCGGGCCGTCATGGCGTGTTCTCCACGTGGGCGCCCATCGTCAGCCGGACCGTCTCGCCGCCTTCGGACAAGCCCAGGCGCAGCTGCATGTAGCCGCTCTGCTGGGTCACGCCCTGGCTTTCGTGGTACAGGATGTTGCAGTCGCTGACCTTGGCGACGAGGACCGCTGCGCCCGTCGGGCACGTCTTCGCCGGCGTGGTGCCGGGCGCATAGCCCGTCACGCGGTAGATGGAGGCCGTGCCCGTGCCGTTGGGGTCCGTGCCCGGCTTCGTGCACGTGTAGGTTACGGCACGCTCGCTGGCGGGGATGACGACGAAGCGGCCGCCTTCGTAGCCAGGGGGAAGGGTCGCCGCCGTGGCGAGGGTGATGAGGTTCTTGCCGTCGGCCGGCTTCGCGGCCGGGTCCACCTTCTGGATTTGCCAGCTGTTGGCGGTGTCGTAGACGTCGTTGCCGTTGACGTTGCCGATGAACAGATAGTCGCCCACGAGGCTCGCGTCGTGGCTCGTCAGCGTGTTGAATGTGGTGGTGGGCGTGTCGCGGTCCAATGCCTTGCCCCCGGGGTTAGCCGGATCGGTGCCGTAATCGAGCGCCGTGCGGAACCGGCCCCCATCCCGGGTCGGCACGAATTCGATGCACTGGCTCTGGGCGCCGTCGAACGTATAGCGCAGCGAGTTCGGCACGGCCGTGCGCACCTCCCACAGGATGCGCCGCAGCGCGGCATCGGCCTGGCTCGTGAGATTCACGCGCTGGCGGATCGCGAGGTAGCTCTGCATCGCCGGCCGGATCTGCAGCACGAGGATGCCCGCGATGACGCCGACGAGGACCATCACGATGATCAGTTCGACGAGAGTGAAGCCGCGCTGGCGGTTCATGATGGGTTGGTCCTCCAGCCGGTCAGGACGATGGAGCCGTTCCCCGGCATCGATACAGTGACGGTGACGCGCAGCGAGTCCGTGCTCGTCGCGATGCCGGCCAGCGCGGCCTGCTTGACTTCGACGGCGACGTTGTACCGCTCCAGTCCCGGGATTGCATTGCCTTCGACGTCCTGGACACCGGTCGTGCCGTAGCCGTTGTAATCCATGACGCAGTCGAAATTGATGCGCGCGCCGCCGGCGGGGGGCGCGGGGTCCGCCGACGTGAACGGCTTCATCAGGATCTCTTCCATCATGTTGTCCGCGATCGCCTGCATCTGCTGGACGATGACGGGGTCCACGCTGGACCGCGTCGTGGCCGTGTACACGGCGACCATGCCCGCCAGCGCGACGCCCATGATGACGAGGGCGACGATCAGTTCCACGAGCGTGACGCCGGCGCTGCGCCTGACTTTATTCAACATAGCCGGTCGTGCCCTGGATGGTGATGGTCCGGAAGGTGTTCTTCTGGCCGTTGACGTCGCCTGTGATGGCGATGCCGTCCGTCCAGGGTGTCTTGCCCGCGAGATCCTGCGTGACGCGGCCGTCCGGCTGGAAGTACAGCGTGCCGGCCGTGGCCGTGAGCGCGCTGTCGCTCGTCGCGAAGTCGTCGTCGCCCGCTCCGTTCAGCGCGATCCCCGCGCTGCCGCAATCGTTCACGCGCAGCACGACGGCTTTCGGCCCGACCGTCGCGCACACGACGCGGCGGTGCCCCATCGCGATCTTCTGGGCGCGGCGCAGGCCGCTGACGACCTGGTCGCCGAAGATGGCCGCTTCCGACGTCTTGTCGCCCATCAGGCGCGGGATGCCGATGGCGGCCAGCGCGCCGATGATGACCATCACGACGACCAGTTCGACCATCGTGAAGCCGCCGCGGTGGGCCGGGCGTGTCATCGGAACACCTCGCGCGTGTGGATGATGCGCTTCGTTTCCGGGGCATAGACGCCAAAGGTGGCCAGGGCGGACGGGTCGACGGCACCGGCCGCCGTGCAGGACGCATCGACACTGCGCAGGAACGCAAGATTGGCGCCCGTGCTGGTCGTCATCTTGACGCCCCTGCCGGCGTAGCAGGAGGTGTTGGCGGTCGTCGTGCCCAGGTTGATTGCGAACGGCGCGCTGACGTGGGCGGCCACGGAGGGCGTCAGGGTCAGTTCGGCCTTGCCGTTCGTGAACGCCGGCGACAAGGTGGGCGCGATCGTGTAGCCGGACACCGCCCCCGTCGACACGATGCCGGCGGGCAGGGCGGTGGTGGAGTCCTCGTTGTTCAGGATCCACGTTTGTCCCGTGTAGTACTCGATCGACACGGGAATCTTGAGCGTGGCGCCCGCGGGGCCGAACCGGCTGGGCATGCGGATGCGGCCGCTACGGATCAGCAGCGTCGGTTCGGTGCCGGTCGTGACGCCGGAGGGGATCGCCGACGAGCTGGCCGGAGATTGCGCGGCGGGCAAATCCTCGGTGGCGCGCACGCGCAGGCGCGTCTGCCCGGTGGGGGACGTCGTGAACGTATGGCTGCCGGTCCACGTGGCGATGCCGGCCGTGAAGTCCGTGCCCCTCAGTTGTGCCTTGCCCGTCAGGTCGGTGGCCGGATACGTCGCCGAGCGGCTGAAGGCACCGATGGCCAGCGCCGTGCCGTCCGGGTTGAGCGCGGTGAACAGCACGTCGCGCGCATCGGTCCCGGCGTAGTTCTGCGTGATGCCGTTCTGCAGGTTGCGCGCCGTGACCGTCAACTTGATCGCCGGTTCGCCCGAATAGTATTGCGGCAGGGCGCCGCCGAAGGCGCTGGACGTGCGTTTCCAGCCGGTGTCCGTGTCGAACGTGAAGTAGGCCGGGCTGAACGTGCCGGCGGCGCCCGTGCAGCCGGTGGTCGCGATGTTGGTCGTCGCGGTGGCCGGCTGCAGGTTCGTGCCCAGATAACCGTTGCTATTGGTGAGCGAGGCGAGGAGGTCGATGCGGCCCGTCTCGCTCCATCTCGCCTTGAGCGTCTGGACCCCGGCGACGGTAGACGCCGTCGTTTGCGCGAGCAGGCCGTTGTTGTTGATCGGCTGGCAGGCCACCGGCGCCAGTTTCGCGCTTTCCGATACCGACTCGCGGCCGAAGTTCGGGGTCGCGGCCGGTGTGGAAGCGCCGTTCAGCGCCGTGACCGTCGCTGTGAATTCCTTGCCCGCGACGTAGGGGGCATTGGCGCCGGCCAGCGTGATCGCGAATTTCGCGGGCGCGAATACGGTCGTGACGCTGGCCGATGGCGGGCTGCCGGCACCGCTGTCGGCTGCTTTCACGGTCACCGCGCCGGCGTCCGCGTACTGCAGCGGCACGGCCACCTTGCCGTCCGCATTGAAGGTGAGCTTCAGCGTCGTACCGGTGCTGTCACAGGCGGCCGCTGCGTTCTGGCCGCCGTTCAAAGGCGTGCCGTTCAGCCGGACGGGTAGCGTGCCACTCGTCGGATTGCCGTAGGCGCAGGTGAAGTTGATGTTGCGCTCCACATTGTTGAACAGCGGCACGCACGAGTTCGATTTCGCGTCGAAGCGCACGGCCGCGATGGTCAGCTGCGGTGCCGTTGGCGCTTCGGCGTAGAAGGCCTGGCCGGGCAACGTCATCGTGTAGGCGGAACTGGCCACGGCGACCTTGCAGTCGGCGCCCGGCCCGGTATCGCCGTTGCGGATGCACGTCGTGGCATTGGCCGTCGTGGCGCCAGACGCGCCGAGGGTGAAGGTGCCAGGCTGCGTCCATGCAACGGTCGCCTGCGCGATGCCGGACGTGGGAATCGGCACCGACTGGCCCGTCGGAGCGAGCGTCACGGTGCCGCCGCCGCCGTACGTGGCCGTGCAGGCCTGGTTGGCGCAGGCGGTGATCGTCACCGTCGACGGCGCGCACACGCTGCCTGCGGGATCGTACGCGATCAGGAAGTGGTCCAGCGGTACTACATTCCCCTGGCAGTGCGGGCCCTCTTCGGTGTTCACTTCGTACCCGCTGTTGTTGGTCACGCAGTCGCACTGGCCGGACCGGGTGCCGCCCGTGCAGTAGATGACCTGCGTGACGCGGTCCTGCGACCCGAGCACGGCACTGTCGACGGTGGCGTTGCCGTCGATGATGGCCTTGGCCGGGTTCATCGTGAGCGTGCCGGTCACCACGTCGCCGTAGACGTTCACTTGCGAACCGATCTCGAGGGAGGTCTTGGCCGTGATCTTGCCCGTCACGTTCGACTGTGCGGGCAGCAGGTTGACGACGGGGGCCGTGATATCGCCCTTTACCGTACCTTGCGAACCCAGTTCGAACGAGGTCTTGGCGACGATGTTGCCGTAGATTTCCGAGCCCGGCCGCGCGGTGATCGTCGCGCCGGTCACGTTGCCGTTGATGACGGCGTGCGTCGCGATGTCGACGCTGCCCGTTGCCGTGACGCTGCCGTTGATCGTCAGGCCGGATCCGGTCCCCAGGTCGGCGTCGGCGGCCTTGATGTTCGCTCTCACTGTCTGCACCTGGCTGCCGATGCGGAAGGTGTTTGCGGCCACGAACGTTCCGCCGTCGACGTTGAGGTTGTCCCCCTTGATGCCGCCGATGTCGAGGTTCCCCGTGCTTGACAGGACGGCGCTGCCGCTCATCGTGAGGCTGTGGTTGTAGCCGAACGAGACGTCCGACGTAACGTTCACCGTATACCCGCTGGCGATGACCATGCTGTCGTCCCAGCCCGTGAGCGGGAGGCTGGGGCAGGTGTAGACGGCGCCGGACAGGGTGCAGTTGCCGACGGTGGCGATGCCGCCGAACGTGTACACGGCGCCGGCGGACGCGGGGCCGCCTGCCGCGGACAGCATCAGGGCAAGCACGAACAGATGAAAGCGGCGCAGGAACATGGCTGGGCGATTATATCTTGACGGAACACGTATTTCGTCAAATCAATAGTGCATGAGGGCTGCCAGCCACACCGGCATCGCGACGGCGCCGTGGCCGGATTCGTGTGATGCATACGTTGGAGCCATTGTCGCGCCGTGCGCGTAGAATAGGGTCAATGGATGGCGAGGTCACGATGAAGGAGCCGGATGCGACGACAATCGTGGGGGAGCGCGAGGGGCGCGGCCGCGGCATGCCTCAAGTGATCATCGCGACCTTCCTCGAGCTGATGCGCACCCGCAACCCGAACAGCATCACGTTCCGCGACATCGCGGCCGCGGCCGGCATCTCGCACATGGCGCCCTACCGCCATTTCCGGTCGAAGCAGGAATTGCTGAACCGCATCGGCGACATCGGTTTCGGCATGCTGGCGCAGGCGCTGGAAGATGCGGCGGCACAGCACGTACGCGCGCCGCGCCGCCAGATCCTGGCGGCATGCGCCTGCTATTACCGTTTCGCCGTCGACAACCCGTCGTATGCCCAGGTGATGTTCGGCACCGACCGCGAGCTGTGGGACAAGGCCGCACCGCCGCCCGCGCTCGAGCGCACGCGCGCCATCCTGCAGCGCATCATCCACAACTGCCGGTTGTCGGGCGACTTGCCGGGAGGGCTCGACGAAAAGGAGGTCCTGGGCCTGTTATGGGCCCACGTTCATGGCTTCACCCTGCTGGCCGCCAACCGCGTGCTGACCGAACGCGAGATCGGCGCGCCGGAAGCGTTCCTGGAGAAGGGCGTGCAGGTCATTCTCGCGGGACTTGATGTGGCGTCGCAGAAGTGACAAACGCCGCCATTCCGGTTAGCATAATTTGTTAGTCTCTCGAACAATTTAGCCCGGACGCTGCCGCCCGCAAGCGTATTGACGCAATCCTCTGCCCACCGACGATGTCTCCCACACCTCTTTGCCTCGCCACTGCCGCCGCGCTGTCTTGCCCCGGTGCCGTGTTCGCACAATCCACGCCCCCGGCCATTAAAAACAAGGCCGAGGACAAGCCGATCCAGAAGGTGGAAGTGAAAGGGGCTGCCAGCACCTACGACCCGCGCCGTGACGACACGGCCAGCAAGACCGTCCTGTCGGCCGACGAGATCCGCAAGTACGGCGACGACAACATCTTCGACGTGCTGAAGCGCGCGCCGGGCGTTACCGTGACGGATAAATCGATCAAGATGCGCGGCCTCGGCGCCGGCTACACGCAGATCCTCGTCAACGGCGACCGCCCGCCGCCGGGCTTTTCGCTGGACGCGCTGACGCCGGACCAGATCGAGCGCATCGAAGTGATCCGCGCCGCCAGCGCCGAGTACTCGATGCAGGCCATGGCGGGCACCATCAACATCGTGCTGCGCAAGGTCGTGAGCAAGCCGCAGCGCGACCTGCGCCTGAACGCGACGCGATCGACGCTGCAAAGAAGCGGCACGATGGGCGGCACGTGGGGCGAGAAAGTGGGCACCCTGTCGTATTTCGTGAACGGCTCGCTGTTCGGCGGTCACAACGAATTCCATTCGCGCGGTGCGGACCAGTTGTCGCTGCCGGACGGTACGCTTGCGCAGTCGCGCCTGACCCGCTACGACGGCGGCGGCGCGTACCGCGGCGGCGTCCTGTTCCCGCGCCTGAACTGGAAGATCGATGAGGACAACGAGCTGAATCTGTCGGCCGGCCTGCAGGCCAGCAGCCATGCGTGGTCGGGTGCCTCGCACAACGACAACCTGGTCGGATCGTTCGGCAATCCGGACTGGGTCGACATGCCGGGCCGCACGTCCGGCGACCAGTGGATGATGCGCGGCGAGATCGGCTGGGTCGCGAAGGTGGCCGGCGGCAAGCTGGACGTGAGCCTGTCGGGCGAGCGCAGCCGAGACGAGAACGACAACGCCACGGATTATTACTCTGTCGGCCGCGCGCACCACCTGCTGCGCGACTGGGACACCGTGTATCGCCCCCGCCGCATGGCATTCCGCGGCAAGTTCGCGCGCTCGCTGTTCGATGGCCATGCGCTTGTCACGGGCATCGATGCGAGCCGCCAGCGCAACGAGGACTCGCGCGACCGCATCGACCAGCAGGACGGCGCGCCCGCCACGCACGTCGTGGAGGCGTACGCGCCGCAGGTGACGCGCCTCGCCGGCTACGTACAGGACGAGTGGAGCATCACGAAGCAGTGGTCGATGTACCTGGGCGGGCGCTGGGAAGGCGTGGAGACGGAGAGTGCGGGGACGAACGTGCCCGGGACGACGTCGCGCAGCCACGTGCTGAGCCCCGTCGCGCAGACCCTGTACAAATTCCCGGACAAGAGCGGCCGCCAGGTGCGGCTCGCGCTCACGCGCACGTACAAGGCGCCGACCGTCGACCAGCTGACGGCGCGGCGCTACCTGTCCGCGCTGAACACCCGCTTCGCGGCGGATTCCAGCGGCAACCCCGCCCTGAAGCCGGAGCTGGCGAACGGTATCGACATCGCGTTCGAGCAGTACTGGGCCGAAGGGGCAATGGTCTCCGTGAGCGGCACGCAGCGCCTCATCAGCGACTACATCCGCACCCGGCTGGACCTCGATCCGGACGGCCGCTGGATCTATCGCCCGCTGAACGACGGCGATGCGCGCGTGCATTCCCTCGAGGCCGAAGTGAAGCTGCCGCTGCGCATGCTGAACCCGGCCGCGGCGGGCTTCGACATGCGCGCGAGCGTCACGCGCAACTGGTCGGACGTGTCGACCGTGCCCGGTCCCGACAACCGTCTCGACGGGCAGACGCCGATGTCGGCCAATCTTGGCCTCGATTACCGCCGCGATCGCCTCAGCTTCGGCGCCAGCATGGCGTACCAGCAGGGCGGCTGGGTGCGGGTCTCCGATGCGCAAACCCGCCACGCGCACACGCGGCGCGACGTCGACGCGTACGCCGCGTGGAGGCTCGACCCGATGCTGCAACTGCGCGTCACGCTCAACAATATCCTGGGCATGGACAACGCGTCGGAGAGCATGTACGAGGACGCCGGCGGGCTGTCGCGCCAGGCCAGCTGGCAGCAGGGCGCCACGCGGGTCGGGGTGAATCTCGAGCTGAAGATGTGACGAAGAAACGAATGTTCCATCCGTTACGGTTTGGTACAAATTCCAAACGTACAGATGAGTTACGGCGGTTAGGATTGCCGCATGAACTTTACTTTTTCGTCATTGGAGCACGGAACCTGTGTCGTCAAGCTTTGGGCGACGGGCCGTTACGGGTTTTCCCTGCCGAAGAAAGTCGACATCACCACGCCCGGCGGGGTGTCGTGTACGTTCCTCTACATAAACAAGAAGCTGAGCATGAAGCCGGAACCGGGCAACCGGATGATCGTGCGGATCGCCATCGGCGCGTTCCTCGCAGGCGCGCCGCCGGACGGCAGCACGATCGAGATCGATCCCGACATGCCGCCGTATGCCGGCAAACTCACCCCGGTGCGGCTGGACGCGCCGCGCGCACCGATGCGGGTGCGGCCGGGAAAGTCGCACGCCCGCACGCGGTCGGATGCCGAGTGCGGGACGACAACCTGACAGTCCGGGGAGTTTTTCCGCAGCGCTGATGGCGCTTACAATCGGCGGTCACAAAACGTAAGCCTCATCCGTCTAATGGATATGGATACCCAGACCGCCACACCGCTGGACGAATTCGTCCGCCTGCGCCCCCGCCTGTTCGGGATTGCCTATCGCATGCTCGGGGTGCGCGCCGACGCCGAAGACATCGTCCAGGAAGCCTGGCTGCGCTGGCAGAACGGCGGCAGCATCGAGGCGCGCACGCCGGAAGCGTGGCTCGTCACCGTCGTCACGCGGCTCTCCATCGACCGCCTGCGCGGGGCGATGACGGAGCGCGAGCACTACGTCGGCCCATGGCTGCCGGAACCGCTCGTGGAAGACACGGCGGACTCGCCGGAAAGCGCGCTTGAAGCGGCGGGCGACCTCTCGACCGCGTTCCTGCTGATGCTCGAACGGCTGGCACCGGAGGAGCGCGCCGTGTTCCTGCTGCACCAGGTATTCGATTTCGATTACGCCGAAGTCGCGGCGATGGTCGGCAAGACGGAAGCCGCCTGCCGCAAGGTACTGCAGCGGGCGCGCGAGCGGGTGCGCGCGGAACGGCCCCGGTTCGCCGTCAACCGCGAATTGCACCTGGAATTGCTGGGGCGCTTCGTGCAGGCGACCCGCTCGGCCGATCCGGCGCAGGTACAGGCCCTGCTGACGGCGGATGCCACGTTCACGGGCGATGGCGGCGGCAAGGTCAAGACGACCGTGAAACAGGTGTTCGGCGCCGACCGCGTGGGCCGCCTTGTCGCGGGCATCGAACGCAAGTGGTCCAACGCCGCGACGCGCCACGATATCATCACGGTCAACGGCATGCCGGGCCTGCTGACCTGGCGCGATGGCATGCCGGATGCGATCACGTCGATCCACGTCGAGGACGGCCGCATCGCCGCCATCTACGTGGTGCGCAATCCGGACAAGCTAAGCGGACTGGCCGGCATGCGTGCCTGATCGGTATCTTTTGTCACCGCGCAACATATTTTCCTGATAACACTCAGAGGAAGAGCAGATAGTCAAAAAAAACCGGGCGTGTTGCTTATGCATGGCGCAAACGGAGGTATGCTGAGGGCGGCGCAACGCTACCATGGTCAACTCTTCGAAGGTGCGTAACAGATGGCAGGGCATACCTCGTTGTACAAGAATCATGTGTTGTTCTTGTCGCACAGCTTCTTCATCAAGGACAACCAGGCCGAGTTGCAGTTGCACGCGCATAAGTACGATTTCGACATCCGCTTCTTCCATGAGCTCAGCGAATTCGTGACTGCCGTCGAGCGCGACGCGGGCGACGGCCTGTACCTGATCGATCTGGACGCGCTGTACAACATGCAGTCCGACCTGCATGACAAGCGCAAGACCCTGCTGCTGGGCGAGTTGCTGGAACGGCTGCCGGACGATCACCGCTACGTCTACCTGCAGAGCGTGCGCCAGGGCAGCCGGTTCCTGCTGCAGCAACGCCTCGTCGACAGCAAGTGCCTGGCCTATGCCGAAAAACCCATCGCCAACGACGTCCTCGTCGACAAGCTGTTCAACCTGTTCGTGCAGCAGAAACGCGGCGACCTCGTACGCGTGGCCATGCTGGGCGCGCCGCCGGGCTGGGACGAGGCCGCGCTGCGCGAACAGCGCCTGGACATCACCTATCACACCGACCCGCAGACGCTGCATCTGCGCGTGAAAGACCTGCAGCCCGACATGGTCCTGATCACGGACGTGGAATACGAACGCACGGAAGCCGTCGTGCGCGTCCTCAAGCGCAATATCGAAGCGGACCCCGTGCGCGAGATCACGTTGCTGCAGCGCCGTGCCGACCCGGCCCAGGCCCGGCGCGCGCTGGACAGCGGTTTCGATGCGCTGCTCGCGATGGACGACCCGGACCTGCTCGCGCGCCAGCTGCTCAACCGGGCCGCCAAGATCCGCATCAGCCGCGACCTCATCGGCAAGGACCGCGCGACTGGCCTGTTGAACAAGATCGGCCTGCAGCAAAAGGCGCAGTCGCTGATCTGCCGCGCGGCGCTGGAGAACAGGCCGCTGTGCTTCGGCATCATCGACATCGACAAGTTCAAGACCATCAACGATACCTGGGGCCATTACTTTGGCGACATCGTCATCAAGCGCCTGTCGCTGACCTTGGCGGCGCGCATGGAAGAGGGCGATCTGCTGAGCCGCTTCGGCGGCGAGGAATTCGTCGTCGTCTTCTGGGATTGCAACCTGGAGCAGGGCTGGCGCCGGCTCGACGCACTGCGCCAGGCGTTCGGCGCGATCGCGTTCGAGGTCAAGCCGGGCGACGTGCGCCACTTCTCGTTCAGCGGCGGCCTGGCGGCGTACCCGGAAGGCCGCAGCGAGAACGAATTGTTCCTGCGCGCCGATGCGATGCTGTACGAAGCGAAGCAGGGCGGGCGGAACCAGATCCGGCCGCTGGCGGCGCCCGTCGCGCAAACGGGCTGAATCCTTACCAAATGTGAAATGATTTGCCGGGCTACGCGTCCGGCACGCAACACTCTTGCGCTGATTGCTGCCGAATTTCTCTACGGGAAGTATCATACGCACTCCCGAAATCCAACGAAGCAGGAGTCAAGACCTTATGGCAGGCCAAGAAGTCACATTCGACGACGTTGCGCGCGCAGCCGAGAGTTTGCAGAAGGATGGCGAAGCGGTCACCATCGAAGCGGTGCAGGACTTCCTCGCCGAGGGTTCGCCGAACGCGATCTTCAAGCATCTGGCCGCGTGGCGTGCGGCAAACGTCAAGCCGGTGAAGCCTCCCAAGGCCGAGCTGCCGAAGGAATTGCTGGCGGGGCTGGCAGACTGGGCCCTGAAGTTCGCGGAAGAGTCCGGCGCCGGCGACCGCGAGGCGCTGGCGCGCAACGAGGCGGATATCGAAGCCCTGCGTTCAGCCGGCGAAGCACTCGAAGGCGAACGCGATGCGCTGCGTGACGAAATGGCGAACGCGGCGGCGGCGGCGGAGGAAGCGATCGCCGAGCGCGACGAAACCATCGAACGCCTGAACGCGGAACTCAAGAATGCGCGCCAGGTCGCGATGGATGCCCTCGTCAGCAAGGCGAAGGACCAGCTCGCGATCGACGGCAAGGAACAGCAGCTGGCGCAGCTGCGCCAGGAACTGGAACGCAAGGTGGCCGACATGGCCGCCGAATCCGATGCACGCCTGCGCGCCGAGATGGAACTCGTGGGCGCGACCACCGCCCGCGACAGCCTGGCGTCCGAGCTGGACGACCTGCGTGCGAAGCTCGACAAGTCGACGACGGAGCGCAGCAAGCTGCGGGCCGAGCTCACCGAGCTCAAAAAGAAGTAACGTTATGGTGACACGGACGGGGTGCGTTTCAGGCACCGTAACGTAAACGTCGACCGCGTCCGCGTTACCCCCGGCAGCTTGTACAGCTTCTGCCGCAGGAATTTCTCGTAGCCCTCCGTCCCCGCCACGGCAACCTTGATCAGGTAGTCGTACTCCCCCGACAGCAGATACGCCTCCATCACCTCCGGCAGGTCGGCCAGGGCGTCCTGGAACGCCTTGAAGATCTCGTCGTCATGGCGGTCCACCGTCACTTCGATGATCACCGTGTCCGGCATGCCCAGGGCCCGCTGGTCCAGCATTGCGACGTAGCCCGTGATGAAACCTGCTTCCTCCAGCGATTTGACGCGGTGCCAGCAAGGCGTCGGCGACAGGTGCACCGTTTCGGCCAGTTTCTGGTTGCTGATGCGCCCGTCGCGGCTGAGCGTGCGCAGGATCTGGCGGTCGGTCTCGTCCAGCTGGCCGTCTTTCATCGCAGTGCTTCCTTCGTAGTTTCTAGATAAGGGCGGAGATTTTATCTTCTATTTCGCATTTCTGCAGAAGAGCCTTGCGGAAATGGCTGTGTTATCGCTATCGAATAGAAGCACATTCTGCGCGTGCTCCCTTACCATGGCGCCTATCCATTTATTGCGGCGCAGCATGCCTTACCCGGGAATGTCCGCGTCGCCGCTTTTCGTTCAGGAGCCCTCGTGTCGAATGCAGTGTCACGGGCGGGCGCCGGTTACCGGAGTGATCCCTTCGCAGCCGAACTGCCGCTCATGCTGATCACCCCCGCGCTGTTCGCAGCGAACCTCGTCGTCGCCCGCTGGGCGCAGGGCGCGGGGATTCCGCCCGTCTTCCTCGCCTTCGGGCGCTGGATGCTGGCGTTCCTGATCCTGCTGCCGTCGTGCGGACCGCGCCTGTGGGCGCTGCGCGGGACGCTGCGCGCCAACTGGCAGCGCATCCTGCTGCTGGCCGGCCTCGGCATGGGCCTGTCCGTCGCCCCGCAATACGTGGGCGCGCGCCACACGAGCGCGGCCAACGTGGGCATCATCTTCGCCGCCTGCCCGGCACTCGTGTCCCTGATCGAAACGCTCGTGTGGAAGGCGCCGCTGTCGCGCCGCCAGGCGGGCGGCATGTTCCTGGCGATTTTCGGCGTGCTCGTCGTGCTGTCGAAGGGCGACGTGACCGCGCTCGGCCAGCTGGAATTCGGCGGCGGCGACCTGTGGGTCGTACTGGCCGCATGCGGCTGGTCGTTGTATACCGTCTTCAACAAGCGCCTGCCGCTGCCGCCGCTGCCGTCCACGGTGAAGCTGGCGGCGCTGATCGGTGGCGGCGCGCTCGTGCTGGCACCGTTCGCCGCGTTCGAAGCGGCCAGCGGCACCGTCGCCGACTTCGCCGACGGCCGCCTGTACGCGGCGCTCGCGTTCCTTGCCGTCGTGCCGAGCCTCGGCGCGTACTTCTTCTTCGACCGCCTCGTGGTGGCCGCCGGCCCGGCACGCGCGAGCCTGACCGTGTACCTGATCCCGCTGTTCGCGACCCTGGCGGCGTGGCCCATGCTGAAGGAGCCGCCGCACCTGTATCATGCGGCCGGTTTCGCCGTCATCCTGGCCGGCGTCGCCGTCGCCAGCATGCGCCGCCCGGTTCAAAGCCCTCGTTAATACGCCGTCTGGGTGTAGGGCCGGTTCGCCGGCGCCTTGCCCCAGTCCTTGTCGGGTGCCGCCTGCATCCGGAACACGAGCTCCCCGCCCGCCACGATCTCTTCGTGCCGCAGCACGCTGCGCGCCAGCGGCTTGCCGTTCAACGTCACGCTGCCCACGTACGGGTGCGCATCCGACAGGCCTTCGGTGCGGATCGTGAAACGCTTCCCGTTCGGCAGGTTCAACGTCGCGCGCCCAACGAACGGCCGCCCGATCGCGTACTCGTTGCTGCCAGGGGCGACGGGATAAAAGCCCAGCGCCGTGAACGCGAGCCAGGCCGACATCTGGCCCAGGTCGTCGTTGCCCGCGAGGCCGTCCGGCGTGTCGTTGTACTGGCTCTTCACGATGTGCGCCAGGCGCGCCTGCGTCTTCCACGGCGCGCCGGCGTAGTTGTACAGGTAGGCGACGTGGTGCGAGGGTTCGTTGCCGTGGGCGTAGTGCCCGATCAGGCCCGAGATGTCTTCCATGTGCGCATAGACCGCCGGATCGATCTTCGCGTCGAACACCTGGTCGATCTTGTTGATCAGCCCCGCGTCGCCACCCAGCATCTTCACAAGGCCCGCGTTATCGTGCGGCATATACCAGGAATACTGCCACGCGCTGCCTTCCGTGTAATCGCTGCCGAAGTTCGAACGCACGGGATCGAACGGCGTGCGGAACTGGCCATCCGACTTCTTCGCCCGCACGAAGCCCGTCTCCGGGTCGAACACGTTGCGCCAGTTCTGTGCGCGCTTGTAATAACGGTCGGCCACGTCGCGCCGGCCCATCTTGTCGGCCATGCGCGCGATGGTCCAGTCGTCGAACGCATATTCCACCGTCTTCGATGCCGCTTCAGGTTCCAGGTCGATCGGTACGTAGCCCAGCTTCATGTAGTGTTGCAGGCCGCCGTACGGACCGTACTCCGCGCTGGCCGTCATCGCGCGCAGCGCCTCGTCGGCGTCGAAACCCTTCAGGCCTTTCATGTACGCGTCGGCGATGACGGGCACGGCGTGGTAGCCGATCATGCACCACGTCTCCAGGCCGGCGAACTGCCAGACGGGCAGGATGCCGTACGGGCTGGCCTTCTGCGATTCGATCAGCGAGCGGACGAAGTCGACGTTGCGCTTCTCCGGCTGGATCAGCGTCAGCAGCGGGTGCAGGGCGCGGTGCGTGTCCCACAGCGAGAACGTGGAGTGGAAGCGGAAGCCTTGCGCCTGGTGCACCTGGTTGTCCGGGCCGCGGTATTTGCCGTCCGCGTCCATGAACAGGCTGGGGGCCAGCAGCGCGTGGTACAGGCTCGTATAGGCCATGCGCTTCATCGGCGGCGGAGCGTCGATGTCGACGGCCGCAAGCGCCTCTTCCCACGCGTCGTGCGCGCGCCGGCGCTCGGCATCGAAGTCCCAGCCGGGCATCTCGTCGAGGTTGGCGAGCGCGCCGTCCTCGCTGACGCCGGACACGGCCACCTTCACGAGCACCGTGCCGTCGGCGGGCGTGCCGAAGCCGAACGTGCCTTCCAATGCCTTGCCTTCGACGAGGACCTTGTCGGCAGGCGTCTTGCCGGGCGCCGCGAAGCCCTTGTATTCGACGCCTTCCTCGCGGTTCAGCAGCTGGTGCGCGACGATCGGGCGCGAGAAGCGGATCGCGAAATACAGCTGGCGGCCGGGCGCCCAGCCGCGCGTTTCGCGCATGCCCGTCACCGTGTCGGTGCCGCGCAGCCGCAGGCGCGACCACAGGTTCTTGCCGGACCAGTCGTAGATGCTGGCGCGCAGATCGAGGATCACATTGGCCTCCGCGCCGGGCTTGAAGCGGTAGCGGTGCAGGCCCACGCGCGCGCTCGCGGTCAGCTCCACGTCGACGTCGTTGTCCAGCAGTTTTACCGCGTAATAGCCCGGCTCCGCGCGCTCGTCCTTGTGCGAAAAGCGCGAGCGGTAGCCGCTGAACGGGCGCTCGGGATAGCCGGGTTCCAGTTTCACCTCGCCCGCAGTCGGCATCAACAGCACGTCGCCCAGGTCCGAGTGGCCCGCACCGGAAAAATGCGTGTGCGAGAAGCCGAGGATGGAATCGTCGTCGTAGCGGTAGCCGGCCGCCCACGGATAGCTCTGGCGGAAGTGGCGCACCTGCGTGTCGGGACTGAGCTGCACCATGCCGAACGGCCTGGCCGCGCCGGGAAAGGTGTGGCCGTCGCCGCCGGTGCCGATGAAGACGTCGACGTTGTCCGTGCGGTTGGCCGCGTGGCTGTTACTGCCGGCGCAGAGGAGGGCGATGGCGAAGTGAAGGGCGGCGCGGCGCATAGGATCTCCAGAGCTGTCGAACCTGCAACATAACGCAGAATGTAACGGTTGTGTTCAGTTGCGGCATAATGTCCGCCGCCGTTCACCACGAGGAGACCGCATGATCGATCCGTCCCGCCGCACCGTCCTGCTTGCCGCCCTGGCCTTGCCCGCGCTGGGCCTGACCGGCACCGCTCACGCCGCCGCTCCGGCTTTCGCCGACCTCGAACGCCGCGCCGGCGGCCGCCTCGGTGTCGCCGCGTGGCGCCGCGGCGGATCTCAGGTGCTCGCATGGCGCGGCGACGAGCGCTTCCCGTTCTGCAGCACGGCCAAGGTGATGGTCGTCGGCACCGTGCTGACGCAGGCGTCGCGCACGCCGGGCCTGCTCGACGAGCGCGTGCGCTACAGGAAGGCGGACCTGGTGTCGTGGTCCCCCGTGACGGAACAACACGTCGACGGCGGCATGACGATCGCGGACCTGTGCGCCGCCACGCTGCAGGTCAGCGACAACAGCGCGTGCAACCTGCTGCTCGACCGGATCGGCGGTCCGGCTGCCGTCACGGCGTTCGCGCGCCGCATCGGCGACACGGCATTCCGTCTCGACCGCCGCGAGACCGAACTGAATTCGGCGCTGCCCGGCGACCCGCGCGACACGACGACGCCGCGCGCGATGGCGAACAGCCTGGAAGCGCTGCTGCTCGAGGAAGCGCTGGCACCCGAGGCGCGGCGCGGCCTGCTCGACTGGATGCTCGCGAACACGACGGGGAAGGAGCGCATCCAGGCAGGCTTTCCGGCCGATTGGCGCGTGGCCGACAAGACCGGGACGGGCGCCTGGGGCACGACCAACGACGTGGGCATCGTGTTCCCGCCGCAGGGCCAGCCCGTGATCGTGGCGATCTACTACACGGGATCCTCGCCCGACGCGAAGAGCGACAGCAAGGTCGTCGCCGACGCCGCGGCGATCGTCGCGCGGGCGCTGGGGACCGCCTGATGCAGCCGGGACTCATGGCGGAGGCCGACCTGGACGCCGTGCTGGCCGTGCAGGCCGCGTGCTATCCGCCCGCGATGCAGGAAGCCGCGGACGTCGTGCGGGCGCGCCTGCGCGCGAGCCCGGACACGGTGCTGGTCGCGCGCGACGCCGACGGCGTCTGCGCCTACCTGTTCGCGTACCCGTCGCGGCTCGGCAAGGTGACGCCCCTCGGCGGCGCGTTCTCGGTGCCGGAGAGTCCGGACACGCTGTACCTGCACGACGTCGCCGTGGCGCCGCGGGTGGCCGGGCAGGGCGTCGCGCGCCGCCTCGTGGACGCGATGCTGGCGCGGGCCGCCGGCTTGCGCCACTCCGCGCTCGTGTCCGTGCAGGATACGCGCCGCTTCTGGGAAAGCCTGGGCTATCTGCCCGCGGCGGGGGACGCGGCGGCACTGGCCACGTATCCGGCCGGCGCGCTGTACATGACGAAGCGCCTGTCAGCGCAGGCCTGAGCGGCGCGCGGCCACGTGCAGCGTGGCGCGCGCGGCGCGTCCGCGGGCACGCACCTCGGCCGGCTGGGCCGCCACGGTGAGGGCGAGCTCGCCGGAGAGGCGGTGCAGGTCCAGCACGTCGACCAGCGCGGACAGCACCTGGCGCCCGAGCATGTGGTCGCCCCGCTCGACGTCCGGCAGCACGCGGTGCAGGGCGGACAGCACGACGGCGTTTTCCTCGCGGTGCTCGTGCAGGTGCGCATAGCCCAGCGTTTCCATGATCAGTTCTTCGTGGCGGAAGGCCGCCTCGACGGCCGCGACGAGCGCCGCGAAGCCGTGCCCGACCATGTCGTCCGGGCCGGACACGATCTCCCCGATGCGCCGGCACAGCATCTTGCGGCCATGCCGCAGCGCAGCGCAGATGGCGCGCGGACGGCTGGGACTGGCACGGGTCGCCGGCATGTTGCCTCCTCAAGTCGGAATTTTCTTAGACTTCCAGTAGCACGAAAAATTCCCTGTGGTTTGATATCTCGCAACGTAGCAATGTTGTGTTCGGTTAGCCTGATTGAGGGAATACATATCGAAGGCGGAAAATGAGCGGAGTACAAGTCGAACGAGAGCATGGCGGTCGCTGATGGGGGCACGCATACTATTGATTCAGGGTCATCCCGACTGCCATCGCCCGCACCTGTGCCATGCGCTGGCCCAGGCGTACGTGGACGGCGCAAGCGCGGCGGGGCATGACGTCGAGGTCGTCGAACCGGCCCGTTTGAGCTTTCCGCTGCTGACCAGCCCGTCCGAATGGTGGCACGGCTCGGCGCCGCCGCAGCTCGCGGCCGTGCAGGAGGCGATCCAGCACGCGGACCACCTGGTCTTCGTGTACCCGCTGTGGATGGGCGACATGCCCGCGCTGATGCGCGGCTTCATGGAACACGTCACGCGGCCCGGCGTCTTCATGGACGACCCGCGCCGGCCGTTCGGCGCCGGCCTGCTGGGCGGCCGCAGCGCGCGGCTCGTCGTCAGCATGGGCATGCCGGCGGCCCTCTACCGGTGGGGTTACGGCGGCTACGGCGTCAAGATGATGCGGCGGCAGATCCTCGGCAGGGCCGGCATCCGGCCCGTGCGCACGACGCTGATCGGGCGGGCGCATTCCCTGTCGGCCGAGCGCATCGACACGTGGCGCGATCACCTGCGGCGGCTGGGTGGCTCGGCGGCCTGACGAGGGCAGCAACCGATTTGCGTGTTTTGTGCGACATCCGGGATGCGTCAGGCGTGCTCCGCTTGACGCTCTCCTCTGGAGGCGGCAAAGTTGCGGTGGGGCAGCATTTAACATTGCTGCTCACTTTTGCCACTTTTTCCTGCTCAGATGCCTGTCGCTGCCCAGCTACCTCCATCGCCTCCCTCCGTTTCCGCCCCGGCCCAGCCGGCCGCAACGCCTTCCTTCGATGACGCCTACGCCCGGGCGCGCGCCCTCGCCAACGACGGCCAGCCCGAGCTGGCGCTGGCCGCCTACGACGCGCTGCTGGCCCGCTCGCCGGGCAACGTCGACGTGCTGCTCGGCCGTGGCATTGTCTACGCGCGGCTGGGACGGTGGCAGGAGGCCGAGCGCGACCTGCGCGCCGCGGCGGCAGCCTCGCCGACCTATGCGGACGTGTGGTCCGCGCTCGGCAACACCTACGCCTGGAGCGACCAGCCCGACCAGGCAGTCGATGCCTACACGCGCCTTATCGCGCTGCAGCCGGATGACGCCGCCTCGTACGTGGCGCGCGGCCGCGCCCTGCGTGCGCTGGGCCGGAATGCCGAGGCGCGGGCGGACCTGGACAAGGCGACAGCGCTGGGCGCCAGCGGCGATGCGTTCGACGCGCTGGCTGCCGCCCTGCAGCCCCGCGCCGGCAACCCGGACGCGACAATCGCGGCCGGCTACACGTGGGCCGCGAGCCTGTCGTCGAGCTGGACGGACGTCGGCGCCGGCCCGCGCTGGAACGACCAGACCGCCAGCATCCGCCATTACACGAAGCGCGGTTCGCTCGCGTTCGAGACGCTGCGCGCGCACCGCTTCGGGCGGCACGACTACGCGTGGGCGCTGGACGGCTACGCGAACCTGTGGTCCGGCGCGTATGCCAACCTGCGCTACCAGCGCGGCGCGGCAGCCCGCCTGTTCCCCGCCAACTCGGGGCGCGCGGAGCTGTATCAATCGCTCGGCAACGGCTGGGAAGCGTCGGTCAGCGACGACGTCCTCGGCTTCGCGTCGCGCGTGAACATCTACGGCGTCGGCATCGCGAAGTACACGGGCGACTGGTACGTCCAGCTGCGCCACCAGAACATCGTCTCGGCCGGGTCGCACGGCACCGGCGAACGCCTGCTGGCACGCTGGTATTACGCGGGCGACGCCGATACCTATGCCGAGGTGACCGTCAACAGCGGCCGCAGCGACGATCCCCTGAGCCTCGTCGGCGGCCAGGGCCGCTCCGGCGGCGGCAGCGCGACCTGGGTGCGCTACTGGACGCCGAACTGGGGCACCCGCGTGGGCGCCAGTTTTTCGCGCGCCAGCGGTGCCGACAACCAGCGCGGCCTGACATTCTCCCTGTACCGCCGATGGTAAGCGCGACGCAACCCGCCCGCCGGCACGACGATCCGCCGCCCAGCTTCGCCGGCAAGCTGCTCGCCCGCGTCAAGGGCGCACTCGCGACGGCGTTCGAGACCCTGCCCGCGCTGGTGGCCGGGTGGCTCGTGCTGCGCATCGCGGAAACCATTCACGCCGGCGCCGGCGGCATCAAGGTGTCCGTGCTGGTCGGCCCCGCGCTGGCGAACGATCTGCTGGCGCTCGCGCGCTACGGGTTTGTCTTCCTGCTGGGCGCCGTGCCGCTCGCGCTGCTGCCGCGCCGGCGCTGGCGCGTGGTCGCGCTCGGCGTGCTGTGGGGCGTGCTGCTGGCCGTGCAGGCCGGTCTGCTGCAATACCACTGGACGGCCGGCGTGCCGCTCGGTGCCGACCTGTTCGGCTATTCGCGCGCGGAGATCGCGACGACGGTGGGCGTCCGCGCGCAGCCCGGTAGCGGCCTCGCGCTGGCATACGTGCTCGCGCTGGCGGCGCTGGCCGGGGTTCTCGTCGCGAGCTTTCGGCCATGGTGGCCCCGTGCGCGGGCGCGTGCGGCACTCGTGGCGGCGCTGCTCAGCCTTGTCGCGTACACGCTGCTGCCCGACCACTTCGCGCCGCCGGGCGCCGACACGGAAGCGGGCGTCGACTACCTGCGCAACAAGATGGCGTATTTCGCCGACCGCAGCATCGCCCACGTGGCCGGCGAGCGCGGCACCGGTACGCACGAGCAGGCAAAAGGCCTGCCGTGGACCGGCAAGGATCCCCGCTATCCGTTCGCCCACGCCGAACGCACGCCGGACACGCTCGGCCCGCTGTTCGACACGAAGCCGGGCACGCCGCCGAACATCGTCTTCATCATCGTCGAGGGCCTCGGACGCAGCTTTTCCGGGCCGGGCGCCCGCTTCGGCAGTTTTACGCCATTCCTCGACGAGCTGGCCGGCCGCAGCCTGTATTTCGAAAACTTCCTGGCGGGCCAGGGCCGTACCTTCGGCGTGCTGCCGACCGTGTTCGGTTCGCTGCCATTTGGCGACAACGGCATGTCCGCGCTGGGCGAGCGCATGCCGCGCCATGCGTCGCTGCTGTCTATCCTGAAAGGCCAGGGCTACCGCCTGGCCTACTACAGCGGCTCGAACCTCGAGTTCGACAACCAGGGCCTGTTCCTGCGCGGCGAAGGCGTCGACAACTTCGTCAGCGAGACCGACTACAAGCCGCCTTACCAGCGCAGCAATTACTGGGGCTACGACGACCGCGCGCTGATGGAGACGACGATCGCGCGCCAGCGCGACGGTGAGGAGCAACCGTCCGTGCGCATCATCCAGACGACGAGCACGCACGATCCGTTCACGTTCCCGGACAAGCCGGCCTACCTGCGGAAGGTGGGTGAACGCCTGGCCGCGCTCGGGATCGCGGAAGACGCGAACCCGGCATACACGGCCCAGCGCGAGGTCTTCGCCAGCATCCTGTTCGCGGACGACGCGCTGCGCCTCTATTTCGAGCAGGCCGCCAGGCTGCCCGGCTACGACAACACGATCTTCGTCGTGACGGGCGACCACCGCCTGCCCGAGCTGCCGATGGACACGCGCATCGAGCGCTACCACGTGCCGCTGATCGTGTTTTCGCCCATGCTGAAGGCGCCGCGGTCGATCAAGGCCGTGTCGTCGCAATTCGACATCGCGCCGTCGCTGCTGGCGTTCCTCGGTCACGGCTACGGCCTGCGCACGCCGGACCAGGTGACGTGGCTCGGCACGGGCCTCGACACGGAACCCACGTTCCGCAACCTCCACGCGATTCCGCTGAAGCAGACGAAGACGGAGCTGTCCGACTTCGTGTCCGGCGCCGTATACCTGGCGCAGGGCCGGCTGTTCGCGCTGGCCGACGGCATGCGCCTCGACCGCGCGACGGACGAGGGCGCGCTCGCGCGGGCCCGCGCCCAGTTCGACGCCTTCCTGAACGCGAACCGCCAGGTCGGCGCCGCCGCGGCCTTGGTGCCCGGGACACCCGCGCTGGCGGACTGGCACGACGACGGCCGCAGGCTGCGCAGTGTGGACCTCGCGTCGGAAGCGGGCCAGGTCAGCGTGAATCACGTACGCCGCGGCGCCGACGGCAGCATCGAGGCGACCATCGTCAACCAGGGCACGACGGCATCGAGCCCGTTCGTACCGCTGCTCGTCATCAGCGACGCGGGCGGCCTGGAACTCGGAGAAACGGCCGGCGAGATCCAGACCCTCGCCCCTGGCGCGTCGGTGACGGTGGCCTTGAAGGCGAAGCTGGGCCGTCTCCCGCACGGCAAGTATTTCGTCTCGATGATCCCGTCGCACCCGGAGACAGGCCGCTCGATCGGCATCGGCCAGTACCACGTGGAGATGCCGCTGTGACGGCGCGCCGCTGGCTCGCCGCGCTGCTGCTGACGGCGTCGACCCTCGTGCACGCGGGTGATACGCGGCCCGGTCCGCGCGCGATCTGGATCTGGGAAGGCGAGTCGTACGCCATGCTGGAAGACGATGCGGCTGCGCGCACCGCCATCGCCTTCCTGAAGGACAAGGCGATCGGCACTGCCTACGTGTATGCCGACGCGTACGAAGGCCGCAACCTGATCGCGACGCAGCCGGGGCGCTACCGGACGCTCGTCCGGCGCATGCACGCGGCGGGGCTGAAGGTGCAGGCGCTGCTGGGTTCCGGCTATCTGCACACGGAACGCTACCTGCTGCCGGAACACCGTCGCGCCGCGCAGGCGATGCTGCAGCGGGTACTGGACTACAACGCGGCCGCTGCGCCCGACGAGCGCTTCGACGGCATCAGCCTCGACATCGAGCCGCACATCCTCGACGCCTGGGCGACCAGCAAGATGGAATTGCTGGGCGATTTCCTCGACATGTCGGACGCGCTGGTGCGCCAGAAGAATGCGGTGGCGCCGGGCTTGCCGATGGGGCCCGCGATCCCGTTCTGGTACGACGGCATCCAGGTCGAGTGGAAGGGCCGGCGCAGGCCGATGAACGAGCACGTGCAGGACCTGTACGACACCGTGGCGCTGATGGATTACCGCGACCATGCCGAAGGCGGCGACGGCATCGTCAGCCATGCGCGCGACGAACTGGATTACGCCGCCAGGATCGGCAAGCCCGTCGTCATCGGCGTGGAGACGATGCCCAACGCCATCCGCAAGGTGTCGTTCCACCACCTGCGCGAAGGGGACATGGAACGCGAACTCGCGGAAACGGCGCGCGCCGTCGCCGGTTTGCCGGGCTTCGGCGGCTTCGCCATCCACCACTACGCGGCATACCGGCGCTGGCTCGGCGCCGACTAGCGGACCACCAGCACGGGAATGTCGCAGTGGATCAGCACCCGCTGCGTCTCGCTGCCCAGCAGCCGCGCGGCCATCCCGTGGCGACCGTGCGATGCCATCACGATCACGTCGCAGCCATGTGCGCGCGCCGCCGCGACGATGCCTTCCCACGGCGGACCGGGCGGCGCCAGCACTGTCTCGCACGGCACACCCGCCTCGGTGGCGCGCCGCACGACGTAATCGAGCGCCTCGCGGCCGAGGCGGTCCGCCTCGCCGCGCCAGGCATCGTAGAACGGGCCGCCGATGTCGCCCGTGGCGAGCAGCGGCGATTCGCCGGCCACGTGCACGCCGACGATCGTCCCGCCGCCCAGTTTCGCCAGGCCCAGCGCGGACCCGAGGGCGGCCGCGGCCCGTTCGGTGCCGTCGACAGGGACGAGAATGCGCTTGTACACGGTCACTTCCTCTCTGCGGCGCGTGGGCGCATCACCATCACGGGCACGTGCGCTTCGGCCAGCACTTTCTGCGTGACGCTGCCGGCCAGCAGCCGCGACAGCCCGCGCCGGCCGTGCGAGCCCATGAAGATCAGGTCGCAGGCGTGGCTGTCGGCCGTCGCGAGGATGGCGTCGGCCGGCGAGTAATCGAGCACGGCCAGCGAGGTGCAGCGCACGCCGGCCGCCTCGGCGGCATTGGCCACGTTGCGCGCATGTTCCTTGGCGGCGGAGAGCAGGACGGCGTCGTCGAGGCCGGGATCGATTGCCATCGCGGCCTCCGCCGAGGCGATGGGCGGTTGCGGCTGGCCGACGGCGAGGACGACGACTTCGCTGCCGTGGGCGCGCGCGAAGGCAATGGCGGCCTGCTCGGCGGCGGCGGAGACGTCGGAACCGTCCGTGGGGACGAGGATACGGTCATACATGATGATTCCTCCTGAGAGTCCGGTGGGGACAGTCTCAGGATGGCGAATCTATCAAGCAGTTTCTTTGATATATATCAAATGGTCCGGAAGCTGCCTTCGGCCACAATGCGCCTGCCGCCACCGACGGCAAAGCTGCCGGCCGCGAGGTCGGCACCGAGCACCAGTTCGCTGCCGAGCGCGGCCGGCGCGCGGAAACGGCCTTCCAGCGCGAGGATGCGCCGGCCGCAGGCTTGCTCCAGTTCGGCGCAAGCGCGCGCCAGCGTGTGCATGCCGTGGACGATCGGCCGCTTCATGCCCATCAGGCGCGCGCTCCACGTCCACAGGTGGATCGGGTTCCAGTCGCCGGAGATCCGGGCGTAGGCGCGCCCGGTATTGCGCGGCAGGCGCCAGCCCGCGAGCACGGGCAGGTCGCGCGCGTCCTGGCGGCGCTTCCTGCCGGACTCGCCGCGCACGACGAGGTAGGTACTGCGGCAGGTGAAGATGTCGGTGCCCTGCTGGCGCGCGACGGTGTCCAGTTCCGCGTACACGGCGCCGTTCTCGGCCGGCGGCCGGATGTTCACGGTGGTCGACAGCACGAGCGGCACGCCGCGGCGCGGTTCGGCCAGCGCGCGCAGTGCGTTTTCCGTGTGCACGGTGCCGGGCAGCCGGAACGGGAAGGCGTCGTCGAGCATCGTCGCGACGTGGGCGCGCTGGGCCAGCAGGTAGTAATAGGTAACGGGAATGCCTTCGTCGCGGAAGCCGAGCGCCTGGCGGTAGCGCCGCAGCTGGTTGGAGTCGATGCTGTCGAGCACGTACGCAGTGCGCGGTGTGCGGACGCCGTTCAGGCGGCGCGGGCGTTTGACAAGGGCGCGCAGCAGGGTGGCGGCACCCAATGAGGGGAGCGGTGACGGAGAGTCGGCTGTCATCGTGAACTTCGGAAAACCAAAATCCCATTGTGCCTGAAATTCCGGCTTCCCTTGCAAGACTTGTGAAATCCGCTCATCCGCGTTACCCTATCGATTTGGTATAAAGAATCACAGTTTTAGATGAGGATGGAATGAAGAAGCAAGCGTTGTTGGTGTTGGCACTGTCCGCGGCGGGTCTCGCGACGGCCCAGGAGACCGTGAAGATCGGCCACGTGGCCTCGATGACGGGACCGGTGGCCCATTTCGGCAAGGACAGCGAAAACGGCGTGCGCATGGCGATCGACGCGCTGAACGCGCGCGGCGCCACGATCGGCGGCAAGAAGGTGAAATGGGTGCTCGTGCCGGAAGACGATGCGGGCGATCCGAAGGCGGCGACCACCGCCGCGCAAAAGCTGGCGGATGCGAAAGTGAACGCCGTGATCGGCCACGAGACGTCGGGCACGACGATCCCTGCCGCGAAGATCTACAACGACGCCGGCATCCCGCAGATTTCGCCGTCGGCCACGAATCCGAAGTACACGCAGCTGGGCTACAACACGGCGTTCCGCGTCGTCGCGAACGACATCCAGCTGGGGCGCGCGCTGGGCCGCTATGCCGTCAAGACGATGGGCGCGAAGCGCATCGCCGTCATCGACGACCGCACGGCCTACGGCCAGGGTCTCGTCACGGAATTCGCGAACAGCCTGCGCCAGCAGGGCGTGAACCCGGTCGCGCGCGAATTCACGAACGACAAGGCGACGGACTTCGCCGCCATCCTGACGCGCATCCGCGCCAGCAACCCGGACCTCGTGTTCTTCGGCGGCATGAACGCCGTCGCGGGCCCGATGCTGCGCCAGATGAAGCAGCTGGGCATCAACGCGAAGATGATGGGCGGCGACGGCATCTGCTCGGACGCCATGCAGCCGCTGTCGGGCAATACGATGACGGATGGGCAGGTCGTGTGCGCCGAAGCGGGCGGCGTGGAAGAGAAGGGCAAGGCCGGCATGGACAAGTTCCGCGCCGACTACAAGAAACGCTTCGGGATCGACGTGCAGATCATCGCGCCGTATTCGTACGACGCCGTACTGGCCATCGCCTCGGCAATGGACAAGGCCGGCTCCAGCGCGCCGGCGAAATACCTGCCTGAGCTGGCGAAGGTCCGCTATCCCGGCGTCACCGGCACCATCGCGTTCGACGCCCACGGCGACATCCGCGACGGCGTGCTGACCCTGTACACCTTCAAGGGCGGCCACCGCACGCCGATCGGGGTCACGAAGTAACGTCTGCCTTCTCGGGCGCCCGCATCAGCTCGTCCACGAGGTGGCGGGTCGCCTGCAGCACCTGTTCCGACACGGCCGGATTACCCTTCGCCGCGCCGCGCGCCACGGCGAGGCTTCCGATCATCGTGGACACGACGACCATCGCGCGGGCGAGGGCGTCGCTGCCCGGTTCGTTCTGCGCGATCTGGCGCTCGAACGCGCGCACCATCACCATATAGCCCTCGGCGAAGCGGGCGCTGATCGCCTTGTCCTGGCGCCCGATCTCGCTGGCGGACGCCGCCATCGCGCAGCGGTTGCCGATATCGTCGCGCGATTCCAGCGACAGGTAGCGGTCGAGGAAACGGGCGAGGTCGGGCATGCCGTCCACCGTGCTCGAATACATGCGCGAATTGGCCTGGTCGAGCCCATACGACAGGGCTTCCAGCGCCAACTCTTCTTTCGAACGGAAATGCGCATACAGGGCGCCGTGCGTGAGGCCGGCTTCCTTGCTGATCTCGGCGACGCCAACGCCGTCGATGCCGCGTTCGCGGAACAGTTTGCTCGCCGCGCGGATCAATGCCGCGCGGTTGTCGGCGGCCTTTTCTTTGCTGATTCTCATGCTGTGCGTGTAAAGCCTGAAGCGCGCCGGCTTGGCGGAGTGGCGCATTTTCGTATGATGAAATTATGATTGTGTCTGCGAGTATAACGCGTCGTGGGTAGGGCGCGCGTAGCGAAATTGTTGACATTGGCACGGGCCAGGGAGGATGCACCATCCTGGTGAAAAGGGGCGCGATGTTACATTATGCTCGCCACGTTCAGCCGGGCGGGCCGGTCGCGCGAATGCTGCTATCCTGCGGCTGTCCGATCCACCACCGACCCTGGAGATCCCTGGCGATGCCGGCCGAACTTCGCCCCGATGCCCCGTTCTATGTCGTACTCAACGCCGGTTCCGGCCGGGCCGAGACCGACCTGCGCTGTTCGACCATCCGCCACGTGCTGGGTGCGGCCGGGCGCACCTGTGAGCTGGAAGTCGTGCACGATGCGGCGAAGCTGGAGGACGCGGCCCGCGTGATGGCCGGGCGGGCGGCGCGCGATGGCGCCATTCTCGTCGCGGCCGGCGGCGACGGCACGCTCAACACGGTCGCGCATGCGGCGGTCGCCCATGGCTGCGTGTTCGGCGTGCTCCCGCAGGGAACCTTCAATTATTTCGGCCGCACGCACGGCATCCCGGAAGACCTGGCCGACGCCGTGCGCGCGCTGCTCCACGCGCGTGTGCGGCCCGTGCAGATCGGCCTCCTGAACGACCGCATCTTCCTCGTGAACGCGAGCGTCGGCATGTATCCGCATTTGCTGGAAGAGCGCGAGCACGACAAGCGCCAGTACGGCCGCTCGCGCGTCGTGGCCCTGCTGTCGGCTGTCAAGACGGCGCTGCGCGGCTACCGCAGCCTGCGCATCACGCTCGAACTGGATGGCAAGACGCGCCACCTGAGAACTCCCACGCTCTTCGTCGGCAACAACCGCCTGCAGATGGAACAGGTGGGCATGCACGCGCTCGACCAGGCGCTCGACGAGGGCCGGCTGGTGGCGATCGCGCCGCGCCCCGTCGGGCGCCTGCGGATGCTGGGCCTGCTCGTGCGCGGCGCGCTCGGGCGGCTGGGCGAGGCGGAAGACGTCGACGCGTTCGCATTCCGCCGCATGACGGTGCGTGCGCCGTTGCTGTCGGCGCGGCGTCGCCTGAAAACGGCGACGGACGGCGAGGTGTGCAGGATGGCGTTGCCGCTGCGGTTCGAGGCGCTGGAGGGGAGGTTGCTTCTGCTCGTGCCGGACGCAGTTTCCGCGGAGGCCTCCCGCGGCAAACTTCCCGTCGTTCCCGCGCAGGCGGGAACCTAATTTTGCGAGCGTCACGGCGGCTCAGCTGAAATTGGACCCCGGCCTTCGCCGGGGCGACGGATCAGCCGCCAGCGGTTAGTTTTCGGTGGCGGCGGCCAGCCACCCTTCGAGCGCATCCAGCGGCATCGGCCGGGCCATCAGATAGCCCTGCACCTCGTCGCAGTCGGCGGCGCGCAGGAAATCGAGCACGTCGGCCGTTTCGACGCCTTCCGCCACGACGGACAGTTTCAGCGCATGGGCCATGTCGACGAACGCCTTGACGAAGTCGAACGCGCTGATGCGGCCGTCCTCCTGCAGCACGAACGACCGGTCCAGCTTGAGGACGTCGATGTGGAAACGGCGCAGGTAGGCGAGGCCGGAATAGCCGGTGCCGAAGTCGTCGACGGCCAACTTGACGCCCAGCGCGCGCAGCTCGTCCAGCATGGCCGCCGTGCGCGGGATGTCCTCGATCAGGGCGCTCTCCGTCAATTCCACTTCGAGACAATCGGGAGGGAGGCCGCTGTCGGCCAGCACGGCGCGCACGTCGTCGACGAAGCCCGGCTGAGCGAGCTGGCGCGCGGACACGTTCACCGACACGCGGATGGTGCGGCCGTGGCGGTCGATCAGGCGGCGCGTCTGGCGGCATGCCTCGTTCAGCACCCAGCGGCCGATCGGGAGGATCAGGCCCGTCTCTTCCGCGATGGCGATGAATTCGCCCGGCGACACGCGTCCCAGGTCGGCGCTGTTCCAGCGGATCAGGGCCTCGATGCCGACGACGTGCATCGTGCGCAGGTCGATGCGCGGCTGGTAGTGCAGCTCGAACTCGTCGCGCACCAGTGCGGGCCGCAACGCCATCTCGAGCGCCATGCGGGCCTGGGCCGCGAGCGTCATCCCGGGCTCGAAGAACCGGTAGCGGTTGCGGCCCGCGCGCTTGGCGCCGTACATCGCCGTGTCGGCCGTCTGGAACAGTAGTTCGCGGGTCCCGGCGTCGTGCGGGAACATGCTGATGCCGATCGACCCGCCGGCCGTGACTTCCTGGCCGCCCACGCGCACCGGCACCGCCAGCGCGTCCAGCAGCTTGGCCGCGATCACTTCGGCATCCGCGCCGCCCGCGCACTCGGCCGCCACGACGAATTCGTCGCCGCCGAGGCGGGCGATCACGTCGCCCGGCCGCATCACCTTGCGCAGCCGCGCCGCGACTTCGCACAGCAGCGCGTCGCCCAGCTCGTGGCCGAACGAATCGTTGACTTCCTTGAAGCGGTCGAGGTCGAGGAACATGACGGCCACGCTGCGCCCGTGCGGGCAGGCGTCGAGCATGCGCTGGACGCGTTCCTGCAGCAGGGCGCGGTTGGGCAGGCCCGTCAGCGTGTCGTGCGTGGCCAGTTCGCGCAGGCGGCTTTCGGCCTGCTTGCGGCCCGTGATGTCGCTCATCAGGCCCGTCACGCATTCGACGTTGCCGCACGGGTCGCGACGGGCACTCCCGTTGAACAGCACGTGCACCGACCCGCCGTGGGCGTGGCGCAGCACCGCCTCCACGCCCTGCACGGGCGCCTCGACGTCGTGCGTCGCGAGGCTGTGCCAGGGGAATGCGACGAACAGGTCGTCGAGCGTGCGCCCGAGCAGCGCGGCGCGCGTGTGGCCGGACAGGGCGCACAGGGCCGGGTTGACGTCGAGGACGCGGCCGTCCGCACTGGCGAGCACGTAGCCGGCCGGCGTCATCTCGATGACTTCGCGGAAGCGCTGTTCGCTGGCGCGCAGCTGGCGCTCCGCTTCCTCGCGCTCGGTCAGGTCGCGGATGATGGCCTGGAAGTACTCCTGGCCGCCATCCTCGAAGCGCGAGATGTGCACCTCGGCCGGAAAGCGGGTCCCGTCCTTGCGCCGCTTGGCGATGCGCAGCAGGTGGGTATGGCCGGCGCGCAGGCTGTCGAGCATGCCCGCCGTGTACGCGTGGTGACCGTCGATGTCGCTGACGGACAGCGTCGTGAATTCGTCTTCCGTGTAGCCGAAGCGGGCGCACGCGCGGCCGTTGGCGGCGATGATGCGCAGATCGCCGTCGGCGATCACGATGCTGTCGCCGGCCTGCTGGAACAGGTTGCGGAAGCGCTGCTCGCTCTTGCGCACGGCGTCCGCGGCGCGGCGCTTGGACGTGATGTCATGGAAGTACACGGACAGGCCGTCGGATGTGGGGTAGACGCGCGCTTCGAGCCAGGCGGCGGACGGCGCCCAGTACACTTCATAGAAGCACGGTTCGCCGGTGGACATCGCGCGCCGGTAGTAGTCGAGGTTTTCCGTGCCTTCGAGCGCGGGCGCGATGTCGAGCAGATGCCGACCGATGTTGGGTTCGACGTCCACGCCGATGAAGGCGCCGGCCTTGCGGTTGGCGTAGATGAGGCGCCAGTCGCGGTCGATCGCGAAGAAGGCGTCGCCGATACTCTCCAGCATGGCATTCATGCGCTCGCGCGAACGCTTCAGCTCTTCGCGCGCCGCCCGGTGCGTGGTGACGTCGCGCGCGGTCGCGTACACGAGGCGGGCGCGCGCGGACCAGCGCGCGGACAACGACAGATAGATCGTCGCGCCGTTCTTGCGGCGCCAGCGCAGCTCGCGCTCATGGCATGGGCGCCCGGCCAGCAGGTCGGCCGTGAGCGTGTCCAGCGCCGCGCGCTCGTCCGGGTGCAGCAGGTCGCGTACGGGACGTCCGGCCAGCTCGGCCGGCGCGTAGCCGAGGATGTCGCCGGCCGCCGCGTTGGCGCGCACGATCCGCCCGGCGGCGTCGAGCACGACCATCAGTTCGAAGGCGAGATCGATATGCGCGATGTAGTCGGCAGCGGAGGCGGGCAGGGCCGGCGCGTTCATGATGGGTTCCAGTCAAACCGGGGATGATGCGGAAGATGCCGGCGCGAGCGCGCGGCCGGAAGATTGTATCATTCCATACGGCAACCTTTTCCTTGAGTGACGCGTAAACACAACACAGTGGGAATGGCCCGCCGCGTGGACGGGCCGGTGATGGCGTTATAGCGATTCGTCGGTATCGAGGTCGTCCGGCGTCAGCCGGTTCCGGCCGGACCGGCTGCCCTGGCCGCCGCTCTGCATGTTGCCCCCGCCGCGGCTGCCCTGCAACGAAGCGTCGCCCGACGAGTCGTCACCAGGTCCGCTGCCGAGATCGGACTGGGACTGGTTGCCCCGGTTGAGGTCGCCACTCTGCTGGCTGCCCCAGTCGCCCCGCTGGGCGTTGTCGCCCGGCCCGCTGGCCAGGTCGGAGTTCTGCTGGTTGCCCTGGCTGCTCTGGCTGCTCCTGCTGCGGCGGGACCGACCCTGCGCGGGCGTGCCGCCCGGCTGGCCGCCGGCTGACTGCAGGTTGCCCGCATCTCCCCGGTCGGGTGTGCCGACGCCGCCGTCACGGCCGCCGTCGTTCAGGTTGCCCGTCGTGCCCGTCTTGCCGGCACTGCTCGTGCCTACACCGCTCAGCTCGTCGTAGTTACTGCCTTTCATGCCCTTGCCTTTGTACTCCTGATTGCTCGGCATAATTGTCTCCTTGATCGGTACGTGAGATGCCATGGTAGGCCCCCTGTCGGGGCCGACAATCGGAGCAGGCGTCAGGCCCTTGTAGGACCAGTCGGACAGGTCTCGACAGTACGGTCGATGCGTCGCGGATTGGGAACGATTGCATGTCAAACATTGACAAAATGTCCAATCCATGGCGCAATCCATGGTCGGCCCGCGTGGCGGCCAGCATTTAAGAAAAAAACAATGAGCAGAAGCAGTGGCGGTAAAGTAAGGGGAACGGGGCGGACGACGCTGGAAGAGGTGGCGGCGCACGCGGGGGTATCGACGATGACGGCATCGCGCGCCCTCAGCCAGCCCCAGCTGGTGTCGGAAGCGACGCGGACCAAGGTGGAGCTGGCGGTCGTGGAACTGGGCTATGTGCCCAACCGCGCCGCACGGGCTCTCGCATCGGCGCAATCGCGCGTGATCGTGGCGCTCGTGCCGTCGCTGTCGAACGTCGTGTTCACGGCCGTCCTAGACGGTATTCACGACGCGATCGAACATGGGCAATACCAGCTCCTCATCGGCAACACGCGCTATTCGGACGCCGAGGAAGAAAAGCTGCTGCTCACGTATCTGCAGTCGAATCCGGACGGCATCCTGCTGTCGGGCCTCACGCACAGCCCGCAGGTGGAACGCATGCTGGCAGCATCGCGCATGCCGGTCGTGTCGATGATGGACCTCGCCGACGACCCGGGCGAGCTGTCGGTCGGCTTTTCGCAGCACGATGCCGGCAATGCCATCACGCGCCACCTGATCGAGCGCGGCTACAAACGCATCGCCTTCGTGGGCGCGCAGCTCGACGAGCGGACCCTGCGCCGCGCGGACGGCTACCGGGAGGCGATGCAGGCGGCCGGCCTGGCCGATCCGAAGCTGGAGATCATGGTGCCGGACCCGTCGACGATCGCGCTCGGCGCCGAGCTGATGCGCCATGCGCTGGACACGCTGCCGGATTGCGACGCCGTATTCTTCTGCAACGACGACCTCGCGCATGGCGCCATCTATTATTGCCAGCGCCACGATATCCGGGTGCCGCAGGACGTCGCCATTGCCGGCTTCAACGACCTGCCGGCGTCCGCGTGGATGGTGCCGTCGCTGACGACCATCGATACGCCGCGTTACCGTATCGGATACGAGGCGGCTTCGCTGTTGCTGGACGTCATCGGGGCAAGGAGCCGCGGGAGCGGCGGATCGACCTGGGCTTCACCTTGCGCGAGCGGGAAAGCACCTGATTCGGCCAACGGCCGCGAAAAAATCATCCGGTTGAGCTTTACATTTTTCGTGGAAACGTTACACTGTGGGTATTGCTTGTTAGCGCTACCAGACTGGCGGCGCGAACAGGCGGTGCGGGTGCGCGGGGGCTGCGCACTCTTCAAATATCTCCTCTTAAGGACTGGTTGCTTGTCGCTTCCGGTCCTATTTTTTTGGCTGTGTTCGCGTTAATTCAGTGATCGGCCATCCTAACCGAGCTGGGCTGCCGCACGCAGGAGTTGGGCAGGTGTCGTCAACTGGTGCGCATCGAGTATCCGCTGCCATCCCGAATAATTGATCAGGTAGCGGCTGGCGACGCCGCGGAACCGCACCAGCCAGCTTTTGAAACGGCTGTGCCAGCTGTTTACGTTCTGGATATGGATCGCGCCGCGGGCCCGTTCTCCCGCCTGCACGTTGACGGCCTCATGCGTGATGCCTGCCTGTGCGGCGAAGCGGCGATACGACACGGCGCCGTCACTGATCAACAACACATCGGTGGGCAGCACGGGCTTGAGGCATTGATGTAATTGCTCCACCGTCACCTGGCCCCGCCCCGTATGGAAATCGAGTGTCTGTCCACTACGGTCCCGCGCGACGAGCAGGCAGTCGTGCTCCCGATGGATGCCGCGCCGCTTCGCCACACCGCCGCGCTTCCTCGGCCGCCGCGTCAGGCTGCGCGAACCCTTCTGCGATTCCAGGCGATATGTCTCGTCTGCTTCGACGATGGCCGACAGCGTCGTTGGCCGGTCGCGCATCGCGCCGGGCACGAACCGGTGGCGCCACCGGAAGCTGGTGGTGCGATGCACGCGAACGACCTGGGCGGCATCGCGGACCGTGCGCGATTCGAGCACGCATTGCAGATAGGGCAGCCAGCACTCTTTCTTACGCAACCTTGCCAGTGGTGTCCGCGTCAATGCATTATGGCTGCGCCCGCAGTGGAGGCAGCGGAAGCGCTGCAGTCCGCTCGCCTGGCCGCAGCGGTGTTTGCGGGCGCATCCGCAGTGCGGACACGGCCGTCCTGCCGCCGCCTGCTCGATGAGGGCAATGCACTCGGCCGGATGCGCGATGCTGGCGATCCATTCCCGTAGCCGGGCCAGGTCACCTGCCGACAAAGCGACCGCCGAGAGCATGGCGAACAACTCGTCGAACGTCAGGCTGCGCATCGTCACTCCTCATGAGTTAACTCGACGATACGTGAGACCTCTACAACGGGTTTCAGTTCGCATAACTAGCGCGCACACAGCCATTTTTTCGGCTGTGTTCGCGTGCCATGATCCGGATAGCGACAATTTCAATCATCTTCGATACAAATAGTTACATGTAGACGTGTTTCGTTACGCGTCCGCTCTGGCCTCCCATGCATACACTGGTTAATCTGCTTGAGTCAGCTCAAAAGATTTCCACAAATGCATCCAAACCTGTCTTTCCTCGCCATGCCCGCCGCCCCGACGCCGAAAGTGCTGAAAGCCTTCCGCAAGGACGCCGGATGGAGCGAGACGGGCGACGCCGCCCTGAACGGCGCGTTCGCACCGGGCAGCCACGTGCAGTGGGCCGCCGTACAGTCCGGCAAGAAGACGATCGGCATCGTGCGGCTGGAGCTGGCGCCGCCGCAGTTCTGCTACCTGTCGGAGCTGGTGATCCTGGGAGAGTACCGCGGCCGCGGCGTGGGGGAGTGGTTCATGGAGCAGATCGAACGGTTCTGCCTCGCGCGCGGCATCGATCGCGTCGTCCTGCAGGCGACGAACGATTCGCGCGGCTTCTACGACAAGCTGCGTTACCAGGCCGACCCGGTGGCGGCCGGCTTCCTCAAGAAAGACATCAATCCGCTGCTACGCAAACCGGCGTTCCCGTTCGCGCGCAGCGCCCCGGGCGTGCGCCCGGGCTGATCACCGAGTTGACCCGGATTATCAGGGCACCGTCACCTCGACGCGATAAGTGCGGCCCGCTTCGATGCCTGCGATGCGTGCTTCCGGCAGCTGCTTCCCGTCACATACGACCGTCGTCCGCCCGACCGCGCCGCGCGTCACGCTGACGTCGAACGTGGCCCCGCGGAACATGCGGCGCACGCGCATGGACGGCCAGTGCGACGGCAGTTGCGGGTTCACGACGAGGCCCGCCGCATCGCCCTTCAAACCGCACAAGCCCTCGACGATGGAACGGTAGACCCACGACACGGTGCCTGTGTTGAACAGCTGGCTCGAACGGCCGGCCGTGCGCGGGTACTCCTTCCACGCGCCGCGGTAGTAGTTCGGGATGAACACGGGGAGCTGGCCGCGCCGCAGGTAGTCGTCCTCGCCCGGACCCGGGATCATCTTGCGCAGCGCGTCCCACGCGCGGTCCGGTTGCGCGATCGTGTACAGGCTGTAGATGTAGAATACGGACGCGTGGTTGTACACGGCGCCGTTCTCCGCCGACCCGGGGTGCTTCTGCGTGACGCGGCCCACGTCCTCGCGCATCGCGGAATAGGGCGGCGCGAACATCTGCACGCCGTACGGGGTGTCGAGCTGACCGTCGATCTCGGCCAGCATCGTGGCGCGCTGCTTCTCGTCCGGCGCGCCGCTGAGGAACGCCCAGCTCTGCGGATTCAAATAGATGCGGCCTTCCTTGTCGCCGCTGACGCCGAAGATCACGTCATCGTCCGTAATGCCGCGGGCGTACCAGGCACCGTCCCACAGGTGCAGGTTGGCGGCCGTGTTCATGTCGAGGGCGCCGGCGCGGAAGTGCTCCGTGCGCCAGTCGTCGCCGCGCGCCGCGCACACGTCGGCCCACAGGTTCAGCGCATACGCGGCCGCCACCGTCAGCCAGCCGGAGACGCCACGGCCCTTGTACCCGACCATGTTCATCGGATCGCACCAGTCGCCCTGTTCGATGTAGGAGAGGCCGCGGTGGTCGCGCTTGTGCAGCAGCCAGTCCATCGCCATCGAGATGCGTTCGTACGCGGTGAGGGCCATGCCGTCGTGGCCGGTGACGTGTTCGTCGAGCACGGCGTAGTCGCCGGTCTCGTCGAGATAGGCCTGCAGGCAGACGGGCAGCCACACGCAGTGGTCCGTGTGCGGCACCTGGTTGATGTACTTGAGCTCCGCGCCTTCGAACAGGAGGATCCCGTCCGGCATAGCTCCGTTCGCACCCTGCTGCGACAGCGCGTGCAGGAACGCGGCGCGGGCGACGGCCGGCTTGATGAACGCCATCCCCATGTTGTCCTGCAGGTAGTTGCGGGTCTGCGGATCCGTGCTGAGGCGATTCACGTCGCCGTGGTAGAACACCTGGCGCGCGAGCCAGCGGTTGACGAAGTTGTCGAATTCCGCGTCGGGCGTCTCGACCTGGAGGCAGCCCGCGCCATGGTCCGCGTAGGCGGCGTAGGCGCGCGCCGCGGCGGCGAACTGTTCGGCGCCGAGGTAGCGCTGTTTCATGGACGCGATCTCGGCATCGTCGCGCGCGGGGCCGAACAGGAAGCGGCGCGTAGCGGCGGCGCCGGCATCGAGCGAGAGGCGATACTGCACCACTGCGACGGGCGTTTCGTAACGGGCGTCGCCGCCGGCCAGGCGTTCGTTGCGCAGCGCGTCCGGCGCATGCAGGCCGCCTTCGCCTTCGAACTGGCCCTGGTTCGCTTCCCAGGCGTCCGGCGCCGTCTCGCACAGGAAGTAGGTCTTGTCCTTGAAATCCTTGTTCTTGAAATAGTCCTGCAGCTTCTGGTACGGCGTGACGCTGGAGGCGACGATGCCACCGAGATCCGCGCGGTACTCGGCCGACTGGTTCATCCACGACATGTAGCCGATCGTGAAGTACGGGTAGACGCTGACCTTGCGCGGCCGGCCGCTCACGTTCGTCACGGTGAGCGTCCACAGCTCGGCCACGTCGTCGACGGGGAGACCGAGACGCAGATCGATGCGGATGCCCAGCTTTTCCACCGTCCACGCGATGTCGTCGCGGCCGACGGAAAAGGCGAAACGGTCCGGCGCCGCGCGCACGGGTTCGTGCGGGGCCGAGAAGAGCTCGCCCGTCTCCTCGTCCTTCACATAAAAGAAGCGGCCCGGATGGTGCGCGTAATACGCCTGCTCCGGCTGCATGAAGGTCTTCGCCTCGAGGTTCGGCGCGTACGAGTACTTGGCCGGCTCCGGCTGCATGAACTGGGCGGTGGCATAGCCGCGGCACGTCACCTGGATCATCATCCGGCGGTTCCACAGGAAGCCGCCGGCGTTCGGCATGGCGGTGGGGCTGGCGAGGTCGTAACGCGCCCCGTTCTCGGTCGGTTGCAGCATGGTCTTTCCTTGTCGTTGTTATTCAGAGGCTGATTTGCGCGCGGCCAGGTCGGCCTGGATTTGCGCCAGCTGCCTGGCATTCAGGTTATAGAAGCACATCACGGCGACGGCGGCGACGGCGAACGCCGCCGGGATGAAGGACATGAGCCACACGATCCCCTCGCGCGACCCGCTGGCCTGCACGGCGTTGGGGACGTAGCCGAGCGCCGTGAACACGGACCCGATCACGGCGACGGCGACCGCGGTGCCCAGCTTTTGCGAGAACGTGGCGGCGGCGAACGTCATGGCGGTGGCGCGCCGGCCCGTGCGCCATTCGTTGTAGTCGGCCGTGTCGGCATACATCGAGAACGCGAGCGGCGACTTCGGCCCGAGCACGAGACCGAGTCCGCCCTGCAGCACGAACATCAGCCACACCTGGTCGGCCGGCACGACGTAGAACGCGGCGGACAGCACGGCGGTCGCGCTCATCAGCACGATCATGAGGGTCCTCTTGTCGACCCAACGCGTGAGCAGCGGAGTGAGTGCGGCGCCGATGGCGGCCGTCACCATGTACGTCGGCACGAACGTGCGCATCAGGTCCGGGCGGCCGACGACGTATTTGAAGTAATAGGCGGCGCTGGCGGTGCGCAGGGTGATCGTCACCATGATGATCAGCGCAAGGAAGAACAGCACCATCCACGGCCGGTTGCCCGCCAGGTCGCGCACGTCGCGCCACACGGCGTTCTTCTGGCCTGGCGGCGGCGCGATGCGCTCGCGCGTATTGAAGAAGGTGAACACGAACAGGGCCGACGCTGCGACGCCCCACAGCAGCATCGTCAGTTGCCAGCCGCGCTGGTCGTTGCCGGCGCCGAGCCAGCGCACGAGGTCGGGCGTCGCGGCCGTCACGAGCGTGCTGCCGGCGAAGGCGAAGATGAAGCGCAGGCCGTTGATGGTCGAGCGCTGCTGGGGATCGGCGGACATCACGCCGGACAGCGCGTTGTACGGGATGTTCACGCACGTGTAGCACACCATCATGAAGAGATAGGTGCCGTAGGCCCACGCGAGTTTCGCGTCGCCTTCCAGGCCCGGCGTCGTGTACGTGAGCACGGCGGCGCCGGCCAGCGGTACGCACATCCACACGAGCCACGGGCGGAACTTGCCGAAGCGGGTGTCCGTGCGGTCGGCGGCGGCGCCGATCATCGGGTCGGTGAACGCGTTGATGATCTTGATCGTCGACATCATCGTCGCGGCCGCGGCGGCCGAGATTCCGAAGGTGTCGGTGTAGAAGATCAGCAGGAAGGTGGCGACATTGGTCCAATAAAAATTGAACCCCATGTCGGCGATGCCGTACGCGAGCTTTTCGCGCCACGGCAAGGGAGCCGCGGCCGCCGTGGTCGTGGCGGCGGCGGACTGGGGCAGGGCGGCCGTCATCGGACTGCTCCGGCGGAATAGGAAAATGCGGCCATCTGCGTCTCCGGTCATTGTTGTCTGATAGCGCTAACACCGGCGAGTATGCCGCCGCTATGGAATCATGTCAACCGCCGGATGCGCCGCCCGTCCACACGATCAGTCGCCCGGATACTTTACGCCGGTCTGGGCGCGGATCTCGTCCAGCACGCCCATCAGGTGCAGGGTCTGCTCGTGCGTGATGGCCGGGCTTTCGATCAGGCCTTCGCTCCAGCAGCGCTGCGCCTCGATCGCCTCGTGCACGTAGCCGTTGCCGAGATACGGCGTCGGGATGACGCGTGCCGGTTCGTCGGCCAGCATCAGGGTGACGGTGGGCGGGCGGTGGAACGGCGCGTCCAGGCGCAGCTGGCCGTGGCGGCCCGACAGTGTGAGCAGGCCCGGCGTGCGCGCCTTCAGCGAGCAGGCGCATGTGGACAGCGCGCCGCCCGCGTGGCGCAGCGTGAACACGGTCTGCAGGTCGACGCCGGTCGGACCCAGCTCCGCCTGGGCGCGCACGGTGTCCACGGCGCCGAGCAGGTACGTGGTGATCGACAGCGGATAGATGCCCACGTCGAGCAGGGCGCCGCCGCCGAGGGCCGGGTTGAACAGGCGCGCTTCCGGGCCGCCCGCCGCGACGAAGCCGAAATCGGCGCTGGCCTGCGACACCTCGCCCAGCACGCCGGAGGCGAGGATGCGCTTGACTTCGTCCAGCGCGGGCATGAAGCGCGTCCACATGGCTTCCATCAGGAACACCTTGCGGCTGCGGGCGAGGGCGACGACCTGCTCGGCCTGGGCGCGGTTCAGCGCGAACGGTTTTTCGCACAGCACGCCCTTGCCGCCGGCGAGCATCGACAGCGCGTTTTCGGCGTGCATGGCGTGCGGCGTGCCGATGTAGACGAGGTCGACGTCGGCGCAGGCGGCGAGGCTGTCGTAGCCGGCGAGGCGCAGCGGGATGTCGAATTCGTCGGCGAATCCGGCAGCCGACGCGCGTTCGCGCGAGGCGACGGCGGCGATCGTGGCGCCGGGCGTGTCGCGCAGGGCCGTCGCGAAATCGCGGGCGATCCTGCCGGTGCCGAGGATTCCCCAGCGTACGGTTTTTGTCATGTGTACTCCTTTAAACAAGGGTGGAACAAGCGTGGGTGGAACAAGCGGGGCGGCGAATTCTGGAGGATGGCCGAAAGGTGGGCTACCTGTCTATCTTGACAGGTCTTTGATGACATTTTGTTATCGATGATTGCGTTATACTGCATTGTGGTCCCCCATCGATCGAAAGGAAAGCCATGGCTGCACAGTCCCCAAGCGCGGATGCGAGCGCATGGTGCCGGCCCCTGTTCGAAGGGACGCAACTCTCGATGCTGGTCTGCGACCCTGTGTCGCAGGAAATCCTGGACGTCAACGACGCGACGCTAGCCCTGCTGGGCTATTCCCGCGACCGGCTGCTGGGCATGCGCCTGCCCGACCTGTACGCGCACGACCCGGAAGAAGACGGCCTGCGTCCGGAAACATGCCGCCTGCATTCGCACGTGCGCCACATCGCCGGCGCCGGCGGCGACATCCACCATGCGATCCTGCAGCGCTGCGCCATCGAGTACGGCGGGCGCGACGCCGTGCTCGTCATTCTCCAGGACGTGACGCGCCACGTGGAGGCCGAAGTCCAGCTGCGCGACACCCAGAACGAATTGCTGCGCGCACAGGCGCTCGCGCTGATCGGCAACTGGATCTGGGACGCGGCCAGCGATTCGCACGTCACGTCGTCGCCGGAAGGCTACCGCATCATGGGCTTCCGGGCGGACGAGACGCCCGTGTCGACGGCCGAGATCTATGCCCGCATCCATCCGGACGACCGGCCGATGGCCGAACGGGCGCGCGAGCGGGCGCTGCTTGACCCCGATTACAAGTACGACATCGAGTTCCGCCTGATCCGGCCGGACGGCGAGGTGCGCTGGCTACATTCCGTGGCCGAGGTCCGGCGCGACGCCTGCGGACACGTCGTCAAGATGCTGGGTCTGGTGCAGGACGTGACCGAGCGCCGCCGCGCCGAGGAAAACGTGCGGCGCCTCGCGTATTACGACACGGTGACGGGCCTGCCCAACATGAACCGGTTCGAGAGCGAAGTCGGCGACCGGCTGATCCAGCTGCGGCGCGGCGCGGGCCGGGGACGCGCGCCCGCACGGTTCGCATGCCTGATCGTCGACCTCGTGCGTTTCCGCGACGTGAATTACGCGCTCACGCATCTGTACGGCGACGTGCTGCTCGCGCTCGTGGCGGACCGCCTCGCGGCCGTCGTCGGGCAGGCCGGCGTCGTCGCGCGTTGCGATGCGCGCTTCCCGATCGTGCTCGACGGCGCCGACGAGGAAGAGGCGCGGCGCTGGGCCCAGCACATCCACCGCGCCCTCGAAGCCCCGTTCTCCGTGGCCGGCATCTCGTACGAGATCGGCGCACGGGTCGGCATCGCGCTCGCGCCGCTGCAGGGCCTCGATTACCACGCGCTGCTGCGCAAGGCCGACATCGCGCTGTACCAGGCCGCGCACCTGGGCCGCAACGTCGCCGTCTACGCCGCCGAGGACGACCCGCATACGCCCGACCGGCTGTCGCTGATCGGCGACTTCCGCGCCGCCATCGAAGCGGGCGAGATCCAGCTCTTCTGCCAGCCGAAGGTGACAATGGACAGCCGCGAGATCGTCGGCGCGGAAGCGCTCGTGCGCTGGGTCCATCCGGACAAGGGCTGCATCGGGCCGGAGACGTTCATGCCGCTGATCGAGTCCACGGACCTGATCCACGTGCTCACGCAGCACATGCTGGCCAGCGCCGTCGCCCAGAGCGAGGCGTGGCGCGCGCAGGGGGTGCGTTTGCCCATCGCCGTGAACCTGTCCGCGCGCGACATCGCCGCGCTGTCCCTGTCCGAACACCTGCGCGAGCTGCTGGAACACCACGGCTCGTGCGCGGGCCTGATCGGCCTGGAGATGACGGAGAGCAGCCTGATGCAGAACCCGGCAGAGAGCATCGCCGAGCTGGAACGCCTGTCCGCGATGGGCTTCCGGCTGTACATCGACGACTTCGGCACCGGGTATTCGTCGCTGAGCTACCTGAGCCGCCTGCCCGTGGACGTGATCAAGATCGACCACGGCTTCACCATGCAGATGATCGAAGACCAGCGTGCGGCGTCCATCGTGAAATCCACCGTGCACCTGGCGCACGATCTCGGAATGAGCGTCGTCGCGGAAGGCGTCAGCAATGGGCGCATCTGGGACGCGCTGTACGCGCTCGGCTGCGACGAGGCCCAGGGGTATTTCGTGGCCGCGCCGATGCCCGCGGCGATGCTGCTCGACTGGGCTCGCGCGTCGCCGTACCGGCTGCAGGACGAACCCGTGTGCGCGTGAGTGCGGGGCTCAGCCTTGGGCGGCGCTGGCCGCAGCGTCCGGTTCCGGATCGGCCGGGCGCGCGGGCGCCGGCACCTGCGGCAGGCGCACGGTGAACGTGCTGCCCTGACCCTCGCCGCTGCTGTGCGCCGTCACGGTGCCGCCGTGCAGCGCCGCGAGCTCGCGCACGAGGGCAAGGCCGAGACCGAGGCCGCCCTGGGCGCGGTCGATGCTGACGGGGCCCTGCACGAGCGCCTCGAAGATCAGCGGCAGGGTGGCCGGCTCGATGCCGATGCCGGTATCGCTCACCTCGAACACCGCGGCGCCATCTTCGGCGCGTCCGCGCACGGCGATCGCGCCGCCGGCCGGCGTGTACTTGATCGCGTTGTGCAGCAGGTTGTCGAACACCTGTTCGAGCCGCGTGGCATCGCCGTCGACCCACAACGGCGAGACTCCCACCGTCCACGCATGCACGCCCGCGTCGACGACCTGGCGCGTCGCGCAGCAGTGCAGCAGCAGCGCGCCAGCATCGATCGGGGTCTTTTTCAATTCCACCTTGCCGGAGAGGATGCGGCGCACGTCGAGCAGGTCGTCGACGATACGGGTCAGGTGGCGCGTCTGGCGGCGGCCGATCTCGCGCGCGTGCGCCGCCATCTGTGCGTTTGCCGTCGGCATGTCGAGCACCTTCAGCGCGCCGGCGATGGCGGCCAGCGGATTGCGCAGTTCGTGGCCCAGCATGGCAAGGAAGTTGTCCTTGGCGGCGCTTTGCGCCTCGGCCAGGCGGCGCGCTTCGCGTTCACTCTGGAGCAGGGCCTCGCGCTCGGATTCGAGCGCCGCGCGCGCGGTACGCTCGCGCGCCAGGTTTTCGCTCGTGTGGAACAGCGCGTCCTGCAGCACGTCGACTTCATGCACCCGGGTGGGCGCGGGCCGGGCCAGCGCGCCGAGCGGCAGGGCCTCGGCCGTTCGGCGTGCGCGGTCGAGCGCGACGGACAGGCGCTGCGCGATGAACGACGCGATGCCGAACGCGAGGCTGATGACCGCGAGCAGCGCGAGCGCCGCATACCGCGTCGCCGCTCGCGCCGCCGCCTCGATCTCGGCGACGGGCACGCCGATCGCGATGGTCCAGCCGGTGGCCTCGCTGTGCGTGAAGATGTCGTAGACTTCGATCCCTTCGCGCGTCAGGTGGCGCACGATGCCGCTGTTCGCGGCGCGGGCGGCCGCGAACAGTTCGGGCCGCACCTTGCCGCCGACGAGCGTGTTATTGCGGTTGCGCGCGATCGAGATGCCGTCGCGGTCGAAGATGCCCATGACCCAGTCGGGGCCCAGTCCCTTGTCCGCGAACACGGTGGAAAAATGGCCGGCGTCGAAGACCTGGCTCAGGACCCAGCGCCCGCCGGCGCCGCGCGGTACCGGCACGTCGATGGAGACCGCGGGCTTGCGCGACAGGGCGCCGACGAAGTAGCCGGACACGCGCGGCCGCTGGCTGTCCCACGCCTGTGCGACCCAGGGACCGGCACGGCCCGGAAGGCGGGTCCCGTACGGGACGAGGGTGTTCAGGAGCGGGGCGCCGTCATGGTCGATCAACAGGGTCCACGTCCACGGCGTCCCCGCGTTCATCGCGCCCGCCTCGCGGTGGATTTCGGCGAAATCGCCCCGGCGCATGGCGTCCGAGTTGCCGAGCGCGCGCAGCGCGGCCTGGGCGGCAGCGACTTCGCGGTCGACGAGCAGCGCGGTGGCGCGCGCACTGGATTCGACGCTGCGGATACGCGATTCGCGTTCCCAGTCGAGGAGCATGGACAAGCCCGCGCCGGCGATGACGGTGACCGGCACCAGGATGGCGACGGCCATGAGGATCAGATAGTGACGGGCTTTCATCAGGGTGCCATTGTACTTGCATTAATGCAGACGCCGGAAGCCCGCGCGTTGCGGTAGCATGTGCGGATCGTTGCCAGTCGGGCAAGCGAGGGCGGGGCGCCGCCGGTGGCGCCGGGAAGACGGGAAAGGAACGGCTATGGCGAAGGTACTGGTGCTGTATTACTCGACGTATGGACACATCGAACAGATGGCGAATGCGCTGGCGGAAGGCGCCCGCGCGGCGGGAGCGACCGTGGACGTGAAGCGCGTGCCCGAGACGGTGCCGGAAGACGTCGCCCGCAACGGCCATTTCAAGCTGGACCAGCCGGCGCCCATCGCGACCGTGAACGAACTGCCCGACTACGACGCCATCGTGATCGGCGCGCCCACGCGCTACGGCCGCATGCCGTCGCAGATGGCCGCGTTCCTGGACCAGACGGGCGGCCTGTGGGCGAGGGGGGCGTTGCACGGCAAGGTCGGCGCCGCGTTCACGTCGACGGCCACCCAGCACGGCGGCCAGGAAACGACGCTGTTCTCGATCATCACGAACCTTCTGCACTTCGGGATGGTCGTCGTCGGCCTGCCGTACAGCTTCGCGGGCCAGATGACGCTGGACGAGATCACCGGCTGCAGCCCCTACGGCGCGAGCACGATCGCGGGCGGCCAGGGCCAGCGCCAGCCCAGCGGCAACGAACTGGACGGCGCGCGCCACCAGGGCGAGCTGGTGGCGAAGACGGCGATCAAGCTGTTCGGCTGACCGTCCGGCGGGGGTGAAGGCGGTTTTTTTATGCCGCGTTTTTATGCCGCGTTTACGGCCGATCGCTTACCATCCACGCATGCAGAGTTCCGAATCGAAGACAGGCACGGTACTGGCCGTGCTGCGCGCGGACGCGGGCGACGAAGCCGCGGTCGCCGCGGCGGCGCGGCTCGCGGCGCGCGGCGACGCGCCGTGGCACGCCGTCCTCGTCGAGAACGCACACACGCGCCGCCGCGGCGAAGCGGCCCGCCTGCGCACGCTCGAACTGCTGCGCCAGGCCCATGCGCAGGGTGCCGTCACGGCCGTGCTGGAAGGGCGCGACGCGCCCGCCGTCGTTGCCGGTTATGCCCGCCGCCACGGCTGCACGACCGCCGTGCTGGCACGCGAGCACCGGTTCTCCTGGTGGCATGGTCCGTTCGGCCGGCGGCTGACGCGGGCGGCGCCGGAACTGGATCTGGTCGACGTCGCTGCGCCGTCGGGGCCCATCGTCGCCGGACCGCGGGTGAGCGGGAATGCCAGGCCGCGTCCCTACCTGGCCGCCGTCGGCGCGAGCCTGGCCACCGCCATCGTCGCGCTGCCGCTGCTGCCGCTGCTGGACGTGGCCAACGTCGCGATGCTGTTCCTGCTGACGGTGGTGCTCGTCGCGATCCGCCTCGGGCGCGGCCCCGCGATCCTCGCGACGCTGGTCGGCTTCTGCGCGCTCGTCGCCGCCGCGCCGCGCCGCGAGTACGACGTCAGCGAATTCAAGTACGCGGTCGCGCTGGTCGTGATGCTGGCCGTCGGCTGGATCACGGCGCGGCTGACGTCCGACCTGCGCGAGCAGGCGGAAAGCGCGATCGGCCGGGAAGCCCGCACCCGCGCGCTGTACGAGTTCGCGCGGGCGCTGTCCGTCGCGCTGCAGACGGAACAGGTGTTCGAAATCACGCGCCGCTTCCTCGCGCGTACCTTCGACGCGCGCGCCGTGATCCTGCTGCCGGACGATGCGGGCCGGTTGCGCTGGCCGGCGGCGGAGCCTGGCAGCGCCGAACGCGTCCCGGTGCTGAGCGTGCTGGACATGGCGGCAGCGCAGTGGGCATTCGACCATGCGGCACCGGCCGGCGCGGAGACGCCCACGCTGCCCAGCAATCCGTGGCTGTACCTGCCGCTGCTGGCGCCGATGCGCTCGCGCGGCGTGCTCGCGGTGCGCGTGCCGGACGTCGCGGCGCTGCTCGTGCCGGAACGGCGCGAACTGCTGGACGCCTTCGCGGCGCTGGCCGCCATCGCGCTGGAGCGGGTGCACTACGTCGATGTGGCCCAGGACGCCGTCGTGCGCATGGAGGGCGAGCGCCTGCGCAATTCGCTGCTGGCCGCGCTGTCGCACGATTTGCGTACGCCGCTCACCAGCCTCGTCGGCCTGTCCGAATCGCTGACGTTATCGCGCCCGCCGCTGGCCGCCGCGCAGATGGAACTGGCGAACGCGCTGCGCGACGAAGCGCGGCGCATGAGCACCCTCGTCGCCAACCTGCTCGACATGGCCCGCATCCAGAGCGGCGGCGTGACACTCAATTTGCAGTGGCAGATGGTCGAGGAGACGATCGGCAGCGCGTTGCGCGCCTGCCGCTGGCAGTTGGGCGGACGATCCATCGACACGCGCATCCCACGCGGCCTGCCGCTCGTGCGCTTCGATGCGACCCTGCTCGAGCGCGTGCTGTGCAATCTGCTGGAAAATGCGGGCAAGTACACGCCGCCGGATGCGCATGTGACGATCGCGGCGCGCACGGAAGAGGGCATGCTGACCGTCGCCGTGTGCGACGACGGCCCGGGCCTGCCGGCCGGGCGCGAGGATGCGCTGTTCGAGAAATTCGTGCGCGGCCGGCAGGAATCGTCCATCGCCGGCGTCGGCCTGGGCCTGGCCATCTGCCGCGCCATCGTCGAAGCCCACGGCGGCGGCATGCGCGCCTTCAACCGTCCGGACGCCGGCGCCTGCTTCGAACTGAGCCTGCCGCTGGGCGAGCCACCGCCGTTGCCGCTGCCGGAAGCTCACCCGGACCCCGAACATCAACACCACCCGATCGACCAGCATGAGCATTGAGTCCGCCGCACCCGTCGCCCTCATCGTCGAGGACGAACCGCAGATCCGCAGGTTCGTCCGCATGGCCCTCGAAGGCGAGGGCTGGCAGGTGCACCAGTCCGAGACCCTGAAGCGCGGCGTGATCGACGCCGGCACCCGCACGCCCGACCTCATCATCCTCGACCTGGGCCTGCCCGACGGCGACGGCCTGCGGCTGATCCGCGACGTGCGGACCTGGAGCCCCGTGCCGATCATCGTGCTGTCCGCGCGCTTCGACGAGGCGGACAAGATCACGGCGCTGGACGCCGGCGCGGACGACTACCTGACGAAGCCCTTCGGCATCGGCGAACTGCTCGCGCGCGTGCGCGCCGCGTTGCGCCGCCAGCACAAGGCGGGCGGAGACGCCTCCGCGCGCATCGCGTTCGGCACGGTGGAAGTGGACTTGAACAAGCGCACGGTCCAGCGCGACGGCCAGCCCGTGCACCTGACGCCGACCGAGTACAAGTTATTGTCCGTGCTGATCGCGAACCTGGGCCGCGTCGTCACGGCGCCTCAACTCCTGCGCGAGGTATGGGGCCCGTCGAACGCGGACAACGGGCATTACGTGCGCATCTACATGGGGCACCTGCGCCAGAAGCTGGAAGACGATCCCGCGCAGCCGCGGCACCTGCTTACGGAGACGGCGGTCGGGTATCGCCTGCAGCCCTGAGCGCCGGATCGTCCTTCAGCGCGAGCGGCATCGCCCTGGCCCAGCGGTTGACGGACAGTGCGAACGTCAACGCCCGCACCTGGTGATACCAGCCGGCGGGCACGTACAGCATGTCGCCGGGTTCGACGATGCATTCGACCGGCGCCGCACCGCGCGCGAGCGGGTACGCATCGAAATCGGGCCGCTCCGGATCGAACGGGGATCCGAACAGCACCGGATTCGCTTCGCGCACGTACAGGAATTCGTCGTGGTGGGGCGGGACGAGGAAGATCCGCTTCGTGCCCCAGATCTGCGCGAAGATATTGTCGTCGTAGTCGCAATGCAGCGGCGTCACCGTGCCGGCGGGGCCGAGCCAGAAGCGGGGCGGGCCCATCTTGCCGAAATAGCCCGGCCAGTGGCACATCGCATTCAATTCGTTGATTTCCAGGTTGCCGACATACGGCGGCAAGCCGTCGGTCCAGGACGCGGCGAGATCCAGGTACGCGCGCATCGCCATGTCCTGCATGGCGCGGTCGGGCGCGAAGGCCGTACCGATGTAGTCGCCAACGCGGGCGCGCACGGGGACGTCGCCGAAGCGCTCGCGCAACTGGTCCGGCGTGAACGCGCACAGCGGCCAGCGGCCGACGAGGCCCGTGATCATGAACGGCAGGCCGCGCTCCGCCTGCGCGCGAAAGGCGGCGCGATCGAGGGTTTTGAATCGCGGGATGGTGGTCAGCGGCGGGAGTTTGCGTGACGCGTCACGGATGGCGTCGCGCATGGCGGCGATCGACGTGACGCCGCGCACGCGGGCATTCTTGTCTGGATCAGGAATCAACGGCTCGTTCTCTTCAGTTGGCGTACCATGCAAGTATACAGGCCGTGCTCACACTGGGGAGGAGTTATGGAAACCAAGATGGACGATGGCGGCAAGCTGGTCCTGCGTGTCGTGCTGGCCGTGTTGATCCTGTTTCATGGCGTGTCGAAGCTGATCGGCGGCGTCGGCTTCATCAGCGGCATGCTCGTGAAGGCCGGTCTGCCGGGCGCGCTGGGCTACCTGGTGTACATCGGCGAAGTGATCGCGCCGCTGTTGATCCTGTTCGGCGTGTTCACCCGGGCCGCGGCGCTGGTCGTCGTCGTGAACATGATCGTGGCGCTGTTGCTGGTCCACACGCGCCAGTTCTTCACCCTGAATGACCAGGGCGGCTGGGCGCTCGAACTGCAGGGGATGTATCTTGGCGCCGCCGTCGCCGTGGCCCTGCTGGGTGCGGGGCGCTACAGCGTCGGCGGCCAGCGCGGCCGCTTCAATTGACGGCCACGCGCTCCTTCACGATGCCGCGGTAGACGAGGAACACCGCGAACAGGCTGATCGCGGCGGCACCCGCCATCCAGTAACCGGGGGCGGCCTTGTCGCCCGTGGCTTCGATCAGCCACGTGCAGAGCAGCGGCGTCATGCCGCCGAACAGCGCGGTCGCGAGGCTGTAGGCCAGCGAGAACCCGGTCGTACGCACCTGCATCGGGATGATTTCCGTGAGCGCGACGATGGTGGCGCCGTTGTAGCTGCCGTACAGGAACGACAGCCACAGCTCGATCATGACCATGTTGCCGAAGCTGGGATGCGCGATGAGCCACGACAGGGCGGGATATGCCGTCACGGCGGCCAGCGCGGAGCAGACGGCCATTACGGGCCAGCGGCCGATGCGGTCCGACAGGGCGCCCATCACGGGCAGCCAGATGAAGTTCGACACGCCGACGCACAGCGTCACCAGCAGGCTCTCCTCGGTGGAGAGTTTCAGCACGCTCTTGCCGAACGTGGGCGTGTACACGGTGATCAGGTAGAACGCGACGGTCGTCATCACGACCAGCATGGCGCCCGCCGTCACGATGGGCCAGTTCACGGTCAGCGTGCGCATCACCTGTGAAAACGTCGGGTGCGACTTCTGCGCGAGATAGGCCTGCGTCTCCTGCAGCGAGCGGCGGATGTAGAACACCACCGGGATGATCGAGCAACCGATGAAGAATGGAATGCGCCAACCCCAGTCGGCGATGACGTCCTTCGGCATCAGGTGATTGAGACCATAGCCCAGCGCGGCGGAAAACACGACGGCCACCTGCTGGCTGGCCGACTGCCAGCTCACGTAATAGCCCTTGTTGCCCGGCGTCGCCATTTCGGAGAGGTAGACGGACACGCCGCCCAGTTCCACGCCCGCCGAAAACCCCTGCAGCAGGCGGCCGATCAGCACGAGCAGCGGCGCCATGAGGCCGATGGTGGCATAGCCGGGCACGAACGCGATCAGCGCGGTCCCGGACGCCATGATGCCGAGCGTGAGCACGAGGCCCTTACGGCGGCCGATGCGGTCGACGTAGCTGCCCAGGAAGATGGCGCCCAGCGGCCGCATGAAGAAGCCGGCGCCGAATGTGGCGAACGTCATCATCAGCGCGGCGTACTCGCTGGTCGACGGGAAAAACGCGGCCGCGATCTGGTTCGCGTAAAAGCCGAACAGGAAGAAATCGTACATCTCGATGAAATTCCCGCTCGTCACGCGGATGACGGCGCCGAGCTTCGACGGCGCGCGCGCGGGCGCGGCGGCGGTTGCGGCCGGTGCCCTGACGGTGGTTTGACTGGTCATGATGGTGTCTCGGTGAGGGTTCAGTGCTGGGCCGCGGCGGGTTCGAGCCCGGTCGCCTCGATGGCGGGTGCGTTCGCGGGCGCCGCGAGGAAGCGGAGCAGGGCGCGGCCGGCGTCCGCATGGGGGGCGCCGCGCACGACGGCGCCGGCGAACTGCGTCTTCAATTGGACTTCGGCCGGGAGCAGGCCGACGATGTCGATGCCCTGCACGGGTTTCAGCTCGCTCCTTTGCTGGCAGCCGAAATCCGCCTCGCCATGCGCGATGATCTCGCCCACCGGCGTGGCCGGGATCTGCGCCGCCTTGCCCTGCATCTGCTGCTGGATGCCCAGTTTATTCAGCAGCTCGCGTTTGATGTATTCGCCGCTCGCGCTGTCCGAATAGGCCACCTTCGACGCGTGCAGGAATGCCTGGCGCAGGCCGTCGACGGTGCCGATGTCCGGTTTCGGGACGCCATGCCGCACGGCGCACGCGATCGGGGAGTCGGCGAGGACGACCTTGCTGCCCGGTTCGAGCTTGCCCTCGGCCATCAGCTTGTCCAGCGCATCGCCCACCATGATGACGACATCGATATGTTCGCCGCGGGCGAGGCGCGCGGGAATCGCGTTCTTCGTCGTGCCCATCGACGGGCCCCATTCCGATGCCAGTTTGTCGCCGCTGGTGCGTTCGTATGGGCCGGACAAGTCCTTGTACGCCTGGGCGAAACCGCCCGAGCTGACGACGTGGACGTCGGTGGCGTGGGCCGCGCCGGCGAGGGCGCAGGCGAGTGCGGCCAGGGTAGTCTTGAGGTGCATGAGTGTCTCCTTGTCAGAATTTCTGCATGAGGCCGAGCGTGAAGCCCGTGCCGTGGCGGTCTTTCGTGGCGGCGTCCCCGCGCCAGACCGTGTAGTCGGCTTCCACGTAGGCCGTGGTGCGCGGCGCGAGTGTCTTTTCGACGAACAGGAAGCCGCGGTCGAAGCCGTCGTCCACGAAGCCGGTGGCTTCGCGCCGCACGCTGTACCAGGCGGTCGTCACGAGCAGGTCGCGGCCGATCGCACGGCTGACGCCCGCGGACAGCACCCGCTGGGCGACGCGCTTCGAGGGCCCCGTGTCGGCATCGTTGCGCGCCGCGTTGGCCTTGAGCTGCCAGCTGCCCAGGCGCACGGCGGCGCCGAGGCTCCACGCGTCGAGCGCCAGGCCGTCGCGGCTGCGGAATTGCATCGACGCGCCGGAGATGACCCAGTCCGGACGCTGGTAGGCCAGCGCGACACCGTGGCTGCTCGAGGCGCCGGCATCGCCCGCGACTTCGCCGGCGGAATACGCGGCGCGCGCCTGCCACGGGCCCACGGTCGCCGTGTATTTGACCGTGTTGTCCAGGCGGTAGAAATTGTCGGCGTAGCCGCTCGGACCGTACTGGCGCCCGAACGCGTGCGTGCCGAACGCGGTGTTGGAGAGTCCCGCCACGTTGATGTTCGGGTTGAACGACGCATCGCGCTTGCCGATCGGGTCGACGGGGAGCAGGGCGTCGGAGATCAGGTTGGCCTGGCGTCCCACGGCGAGCTGGCCGTATGGGGAGTCGAGTCCGGCCCAAGCCTGGCGGTCGAACAGGCGGTCGCTCTTGGCCTGCGTGCCGGTGTCGGCGTTCATGCCGCCTTCGAGCCGGAACACGGCTTTCAATCCGCCACCCAGGTCTTCCTGCCCGCGGATGCCCCAGCGGCTGGTCTGGTTCACGCCGCTCGCGACGGCGGTCGTGCTGCCGGGGAGGCCGTCGACGGCGCGCAGGCCGACGTCGACGATGCCGTACAGGTTCACGCTGGTCTGGGCCAGGCAGGTGCCGCTGGCAAGCAGCAATACGATGAGGGCGCAGGAATGGCGCACGATGTCTCCTTGTGATGCCTTCTTGGCGAGGCTGATTGGCTGAGTGGCTAGATCATCCAACAAAAGGAATGATTTGATAATTGCAAATTTCGGGCGTATTCTTGCGTCATGCGCATCAATTACGATCTTCATGACTTGCAGGCGTTCGTGGCCGTGGCGGAACGCGCCAGCTTTCGCCAGGCCGCATCCGATTTGTTCCTGTCCCAATCGGCGCTGAGCCGGCGCATCGACAAGCTCGAGGAAAGCCTCGGCGTGAAGCTGTTCGAGCGGACCACGCGCCGCGTTCAGCTGACCAACGTCGGCCAGACCTTCCTCGTGAACGTGCGCACGGCGCTGGACGGCCTGGAAGATGCCGTGCTCGGCGTCGCCGACCTCGCGGCACACCGCACGGGTTCCGTCACGTTCGCGTGCGTGCCGTCCGCTGTGTGGCACTTCCTGCCGGACGTGCTGACGCTTTTCAGCGAGCGCTTTCCGCGCATCCGCGTGCGCGTGCACGACGAGAGCGCGCAGGACGTGCTGAACCTCGTGCTGGCGGGAGAAGCGGATTTCGGCATCAACTTCACCGGCGCGGAAAACCCGGAGATCGTGTTCGAGCCGATCTACGTGGAGAGCTACGTGCTGGCGATGCGCAGCGACCATCCGCTCGCGGGCCGCAAGGAACTCGGTTGGAAGGAGACCGTGGACGAGCGCTACATCTCGGTCGCGAAGTCGAGCGGCAACCGCACGGTCATCGACGCGGCGCTGGCCGGCGTCGAGAAGCACCCCGTCATCCTGTGCGAGGTGAACCACGTGTCCGGCGTGCTGGCGCTCGTCGAAGCGGGGATGGGCGTGGCCGCGGTGCCGGGCCTCTCGGTGCTGCCCGGGCGGCCCGACACGATCGTCGGCGTGCCGCTCGTGAATCCGGCGATCCACCGCACGCTGGGCCTGATCTCGAAGCGCAACCACACGATGGCACCGGCCGCGCGCACGCTGTTCGACATGCTGAGGGATGCGTTAGTGAAGTCTTGAGCGGCGCTGGCTCCACAGCAGGCCGGCAAGCACGAGCGCGCCGCCGGCCGCGTGGTAGCCGTGCAGCCGTTCGCCCAGCAGTCCCCAGGCGCCGAGGGCGACCAGCAGCGGCAGCAGATTCATGAAGACCGAGGCGCGCGCGGGACCGATCCGCTTGATGCCGTTCATCCAGCAGAACGGCGCGCCGATCGACGCGGCGGTGCCCGCATACAGGACCAGCGGCAGGTTGTGCGCCGTGATGGGCGCGGCGGGCGCGAGCCACCAGAACGGTGCGAGGACCAGTACCCCGAAGCCGATCTGCACGTAGAGCTGCTCCCACGTCGACAGCGGCAGCGCCCAGCGCTTGAGCAGGACCCCGTAGACGGCGTTCGAGGCCACCGCGACCACCATCAGGCCATCGCCGGGATGCAGTCCGCCGTGAAGCAGCCGGGCCGGCGCACCCTGCGCCGCGAGGACGACCACGCCGGCGAGCGACAGCATGGCGCCGCCGACGGTCGCACGGGTCGGGCGCTCGCCAGTGACGGCCGCGGCCAGAAGCGCGGACATCAGCGGCATCGTGGCGACGATCACGCCCATGTTGATCGCCGTGGTCGTGCGCGCGGCCTCGTAGGCGAGTCCCTGGTACGTCGCCATGCCGAGGGCGCCCAGCAACGCCAGCCTGGGCCAGTGCCGCGCGACGATGGCGCGCTTGTGCCAGACCGCGCGGGCGACGAACGGCGTGAGCAGCACACCGGCGAGCACCCAGCGGTAGAAGGCGATGGCCGCCGGATTGATCGCGGTGGCCGCGGACTTGGTGACGAGCGTGTTGCCGGTCCAGATGGACACGGCCAGCAAGGGAAAGAGCGTGTTCATGCCGCCATCATCGCCGGGCCGCGGGCCGTGCGTAAAGTGATATCCTTGCAAGCAATCCGTGCACCGCATGCAGCATTCCCGATGACCCTCCAGACGCTCGACCTCAATCTCCTCGTCGACCTCGACGCCCTGCTGCAGGCGGGCAGCGTGGCGGGCGCGGCGCAACGCCTGCACGTGAGCGCGCCCGCGATGAGCCGCCGCCTCGCGCGCCTGCGCGACGCGTTCGGCGACCCGTTGTTCGTGCCGGCCGGGCGCGGCCTCGTCCCCACGTCGCGCGCGCTGGCGCTGCGCGAAGCCGTCGCCGCCGCCATCGACCAGGTGCGCGGCGTGCTGCAGCCGCCGCGACTGGATCTCGCGACCGTGGAGAGGACGTTCACCCTCCGCGCCAACGACGGCTTCGCGGGCGCGTGGGCCGCGCGCCTGGCGGCCGCGATGCGCGCCGAGGCGCCGGGTATCGCGCTGCAGTTCCTGCCGCGCGCGAGCCGCGACCCGGACGCCTTGCGCAGCGGCGAGGTCGACCTGGACATCCTCGTCGTGAAGGCGCCGGAGCCGGGCATTTTCACCGAGCGGCTGTTCACGGCGTCGTTCGTGGGCGTCGTCCGCCGTGGCCACCCCTTGTGCGCCGGGCGGCGCCGGGCGAAAATCGCGGCGGAGGAGTTCGTCGCATGGCAGCACATCGCCACGTCGCCCGGCCGGCGCTCGTGCGCGGCCGTCGACGCGGCGCTGGCCGAGCGGGGCCTGCGCCGTACCATCGCGCTGGTCGCGCCGGGCTTCCAGGCCGCGCTGTCGATGGCGCTGGCGTCGGACTTCGTCGCCGTGATGCCGGCGCCGTTCGTGCACTGGGCGATGGCGACCATGCCGCTGCAGACGTTTACACTACCGTTCGCGTTGCCGGCCGTGGATGTGGAACAGTGCTGGCACCAGCGCCAGCATGCCGACCCCGTCCATGCGTGGCTGCGCGGCCACGTCAAGGCCGTGTGTGCGCACCCGGCCGGCTGAGACGTTGTTTTGTTTGACACTGATTTTTTCGGGATGTTATAGTCGGACCATGCCCGTGGGAACGTTTCCATGGCATGCCGCGAAGTATAAAAAAGGCGCCGGCCCAGCCAGGACGCCATAACGGAGACAGCATGTACGGAATCCGCAGGGCGCTGCAGTTCGCCTGCCTGTGCGCCTGCCTGTGCGCCTGCCTGTGCGCCTGGCTGTGCGCGGCCGCAAGTGCGGCGCATGCCGGTCCACGGGCCGAGGTGATCCACTGGTGGACGTCCGGCGGCGAATCGGCCGCCGTGAAGCAGGTCGAGCAGGCCTACCGCGACGCCGGCGGCACGTGGGTCGACACCGCGATCGCGGGCGGCGACCAGTCGCGCGCCGTCACCATCAACCGCATCATCGGCGGCAATCCGCCGACGGCAGCCCAGTTCAACACGTCGAAGCAGTTCCTCGACATCATCGAGGAAGACCTCCTGAACCCCGTCGACGATCTCGCCCGGCGCGACCGCTGGGACGAGGTGCTGCCGGCGCCCATCGTCGACGTGATCAAGGTGCGCGGCCACTGGTATGCCGTGCCGATGAACATCCACATGCAGACGTGGATCTGGTATTCGAAACCGGCGTTCGCGAAGGCGGGCATTACCCGCGAGCCCGCGACGATGGACGAGCTGTTCGCGGACCTCGACAAGCTGAAGGCCGCGGGCGTCATCCCGCTCGCGCACGGCGGCCAGGCGTGGCAGGACATCCTGCTGTTCTCGATGGTCCTGTCGAACATGGGCGGACGCGACCTGTACCTGAAAGTGATCCGCGACCGCGACCAGGCCGCGATCCGCTCCGCTGCATTCCGCAAGGTGCTCGTCGCGTACAAGCGTCTGCAGGGTTATGTCGATCCCGCGTCGCCGGGCCGCAACTGGAACGACGCGACGGCGCTCGTCATCGGCGGCAAGGCCGGCATGCAGATCATGGGCGACTGGGCCAAGGGCGAATTCATCGCGGCGGGCCAGGCGCCGGGCCGCCAGTTCGGCTGCCTGCCGGGCCTGGGCGCGGACAGTCCGTACCTGATCCAGGGCGACGTGTTCGTGTTTCCGAAAACCGACGATGCCGGTGCCCTGCGTGCACAGAAGCTGCTCGCGGCCGTCGTCGACAAGCCGGGCGTGCAGCTCGCGTTCAACAAGCTGAAAGGCTCGGTCCCCGTGCGGCTCGACGCGGACGACAGCCAGTTCGATGCGTGCGCGCGCAAGGGCATGGCGATCCTGCGCGATCCGAAGCGGCCCGTCGGCGTGGCCGAGGTGTACCTGACGCCGGACCAGAACGGCGCGCTGCAGGACGTGCTGACCGCCTATTGGAACACCAACATGCCCGTCGAACGGGCCCAGAACAGCATCGCTTCGGCGCTGCGCTACTGATATGGCGACTTTGAGGCTCACCCGCATCACGCCCTATACCGCGCTGCTGCCGATGGCCGTCGTGGCCGCACTCGGCTACCTCGGCGCCGGCCTGTGGACGTTTTACATTTCGCTGACCGGCTCGCGCACGTTCCCGTCCGGGCACTTCATCGGCCTCGCGCAATACCACCGCCTGTTCGACAACGAGCGCTGGATGCTCTCCCTGCACAACCTGGCCGCGTACGGCGTGCTGTTCGTGCTCGCCTGCCTCGTGATCGGCTTCCTGCTCGCGGTATTCATCGACCAGAACGTGAAGGGCGAGGGCGTGTTCCGCACGATCTTCCTGTACCCGTACGCGATGTCGTTCGTCGCGACGGGCCTCGTGTGGCAATGGCTGCTCACGCCGGGCGACGGCATCGACGGCAGCCTGCGTGCCCTCGGCTTCCACGACGTCCGCTTCGACTGGATCGTGTCGCAGGACTTCGCCATCTATACCGTCGTCATCGCCACCGTGTGGCAGATGTCCGGCCTCGTGATGGCGCTGATGCTGGCAGGGTTGCGCGGCGTCGATCCGGAGATCTGGAAGGCGGCGCGCCTGGACGGCATCCCCGCATGGCGCGTGTACGCCCAGATCGTCCTGCCGCTGCTGTGGCCAACCATCGCCACCGTGCTGCTGTTGCTGGCGACGGCCGTGGCAAAACTGTACGATGCCGTCGTCGCGATGACGCAGGGCGGTCCCGGCATCGCCAGCGAGGTGCCGGCGAAGTTCATCATGGACCACCTGTTCCTGCGCTCGAACGTGGGCCTGGCCTCGGCCGGCGCGATCGTGCTGCTCGTGCCGGTGCTCGCGCTGCTCGCGCCCTATGCCTATGCCCGCAGCCGCAAGGAGGCCGCATGAAAATGGAGTCGATCGTCCCGCCGCTGCCGGCCACGGCACCGGTCGCAGCGCCGCAAAAAGCCGCCCGGCGCGCACGCCGCCGCTGGACGCCGGCGCGCATCGGCCTGTACGTGTTCCTGCTGGGCGCCGCGCTGTTCTTCCTGCTGCCACTGTACGTGATGATCGTGACGTCGCTGAAGTCGATGGACGAGATCCGGCAGGGCGGCATCTTCGCGCTGCCCCTCGCGCCGACACTCCAACCGTGGCGCCTCGCGTGGAGCGGCGTGTGCACGGGCGCGGCCTGCGACGGCGTGCGCACCGGGTTCTGGAATTCCGTTGCCATCACCGTGCCGTCGACGATCCTGCCCATCCTGCTGGGCGCCGTGAACGGCTACGCGCTGTCGTTCTGGCGGCCGCGCGGCGCGAACATCCTGTTCGGGATCCTGATGGCCGGCGCGTTCGTCCCCGTGCAGGTGATGATCTACCCGCTCGTGCGCGTGATGGCGCTGGCCGGCATCTTCGGGAGTCTCCCCGCGATCGTGCTCGTGCACCTGGTCTTCGGCATGCCCGTCATGACTTTATTGTTCCGGAATTACTACTGCAACGTCCCGCACGAGTTGTTCCAGGCCGCGCGCATCGACGGCGGCGGCTTCTGGCGCATCTTCCTGCAGGTGATGCTGCCGATGTCGCTGCCGGTCGTCGTCGTCGCGGCGATCATGCAGGTGACGGGCGTGTGGAACGACTACATCCTCGGCCTCGTGTTCGCGGGGCGCGACAACATGCCGATGATGGTCCAGCTGAACAATGTGATCAACACGACGACCGGTGTCCGGCAGTACAACGTGAACATGGCGGCGACGATCCTCACCGCGCTCGTGCCGCTCGCGCTGTACTTCTTCTCGGGCCGCTGGTTCGTGCGCGGCATCGCCGCTGGTGCCGTGAAAGGATAAGGGATGGCCAACGTCTCGCTGCGCAAACTGAACATCGTCCTGGGCGGCAAGCCCATCATCCGCGACCTCGACCTGTGCGTGGAGCCGGGTGAATTCCTCGTGCTGCTCGGGCCCTCGGGCTGCGGCAAGTCGACGCTGCTGCACAGTATCGCGGGCCTCGTCGACAGCGATTCCGGCGCCATCGAGATCGGCGGCCGCGACATGACCGACGCCGATCCGAGCGAACGGGGGATCGGCATGGTGTTCCAGTCGTACGCGCTGTACCCGACCATGACCGTCGAGGACAACATGTCGTTCGGCCTGCGCATCGCTGGCACGCCGAAGGCCGAGATCCGCCGCCGCGTGGACCGCGCCGCCGCCATGCTGCAGCTTGATGCGCTCCTGCGCCGCAAGCCCGCGCAGCTGTCGGGCGGCCAACGCCAGCGCGTCGCGATCGGTCGCGCGCTCGTGCGCGAGGCGCAGGTGTTCCTGTTCGACGAACCGCTGTCCAACCTTGATGCGAAGCTGCGCGCGGAACTGCGGCGCGAACTCAAACTGCTCCACCAGGCGCTCGGCTCGACGATGATCTACGTGACGCACGACCAGGTGGAGGCGATGACGCTCGCGAGCCGCATCGTCGTCATGCAGGGCGGAGAGATCCAGCAGATCGGCACGCCGCTGGACGTGTACGAGCGCCCCGCGAACCGTTTCGTGGCGGGCTTCCTCGGCGCGCCGGCGATGGCGTTCATGGAAGGGGCCCTGGACGCGCAAGGATGTTTCGAGGCGGATGGAATGCGCTACCTGCCGGCGGACGAGTCGCGTCCCGCCGGACGGGCCGCGGTGCTGGGCATCCGCCCCGAGTACGTGAAGATCCACGCCGATGGCGACTTCGTCGGCGACGTGACGCTGGTGGAACCGATGGGCAACCACCAGGTCGTGTGGCTGCGCCGCGGGCAGGCAACGCTGGCGTCGCTCGTGCACGATGCGCGCAGCTACGCGCCGGGCGAGCGCGTGGCCTTTTCGATCGACACGGCCCGGGTGTCGCTGTTCGATCCCGCGAGCGGAAATCGCCTCTAGAGACGGCAAATACAGTATCCTTCGGACGAATCGACAGCATTGAGGAAGAGTTTGTGGCAACTATCAAGGACGTAGCGAAGCTGGCCGGGGTCGGCCTGGGCACCGCGTCGCGCGTGGTGAGCGGGAAGGGCTCCGTGTCGCCGGCGACGCTGGCACGCGTGAAGAAGGCAATCGACGAGCTGGGCTTCCGGCCGTCGCACGCGGCGCGCGCGCTGCTGTCCGGTACGAGCCGCATGGTCGGCGTGTACATCCCCGTGCTGAGCGGGACCTTTTATACGCCGATCCTGCAGATCATCGATACCGAATTGCGCGCGGCCGGCGTCCACATGGTGCTCGCGTTCGGCGTGGGCCTGGGCGACGAACGCCGCCAGGCGATCGAAGGCGTCGAATTCCTCGTCGAGCGTGGTTGCGACGGCCTCGTCGTGATGACGAGCGCGCTGCTGGAAGAAGACGTGGCCGCGCTGGGCGCCAAGTCCGGCCAGCTCGTGGCACTGAACCACAGCTTCGATTCCATGCCCGACCAGTGCTTCACCGTCGACCACGCGCTGGGCGGCCGCCTTGCGGCGCGCGCGCTTCTGGACCACAAGCACCGCAAGATCGCCGTCGTCGAAGGCCCGCGCCAGCTCGAGGATAACCGCGCCCGTATCGACGGGTTCATGAGCGAGCTGCGCGACAACGGCATCGACCCCGCGAAGATCTGGCGCCTGGAGAGCGACTTCTCGCCGGCCGGCGGCTGGGCCGCGGCCAAGCAGCTGCTCGACTCCGGCTACCCGTGCACGGCGCTGTTCTGCGCGAACGACGAGATGGCAGTCGGCGCGCTGTCGTACTTCCAGGAGGCGGGCATCCGCGTGCCGCACGACCTGTCCGTGCTGGGCTACGACGACACGCCGAGCGCCGCATTTTCCGCGCCGCGCCTCACGTCCGTGCACATGCCGTGGCGCGAGATGACGCAGAACGGCATCAACGCCTTGCTGAACCTGTGTTACGACATGCGCCGCCCGGTCACGCGCGAATTCCCCGTCAGCGTGACCCTGCGCGCCTCTCTCTCAAAGGCACCGGGCGTGAAACGCAAGGCCGCATGACACTAAATACCTGATCCGGCGCGCCGCCGCATGCGCGCCTTTTTTTGCGGCGACTCTGGAAAGCTTTCCAGTCATAACGACATAGACTACGATGACCACCTACGACATTTTCCCGGGCGCCGACGGCCCCGAACCGCAGGCGCCGCAGCGCGCCGACTTCGGTCCCGATTTTCTGTGGGGCTGCGCCACGTCGTCATACCAGATCGAGGGCGCCGGCACCGTGGACGGCCGGGTCGAATCGATCTGGGACCGCTTCGCCGCGACGCCAGGCAAGATCCGCGACGGCTCGTCCGGGGTGCATGCCTGCGACCACTACCACCGCTGGCCGCAAGACCTCGACATCGGCCGCGACCTGGGCCTGAACGCCTACCGCTTCTCGATCGCGTGGCCGCGCATTTTTGACGGCAGGAGCAGGGAGCCGAATGCGAAGGGCCTCGATTTCTACGACCGCCTCGTCGACGGCATGCTGGAGCGCGGCCTGCAGCCGTGGGCCACGCTGTACCACTGGGACTTGCCGCAGTGGCTGCAGGACCGGGGCGGCTGGGCGTCGCGCGACACGGTCGACGCCTTCGTCGACCTGGCCGACGTCGTGACGCGTCGCCTCGGCGACCGCGTGGGCCACTGGATCACGCACAACGAGCCGTGGTGCACCGCGATCATCGGCAATTACGAAGGCTGGCATGCGCCGGGCCTGACGGACCTCGGCACGGCGCTGCAGGTCGCACACCACGTGCTGCTGTCGCACGGCAGGGCGGTGCCGGTGATCCGTGCGAACGTGCCGGGTGCGCAGGTCGGCATCTCGCTCAGCCTGCATCCGCTGCGGCCCGCGAGCGCTGCACCGGAGGACGTCGCCGCGATGGAACGCCACGATGGCCTGCGCTACCGCTGGTTCCTCGATCCGCTCTACGGCCGCGGCTACCCGGAAGCGACGCTCGCGCAGGTGGGCGCCGCGGCGCCCGTCGTGCTGCCGGGCGACCTGGACGACATCGCCGTGCCGACCGACTTCCTCGGCGTGAATTACTACTTCCCGGAGACGGTCGCGCATGATCCGGACCATGGCCCGTTGGGCGCCCGCATCCTGCCGGCGCAAGGGGAGATCACGGCGATGGGCTGGCCCGTGGCGCCGCAGGGGCTGTCCGAGCTGCTGGCGCGGGTCGACCGCGACTACCGTCCCGGCCCGTTGTACGTGACGGAGAACGGCTCGTGCTACGACGACGTGGTGACGGGGGATGGAAGTGTCCGCGACGTGGCGCGGCGCCGCTACCTGATGCGCCACCTCGCTGCGCTGCGCCAGGCCGTGGCCGATGGCGTGCCGGTGAAAGGGTATTTCGCGTGGAGCCTGCTGGACAATTTCGAGTGGGCGGAAGGCTATCTGCGCCGCTTCGGTCTCGTGCACGTGGACTACGCCACCCAGGAGCGCCGCCTGAAGGACAGCGCGAAATGGTATCGCACGTTCCTGCGCGGCGGCTGAGCACAAGCGGGTGATTGACAGCGCGGGCGTTTGCATTCAATATCTGCGGGGTCGATTGGAATCGTTTCCAATCAGCCGTCCACGATAACGAGATCACCCCTGGAGACACCCGCATGACCACCCATCGCAACAACCACATCCGGCTCGCCGTCGCGTCCGCGCTGGCCGCGGCCGCGTTCTGCGCAACGGCCGCGCCGCCGATCACGTCGTGGCCGCACTTGAAAAGCGCCATCGCGCCCGACGCCGCCCTCGAGGCGCGCGTGCGCGAGATCGTCGGCCGCATGACGCTCGCGCAAAAGATCGGCCAGATGACGCAGGCCGAACTGAAGGCCGTGACGCCGGACGACGTGCGCGCCTACTACCTCGGCTCCGTGCTGAACGGCGGCGGCAGCTGGCCGTACAACGACAAGCACGCGCACGCGGCCGACTGGCTGAAACTCGCGGACGCCTTTTACGACGCGTCGATGGCGACGGACATGGCGGTCAAGGTCCCGATGATCTGGGGCACGGACGCCGTCCATGGCCACAACAACGTCTACGGCGCCACCATGTTCCCCCACAATATCGGCCTCGGCGCCGCGCGTGACCCGGAACTCGTGAAAGCGATCGGTGCCGCGACCGGCAAGGCCGTGCGCGCGACGGGCATCGCGTGGGTGTTCGGGCCGACCGTCGCCGTCGTGCGCGACGACCGCTGGGGCCGGACGTACGAAAGCTTTTCGGAAGACCCGCAACTGGTGAAGCGCCTGTCCGGCCCGTACGTGACGGGCCTGCAGGGCGCGTTGAAGGGCGACGCCAACGTCATCGCCAGCATCAAGCACTACATGGCCGACGGCGGCACGGAGTTCGGCATCAACGCGGGTGTCGCGAAGGTCAGCGAACGCGACATGATGAACATCCACGCGCAAGGCTATTACGCCGGCATCGAGGCGGGCGCGCAGACCGTCATGGCCTCGTTCAATTCGTGGAACGACGTGGCGGCCGGCAAGGACCACGGCAAGGTGCACGGCAGCCGCTACATGCTCACCGATATCCTCAAGGACAAAATGGGCTTCGACGGCTTCGTCGTCACGGACTGGAACGGCCACGGCGAAGTCCCGGGCTGCCGCAACGACAGCTGCGCCCAGGCCATCAACGCGGGCGTCGACATGGTGATGGTGCCGAACGACTGGAAGGCATTCATCGCGAATACGATCAAGGATGTCGAGGCGGGCCGGATCCCGATGGCGCGCATCGACGACGCCGTCGGCCGCATCGTGCGGGTGAAACTGCGCGCCGGCGTGTTCGCCAAGCGCCCGTCGCAATCCGCGTGGGCGGGCAAGGACGATGCGTTGCTCGCGAAGGACCTGGGCCGCCGCGCCGTGCGCGAATCGCTCGTGCTGCTGAAGAACGAAGGGCCGGCGCTGCCGCTGACTCCGTCGAAACGAATCCTCGTCGTGGGCAAGGCCGCCGACAGCATGGCCAACCAGACGGGCGGCTGGGCGCTGACATGGCAGGGCACGGCGAACACCAATGCCGATTTCCCCAAGGCCGAGACAATCCTGGCCGGCCTGAAGGCGGCGGGTGCCGATGTCACGTACAGCGCGGATGGCGTCAACGTGGACCCGGCCAAATTCGACGCCGTCATCGCCGTGATCGGCGAGGCGCCGTATGCGGAAGGCGACGGCGACATCGTCCCGTCGGGCACGCTGCGCCATTCGAGCCGCTATCCGGAAGACCTGGCCGTGCTGCAGAAGGTGCACGGCAAGGGCAAGCCGGTGGTGACCGTGTTCCTGTCCGGCCGGCCGCTGTGGGTGAACGACCTGCTGAACCTGTCCGACACCTTCATCGCCGCGTGGCTGCCTGGCACGGAAGGCAAGGGCGTCTCGGACCTGCTCGTCGCGGGCAAGGGGGCGAAGCCGTACGAATTCAGGGGCAAGCTGTCGTTCTCGTGGCCGAAGTCCGTGTGCCAGACGCCGCTGAACGTGGGCGACGCCGGCTATGCGCCGCTGTTCGCGTACGGCTACGGCCTGAAACGCGGCGAGCGCTCGCACATCGGCACGCTGGATGCCACGTATCCGGCCGGCGGCTGCAGCGCATCCGATACGTTTCCGGTGTACGGGCAGGCGGACCGCGCCAGCTTCCCGCTGCGGATCGTCAGCGGGAACGCCGTGCAGCCGCTGGGCGCGGACCTGAACGCGGGCGCCAGCCTGCCGGGCATCTCGGTCGCCATCGCCCAGATCAGGACGCAACAGGATGCGAAGCTCGTTACGTGGACGGCGCCGGCCACGTTCGAAGCGCACGGCGGCAAGCCGCTCGCGCTGCCCGCCGCCCTGGCGGACAAGGGCGTGCTGCGCTTCGACACCATCGTGCAGCAGGCACCCGCCGGAACAGTAACGATCGCGATGGCCTGCGGCGGCACCACCTGCGGCACGCCGCTGGACGCGACCAGGCTGTTCACGCGCCTGGCCGGCAAGGGGCGGCAGGAGGTCGCGATTCCGCTGGCCTGCTTCCGCGCGCGCGGCGTGGACCTGGCAAGTGTCGACACGCCGTTCCGGGTGACGAGCGACGGGCCGTTCACGGCCGCCTTCGGCAACGTCGACGTGACCGCCGGTGCCGGCTCGGTCACATGCGAGGACCTGCAATGAGCGCATTGCGCCTGCTGGCCGACATCGGCGGCACCAATGCCCGCTTCGCGCTGCAGGCGCCGGGCGGTGGGTTCGCCGATATCGAGGTGCTGGCGTGCCGCGACTACGACCGCATCGACGATGCGATCGCCGCGTACCTGGCCCGCGCCGCCGCGCGGGGTCTGCCGACGGACGGCATCCGCCACGCGGCCATCGCCATCGCGAATCCGGTCGAGGGCGATGTCGTCAGCATGACCAACCACCACTGGCGCTTTTCGATCGCCGGACTGCGCGACGCCTGCGCTTTTACCACGCTGCTCGTCGTGAACGACTTTGCCGCGCTGGCCCAGGCGTTGCCGCACCTGGGCACCGGAGGCCGCCAACGGATCGGCGGCACCGACAGCGCGGCCGTCGAAGGTCGCCCCATCGGCCTGATCGGGCCCGGCACGGGACTCGGCGTGTCCGGCGTCGTGCCCGCGGGCGGCGGCCGCTGGATCGCGCTGGCGGGCGAGGGCGGCCACGCCAGCTTCGCGCCCGTCGACCGCGACGAGATGCGGCTCCTCGACGCGCTGTGGGAAGAGCACGGCCACGTGTCCGCCGAACGGTTGCTGTCGGGGCCGGGCCTGGAAGCGATCCACAGGGTGCTGGCCGGCGAACGCCTGGCGGCCGCCGACATCACGGCGCGCGCGCTGGACGGCTCGTGCGCCGCATGCCGCGCGACCGTCGACGCATTCTGCGCGATCCTCGGCAGCGTGGCCGGCAACGTCGCGCTGACCTTGGGCGCGACGGGCGGCATGTACGTCGGCGGCGGCATCGTGCCTCGTCTCGGGCCCCTGTTCCATGCGTCCGCGTTCCGCGCCCGGTTCGAGGGCAAGGGCCGGCTGCAGGCTTACCTGGCCCGCATCCCGACGTGGCTCGTCACCGAACCGTATCCCGCACTGCGCGGCGTGGCCGCGCTGCTCGACGCCGCAACACCATAACCATAACGATAAACCAGCAAGGAGATTCCATGGCAGCTTCCCCCAACCCGTCCGTGCCCGTAACCACGGCAACGTCCGCGACCGCGACCAACACCGGACCGCTCGTCATCGTGACGATCCTGTTCTTCATGTGGGGCCTGCTCACGTCGCTGAACGACGTGCTGATCCCGCACCTGAAGGCGATCTACACGCTGAACTACCTGCAGGCGATGCTCGTGCAGTTCTGCTTCTTCGGCGCCTACTTCATCGTGTCGCTGCCGGCCGGTGCGCTGATCCGCCGCCTGGGCTACCAGAAGGGCGCCGTCACGGGCCTGTTGATCGCGGCCGTCGGCTGCGCGCTGTTCTATCCGGCCGCCCGCGGCGGCTACGGCCTGTTCCTGTTCGCGTTCTTCGTGCTTGCGTCCGGCATCACGATCCTGCAGGTGGCCGCGAACCCGTACGTCACCGTGCTCGGCCCGGCCGCGACGGCGTCGAGCCGACTGACCCTCACGCAGGCATTCAATTCGCTCGGCACGACGGTCGGCCCGGCGCTGGGCGGCATCTTGATCCTCGCGGGGGCCGGCAGCGTCGCGGCGGACCAGGCGGCGGCCGTGCAGGGGCCGTATCTGGCGCTCGCCGCGGCGCTCGCGATCCTCGCGGGGCTGTTCGCGCTGGCCCGGCTGCCGCGCATCGGCCATGCGGAGGCGGACGCTGCCACCGCAGGCGCTTCCGGTTCGGCGCTGCAGTACCGCCACCTCGTACTGGGCGCCGTCGCGATCTTCCTGTACGTGGGCGGTGAAGTCAGCATCGGCAGCTTCCTCGTCAACTTCCTCGGCGAGCAACAGGTGGCCGGGATGCCGGCGGCGCAGGCGGCCAGCTACGTCAGCGTGTACTGGGGCGGGGCATTGATCGGCCGCTTCATCGGCTTCGCCGTCATGCGCGTCGTCAGCCCCGGCAAGGCGCTCGCGTTCAACGCGCTGCTGGCCATCGCGCTCGTGCTGGCCGCCATCTTCGGCCGCGGCCAGGCCGCGATGTGGGCGATCCTCGCCGTCGGGTTGTGCAATTCGATCATGTTCCCGACGATCTTCAGCATGGCGTTGCACGGCCTCGGACGCCACACTGGACAAGGTTCCGGGATCCTGTGCATGGCCATCGTGGGTGGCGCCATCGTGCCGTTCGCGCAAGGTTGGCTGGCGGACCACATCGGCGTGCAGCCGTCGTTCTTCGTGCCCGCCGCGTGCTATGGCTTCATCCTGTTCTTCGGTCTGAAGTATGCGAGCCTGCACCGCCAGGAAGCCATCACCGCCTGAGACTGGCCATGCCGGCATCTTTTGCAGTAGAATGCCGGCATCCCATTGGGGAGTAGCCTGCTTCCGCCCCCGCGGAAGTTCCCGTATCAACATACTCGACAGCCCCGGCTGACGTGGTACGGGCAGCCGTTTCGGTTGGCAAGACCTTTGGTATGCCTCCGCGTTCATCGGGCCGCGCCGGCATGCCTTCGCGTTTGCCCGACTGGAACCACCATGAATCTCCTCGCCACCGCAGCACTCGCCCTCGCCATGTCCACCGACGCATTCGCCGTCGCCGTCGGCAAGGGCGCCGCGCTGCAACGTCCCCATCTCCGCGAAGCCCTGCGCACGGGCGCCATCTTCGGGGTCATCGAAGGCCTCACGCCCGTCATCGGCTGGGCGCTGGGCCACTGGGCGGCGCCGTACGTCCAGGCGTGGGACCACTGGATCGCGTTCACCCTGCTGGGCGTGCTGGGCCTGCGCATGATGCGCGAAGGCCTGTCGGGCGCGGACGACGACGAGGACGACAAGCCGACGAGCCACTCGTTCTGGCTGTTGGCCGTGGCCGGCTTTGCGACGAGCATCGACGCGATGGCGGTCGGCGTCGGGCTCGCGTTCATCGATGCGAACATCGTCACGACGGCCGGCGCCATCGGCCTGTCGACGTTCATCATGGTGACGCTCGGCGTGATGGTGGGACGCGGCCTCGGCAAGCTGGTGGGCAAGCGCGCCGAGGTCGTGGGCGGGCTCGTACTGATCGCGATCGGGTCGCTGATCCTGTACGAGCACCTCGGCCAGGGTTGATCAGCCGTTCGCGGCCGGCGCGGCGAGCGCGGGCTTGCGCTCCATCCAGCGCCGCGTGAGCCAGGCCCGCACCGGCTCGTCGTAATACTTCAGCAGCAGCCAGGCCAGCGCCACGCACACGACGAAGGTGGCCGCGGCGACGGGCAGGCCGTCGCGCAGCGACACGTGGTTCGCGTTGGTCCATGCGGTGTACGTGTACACGAACGGATAGTGGATGATATACAGCGGATACGACAGCCCGCCCAGCGCGGCGCACGCGCGGGCCGTGCGCTCGCTGGCGGGTGCGCTGGCGCCGAGCCACACGACGAACGGGAAGACGACGACGATGCACACGGCTTCGTACAGGCCGTTCATCCACAGCGTGTCCTGGCCGCCGATGCGCGGCAATGCCATCGTCGCGAACAGGATCGCGGCGCTGATCGGGAACGCGTGCGCGACGCGGCCCGGACGCACGACGCGCGACAGCAGCAGTCCCGCGCAGAACGGGTAGGCGAGCCGGGTGAAACCCAGCTGGAACTGGACGGGGTCCAGCGACCAGCCGCCGATCACGTCGCCGTTCGGTCCCGTGAGCAGGTAAACCACGAGGGCCGCGCCAGCCAGCAATGCGAGCACGCCGAGGATCCGGTTCGGCAACCGCCGCAGCACCAGCGCGTACAGCACGTTCGCCACGTATTCGAAGAACAGCGACCACGCGGGCCCGTTCAGCGGATGCATCTCGGCCCAGCCGCGCAAATCCATGGACGGCGGCACCGGCAGCAAGGTCATGCCGATCACCATGATCAGGAGCACGCGCCACAGCGGCGTGTCCGCGATCATCGGGAACAGGGGCCCGGCCTGGAAGTAGAACATCAGCGCGCCGATCACCATCGCGACGACGATCATCGGATGCAGGCGGATCAGCCGGCGCTGGAAGAACTCGCCCAGCGACATGCGCCGCCAGCGGTCGTCATACGCGTAGCCGATGACGAAGCCGGACAGCAGGAAGAAGAAGTCGACGGCCAGGTAGCCGTGGTTGATCACCTGGGCGAAGCGGTTGACGGCATGCGCCTCGCACAGGTGGAACGCGACGACCGTCAGCGCCGCGACGCCGCGCAGGCCGTCGAGGACGGGGTAGTGCCGCCTGGTGTCCGCGAAGCCGCCGGCCGCCGTCACGGTTTGCCCGCCGGGCAGTAGCGCTCCACGTATTGCTGGTGCGGCGGCAGTTGCGACACCGTGCGGCGCACGCCGTTCTTGATGCCGTCCAGGAAGCCGCGCAGCTCGTCGTCGCCCATCAGGTCCGCGCTCGGGTGCCAGCGTTCGGGCGTCATGCCCTGGCCCAGCATCACCTGCACCCACGAGTTTTCCGCGAACAGTTCGTTCCCTTCGCGGAAGACGCGGGCGCTGTCGCGGAACAGGTCGATGCGGTGCTGCAGGCTGTCCGGCACGGGCATCGTCGCCGCGTCGTGCCAGTAGGGTGTGTCGCGCCGGTTCGTGACCTTGTAGTGCAGGATGATGAAGTCGCGGATCGTGCGGATGTCTTCTTCGGCCTGCGCGTTGAACTCGTCGATGTCCGATTGCTGGACGCCGTGCGTCGGAAAGATCTGCAGCAGGCGCACGATGCCGCGCTGGATCAGGTGGATGCTCGTCGATTCGATCGGCTCCAGGAATCCGCTCGCGAGACCCAGGCCGATGCAGTTGCCGGCCCAGACCTTCTTGCGCTGGCCGGGCGTGAAGCGGATCACGCGCGGCTCGGTGAGCACCTTGCCTTCAATATTGCCGAGCAGCGTGGCACGCGCCGTGGCCTCGTCCGTGTGGCGGCTGGAGAACACGATGCCGTTGCCCGTGCGGTGCTGCAGCGGGATGCGCCACTGCCAGCCCCAGTCGTGCGCCATCGAGCGGGTCAGCGGCACGGCCGGGCCGGTGGATTCCGTCTGCACGGCGATGGCGCAGTCGTTGAACAGCCATTGCGACCAGTCTTCGTATTCCACGCCCATCGTCTGGCCCAGCAGCAGCGAGCGGAAGCCCGTGCAGTCGATGAACAGGTCGCCCTCGATGCGCGTGCCGGAGTCCAGCACGAGCGCGGTGATGTCGCCGGTGGCCGGATCGGTGTCGACGCTCGCGATCTTCGCTTCGATGCGCTGCGCCCCGAAATGTTCGGAGAAGCGACGCAGGTAGCGGGCGTAGCGCGTGGCGTCCAGGTGGTAGGCGTAGTTGATGCCCTGGTTCGGCAGGTGGCCGAAGCGCTTTTCCTGCGATGCGACCAGTTCCAGGCAGTAGTCGCCGTAGTCGCTGGCGAGCCCGCGGTCGCGGCCCTTCAGCCAGAAGTGCTGGAAGCCGGCCGTCCAGTGGTCCGTCCCCGTCATGCCGAACGAGTGGATGTAGTCTTCGCCGCGCGCGCGCCAGCTTTCGAAACTGATGCCCAGCTTGAACGTGGCCCGCGTGGCGGCCATGAATTCCTGTTCGCCGATGTCGAGCAGGCGGTGGAAGTGCACGAGGCTCGGGATCGTCGCCTCGCCCACGCCGACCGTGCCGATGTCGTCCGACTCGACCAGCTTGATGTCGAGGACCTTGCCGAGGGTGCGTGCCAGCGCCGCTGCGGCCATCCAGCCGGCGGTGCCGCCGCCGGCGATGACGACGCGGCGGATCGGGCGGCCGCGGCCCCGCTGCTGCTTGTTCTCGTTATTGTTCTCCATGTCTCTACTCCTGGCTTTTCACTGCTTGTAGTCTTATCGGTTGATCCGGCGCAGCAGCTGGCCGCGCAGGACGCGAGCACCGTCGTCGTCGAGCGGCGACAAAGCATAGCGCGCGTTCTCCGGCAGGTGCGCGAGGTTCGCGGGGTCCGGCTCGAAAATGTAGTGGCGGAAGATCTCCTGCCACGCGCGCCGCTGTTCGGGCGGCAGGTCGCGCATCGTCAGGATCGCCAGCATCAGCGCGTTCGTCGGCGTGTCCATCCAGTCCGGCGACTGGCGCCACCAGTAGTTCACGAGCACGTTGAACGCGGACAGCGCTTCCACGTGGTGCCACCACATCGACGGGATGAACAGCGCGTCGCCCGGGCCCATCTCGGCCACCTCGGCATGCTGCAGCGCCTCGGCGTAGCGGGGAAAGCGCTCAAAGTCCGGATTGCGCACATCGACGAGGCTGATCGCCTGGCCGGCCGGATTGAAGTCGAGCGGGCCGACGTACAGGTTCTTCAGCTGGTCCGGCGGGAACAGCGTGAAGCGCCGCTCGCCGACCGCGACGACTGCCACGTTGTCGGGCAGGTCGTAGTGCGTGGCGACGACGGTGCGGTTGCCGATCCAGATGCTGGCCAGCGCGTCGCGGTCGCCCAGGTCGATGTCGTTGGCGGCGCGCAGGCCGGGCAGGGCCGTGTCGATCGACGTCGAGCCCACGTAGATCGCGCCCGGCTCCGGCCGCGCGCGCTGTACGGCCAGTTCGTCCAGCACCTGGTCGAGCCGTGCGCGCACGTTCTGGAAGTTGAAGCCCGTGATCGTGTCGTTGTAGAAGAAGCGGCCGCCGATTTGCGGGGGACCCAGCATCGCGTTGACGGTCGCGTCACGATAGAACTGGCGCAGGTAGGCCTCCGCGCTCTCCGCGGACACGCGCCCCCTGCGCACGAGGGGCCAGTCGGCCGCGAGCCCGCGCACGATGTACGGCCGGGTCGCGCGCAGCATCTCGTCCGGCAGCTTGCCGTCGATTGCCGCTACCTCGCGGACGTGCTTAACGGATGTCATTGGCGCGATTCTTCCGTTGGATCAGACCGCGGAACTGCGCGAGCGACGCCACCGCCATGTAGATGGCCTGCAGGTAGCCCTGGGCGTGCAGGCGCGCGAGCTGCTCGCCCGACAGCTGGGCGAGGCGGTCTTCGTTGATCGTGTAGAAGCCGGCCAGGCGGTTCTGCGAACCGTCGTCCAGTTCCACGTCCAGCACGAACGATTCGATCAGTTCCAGCTCGACGAGCGCGCCGACGAACGCGCGCGATGCGGCCAGGCCTTCGTGGATGGTGCGCAGCACGGAGCTGATGCGTTCCAGGTATTCGCTCGTGCCGCCGTAGGTCAGGAACAGCGCCTCGCCCTCGATGCCGCCGTCGCGCACGCGCGGGCTGTCCAGGTCGACGTGGACGGACAGTTCCTCGCCGCTGCGGCCGATCATGAACGGCTGGCGTTCGATCGTGAGCGGGATCGTCGGCGCGTCCCAGCCGTTCGGCCCGAGGAACAGGTTCTCGCCCTGTTCGAAGCCCAGCAGGGCGATGGCGTCGTAGCTGCCGTTGCCGTCCTGCGCGAAGACGATCGGGTAGCAGGCTTGCAGGTCGCGGAATTCGGCGGGGAAGGTCAGTGCCGACATCACGGCGTCGCCGTATGCCGCGCCGCGGGTGGTGACCACGCGCAGGTTCTTGTGGTCGACGTTGTTCAGGGGTGCATGGTTGGCCATCGGTGGTAGTCTCTCTCGTTGTCTTTGTTTTGGTGGCGGTGTCTCTGCTAGCCCGGCGGCATGCCGTACTGGCGGATGTGGTGGAGCATCTCGCGGTTCGCGGGCAGCTGCGGCAGCATGCGCGCGGTCAGGCGCGCGGCCTCGCGGAAATACTGGGAGGCAGCCTCCGGCAGGTCCGATGCGCGTTCCGTCAGCTCGGGCCGGAAGCCCATCCCGTACAGGATGTATTGCCAGCTCGCGGACGGGAAGATCTCTTCGATGCGGGGGAAGTCGCGGCGCGACGGCGCGCGCGTGCGCCACAGCGCGAGCAGTTCGCGCAGGCGCGGCGACTGCGTGCGCGGCGCGCGGTGATCCAGCCAGTAGTCGGTATCCGTGCGCTTCGACAGCACGTAGTGCAGCTTCAGGAAGTCGATGATGCGCTCCCACCGGTACGTGAAGGCCTCGTTGAAGCGCGCGGAGATCGTGTCCATCTGCGCCCGCGTGGCGGGCATGTCGTCCGCCAGCCAGGTGGCGGACAGTTCCACGAGCGCGAGCGCGGACGCTTCCAGCGGCTCGATGAACCCCGCGGACAGGCCGATCGCGACGACGTTGCGTTCCCAGAAGCGGGCGCGGTAGCCCGGGTCGAACGCGATGTTCCGCGGTTGCGGGACCTCGCCGACGATGCCGGTGGACGCCAGATAGGCGCGCAGCGTCTTCTCCGCCGCGTCGTCGTCGACGTGGGCGCTGGAATACACGTAACCGACGCCGCGCCGCGTGGGCAGGCCGATGTCCCAGGTCCAGCCGTGCGACTGCGCGGTGGACGTCGTCTGCGACGCGATCGGCGTGTCGTCCGTGGGGTAGGGCACCTGCACGGCGAGGGCGCGGTCGTTGAACAGCACGTCGCGCTGCGACACGAGCGGTACGCCGTAGTGGCGGCCCAGCAGCAGCGACGCCATGCCCGTGCAGTCGATGAACAGGTCGCCTTCGATCAGGCCCGCCTCGCGCGTGCGCAGCGCGGCGATGTCGCCGTCGTCGAGGGACAGGATGTCGACGACGTGGGCCAGCACGTGGCGCACGCGCAGCTTCTCCACGCAGTGCTTCTGCAGGAAGACGCCGAATTTGCCGGCGTCGAGGTGATAACCGTAGTTGGCGACGCCGGCGAATTCCGGCGTCTGCGGCTGTTTCGGGGCGCGGCCCTGCACGCACAGATGCGGTTGATAGCTGACCAGGTCCGCAAACGGCACATCACGGTGTGCGCGTTGCCACGCCGCGACGAGGTTCACCTCGCCATAGCCCTGGGGCAGGGAAAAGGGATGAAAATAGATATCGTCGTCGCTGCCGTCGACCCAGCGGTCGAAGCGCGAACCCTGCTTGAACGCCGCGTCGCATTCGCGGAAGAACGCGGCTTCGGACACGCCGATGCGCTGCAGGGTCTCGCGCATGGACGGCCACGTGCCTTCGCCGACGCCGATGGGCGGCACGCCCGGCGATTCGACGAGCGTGACGGCCAGGCGCGGATGTTCGGCCGCGAGGACGGCGGCCGTCAGCCAGCCGGCGGAGCCACCGCCGACCACCACGACGTGTTCGATGGGTTTACTCATCACAGCTTTCCTTATTTCCGGTGGGCCGCATGAGTCTACCCGAAAAAGCTGCTTTTGGAACAACTTTTTATGCGCTGAAACCGATTACGGCAGGCTGTGCGTCCGCCGCAGGGGACCCGCCCCCGCGGCGGATCGGCGCATCAGAACTTGTAGCGGGCGCCCAGCATGAAACGCGGTCCGGTCTGTGTCACGTACAGGGCCTGCTGCGTGGCCCGGCCGTGGACACGGCTCGTCTCGTTCGTCAGGTTGATGGCTTCCGCCTGCACGACCAGTTTCGGCGTGACGTTGTAGCCGACCGACAGGTCGAGCTGGCCGTACGGCTCCACGTAGTTCGGATTCGGGCCCGCGCCGTCGAACGTCGACGACAGGAACTCGCCGCGCCAGTTGTACGCCGCGCGCACGTTCCACTTGTCGTTCTCGTAGATGCCGACGAGGTTCGCGGAGTTCGACAGGCCGACCAGCGCGAATTGTTCGCCCACGCTGCCGTTATCGTACCGCAGTCCGGAGTGCACGTACGTGTAGTTCGCCGAGATGCCGAAGCCGGTGTTGCCGAACATGTGCTGGAGGTTGAATTCCAGGCCGTTCAGGCTCGCCTTCTTCTGGTTCGAGAACGTCGTGATCTGGAAGTGCGCCACCGGATCGCCCGGCTGGCCGACGATGTTGCCCGTCGGGTTGCCGCTGCTGTCCACACCCGTCACCGTCACGCCCGCGGCGGTCGGGTGATTCTTGAAGATGTAGTTGCGGATGCAGGCCGGGTCCGTGCCGCAGCCGGAGGCCGAGGCTTCGTTCCACAGCGCGCCGCCGACCGGGGTGTGCAGGTTGAACGGCGTGGCGTCGATCTTCGACTGGCCCGCGTAGTTCTCCAGGTCTTTATAGAACGCGTTCACGGAGAAGAAGCTGTCCTTCCCGTAGTACCACTCCCACGACAGGTCGAAGTTCTTCGACTTGACCGGCTTCAGCGCCGGGTTCCCCTGCGAGCCCGTGCCGCCGTCGACGCGCGCCAGCGTATTCAGGATCTGGCCGCCGGCGATCTGGTCGTAGCGCGGACGGCCGATGGTCTCGCCATAGCTCGCGCGCACCTTCATGTCGTCGCGCAGGTCCATGTCCCAGTCGACCGATGGCAGCAGGTGGTGGTATTTGCCGGTCAGTGTGGTGAACGTCGGGGCGCCGAACGTGACCGGGAACTCGTTGGCAGACACCATCGTGATGGCGGTGGCCGCCGGCACGAGTGCCGTCGAGACGACGTCCGTCTTCTCGTAGCGCACGCCGATCGCGGTGTGCATCGGCAGCGCCGTATCCCAGTCCGTGTTGAACTGCAGGTACAGGCTCTTCGATTTTTCGCCGGTGCGCTGGTCCGTGTCGTACGTGTTCTTCGGCAGGTACAGCGCGGGCAGGCCGGATGCCTTCGAGACCACGTCGCGCACCTGCGCGAAGTTGAAGGTGTAGAAGGTGTTGAACAGGTTCGGGTTCTGGCTGCCGGCCAGCTGGTCGAAGTACTGGCGGATCGTGTCGGCGTGCCACAGGCTGCTCGGGTAGTCGGACGGCTTCGTCGCGCCGGTCCAGGCGTCGCGCTGCTGCGTGGAGAACGCGGAGCGGTTCTTGACCTCGACGGTGCCGATGCCGAAGTTCAGGTTCGACGCTTCCAGCATGCGCAGGCGGCCCTTGAACTGGAGCTGGTCGACCTCGCCCTTCATGTAGCCGTTCTGGAAGACGGAGCCGGTGACCTGTTGCGGCGCGCCCGTGAAGTTGGCGCCCTTGATCGACAGGACGGGGAATTCCTGCGAGAAGTCGGCGGTCGTGTCGCCGCGCGAGAAGCTCGCGGTGCCCAGCGTATTGTTCGAGCCGAACGGGCTGTCCGCCTTCGATTCCGCGGTCGATCGGTGCGCGTCGAATTCCAGCTTGAGGTCCTTCGTGGCGCGCCACTGGGCGTTGAAGCCGAGCGACTTGTTCTGGGTCTTGGTGGCGAAGTCGGCGCCGCCCATCGCGATGTCGCTGTTCCCGGCCGGGATGAATTCGGTGTAGACGAGCGGCGCGGCGATCGGGCCGTTGGTCCACGACGATGCCGACGCGCCGAAGTTGAACCAGGCGGAGACGTCGTTGCGCTTCGTCTGCAGCTTGTTTTCCGAATACGTGTAATCGAGGGTCGTCGTCAGTTCCTTGACCGGCTGCCACTGCAGGGTCAGCTGGCCGTTGGTGCGCTGGCGCTTCACGCCCGTCATGCTGTAGTTCAGGTTCTGCGGCACCTGGTAGATGTCGCCGGGCTTCGGACGGTTCGTGATGTTTTCCGAACCCGCGGTACCCGGCTGCGGGATCGTGCCCCAGTTGTTCTCGTCGCCGCGGAAGGGACCCTTCCAGCCGTTGCCGACGGAGGCCTGGTTGAAGCCCAGGTTGCGTTCCTGGTAGCTGGCCGACACGCCCAGGCCCCAGTGGCCATCCTTCGACGTCGTCGAATAGATGCCCGAGAATTCCGGCGTCGTGGAAGTACTGGCCTTGACGTCGCCCGGCAGGTTGTTGTTCGACGTGTCGTGAACGGCCTTGATGCCGATGCTCGACCAGGTGCCCAGTTTATCGAGCGGACGCGCGGTGATCACGTTGACGGTGGCGCCGATGCCGCCGGTCGGGGTCTCGGCGCGGCTGGTCTTGTAGACCTGCAGCTGCGAGATCGCTTCCGACGCCAGGTTCGAGAAGTCGAACGAGCGGCCGTTCAGGTCGCCCAGGTTCGACGTCGGCATCTGGCGGCCGTTCAGCAGCACCATGTTGAAGTCGGGGCCCACGCCGCGCACGGTGATCTTCTGGCCTTCGCCGTTCACGCGGTCGATCGACACGCCCGAGATGCGCTGCAGCGATTCGGCCAGGTTCGTGTCGGGGAATTTGCCGATGTCCTCGGCCACGATGCCGTCGACGATGCCGTCCGACTGGCGCTTCAGGTTCAGCGACGAGGCCAGCGACTGGCGCAGGCCGGTGACGGTGACCTGCTGGATCGACGTGGTCGGGATGTCGCCGCCGCGGCTGTCTTCGGTCGCGGTGGTCTGGGCGTAGGCCGGGATGAGGGCGGCGCAGGCGCTCGCCACAGCCAGGCTCATCAGTGTTTGGTTTGCCTTTGGGTAATGCATTGGGTCTCCTCTGTTTTTATCTCTCTTCACCGCTTCAACATCGTTTCCATTCTCTGGAAACGTTTCCATATGTTGGTCGAATCTTATGTTCAGAAAAAATAATTGTCAACGGAATATTCAGTAGTGCGTGGCCGAAACGGCACACTGGAAAACCAGGGTATGTTTGACATCGAAAAAATCGCGGTGCTATATTGGAAATTGTCTGGGAACGTTTCCAAGAGGAGCCCGCATGTCCACGTTTCGCGCTGCCGCCGTGCTTGCCGTTTTCCTGTCCACGGGGGCCGTGGTCAACGCGCAAACGGCGAACGTGCCGCTCACGCAGCCGCCCGGCTGGGTGCTGGACTGGAACGACGAATTCGACGGCCCGACCCTCGACCGCACGAAATGGGTGCCGGAAACCGGCGGCGACGGCTGGGGCAACGAGGAGCTGGAGTTCTACACGGACCGGCCGGAGAACGTGCGCGTCGGCGGCGGCAACCTCGTCATCGAAGCGCGCAAGGAAGACCACGGCGGCCGTCACTACACCTCCGCGCGCATCAAGACGGCCGGCAAGGTCGAGCGCACGTACGGCCGCTACGAGGCGCGCATCAAGATCCCGCGCGGGCAGGGGATCTGGCCCGCGTTCTGGCTGCTCGGCGCCGACGTGGGCAAGGCCGGGTGGCCCCGCTGCGGCGAGATCGACATCATGGAAAACATCGGCCGCGAGCCGGACTTCGTGCATGGCACCCTGCACGGTCCCGGCTACAGCGGCGACAAGGCCATCGGCAAGCCGCAGCGCCTCGAGAAGGGAAACTATGCCGACGACTACCACGTCTACGCCGTCGAATGGGAGCCGCGCGAGATCCGCTGGTACCGCGACGGCATCCTGTACCACACGGCGCGGCCCGACACCGTCACCGGCGACTGGGTGTTCGAGCATCCGTTCTTCGTGATCCTGAATCTCGCCGTCGGCGGCGCCTGGCCCGGCAACCCGGATGCGGCGACCGTGCTCCCGCAGCAGATGCTGGTCGACTACGTGCGCGTCTACAGGCGCGCACGTTGACGATTCGTCATGACGAAGTTAGCGCTCTCATGGCATCATGTCGGGCTGGGGTGCCGCGCGGTGCGGCGCCCGACGGGTCTGGGGGAAGCGCATGCGGGTCGGGACGTGGTTGACGGTGGGTATGGCGGCGATGTTGATGGCGGGCTGCGCGCGTCCCCTGCGTCCCATGCAGACGTTCTCCGACCCGGAGATCCAGCGCGCGATGCGGCGCGAGCAGGTGCAGGGCCTGGCCGTCGCGACGATCGAGAACGGCAAAGTCGCGCAGGTGAAGGTGTTCGGCACGCGCAACGCGGCACTCGGCCAGCCGCTGACGCCGGACACGATCATGGCCGGCGGCTCCCTGACCAAGGCAGCCTTTGCGTACATGCTGCTGCAGCTGGCCGACGAGGGCCGGCTTGACCTCGATGCACCCGTCACGAAGCTGTTGCCGCATCCGTTGCCCACGTACCGCGTGCGTCCCTACGACTTTTCCGATCTCGCCGGCGACGCGCGCTGGCAGACGCTCACGCCGCGCATCCTGCTGGCCCACGGCGGCGGCCTCGCCGACTACCGCTGGATGGAGCCCGGCAGCCGGCTGCGCATCCACACCGATCCGGGCGAGCGTTACGCCTATTCCAGCGAGGGCTATGCGATCCTGCAGCTGATCGTGGAAGAGGGGCTCGGCCTGGACGTGGCACAGGAGATGCGCCGGCGCGTGTTCGACCGCTTCGGCATGCGCCGGACGAGCATGCACTGGCGCGCGGAGTTCGCGGAGAACGCGGCGGACGGCTATGCCTTCGACGGCACCCTGCAGCCGCACGAGCGCCGCTACCGCGTGCGCGCGGCCGGCTCGATGGAGACGACGATCGCCGACCAGGCGAAGCTGTGGGCCGGCATCATGCGCGGCGATGGGCTGCGGCCCGACACGCGCGCCGCTTTTACGACCGGGTGGCTGCCGATCGCGTCGCGCCGTCGATTCCCCGCGTTCGGCGGGGCCGAGACGGCATGGCCGCAGAAGCTCGCGGCAGGCCTGGGCGTCGTCACGTTCGAGGACAGGACGGGCCCAGGCTGGTTCGACGGGGGCCACGACGATTCGACGGCGGACTTCGTGCTGTGCCTGGAGACGGGCCAGCGCTGCGTGGTGATGCTGTCGAACGACGTACGGGCGGAGCGCCTGTTTCCGGAACTGGGCCGGCAGGCGCTCGGTCCCGACGACATGCCCTGGAGCTGGGAATATGACTGGCTGGATCAACCTTGACGACGCGGGCAACGCCGGCATACCGCAAGCCGCGCCCGATGCCCGTTTCGAGGACGCGCGCTTCGAGGACTCCTTCCGGCGCTGGCTGCTGGGCGCGATCGCGGAGCCGGCCGGCAGCTGGCGTGCCGGCGTGCGCGCGCTGTGCTTCAACGTGCACCCCATGATGGCCGGCGACCACGCCGTGGAATTGATCGGCGCGGCGGATTGCGACCCGGCCGCCGCCGACTGGGCGCTGGACGAGGTCTGGCTGCCGTCGCGCCCCCGCATCGCGCTGCCGGGAGACGTCGCCGATGCCGGCGACGGCGTCCTGCTCGTGCGGCGCCTCGTGCTTGCAGCGCTCGCCGACGGCTTCGCGGGTGCGCGCCTGAAACGCTATCCGCGCGTCGCCGTGGGCCACGTGGACGGCGCGCTTGACGTGGTGTGGGAGCGCGCGCCGGTCTGACGCGCCTTCGGCACGAATCGCAGCCAGGCGTTACACTCGACGCTTTGACCGGAGCGCACGTTGTCCCCATCGCCTTCGCCCACCGAGGTGCTCGACAGTCCGCGGCATGACGCCGTAAATCACCCCGACATGCCCACGTGGCTGATGCTGCTGATCGCCGCCGCGTGCGGCCTGATCGTCGCGAACCTGTATTACGTCCAGCCGCTCGTCGGTCCGATCCGCGCGGACATCGGCCTGCCGGCCGGCGCCGCGGGCCTGCTCGTCACGCTGACGCAGCTCGGCTATGTCGCGGGCCTGCTGCTCGTCGTGCCGCTGGGCGACCTGCTGGAAAACCGCAAGCTCGTGCTGGCTCTCGTCGCCCTGCTGGTGGTCGCGCTCGTCGCGGCGCCCATCGCCCCGGCGCTCGGTCATCCGGCGCCCGCGTTCCTTGCGTGCTCGCTCTTGATCGGCTTCGGCGCCGTGGCCGTGCAGGTGCTCGTGCCGTACGCGTCGCACATGGCGGCCGAACACGTGCGGGGTAGAGTCGTCGGCAATATCGTCAGCGGCCTGATGTTCGGGATCATGCTGGCCCGGCCCGTCGCCAGTTTCATCACGCACGCGTGGTCGTGGCAGGGCGTCTACGTAATGTCGGCCGTGCTGATGGTGGTGCTCGGGATCGTGCTGCGCGTGCTGCTGCCGACGCGCCGGCCGCATTCGACCCTGGGCTATGGCGCGTTGCTCGCCTCGATGGCGGGCCTGGTACGCGACCTGCCCGTGTTGCGCCGCCGCGCCATCTACCAGGCGGGCATGTTCGGCGCGTTCAGCGTGTTCTGGACCGTCGTGCCGCTGCTGCTCGCCAGCCCGGCCTACGGCATGAACCAGCGCGACATCGCGTGGTTCGCGCTGGCCGGCGTCGCGGGCACGATAGCGGCGCCGCTCTCGGGCCGCGTCGCGGACCGCGGCTGGACGCGTCCCGCGACGGTGTTCTGCATGCTTCTCGGCCTGCTGTCGTTCGTCCCGACGCTGGGCCTGGCGGATGGCGGCAGGTTCGGCGTCGGCATCCTCGTGGCGGCCGCGATCGCGCTCGATTTCGCCGTGTCGGGCAACCTGGTGCTGGGGCAGCGCGCGATCTACGCGCTGGGCGCGGAAGTGCGCGGCCGCGTCAACGGCCTGTACATGGCGACGTTCTTCCTGGGCGGCGCGAGCGGATCGGCCCTGGGGGCGTGGAGCTATGCGCACGGCGGCTGGCAGGCCGCGTGCGCCGTGGGGATGGGATTGATCGGGGCGGTGTTCCTGATATTCCTCACCGAACCCCGCAAGGTCACTTCGACGTCTTGAGCATCGCCGGATAACCCACGTCTTCCGTCGCCTTCTTCAGGTCGGCGACGGTGGCCTGGGCGTCGTCGTAGACGATGACGGCTTCGCGCTTCTCGTAGCTGACCTTCACCTTCGACACGCCCGGCACCTTCGACAGCGCCGTCTTGATGGTGATGGGGCAGGTGGCGCAGTCCATGGTCGGGACATTCAGCGACACGGTCTGCTGCTTGGCGAAGGCCGGCGCCGCGATGAAGAAAGCGGCGATGGCGGCGGAGCGGGTGAAGTTCATGATGGCTATCCTCAGTAAAACAGTGGGGCGATCAGCGGAAAGCCCAGCAACAGCGCGACGAACAGCGCGCAGGCGATGAACACGCGGCGCATCAGCGGCCGCGTGGTGGCGCAGTCGCCGCTCGCCAGGTCGCACGCGCGCGCCGGGCGGAACACGAGCCAGCCGGCCCACGCCAGCGCACCCACGGTGAGCGCGACGGCATACGGCGTCACCGGCTTCAGGGCTTGCAGATTGGCCATCCACGCGCCCGTCACGCCGATCAGCACGAGCGCGAGCGGCAGCACGCAGCACGTGGAGGCGAGCAGCGCCGCGAGCATGCCGACGGCGATCAGGCGGCCGGCTTTGCGTTCCGTTCCGTCGACAGGTTGGCGGGCGAGCGTGGACATGGCGGTCAGATGGCGCGCGACGTGATGGTGTACTTGAACGTGTCCGGCGCGAGCGAGTCGTACGCTTCGCCGCGGCTCTGCGCCTGCGGGTACATCAGGAAGCCGACCTTGCCCGCGGCGGAACCCGGCAGGCGCACGTCGTGGGCAAAGTTATAGCCCATCCAGTTGCCTTCCCAGCCGCCGAACAGGGCGCGCTTGACCGGCGCGACGACCGGGTGGTCCGGGTCCTTGATCCAGTCCGCCGTCTCCTGGCGCATGACTTTTGCCACGTCGGCCGGGTCCATCGCGACCCAGCCGTGCTGCTTCAGGTACACCTCGGCGCGGCAGTGCTGGGCGCCCTGCAGCGATGCCGGCTTGCCGCCCAGTTCCTTGTAGCCGAACGCACTCGGTGCGATGCGGATGCCGTAGACGTCGCGTGCCGGCACGCCGGAAGCGCGGCACAGGCCCACGAACAGGCCGTTCAGGTCGGCGCACTTGCCGCCGAAATTACCCGTCTCCAGCATCGTCTTGATGTCGCCCGTGCCGCAGCCTTTCACTTTCGGCTCGCGGAACGTGTTCAGCACGATCCAGTCGTAGATGCGCTGGACTTTTTCTTCGTCCGTGCGCGCGCCCTTGGTGATCGTCAGCGACGTCTTTTTCACGATGCCGTCGAGCGGCATCAGGTCGGTCGGCTGCAGCCACAGGCGCAGGTCTTCCGCAGACTCGCCGCCCGGAGTGCGGGTCTTCCAGTTCTCGGCGCGGTCGCGGGTCTGGATGCGCGACACGACTTCCAGCATCGGCGCGGCGCTGCCGTCGAATTCGGCGACGAGGAAGCGCGCGCCATAGTGCGGGTCGCTCTCCACGTGGGTCTTCGTCGCGTTGCCGGACCAGTTACTCGACAGGCTGCGCTGCCATTCCGTGTCGATGGCCGGGAGCGGGATCCACACGGTCGACGGACCGGCGGCGCGCTGCAGGGCCACCTTCGTCACCACCTCGTAGCTCTTCCAGTCGCCCGGACGCGGGTCGAAATGGCGTTCCTGCTCGTCCGCCGCCAGCACGGCGCGGGGCAGGGTGGTGGCGAGCGCGAGGCCGCCGGCCGCTTTCAGCAGCGCACGGCGGGCGGTGGACGGTTTGGTGTCTTGCATGCGTTTATTCCCTATTTTTGGTTGGTGTTCTGTGTTGCGATTCGGCCAGCAGCGCATCGATGGCGGCGCGCAGTCTCGTGTCGTCCGGCGGAATCTCGCCGACCGTGCGCCAGCGTGCGCGCCCCGTCCGGTCCACGAGGATCGTCGTCGGCATCACGCCCGGCGTCCAGCGCTTGAAGGCGTCGCCCGTGCGGTCGCGCAGGACGGGATAGCCGAGCGGGTGGTCCATCGTAAAACGTTCGATCGTGTCGAGCGGTTCCTTGTAGTTCACGCCGACGACCGCGACGCCGTCGTGACCCGCCAGCGCTTTCAATACCGGCAGCTCGTCCACGCACGGGCCGCACCAGCTGGCCCAGAAATTCACGACGACGACCTTGCCGCGCAGGCTCGCCAGGTTCCACGGCTGGCCGTCCAGTCCCGTCACCTGCAGGCCTGGCGTCGGCTGGCCGGCAGGCCAAGGCCGCAGCGTCGCGTCCTTCGCCCCGGCCGTGCCGGCGCTCAGCAGAGCCGCAAACAGCAGGCCGGTGGACATCCTCGGGTGGTTCGTCAACGTGTGGATCTCGAAGCGGAAACAGGCGTCATGATACCAGAGCGGACGTTCCGGCGCCCGAGGAAGGGCCCTTCCAGTTGGCATGATGCGACGGGGTTGTTCATAATCTTGCCAAAGGAGCAGCGATGAACAACTGGATTTACCTGGCGATCGCCATCTTATCGGAAACCGTCGCCACCACCGCGCTGAAGGCCAGCGCCGGATTCACCCGTCCGGGCCCTGCGGCGCTCGTCGTCGTGGGCTACGGTCTCGCGTTTTATTTCCTGTCGCTTACCTTGCGGACGATCCCGCTGGGCGTGGCGTATGCCGTCTGGTCCGGCGTGGGCATCGTGCTGATCACGGCGGCCGGGTGGATCTTGTACGAACAGAAACTCGACGCCGCGGCGCTGGCGGGCATCGCGCTGATCGTGGCCGGCGTCCTCGTGATGAACCTGTTCTCGAAGACGGCCGGCCACTGATTGCCAACCGTGCATCCCGCCCGGGCCGCTTGGGGTAAGCTCTGCGGCACTCGACGGGGGAGACCATGGGATCGCTACGGAAGCTCGCGACACTCGCATTCGCGCTGGCCGCACCGGCATGGGCGGCGCCCGCCGCCACCTACCGCAATCCGCTGCCCGTCCACCTGGCGAACGGCGAGCCCTCCCAGAACTGCGCCGACCCGGCCGTGCTGCGCGACCCGCGCGCGAAGACGCCCACGTGGTATCTATATTGCACGAGCGATCCCGTCAGCAAGAAGGAGCGTCCGCTGGAAGGCGAACAGGGCGACTGGCACTTCCATATGATCGCGATCTACCGCTCGACGGACCTGGTCGACTGGGCCTACGTGGGCGACGCGTTCGCCGACCGTCCGGCCGGGCTGGCGGCGCCGACGTCCGGCCTGTGGGCGCCCGAGCCCGAATTCCTGAACGGCCACTACTACCTGTATTTCACGGTTACCGACGTGGCGGACGCGCACAGCCCGGAAGCGGGGTGCGACAAGGATAGCGCCATCGGCGTGGCCATGGCCGAGAGTCCGGCAGGCCCATGGGTGCCGGCGGCCAAGCCGGTGGTGCCGCCGCGGCGCGCGGGACCCGGCTGCGATTTTCAATGGACGTTCGACCCGAAAGTCGTCGAGGACGGCGGCCGCAAGTGGATTTATTACGGCAGCTACGGCGGCGGTGTGTACGTGCAGCCGCTGCGGTCCGACGGGCTGCAAGCCGAGGGCACGCCGCGCAAGGTGGGCGCCGCGTGGCGCTACGAGGGCGCGGAAGTCGTGAAGCATGGCGGCTGGTGGTATCTGTTCGGATCGACGACCGATTGCTGCAACGGCCCGCTGACCGGCTATGCCGTCTACGCGGGCCGGGCGCGCACGCCGGCCGGGCCGTTCCTCGACCGGCTGGGCCAGGACCTGGCGGCGCCGCGCGCCGGCGGCACGCCCGTCCTGTTCCAGAACGGTAACCGCTGGGTGGGCGTCGGCCACAATACTGTGTTCCCCGATGCGGGCGGACAGTGGTGGACGATCTACCACGGCATCGACGTGAACGAACCCTTCTTCAGCGCGCGCGACAAGCTGACGCGGCGCCTCGCGCTGCTCGACCGTATCGACTGGGTCGACGGCTGGCCCGTCGCGCGCGGCGCACCCAGCGACGAACCGCGTCCCGCGCCTGCCACGGTGGCCGGTACGCGTCCTCGTGCACTGACGCTCGCGCCGGCGCCCGCGCAGAACGCGAGTCCGCTGTGGACGGACGCTTTCAACGGCGCGAAGCTGGACGACCGGTGGGCGTGGCAGCGCCGGCCGTCCGATGACGCGTGGTCGACCGGTCCGAAGGGCCTGACGATGGCCACGGCCGCGACCGACCTGCACGTGGACACGAACACGGCCGGTGTGCTGCAGGCTTCTCTACCGGAAGGCGACGTCCGGATCGAAGCGGTCGTCAAACTTGACGTGCCCGACGACTGCTGCAAGACGGCCGTGCAGGCGGGCCTCGTGGTGATGCGCGACGACGACAACTACGTCAAGCTCGTCGAGATGGCGAACGGGGGCCTGCACCAGGTCGAGTTCGCGAAGGAGCTGTCTCCCGTGCCGGAAGCGTATCCGCGCTACGGCAATACGGTGGTCGGCACGCCCGGGACGACCACGTGGCTGCGGCTCGATGTCCACCGGGTCGGGGGGGATGAGCGTTATACGGCCTATTCGAGCCGGGACGGCAAGACCTGGGTCGGCGGCGGGGCGTGGACGCACCGCCTCGGACCGCAGGCAAAGCTGGGACTGGTGGCGATGGGCGGCGCCGGCTACCGCGCGGTGTTCGAACGCGTGACCGTGTCCCGCCTGTCTCGTTGATGCGACGTCGTTGGTATCGGTTTGTAACCGGCAGTGAAAGGACTTGCCAGCGACAGTGTCGGCTCATAGAGTAGGTCGTACAGAAGAACGAAGGAGCGCAAACGTGGAATATCCCCGCCCACAATTGCGGCGCGCCGCCTGGCGCAGCCTCGACGGCCCCTGGCAGGCCATGTTCGACGACTCGACCCTCTACGTCGATCCGGCCGAGGTGCCGTTCGACCGCACGATCGTCGTCCCGTATCCGCCCGAAGCCCGCGCGAGCGGCGTGCACGACCGCGGCTACCGCCGGCGCGTGTGGTACAAGCGCCAGATTTCGCTCGACCCCGCGCTGCTGCCGGGTCCGGAGGAGCGGCTGATCCTGCACTTCGGCGCCGTCAACTACCGCGCCCGCGTGTGGATCAACGGCCGCTTTGCCATCGAGCACCGGGGCGGCCACAGCCCGTTCTCCCTCGACGTCACGCGCCACCTGGACGGCTCGATCCTCGAGATCGCCGTGCAGGCCGAAGACGACCCGCAGGACATGCACAAGCCGCGCGGGAAGATGGACTGGGAGCCGGAGCCGCACAAGATCTGGTACCCGCGCACGAGCGGCATCTGGCGCACGGTCTGGATCGAGAAGGTCCCGCGCGCCCACGTGGCCCAGCTGCGCTGGACGGCCGACGTCGCCCGTTGGCAGATCCGCCTCGACGCCGACATCGCCCACGTGCCGGAAGGCGGCATGGCCAACGTGACGTTGAAGATGGGCGACCGGCTGCTCGTCAACGACCGCTGCCTGCTGACCGGACCGCGCCTGTCCCGCATCTTCCAGCTGCCCGATCCCGGCATCGACGACGCGCGCGGCCTGTGGATGTGGAGCCCGGAGAGCCCGCAACTGATCGATGCCGAGATCGAGATCCGCTCGGCCGACGGCAACCTGATCGACAGCGTGCAGAGCTACACGGCGCTGCGCACGGTGAACGTGGAGGGCGACCGCTTCGTGCTGAACAGCCGGCCGTATTTCCTGCGCATGGTGCTCGACCAGGGCTACTGGCCGGACAGTTTAATGGTGGCGTCGAGCGACCAGCTGCGCCACGACGTCCTGCTCATCAAGCGCCTCGGCTTCAACGGCGTGCGCAAGCACCAGAAGTCGGAAGACCCGCGCTGGCTGTACTGGTGCGACGTGCTGGGCCTGTGCGTGTGGGGCGAGATGCCGTCCGCGTACGGCTTCTCCAGCGCGACCATCCACGGCGTGATGGAGGAGTGGAAGGAACTCGTCGAGCGCGACATCTCGCACCCATGCATCGTCGCGTGGGTGCCGACCAATGAATCGTGGGGCGTGCCGGAACTGATGAACGACCGGCGCCAGGTCGACTTTGTGCGCGCCCTGTACCACATGACACGTGCGCTGGACGGCACGCGGCCCGTCGTCGGCAACGACGGCTGGGAGATGCCGTGCGGCGACCTCGTGTGCGTGCACGACTACGAGCAGGACCCGGTCGTGCTGCTGGAACGCTACGGCAGCCGCGAAGCCGTCGCCTACACGCTGGAACACGTGCAGCCGGACCGGCGCCGCCTCGTCATCGACGGCTACACGGGACTGGGGCGGCCGCTGTTCCTGTCCGAATTCGGTGGCATTGCCATGTCGAAACCCGGCGAGGAATCCGGCTGGGGCTATTCGGTGGCGAAGGACAGCAAGGAACTGCTGACCCGCTACCAGCAACTGATGTCGGCGGTGCACCGGTGCCGGCCGCTGTCCGGCTTCTGCTACACGCAGTTGACGGACACCTTCCTCGAAAAGAACGGGCTGCTGACGGAAGACCGCGTCCCGAAAGCGCCCATCGAAGCGCTGGCCCAGGCCACGCGCGGTCCGCAGGCGCACCTGCAGGACTGGGTGCTGGATCCCCTTGGCCACAGCCAGCGCTGGCGCGCGCGGCGGGGGCCCGATTTTCCTGTCGAGTGGACGCGCGTCGGAGAAACGGCAGAAGTGCTAGCCTATCCGGGAGAGCGCCAGCCGCAGCAGGTGGAGCCCGACAAACCACCCACGGAACCGAGTCCTTCCGCGGGTCCTCCGGGTTTCGAACGTCGCGGGCGTGGCGCTCCGGGAGCGCGGGCACGGCGTAAAGCCGCCTGATTCGACCGCGCTCCCGCCAACGAACGACAAGGAGACGACGTGGCGCGACGCGGATTCCCGCGCGCCGCCGCGCTGGTTGCGACCCTGTTCATCGTGCTGGCGGGCGTGAGCGCCCCCGCGCGGGCGCAGGTCGAAGTCAGGATGTGGACGCTGCTTTCGGGCGGCGACGGCGCGCGCATGCGGGCGCTGGTCGACGACTTCAACGCCAGCCAGCGCGACGTGCGCGTGGTCAGCACGACCCTCAAATGGGGCGAACCCTTTTACACGAAACTGATCACGGCCTCCGTCGTGGGCGCCGGGCCGGACGTCGCGACCATCCACCTGTCGCGCATCGTCAACCTGGCCGGCGGCGGCGTGCTGCGGCCGATCGCACCGGGCGAGCTGGCGGCGGCCGGCCTGCGCGGGCAGGACTACCTGCCGCGCCAGTGGGCCAAGGCGCACTACCAGGGCGCCACCTATGCCGTCCCGCTCGACGTCCACCCGTTCGTCCTGTACTACAACAAGACCCTCGCGGGCAAGGCGGGCCTGCTCGACGCGGACGGCAACCTGAAACCCATCGCCGGGGTCGATGCCCTGACGGAGGCGTTCCGCATCGCCACCGAGCGCACGGCCCAGCGCGGCCTGACGATGGAAAGCAGCCAGAGCTCGTATGCGATCTGGCGCCTGTGGCTGGCGATGCTCGCGCAGCAGAACGTCACCATCATCGCCAATGGCCGCTTCACGTACGGCCCGGCCGGCGCCGCGACGCTGTCCCGCATCAGCGACTGGTTCACGAAGGGCTATGCGCAATCCGGGCTCGATTACCCGGCGTCGACGAGCCAGTTCATGGGCGGCGGCGCCGCGTTCATGCTGAACGGCGTGTGGGAAGTGCCGGAACTGGTGCGCGCGTCGAAGGCCGGCACCCTGGGCTTCGAGTACGGCATCGTGCCGCTACCGAAGATGTATGCGAACGCGTCGACATGGGCCGACTCCCACGCGTTCGCGCTGCCCGCGAACCCGGGCCATGAACCGTCGCCGGAAAAGGTGCAGGCCGTGCTGCGCTTCATCGCCTATGTCAGCAAGCATTCCCTGGGCTGGGCCGAGGGCGGCCACATCCCCGCGTACAAGCCCGTCGCCGAATCGGCCGCGGCGAAAAGCCTGATGCCGAATGCGATGTACGCGCGGGTCGCGAACGACGTCGTGTACGATCCGGACGGCTGGTACATGGGCGCGGCCGGACCGCTGGAGGCAATCGCGTCGAAATTCCTGCCGGCGGCGCTGTACGGCTACCTGACGCCGGAGCAGGCCGTCCACCGGTTCGAGACGGAAGCGGCGCGCCTCGTGCGCAAGCGCCCGCCGCGTTATTGAGGAGCCCATGCGACGCGACGACATGACATTGAGCGCAGGCCCCACCACGGCCCGGCGCGACACCTTGCCCGCCTGGCTGCTGCTGGCGCCTTTCCTCGTGGCGTTCGGCCTGTTCTTCTTCCTGCCCGCGCTGCAGACGTTCTGGCTCAGCCTCACGGAGAGCAGCCTGACGCGCACGAGCGCCTTTGTCGGCCTCGATAACTACCACACGCTGCTGAACGACCCGTCGTTCTGGGATTCGGTCGGCAACACGTTCTACTTTTCCCTGCTGACGGTGATCCCGCTGTGCGCCCTCGGCCTCCTGACGGCGATGCTCGTCGACCGTTTTACGCGCGTACAGGGCTGGCTGCAGGGCGCGTTCTTCCTGCCGTTCGTGCTGCCGATCTCGGTGATGACCCTTATCGCCGACTGGATGCTGCAACCGTCGTCCGGCGTCGTCAACCACATCCTCGGCGGCCAGCGCGCATGGCTCGCGGACCCGCACTGGGCACTGCCGGCCGTCGCCATCGGCACGATCTGGTGGACGGTCGGCTTCAACATGCTGCTGTTCCTCGCCGGCCTGCGCAACATCCCCGCCGAGCTGTACGAGGCGGCCGCGCTGGACGGCGCCCGCGGCTTCACCCTGTTCCGCACGATCACGTGGCCGGCGCTGCGTCCTGTCGCGACCACGGCGCTGATCCTGCAGCTGATCGCGTCCCTGAAAGTGTTCGGCCAGACCTACATCCTCACGAGCGGCGGGCCGTTCAACACGACGCGCGTCGCGCTGCACTACATGTACGAGACGGCGTTCACGCAGAGCGACGCGGGCTATGCGGCGGCCGTTGCGATGGCGTTCGTCGCCATCGTGATCCTGCTGTCGCTGCTGCAGGCGTGGCTGGTGAAATTCCTGGCCGGGAGGGACGCATGAAGGCTTCGTTCTGGACCCTCGCCGGCGCCGTCTGCGCCATCGTGCTCGCCGCGCTGTGGGCGTTCCCGCTGCTGTGGGCCCTGTCCACGTCCCTGCGGCCGGAGCTGGAGACCGTCTCGGCGAACTTCCACTGGCTGCCCCAGGACTGGACGCTGGACGCCTACCGCAAGACGCTCGGCGCCGGCAACGTCGTGCGCTGGCTGTTCAACAGCTTCCTCGTCGCGCTGCTGGTGACGGTCGTGACGATGGCGATCAGCCTGATGGCCGCGTACTCGTTTTCCCAGCTGCGTTTCAGGGGCCGCGGCATCGTGTTCGGCATCGCCATGCTGGGCTTCCTGCTGCCCTTCGAGGCGCTGCTCGTGCCGCTGTTCCGGACGATGCACCAGCTGGGCCTGATCAACTCGTATGCGGGCATCGTGCTGCCGCAGGTCGTGTCGCCGGTCGTGATCTACGTGTTCAAGCAGTTCTTCGACGCGATCCCCGCCGACTTCCGCGAAGCCGCCGTGATGGACGGTGCCGGTCCCCTGCGTGTACTGTGGAGCGTGTACCTGCCCATCTCTGGCAATATCGTGTGGGCGATGGCGATCGTGACGTTCATCGCGGCGTGGAATAATTTTCTGTGGCCGTTCATCATCGTCACGTCGAACGACATGATGACGATCCCGCTGGGGCTCACGCAGACGTACGATGCATTCGGCGTGCGCTACGCCCAGCTGATGGCGGCCGCGTTGCTGGGCGCGCTGCCGGTGGCGCTGGCCTATGTGCTGTTCCAGCGCCGCGTGACTCAGGGGTTCCTGGCGGCGAGCGGATTAAAAGGATAGATTTATGGCTTCGGTAAGGCTGCGCGGCATCCGCAAGACGTATGGCGACAATCCCGTCATCAAGGGCGTGGACCTGGACATCGAGGACGGCCAGTTCGTCGTCTTCGTCGGGCCGTCCGGCTGCGGCAAGTCGACGCTGCTGCGCATGATCGCGGGGCTGGAAGACATCACGGACGGCACGCTGGAACTGGGCGGCGTCGTCAGCAACACGGTGGAACCGTCCCGGCGCGGCATCGCGATGGTCTTCCAGAGCTATGCGCTGTATCCGCACATGACGGTGGCCGAGAACATGGGTTTTGCCTTGAAACTCGCGAAGGTGCCGAAGGCGGACATCGTCGCGCGCGTGCGGCACGCGGCCGAGATCCTGCAGATCGCGCACCTGCTGGACCGCAAGCCGAAGGCGCTGTCCGGCGGCCAGCGGCAACGGGTCGCGATCGGCCGCGCCATCGTGCGCAAGCCGGAAGTGTTCCTGTTCGACGAGCCCCTGTCGAACCTCGACGCCGCGCTGCGCGCGCAGACGCGTGTGGAACTCGCACGCCTGCACAAGGACCTGAAGGCCACGATGATCTACGTGACGCACGACCAGGTCGAAGCGATGACCCTGGGCCAGAAGATCGTCGTATTCAACGGCGGCCGCATCGAGCAGGTGGGCACGCCGCTGGAACTGTACGAGCGGCCGGCGAACCTGTTCGTCGCGGGCTTCCTCGGCTCGCCGCGCATGAACGCGTTTCCCGCAACCCTGGCCGGCCACACGGGCGGCCTCGCGACCGTGCGCGTGCCGGGCGGCGGCATGGCCCAGGTGGCGGCGGATGCGAGCCAGGCGCCGGGAGGCGCCGCGCTGACCCTGGGCGTCCGTCCGGAGCACCTGCGGCTGGAGACCGGGGGCGACGCCGGCATCCCGGGCCGGCTGGCGCTTGCCGAATACCTGGGCGACGTGACGCTCGCATACGTGCAGGTCGAGGGCGTCGACGGCATGGTGGCGGCCAAGTGTCCGCCCGACGTGCCGCTGCCGGCGCCGGGGACGGCCGTGCGGCTGCGGTTCGATCCGGCGCGGGCGTGGCTGTTCGACGAGGGCGGCGCGGCGTTGCCGGCGTTGCGGGAACAGGTGGCGGCGTCGTAGTCCGTAACACAAGCACGTCGCCCCTGCGGAGGCAGGGGCCTAATTTGTACGCATCGCAACTGCACATAAAAACTGGGTCCCCGCCTGCGCGGGGACGACGAATCATCTTTCAACTAAATCGGCCGCTGCCCGCTCGCCTCCACGAACGACTTCGGCACCACCCCGATCTGCTGCAACACGCCCAGCCGATCCGCCTGCAGCCACGCCCGCACGATCTGCCCGTCGCGGACCTGGTAGATCACATTGCCTTCCTGCGTGACATCCGCAAGACTCGGCTTGATGCCGACGAAGCGCCCGCCGTGCACGGCACGGAACGTCCAGCGGACGGCGACCCTGTCGTCCTCGCCGAACACGTCGTGCAGTTCGAAGCGCACGCCCGGGAAGCCCGTCAGCACGGCTTCGATGGTCGCGCGGAATTCGCGCGGACCCCGTTCGCTGCGCGCGCCGACGAAGTCGGGGGCGATCAGCGTTTCCAGCCGATCCAGGTCGCGCCCGTTGATGCACTCTTCGTACAGTGCCCGGACCAGGGCCTTGTTCATGGCAGTGGCGTTCATGCGATCGTTCATGCGGTTCTCCTCGTGGTTGCGTGTCGATGCAAAGGAGTGTAGAACCTCAACTTAACTTGAGGTCAAGAGGATTCTGATGGCAAAAATCGATCCGGCCGACATCGGGCGACCCTTGACGGTGGGCGAGGTCGCACGGCGCGCGGGCGTGGCCGTGTCGGCCCTGCATTTCTACGAATCGAAAGGGCTGATCCGCAGCGTGCGCAGCGGCGGCGGCCAGCGGCGCTACGGGCGCGACGTGCTGCGCCGCGTCGCCGTCATCAAGGTCGCGCAGCGTATCGGCATTCCGCTCGCGTCGATCAGCGCGGCTTTGGCGTCGCTGCCGGAAGAGCGCACGCCGACGAAGGCCGACTGGACCCGGCTGTCCAGCCTGTGGCGGCGCGAGCTCGATGAACGTATCGACCAGCTCACCCGGTTGCGCGACCAGCTCGACGATTGCATCGGCTGCGGCTGCCTGTCGATCGAGGCGTGCCGGCTGCGCAATCCGCTGGACGAATTGTCGGAGCAGGGGAGTGGGGCGCAGCGGTTGTGATGCGGGTGACAGGGCCACCTGCTTGTCTTGAGATTCACTGAGCCGTACACTGAACCGTGCTGTGTGTCCGCGTTCGGCCAAGAGCGACCGAAGCGAGTTTTTATAACTGTCACTTATCTGGACAGCCATGCATCAGGTGCAAGAGCGATTAGAGCGATACTGTTCAGACCTGCCTGGCCTGACGATCGTCGATAGCGGAGCCTCGTTTGTGGTCAGCTGGAAAGGCAGTTTTGGGGCGCTTGTCCACAAGGATAGCGATCATAGGGAAGCGATGGTTTGTTGGGAGGCCAACCCTTACACGCCGAAAGAAAGCCGTGTCAAATGGCCCGTGCTCGCAACTTGGCTACGCGAAAACGTTAGGTAGCAGCCGAAAACAATCTCGCAGGCACAGCACCGCAGGGGCCGCTTTAGGTCGACAACGGCCTGTCGTGATAGTCCATGAACTTTCCACGCGAACAAGCTGCTATCCTGGCAGAGCGCCCAAGAACGGCCAAAGGCGGACGTTCAGCACACATGGAACTGCTGTTCACCTATGGGAACTTCGACAATTTAAGTCCGCTGAAAAATGATGAAAGTGATCGATCACGAACCACGGTGGTGGTTTTTGCTGCAAGAAGATGGAAAACTTTTTCTCGACGCAAACTGCAATCACAGCTTTGTAGGCTATGATTTTTTAGTTCAACTCAGTTCGGAAGAGCAGGAACGATATGCTCGGGAGGGAAGGACATTTATCAACCACCTAGCGACCGAGATACAGGACAGCGCGCCAGTTCTGACGATCAGCACTTCTCGATTTAAGGGGCGCGACTTGTCAAAGATTTACTCCGACAAAGTAACACAGGCAATTGAGAACTGGCGAGCGAAAGTCTGGTGAAGCATAGCGCATCAATCTGCCCGCGATGACCTCTATGGTCGCCAGCAGATTGTCGTGACAGTAAGCGACTTTTCCAACTCGGCAACCTGCTATGCTGAGCCGAACGGCCGAGTTCGGCCAAGAGCAGACGTTGAACTTAGTTAGCCAGAATTTTCGGAGAAACACATGCGGAGACCAGCGCATCCACCGGATTTGGAAGTCGAGCTGCGGCGTTTTTTCACGGATGACGAAGCACTGAATCGACCGCTGCCTCAAGGTTGGCGTACCCCCAACGACTTCGGATTGCCGGGTGAATTAAACGACGGTATGTATATTTTCAAAGGCAATCCGCCGGAACCCGGCGAGACGGCGTTGGCCGAACTTTGGTTGTTAGCGCCTGAGAGAAATTCAGGCCGTCTCTATGAAGGGTATAAGTTCATCCCGTGGCCTCTTGGAAAAATTGGCGAAGCAATTGTCCGCACCGTCGTCAATCCAGCCCTTCGTTCTGACGTTGATGCTGTCGATGTTTACAAGAACGATTGACGGCCCTATTCGACGACCGCTTTGGGTCGCCAGCAGACTGTCGTGACAGTAAGCGACTTTTTCAGCTCGGCAACCTGCTATGCTGAGCCAACGGCCGTGTTCGGCCAGAAGCAGACCTTCCAAGCGGACACAACAGCTCATCAGGACACCACAACTTGAAGTATTACCTTTACTGCTCCGCAGGAAACACGGAAGGATTGGATGAGTACATAGCCTTCTTTGCGATTGCTGAAGATGGATATTGCTCTCGCTACCTCGAAATTCGGTCTGTGGGACACGCACTGAAGTACACCGAGGACAAGCCAGCAGATGAGTTTGGCGCGCTACCGGATGGACCTTGGGATGCGCTGGAGGCCGCCAAGCCCAAGTACGGGACACTCAACGAAATTTCGCACCGGCTTTTTGACAGTGCTTGGGATGGAATCCAGGCCGGATGACCGTCCGCTTCGTGTCGATAGCAGCCAGTCACAGCAGTCAGCAAACTTTTACCGAGGCAACACGTTTGATCGCTCTGTCGGCTGTAGAAGCCGCGAGTTGCCGACACCGGCGCGCCAAGGCAGGCAAAGTCGTCGAAACGCGCCGTGCGGGACAACGTAATCTTGCCTTCCGGACTCCGTTCCTGGTTATAGCCCTTCATGTAGATGCACCACAGGTTAACCCGCCACCGCAGATTACCGAGCGGGCGTCGCGTTTCCTCGCGGCTGGACGCAAAGTGCGTGCAAGCTCATGGCTCGGAAGCTTGTTGCCCGGTTCCACCGGGACATCGAAAAAGGAGAATCCACGGTATTCGTTTGTCGTCAGCAAAAAAAAGCCCGCACGAGGCGGGCTGAATCTATTTCCTTGGAGGAGATAGAGGAGACGATTCAGATTCTCCGGCAACCGAAGACATCAGTCCAATTGTCGTTTTAGATATCGGCGATTCGCGATATGAATAGCAGGGACGGGAACGAATTCGTGCTGCGTAACCCGAGGCACGCTCCAGGCATGCACCCGTTGATAATTAGTGATAATGTTGTGCAACCGATGACCATTTGCCAACACATCCGCCCATGACCAGGCCCCGCCGCCCCACGATGACCGACATCGCCAAGCTGGCCGGCGTGTCGCAGTCGACGGTGTCGCTGGTGATCAACCATATGAGCGGGGCGAAGGTGTCGAAGGTGACGCGTGAGACCGTGCTGCGGATCGCGCGCGAGCTCGGCTACCCCGTCGACCGGCATGCGCACCTGGCTGCGGCCCAGACCCGCAACCTGATCGTGTATCTCACCGACGAGCTGACGACGAGTCCGCACGCGATGCAGACCATCGACGGTGCCAAGGATGCCGCCTGGGAGCACGACTGCCTCGTTGCCGTGTTCGCCACGCGCGGGGATCCTGAACTGGAGGCCGCGGTGTTCGCGCGCATGCTCGACCATCCGGCGCTGCTGGGCGTCATTTACTCCACCATCTTCACCCGCGCCGTGACGGTGCCGGCCGCGCTGGACGCCACGCCGACCGTCCTGCTGAATTGCCACACGCGCGACAGGGGACGCGCATCGGTCGTGCCGAGCGAGCTGCTGGGCGGCTACACGGCAACCATGCACCTGATCGAGAACGGCCACAGCCGCATCGGCTTCATCAACGGCGAACACTGGATCGAGGCGGCGGCCGAGCGCCTGAAGGGGTATCGCCAGGCGCTGTCGACGGCCGACATCCCGTTCGATCCCGTCCTCGTGCGTGCCGGCGACTGGCAGGTGGCGGCCGGGTACGACCACGCGTTGTCCCTGCTCGACCTGCCGCAACGGCCGACCGCATTGTTCTGTGCCAATGACCTGATGGCGATCGGCGCGCTGGACGCGGCCCGGGAACGCAACCTGCTGGTGCCGCGCGACCTGTCCGTGGTCGGTTATGACGATCAGGATATCGCGCGCTACACTCACCCGCCGCTGACCACAGTGTTGTTACCAAACTACGAAATGGGCCGCTGGGCGGCCGATTCCCTCATCGCGCAAGTGCGCGCGAACCAGTCCTCCAAGGCCATCATCAAGATGGAATGCCCTCTGGTGGCACGCGATTCCGTGGCCTCGCCAAGGCTGTAAAACCGCTCAAAAAACCGGTTCAAGCGTGCGTCGGTCCGCCGACTTTTGCGTTAGCTTCCTGATAAAACTTATTACTAATAAACGGGAGATACGCATGACTACGTTCCAGCTCCGGCCCGTGTCCGCGGCCATCCTTGCGCTGCTCGCCCACACTGCCGCCGCGCAAACCACCGACCCACAACCCACGCAAGTCCAGCAAGTCACCGTCACCGGCCTGCGCAGCAGTATCCGCAGCGCCGAGGCGATCAAGCGCGACTCCGTGCAGGTCGTCGACTCCATCAACGCGGAAGACATCGGCAAATTCCCGGACCGCGCCGCGGGCGACGCCCTGCAGCGCATCGCCGGCGTGCAGGTCGGCCGCGACCGCGGCGAGACGAGCCAGGTCATCATCCGCGGCCTGCCCGACGTCGTGACGACGTTGAACGGCATGGAGTACTTCACGGGGAACGGCCGGCGGCTGCAGTACCAGGACCTGCCGGTGCAGTCGATCGGCGGCCTGGACGTGTACAAGACGGCGACGCCGAACCAGCTCGAAGGCGGCATCGCGGGCGGCATCGACGTCCGGCTGCGCCAGCCGTTCGACCTGAAGGGCCTCAACGTGACGGGTTACGTGGAAGACCGCCGCCAGAAGGTGACCGGATCCGACGCGACGTCGACGAAGAACAACCCGGGCGCCGGCTTCTCGGCCAGTAACCGCTGGAACACGAGCTACGGCGAGATCGGCGCGCTGGTCGACGTGGCGTTCAACCGCGAGCACTGGGGCTATCCCGTGCAGTGGGTCGACCGGCCCGACCGCGTGCACTCCATAGACTCCAACGGCGTGGGCACGCGCCTGGGCGACGGCCCGCTCGCGCCGTTGACGCCGGGCGCGCGCCTGGGTGAGCTGCCGAACGTGGGCGGCATCTACAACGCGGGCGACCGCGACCGCGGCAGCATCCACGGCGCCCTGCAGTGGAAGGTCAACCCGACGCTGGAAGCGAACGTGCAATACCTCGGCACGGGCTACCGCGCGCGCAGCGAAGTCGATTACATCCTCGCCATCACGACGTGGACCCCACGGTTGACCAACGTGCAGCTGGCCCCGCAGGGGGCGTACTGCAACACGCCGGAAGGCGTCGTGTGCCCGATCCAGTCCGCGTACGCGCAAGCCGCGCAGTTCGGCGGACCGTACGACTGGGATCCGTACATGGCCACGTCGACGTGGGGCGTGAAGGAGCACACGACGTCGCACTTCCTGAACCTGGGCCTGAACTACCGCGAGGGCCCGTGGAAGGCGAGTTCCAACTTCGGCTGGACCAAGTCCACGTTCGTGAACGACACGGTGATCGTCGACCAGCAGATCCCCGGCGCCAGCGTCAACGTCTACACGTACGGCGCGGACGGCCACGGGGGCTACAACAGCGTGAGCACGCCCACGAGCCCGAACGCGCTGCGCGATCCGCGCGCATTCGTGCTGCGCGGGATGGTGCAGAACTGGGGCATCTCGAAGGGCGAGCAGGTGCAATGGCGCGGCGATGCGTCGTACCGCCTCGGCGACGGCTTCTTTTCCGGTATCGACGCCGGCCTGCGCCTGTCGAACCACCTGGCCAGCTTCCACGGCGCGGAAGGCCACAGCGACATCGCGGGGGCGGTGCGCGCGAATCCGGTCGACGCATTCGGCCCCGGTTTCGAAGCGCTGGTGCCGGGCATCGACCGGCTGGGCGGCCCGTGGCTGACGCCATCGCGCGACTTCCTGATCGACCAGGCCGACACCGTGCGTGCCTTCTATGGCGCGTCGCCGGGCCGCGTGGCGGACGACCCCACCCGCACGTTCGAGCAGCGCGAGAGCACGAACACCGTGTATCTCGCCGCGCGCTGGAAGACGAAGGCGGGCGACGTCGACCTGTCCGGCACGGTGGGCGGACGCTATGTCCACGTGGCGCGCAACCTGAACGGCAACAGCCGCATCGGCGACGTCGTGTCGCCGATCGCCGTCAGCTCGACGGAAAACAACTTCCTGCCCAGCTTCGCGGCCGTCGTCGGCTGGCGCGAGAACCTGCAGTCGCACCTTTCCGTCGGCAAGACGATCACCCGGCCGGATTTCGCGTCGCTGAATCCGGCACTGTCGCTCATCCCGCCAACCGTCAACGCGCCCGGCACCGGCTCGGCCGGCAACCCCAATTTGCGGCCGACGCGCTCCGTGAACACGGACGCGACGCTCGAATACTACTTCCCGAAAAACGGCTACGCGCAGGTCGCGCTGTTCCACCGCGATATCGACGGCTACCTGCAGAACATGGAGTCGAGCGAAGTCATCGGCGGGCAGAACTATCGCGTGACGCGTCCGCAAAATTCCGGCAAGGGCACCCTGCGCGGCGCGGAATTCGGCATCCAGAAGTTCTTCGACTTCCTGCCCGGCCCGTGGAGCAATTTCGGCGCCCAGTTCAACTACACGTGGATCGACGGCGACAACCAGACGCTCGTCTCGCCCACGAGCACGGAATACCGCACGACGGCGCTGACGAACGTCGCGAAGAAGAACTACAACTTCGCGCTGCTGTATGAAGGGAACGGCATCACGGGACGCCTGACCGCGACGCACCGCGGCAACTACGTCGAGCAGATCGCCGAGCCGCGCTTCTTCCAGGACCGCATCGTCAAGGCCAGCACGTACGTCGACCTGAGCGTGTCGTATGCGCTGAACAAGAACCTGTCGCTGCAATTCGACGCGATCAACCTGACGCACGAGAAGTACGAAAGCTATCTCGGCTCCGAGATCCGTCCGCGCGACATCCGCTACAACCCGACCACGTACGGCCTCGGGCTGCGCTTCTCGCTGTGAGCCCGACGATGGCGAAGACGTATCGCAACCCGGTGTACCCGGACGTGTTCGCGGACCCGTTCGTGCTGCGCCACGACGGCGTGTATTACGCGTACGGCACGGGGCCGGGCGGCGCGGACGGGCGGCAGGTGCCCGTGCTGCGCTCGGCCGACCTCGTCGACTGGGAGCCGCTGGGCCACGCGCTGCTGCCGATCGGCGAGTCGCACTACTGGGCGCCGGAAGTGGCGAGCCACGGGGGCCGCTTCTACATGTACTACTCGGCCGGGTCGGCACCGGAGGGCACGGACCAGAAACTGCGCGTGGCCGTTGCCGATCACCCGGCCGGCCCGTTCGCCGACAGCGGCAAGCTGCTCGTGCCCGATCAACCGTTCGCCATCGATGCGCATCCGTTCCGGGCAGGGGACGGCCAGTGGTACCTGTTCTACTGCACCGATTTCCTGGAACTGGAGGGCGAGTACCGCGTCGGCACGGGCATCGTCGTCGACCGGCTCGTCGACATGACGACGCTGGCGGGGGAGCCGCATGTCGTCGTCCGCCCGCACGAGGACTGGCACGTGTTCCGCAAGGGCCGCACGATGTACGGGGGCGTCTACGACTGGCACACGGTGGAGGGCGCGGCCGTGCTGCAGCATGACGGGCGCTTCTACTGTTTCTACAGCGGCGGGGCGTGGGAGCGCGACAATTATGGCGTCAGCTGGGTCGTCGCCGACGATCCGCTGGGGCCGTACACGCGCCCGGAAGGCGGGCACGAGGCGCTGCTCATGCGCACGCCGAAGGGCGGGGACCTGCTTGGGCCGGGCCACAATTCGTTCACCACGGGGCCGGACGGGACATCCACGTGGATCGTGTACCACGCGTGGGACCTCGCGCAGACGGCGCGGCGCATGTGCATCGACCGGATCGACTGGGTCGACGGCAAGCCGTCCACGCCGGGGCCGACGTGGACGGACCAGCCGGCGCCCTGATCAATCCCAGTCGCTGCCCGTCTCCTCGTCGAACGCCTTGCGGTCGCGCGAAATCATCTCTTCGAGTTCCTCGCGCGCCTGCTTGGCCATCGACACGAACGTCTCGCGGTCCTTGTAATACGGGTAGACCGTGTCGAGGGTCTGCTTGTTGTAGCGCCTGAATTTCAGCGCGGCCTGGCGCGTCGCGTACGCGCTCTGGCCCAGGCCCGCCGTCAGCACGGAGCGGCCCAGGCGCAGCGCCGCCTCGAACGTCTCGCGCTCGATCAGTTCCACGCCCCGGTCCATCAACTGGTAGTAGTGCGTGACGTTGCGGGCGCGCGCGAACACGGGCAGGTCCGGGTACTCGCGCCGGACGGCGTCGACGAGTTTCAGGCTGTCCTCGATGTCGTCGATGGCGACGACGACGGCCCTGGCCTTCGGCGCGCCCGCCGCGCGCAGCAGGTCGGGGCGGGTCGCGTCGCCATAGAACACCTTGAAGCCGAAGTGGCGTAGCACCTCGATCTGGTCCGGGTCGTGGTCCAGCACCGTCAACCGTACGTTGTTGGCGTGCAGGAAGCGGCCCACGATCTGCCCGAAGCGGCCGAAGCCCGCGACGATCACATGGCCCTCGTTCGGCTCGATGCGGTCGGCCTTGCGCTTGCCGCCGCGGCCTTCGCGGCCGGCCGACAGGCGGTCGTAGGCCATCAGCGCGAGCGGCGTCACGACCATCGACAATGCGACGACGACGACGAGGATATTGACCACGTCCGGCGAGAACACCTTCGCCGTGGCGGCCGCGCCGAACACGACGAACGCGAATTCACCGCCCTGCGCGAGCAGCAGGGAAAACTGCAGGTGCTGGCCGCGCGCGATCTTCAACCCGCGCGACAGGCCGTACAGCACGGCGACCTTGATGACCAGGAAGCCCGCCACGAGGCCCAGCACGAGCCCCGGCTGCGCGAAGAACACGGCGAAGTCGACGGACATGCCGACGGCGATGAAGAACAAACCGAGCAGCAGGCCCTTGAACGGTTCCAGGTCGGTCTCGAGCGCGTGGCGGTACTCCGAATCGGCGAGCAGCACGCCGGCCATGAAGGCGCCGAGGGCCATCGACATGCCGACCCATTGCATCAGCAGCGAGATCGCGATGACGAGCAGCAGGGCGAACGCGGTAAAGATCTCGCGCGCGTCCGTCTTGGCGATGATGCGCAGCAGGGGCCGGAGCAGGAAACGGCCCGCGACGACGAGCCCCGCGAGCACGCCCGCGACCTTCAGCGCCGCGATCCACGCATTGCCCCGCCACCGGCGGATTCCGGTACGCCCAGCAGCGGCACGATGGCGATCATCGGGATCGCCGCGATGTCCTGGAACAGCAGGATCGCGAAGCCGGCCTGGCCGGCCGGTGTCGGCATCAGGTTGCGTTCTTCCAGCGACGCGAGGGCGATCGCCGTCGACGACAGCGACAGGCCCAGGCCCGCGATCAGGGCCACCTTCCAGTCGATCCCGGCCAGCAGCGCGGCGCCGAACAGACCCGCCGCGACCCCGGCGACCTGCGCACCGCCCCAGCCGAAGATCGGTCGGCGCAGCGCCCACAGCCGGCTCGGCTCCAGTTCCAGGCCGATCAGGAACAGCAGCAGCACGACACCGAATTCGGCGAAGTGCAGCGCGTCCTCGCCATCGGCAACGAAGCGCAGGCCGAACGGGCCGATCAGGATGCCGGCGACAAGATAGCCCAGCACGGCGCCCATGCCCAGGCGTTTCGCGAACGGTACGACCAGCACGGCGGCGCCGAGGTAGACCACCGCGTTCTGCAGCAGATTATGTTCCATGCGGACGCTCCAGTACGTCGGCGGGGCCGGCGTACCCTTCGAGGCGGTGGCGGAATTCCGCCGCGAACGCGTCGATCGCGTCGGGCGTCGCCTGCGCCGTCCCGTGCATCACGAGCGGCGCGATCCAGTCCATGCCGCACAGGGCGGCTGTCGCCTCGTACGGCGCGAGGAAGTCCGCGAATGGCCGGCCGTGCAGGCCGCCCGGCTGGTACGCATCGGGGCCGCTGCCCGTCGTCGTCACGAGCCAGAAGCTTTTCCCGCGCAGCGCGCATTCGCCCGTATGCGCGTAATCGTTGTAGGCCCAGCCGGGCTGCAGCACGACGTCCATCCATTCCTTGACGATGGAGGGCATGCCGTACCAGCGGAACGGGTGCAGGAAGACGAGCAGGCGGGAGGTTCGCAGCCGCTCGCGCTCCCGCTCGCCGTCGATGTCGAAGTCGGGATAGCATTGGTACAGGTCGCACAGTTCGACGCCGGGAAGCGCGCGCGCCGTCTCGGCGAGCTGGCGGTGGACGGGCGAGCGGTGCGGCGCCGGATGGGCGTAGATCACCAGGATGTTCGGTTCGTTCATTCGTAGTTCATCAATTGCAACACCGTTTTATAGCATACAAGACATGCCGTGCGTCATTCTCGCCCGACATGTCCTACAAGCCAGCCGCGTACATGCCTATAGTCCGCGGATGCGGGAGGATTATGATGATCATCAACGCGAACGAATGGAGAATCGTATGTCCATGCAGAGCGAAGGTAACAACGCCAAAGGGCGCAACTACGATCAGGTGACGAAGGACGGCACGAGTTCCGCCGGCACGTTGGGTGTGGGAGGGACTGGCACTAACGCACAGTCGGACACGGGCGGCAACCTGCAAAAAGGCAGGGCGGACGATTTGCTGAGCAACGACGCCGACCGCGACAGCGAAGGCTTCGTCGGTGAGGAAGCGGGTGAATTGCAGACCGGTCTGGGCGGCATCGGCAGCCTGAGCACAGGTAACGCGGGCAGCCGGCAGTCCGAGGAGGACGACAAGGCGTCAAGGTAAGGCCCGGCTGGTCCGGGATCGGGGGCGTGCCAGCGGTCTGGTGCGCAGTACGGGCGAACGGCGCCGGGGGCGACGCCGGTTCGCCCGTGCGTTTTTATCAGATGTGCAGCGCGTGCCCCAATGCCCTGAGCGCGGCTTCCTGTACCGCTTCGCCCAGCGTCGGATGCGCGTGAATCGTGCCCGCGACGTCCTCCAGCTGCGCGCCCATTTCGATGGATTGCACGAACGCCGTCGACAGTTCCGACACCGCACCGCCGACTGCCTGCCACCCGACGATCACGTGGTTGTCCTTGCGGGCGACCACGCGTACGAAGCCGTCCGTCGATTCCAGGGTCATCGCGCGGCCGTTCGCGGCGAACGGGAAGCTGGCGCTGATGCAGTCGATGCCGAGCGTCGCAGCGTCCTGCGGCGTCATCCCGACGACCACCACTTCCGGATCCGTGAAGCAGACTGCGGGAATCGCGGTCGGCGCGAAATGGCGGCGCTTGCCCGCGATAATCTCGGCCACCATCTCGCCCTGGGCCATCGCGCGGTGCGCCAGCATCGGCTCGCCCGTCAGGTCGCCGATGGCCCACACGTTGCGCATCGACGTGCGGCACTGGTTGTCGATGCGGACGTGGCGCCCGTTCATGTCGAGCAGCAGGCTCTCCAGCCCGTAGCCCTCCGTGCGCGGCCGGCGGCCGACGGCGACGAGCACGCGGTCCGCTTCCAGCACGACTTCCTCGCCGCCGCCGTTCTTCATGCGGATGCCACGCCAGCCGTCGCTGCGGCCGTCCTCGGCCAGCCCGAGCACGCTGGATTCCAGGTGCAGCTCGATTCCCAGCCGTTTCAGGCTCGCCGCGACAGGTTTCACCAGTTCGTCATCGTAGGCAGGCAGTACCCGCCCGGCCGCTTCAATAACCGTCACCCGCGCGCCCAGCTTGCGGTACGCGATGCCCAGTTCCAGGCCGATGTAGCCGGCGCCGACGACGACCAGATGCCCGGGCAGCGTCGCGGGCGCGAGCGCCTCCGTCGACGAGACGACGTTGCCGCCGAACGGCATGAACGGCAATTCGACGGGCACGGAGCCGGTCGCGAGCAGCAGGTGTTCGCAGCGGATCCTGGACTCGCCCACCTCGACCGTCTTGCCGTCGAGGATGCGCGCCCAGCCCTGCACGACCTTCACGCCGTTCTTCTTCAACAGCGCGCCGACGCCGCCCGTCAGCCGCTTGACGATGCCGTCCTTCCACGCGACCGTCTGCGTGACGTCGATGGTCGGCGCGCCCGTCCGGATGCCGAGCGGCGACTCGCCCGCGTAGCTGGCCGCCTGGTGGAAGGCATCCGCTGCGTGGATCAAGGCCTTCGATGGGATGCAGCCGATGTTCAGGCACGTGCCGCCCAGGTCCGCCCCTTCGACGAGTACGGTCGGGATGCCCAGCTGGCCTGCGCGGATCGCGGCGACGTAGCCGCCCGGGCCGCCGCCGATGACGAGGAGGGTGGTGGTTTCAGTGTTCACTGTCATGCGTTCACTCCACGAACAGGGTGGCCGGCGCTTCGAGATACGCGCGCACCGCCTGGATGAATTCCGCCGCGACCATGCCGTCGATGACGCGGTGGTCGAACGACGACGAGAGGTTCATCAGCTTGCGCGCCACCATGCTGCCGTTGCGGATCACGGGCCGGTCGACGATGCGGTTCACGCCCACGATCGCCACTTCGGGATGGTTGATGACGGGCGTGCTGACGATGCCGCCCAGCGCGCCGAGGCTCGTGATCGTGATCGTCGACCCGGACAGCTCGTCGCGCGCCGCCTTGCCGTGGCGCGCCGCGTCCGCCAGCCGGGCGATTTCCGCCGCGCAGGCCCACGGATCGCGCGCTTCCGCGTGGCGCACGACGGGCACCATGAGCCCCGCGTCCGTCTGCGTCGCGATGCCCATGTGGACGGGCTGGTAGCGCGTGACGATATTCGCCTGGTCGTCGTAACGGGCATTCACGTCGGGGAACTTGCGGATCGCGAGGACGATGGCACGCATCAGCAGGGGCAGCAGGGTGATCTTTCCCCGCTCCTCGCCGTAGCGCGCGTTCAGCTGGCTGCGCAGGGCTTCCAGCTCCGTCACGTCGACTTCTTCCACGTACGTGAAATGCGGGATCTGGCGTTTCGCGAGCTGCATCTTTTCCGCGATCTTTCGGCGCAGGCCGATCACGGGGACAGCTTCCTCGCCTTCCAGTTCCGCATAACGCCCATCCGCCGCAGCCGCGCGGCCTTGCCGGTGGCCGGTCACGTGCGCATCCAGGTCCGCGTGCGTGATGCGGCCGGCGGGGCCGCTGCCGGCCACGTATTGCAGCTCGATGCCCAGGTCCCACGCGCGCTTGCGCACGGCCGGCGCGGCCAGCGGTTTGTCGCCCGCCGCGCGCGGTGCGGGCGCGGGCGCACGCGCGGGACGCGGCGGCGCTGCGACGACCGGGGCCGCCTCCGCGACGCTCGCCGCGGCTTCGGCCACGCGCGGCGGTTCCGGCACGAAGCCGTGCGGGACCTCGGCCGGTTCATCGGCCGGCGGTGGCGCCGCCTTCGCATTCCCGGCACCCTCTACCTCCAGCCGGATCAGCTCCGCCCCGACCGCCAGCGATTCCCCGACCTTGCCGCCGAGGGACACCACCGTCCCGTGCACCGGTGACGGAATCTCCACGGTCGCCTTGTCCGTCATGACGTCGGCCAGGATCTGGTCTTCGACGATCGCGTCGCCCGGCTGCACGCGCCACGCGACGACTTCCACTTCCGCGATGCCTTCGCCCAGGTCCGGCATCTTGATCACATGCTGTCCCATCACGCCTCCATCGCTCGCTTGAATGCCGCGCCCACGCGGTCCGGTCCCGGGAAATACGCCCATTCCTGCGCATGCGGGTAGGGCGTGTCCCAGCCCGTCACGCGCTCGATGGGCGCCTCGAGGTGGTAGAAGCAGTGTTCCTGCACGAGGGCCGCGAGTTCCGCGCCGAAGCCGCTCGTGCGGGTCGCTTCGTGGACGACGACGCAGCGGCCCGTCTTCTTGACGGATTCGACGATCGTCTCCAGGTCCAGCGGCCACAGCGTGCGCAGGTCGATGATCTCGGCATCGATGCCCGTCTCGTTCGCGGCCGCCTCGGACACCCACACCATCGTGCCGTACGTGAGCACGGTGAGGTCGGCGCCTTCGCGGAACACGGCGGCCTTGTCCAGCGGGACCGTGTAATAGCCTTCCGGGACTTCTCCCTTCGGGTGCTTCGCCCACGAGACGACGGGGCGGTCGTGGTGACCGTCGAACGGGCCGTTGTAGAGCCGCTTCGGCTCCAGGAAGATGACCGGGTCGTCGTTCTCGATGGACGCGATGAGCAGGCCTTTCGCGTCGTATGGATTGGACGGCATCACCGTGCGCAGGCCGCACACGTGCGTAAAGAACGCTTCCGGGCTCTGGCTGTGCGTCTGGCCGCCGTAGATGCCGCCGCCGCAAGGCATGCGGATCGTCAGCGGCGCGGTGAAATCGCTGGCGGAGCGGTAGCGCAGGCGCGCCGCTTCCGACACGATCTGGTCGGTCGCCGGATAAAAATAGTCGGCGAACTGGATCTCGACGACGGGCCGCAGGCCGTATGCCGCCATGCCGACGGCGGTGCCGACAATGCCGCCTTCCGAGATCGGCGCGTCGAAACAGCGGTTCTTGCCGTACTTCGCCTGCAGGCCGTCCGTCACGCGGAACACGCCGCCGAAATATCCCACGTCCTGGCCGTAGATGACGACATTGTCGTCGCGCCCGAGCATGACATCCATGGCCGAACGGAGGGCCTGGATCATCGTCATCGGGGTGGTCTTGATGTCGTTGTCGATGTCGCGCTTCATGTCACACCCCCAGTTGCTGGCGTTGGCGGCGCAGGTGTTCGGGCATGTCCTTGTAGACGTCCTCGAACATCGACGCGGCGCTCGGCACGCGGCCGTCAATCAGCGTGCCGTGGCGTTCCGCTTCCTTCTGCGCGGCCAGCACCTCGGCTTCCAGTTCGGCCTGCAGGGCCTCGTGTTCGGCGTCGGTCCACCATCCCTTCTTGATCAGGTGGCGGCGCAGGCGGCCGATCGGGTCGCCCAGCGGGAAATAGGTCCACTCGTCGGCGGGGCGGTAGCGCGACGGGTCGTCCGACGTCGAGTGGGGGCCGGCGCGGTACGTCACCCACTCGATGAGGGTGGGACCGAGGTTGGAACGTGCGCGTTCCGCCGCCCAGCACGACGCGGCGTAGACGGCCAGGAAGTCGTTGCCGTCCACGCGCAGCGACGCGATGCCCGCGCCGACGCCGCGCGCGGCAAAGCTGACGCTCTCGCCGCCGGCGATGGCCTGGAACGTGGAGATCGCCCACTGGTTGTTGACGACGTTCAGGATCACGGGCGCCTGGTACACGTGCGCGAACGTGAGGCCCGTGTGGAAATCGCTTTCCGCCGTGGCGCCGTCGCCGATCCAGCCGGATGCGATCTTCGTGTCGCCCTTGATCGCGGACGCCATCGCCCAACCGACGGCCTGCGGGATCTGCGTGGCGAGGTTGCCCGAGATCGTGAAGAACCCCTTGTCCTTCACGGAATACATCACGGGCAGCTGGCGGCCCTTCAGCGGGTCCGCCTCGTTCGACAGCAGCTGGCACACCATGTCCACGAGCGGATACTCGCGTGCCATCAGGAGGCTTTGCTGGCGGTAGGTCGGGAAGCACATGTCGCCATCCTTCAGCGCGAGCGCGTGGGCGCTGCCGATGGCTTCCTCGCCGAGCGAGGTCATGTAGAAAGACAGCTTTTTCTGGCGCTGGGCGATGACCATGCGCGCGTCGAAGATGCGCGTCTTCATCATCGTGCGCAGGCCGAAGCGCAGCGTGTCGCGCTCGAGGCCCGGGTCCCACGGGCCGACGGCATTGCCGTCGTCGTCCAGCACGCGGATCATGCCGGCGGCGAGTGCGGCGGTGTCCTGGTAGCGGACGTCGACCGGCGGCCGGGGCGTGTCGCCGGCCTGGTGGATGTCGAGGTAAGAAAAATCGGTCTTGCAACCCGGGCGGCCGGTAGGCTCCGGGACGTGCAGCGACAGAGGTGTACTCTGGCTCATAAACGCTGTCCCCCTTGGTAAGGTGTGTGTGCGGCAGCAACATATTAATTCCGGAAAGACAGCGCACGGCTGCTTTCTCCGGGATTTTTCGTGCTGCCATGCAGCATGCCGGCGCGGGATCGCCGCGCGCGTGCCCGCCGTATCTGGCCCGGACGTTAGCACGCGGTGCAGCGGACGGGGGCCGATACGGACAACCGGAACGCAGGTTGCTAATCGTGTGTACCCAGGACGCCGAACACGATTAGAATTGCTGGTTTCTTAACATTGCGGGCGGATCGACAAGATGTTGACTCAGGCGGCTCCGGTCAGGACCTTCGGTGCGGGCGGCGGCCTGCTGGGCGGAATCATCGACGACTACGACTGGGCCGGCACGAGCCTCGGCCCCATCGTCCAGTGGCCCGACGTCGTCCGTACGACCGTCGAACTGATCCTGCGCTCGCCGGTACCCATCGTTACCCTGTGGGGCGAGGACGGCGTCATGATCTACAACGACGCCTACTCCGGCTTCGCGGGCGGCCGCCATCCGCGCCTGCTCGGCTCCAGGGTGAGAGAGGGCTGGCCGGAGGTGGCCGATTTCAACGACAACGTGATGAAGGTCGGCCTGGCCGGCGGCACGCTGTCGTACCGCGACCAGGAACTGACCCTGCACCGCAGCGGCAAGCCCGAGCCCGTGTGGATGAACCTCGATTACTCGCCGATCGTCGATGCCGGCGGCGCCGTCGTGGGCGTGATCGCCATCGTCGTCGAGACGACCGCCAAGGTGCGCGCCGAGCGCTGGCTGAGCGGGGAACACGACCGCCTGCGGGCCATGTTCGAGCAGGCGCCCGGATTCATGGCCCAGCTGGCGGGGGCCGACCACGTGATCCAGTCCGCGAACGCCGCCTACCGGGCGCTCGCCGGCCAGCGCGACCTGCTCGGCAAACCGCTGCGCGAGGCGCTGCCGGAGACGGTACCGCAGGGCGTGATCACGATCCTGGACCAGGTCTACCTCACCGGCACGACGTACACCGCGACCGCGAGCCCGCTGTGGCTGGCCGGCAGCGACGGGAACCGCGTCCTGCACTACGTCGATTTCGTCTACCAGCCCGTCAAGCGCGAGGACGGCACCGTGTTCGGCATCTTCGTGCAGGGCAGCGACGTCACGGTGCGCGTCGACGCCGAGCGCGCGCTGCGCGAGAGCGAGGAAAAATTCCGCACGTTCGCCGAGGCGATGCCGAACCAGGTATGGACCGCGACGCGGGAAGGCAAGCTCGACTGGTTCAACACCCGCGTGTACGCCTACAGCGGCCTCGATCACGACACCCTCGCGGGCATCGAGTGGACGGCCACCGTGCATCCGGACGACCTGCCGGCCGCGCAGATGCGCTGGGCTGTCGCGGTGGCGTCGGGTGCGCCCTACGACGCGGAGTTCCGCCTGCGCGGCGCGGACGGCACGTACCGCTGGCATCTGTCGCGCGCCGTCGCGCTGCGCGCTGCGGACGGCAACGTGGTCCGCTGGATCGGCACCACCATCGACATCGAGGACCAGAAAGTCATCTCGCACCGCCTCGCGGCGCTGAACGCGGACCTGGAATCGACGGTCGCGCGGCGCACGGCGGAACGCGACCGGATGTGGCGACTGTCGCGCGACATCATGCTCGTCGCGTCGTTCGACGGCATCGTCGAAGCCGTGAGTCCGTCGTTCGGATCGCTGCTGGGCTGGTCCGAGCACGATATCGTCGGCAAGAATTTCCTGCAGCTCGTGCACCCGGACGACCAGGCCGCGACGGTCAACCAGATGGCGTCGCTGGGCGAGGGCCACTACGTCTATAAATTCGAGAACCGCTACCGGCGCAAGGACGGCAGCTATTGCCTGCTGTCGTGGACCGCGGCGCCGGACGCCGATTTCATCCACGCGATCGGACGCGACATCACGACCGACCGCGAACAGGCCGAGCAGATCCGCCGCACGGAACTGGCGCTGCAGCAGTCGCAGAAGATGGAGACGATCGGCAAGCTGACGGGCGGCGTGGCGCACGATTTCAACAATCTGCTACAGATCATCTCGGGCAATCTGCAACTGCTCGAGATGAATACCGGCGGCGCGGAAGTGCAACGATGGATCGGCAATGCGCGGTCCGCGGTCGAAAAAGGCGCGAAGCTGGCCAGCTATTTGCTCGCGTTCGGCCGCCGCCAGCCGCTGGAGCCGAAGGTTGTAAAAATCGGCCGCGTCGTGACGGGCATGGAAGACATGCTGCGCCGCGCGCTGGGCGAAGAGATCGAGGTGGAGCTTGCGATCTCGGGCGGCCTGTGGAACACGGCGGTCGACGTGGCGCAGGTCGAGAATGCGATCCTCAACCTCGCCATCAACGCACGCGACGCCATGTCCGGTGCCGGCAAGCTGACGATCGAGGCGCACAACGCGATCCTCGACGACCTGTATTGCCGGACGCACGGCGACGTGGCGCCGGGCCAGTACGTGATGCTGGCCGTGACGGACACGGGCAGCGGCATGACGCCGGACGTGCTGCGCCAGGCATTCGAGCCGTTCTTCTCGACCAAGGCGGAGGGCAAGGGATCGGGCCTCGGCCTGTCGATGGTGTATGGCTTCGTCAAGCAGTCCGGCGGCCACGTCAAGATCTACAGCGAGCCGGGGCAGGGCACGACGGTGAAACTGTACCTGCCGCGCACGACGGCGGCCGAGGAACCGCTGGGGCCGATGGATGCGCACCAGCCGGCCATCGGCGGCACGGAGACGATCCTGGTCGCGGAAGACGACGAAGCCGTGCGCACGACGGTCGTGGAGATGCTGACGCAGCTCGGCTACCGCGTGCTGAAGGCGGCCGACGCGGCCAGCGCGCTCGCGGTGGTAGAGTCGGGCGTGCCGATCGACGTGCTGTTCACGGACGTCGTCATGCCCGGCACCCTGCGCAGCCCGGACCTCGCCCGCATGGCACGCGAACGGCTGCCAAACCTCGCCGTGCTGTTCACGTCGGGCTACACGGAAAACGCCATCGTGCACGGCGGCCGTCTCGACCCCGGCGTGGAGCTGCTCGGCAAGCCATACACGCGCGAAAGCCTCGCACGGCGCATCCGCCAGGTGCTCGCGAACCAGAGGAATCGCGTGCACGTGGACAGCGCGCCGCCCATCGTCCCGGCGGCCGGGCCCGGGCCCGATCCGGACCGCCTGCGCATCGTGCTCGTGGAAGACGAGGACGAGATCCGCGACGCCACGGCCGCGCTGCTGCGCCACCTGGGCCACGAGGTGCTGGAAGCCGTGGACGCGGAACAGGCGCTCGACATCATCTCGCCCGCGTCGGACGTGCTCATCACGGACGTGCTGCTGCCCGGCATGTCCGGCGACCTGCTGGCCGCGCAGGCGCGCACCCTGGCACCGGGCATCCGCATCGTGTTCGCGACGGGCAAGGGGGAAGTCAACAACTGGCCGGACGCCGTCGTGCTGCGCAAACCCTACGACCTGGCCGCGCTGGTGGCGGCACTGGCGAGCAGCATCGCCTGACGCGCGGCCGTATCGATGAAGGCGGCCGTCACATCCGGATTCGTAATGGGCAGCATGTGGCCGCCCTCGATCAGCTGGAGTGTCGCACCGCGCACCTTGTCGGCCAGCGCCTGGCCGTGGGCGCGCCAGTCGAGGATGCGGTCGTCCTTGCCGTACAGGATGCTGACCGGAAGCTGCAGTTCACCGTAGCGGGACGCCTGCGCCGGCAGGCAGTCGGGCAGCGAACGCAGGTCGTCGGACGCGGACAGGAAGGCACTGGGGCGCAGGCCGAGCAGGCCGCCGCCGCGCGTCGCGAAATCCTCCGGCACGGCTTCCGGCCCGAATACGACGTCGAGCGTGGCGCGGCTGTTCTTGATCGACACGGGGATCGCGAGCGTCCACGCGACGATCTTGCGCCAGGTCGGCGACAGGATCGTCAGCCCCTCGAACACGGGCGGCACGTGTTCCTGCATGTGCGTCAGCGGCGCGATGAGCGCGAGACCGCCCACACGGTGCGGATGGCGCAGCGCGAGCGCGAGGGACAATGCGCCGCCCAACGAATGGCCCACGACGAGCGGGCGCTCCAGCTGAAGGTGCTCGATCAGCGCGGCGAGCATGGCGGCCTGCGTGTCCAGGTCCGCCGCCGTGCCGGACGCGCGCGTGGAATACCCGGAGCCGGCGCGGTCGACGGCGATTACGCGGTAACGGCCGGCCAGCCGGTCCGTCACGCCATACGTGTAATGGTCGAGCTGGGCCGCGAGGCCGTGCACGAGCAGCAGCGCCGGCAAGGCCGGATCGCCGCCGTCGAACTCGCGGATGTGCAGCCGGGCGCCGGGCACGTCGACGAAGCGGCCCCGCGGCGGCAGTACGGATTCGACCTTGCGCACGGTCCACAGGGTGAACAGGAAGGCGACGAGGACGAGGAGGGCGAGGACGCCGAGGAGTATCAGCACGAGTGTCATCGTTTGATCGCTTTCTTGAGAAGATTCCAGTAGCCGACGGGAGACAAACGTTCCAGCAGCGCGGCCGCCTTGGCATCGCTGCCGACGAGGATACGGGCCCGGCGCCGTTCGATGCCGCGCACGATGATCTCGCCCGCCTGTTCGGGCGCCATGCGCAGCAGCTTTTCCATCGTGCGGCGTCCGCGTTCCACCTCGTCCGCCGGCGCGCCGGCCGGCACGCGGGCGTTCTGTGCGATCTGCGTCGCCACGCCACCCGGGTGTACGACGGACACGCCCACCGTGCTGCCTTCCAGCTCGTGGCGCAGCACGCTGGAAAAGCCGCGCACGGCGAATTTGCTGGCCGAGTAGGCGGCCTGGCCCGGCGGGGCGATGATGCCGTAGATGCTCGACACGTTGACGATGCGCGCGTCGTCGCTTGCGTGCAGCAGCGGCAGGAACGCCCGCGTCATGCGCACGACGCCGCCGAAGTTGATTTCCATGAGCCAGTCGAAATCTTCCGCGCCCACCTGTTCGAAGGTGCCGCCCAGCGCGACGCCCGCGTTGTTCATCAGGAGATCCACGCGGCCGTGCGCGGCGTGCACGATGGCGGGGAACGCGGCCACGGCGGCGCGGTCGGCCACGTCGAGCACGTGGTGCGTGGCGGCCGGGCCGATTTCGCGTGCTACCGCGGCCACGGCATCGGCATCGATGTCCGCCAGGGCGAGGCGCGCGCCGCGGCGGGCCATGGCGAAGGCGGTGGCGCGGCCGATGCCGCTGCCGGCGCCGGTGATGACGGCGACGCGGTCGTCGAGGTTCATGGCATGGCTCCTTTGCGGCCGAAACGCAGCACGCCATCGGCGATGCGGCCGTAGCGGATCGTCAGCATGTCCTGCAGATAGTTCTGGTAGACCTGCCACGGCTTGCGCGAGCCCTGCTGCGGCAGGTCGGCGCTGGCGCGCTGCACGTAACCCGAGGTAAAACTGAGGAACGGTTCCGGTTGCACGCCCGGTTCGCGGTGCACGACGGCGACCTGCTGGCCCTTGCGGTCCATGTGGCGCAGCAACCGCACGACCCAGGAGGCGGTCAGGTCCGCCTTCAGCGTCCACGACGCGTTCGTGTACCCGAACGTCATCACGCAGTTCGGCAGGCCGGACAGCATCATGCCCTTGTACGACATCGCGGCGTTCGGCTGGAACGGCCGGCCGTCGACGGTGATGGCGATGCCGCCCAGCAGCTTGACCTTGAGGCCCGTCGCGAGCACGACGACGTCGGCGGGCAGGATGCGGCCGGATGCGAGCAGCAGGCCTTCCGGCGTGAAGCGCTGGATGCGGTCGGTGGCGACGCTCGCGCGGCCCGTGCGGATCGCGCGGAACAGGTCGCCGTCCGGCACGACGCAGACGCGCTGGTCCCACGGCTTGTAGTCGGGCGTGAAATGGGTGTCGACGTCGTAGCCCGGGCCCAGCTGGTGGCGCGCCATCTCGACGATTTTCCGTTTCGCGAGCTCCGGCCTGGTCCGCGCGACGCGGTACAGCAGCATGCTCTCGACGATCACGCGCCAGCGCGTCAGCGCGTACGCGGCGCGCGCGGGAAGCCAGCGGCGCAGGCGCTGCGCGAAGCCGTATTCGGAAGGGCGGCTCACGATGTAGGTCGGGGAGCGCTGCAGCATCGTGACGTGTGCGGCATCCTGCGCCATCGCCGGCACGAGCGTGACGGCCGTGGCGCCGCTGCCGACGACCACGACGCGCCGGCCCCGGTAATCCAGGTCGGCGGGCCAGAACTGCGGCTGCACGATCCGGCCGCCGAAGTCCTCTTCGCCGTCGAAGCGGGGCCGGTACGCCTCGTCATAGCTGTAGTAGCCGCTGCACATGTAGAGGAAACGGGCGCGCAGCCGCGTGCGCACGCCGTCGTGCTCCGCTTCCACGCGCCAGCATGCGTCCTCGCTCGACCAGTGCGCGCCGACGACCTTGTGGCCGTAGCGGATGTGACGGTCGATGCCGTTCGCGCGCGCCGTTTGCGCGATGTAGCGCCGGATCGACGGGCCATCCGCAATCGCCTTGCCTTCGGTCCAGGGTTGAAACGCGTAACCGAGGGTATACATGTCGGAATCCGAACGCACGCCGGGATAGCGGAACAGATCCCACGTGCCGCCCAGTGCGGCGCGCGCTTCCAGGATCGCCCAGGTCTTGCCGGGGCAGCCCCGCTGCAGGTGCCAGGCGGCGCCGATCCCGGACAGGCCGGCGCCGACGATCAGGACGTCGAAAAAGGGCTCCGCGGCTGGGTCGCGAGGGCGGTCGGTCATGGCGTGTCTCGTTGTGTTTTGAATACTACTGACACTGTATATTGTCACATATTGATAAGCAACGTTCTGTGCGAAAATAGAAGGATGCCTCCAGAATCTTTACAACCTGCCCGGCCCTACCGCGGCGTTCCCCAGGGCGAACGGCGCGCACAGCGGCGCGCCCAGCTGATGGCGGCGGCCGTCGCCGTCTACGGCGAGCGCGGCTACCGCCAGTCGACCGTCAAGGCCGTCTGCGAAGCGGCCGGGCTGACCGAACGTTATTTCTATGAATCCTTCGCGAACAGCGAAGAGTTGTTGATCGCCTCGTTCAACGCCGTCACGTACAGCGTGCTGGGCGAAATCACGGAAGCGGCCCAGCAGGCCGGCCGCAGCCGGGTCGCGCGGGCGCGGGCGATGCTGCACACGTATTTCGCGGCGCTGCAGCGGGAGCCGCGTTCGGCGCGCGTGTTCCTCGTCGAGATCCGCGGCGTCAGCCGGGCCGTCGACAAGGCGTTCGATGCCGCACTGCGCGCCATCGGCGAACAGGTCGGCCGCTACCTCGTGCCCCCGGACGTGCCGGCCGATCCGCTGCTGGAAGCGGGCATCGTCGGCGGCGTGATCCATATCGCGCTGCGCTGGATCGAGGACGGGTACACGCCGGACATCGAGGTCGTCACCGACAGCGCGCTGCGCCTCGGCATGGTGCTGGGGCGGGCGCCCGTGCGCCGCGCCTGATCAACCGAGCTTCGGCCAATCCAGCTCGACCCACGTCGGCGCATGGTCGCTCGGCTTCTCGCGCCCGCGCACGTCGCGGTCGACGTCGGCCGCCTTCAGCTTCGGGGCGAGGGCGGGGCTCAGCAGCAGATGGTCGATGCGCAGGCCCGCGTTGCGGCCGTACGCGTCACGGAAATAATCCCAGAACGTGTAGATGACTTCGCCGGGGTGCATCGTCCGCAGCGCGTCCGTCCAGCCCTGGTCGAGCAGGCGCTGGTACGCCGCGCGCGTCTCCGGGCGGAACAGCGCGTCGTCGAGCCAGCGCTCCGGCTTGTAGACGTCCAGTTCCGTCGGCATCACGTTATAGTCGCCCGCGATCACGACCGGGGCCCCCGTGGCGATGAGTTCCTGCGCGCGCAGGCGCAGGCGCTCGAACCAGCGCAGCTTATAGTCGAACTTCGGACCCGGCGCCGGATTCCCGTTCGGCAGGTACAGGCAGGCGACGAGGATGCCGTTCACGGCCGCCTCGATGTAGCGGCTCTGCTCGTCGTCGGGATCGCCCGGCAAGCCGCGCTGGAGTTCCTGCGGCTCGGTGCCGCGCGCGAGAATCGCGACGCCGTTCCAGCTTTTCTGGCCGTGCCAGATCGGGCAGTAGCCGGCCGCGCGGATTTCCATCTCGGGGAATTTTTCCTGCGGCGCCTTCAGCTCCTGCAGGCAGGCCACGTCCGGCTGCGTCTCCTCCAGCCATCGCAGCAGGGCGGGGAGGCGGCTGTTGATACCGTTGACGTTGAAGGTGGCGATGCGCATGGGGTCTCTCATGGGTTGTCGTTGCCGCTATTCTGACGCGAGAATGCCGCGGCCGCCGCACGACCTACGTAAGTAGTCAAACTACGCGGAAATCTTCAGAAATTCCATGTTGCTAGCCCGTCGCTGTAGCTTTTCTACGGATTGCGGTTAAAATTCCCGTATTCCAACAACGACACCGCCCGGAGACCATGAAGCCGATCCCCCACGCCGTTCTCGCCCTCTGCCTGCTCGCCAGCCTGCCGTCCCACGCGCAGAACGCGGACCGCACGTTCCTCGGCTACCGCAACGACAACGGGACGCTGGACATCGCCACCAGCGACGGCCGCTACCTGATCCGGCCCTACGACGCTAACATCGTCGAGACGAGCTTCGTGCCGCGCGGCGAGACCTTCGATCCGGCCTCGCACGCCGTCGTGCTGAAGCCCGGCCAGGCGCCGGCCGCGATCAGGGAAGCGGACGGTCGCATCCAGCTCGTCACGGACGGGATCACGGTCACGGTGGAAAAATCGCCGCTGCGCATCAGCTATGCCTACAAAGGCCGGCCGCTCGTCGCCGAGAAGCAGGGCTATGGCCAGGCCGGGGAGCTGGAAAGCATCGAATTCGCGCTCGAGGGCGACGAGGCGCTGTACGGCGCCGGCTCGCGCGCCGTCGGCATGAACCGGCGCGGCAACCGCTTGCGCCTGTACAACCGGGCGTCGTACGGGTTCGGCAACCGCGCCGACCAGATGGGCTACGGCATCCCGATGGCCGTGTCGTCCCACAAGTACGCGATCCACTTCGACAATCCGCAGGCCGGTTGGCTCGATTTCGACAGCCGCAAGGACGGCACCCTGCGCTACGAAGTGATGGGCGGCCGCAAGACCTACCAGGTGATCGCCGGCGACGACTGGGCGCAGCTGATGGACGGGACGACCCGGCTGACGGGCCGCCAGCCGCTGCCGCCGCGCTGGGCATTCGGCAATTTCGCCAGCCGCTTCGGCTATCACACGGAAAGCGAGGCGCGCAACGTCGTCGACAAGTTCATCGCGGACGGCATCCCGCTGGATGCGATCGTGTTCGACCTGTACTGGTTCGGCAAGACCGTCAAGGGCACGATGGGCAACCTCGCATGGGACCGCGACAGCTTCCCGCACGCCGAGGCGATGATGGCCGACTTCAGCAAGAAGGGCGTCAAGACGGTCCTCATCACGGAACCGTTCGTGCTGACGACGTCGAAGCGCTGGCAGGACGCCGCGCAGCAGGGCGTGCTGGCGACGGATGCGCAGGGCAAGCCGTTCGTCTTCGATTTCTTCTTCGGGAACACGGGCCTCGTCGACGTGTTCAAGCCGCAGGCGCGCGACTGGTTCTGGAACATCTACAAGGACCTCAAGGCCGGCGGCGCCGCGGGCTGGTGGGGAGATCTGGGCGAGCCGGAAACGCATCCGTCCGCCACGCGCCACGCGAGCGGCACCGCGGACCAGGTCCACAACATCTACGGCCACGAATGGGCGAAGTTGATCGCCGACGGCTATGCGCGCGACTACCCGCAGGAGCGGCCGTTCATCCTGATGCGCTCGGGCTATTCGGGCTCGCAGCGCTTCGGCATGATCCCGTGGTCCGGCGACGTGCAGCGGGGTTGGGGCGGCCTGCAGTCGCAGATGGAGATCGTGTTGCAGATGGGCATGCAGGGCCAGGCCTACATGCATTCCGACCTGGGCGGCTTTGCCGGGCCGGTGCTGGACGACGAGCTGTACGTGCGCTGGCTGCAGTACGGCGTGTTCCAGCCGATCTTCCGCCCGCATGCGCAGGAAGAAGTGCCGGCCGAGGCGATCTTCCGCACGCCGGCCGTGAAGGCCCTCGCGCGCGACGCCATCCGTCTGCGCTATGCGATGCTGCCGTATAACTACACGGCCGCCTTCGACGACAGCCGCACGGGCATGCCGATGATGCGCCCGGTGCTGTTCGACGACCCGGACAACGAGTTCATGTCGACGACGGCTATCTCGTCCACCTACCTGTGGGGTCCGGACTTCCTCGTAGCACCGGTCACGGAACCGGGCGCCGCGCGTAAGGAAGTCTTCTTCCCGCGCAAGGGCAGCGTGTGGTTCGACTTTTACACGGACGAGCCGCACCACGGCGGCATCCTCGAGACGGTGCCCACGCGCCCGGACCGGATCCCGACGTACGTTCGCGCCGGCGCTTTCATCCCGCTCGCGCAACCGGTGCAGAGCACGCGCGATTACTCGACGGCCAGGCTGGACCTGCATTACTGGCACGATGCCGGGGTGACGCAGGCGCAGGGCCATCTGTACGACGACGACGGCCACACGGCGTACGCGTTCGAAGCAGGCAAGTACGAACTGGTGCGCTTTTCCGGGAAGTTCGCCGACGGCCGCCTGGCGCTGACGGTGACGCCGGAACCGGGCGCCGCCGCGACGCCGACCGCACGCACGTTCGACCTGAAGGTCCACAACGTGGCAACGAAACCTCGTGCCGTGCGGGTGGGCGGCAAGGCCGTCGCGGTGCGCTGGGATGCGAAATGGCGCGTGCTCGACGTCCGGCTGCCGGCCGTGCGTACGGAGGCGTTGCAGGTGGTCGTGACCTTGTAACATCAGGCGCGCTCCACGCTTGGGTTGAATTCGGTACACTGCCTCCCCGGGAACCCGGATTTGCGCACTGCACCATGAAGACCCAATTGTTGCAAGACTTCCAGGAGAGCGGATCGGCGCCGGCGTCGGCGGGGCCGCCCGCGCCTCCACCTCCGCCTCAGCGTTCGCCTGCTCCGCCGCGGCGCCCGGCCGTGTGGCACGGCCCCGGCGCGCAGCGCACCGAGGCCGCCGCGGCCGTCCAGAAAGCGGATCCGGGCGCGCTGCAGCGTGCGCCGGAAACGTCCGCACGCGGCAAGGGCGTCGCGATCGAAGCCCTGGCCGACCGCATCGCGGCGGCACGGACGGCGCGCGCCGCAGCGCCGCCGCCTGTCGACGAGGCCACGTTACCGGGCAGCGAGGCCCGGCCCCGTCCGGAGCCGCCGCCCGAACCGCCGCCGGTGGCCGAACGGCACGACGTCCCCCATCACATCCCGCATCCCATCCCGCCGCCGCAAGGCGATGCCGGTACGATCCCGCGTCCCGTCCAGCCCGACATCGAAGCCGAATGGCTCGCCGCGCGCCTGCGCGAAGACGCGGCGGCGCCGGCCTGGTCGAGCATGTGGAAACGCCGCCTCGTCACTTGGAGCATCGCGGGCGGCCTGCTGGCGGGCCTGGCGGCGGGCGGTTTGTGGCTCTACGAGGAAAACCGGGTCGAGGATGCGCTGGTCGTCGTGGCCAACACGTCGCCGGCGGGGCAGCCGCCGGTTGTGCGGCCGTTCGCCGCCGCTTCGCCGCCGCCTGCACCCGTGCAGGCGGCCGTCGTCCCGGAGGCCGTGAAGCCGGTGCCGGCCCCGGCGCCCGAACCGGTCGCGCCCGCCGTCGAGGACAAGGCGCCCGAGTCCGCCGAACCTGTTGCCGCGACCCCGGTCGACGTCAAGCCGCCACGGCGTGCGGCGCGCACCAGGTCAGTGGAGAAGAAACGAACGGCGGTCAGGACGAGACGGCCGCCGGTGCAGGAGGCGCCGCCCGTGGCCGCCACGCAGTCGCCGCGGCAGCGCCGCGAAGAGACGCTGATGCAATGCCGGGCGCACGGCTACGACGCGCGCCAGTGTATCGAGCGCGCCTGTACGATGACGCGCTACGGCCTCGCGTGCAAAGGGTAGAGCGCCGCTGACTCAGTGGCCGTGCTGTTTCTCGTATTCGTCGGCCTCGGCCTTGGTGGCGTGGACGATACCGTCCGGATGCTCGGGCGGGGTGTACAGCGTGTACAGGCGCATCGGTTCGCTGCCCGAGGTGTTGATGACGTTGTGCTCGGTCCCGGCCGGGATGACGACGGCGACGCCATCCTCGAGCGGGTGCTGCTCTCCGTCCAGGATCGCGACGCCCTGGCCGGCCTCGACACGGATGAACTGGTCGTGACCCTCATGCTTTTCGAGGCCGATTTCCTCGCCCGGCTGCAGGGTCATGATGACCAGCTGGCTGCGCTGGGTCGTATACAGGACTTCGCGGAAGTTGTTTCCGGCGAGTGTTTTTTCTTCAATATTGATGCTGTAACCCGACATGGCGTTCTCCATTAAGTTGTCCACCCCATTGTATCGGAAAGCGTGATCCGACACGCAACGTTGTCAACCGAGCCATAAACGTTTCATTGCATGCATGAATATTTCCACAATGTTATACTGAGATCATGAACATCAGACCCGGCTCACCATGACTTCCGACTTCACCACGCAGCGCCGTATGCAATTGTTGGTCGAGCGCGTCGCCGATTATGCGATCTACATGCTGAATCCCGACGGCACGGTCGCGAGCTGGAACGCCGGCGCGCGCCGCTTCAAGGGGTACACGGAGGCGGAGATCCTGGGCCAGCATTTCTCGCGCTTCTATACGCCGGCGGACCGCGCCGCCGGCCTGCCGGAACGGGCGCTCGCCACGGCGCTGGAGAAAGGACTGTTCGAGGCGGAAGGCTGGCGCGTGCGCAAGGACGGAAGCCATTTCTGGGCGTCCGTGGTCATCGACCCGATCCGCGACGACGACGGCCAGCTGCTCGGCTTTGCGAAGATCACGCGCGACATCAGCGACAAGAAGCTGGCGCGCGAAGCCCTGCGCCGCAGCGAGGAACAGTTCCGCCTGCTGGTCGACAGCGTGATCGACTACGCGATCTACATGCTGTCGCCGGAAGGCCTCGTGACGACGTGGAACGCGGGCGCCCGCAACATCAAGGGCTATACGCCCGACGAGGTGATCGGCTCGCACTTCCGGCGCTTCTACACGGAAGAAGACCGGAACAACGGCCTGCCGGAACACGTGCTCGCGACGGCGCGCGAGCAGGGCCGCTACCATGGCGAAGGCGTGCGGGTGCGCAAGGACGGCACGCGCTTCCGCGCCGATGTCGTCGTGGACGCCATCCGCGACGCGGACGGCCGCCTCGCCGGCTTCGCCAAGATCACGCGCGACGTCACCCAGCGCGTGCAGCTGGACGAGGCGCGCCAGGTCCTGCAGCATGCGCAGCGCCTGGAAGCGGTCGGCAAACTGACGGGCGGCGTCGCCCACGACTTCAACAACATCCTGCAAGTGATTGGCGGCAGCCTGCAGCTGCTGGGCGGAACGGTGGCCGGCCTGCCGGCCGCGCAGCGGCATGTGCAGATGGCGCTGGCCGCCGTCGACCGCGGCGCCAAGCTGTCGTCGCAACTGCTCGCGTTCGCGCGCCGCCAGCCGCTGCAGCCCTATGTGCTGAATCCGGGCCGCGTCGTGCGCAACATGGAAGACCTCGTGCGCCGCGCCGTCGGCGAGCATGTGGAGGTCGAGACCGTCGTCTCCGCGTCGCTGTGGAACACCACGCTCGACCCGCACCAGCTGGAAAACGTCATCCTGAACCTCGCCATCAATGCGCGCGACGCGATGCCGGACGGCGGCAAGCTCACGGTCGAACTGTCCAACACGATGCTCGACGACACCTACGTCAGCGCGGCGCACGAGGTGCCGCCGGGGCAGTACGTGCTGCTGGCGATCTCCGATACCGGCACCGGCATGCCGCCCGACGTGCGCGAGCGCGCCATCGAACCGTTCTTCACCACCAAGGGCGAAGGGCAGGGAACGGGCCTCGGCCTGTCGATGGCGTTCGGCTTCGTCAAGCAGAGCGGCGGCCACTTCCGCATCTACAGCGAGGTCGGACACGGTACGACGATCAAGGCGTATTTCCCGCGCGTGCTGGAAGCGGAGCAGACGCTGCCGGAACCGGTCGCGAACGAGGTGCGCGGCGGCACCGAGACGATCCTCGTCGTCGAGGACGATGCGAGCGTCCAGGCGACCGTCGTCGGCATGCTCTCCGAACTGGGCTACCAGGTGCTGCGCGCGGACAATGCCGAGATGGCGCTGGCCGTGCTGAAGGCCGGCGTGCGCTGCGACCTGCTGTTCACGGACGTCGTCATGCCGGGCAAGCTGAAGAGCACGGAGATGGTGCGCCAGGCGCGCGCGCTGCTGCCTGACATGAAGGTGCTGTACACGTCGGGCTACACGCAGAACGCGATCATCCACGGCGGCCGCCTCGATCCGGGCGTGGAACTGCTGTCCAAGCCGTACCGGCGGGAGAAGCTGGCGACCAAGGTGCGCCAGCTGCTGGGTGCGAAGGAGACGACGCCCGAACCGGCACCGGACGCGCCGGCGCCGCGCCAGGCGGCGTCCGCCGGCCTGCGCGTGCTGCTGATCGAAGACGATGCCCAGGCGCGCGAGCTGTACCGCGACATCCTGCTGGCGGCCGGCTTCCAGGCCGACGAGGCGCCCACGGCGCAGGACGCGCTGGCCATGCTGAGGCGCGACCGCTATCACGCGGCCGTGGTCGACTACAGCCTGCCCGACCTGGACGGCCTCACCCTGGCCCGGCGCATCGTGGAACGCCATCCTAGTGTCGCCATCGTGTTCGCGTCCGGCTACGGCAGCCTGGTCGCGGGCACGTCGGACGTGACGGCGCGCGTGCTGACGAAACCGTTTACGGATCTGCAGCTGAAGCAGGCGCTGCTGGCCGCCGTGGCCGAACAGCGCGACCGTGACGCGTCACGCCGCGCTTGAGACCCGAATATCGCCGAAAAAGCCCAGTTGCAGGCTGGACGCGATGCGCTGCGCCACTTCCAGGGCGTCCGTCGCGCCGTCGATGCCGAACACGTCGATGGCCGTCAACCGGAACAGCGTGAGCCAGCGGACGAAGTGCTCCGTCTCGATGCCGGACAGTGCCATGTGCTTGCCGAACACATTGCCCTGGAATTCGCCGGTGCCGAGCAGGACCTTGGTCCAGAACGCATACATGCGCGGCATGTGCTCGTGCCACCGTCCGGCCAGCTTTGCTTCGAACACGGGGGACAGCACGGCATCGTCGCGGACGCGCGCGTAAAACGTGTCGACCAGGCGGATGATCGAGGATTCGGTGATGGCAGGGGAAGGCATGGGACGATTCTAGCAAATATGCATTCAAATGCATCTTTTAGCATAATTGTTTTCAAGAGTGCGAGCTTAGCAAATGATCATGCCTGGTAAATCCGCGAATTGTCACGTGGACACGCAATTTGCCCCGATGAACCCGATAGGCCACACCGGCACGCCGAATGTCTTGCGAGAACGCACCTTACCCGGTTAAGGTAAGCGCGTTCCAATCCGACGCCGTGGAACGCATTGTTGTGTTAGCCTTTCTCGGCGGAAATCTCACTGAAAGGAGCGGCGTGGAATCCCAAGTCAAATCTTCCGTGATGGACGCGATCGGCAATACCCCCGCCGTCAGGCTGGGGCGCCTCTTTGCCGGCTTCGACGTGGTCGCCAAGCTGGAATACATGAATCCGGGCGGCAGCATCAAGGACCGCATGGTGCGGCACATGCTCAAGAGCCTGCCGGCAGGCACGGCCCGCGTCGTCGAAAGCTCGTCGGGCAACACGGGTGCAGCGCTCGCGATGGCCAGCGCCGTGCTGGGCCTGCAATGCGACGTGACCGTACCGCAGACTACGAGCATCGAAAAGATCAAGCGCATCCGCGCCTACGGGGCCGAGGTGCACCTGTGCGCGCCGGACGACGGCCAGGATCCCGTCGCCGGCTACCACGCCGTGGCCGAACGCCTGGCCCAGGGCGAGAACGTCCACTTCCTCGACCAGTACCGCTCGGCACTGAACCGCGAAGCCCATTACCGCGACACGGGTCCGGAACTGTGGCATCAGCTCGCGGGCGAAATCGACGTGTTCGTGTGCGGCATCGGCTCGGGCGGGACGATCTCCGGCATCGGGCGCTACCTCAAGGAGCAGAAGGCGGACCTCATCGTGATCGGCGTGGAGCCACGCAATTCCGCCTACCGCAAGGTCGTCACCGACACGCCCGCCGATGGCCCGTTTGCCAGCGTCGTCGAAGGCGTGGGCAAACGCCAGGCGTCCGGCAGCTTCGACCCCGCCATCGTCGACGACGTCGTGCAGGTGGCCGACGACGACGCGCTCGACTGGTGCCGCCGGCTGGCCGCGGAGGAGGGCATCCTCGCCGGCGGGTCCAGCGGCTGCGTCACGGCCGGCATCGCGCACCTGCTGCCGCGCCTCGCCGGCAAGCGCGTGGCGACCGTGTTCCCGGACTCCGGCGTGTACTATCTGTCGAAGTATTTTTGATTACTGACTACGGATCCGGACCGTGTCCGACCTCATCGCCCTGCTCGGTGCCCGCATCCCGGCCAACCTGGCGCCGTTCATGCTCGCCAACGTCACGACGCCTGTCGTGCGCGGGGTGCCGCACGGCCCGGACGTTCTCGCGCGCCGGCTCGGCTGCCCCTGCGGCAGCTGGGAACTGAAGCTGCGCACGGCGCGGCGGCGCGAGCGGCGCGGGCTGTTCGGCCGCAAGACGGTCGCGGCGCCCGTCGGACCCGTGCATGCGGCCTGCCCCGTGTGCGGGCGCGAGGTGCTGCTGTTCGACCCCGCGCAGCATGGCTGGCACGGCCGCCAGGGCGACGGCGTGCGGCCGCGCGCGGACGACGAGGCGTGGTTCGGCAATGCGGCGGGCGAAGTCGTCGTCGCGTATGCCTACCGCGCCGAGGATGCCTACAGGGCGATGCTCGCGGACGGCTGTCCCGACCCGCAGGACTGGTTCGACTGCTTCGCCATCGTATTCCGGGCGCCCGGCATGCAGCCGGTGCTCGTGCTGGCCGAAGCGTGCGCCTGAGAATGGAGCAAACTCAGCGCCGGCCGGACAGATAGGCCACGCCCTCGGGCCCGTAACTCTCGCGGTGCGGCTCGTCGCGGCGCACGTGGAACACGTCGCCGGCCCGATAGATCTTGATCTCGCCACCGGCGTGCAGGCGGATCTCGCCTTTCAGGATCAGCGCTTTCGCTTCGAACGGATGCGCGTGGTCGGCCAGCGTGCCGTTCGGCGCGCGTTCGACGAGGACCGGTTCGGCATAACCTTCCGCTTTCAGGGCTTCGAGGAATTCCTGTTGTTCCATGCTGGGCTCGCAAAGGTCGGAGTTCGTGACTGGCCGAGTGTATCATTGGTCCATGACCACACTTGTCCCTGTAGAACTCCCGAAAGCCTACCGCCTGCTCAACCACGGCCCGACCGTCATGGTCAGCAGCGCGCACGACGGCGCCGTTAACGTGATGTCGGCCGCATGGTCGATGCCGCTCGATTTCGACCCGCCCAAGGTGGCCGTCGTCATCGATAAAAACACGCTCACGCGCGGCCTGATCGAAGGGTCCGGCGAATTCGTGCTGAACGTGCCGTCCAGCGACCAGGCGGCGCTGACGGTCGCCGTCGGTTCGACGTCCGGCCGCGACGCCGACAAGTTCGCCGCGCACTGCATCCGCACGTTGCCCGGCAGCGTCGTCAAAGCGCCGCTCGTCGACGGCTGCCTCGCGTGGCTGGAATGCCGCGTGATCCAGGAGCCGCACATCCAGGCCGCGTACGACCTGTTCCTCGCCGAAGTCGTGGCCGCGTGGGCCGATCCGGCCGTGTTCGCGGACGGCCATTGGAAGGAAGATCAGGGCGGCAGGCGCAGCATCCACTATATCGCCGGCGGCCAGTTCTTCGAGACTGGCGCGGCGGTCGGCATCAGGAAGTAGCGCGGGCGACGCGTGCGCGCCGGCCCTCGGCGATGCGGTAGCCGACGCCCAGCGCGACGAGCCAGGCCGGGATCATCCATACCGATACGCGCAGTTCCGGCGTGGCATACATGATCGCGACGATCCCCGCGAGATACAGCAGGCAGGCCCAGTTCGTGAGCGGGTACAGGGGGCTCGGGAACGCCGTGCGTTCGCCGGCAGCCTCCTTGGCGGCGCGGAAGCGCAGGTGCGACCAGCTGATCATCGCCCAGTTGATCAGCATGCCGGCGACGGCGAGGCCCATCAGCAGGCCCAGCGCCTTGCCCGGCACGGCGTAGTTGACGCCGACGCACAGCGCGGTGGCGACGGCCGACACGGCCAGCGACGCCAGCGGCACGCCCCGTTCATTGACGCGCAACAGCGCGCGCGGCGCATGGCCCTGCACGGCGAGGCCGTACAGCATGCGGCTGTTCGAGTACACGCAGCTGTTGTAGACGGACAGCGCGGCCGTCAGCACGACCACGTTCAGCACGTGGGCGACGATGCCGGCGTCCAGCGCCTTGAAGATCAGGACGAACGGGCTGGCGCCGGGCACGATCTGGTCCCACGGGTACAGCGACAGCAGGACGGCGAGGGCACCCACGTAGAACACGAGGATGCGCCACAGGGTCTGGTTCGTGGCACGCGGGATCGAGCGGGACGGATCGGCCGCCTCGGCCGCCGTGATGCCGATGACTTCCAGGCCGCCGAACGAGAACATGATGATCGCCATCGACATCACGAGGCCCTGGATGCCGTGGGCGAAGAAACCGCCGTGCGTCCACAGGTTGCTCACATTCGCCTGCGGTCCGGCGCCGCCGCTCGCGAGCAGGAACACGCCGTAGACGATCATCGCGATGATGGCCGCCACCTTGATGACGGAAAACCAGAACTCGCTCTCGCCGAACGCGCGCACGTTGATCAGGCTGATGCCGTTCGCGAGCACGAAGCAGCCCAGCGCCGACACCCACGCCGGCACGTCGGGAAACCAGTACTGCACGTAGATGCCGACGGCGGACAGCTCGGCCATGCTGACGAGCACGTACAGCACCCAGTAATTCCAGCCCGAGACGAAGCCGGCGAACCGGCCGCAGTACTTGTCGGCGAAATGGCCGAACGAGCCGGCGACCGGTTCGTCGACCATCATCTCGGACAGTTGGCGCATGATCAAAAAGGCGACGAGGCCCGCGATCGCGTAGCCGAGCAGGACGGACGGGCCGGCCAGCTTGACCGTTTCCGCGACGCCGAGGAACAGGCCGGTGCCGATGGCGCCGCCGAGGGCCATCAACTGGATGTGCCGGCTCTTGAGGCCGCGGTGGAGTGTCGTGTCGTCGGAAGCCATGGTGTCCGCTTGCTAAAAGACAAGGATTTTAAAGCAAACGGTGGCGGATGTGACCACACGATCGCGAACTTGTACACGGATATCGGGGCGGCATTTTGTCGCGAAATAACGGACTTGCAAAATCGCAGTGGTTCGAGCAATCTTGAACCGGAGTCGCCCCGCATGTATTTTGAAAGCCGCTGGTCAGGAATGTCATGATTCAACCATCCGACGCCGGATTTTCCGCGCTGTTTCATGCGCATCCCGTACCGATGTGGGTATACGACCTCGACACGTTCCGCTTCATGGCGGTCAATGCCGCGGCAATCGTCCATTATGGGTATTCGGAAGCGGAATTCCTGGCCATGACGATCCGCGACATCCGTTTGCCGGAAGATCTCGCGCGGCTGGATGCGAACCTGCGCCAGCCGCAGGTGCCGAGTATCGAGAAATCCGGGATCTGGCGTCATGTCAGGAAGGACGGCTCCCTGATTCAGGTGGAAATCACGTCGCATCCCTTGTGGTTCGATGAACGCCCGTGCAGGTTTGTCCTGGCCCACGACGTCACCGAGCGCCTGCTCGCGCAGGACAAGATCATGCGTCTCAGCCGGATCTACGCCGTGTCGAGCGGCGTCAATGCCGCGATTACCCGGATTCATACGCGGGACGCGCTGTTCGACGAGGTTTGCCGGATTGCGGTGCACGTCGGCGCGTTCAAGACGGCATGGATCGGCGTGTTCGAGCCCGATGCGCTCGACGGGCGCGTCGTGGCATGGTGCGGCGCCGACCGGCGCAACGCCGACCGGGTGCGCTTGACCTTACGTGCCGACAGTGTCGACAGCGCCAGGCCGGCTTGCGTGGCGGCGCGCGAAGGGCGGGCGGTGATTTGCAACGACGTCGCGACGGATCCCGGGCTGGCGCCGTTGGCAAAGGACATGCTCGAGGAGGGCCATCGTGCCGTTGCCGCGCTGCCGCTGGCGCCGGCCGGCCGCGTGGATGCCGTGATGGTTTTCATTGCCGATACCGCCGGATTCTTCGATGCGGAAGAAGTCAAGCTCCTCGATGACCTGGTCGGTGACCTCAACTTTGCGTTGCAGTTCATCGACAACAAGGAGCGGCTCAGTTACCTGGCGTATTACGACGTGTTGACCGGACTGGCGAACGCCAGGCTGTTCGAGGACAGGCTCGCACAGTTCATTCACGGCGCGCAGGCCGGGCACCATGTCTGCACGATCCTGGTGAATATCGATCGGTTCACGCAGTTGAACGATGCGCTGGGACGCCACATGGGCGACGCCCTGCTCAAGCAGGTCGCACAGCGTCTCGACGAGGCGCTCCCGGGGGGCGCCAGCCTTGCCCGACTCGGCGGCGGCACGTTTGCGATCGCGATCGCCGAAGTGGCGCAAGTCGCCGACCTCGAACATATCGTGGGCGGGACGATCCTGGCGGCGATCAACCAGCATTTCCGGCTGGGGCCGCACGAAGCACTTGTCCAGGCGCGGGCCGGCCTGGCATTGTTTCCCCGTGATGGCGGCGACGCCGAAAGGCTGCTCAAGCATGCGGAAGCGGCGCTGCAGAGTGCCAAGCGGCTGGGCGAACCTTACCTGTATTACTCGCCGGCGATGAATGCGCTTCACGCCGCCAGGCTCGCGCTGGAATCGGAGCTGCTGCATGCGCTCGACGCACAGGAATTCGTCGTGTACTACCAGCCCCGGGTCGACCTGGTGAGTGGACGCATCGACAGCGCCGAAGCGCTGATCCGCTGGCGGCATCCACAGCGGGGACTGGTATGTCCCGGCACCTTCATTCCGCTCGCGGAAGAGGTCGGGCTGATCGAGCCGATCGGCGATTGGGTTCTCGATACGGTCTTCGGCCAGCAGGCGCGCTGGCTGGAACGACAGATCGACGTCGTGCCGGTCGCGGTCAACCTGTCGGCGGCGCAGCTCAGGAATGGAAAATTCGTACAGAACGTCATGGATGCGCTTTCCAGGCACCAGCTGCCGGCCCACCATATCGAATTCGAGCTGACGGAATCGATGGTGATGCATGACGTGGAGCTGGCCGCAGCGCATCTGCAGGCCTTGAAGGCGCTTGGCATCCAGTTGTCCCTGGACGATTTCGGCACCGGGCATTCATCGCTCGCCCACTTGCAGCGTTTCCCGTTTGATGCGGTCAAGATCGATCGCGCGTTCATTCGCGACGTCAATGCCAATGCAGGAAATGCGGCGATTGCGACCGCGGTCATTGCGATGGCCCACAGCCTGCATTTACGCGTGGTCGCCGAAGGTGTGGAAACGGAAGGTCAGCTGCAGTTCCTGCGCCGGCGCCGTTGCGACGAATTGCAGGGGTTTTACTTCAGCGAGGCGGTGCCGGCCGCGCAATTCGAAGCCATGCTCGTTGAAAAGACGCTGCTGACGCTCGGAGAACAGGTCGATGACGATACGCTCCTGATCGTCGATGACGAGCCCGACAACCTGGCGACGCTGCGACGATTGCTGCGGCGCGAGGGCTACCGCGTGCTGACGGCGAGCGGCGGGCAGGAAGGTCTCAACCTGCTTGCCTTGAACAAGGTGCAGGTCATCATTTCCGACCAGCGTATGCCCAACATGTCGGGAACCCAGTTCATGCGGATCGTCAGGGAACTCTATCCGGATACGATACGCATCATCCTGTCGGGATTCACCGATCTCGCGACGGTGACCGACAGCGTCAACCAGGGGGAACTCTTCAAGTTCATGACCAAGCCGTGGGACGATGGTGAGCTGGTCAGGAATATTCGCGACGCCTTCCGGCTGCACCGGCAACGCAGCGGCTAGGTCGCCCGGTTTTACGTTTCTTTACACGAAACGCCCATCTTTTAACGCGATCGGACCTGTAACATCTGCCAACTTTTTTCGTACAGCAGATACATGGTCCACTTCACACGCAAACGCAGCGCCACGCTCGTCGGCCTGGCGCTGGCCGCGCTCCAGCCCGCACTGGCCCAGGAGGCCGCGCCCAAGGCGGCCGAGAACATCAAACAGGTCAACGTCGTCGGCGAACGCCAGGTCAACCGCATCGACCGCCAGGTCTACGACGTCAAGAACGACGTGAACGCCAGCAACGGCAGCGCGGCGGACGCCCTGAACAACGTGCCGTCCGTGTCCGTCGATCCGGACGGCACCGTCTCCCTGCGCGGGAATGCCAACGTGCAGATCCTCGTCGACGGCAAGCCGTCCGCCATGCTCCAGGGCGACAACAAGGGCCCCGCGCTGCAGGCGATGCCGGCCGAGGACATCGATTCCGTCGAGGTCATCAACAACCCCGGCGCGGAATTCGGCAACGAGGGCGGCGGCGGGCCGATCCTGAACCTCGTCATGAAGCGCAACCGCAAGGCGGGCGGCTTCGGCGTCGTCAACACGAACCTCGGCACGGCCGGCCGCTACAACTCGGCCGTCAACGGCGCGTACAACACGGGCCGCTGGGGCATGCAGGGCGGCGTCAACGTGCGCCACGACGGCCGCAATTCGACGGGCGAGACGGAACGCGACCGCATCGACCCCGTCACGGGCGCCGTCCAGCACAGCAGCCAGGCCTCCACCAGCAGCGGCCTGAACGACAGCGCCGGCCTGCGCGGCCAGCTGACCTACAACCTGACGGATGTGGATGCCATCGAGGCCAGCGTCGGCGCCATGAAGCGCACGAACGACCAGTCGGGCCTCGACCACTACCGCGTGTTCGACGAGGACGGCAACCCGACCAGCGACTACACGCGGACGACGCAACGCACGGGCGACAACACGAACACGATGTGGGGCGCCCGCTGGGACCACAAGGGCGAGAAGCTCGGCGAACTGTTCAAGATGGACTTGCGCGTGTCCACGAGCGACAACGGCAACGACATGCGCTACGCGAACACATACGTCGTCACCCCGGCGGGACCGGCGGATGCCGACAGCCTGCAAATCGTCGCGAACAGGAGCCGCATCGTCGACTACTCGGGCGACTACGAACGCCCGCTCGACAGCGGTGCGACCTTCAAGATGGGCTACCGCCTGTTCGACAACAGGAGCGACTTCGACAACCGCTATGTCGACGACGACACCGTCGTGAACACCCGTCTCACGAACGCGTTCTCCGTCCACGAACGCGACGCCGCGCTGTATTCGTCGTACCAGTGGCAGGTGAACCCGCGCTGGGCCGCCATGGTCGGCCTGCGCACCGAATACACGCACATGGACCTCGACCAGGTCACGACCGGGACGGCGGCATCCAACACGTACCTGAACTGGATCCCCAGCGCGTTCGCGACCTATAAACTGACTGACACGACCAACCTGCGCTTCGCTTACGCGCGCCGCATCCGCCGTCCGAATGCGGCCGACCTGAATCCGTTCATCGTCTACAAGGACGAGTTGAACGAATCCGCCGGCAATCCGCACCTGAAACCCGTGCTGACCGATTCCTTCGAGATCAGCTACGAAACGAAGGCCGGCAAGCTCGATACCGCCGTGCGCGCGTACTACCGCACGGACCGCGACACGATCCGCAGCCGCCAGACCGCCATCAGCGACACCGTGATCCTGACGACGCTGGAGAATGGCGGCAGCAACCGGTCGGGCGGCCTGGAATTCACGCTGTCCGGCAAGGTCACGCCCAACGTCACCATCAACACGAGCGGCAATCTCGCGTACCTGGAGCAGCAGCAGATCGACCTGAACGGCGCCGAGACGACGCGCAACGCGACGTCGCTGAGCGTGCGCGGCCGCATCAACTGGCAGGCGACGCCGGACGACCAGCTACAGTTGCAGCTGAATGCGCGCGGCAGGACGCTGGCGGGGTCGGGCTACAACCAGCCCGTGTCGAGCGCGAACCTCAGCTGGCGCCGCAGCCTCTCGCGCACGCTGTCGCTCGTGATGAACGTGACGGACGTGTTCAGCTCGCAGAAGATGGAGACGATCACCAACACGGCCACGCTGAAGGAGACGTCGATCCGCCGCTTCGATGGACGGATCGTGTACGTGGGCCTGTCGTGGCGGTTCGGCGGGGTGCAGAGCAGCGTCAATCGCGAGCGGCGCGACGGGCCGGATGGTGAAGGGTTCCATGGCGGGCCGCCGCCGGGTGGACCGCCGCCGGGCGGCTTCGGTGGCGGACCGGGGATCTGACGTCAGACGCTGTGCGGCAGCCCGAGATTCCGATTCGCCGGCACGGCAATATCGATCAGCTTCGGCTGCGGCAGGTTCAACCCGTTCATCAGGGTCACGAATTCGTCCCGCGACCGCCCCGCGACCCGCGCGTTATGGGCCTTTTCCCAGCCGATGGTCGACACCGACTGCCCCTTGTAGTCGTGCCCCGGCCACACGCGGGTCGCATCCGGCAGCGCGAACAGGTTGCGCGTGATGCTGTCGTACAGCGCGGCGGCGCTCCCGCCCTGGAAATCGGTGCGGCCGCAGCCGTCGATCAGCAGCGTGTCGCCCGTGAACACGTTGCCGCGCCAGACGTAGCACATGCTGCCCGCCGTGTGGCCGGGCGTGTGGATCACGGCGATCGTCTCGTCGGCACCGAAGCGGATGACGTCGCCATCCTGCAACTGCACTTCGGCCGGCGGGATGCCGCAGCCGCTCGGCACGGCGGCCCGGGCGCCCGTCAGCGCGCGCAGCTGGCCCGCGGACGTCACGTGGTCGGCGTGGGCATGCGTCTCGAGGATGTAGTCGAGGCGCAGGCCCAGCCGTTTCAGGTGGGCGAGGTCGCGCTCGACGTGCTGGTCGACGGGGTCGATGATGACGGCGGCGTCACTGCCGGGCGCGGCCAGGATATAGGTGAAGGTCGACGACACGGCGTCGAACAGCTGGATCGGATTGGTGTGCATTCATTCTCCCGAAGGGCCGGCCGCGGCGCGGGTACCGCCGCGATTGGCCTCGTTGCCGGCGCGGATACGCTCGGCCACTTCGAATATTGCCATGCCGGCCACCATCGCCGCAACGAACAGCAGGGTCGACCGGCCGCCGACGGCCAACGCCGTCAGCGCCGGACCGGGGCAATAGCCGACGAGGCCCCAGCCGATGCCGAAGGTGACGCTGCCCAGGACGAGCGGCGTATCGATGCGGCCTGCGCCCGGCACGTGGATCTGGCTCCCGAACAGCGGCCGCACGCGCGTGCGTGCGAAACGGAAGGCGACCGCGGCGACGAGGATCGCCCCGAGCATCACGAACAGCAGCGACGGGTCCCAGGTGCCGGCCACGTCGAGGAAGGCGAGCACCTTGGCGGGATTGCTCATGCCGGACAGGATCAGGCCCCCGCCGAACAGCAGGCCGGCGAGAAAAGCGGTGACGAGGTTCATGACAGCTCCTCAGCGCCCGAGCACGTGGCGCACGATGAAGACGGTGACGAAGCCGGCCGCGAGGAAGCAGGCCGTGGCCAGCAGCGAGCGGGGCGACAGGCGCGCGATGCCGCACACGCCGTGGCCGCTCGTGCAGCCGTTGCCGAAGCGGGTGCCGATGCCAACGAGCAGGCCGCCGATCGTGAGCAGCGCGGGGGAGTGGTCGATCTGCGCCGGCGGCATCGCCCGCATCGTCAGCCACACGAGCGGCGCGACGAACAGGCCGAGAATAAACGTGACGCGCCACGCAATATCCCCGCGGCTCGGCCGCAGCAGGCCGCCGAGGATGCCGCTGATGCCGGCGACGCGGCCATTGGCCAGCAGGAGCAGGGCCGTCGCCAGCCCGATGAGGATGCCGCCCGCGAGCGACGCCCACGGGGTGAAATGGAGCCAGTCGATTGTCATGTTCGGTCCTCCTTCGGACGGTAAAGCCGGTACAACAGCTGCAGCACGGCCAGTTGCTGCGACAGGGTCCGCTGGCGGATATCGAGCGCCGCTTCCAGGTCGCCGAAGGGCTGTTCGCCCTGCGTGAGCTGGCACAGCGACAGCAGGCGGTCGGGATTCGCGAGCGCTAATGGATTATTTCACGGCTGGTGGTGGCTGGCTATCCACGACGCCCGGGATGTCCTGCGTCTGGCGCGGGAACTTGCCCTTCAGCGCGTCGACGCCGCCCTGCGGATGCGCGAGCGGTTTCAGGTCCGCGCGCGACTTGCGTTTCTCGCCCGTGTGGACCTTCATGCGCGTGTCGCGCTCCTCGAGCATGTTCGGGAGCAGCTCGCCGTCGCGGCCGAACGACCACGCGAGCATCGGCGCGCCCAGCGGCAGCGCGTCGCCGGGCTTGCCGTTGGCGCCCGTGTTCCACACGTGCCACGTCTTGCCGTAGCTGTTCATCTTTTTCTTCATCAGCGCGTGTTCCGCCGCCTCGGGCAGGCCGGGTGCGATCAGCTGGCCGCCGAGGATCTCGCCGTTGTGCGGATGCCAGTACTGGCGCTCGTCCGGAGGCAGCCGGCCGTACAGTTTTTCCGAGATGATGTACTCGATGCCGTTCAGGTTGGCCGTGCGCGTGTTGCCGTCGAACAGGGCGCATTGCGCGAAGTCTTCGTTGACCTGGCGGCAGAAGTGGTGCGCTTCGACCTGCATCTCCGGATGGTCCTTCATCGGATGAAAGCCGTTCAGGTAGATGTCGAACCCGGCCAGCGGCGCATTGCCCTGCAGGAGCTTCGCGCCCGCTTCGAGCGCGCGCGTGTCGCCGGCCTTCGGGGCGCCGGCCGGCTGCGGATTCTGGCCGGCGGCCACGGTGGCCATCAGGCAGCCGGCCAGGCCGGCCGCGGTACGTAGCTTCATCATGACCTCCTTGGTGGATAGGATCGTGAAACGGGCCGCCGGTTCCGCTCGAATCAGGTGCGCGGGACCGGGGCGACGAGCAACCGGTCGATGCGGTTGCCATCCATGTCGACGACCTCGAACCGCCAGCCCTGCCAGTCCAGCCGGTCGCCCGCGCGCGGGATCACGGCGAGCTGGTACAGCATGAAGCCGGCCAGCGTGTGGTAGACGCCGCCGTCCTCGTCGGGGAAGTCGACGTCGGCGCCCGTGAGGTAGCGGAAGCGGTCGAGCACCATGCCGCCGTCGACGAACCAGCTGCCGTCGTCGCGCCTGACGGCGTCCGGCTGGCCGTGGTCGCTCGTCGGCGTGACGTCGCCCACGAGCGCGCTCATCACGTCGGTCAGCGTGATCATGCCCTGGATGTCGCCGTATTCGTCGACGATCATCGCCAGCTCGGCGCGGTGCTGCTTCAGTTGCTCGAGCAGGTCGATGGCGCTGCTCGATTCGGGCAGGTACAGGATAGTCTCGAGGGCGGCCTCGATGTCGATGCCGGCCAGCGACTGCGTGCGGATCGCCTGGCCGAACAGATTGCGCGCACGCACGATGCCGAGCACCTGCGACCGGTCGCCGCGGTAGACGGGAAAGCGGCTGTACGGCGATTCCGCGATGCGTGCGAGGTTCCGCTCGAGCGGCTGGTCGAGGTCGAGGAATTCGAGGTCGACCCGGGGCGTCATCAGCGCGCGCAGATGCCAGTCGTCGAGCCGCAGGGCGCGCGCGGCGATGTCGTATTCCGCTTTCTCGAACACGCCCGCGTCCGTGCTTTCCTTGATCATGCCCGTGACGTCTTCCTCGGTCGGCGTCTCGTCCTTGTGGTGGTGCATGCCGAACAGGCGCATGATGCCGTCCGTCGTCATCGCAAGCAGCCGCACGAACGGGTGCGCGAGGCGGGCCACGAATTGCAGCGGGCGCGCGATCGTCGCTGCCATCGTTTCCGGATACAGGATCGCGATGCGCTTCGGGACCAGCTCGCCCAGCACGATCGAAAAGAAGGTGATGCCGGCCACGACGATCGCCAGCGCGACGGGCCGCGCATAGCCGTCCGGCACGCCCATGGCGGCGAGCGCCGGCGTCAGACGCGCCGTCAGCGACGCTTCGCCGAACGCGCCGTTGAAGATGCCGATGAGGGTAATGCCCACCTGCACGGTGGAGAGGAAGCGGCTCGGATCGTCATGCAGGCCGAGCGCGGTACCGGCGCCGCGCCGGCCTTCGTCCGCCATCTTTTCCAGGCGCAGTCGCTTGGCGGAAACGACGGCGAGCTCCGACATGGAGAACACGCCATTGAGCAGGATGAGGGCGAGGATGATGACGACGTCGGCCATGCGATTCCCGTATGAGATGTCGGGTTAATCATCGCATGAGGAAAACGGGGGAGGTCGCACAGAACGAGTCCCCCCGGTGCAAACCGACGTCGTTCCCGCGCAGGCGGGAACCCAATTTTTACGCGTCGACGGACTGCATACGAATTGGGCCCCTGCCTTCGCAGGGGCGACGACATCAGGGCTTTGCCGGATTGAAATGCTTCGCGATCCCCGCCCAGCATTCCTGGTAATTGCCCTGCAATTGCGGCGACTGCAGCGCATACGGCGTCGCCACGAGCGGATTGCGCGTCTCGAACATGAACGCCATCGTGTCCGTGACCTTGTGCGGCCGGCTCGTGTCGGCGCTGCTCGCCTTGTCGAACGTCGCGGCATCCGGGCCGTGGCCGCTCATGCAGTTGTGCAGGCTCGCGCCGCCGGGCACGAAACCATCCGCCTTCGCATCGTAGGCGCCGTGCACGAGGCCCATGAACTCGCTCGCGACATTGCGGTGGAACCAGGGCGGGCGGAACGTGTCCTCGCCGGCCAGCCAGCGGGGCGGGAAGATGACGAAGTCCAGCGTGTCGACGCCGGGCGTGTCCGACGGCGCCTGCAGCACGAGGAAGATCGACGGGTCCGGGTGGTCGTAGCTGATCGAGCCGATCGTGTTGAAGTGGCGCAGGTCGTACTTGTATGGCGCATAGTTGCCGTGCCAGGCGACGACGTCCAGCGGCGAATGGCGGATGCCCGCACGCCACAGGTTGCCGCCGAACTTCGCGACCAGCTCGAAATCGCCTTCGACGTCTTCGTAGCGGGCGACAGGGGTCAGGAAATCGCGTGGGTTGGCGAGGCCGTTCGAGCCGATCGGGCCCAGGTCCGGCAGGCGGAGCAGGGCGCCGAAGTTTTCGTAGACATAGCCCCGGGCGTCGCCATCCGGCAGGTCGACCTTGAAACGCACGCCGCGCGGAATCACGGCGATTTCCTGCGGTTCGACGTCGATGAGGCCGAATTCCGTGGCGATGGCCAGGCGTCCCTGCTGCGGTACGATCAGCAGCTCGCCATCGGCCGAATAAAAATAGCGCCCGCGCATGGACCGGTTCGCCACGTAGAGATGAATCGCGCAACCGGTCATGGCGGCCGGCGAGCCGTTGCCGGCCATGGTCACGAGGCCGTCGATGAAGTCGGTGGGCGCATCCGGCATGGGCAGCGGGCTCCAGCGCATCTGGTTCGGCGACGGCGCCACGCCGTCGAAGCCGGCGGCGATGCGGCCATTGCCCATCGGCTCGAACGTCCCGTGCATGGCGGCGGGGCGGATGCGGTACAGCCACGAGCGGCGGTTATGGCTGCGCGGCGCCGTGAAGGCCGTACCGGACAATTGTTCCGCGTACAGACCATAAGCGACGCGCTGCGGCGAATTGCGGTGCGCCGGCAGGGCGCCGGGCAGGGCCTCCGTCGCGAATTCGTTGGCGAAGCCGGACATGTAGCGTTCGGTTGAAGCAGTCAAGGGTGTCTCCAGATGCGTGGCGTTTATGACACTGTAGAGGAGACCAGCGAGTTTTACGAGATGAATACAAAAATGTAGACTATTCAGATCATCAATAAGACTATCGAACGCATGATCGAACCCTCTAGCATCGACCTGAATCTGTTATCGGTATTTCAGGAGGTCTATCGCGAACGCCAGATCTCGGCCGCCGCAAGGCGTCTGGGCCTGACGCAATCGGCCGTGAGCAATGCGCTGGCGCGGCTGCGGCGCACGTTCGGCGACGAACTGTTCGTGCGCACGGCGCACGGCATGCAGCCGACGCCGCTCGCGCAGCAGATGGCCGAGCCGATCGGCGCCGCGATGGTCCAGGTGGCACTGGCCCTGTCGCAGCGCAGCCGCTTCGATGCGGCCACGAGCGGCCGTCGCTTCACGCTGGCGATGACGGACGTGGGCGAGGTGTACTTCATGCCGGTGCTGATCGAGCGTTGCCGCACGGTCGCGCCGAACGTGGAGATCGCGTCGATCCGCGCGAACGGCCTGACGTTGAAGGACGACATGGAGACGGGCAGGGTGGACCTGGCCATCGGCGCGTTCGAGGACGTGTCGGAAGCGTTGTACCACCGGGCGCTGTTCCGCCAGCGTTTCGTGAGCATGTTCCGCAAGGACCATCCGCTGGCGAAGGGCAAGGTGGACCTGGAGCGCTTCGTGGCGGCGCCGCACCTGATCGTCGATGCGGCACAGAGCCCTTACGACCGCATCAATGGATTACTGGAAAAGGCCGGGGTGACGGCCGGGACCCGGTTCCGGGTGCCGCATTTCACCGCGGTGCCGTACATCGTCAGCACGAGCGGGCTGGTGGTGACGGTGCCGCAAAAACTGGCCGAAAGCGCGGCAAGCCCGTTCGGCCTGAAGTGGATCGAGCCGCCGCTCGCCCTGCCGACGTTGCAGACCAACGTCTTCTGGCACCGGCGCTTCAACCACGATCCCGGCATCCAGTGGCTGCGGGGACTGATTGCCGACGTATTCGCGGAATGAAAACTTAATAAACGATAGAGGAATAGACAATGGCCGACCTGTTTGACAATCCGATGGGGCTGATGGGCTTCGAATTCGTGGAATTCGCCTCGCCCACCCCGGGCGTGCTGGAACCCGTGTTCGAGGCGCTGGGCTTCAGCAAAGTGGCCGTGCACCGCTCCAAGGACGTCGTGCTGTACCGCCAGGGCAACATCAACTTCATCGTCAACAACGAGCCGAAGAGCGCCGCCTACTACTTCGCGGCCGAGCACGGCCCGTCGGCCTGCGGCATGGCCTTCCGCGTCCAGAACGCCCATAAAGCCTACGCGCGCGCCCTGGAACTGGGTGCCCAGCCGCTGGACATTCCGACCGGCCCGATGGAGTTGCGCCTGCCCGCCATCAAGGGCATCGGCGGCGCGCCGCTGTACCTCATCGACCGCTTCGAAGACGGTAAATCCATCTACGACATCGACTTCGAATGGATCGACGGCACGGAACGCCACCCGGTGGGCCATGGCCTGAAGATCATCGACCACCTCACGCACAACGTCTACCGCGGCCGCATGAGCTACTGGGCCGGCTTCTACGAGAAACTCTTCAACTTCCGCGAGATCCGCTACTTCGACATCAAGGGCGAATACACGGGCCTCACGTCAAAGGCGATGACGGCGCCGGACGGCATGATCCGCATCCCGCTGAACGAGGAAGGCAAGGCGGGCGGCGGCCAGATCGAGGAATTCCTGCTCAAGTACAACGGCGAAGGCATCCAGCACATCGCGCTGCTGACGGACGACATCTTCTCGACCGTCGACGGCCTGCGCGCCGCGGGCGTGCCGCTGATGAGCGCGCCACCGGCCACGTACTACGAGATGCTGGAGTCCCGCCTCCCGGGCCACGGCCAGGACGTGGAAGCGCTCAAGGCACGCGGGCTGCTCGTCGACGGCACGACCGAGGACGGCAACCTGCGCTTGCTGCTGCAGATCTTCTCCGAGACGCAGCTGGGGCCCGTGTTCTTCGAGTTCATCCAGCGCAAAGGTGACGAGGGCTTTGGCGAAGGTAACTTCAAGGCGCTGTTCGAGTCGATCGAGCGTGACCAGCTGCGCCGCGGGGCGCTCAAGACCGCCGCATAAGGCCGCAACGCGACAGGCAGGCCTCCCGCGCCTGCCTGTTTCCAAAATTTCCTCATCTTTTCAAGGTGTTAATCGATTTTTTGCGAACACCTGTGCACTTCATTTCCAGACAAATATCTGAGTGTTGCGTGCATGTCTCATTCCCCCGCTTTCCGCAGATTTCCCACCGATTTGTAACCAAAAGCATCTGAGTCGGCACTAGAATTTCCGTACGGCATCACCGCCTACCGAAATTCAACATCGGCCCGACCGCCGAACTACCGACTCCAGAGACCATGAGCACCCGACACCGCCCGGCCATGCGGCCGACCCGGCGCCTTGCCCCGTTGACCTTTTTGCTGCTGGCCGCTGCCTCGTCCGCGCATGCCGACGACACCGACAACCCGCTGAGCGCGACGGTGTCCGTCAGCTCGCAATACATCTCGCGCGGCATCCGCCAGACGTGGGGCGGGCCGGCCGCGATGGCCGGCGTCGACTATGCGCATCCGAGCGGCTGGTCGGCCGGCACGTCCGTCATCAACGTCAGCGACAAGTTCATCGAAGGCGGCACCGTGGAATGGGACCTGTACGGCGGCTACAGCGGCAGTACGGGCCCCGTCGGCTGGTCCGCGATGGTCTACTGGTACAAATACCCGGGCGCGCGCATCAGCGCGACGGATACCTCGTTCGACTACGGCGAACTGTCCGCCGGCCTCACGTGGAAGACGCTGTACGCCCGCTACAACTACACGTTCAGCCGCGACTTCTTCGGCATCACGAATGCCCGCGGCACCGGCTACGTGGACGTCGGCGCCGACCAGCCGCTCACGAAGTCGCTGACGCTGAACCTGCACGCCGGCGACGGCCGCGTGGCCGGAAGCGGCAACGGCATCTGGGACTGGCGCGACCTGAAGGCCGGCCTCACGCACAAGCTCGAAGACGGCTGGACCGTCGCCCTGAACTACACCCGCGCCATCGGCGCGACCGGCATCTACAAGAGCTACACGACGGGCGTGCCGCGCGCCGACGGCCGCCTGGCCGTGTCGAACGTCGCGCGCCGCGCCGTCGTGCTGTCGCTGACCCGCAAATTCTGAATCGAGGAAAAACAATGAGTCGAAATCCTTTCGCACTGCATAAGCTGTCGCTCACGGCGAAAATCTGCGCGACGGCCACCACGCTCGTCGTGCTGAGCCTCGCGGTCACGTCGGCCGTCATCGCCGTACGCAGCAGCGATACCGCCGAGGACGCGAGCATGCACCAGGCCCGCACGTCCGCGCGCGAAGCCGCTTCCGCGGTGCAGGCGCAGATCGGCACCAAGCTGGGCGCCGTCACCAACCTGGCCGCGGGCATGAGCGCGCTGCGCGAAGCGGACATCGCGCCGTCGCGGCCGCAGGTCGCCGCGATGACGCAGGCCACGCTGCGCAGCTCGGGCGATTTCATCGGCAGCGCCGTGACCTTCGAACCGAATGCACTGGACGGCAAGGACGCCGACTTCGCCGGCAAGGCCCCGGAGTACGATGCGACCGGCCGCTACATGCCGTACTACACCCGCAACGCGGACGGCACCGTGCACGTGGAGCCGATCGTGTTCCCCACCACGCCGGGCGCCAACGACTGGTACGACATCCCCAAGGCCACCCGCAAGGTATTCTTCACGGAGCCGTACTCGTATCCCGTCAACGGCAAGGACATCATGATGGCGTCGCTGGTGGCGCCCATCCTCGTCAAGGGCGAGTTCCGCGGCACGGCCAGCGCCGACTTCCAGCTGACGCACCTGGGCGAGATCCTCGGCAAGATCAAGGTCGTCGACGGCGGCCGCCTGTCGCTCCTCTCGAACGGCGGCCTGTATGCGAGCCATCCGGACGCGGGCAAGACCGGCAAGAAGGCCGACGACCTGCCGCCCGCCGCGCTGGCGGCCGTGCGCGCCGGCGAGACCTATGAGTACATCGACAAGGCCGGCATCGTGCACCTGCTGCAGCCGCTGCGCCTGCATCCGGACATCGCGCCGTGGGCCGTCAAACTGTCGTTCCCGCACGCCGTCGCGACGGCCAGCGCGCGCCAGCTGATGGGCTATTCGCTGTTCGCGTCGCTGGTCTGCGCCGTCGTGGCCGCCATCGTGATGGTCACCGTGCAGCGCCGCCTGACCCGCCCGCTGCGTGTCCTCGGCGCCACCATGACTGACCTCGCCAGCGGTAACGCCGACCTGAACGCCCGCCTGGACGCGAAGGGCAGCGACGAGCTGGCCCTGATCGCCGCCGGTTTCAACGGCTTCGTCACCAAGATCCAGGAAGTGCTGGTGCAGGTGCGCGCAAGCGCGGGCAGCGTCGCCGCCGCGAGCGTCGAGATCAGCCAGGGCAACATGGACCTGTCGGGCCGCACCGAGCAGCAGGCGGGCGCGCTGGAAGAGACGGCCGCGTCGATGGAGCAGCTGACGTCCACCGTCAAGCAGAACGCCGACAATGCGCGCCAGGCCAACCAGCTCGCCTTGTCCGCATCGGAAACGGCGCGCCGCGGCGGTGCCGTCGTGGCCGAAGTCGTGGAGACGATGGCCGCGATCGACGTCGCGTCGCGCAAGGTGGTCGACATCATCGGCGTCATCGACAGCATCGCCTTCCAGACCAATATCCTCGCGCTGAACGCAGCCGTCGAAGCGGCGCGCGCCGGCGAGCAGGGACGCGGCTTCGCCGTCGTCGCGTCGGAAGTGCGGGGCCTGGCCCAGCGCAGCGCCGGCGCCGCGAAGGAGATCAAGGCCCTGATCGGCGACGCGTCCGGCAAGGTCGAAGCGGGCAGCGCGCTCGTGCAGGACGCGGGCCGCACGATGGCCGACGTCGTCGCCAGCGTGCGCCGCGTGAGCGACATCGTGGCCGAGATCTCGGCCGCCAGCGCGGAGCAGAGCACGGGCATCGGCCAGGTCAACCAGGCCATCGTGCAGATGGACGGCACGACGCAGCAGAACGCGGCCCTCGTCGAAGAGGCGGCCGCCGCGGCGGACAGCCTGCAGCAACAGGCCGACCTGCTCGTGTCGCTGGTGGGCCAGTTCAGGCTCGAGGGCGAAGCCGCACCCGCGGCACGTCCGGCCGGCGCCAGCCGGACCCCGATCAAGGCCCTCGCTGCCGCGTAAACCGCGAAGCTGGGCTACACTGCCGGATCCACGATCCGGAAGTAGGCCCAGCACATGAAAGCAGCGCATCTCCTGGCCGCAGTCGCATGCGGCCTCGTTTTTTCGGCCGGCGCCTTTGCCGCCCCGCCGGCCGTATCGACCGCCGGCATCCTCGCCTTCGACGAGGCGATGCTGTCCCCCGACTACTGGATCCGGCGCGCGCCGCAACCGGACGCCGTGCTGCTGGACGCCCGCGCGACCGCCGCGCAGCGCGCCGCCGCGTATGCGCCCGGCGGCGGGTTCGTCGACGTCCGCAAACTTTCCGCGACACTCACGCGCGACCAGGTGCTCGACTGGATCCGCGGCGCGGAGCAGCAGACGCCCGTCAAGCTCGCGGTCGACGACACCGGCCGCCCCGTCGGTCCGGACACGCTGCAGCTTCTGCGCGACGCGACGGCCGCCGGCCAGGTCCCGGCCATGGCCCCCGCGCGCTACGGCCTCGCGGTGCGCCGCGCGCCGATGCGCACCTACCCGAGCGACCGCGTGTTCTACGCGAGCCTCGATCAAACGGATTACGAAAGCCTCACGGCCGGCACCCTGTTCCCGGGTGAACCCGTGCTCGTCGCACACACGAGCGCCGATGGCCGCTGGCTGCTCGCGGTGACGACGCAGGGCCCGGCGTGGGTGCACACGGGCGACATCGCCATCGGTCCCGCGGAGACGGTGTTCGCGTACGCGGCATTGCCGCCGGGCCGCGTCGTCACGGGCGACCATGTGCACACGGTCTTCACGCCGGAGGCGCCGGCGCTGTCGCAACTGGATCTCGACATGGGCGTGGCCCTGCCGCGCGCCGACGTGCCGCCCGACCAACCCGTCAACGGCGCGAGTCCGTACGCGTCGTGGGCAGTGCAACTGCCGGTGCGCCAGGCCGACGGCTCGCTGGCCATCCGGCCGGCGCTGATCCGCCGCGGCGCCGACACGGCGCCGGGCTACCTGCCTCTGACACGCGCCAACATCATCCGGCAGTCCTTCAAGCTGCTCGGCGAGCGGTACGGGTGGGGCCACCAGTTCGACGCGCGCGACTGCAGCGGCCTGGTCGCCGAAACCTACCGCACCATGGGCCTCCTGCTGCAGCACAGCTCCGGGCTGCAGGGAACGTCGACGGCGCTGAAGCACCGCACGTTCACGGCGGCGGACACGCACGACGCGCGCGTCAAAGCGGTGCGGGAGGCGCAGGTGGGCGATCTCGTCGTCGTGCCGGGACACGTGCTGATGATCGTCGGCCACGTGAACGGCGAACCGTACGTGATCCAGGACGTGCCGTATGCCGTCTTCAAGGACCCGGCGACGGGCGCGCTGCGCAGGACGAAGCTGAACCAGGTGGCCGTGACGCCGCTGCTGCCGCTGTATGCCGACGACGAGAAGACCTACGTGGATGCGATGACGAGTCTCGCGCAGCCGACGCGACGCTGAGCCGGGTGCTATCCTTCGGTGAACCATCATCGAAGGAGGTCGCTTGCTGCTCGCGTTTGCCGTATTGCTCGTTTTCCAGTGTCTGGGAGAGGGGCTCGTTTTCCTGTTCGGACTACCTGTGCCGGGTCCCGTGGCCGGCATGCTGCTGTTGCTGGCGGCGCTCGTCGCGTTCCCGCGCCTGCATGACACCGTGGAGGCGGGCGCGAACGAGCTGCTGCGCCATCTGTCGCTGCTGTTCGTGCCGGCCGGCGTCGGGATCATCGTGGCGGCGGCGAGCGGCAGCGGGCACTGGCTCGCGATCTGCGCGGCCGTCGTCGGCAGCACCTTGCTGACCCTTGCCGTGACGGCGCTCGTGCTGCGCGCCCTCACGCCGGCCCACAGGCCCGGGGAGGGCGGCGATGTTTAAGTTCGAGGAACTCGGCCACTTCTGGGTCTACCTGTCGGCGTCGCCACTGCTGGGCCTCACGATCACGCTGTGCGCCTACGTGTTCGCGCAATGGGTCTACGCGCGCTGCGGATTTTCTCCGCTCGCCAACCCCGTCGCCATCGCCATCGCGCTCGTGAGCCTCGTGCTGGCGGCCAGCGGCATGTCGTACCAGCGCTATTTCGCGGGCGCGCAATTCGTCCACTTCCTGCTCGGTCCCGCGACCGTCGCCCTGGCCGTGCCGCTCGCGCGCCAGATGCCGCGCCTGCGCCGCAGCCTGTTCCCGCTCGCGTGCGCGCTGCTGTCCGGGTGCGTGACGGCCATCGTCAGCGCCGTCGGCATCGCCGTGCTGATGGGCGCCTCGCCCGAACTGGCGCGCTCGCTGGGCCCGAAATCGGCCACGACGCCCATCGCCATGGCCGTGTCCGAGCACCTGGGCGGCGTGCCGGCGCTGACGGCCGTCCTGGTGATCGGCACGGGCATCTTCGGCGCCGTCACGGCGCGCTTTCTGATGAACGCCCTGCGCATCGACTCGCACGCGGCGCGCGGCCTCGCGCTGGGCGTCGCGTCGCACGGCATCGGGACGGCGCGCGCGTTCCAGGTCAGCCCGGAGATGGGCGCCTATGCGGGGCTCGGCATGGGCATCAACGGCGTGCTCACGGCGTTGCTGGCGCCCTGGCTCGTGCCTTTGCTGCTGCGCTGGATGGGACAGTAGGTTGGGAAGATAAAAGAAGCCCGCAACCACGCGCGGACGCGATTGCGGGCGGGGCAGGCGCGCGGAACGCCGTGCCGGGGGAGCGCAGGCGGCTTGCGCCGCTGCGGTGAAACTGGGGACGCGCAGGCGGCTTGCGCCCCCTGCGGAAAACCGGTGCTACGCGTGCGAAGGCTTGCGTGTAAAGGCGCGGGCCGCGAACAGCGCGCTGGCCACGCCGACGACGATGGCGGCCGTGCTGCCCGAGAAGCCGACGGCCGTGTTGGCCGCGATCTTGCCGGCTTTCGGCGTCACCAGTTCCAGGCGCCGCTTCGTCATCTGGGCACCCAGCTCGGACAGGCGCTCCTTGCTGAGCGTCTGCTCGGCTTCCGGCAGCAACACGGTTTCCTCGTCGGCCACGTGGTGCTGCACGTCGCGCATCAGTTCGAAGACGAGCTCGTCGTGGCGCGGTGATTTCGGGTCGGTGCGGCGCAGTTCCGAGATCACGCTGCGCATTTCGTCATGTTCCGGCTCGCTCTTGTCCATCACCTTCTGGTCGTGGGCGCGCGGGCGCATGACGGGATAGAAGATTTCCTCTTCCAGCGTGGCATGAATTTCCAGCGCGTCGCAGATCGTTTCCGCCAGCGCCTTCTTGACGCTGGCGCGCTTGTCGCGGGTGTACTGGTGGAACGTCACCATCACATGCGAGTGATCGAAGCGGATCATGTCGGTGATGGACGGACTCAAATTTTTCAGGGAAAACATGATCGTCTCCTGTTGGCTGTGGGGTAGCGATATGACCATGTTAGTGCCGACGCTAGAGCTGCCGCGTAGGAGGGCGCCGCACGGTCTTGTCGGCCGATGACGCACGGGCTGTCAGGCCCAGACTGGCAGTCTCTCGACTGTTTCCGCCTGTTCAGAATCTCACGGAGCTCGACAGGATGTCGCCTGTACTCCTACACAGACACGGCTTCGTTTCTGATTACTCGGCGCCGCAACGCTGCCAAGATGGCATCGACCGGTCGCGCCACGGCGCGTCCGTTTGTCCGCGCGGTAACGCAAGACGCGTTCCGCGCGGCCATCCAATCACACACTGGAGGAATCGGAATGTTTGCACATAACAAACGCCTGCAGTACACCGTGCGTGTCAGTGAACCGAACCCGGGGCTGGCCAACCTGATGCTCGAACAGTTCGGCGGGCCGCAGGGCGAGCTGGCCGCAGCCATGCGTTACTTCACGCAGGCGGTCAGCGAGGACGATCCGGGCCGCAAGGACATGCTGTTCGACATCGCGACGGAAGAACTGAGCCACCTCGAGGTGATCGGCCACATCGTCGCCATGCTCAACAAGGGCGCCAAGGGCGACCTGGCCGAAGCCGTCGACAGCGAAGCCGATCTGTACAAGAAGATCCAGGGTGCGGGCAACGACAGCCACGTGACCCAGGTGCTGTACGGCGCCGGCACGCCGCTGGTCAATTCGGCGGGCGTGCCGTGGACGGCTGCGTACATCGACACGATTGGCGAGCCGACGGCCGACCTCCGCTCCAACATCGCCGCCGAGGCGCGCGCCAAGATCGTCTACGAGCGCCTGATCGCGCTGACCGACGACCCGGGCGTGAAAGAGGCGCTGGGCTTCCTCATGACGCGCGAGATCGCGCACCAGAAGTCGTTCGAGAAGGCGCTGTACTCGATCCAGCCGAACTTCCCGTCCGGGAAGATGCCGGGCGACCCGCGCTTCGCCAACACCTACTTCAACATGTCGCAGGGTCCGGGCGAGATGCGCGGCTCCTGGAACCAGGGCGAGAACTGGGACTTCGTCACGGACCGCGAGAAGCAGATGGCCGTCGACGGCGGCACGGGCGAGGCCGAAGTCAGGCTGCCGGCGAAGGAAGTCGACCTGCTCAAGCAGATGGCCGAGCGCACGATGTCCGACCCGAACGTCGATCCGCAGACAGGTGCGGAGCTGGGCATGGGTAACCAGACGCTGGCTGACGGCATGACCGTGCAGCCGGGTACGCAGCCGAGCCCGGGGGCGCCGAAGCTTCACTGACCGTCATCCCCGCGAAAGCGGGGATCCATACTGAATCGATCAGGACGCTCAGCATGGGTTCCCGCGTGCGCGGGAACGACGGGTCGTTCTTTTACTGAGCCCGCGCATGGAATCACCCTTGACCAAACAACCCGCACTGTCCTGGATGCTGCGCCCCCGCCGCCTCGCCGGCTGCGCCGTCTGCCTCCTCGGCTGCGCGGTCCTCATCTTCACGGGCTTCGGCTATCTGGCCGGCCTCCTGCAGGACGTCCCGCACGTGCGCGGTGCGCTGGTCGGCGGCGCCACCGCGGCCGCCGCCACGGCGCTCGGTACCCTGCCTATCCTGCTGTCCCAGAATTTTTCCAGTCGCACCTACGACTGCTTCCTCGGCTTCGGCGGCGGCGTGATGCTGGGTGCGACCGCTTTCTCGCTCGTGATCCCCGCACTCGCCGCGGCAAAGACGGGCGGGGCGGGCAACTGGGGGCGAGCCTGTCCGTCGGCGCCGGCATCATGGCCGGCGCGGCGCTGCTGCTCGTCCTCGACCGCTGCATTTCCACCGACGGGATCCTCGCCCACGACGATCCACGCACAGCCCACTCCCTCAAGCGCGCCTGGATGTTCGTATGGGCCGTCGCACTTCACAACCTGCCGGAAGGTCTCGCGATTGGCGTCGCGTATGCAGGCGTCGACGTCGACAAGGCCAATTCGCTCGCGACCGGCATCTCGATCCAGGACGTGCCGGAAGGTCTCGTTGTCGCGCTGGCCCTGCGCACCGTCGGCTATGGACGGGGCCTGTCGGCGGCGCTGGGCGTCGCGTCCGGACTGATCGAACCGGTGGCCGCCGTCGCGGGCGCCGTCCTGATCGGCATCTCCGCCGGCCTGCTGCCGTTCGCGCTGGCCGCCGCGGCGGGCGCGATGCTGTTCGTGATCGTCAACGACGTCGTGCCGGAAGCGCAGCAGAACGGCAACGGCACCTGGGCCAGCGTGGCCCTCGTCGGCGGCTTCATCCTCATGACGGTGCTCGACACGGCGCTCGGCTGATACCGAAATCGCAATCGCCTGGCTGTTTTATTTCATTGGTGGCGCCCACCCGTATTGCCTAAGCTGGTGGCGGGTTCAACCCATCCATACATATAAAACACAGGAGACTCACATGTTCAAGAAGCTGCTGGCAGCGTGCTGCCTCGCGCTCGGCTGCGCCTCGGCCGGGGCCATCGACCTGCTGGGCGTGCAGAACGCCCACGACCCGGGCACCATCACCAAGGACGGCGACACGTACTTCAACTTCACGACCGGCACCGGCATCTGGTACTCCACGTCGAAGGACCTCAAGACGTGGGCGGCGGGCCCGGCGCCCGTGTTCGCGACCCCGCCGGCCTGGGTCACGCAAAAGATCCCGAATTTCTCCGGCTCGTACTGGGCGCCGGACGTGATCCAGATGAACGGCTATTACTACCTGTACTACTCGGTGTCGTCGTTCGGCACGTCGTCGTCCGCGATCGGCGTGGCGCGCAGTCTCTCCTTGAAGAACCCGAGCTGGCAAGACCTCGGCATCGTCGTGCAATCGTATGGCGGCAGCGCGGAGATCAATGCCATCGACCCCGCGCTGTTCCGCGACCACGACGGCAAGGTCTACCTGAGCTACGGCTCGTTCTTCGGCGGCATCGGACTGGCCGAGATCGACCAGTCCACCGGCAAGCTGGCCGGCAGCGTGACGACGATCTGGGGCGGCGGCGGCAAGGACATCGAGGCGCCGTACATCACGCGCGACGGCGGCTATTATTACCTGTTCGTGAACCGCGGCAGCTGCTGCCACGGCGCCGATTCCACCTATTACGTCGAAGTGCAGCGCGCGACGAACATCCGGGGCCCGTACTCCGGCACGCGTACGATCCTCCCGGTCACCGACGGCAAGTACCGGGGCCCCGGCCACATCGCGGACCTGCGCCAGGACGGCTGCCATTTCGTCTCCACGCACTACTACGACCTGACCGACAACGGCAACGCGAAGCTGGACATCCAGCGCATGACGTACAGTGCCGGCTGGCCGGTCCTGACCCGCAACTTCACGGACTTCGCGGGCTGCGGCGGCATCAGCGACGGCGTCTACGCGTTCAAGTCGCGCCTGTCGGGCAAGGTAACGGGCGTGGCGGGTGCGTCGACCGCGGACGGCGCCCTCGTGCAGCAGGCGACGGACACGAACGCGCGCCACCAGCAGTGGTACGTGATCGGCCACGGCGACGGGTACTACAGCGTCATCAACGCCAACAGCCTGCGGAGCCTGGACGACTACAATAACTCCACGACGGCCGGCACGAATATCGCCCAGTGGGGCTACTGGGCGGGGCAGGGACAGCAATGGCGCTTCGCCAGCCCGGCAGCCGGCTACTATACGGTCGCGAACCAGCTCTCCGGCATGGTGCTGGACGTGCAGAACAAGAGCACGGCCGATGGCGCGCAGATCATCCAGTATCCGTCCAACGGCGGCACCAACCAGCAGTGGTCGCTGATCCGAAAATAGCGCGGCCGGGCGGCAGGGCGCACGCGTGTGACGTGCGCCCGATGCGCTGTGGTACATTGTTGCCAATCCGCACGGCAATCCTTCATGACCACAGCACAACCCCTTTGTTCCTGGCCCGAGGCGACCCGCCTGGCCGCGCTCGACCGTTACGGCATTCTCGACACGCCGACGGAAGCGGCCTTCGATGCCATCGTCCGCCTGCTGGCCGACCTGTTCGACGCACCGATTGCCGCCGTCAACCTGATCGCCGGCAACCGCCAGTGGTTCAAGGCGGAGATCGGCCTGGGCGTGCGCCAGATGCCGCTGGACGACTCCATCTGCAAGTTCGCGCTGCTGGAAGACAGCGTGATGGTCGTCCCGGACACGACCTGCGACACCCGGTTCGCCTGCAATCCCCTCGTGACCGGCCAGCCCGGCTTGCGCTTCTACGCGGGCGCGCTGCTGCGCACGCCGGAAGGCATCCCGCTTGGCACGTTGTGCATCCTCGACCTGCGCCCGCGCCCTGAAGGGATCACCGTGCAGCAGCGCCTTGCCCTGCGCACCCTGGGCGACCAGGTGATGACCCTGATGGAACTGCGCCGCGCGGAACACGAGCGGCACACGGCCGAACAGGCGCTGCGCCGCACGCGCGCGGAACTGGACGAGACCCGCAACACGGCACGCGCCTTGCGCAACCGCCTGGACGCGTTGCTGGCCGCGGCGCCGGTCGGCATCAGTTATGCGGACCGTGACGGCAAGCTCGTCCTGTGCAACGACGAGCTGGAACGGCTGTGGGGCGACTATCCGCGCTCGTCGAACGTGGCCGAATACGCGGACTGGAAAGGGTGGTGGGCCGACCATTCGGAACGCCACGGCCGTCCCGTCGCGCCCGAGGAATGGGCGCAGGCCCGCGCGCTGCGCGGCGAGCGGGCCGATGGCGACGTCATCGAGATCGAGCCGTTCGACACCCCGGGTCGGCGCCGCACGGTGATCCTGCGCGCGGCACCCGTGCTCGGGCCGAACGGCGACATCGCCGGTTCCGTCACCGCCGTCATGGACATCACAAACCAGGTGCATACGGAAAGCACGGCGCAGGCCTGGCGCGCGCGCCTGGAAGCGATCCTCGAGGCGGGCGAGATCGGCACGTGGGTACTGGACCTCAGGACGGGCAAGGTGCACGCGGACGCGAACGTGGCCGCCATGTTCTCCGTGGCGCCGGGCCTGGACCCGGGCGGCGCCCCGCTCGACGCCTACCTGCAAGCCATCCACCCGGACGACGTCGACACCGTGCGCGGGAGCCTGGAGCGCGCGGTGGCGGCGCGCGAGCCGCACCAGGTCGTGCATCGCGTGCTGGCCCGCGACGGTGCTGTCCGGACGGTCAATGCGCGCGGCCGCGTGGAAGTCGACGAGTCCGGGACGCCCGTGCGCATGGCCGGCGTCGTGTTCGACATCTCGCGCCAGGCGGCGGCGGAAGCGGACCTGCGCAACAGCGAGTCGGCGCGGCGCGCGGGCGAGCAGCGCTACCGCACCGTGCTGGAATCGATCGACGTGGGCTTCTGCATCATCGAGATGATGTTCGACGCCGCCGGCGAGCCTTGCGACTACCGCATGCTCGAAGTGAACCCCGCGTTCGTGCGGCACACAGGGCTCGTCGACGCGGCCGGCAAGACGATCCGCGAACTGGTGCCGACGCACGATATCCGCTGGTCGCGCATCTATGGCCGCGTGGCGAAGACGGGCCTGCCCGTGCGCATCGAACAATACACGGCCAACCTCGGACGCTGGCTGGACGTGTACGCGGCGCGCCTGGGCGATGCCGACAGCCGCCAGGTCGCCATCTTCCTGCGCGACGTGACGGAGGAGCGCGCCCGCAGCGAGACCCTGCGCGACCTCGCGGACAACCTCGCCGAGGCGAACCGGCGCCAGTCCGAATTCCTCGCCACGCTCGCGCACGAGCTGCGCAACCCGCTGGCCCCCGTCCGCACGGGCCTGGACCTGCTGCGCATCGGCGCCGACAAGCCGGACGTGCTCGCGCGCGTGCGGCCGATGATGGAGCGCCAGGTGAACCACCTCGTGCACCTCGTCGACGACCTGCTCGACCTGGCGCGCATCAACAGCGGCAAGGTCGAACTGAAGAAGGCCGTCGTGCCGCTGAAGGACGTCGTGCTGCGCGCGATCGAGATGACCCTGCCCGTGATCGAGGCGAAGCGCCACGACTTCCACGTCGATGTGGGCGACGAACCCCTTGCCGTCCATGCGGACGCCACGCGCCTGTCCCAGGTGATCGGCAACCTGCTGACCAATGCGGCCAAGTACACGCCGGAGGGCGGCAGCGTCGGCCTCGGCGTGCGCCGCGCCGGGAATCGCGTCCGTATCGAAGTCGCGGACAGCGGCATCGGCATCCCGAAAGCGGCGCTGCCGCGCATCTTCGACATGTTTACGCAGGTGGGGCGCCATCCCGAACAGGAATCCGGCGGCCTGGGCATCGGCCTGCATCTCGTGCGCCAGATGACGGAACTGCACGGCGGTTCCGTGCGCGCCGACAGCGCGGGTCCGGGCAAGGGCAGTACGTTCGTCGTCGAACTGCCGCTGGCCACCGGCGCGCAGCCGGCCGCGCAGCACACGGACGACGGCGCGGGACGGGCCACGGCCGGCCTGCGCATCCTCGTCGCGGACGACAACGCGGATGCGGCCGAGCTGCTGCGCGAACTGCTGGCGCGGCATGGGCACACGGTCGACGTGGTCGGCAACGGCCACGCGGCGCTGGAAGCGGCGGCGCGGGTAAATCCCGACGTGGCGTTACTGGATATCGGCATGCCGGGCCTGAACGGCCACGACGTCGCGCGCCGCCTGCGCGCGCAGCCGGGCACGCGCGCGACCCGGCTCGTGGCGTTGTCCGGCTGGGGCACGGATGCCGATCGGGCCCGCTCGGCGGACGCCGGCTTCGACTGCCACCTCACCAAGCCCGTCGAGCTGCAGGCGCTGCTCGACATCGTGGCCGGCCGGCGCTGACGTTCAGCCCCGGACTGGCCGGCGTGCGTATGACGTCAGCCTGGCGACGTCGGCGAACGACATCGGCTTGCCGTACAGCCAACCTTGCGCATAATGCACGCCGTGCGTGCGCAGGAACTCGGCCTGGGCTTCGCTTTCGACGCCTTCGGCGATCATCCTGAGGTCGAGCGTGCGCGCCATCGCCATGATGTGGCCGACGACCTGGCTCGTGGGCGCGCCGGTGCCGATCGCTTCGATGAACGAGCGATCGATCTTGAGGAAATCGAGGTCCAGGGTTTCGAGGTACGACAGGCTCGAGTAGCCGGTGCCGAAGTCGTCGATGGCGACGTCGATGCCGCGGTCGCGCAGGGCCGCGATCACGGCCCGCGCCGAGTCGAGGTGGAGGAAGCCCCGTTCCGTGATCTCGACGATCAGGTTCGTCGGCCGCGCACCCGTGCGCGCCAGCAGCGCATCGATCCGCTCGACGACCGCGCACGACCGCAGGTCGGCGGGCGACAGGTTGATCCCGATATGGAAGTCGGGGTGGCGGGCGAGGAAGTCGCCGGCGTCGCGTTCGACCAGGTCCAGCACGCGCGCCGTCACGCGCGTGATCAGGCTCGTCTGCTCGGCCACGGGAATGAACAGGTCGGGGCCGACATCTTCCCCGCTCGGGGTTGCCAGCGCAGCAGGGCCTCGGCGCCGACGCACGCGCCGCTGCGCATGTCGATCAGCGGCTGGTACAGCAGGTAAAATTCGCCGCGGCGCAGGGCGCTGCGCAGCGCCGACGTCATCGACATCCGCTGGCGTGCCAGCAGCAGGATCGCGGCGGCCGCCGCCAGTCCGCCGAACAGGCCGGCCGGGACCAGGCGGCGCGTCGTCGCGGCGACGCGCTCGTGCAGGTAGCGGGCCGGCACGGCGGCCACGGCGACCGTCGTGACGAAACGCCGCGAGCGGACGAGCGCCACGAGGCGGTCGCCGGCGACGAAGGTGGTCTCGCCGCGGGCGCCGACGCGGTCCATCCAGGCCGGATCGACTGGGCCGCGCGCCATCACCGCGCGCCGGCCTTCCAGGTGCAGCACGCCGAGCGCGACGTCCGGCACGGCGGTCCAGATGTCGAGCGGCAGGTCGCGGTGCACGACGACGATCACGCCCTCGCGTGCGAGGCCGATCAGCGGATTGCGGCCGCCGGCGACGAGCGGCACGGCGTCGTACACGGCCACGTCGCGCGACGTGTGGAACGCCTCCCGGTTGAGGTGGACGGGCGGGCCGCCCTGCGACGAACATTCCATGGTGTCGCCGTTCAGGTGGCCGACGGCCTGGATGTAGGTGGAGGTCAGGTCGATTTCGCGCATTGCGGCGCGGGCGGCGTCCGAACATGAGGCGAGCCCCGCGCGCCGCAGCTGCGAGATCGCTTCCATTGCCTGGCGCGCCGTCTCGTCGGTACGGTGCAGCACGTCGCGCGCATAGTTGAGCGCCAGTTCCGCTTCCGCATCGTACGCCTGGCGTCGCGCCTCGTGCAGGGCGATCCAGGGCGGGCCGCCCGCCGCCAGGGCCGCGGCCAGCAGGGTCAGCGCGAAGGTTGCCCGCGTACGCATCCGTCACCGTCGATTAAAAAAAGCCCCGGGGATACCGGGGCTTGAGCTCTGCTATCTATATAGGGTTCAGTTGCGGATCTCGAGCGCCCGGTTCAGGCTGAGCGCGGCCAGCGAGCCGACGGCGCCGGACAGCAGGTACAGGCTGACGTAACCTAGGCCGAAGTTGGCGGCCAGGCCCAGCGCGACGAGCGGGGCGAACGCGGCGCCCACGAGCCAGGCGAGGTCCGACGTGAGGGCCGCGCCCGTGTAGCGGTATTGCGGCAGGAAGTTCGACGTCACGGCGCCGGCGGCCTGGCCGTACGAGAGGCCCAGCAGCAGGAAGCCCACCAGGATGAACGTGTTCTGGCCGGTCACGCCGCCATCCATCAGCGTCGGGATGAAGCCGGAGAACAGGGCGATCAGCGCGGCGAGAGTGCCCAGCGTGTTGCGGCGGCCGAACTTGTCGGCGATGAGGCCCGACGCCAGGACGCCCACGATGCCGAGCCCCGCGCCCATCATCTGGACTTCGAGGAATTGCGACATCGAGCGGGTATCGTACAGCTGGATCCACGACAGCGGGAACACGGTCACCAGGTGGAACAGGGCATAGCTGGCCAGGGCGGCGAGGGCGCCGATGACGATGTTCGTGCCCTGGTTGCCGATCACTTCGCGGGCCGGGGCCGGGTCCAGCTCGTGCTCGTCGAGCAGGTGGGTATAGTCCGGCGTCGAAACGAGGCGCAGGCGGGCGAACAGGGCGACGACGTTGATCGCGAAGGCGACATAGAACGGATAGCGCCAGCCCCACACGAGGAAATCGTCCTGCGACAGCTCGGCCATCAGGTACGAAAACAGGCCCGCCGCGATGATGAATCCCGTTGGTGCGCCAAGTTGTCCCAACATGGCGTACCATCCTCGCTTGTTTTGCGGCGCGTTCAGCGCGAGCAGCGACGGCAGCCCGTCCCACGACCCGCCCTGGGCGACGCCCTGGCCGATGCGCAGGATGGCGAGGGCGACGATGGACCACTCGCCCCAGCGGGAATAGGTGGGCAGCATCGAGATGGCGACCGTGGCGGAACCCATCAGGAAGAGGGCGATGGTCAGCTTGATCTCGCGACTGTAATGACGCTGGATGACCATGAAGACCAGCGACGCGACCGGCCTTGCCACATAGGCCAGCGCGAAGATGGCAAAAGAATAAAGCGTACCTTCGAGCCGGTCCGCGAACGGGAAGAACACGGCGGGGAATACGAGCACCGAAGCGATCGCGTAAACGAAGAAGTCGAAGTATTCGGAAGCGCGGCCGATGACGACGCCGACCGCGATCTCGCCAGGGGCGATTTTCGTGTCGCGGCTGTTGATGTTCCGGGCCCCGGAGTGGGGTGCTGTGATTGGAGCGGCTCCTACGCCGCCGTACGTGTTCGGGGTGCCTTGCATGTTCTTCGTCTCCTTTTCTAAGCCAACGGCCGTTCGGACCCACAAAAATATGCTGCAACACGGAAAGGGTAGGACAAAACGTCCAATCGCCAAACGCACGCCGTTGGCGTTACATTAGCATGTTATTTTTCCCATGTAACGTAAAACACAAGCATGATTCCTAAGACCCTCCGTCGCGGAATGTTCCTCTCTCCACTGTTGGCAGCGCTGGCTGGCTGTAACACGGTGGTGATGAACCCTTCCGGCGACATCGCCAAGCAAGAGGCGCAACTGATCATCGTTTCGGTGGTCCTGATGCTGCTGATTATCGTCCCCGTGATGTTCCTCATCATTTGGTTCGCGTACAAGTACCGCGCCAGCAACAAGGAAGCGGCCTACGAACCGGACTGGGACCACTCGACCAAGCTGGAACTCGTCATCTGGGGCGCGCCCCTGCTGATCATCATCGTGCTGGGTCTCGTGACCTGGATCTCGACGCACAAGCTCGATCCTTACCGTCCGCTGGACCGCATCGCCGAAGGGCGTCCGATTCCCGCGTCGGCCAAGCCGCTGGTCATCCAGGCCGTGGCGATGGACTGGAAATGGCTGTTCATCTATCCGGAGCAGGGCATCGCGACGGTCAATGAACTGGTCGTACCGGTCGACGTGCCGCTGCGCTTCAAGGTCAGCGCGACGTCGGTGATGAACGCGTTCTACGTACCGGAACTGGCGGGCATGGTCTACGGCATGCCGGGCATGGAAATCACGCTGAACGCGGTGCAGAACAAGCCGATCCAGTCGGTCGGCTTCTCGTCGAACTACAGCGGCGCGGGCTATTCGGACATGCGCTTCGGCTACCGCGGCGTCGCGCAAGGCGACTTCGACGCCTGGGTCCATTCGGCCAAGGCTGCCGGCGGCGGCAAGCTGGATCGTGCCAACTACCTGACGCTCGAAAAGCCGAGCATCAAGGAGCCGGTGCGCCGTTACGCGGCCGTCGACGAGGACCTCTATTATCGAATCCTGAACCGCTGCGTCACCGACGGCGTCGTGTGCCAGGACAAGATGATGAACGACGACGCGAAGAAGGCCCGCGAAATGGCCGTTGCGCGTTACTCGCCCCAACAAGCGGCAACGACCCGTCTGGCCCAGGCCAACGGCGAGGTCTGCACTACGCCCAATGATTCTGTGAAGAAGAAGTAATCATGCACGAGCAATTTGACTTAGCGAAGTTGATCTTCGGTCGGCTCAGCTGGGAAGCGATTCCCTACCACGAGCCGATCCTGATCGCCACATTTATCGGCGTCCTGCTGGGCGGTATCGTCCTGCTCGGCGTCCTCACCAAACTCAAGCTGTGGGGCTATCTCTGGACCGAGTGGTTCACCAGTATCGACCACAAGAAGATCGGCATCATGTACATGGTGCTGGGTCTCGTGATGTTCCTGCGCGGCTTTGCCGACGCACTGATGATGCGCGCCCAGCAGGCGTTCTCGTTCGGCGATTCGCACGGCTTCCTGCCGCCGCACCACTACGACCAGGTCTTCACCGCCCACGGCGTGATCATGATCTTCTTCGTGGCGATGCCGTTCGTGACGGGCCTGATGAACTACGTCGTGCCCCTGCAGATCGGCGCACGCGACGTGGCGTTCCCGTTCCTGAACAACTTCTCGTTCTGGATGACGACCGCCGGCGCGATCCTCGTGATGGCCTCGCTGTTCGTCGGTGAATTCGCCCGTACCGGCTGGCTGGCGTTCCCGCCGCTGTCCGGCATCCTGGCGAGCCCGGACGTGGGCGTCGACTACTACATCTGGTCATTGCAGGTGGCGGGTGTCGGCACATTGCTGTCAGGCGTGAACCTGGTCGTCACCATCATCAAGATGCGCGCCCCGGGCATGGACCTGATGAAGATGCCGGTGTTCACCTGGACCGCCCTGTGCACCAACATCCTGATCGTGATGGCATTCCCGATCCTGACCGCCACGCTGGCCATGCTGGGCATGGACCGCCTGTTCGACACGCACTTCTTCACGAACGAACTGGGCGGCAACGCCATGATGTACGTGAACCTGATCTGGATCTGGGGCCACCCGGAGGTGTACATCCTGATCCTGCCGGCGTTCGGTATCTACTCGGAAGTCGTCGCGACGTTCTGCAACAAGCGCCTGTTCGGCTACACCTCGATGGTGTATGCGACGGTCGTGATCATGGTCCTGTCGTACCTCGTGTGGCTGCACCACTTCTTCACGATGGGTTCGGGCGCGAGCGTGAACTCGTTCTTCGGCATCACCACGATGATCATCTCGATCCCGACGGGCGCGAAGATCTTCAACTGGCTGTTCACCATGTACAAGGGCCGCATCCGCTATGAACTGCCGATGATGTGGACCGTGTCGTTCATGATCACCTTCATCATCGGCGGCATGACCGGCGTGATGCTGGCGGTCCCGTCGGCCGACTTCGTGCTGCACAACTCGCTGTTCCTGATCGCCCACTTCCACAACGTCATCATCGGCGGCGTGCTGTTCGGCCTGTTCGCGGGCGTGAACTACTGGTGGCCGAAGATGTTCGGCTTCCGTCTCGACCGTAAATGGGGCGTGTACTCGTTCTGGCTGTGGTCGATCGGCTTCTGGGTCGCCTTCACCCCGCCGTACATCCTGGGCTTCATGGGCGTCACCCGCCGCATGAGCCACTTCGACGATCCGTCGATCCACTACCTGTTCCAGATCTCGCTGGCCGGTACGCTGATGATCGCCGCCGGTATCGGCTGCATGCTGATGCAGATCTTCGTGTCGATCCTGAACCGCAAGGCGCTGGCCGACATGACGGGCGATCCGTGGAACGGCCGTACGCTGGAATGGTCGACGTCGTCGCCGCCGCCGGACTACAACTTCGCGTTCACCCCGGTCGTGCATGACAACGATTCGTGGGCCGACATGAAGAAGCACGGCTACCTGCGTCCGCTGAAGGACTTCGTGGCGATCCACATGCCGAAGAACACGTGGGCCGGTCCGGTCATCCCGGGCATCACGTTCGTGATGGCGTTCGGCATCATCTGGCACATGTGGCTGCTGGTCGGCCTGGCGTTCGTCGCGATGCTCGCCGTCGCCATCTACCACACGTTCGATTACAAACGCGACTTCTACATCCCGGCGGACGAAGTGACCCGCACGGAAGAAGAACGCACCCGTTTGCTGGAAGCCCATGTCTGAGATTAACGTAACCCACGCCGGCGCCGCGAGCGCCGACCCGAGCTCGCGCTACTACGTGCGCGAGCACCATCCGGAGAACGGCACGCTGCTGGGCTTCTGGATCTACCTGATGAGCGACTGCCTCATCTTCGCCTGCCTGTTCGCGACCTACGCCGTCCTGGGCCGCAACTACGCGGGCGGCCCGTCCGGCGCCGAGATCTTCGAGCTGCCGACCGTGGCACTGAACACCGCGTTCCTGCTGTTCTCGTCGATCACGTACGGCTTCGCCATGCTGGCCGCGCAGAAGAAGAACGTGAAGGGCACGCTGGTCTGGCTCGCCATCACCGGCGTGCTGGGCGCCTGCTTCCTGTACCTCGAACTGGACGAGTTCGCGCACCTGATCCACGAAGGCTACGGCCCGTGGCGCTCGGGCTTCCTGACCGCGTTCTTCTCGCTGGTCGGCACGCACGGCCTGCACGTGACCTTCGGTATCGTGTGGCTCGTCACGCTGATGTTCCAGGTCGGTAAGCACGGCATCCATGCCGCCAACTACCGCCGCCTCGCCTGCCTGTCGATGTTCTGGCACTTCCTGGACGTCATCTGGATCGGCGTGTTCACCTATGTTTATCTGATGGGAGTCCTGCCATGAGCGATCACCACCACGCCCACGGCCACGGGCATGACCATGGCCACGGTCATCACGACGACGAACTGCACGCGCACGGCAGCTTCAAGGATTACACGATCGGTTTCATCCTGTCCGTGATCCTGACGGCGATCCCGTTCTGGCTGGTGATGACCCACCAGCTGGCACCGGGCACGACCAAGTTCGTGATCCTCGGCTTCGCGGCCGTCCAGGTCGTCGTGCACATGGTCTACTTCCTGCACATGAACTCGAAGTCGGAAGGCGGCTGGAACATGATGGCGCTGATCCTCACGGCCATCCTGCTGTTCATCGTCCTGACCGGCTCGATCTGGGTCATGTACCACATGAACGCCAACATGATGCCCAACATGGGCAATGACGGCGGTTCGGTACACGGCATGCACGACATGCAGTAATGGCGAGGGACGATCGCGCAGCGGCGCCGGCCGGCCGCAAGGGAGTCTCTCCCGTCCTGGCAGTGCTGGCACTGCTGCTGATCGTCCTCTTCGCGGGTCTGGGTACCTGGCAGGTGATTCGCCTGCAGTGGAAACTGGACCTTATCGCACGCGTGGAAGCACGCGTGCACGCCGCCCCGGCGCCGCTGCCATCGCGCACGAGCTGGGCCGGCATCACCCCCGAATCCGACGAGTACCGCCGCGTCAAGCTGCACGGCACTTATCTCTACGATCTCACCACGCCCGTCCAGGCCCTCACCGAACAGGGCAGCGGCTACTGGCTGCTCACACCGATGTGCACGGAACAGGGGATCGTCCTCGTCAACCGCGGCTTCATTGCCACCGACCTGGGTGCGCGCACGCGCTACACGCCGCAGCGCGCCGCCGGGAACCCGTGCGCGAACGCCGGCCCCGCGGCCGACGTCACGGGCCTCCTGCGCACGAGCGAGCGCAACGGCGCCTTTACGCGCACCAACGATCCGGCCGCCAACCGCTGGTACACCCGCGACGTGGCCGCCATCGCCGCCGCGCGCGGCCTGGCCGCGGCCCCGTTCTTCGTCGACGCCGCCGCGCAACAGAACCCGCCGGACAGCCCCGACCGGCCCATCGGCGGCCTCACCGTCGTCAAATTTCCGAACTCCCACCTCGTGTACGCATTCACTTGGTATGCTCTTGCCTTGATGGTGGCCGGCGCCTGGTGGTGGGTGGCCCGCCGCGGCGACGAACCCTCGAATGATGAACGACACGACTGACCTGCTGAAACGGATCTTCGAACGGGGCGCGGACACCGCCGCCGCCGTCGAATACGTCGCCGGCCACAAGAACATGCTGCAGCTGATCGAGCTGCGCTGGATCGCCGTCATCGGCCAGATCACGACCATCGCCGGCGCGATCCTCGTGTTCGACGTGCGCCTGCCGCTCGTGCAGATGCTCGAGGTGCTCGCGTGCCTCATCGCCTTCAACATCGCCAGCCACCTGCGCTGGCACGAACACCGGCCCGTCACGAACAACGAGCTGTTCCTCGCGCTCCTCGTCGACGTGGCCAGCCTCACGATGCAGCTGTACCTCGCGGGCGGCACGACGAATCCGTTCGCTTTCCTCTACCTGCTGCAGGTGATCCTGTCGGCCGTGCTGCTGGAAGCGTGGTCGACGTGGACCATCGTCGCCATCACGCTCGCGTGCCTCGCCGGCCTGTCCGTCTTCGCGAAGCCGCTCGCGCTGCCGTTCGACCACGCGCGCGGCATTTCGAGCCTGTACGTGCAGGGCATGCTGATCTGCTTTACGTTGAACGCGGCGCTGCTCGTCGTCTTCATCTCGCGGATCACCAGCACGCTGAAGGGCAAGGCGGCGCAGCTTGCGGACCTGCGCCAGCGCGCGGCCGAGGAAGAACACATCGTGCGCATGGGCCTGCTCGCCTCGGGCGCCGCGCACGAACTGGGCACGCCGCTCGCCACGCTGTCCGTGATCCTCGGCGACTGGAAGCGCATGCGCGAGTTCAAGGCGAACCCGGACCTGCTGGAAGAGATCACGGAGATGGAAACGCAGCTGAAGCGCTGCAAATCCATCGTCAGCGGCATCCTGCTGTCGGCCGGCGAGACGCGGGGCGAGTCGGCTGCGCGCACGACGATCCGGGGCTTCCTCGACAAGCTCGTCGAAGAATGGCAGCACAGCCGCCCCGTGCGCGGCTTCGACTACCGCAACCGGATCGAACACGACTTGCCGGTCGCCTTCGACTCCGCACTGAAACAAACGATCGACAACGTGCTGGACAACGCGCTCGAAGCGTCACCCGACTGGGTCGGCGTGGACGCTTGTGTCTCCGACGGCACGCTCGTACTGACCGTGAACGATCGCGGCCCCGGCTTCGCGCCCGCGATGCTGGCCCAGTTCGGCAAACCGTACCAGTCCAGCAAAGGCCGTCCCGGCGGCGGCCTGGGCCTGTTCCTCGTCGTGAACGTGGCCCGCACCCTGGGCGGGTCCGTGCAGGCCGTGAACCGGCCGGAAGGCGGCGCCGCCGTCACGCTGACATTGCCGCTGTCCGCGATCGCGCTCGACAAGGAATTGGGACATGCCCATGGATGAAGACATCGTCAACGACGCCGAAGACCGCCTGCTCCTGATCATCGAGGACGACGACGCGTTCGCCCGCACACTCGCCCGATCGTTCGAACGGCGCGGCTACCAGGTGCTGCAGGCGCCCGGCCTCGACGAGGCGCAGGAACTGTTGAAGGAGCATTCGCCGGACTACGCCGTCGTCGACCTCAAGCTGAAGGGCAACAGCTCCGGCCTCGCGTGCGTGCAGATGCTGCATGCGCACGATCCGGACATGCAGATCGTCGTGCTGACGGGGTTCGCCAGCATCGGCACGGCCGTCGAGGCCATCAAGCTCGGTGCCCGCCAGTACCTGGCGAAACCGTCGAACACGGACGACATCGAGGCCGCCTTCGGCCACGTCGCCGGCAACACGGACCTGGAACTGACCAACCGCGCCACGTCGATCAAGACACTGGAGTGGGAGCGGATCCACGCCGTGCTGGCCGAGACGGATTTCAATATTTCGGAAGCGGCGCGGCGGCTCGGCATGCACCGCCGGACCCTCGCGCGCAAGCTCGAAAAACAGCGCGTCAAATAAGCACTTTCAACGCGAACGCGTAGGACAGGGCCGGCGCCGCGGCGGGGAGCGTCACCTTCAGCCCGTCGGCCGCCTGGCGGAACGCGAGCGGCGCGCCGGTGCCGACGACCTCCACCCGCGCGACCGGCTTTTTCAGGTGCCCGGCCGCCGTGCCCATCGCCGCAATCGCGAGCTCGCGGCCGGCCGGCCAGCCCATCACGAACGCATACACGACATCGCCCTTCGCCGTGAAGCGCACGTCGGCCGCCGTGAGCGGTGCATTCTTCCCCTCGTTCATGCCCTGGTCCTTGAGCCGCGCCGTCCCATGCAGCGCGGGGCCTTCCCCGAACACGGCCCACGGCCGCGTGTCGTAGATCGCCTCGCCGTGCACGGCCATCCAGCGGCCGATCTCCTCGACGATCGCCTGTTCCTTCTCGTCGATCGTGCCATCGCCGCGCATGGGAACGCTGAGCAGGAGGTTGCCGTTCTTGCTGACGATGTCGACCAGCATGTGCACGACGGTCTGCGCGCTCTTGTACGCGCCGCGCTCGTACTCCGGGCGCGAGTAGTGCCAGCCGCCGATGCAGGTGCACGTCTGCCACGGCAGCGGCTCGATGGCGTTGCTCTGGCCGCGCTCGATGTCCCATACGAGGGAATGGCGCTGCCGCTCATCGAGCATCTTGCCGTTGATAACAGCTTCCAGCCGGCCGCGCGTGGCGATGCTGCGGTTGTACATGTGGGAGGCGATGCGCAGGCCCGCGTCGCTGAACGGCCAGAAGGGCAGGGCGGTGTCGTCGAAGTAGACGAGGTCCGGGTCGTACTTGTCGATCAGGTCGATGGTCCGGTCGTGGAAGTTGTCGACGTAGCGCCGCGACGGCAGCATGGCGCCGCCGCCCCAGTCCCACTGCGCGCCCCATTCGGCGGGGACGGTGGTCTTGCGGCTCAGCGGATGCGCCTGGGCATACAGCGCCTGCGGATCCAGCCCTTCCCACCACTGCCCCTTGCCGTCGGCGGCCGTGAGCACGCCGTCGTACGGGATGCCGGCGTACGGTCCCGCCTTGTCCGCGCCCTGGGCCGTCTCGTACCACGTCCACGCATGGGCCGCATGGACGCTCACGCCGAAGCGCAGGCCCTGCGCGCGCGCCGCCTTCGCCCAACCGGCGATCAGGTCCTGCTTCGGCCCGATGCGGGTCGAATTCCAGTCGGGCTGGAAGCGGCTGTCGTACAGGTCGAAGTTATCGTGATGGTTCGCCAACGCGACGAAGTAGCGGGCGCCGGCCTTGCGGTACAGGGCGAGCAGGGCGTTCGGGTCCCATTGCGCGGCCTGCCACTGCCGGATCACGTCCTTGAAACCGAACTTCGACGGGTGGCCGTATTTCTGCACGTGGTAACGGTACTGGTTGCTCCCTTCCTTGTACATGTTGCGCGCGTACCAGTCGCCGAATTCCGGCTCGCACTGCGGGCCCCAGTGGGCCCAGATGCCGAACTTCGCGTTCCGGAACCAGTCGGGCGTGCGGTACGCGGCCAGCGAATCCCAGTCCGGCTTGAAGGGACCGCCGGCGGTTGCCGCCAGCGCGCGCCGCGGCAGGAGGGCGCTTGCGGCGAAGCCCGGCACAGTGGCGGCCAATCCGGCCAGGACCTGGCGTCGTTTCATATTGTCTCCGTGATGGTCTAGTTATCGATAACATCACACGCGATTGTACTTTATAGATTCAAAACAATCAATGGCTCAAACGTTCAGGCTGACAGGGGCCGACCCGGTGCGTGCGTCCGGCACGGTGATGTGCGCGGCCCGCGCGAGTTTCACGACGCCGCCCACGAAGCCGGATGCATCGACGGCCACCTTGCCCAGCAGCGGAATCGCATCCTTCACGGGCAGGATGCGCACGAGTTCGACGGGGCTGATGCCGGCCTGCTGGACGAGCGCCTGGCCGTGCTTGCCCAGTTCGACTGCCTGCAGGCTGCCGATCGCGAAGTTCAGCAGGGCCTGGCCAATCAGTTTTTTCTTGTCGCTGTCCAGCTGCGCCATGCGCCGTTCCATCTCGCCCGAATCGAGCAGGCGTTTGGTCTCCGCGCTTTCGGCCGCGTACAGTGCCGCGTACCGGGCCTGGCGCTCCTTCGGTTCGGCGACGACCGCAATGGCCGCGAGGGCGGTGCGCTTGGCCGCCAGTTGTTCGTCCGTCGCGAACGCGGCGTTGATGGCAGTGACCGCGCGGCCCGCCACTTCGGACAATTCCGCGCTCTTGCGCACGAAACCGTCGACGTCGTAACCGGCATCCGCCGTCCCGATCCCGGTGGCGCCGGCCAGCATGCCGCCGATACTGGACGCAAGCCCGCCGAGCGCGGACAACTGGGCGTGGGCCGAGTTCACCGCGAACAGGCAGGCGGAAGCGGCGAGGACGTGGCGAAGTGTGCGGGTCATGGGGTCTCCTGTGCTGTGTGGGAATGGACAGCACGATAACCATCCTTGTTTTTGCAGTAAATATATTGCCTGACGAAAATCCGCATTTCCCCCATGCATGGGGCCATCGCACGCTAGCGGGGCTGGCTGCCCGCATCGCCTCTGTGCTCGGGATCGATCTCGGGCGGCGAACCGCGCGTTCGCCGCCGCATGACGCGCCAGCACACTTCCGGCTGAATCAACGTGCTGCGAAAGAAGCTCCAACCTTTATCGTTACCGAAGACGCGCATGAACAGGAGGCCGATGTCGACGATGTCCGCGGTGGCGTGATCCTTCCGGCGGTTCACGCCGAGGAAATGCCGTAGCTCATCATCGTCATTGCCCATCGCAGTGTCTCGCTCTCCTTGGCGGAACGTGGTGCCGGTATATTTTCCTACCGCCGGCTCCGGTAGAGCGCCTTTACGACGGCACACCTGGCGGACACGCGGACCAGGGCGGCCGCATGTCCCGTGACACTGCCTCATGCGGGGACGCCTTGCGTATCGGCATCCCCGTCTTGCGCCACCATTCGAAACCGGCCCGCGATGACCCGTCGGTAGACGGCGGGCTCGATGCCCGCAGTGAGGAAGAACGCTTCGGCGTTTTCCCGTCCAAAGACCTTCATGAAGGAGATGCCGATCTGAATAATGTCAGCAGTGAAGGCATCGGCCCGCCGCTCGATACCGGCGCGCGCGGAACGGCCCGCGTCGTGATGCGTCACGGCGTCCGCCGGGTGCACGTCCTTGCGCAACCTCGCGAGGGCGGTGCGAGCGGCTAATGTGAATGTGCGGAAAAGACCAGGCCAGACCTTACTCATCGATTGGCTCCCGCGCCGCGCATTCAGATTGCAAAACGCCAATGAATATTGCATGTAACTCTTGGTTCAATACTGACGGAAATTTTTTCTAGGAACTAGGCTCTGGACCTGGCTTTTCCAGCGTGGTCGCAATGATTCTCGATATCAATTCTTGCATCGCAGCATCTGCGAGCATAAGAACGAGGGGCGAGTAGTGGCGTCTCCGGCCGGGGTCCATTGTCACCTCAAGGGCAATGGCGATGACCTCAGGGTGGGCACGGGCCGATTCGATGAGCGTTTTTCTTGACATGGCGCAATAAATTGCGATTAAGTTATTGAAGGCGATCACAATGAAGCTTAGAGGGTGGTGCAATGCGGCAGTTGATTTTTATCAAACCATTCGCCACCTATCCAAATTGAATAGGAAAACACGACGCGGTGCAGCAAAATCGAGACGGCGAGAGTTTGTACAAAATAAATTTGAACTGATAATTTGACCTATGGTGACAATTGGTTAATTATGGCTGTGTTTACTCTCACATTCCCCCACTAAAACGGTTAGGAGGCAGCATGATTCAGATGCTGGTAGGTGATCGGAGCGAGACCATGCGGCTAGGCGTGTGTACGCTCTTCAGCAAGGAAGCGGAGGATACGGTGGTCTGCGAAGCGACGAGCCGGGCGGACCTGATCAGCAAATTGCAAACCGAGCAATACAACCTGGTCCTGGTCGATCCGGTCCTGGCAGCCGGAAGCGAGGAGACGTTCCTGCGCCAGATCCGGGCCGTGGCGCCGCGCGCGCATGTCCTCGTCTATACCGAGCTCGACGAGCTTCACTTCGGCATGCGGGCCATCCGCTGCGGCGTGAAGGGATACGTGATGAAAAGCCGTCCCGCCGATGAACTTCTCAAGGCCGCAAGCCGGGTGAGCCTGGGAAAGATCCATATGAGCGAGCGACTCGCCGAAGAAGTCGCATTGCACATGTGGGAAGGTAAGGATGCGTTGCCGCACGAGCTCCTCAGCGACCGCGAGTTTCTCGTGTTCGCCATGCTCGTCTGTGGCCGGAGCGTCAGCCGCATCGCGGCCGTGCTCAACCTCAGTATCAAGACGATCAGCACGCACAAGGCCAGAGCGATGGTCAAGCTGCGCTGTAAAAGTCTCAGCGACATGATCCAGTACAGTATCGCGAACAACCTGACGGACGTCTGTCGGGATCGCTGCACCGACCGGTAGTTCGCCCGGTCAGCCCCCGAGCTTGCTGAGCGCAAACGCCGCAAGGAAGCCAGCCACCGTGATGAGGCCCGCGAAATCGTGGGCCACCTCGAACGCTTCCGGAATCATCGTGTCGACCAGCATGGCGAGAATCGCCCCGGCCGCGACGGCAGTCGTGGCCGCGACGACGGCGGGCGACAAGTCCTGGAACACCGTATAGCCGACCAGCGACGCGACGCCTGACGCGAGCGCGATGCCGCCCCAGATGCCGAAGACGTACGTGGCCGAGCGGCCGGCCTTCTTCATGCCGGCCGCGCTGGCCAGGCCTTCGGGCACGTTGGAGAGAAAGATGGCGCCGACGGCCACCGTGCTGACGGCGCCGCCGCCCAGCATCGACAGGCCGATCACGATCGATTCCGGGATGCCGTCGAGGAGGGCGCCGACGGCGATCGCGACGCCGCTGCCGCTGTCCTCCGCTTCGGACGGCTGCTGCCCGCCGGAGCGCTTGCGGTGCTTCGCGCCCTTGTGCGACAGCAGCCAGTTGGCCGCCGTGTAGACGGCCGCGCCACCGAGGAAGCCGACCGCCATCGAATTGAAACCGCCACGCTCGTAGGCTTCCGCGATCAGTTCGAAGGACAGGGCCGAGATCAGGACGCCGCTGCCGAACGCCATGATGGCGGCGATCAGGCGCCGCGGCACGTCGAACTTGTAACCGACCACGGCGCCAAGGACCAGCGCGCCACCGGCCACCAGCCCCCAGAATCCGGCCTGCGCCCACAGCGGTATGCCCGACATCCTTATCCTCCGTCACGCGTCGACAAAACGATGATAGCGGGACGGAGGGAGAGGGCGGCGTACGCTACCACCCGGCATTACCAGGCGTAGGCCGCCTTCACGTAGTAGAACCGGCCATTGAAGCCGTTCGGCGCGAAGCCGCTGTAGCGGTTGATGCCGTTCAGGTTCAGATTGCCGGCCGACGTCACCTGGGCCGGATAGCGGTTCGTCACGTTGTCGGCGCCGGCCGTCAGGCGCAGGTTCGACGCCAGCTTCACGCTCGCGGACAGGTCCAGTACCCATTGCGGATCGTACGTCTGGTCCAGCGCCGGGTCGTTCTGCGGCACGGTGAATTTTCCGTAACGCGTCACGGTGGCGTGGCCGTTCCAGACGCCGCGCGTGTAGTCCGTCGCCAGGCTCAGTTTATCCTTCGGCGAACCGACGGTCAGGCGGTTGACGGTCTGGCGGTCGGCCAGCACGAGGCCTTGCGCGGCCAGCAGGGCCGGCGTCGCGGCCACGTGGCGGACTTCGTTGTCGTTGTGGTTGTAGGCCACCGTGAAGTCGGCGCGCGCGCCCTGCTGCAGGTTCAGGCGGTACGTGCTGACGACGTCGACGCCTTTCGTGCGCGTGTCGACCGCGTTCGTGAAGTAACGCGCCGCGCCCACGAAGATGCCCTGGGCGGCCAGCGCATTCCTCAGCGACGTGCCGTTCAGCTGGACGTTCGACGAGAACACGATGCGGTCGTCGATGTCGATGCGGTACAGGTCGACGGTCGTCGTCCAGTTGCGGGTCGGCTGCCACTGCGCGCCGATCGACAGGTTGCGCGCCTTTTCCGGTTTCAGCGGCTGCGAGCCGAGGGCGAGGGCCGCGCGGCTGCCGACCGGGAACGTGCCCGTCTCGACGGCCACGTTCTCGCCGCCCACGATCATGAAGTTCGTCGTCGTGATCGTGTAGAACTGCTGTGCGAGCGACGGCGCGCGGAAGCCGTTCGACGCCGTGCCGCGCAGCGCGAAGGCGGGCGTGAACGCGTAGCGGGCCGACGCCTTCGCCGAACTGGTGTCGCCGAAGTCGCTGTAGTGCTCATGGCGCACCGCGAAGGAGCCGGACAGCTTCTTCGTGATGTCCGCTTCGAAGTTCGCGTACAGGGACTGGTTGTTGCGGCTGTTCTTGCCCGCGTTCTCCGGACGGAAGCCGGAAAAGCCCTGCGAGCCCGAGCCGAAGTACGAATTCGGTTCGCCCGCGCCGATCTCGTACGATTCGTAGCGTGCTTCCGCCCGAGGGCGACCGTCAGCGGGCCGGCGAGCCACGTCACGGGGATGTCGCGCGCGACGTCCAGGTTGGCCACTTCCTGCGTCTGGATCAGTTTGCCCGCGTAGAAGTTCGTCGGGCTGGCGGCGCCGAGCGCGTAGTTGACCGTGTTGTCGACGTTCAGCTGGAAGCGGTTGCGGCCGAAGTTCACGCTCGCGTCCCAGCGCCAGCCGGCCAGGTCGCCGCGCAGGCCCGTGACGAGCGACGCATCGCTCGACTTGCTGTCTTCCAGCGGCAGGAAGCCTTCCGGGAAGATGGGCGTATTGCCGGCGAGGCGCCACGTGGCGGCGGCCGACGTCTTGCGTTCGCCGTAATTGGCGAAGGCGTACCAGTCGATGTTCTCGTTCAGCGTGTACTGGCTGTTGACGAAGACGGTGCGCGGGTGGCTTTCCGGGTCGCCCAGGCGCTGGTTGACCTGGTTGCGGCGCGGGCCGGCGGACGCGCGCGGATCGGGGCCGGCGCGGTTGGTCGGATTGCGGTCGGCGCCTTCGACGGCCACGCGCACCAAGCCCGCGTCGCCCAGCCTGAAGCCGGCCGAGCCGCGCACGGTGTGCTGCTCGCCGTCGCCCGCGTCGTACTTGCCCCACGTGCCTTCGACGTCGCCGCCGTCCGCACCCTTCTTGAGGATGATGTTGACGACGCCCGCGATGGCATCGGAACCGTACTGCGCGGCGGCGCCGTCGCGCAGCACTTCGATGTGGTCGATGGCGGCCAGCGGGATCGCGTTCAGGTCGACGGGCGCCGAACCGCGGCCCAGGGTGCCGTTGACGTTGACGACGGCGGACGTGTGGCGGCGCTTGCCGTTCACGAGGACCAGGGTCTGGTCGGGCGACAGGCCGCGCAGCTGGGCCGGACGCACGGCGTCGCTGGCGTCGGCGCCGGACGGGCGGGGGAAGTTCATCGACGGCAGCAGGCGGCCCAGCACGGTGGCCAGCTCGCCGGAGCCGGTGCTGTGCAGGTCCTTGCCGCTGATGACGTCGACGGGCGATTCGGAATCGAGGGTGCGGCGGTTCAGCGAACGGGTACCGGTGACGACGACGGTCTGGGCATCCGCGGACACGCCCGACGCTTCTTGCGCCTGGACGGGCAGGGCGGACGCGATCAGGCTCAGGACGAGCACGGCGCGCCCGGGATTGGCGGTGGTGTATTTGCAGCTCATGTTCTTCTTTCTCGACTTGGCGGCGGCGACAGGGCCGCCGCGGGGTCGCAACATTAACAGGCAGAAAATTCTCGCGCCAATAACGATTTCGCCTATGCTTATGCGGCCCGATGAAGCTGTGGTAGATTGCCAATTTTTCCCCGGACCATCCATGATCCGCACTATCCTCCGGCCGCTCGCCGTCGCCGCCGTCCTGACAGGCTGCGCGAGCCTGCCGTCCGAATCGCCGCCGGCCGCCGCCTTCGTCGTGCTGGGCGAAGAGGGCGCACCGGTCGCCCGCGCCGTCACGACCGCCTCCACCTGTCCCGCGATCACCATCGACGGCCGCACGGCGCCCATGGCCGTGCGTGCCCCGTACGGCGCGATCCCGTTGCGCGGCAAGGACCACAGCGCGAGCTTTCACCCGGACGCCGTGTCGAACCCGGTGCTGTCGTGCGAGACGCCGCTCCCTGGCGGCGCAAAGCAGGTCGCCGTGGCGGGCCAGGCGTTGCCGCTGCCGCCGGCGGAGGCGAAGCGCATCGTCGTCATCGGCGACACGGGCTGCCGCCTGAAGGCCAAGGAATTCCAGGACTGTAACGACCCGGAGGCTTACCCGTTCGCGCGCGTGGCCGCGAGTGCGGCCGCATGGAAGCCGGACCTCGTCGTGCACGTCGGCGATTTTCATTATCGCGAAGACCCGTGCCCGGCGGACCGTCCCGGCTGCGCGGGCAGCCCATACGGCTACGGCTGGGACGCGTGGAACGCGGATTTCTTCGCCCCCGCGCGCACCCTGCTGGCCGCGGCGCCGTGGGTGCTCGCGCGCGGCAACCACGAGTCGTGCTCCCGGGGCGGCCAGGGCTGGTGGCGCTTCCTCGACGCCCACGCCTACGATCCCGCCGCGAACTGCGACGACCCGGCGGCGGACGAGCGCGCGGATTACACGGACCCGTATGCCGTGCCGCTGGGCGCAGGCGCGCAGCTGATCGTGTTCGACAGCGCGAACACGAACTGGAAAGGGTTCAAGCCGGGCGACATGCGCGTCCGGCATTACACGGACACGTGGCGCAAGATCGAACGCCTGGCCGCGCGCCAGCGCTACAACATCGCCGTGGACCACCATCCGCTGTACGCGTTCGGCGCCAGCCAGGATGCGCGGACGGGCGCGGTCACGCTGTTCGGCGGCGATGCCGGCCTCACGCAGGTGTTCGGCGCGCTCGATCCGCGCCTGCTGCCATCCACGGTCGACATGCTGCTGTCCGGTCATGTGCACCTGTGGGAGCAGACCAGTTTCAGCAGCGATCACCCGAGCCAGTTCGTCGCGGGGTTCGCCGGCACGGCGGAAGACATCGTGCCGCTGCCGAAGACTCCGCCCGCCGGGCAGTCGCCAGCGCCGGGTGCGGTGCTCGAGGCGATGAGTTCCTGGATCGACGGTTTCGGCTTCATGACGATGGAGCGAACCGGGCCGGACACGTGGACGGTCGTCGTCCACGACCGCGACGGCAAGCAACGCAACACGTGCACGGTGGCAGGCCGTCACTCCCGCTGCGCCGTTCCACAAGCCTGATATATTGCGACAAATGTGATTGCCTACAATACACGATTCATGTCACAATGAACCTGTGAGCGGGGCTGCCGGATGCTTTCAGGCCGCCTCCGCGATCAGCGATGAGGATACCTTTGTATCTTTGGAGCCCGTGGCTTGCCGCGGGCTTCTTTTTTACATCTGCGACAAGAGGACGTTGGCGCTGGATTCATCCGCCTCGAGCAGGGCGATCAGCTTGGACAGGTCCTGCTCCAGCCGCGCCAGCGTCTCCGCATCGAGCGCGGACAGCGCGTCCGGCAGCACGCCGGCGAAGGGCAGGGGTGCGCTGCGCAGGACGTCGGCGCCGGCCGGCTGGATGCGCAGCGACACGCTGCGGCGGTCCGTGCCTTCCCGGCTCGTGGCGACAAGGCGGCGTTCCACGAGACTCTTGATCAGGTTGCTGGCGGTGGACTGGTGGATGTCCAGCTCGCGCGCCAGTTCGGTCACGCCGATGCCGGGACGGCGGTCGATGACGGACAGGGCCCATAACTGGGCGCCGCCGACGCCCGCTTCCCGCTCGACCTGGCGGAAATGGGTTTTGACGGAATTGAAGACGACGCGGAACTGGCGCAGCACGCGCGTGGAAGGCGCCAGGGACGGCTCGATAGCCGCATTGGATTCGGAAGACGAGGACATGCAAGAATGATAGCGGAAAACCTGGCAGGTCGTCGAAAAATGATATTCAGGCAACCATATAATCGGGAAAATGAGGCCGGAAATTGATGAATCCGGCACCTGACCTGCGCCGCGAACTGGGCGACTGGCGCCTGTGGACTGTCCGCGCCATCGTCGTGCTGCTCGCCGCCGCGGCCGGCCTCACGGTCGTCGGCTTTACCTGGCTGGCGGAGGCGGCCTACGGCCGCTTCGCCGCGCTGCGCGACCTCGCCTGGTGGAGCCCGCTTGTGTGGACACCGCTGTGCGCCGCCTTCATCGTCTGGTGCACGCGCCGTTTCGCGCCCGGCGCGGCCGGCTCCGGGATCCCGCAGGTGATGGCCACGCTCGACACGAACGTCGGCGACGCCGAGCGCGGCCTGTTCGTGTCGCTGCGCCTGTCCGTCGCCAAGATCCTGCTGACGGCCGGCGGCCTGTTGGGCGGCCTCTCGCTCGGGCGCGAAGGGCCGTCCGTGCAGATCGCGGCCGGCGTCATGCTGCAGGCGCGCCGGCTGATCCCCGCCGGCAGCGCCGTCGGCGTCCACGGGCTCCTCGTCGCAGGCGGCGCGGCGGGCATCGCGGCCGCGTTCAACACGCCGCTGGGCGGCGTCATGTTCGCCATCGAGGAACTGGCGCGGGCGCCCGAACAGCGCTCCAGCGGCCTGATCATCGCGGGCATCGTGCTGGCCGGCCTCGTGGGCGTGTCCGCACATGGCAACGACGCTTATTTCGGCGTCATCCACGCGCCCGCGATCGGCCTCGACCTGCTGCTGCCGGGCCTGCTGGTCGCCGTGCTGTCCGGCCTTGCCGGCGGCCTGTTCTCGCGCCTGATGATCGCCTCGCTGGCAGGCGGCGGTCCCGACCGCGCCAGCCGCTGGCGCGCGCGCCGGCCCGTGCTGTTCGCCGGCGCCTGCGGCCTCGGCGTCGCGCTGATCGGCATCGCGACGGGCGGCGCCGCGTTCGGCTCCGGCTACGCCACCACGCGCACGATGGTGGAGGGCAGCGCGGCGATGCCGTTCGCCTATGCGCCTTTCAAATTCCTGGCGACGTGGCTGACCGCGTGGTCCGGTGTACCGGCCGGCATCTTCGCACCGTCGCTGGCGATCGGCGCCGCGTTCGGCAACGACGTCGCGCTGCTCTTGTATGGCGTGCAGGTGCCTGCGCTGATCGCGCTGGGCATGGTCGGCTTCCTCGCGGCCGCCACGCAGGCGCCGCTGACGGCCTTCATCATCGTGATGGAAATGGTCGACGGCCACGCAATGGTGCTGAGCCTGATGGCTTGCGCGCTGGTCGCGTTCGCCGTCGCACGCCTCATCAGTCCACCGCTGTATCCGACCCTCGCGCGGCTGCAACTGGGGCGCATACCGCCTCCAGCCGTGGCGCGGGAACAACCCCAGGCGCCAGACTGAGGCGGCACGGAAACAAGCCGCGTCGGTGTGAGCAAATTTGCTACGATGGGGCATGCTGACACGGAAAGTGCGCCTCGGCCGCGCGCGCGCGCGGCCCCGACTCCTGCCGCGGTGCTGACACTGCTGGCGGGACTGGGTCTTACTGCCGTGCTGGTCGTCGGGATGATCGGCTCGGAGCGCGAACGGGCCCGCTCCGAATTCCTGCAGCGCGCGGAAATCCGCAACGCTACCGTCACGCGCAGCTTCGGCGACGCGCTCGACGTACTGCAGGCGGCCAACGCGCTGTTTGCGTCCGTCGGCATCGCCAGCCGCGATGAGTTCAGCGCCTTCACACGGCCGCTGCTGGCCAGCCACCCGTACCTGCAGGCCGTCGTGTTCCACCGCATGGTGGCCAGCCACGAGCGCGCCGCGTTCGAGGCGGAGAACCGGCGCTTCCGGCCCAACTTCGAGATCCGCGAACGCCGCGTGAACGACAACAGCGTCACGCTCGTGCGCGCGGCGCCGCGCCCGCGCTACCTCGTCGTCGATTACATCGAGCCCTTGGCGGGCAACGAAGTCACGCTGGGCTACGACGCGTTTTCGTTCGCCCAGCAGGGTTCCACGTTCATGCGTTCCATCGACACGGGCCAGCCGGCGTCCAGCCTCATGCTGCCGTTGCTGCAGCGCGGCGACCACCTCGGCTTCCTGCTGATGATGCCCGTGTACCGGCGCGGGGCGCCGCTCGTCAACGCGGCCGCGCGCAGCGACGCGGCGCTGGGCGACACCGCCGTCGTGATCGACGTGGCGACGCTGGTCGGCACGACGCTCGCCAAATCGAACATGTTGGTGCGCAACGGGTTGAAGATCGAGCTGTACGGCCCGGGCCTGGACGGCCCGCAGCGCGCGTACCTGCATGACGCCCTGGACCGCACGAACCGCCCCGCCTGGCACGCGTGGCTCGGCGACACGGTGTTCACGAACCGCCACACGTTCGAGGTGGCCGGCATGCCGTGGGAGTTGCGCGTCACCGGGCGCTCCAGCGAAATGGCGGGCGGCGCCGGCGCGCTCATCGCGCTGGTCCTCGGCGGCGTCGGGAGCCTGGCCACGTCCGGCTACGTGCAGAGCCGCGTCAAGCGCACGCGCCGCATCGAGGCGCTCGTCGAAAGCCGCACGGCCGACCTGCACGACGCCCTCGACGCGCTGCGCCTGTACCGGCGCGCCATCGACGCGAGCGCCAACGCCATCCTCCTCGTCAGCGCGACGCGGCCCGGCTACCCCATCGAATACGTGAACCCGGCGTTCGAGCGCATGCGCGGCGTCACCGCGTCCGAAGTGATCGGCCGCGGCCTGCTCGACATGGGCAACCGCGAACCCGACCAGGCCGGCGTGGCCGAACTGCGCGCCGCGATCCGCGAGCGGCGCGAGGCCCACGTGTCGATGCTTCTGCGCCGGCGCGACCGCGAGGACATGTATGCCGAAGTGTATATCGCGCCCGTCAACAACGAGGATGGCGTCACGACGCATTTCGTGCTGGCGCAGTACGACGTGACGATGGCCAAGCGCTACGAGGCGGAGCTGGAGGCGCGCGCCCGCTTCGACACGCTGACGGGCCTCGCCAACCGCGCGCTGCTGCACGACCGCATCGACAACGCGATCAACCTCGCGGCCGGACGCGGCACCGTGTGGGTGGCGGCGCTCGACCTCGACCACTTCAAGTTCGTCAACGACACCCTGGGCCACGACGCCGGCGACGAGCTGCTGAAGGCAGCCGCGCAGCGCATCAGCGCGGCCGTCGAGCGCAGCGACACCGTGGCCCGCACCGGCGGCGACGAATTCGTGCTCGTGCTGCCGGGCCGCGAGAGCGAGTCAGAGGCGGCGGCCACCGTGCGCGCCGTACTGCAGGCGCTCGCCCATCCGCTCGAGCTGCTGGGGCAGGAACTCGTCCTCACGGGCAGCGCCGGCCTCGCCGCGTTCCCTGCCGACGGCGACGACGCGGCCACGCTGATCCAGCACGCGGAAGTGGCCATGTACCGGTCCAAGGAACTGGGCCGCAACATGGTGCAGTTCTACATGCCGACGATGAATGCCCGCGCCCGCGAACGCCTCGCGCTGGAAGGCGCGCTGCGCAGCGCGCTCGTGCACGACGAGTTCGAGCTGTACTACCAGCCCCAGGTCGACCTGGAGACGGGCGCCGTCGTCGGGCTGGAGGCGCTGATCCGCTGGCGTCATCCGAGCCTGGGCATGGTACGGCCCGACCGTTTCATCAACCTGGCCGAGGAGACGGGCCTCATCGTTCCCATCGGCGCCTGGGTGCTGCGCACGGCGTGCCGCCAGAGCCGCGCGTGGCAGCACGCCGGCCTCGGTCACTTGCGGATCGCCGTGAACCTGTCGGCGCGCCAGTTCGCGGAGCCGAACCTCGTGCGCGAGATCGCCCGCGTGCTGGACGAGACGGGCCTGTCCGCCGGCTGCCTCGAAGTGGAGATCACGGAAAGCCTCGTGATGGGCGACGTGGAAAGCGCGATCCGCACGATGCGCGAACTGAAGCAGATGGGCGTGCAATTGTCGATCGACGATTTCGGCACCGGTTATTCGAGCCTGTCGTACCTGCGCCGCTTTCCCGTCGACGTGCTCAAGATCGACCGCAGCTTCGTGCGCGACATTCCGTTCAGCGAGGACGACGCGGCGATGGTCGCCGCCATCATCGAGCTCGCGCGCGGGCTGCGCATGCGCGTGATCGCCGAGGGCGTGGAGACGGAGGCCCAGCTCGAGTACCTGCGCCGGCGCGGCTGCGACGAGGTACAGGGCCACGTGTATGCACAGGCGTCGTCCGGCGCCGAGGTCGAGCGCCTGCTGCGCATGGGCCGGCACATGATCCCCCACAACGGGGACGGTATGAGCGTGCGCTAACCGAAAGTCAGCGGGCCGTCGGCTATACTTGTGGCGCCATTGACAAGCTAGCTGACAGGAAGAAACGAGAGTGGATGACCATAACGACGGCAAGGACTGGGACGGACGCGAACGCAGGATGATCGACCGCGCCGGAGCCCGCGCCAGGGAAGCCTATGCACGGGCGCACGGGCACCTGATGACCAAGCCGCCGCATGTGCGCTGGCTGTACATCGCCGCCGGGCTCGCGCTGTTGCTGGCGACCCTGTTCGCCGTCTGGATCGCGCTGCTGTTCCCGCTCACGCCCGGCATCGAGGACGTCAAGCAGGCGCGCGTCGCGCAGCCCACGGTCGTGGTCTCGGCCGACGGCCGCCAGCTGGCCAGCTTCGAGCAGGGCATCCAGATGAAGGTGCCGCTGTCGGCGGTGTCGCCGAACGTCGTCAACGCCCTCGTCGCGACGGAAGACCACCGCTTCTACGACCACCACGGCGTCGACTTCACCCGCATCGCCGGCGCCTTCGTCGCCAACCTGAAGGGCGATGCGCAGGGCGGCTCGACGATAACCCAGCAGCTCGCGCGCAACCTGTTCCGCGACGAGATCGGCCGCGCGCGCAACATCAACCGCAAGCTGAAGGAACTCATCACCGCCTTCAAGATCGAGAACACGTACAGCAAGACGGAGATCCTCGAAGCCTACCTGAACACCGTCCCGTTCCTGTACAACACCTACGGCATCGAGGCGGCGGCGCACACGTACTTCAACAAGACGGCGGCGCAGCTGAACGAGACGGAAGCGGCCACCCTGGTCGGCATGCTGAAGGGCACCGCCTACTACAACCCCGTGACGAATCCCGAGCGTTCGCTCGCGCGCCGCAACGTCGTGCTGGGGCAGATGCTGAAGGCGGGCGCGTTCGACGAGGCCAAGTACCGTCAGCTGATCAAGCGGCCGCTGCGCCTGCATTTCGCACGCATGGCGGAACGCACCGGCAAGGACGACCATTTCACCGCCTACGTGCGGCGCTGGCTCCTGGACTGGGCGAACAAGAACGACGCCGACCTGCAGCAGGACGGCCTCGTCGTGCAGACGACGCTCGACTACGACCTGCAGCAGGCCGCGCAGCGCGCCGTCGAGCGCCAGGCCAGTGCGCTGCAGGCCATCGCGGACGTCGACTGGGCCCATTCCTGGCCGATCAACGCGACGTCGACACAGACCTATGTCGACATGCGCGACGGCGTGAATCCGTTCGAATACTACTGGCAGTCGCATGGCGAGCTGCTGGAGACGTTCATCCGCGAGTCGTCCGACTACCGCAAGGCCGTCGACGGCGGCGACAATCCCGTCGCGGTCCTGAAGAAACTGAAGGCGGACCGCAACTTCATGCGCCAGCTGAAGGCATCGAAATCGCGCCTGGAGGCGGGCTTCCTGGCGATGGACCCGGCGACGGGCGAGATCAAGGCGTGGGTCGGCAGCCGCGACTTCGAGAAGGAGCAGTACGACCATGTGGCCCAGGCCGCGCGCCAGCCCGGCTCCACGTTCAAGCCGATCGTGTACGCCGCCGCGCTGGAAAAGGGCCTCGCACCGGACCATGCCTACCTGGACGCCGTGACGACGATCCGCTTCAACGACGGCACCGTCTGGCGCCCGACGGACAACAGCGGCACGACGGGCCGCCAGCTGACCATGCGCGATGGCCTCGTCTTTTCGAAGAACACGATCACGGCGCAGGTCGTGCGCGACATCGGCGTGGCCCCGGTCGTCAAGCTGGCGCAGGACCTGGGCGTCCGCACGAGCAAGCTGGCGCCCGTGCCGTCGATCGCGCTCGGCTCCAGCCCCGTCACCCTGCTGGAGATGGTCAACGCGTATTCGACGATCGCCGCGCAGGGCGAATACCGCAAGCCGGTGTTCGTGCGCCGCATCACGGACCGCAACGGCCAGGTGATCGCCGATTTTGCCTCGCAGACGCCGCAGCGCGTGCTGTCGCAGGAGTCGGCCGTCACCCTGATCGACATGATGCGCGGCGTGATCAACCGCGGCACGGGCACGGGCATCCGCTACCGCTTCGGCATCACGGCCGACGTGGCGGGCAAGACCGGCACCACGCAGAACAACGCGGACGGCTGGTTCATCATGATGCATCCGAACCTCGTCGCGGGCGCGTGGGTGGGCTTCAACGACAATCGCGTCACCATGCGTTCGAATTACTGGGGGCAGGGCGGCCACAGCGCCATCCTGCTCGTCGGCGACTTCTTCAAGTCCGCGCTCGACAGCGGCAAGGTCAGCGCCGACGCGCTGTTCCCGGGCGGGCGCAAACCCGAACCCGCGACGCGTCACGAAGAACCGCCGCCCGAGGAAGACATGGAAGAGGGCGGCGACATGCAGCAGGAAGGCGGCCCGCCGGCCGACACCCCGCAGCCGCCCGACAACGAACCGCCGGCGCCGCCGCAGTCCGACCAGCCGTCGGAAGGCATCATGCTGCCGCCGCCTCCCAACGACGCGTGATCGTAGGGTGGGCACCCCGTGCCCACGCGAGATGCGCCGATTACAGGATCGGCGTGCCGCCGGTCACGGGAATCCGCGCCCCGGAAATGTAGCTGGCCTCGTCGGACGCCAGCATCACGTACACCGGCGCGACTTCCACCGGCTGGCCGGGCCGCTTCATCGGCACCTGCTGGCCGAAGCTCTCCACCTGGTCGGGCGGCATCGTCGACGGGATCAGGGGTGTCCAGATCGGCCCCGGCGCGACGGAGTTGACCCGGATGCCTTTTTCGGCCAGCAGTTGCGCGAGGCCGGCCGTGAAGTTGGCGATGGCGCCCTTCGTCGTCGCATACGGCAGCAGCGTCGGCTTCGGATTGTCCGAGTTGATCGACGTCGTGTTGATGATCGACGATCCCGGCTTCATGTGCTTCACCGCTGCCTTGCAGAGGTGGAACATGGCCGTGATGTTGACGGCGAACGTGCGGTCCCATTCCTCGTCCGGAATCTCTTCCAGCGACTGGCGCGTCATCTGGAACGCCGCGTTATTCACCAGCACGTCGATGCGGCCGAATTCCTGCACGGCCCGGTCGACGATGGCGCGGCAGTGGGCGGGATCCGCGATGTCGCCGGGGACCAGCACGGCCTTGCGGCCCGCTTCGCGCACGAGGCGTTCCGTCTCGCGCGCATCGTCGTCTTCATTGAGATAGGAAATCAGCACGTCCGCCCCTTCGCGCGCGAAGGCGAGGGCGACGGCGCGGCCGATGCCGCTGTCGCCGCCCATGATGACGGTGGCCTTGTCCTTGAGCCGGCCGTGGCCCACATAACTCGTCTCGCCGTGGTCGGCCTTCGGCGTCAGCTGCGACTCGTGGCCCGGCGGGGTCTGTTGTTGCGCGGGTTGATGTTGCTGCATCGTGACCTCCTGATCGAACGTTGGAGGCTCGGATGATAGGGCCGGACGCCGGGACGCGGCGTCCGGTTCCGGCAATCAATGCATGGGTCGTGCCTGGGGCGTCGCGCGGCCGTCGGGACGGCGGGCGCCGCCCCCGTCGTTGGCGGCCGGTTGCTGCACCAGCAGCTCCTGCGCGCGCGGCGCCGTCGAGATGCCCAGGTCGCGCAGCAGCTGCATCGTCTCCAGCAGCACGGCCTGCTGCGTCTGCAGGTACAGGCCGTAATTGGCGTCCGTCAGGTTGTAGACGATGTCGTATTCCAGGTAGTTCTGGTCCATCGTCGTCAGGTTGACGTGGTCGAGTTTCACCTTGTCCCTGGCCGCGATGATGGCGGCCACGCGCTCCGGCAGCTGCGCCGCCAGTTCGTGCGGCGTGGCCGGATTGATGCGCAGGGTGTACTGCACGCGGCGCGTGTTCTGGCGCTTGAAGTTGTGCACGACCTTGCGCAGCAGCTCCGCGTTGGCGATGACGATCTGCTCGCCCGACAGCGCGCGGATGCGGGTCGTCTTGAGGCCCACGTGCTCGATCGTGCCCGAGAATTCCGGCACCGAGATCGCGTCGCCCACCTCGAACGGCTTGTCGGTCGCGATCGACAGCGATGCGAACAGGTCGCCGAGGATGTTCTGCACGGCCAGCGCGACGGCCACGCCGCCGATGCCCAGGCTCGCGACGAACGTCGTCACGTTGATGCCGAGATTGGCCAGCATCGCCAGCAGGAACACGGTCCACACGCTCCACTGCAGCGCCCAGATCATCAGGGTATGCGCGACGGTGACCTGTTCGTTTTCCAGGCCCTTGCCATGCACGCGGAAATAGCGCCGCGCCGTGACGGCGATGGCGTGGTGCAGGTACAGGGCCAGTTGCGCGCCGAGCGTGATGAACCACAGGTGGCCGATACGCTGGTCCCACGGCGGCGGCAGGTCGAGCAGCGACACGCCGATCAGGATCGAGGTCGCGAGGATGGCGAGGTTGCTCGTGCGCGCGAGCGTGTGGCGCAGCACCTCGACCATGGGTTTATGGGCACGCTCGTCGTCGAGCTGGTCGAGACGGCGGCGGAACAGGTGCACGGCGCCGTGGATGGCGATGAAGCTGAGGACTGCAGCGGTGAGTGCCACGGCCGCGTTGGTCCAGCTGATGTCGAGATTGGAGAAATAGCCGCGGATAGTCATCGGGCTCCTTTCGAAAAGGCGGGTTGCACGGGAGCACGCGCGAAGGGGTAGCGCCCGGCCGGCGGGGCCGGGCGGGCGTCAGGCAGGGCACCTGCAGGATCAGTGGCGGGTGCCGCGCAGGTGCTGGCGCACGGCCTCGGCGCTGCTGCTGCCGGCTTCCTTGACGGCCTTCGCCAGCTCTTCCTCGGTCACGCCCAGTTCCTTGGTCCAGTACTGGACTTCCCATTTTTCGTGCAGGTTGATGCGCGAGCGGTCCTGCTGGCCGCGGTTTTGCAGGTTATCGGACATGATGAGCCTCCTTGATCGATATAAGTGCAGGATGCCACCGGTCCCGGCCATATTCCGTTCGGTGTTTCACGTTGTGGCCGCCTTAAAAGCGGCCCGCACTTACTCCCATGGCATGTTTTGTTGTAGGCTAGCGTGATCGACAACATGGAGACATGCATGAGCAAACCCTATGACACGGCGCAGCCCGAGCGCAGCGCCATCGACGCGCTGCCGGGCGTGGTCGCCCTCGACTTCGGCACGAACTGGTGCGGCTATTGCCAGGCGGCGGCCAGCCACATCGACGACGCGCTGGCACCGTATCCGGGCGTCCAGCACATCAAGGTCGAGGATGGCCCCGGACGCAAGCTGGGCCGTTCGTTCAAGGTGAAACTGTGGCCGACCGTCGTCGTGCTCAAGGACGGCCAGGAAGTCGCGCGCGTCGTGCGCCCGGTCGCGAGCAGCGAGCTCGCCGACGCGTTGTCGCAGGCCGGTGCCGCATGACCGGATCCGCAACGCATACCCCAAGGAACCGCCCGGCGACCGTCCTGTTCGCCAGCCTGATCGGCACCACCATCGAGTTCTTCGACTTCTATATCTACGCCACGGCCGCCGTGCTCGTGTTCCCGAAGCTGTTCTTCCCGGCCGGGGACGCGGCGGCGGCCACGCTCCAGTCGCTGGCCACGTTCGCCATCGCTTTCTTTGCGCGCCCCGTCGGCTCGGCCGTGTTCGGCCACTTCGGCGACCGCGTCGGCCGCAAGGCCACGCTCGTGGCCGCGCTGCTGACCATGGGCCTGTCCACCGTCTTCATCGGCCTGCTGCCCACCTATGCCACCATCGGCACGCTGGCGCCGCTGCTGCTGGCGCTGTGCCGCTTCGGCCAGGGCCTCGGCCTGGGCGGGGAGTGGGGCGGCGCCGTGCTGCTGGCGACGGAGAACGCGCCACCGGGCAAGCGCGCGTGGTACGGCATGTTCCCGCAACTGGGCGCGCCGATCGGCTTCTTCCTGTCGAGCGGCGTGTTCCTGCTGCTGTCGCAGACCTTGTCCGATGCCGATTTCCTGCGCTACGGCTGGCGGATCCCGTTCCTCGCGAGCGCGCTGCTCGTGCTCGTCGGCCTGTACGTGCGCCTGAAGATCACGGAAACGCCGGATTTCCAGGCTGTGCTCGACCGCAACGAGCGCGTGAAACTGCCCGTCGCGGCCGTGTTCGCGAATCATACGCGCGCCCTCGTGCTGGGCACGCTCGCCGCGCTGGCCACGTTCGTCGTGTTCTACCTGATGACCGTGTTCGCGCTGAGCTGGGGCACGTCGGCACTGGGCTATTCGCGCCAGACCTTCCTGCTGCTGCAGCTGGGCGCCATCGTCTTCTTCGGCCTCACGATCCCCATCGCGGCCGTACTGGCCGACCGTCACGGCCGCCGCGCGGCGATGATCCTCGTGTCCGTCGGTCTCGCGTTGTTCGGCCTGCTGTTCGGCCCGCTGTTCGGGTCCGGCCAGCTGACGCTCGTCGCGCTGTTCCTCGTGCTGGGCCAGTGCCTGATCGGCCTGACGTATGGCCCGCTGGGCACCTTGCTGTCGGAAATGTTCCCGGCCGAGGTCCGCTACACGGGCGCATCGCTGACGTTCAACCTGGCCGGCATCCTGGGCGCCTCGCTCGCGCCGTATGTGGCAACATGGCTCGCGACGAACTACGGCCTGCAGACCGTGGGCTGGTATTTGAGCGCAGCCTCCCTCATCAGCCTCGTCGCGTTGCTGCTGGCGGCGCCGGCACCGCAGAGCACGGCTGCCACGGCGCGCTGACACCGACGACGGAGGGAGGGCGATGGGCTTACAGGGCGGATGCATGTGCGGCGCGGTGCGCTACGAGGCGGCGGGGGAACCTTTCAACGCCACGTTGTGCCACTGCGTCGATTGCCGCCGCGCGAGCGGCGCGCCCGCCCTCGCGTGGTTCAGCGTGCGCCGCGACGCGCTGCGCTGGACCCGCGGCAGCCCGGCCCGCAACCCCTCCAGCCCCGGCGTCGAGCGCCTGTTCTGCGGCCAGTGCGGCACGCAGCTGACCTGGCACGGCGCCGGCGCCCCCGATGAGATCGACGTCACGATCTGCAGCCTGGACGATCCGGAGGCGGTCGCCCCGGCCGACCATACCTTTGCGTCCCAGCAAGTGCGCTGGCTGCATCTCGCCGACACGCTGCCGCGTTACGTGGCGACACGTTCCCAGGGCAAACTTTGTTGAATCAGTGACACGAAAAGTGTTGTTTTCAGCAACGTAGTTACAATAAAATACACAACCGCGCACCCGAAACGATAGCAAATCGCTAAAATTCGGTTTCAACAATTTATTTGGAGAACTTCATGTTCAAGTCTGTCCTGCGTTTCGCCACCGGTGCCGTCCTGATGTCTGCCGCGTTCTGCGCTTCCGCCGATCCGGCCACGTACAAGGACTTCAAGGTGTCCGGCGTACTGCAGGAGATCCCGGGCCCGTCCGCCCGCTGCGCCTCGAACTTCGGCGGCACCATCCTCGGTTTCGGCACCAGCAGCCTGGTCGGCAACAAGGTCACCTTCCTGGCCACCGACTGCATCACGCCGAACGGCACCTCGTTCACCTTCAGCGAAGGCAAATTCCTGATCACCACGCTGACCGGCGAACTGATCTACGCTAACTACAGCGGCCAGTTCGTGCCGACGGGCGAGGGCACCAAATTCATCTTCAGCAACGCCACGTTCCAGATCACGGGCGGCACCGGCCGCTACTACAAGGCGACGGGCGGCGGCGACATCACGGGCGGCGAGGATATGACGACGGGGCAGGGGACGATCCAGCTGAGCGGCCGTATCCTGGCGAAGTAAGCGGAGAATTGAGTCGAACGACGGCCGGCACTGCCGGCCGTTTTCTTTGGCTGTGTTCGCGCTAGTTATGTGAACTGAAACCCGTTGTAGAGGTCTCACGTATCGTCGAGTTAACTCATGAGGAGTGACGATGCGCAGCCTGACGTTCGACGAGTTGTTCGCCATGCTCTCGGCGGTCGCTTTGTCGGCAGGTGACCTGGCCCGGCTACGGGAATGGCTCGCCAGCATCGCGCATCCGGCCAAATGCATTGCCCTCATCGAGCAGGCGGTGGCAGGACGGCCGTGTCCGCACTGCGGCTGCGCCCGCAAACACCGCTGCGGCCAGGCGAGCGGACTGCAGCGCTTCCGCTGCCTCCACTGCGGGCGCAGCCATAATGCATTGACGCGGACACCACTGGCAAGGTTGCGTAAGAAAGAGTGTTGGTTGCCCTATCTGCAATGCGTACTCGAATCGCGCACGGTTCGCGATGCGGCCCAGGTCGTTTGCGTGCATCGCACTACCAGTTTTCGATGGCGCCACCGGTTCGTGCCCGGCGCGATGCGCGACCGGCCAACGACGCTGTCGGCCATCGTCGAAGCAGACGAGACGTATCGCCTGGAATCACAGAAGGGTTCGCGCAGCCTGACGCGGCGGCCGAGGAAGCGCGGCGGTGTGGCGAAGCGGCGCGGCATCCATCGGGAGCACGATTGCCTGCTCGTCGCGCGGGACCGTAGTGGACAGACCCTCGATTTCCATACGGGGCGGGGCCAGGTGACGGTGGAGCAATTACATCAATGCCTCAAGCCCGTGCTGCCCACCGATGTGTTGTTGATCAGTGACGGCGCCGTGTCGTATCGCCGCTTCGCCGCACAGGCTGGCATCACGCATGAGACCGTCAATGTGCAGGCGGGGGAACGGGCCCGGGGCGCGATCCATATCCAGAACGTCAACAGCTGGCACAGCCGTTTCAAAAGCTGGCTCGTGCGGTTCCGAGGCGTCGCCAGCCGCTACCTGATCAATTATTCGGGATGGCAGCGCTTATTGGATGCGCGTCGGCTGACGACGCCTGCCCACCTTTTATGCGCTGCGGTCCAGCTCGATCAGGTCGGCGGGTCACTGAAGTAACGCGAACACAGCCTTTTCTTTTGGGAGTCAGAACGAATACACGAGCGTCAGCGACGTCTGCGTATCCGTGTTCTTCTTGTTGTCCGGCACGTTCGTGTCATTGCGCGCGCTGAACGCGGCCTTCATCTGCATCGTGCCGTTGATCTTGGTCGAGAGCGCCGTCTCGGCGATCGAGTGCATGTTCGACGTGCCCCGTTCCACGCTGACGCTTTGCGAAAACGCCGCCGACGGGCTCACGCGCCAGCGCAACTGGGCCGCGCCGCGGACGGTCATGCCGGACTCGACGCCGCCGGCCGCATTCTCGCCGTGGAAATAACCCGGGCCCACCTCGACGTCGACGGTTTCGTTGTCGCGCTTGAGCAACTGGGTACCGTAGCCGACGCCGACCGACGAATAGCGCGTGTAGGCGCCGAACTTGTCGTTCACGTGGGAGCCGAGCAGGAAGGCGCGGTTGCCGTCTTCCAGCAGCTTGAACGCCGCTTTCGCCGACACCTGGTAACGCTCCGCCGAACGGGTGCGCGTCGTGGTGCCGTCGCCGTTGTGCGTGACGTCTTCCTTGAAATAGCCGCTGACGATGTACTCGTTGCTCCAGTTGGCCATTTCGTGGCGTGCGTCGACCTTGCCGGTCACGGACGTACCCTCGGTATTGCCCGAGGTCGTGATCGCGCCCAGCTCGGCCGACGTGTACCAGTTGCTGCCTTCCGGTATCGCCATCGAGGGCGCCTGCGTGAAGTAACTGGACGACGGCACGCTGCTGTCGAGGTCGTCCGGAGCGGCCATCGCCGCCCCCGCGCCGGTCAGTGCCAGCGCGCAAAGCATCAGAGATTTCATAGGCATCGAGGTCGGCTGCCTTCCGTCGCCATCGGGAGCGATGCGCAGCCTGTCGTTCACGGATCATCTGCGGCAAGCCGAGCCTGCCGGCGGAGGCGACATTGTAGCCCAAAGCGCCGCGCGAAATACTTTCGCACGGAAAATTTACATATTTACCTAGAGAAATGCTTCAAAATCTGGTGCAATTGTTAACTAATCAAAGATTGTGTTTGCAATTGTGCGTGGACGTTGCCTAGAATGCTTGCTTCGCCGACATACCGGCATGCATGTATTAAGGACGCATATTGATCAGGCTAGTCATCGCCGACGATCATGAGTTGATCCGTGAGGGGATCAAGAAGATCGTACGGCCCTGCGCCGACCTAAAAATCGTCGGCGAAGCCGCAGACTTGAAGCAAGCGATCGCCCTCATCGCCCAGGTTCACCCCGACGTCGTGATCCTGGACTTGACACTGCCCGATTACGACGGGCTGGAAGGCCTTGCCGAACTGCGGCGCCATTTTCCCGACCTGCGGGTCGTGATCCTCAGCATGCACGCGGAGGAAAAGTTCGCGCTCGCCTCGCTGCGCGCGGGTGCGCTCGGCTACGTCTCGAAGGCGATGGCGTCCGCCGAACTGGTGGAAGCCGTGCGCCGCGCGGCCACCGGCGTTACGTGGCTGGGGCCGCGGGTCGGGGAACTGCTTGCGCTCGAGGCGCGCCCGGGCGGGCGTCCGCCGCATCACAGCCTGACGCCGCGCGAGTCGGAGATCGTCGCGCTGATCGGTTCCGGCCTGCAGATCAAGCAGGTGGCGGCCGAGCTTGGCATCAGCATCAGTTCCGTCAACACCTACCGCACCCGCATTTTCCGCAAGATGGGCATGTCGACAAACGCGGCCCTGATCCGCTACGCGCTCCAGCATGGCCTGGCGGGCTGATTTTGCGTTGCCACTAGGCAACAATGTGTCGGAGCGATTGTCATAATATTCGTGACAGCTCCTACGCGTTTTCCTACCCCAAATTGTGACGCGCCAGAGGAGGACGCGCCCGGTTACCGATAAATCGGTTCCAAAACGTTCTATTCGTAAGGACGGTCGTCCACATGGTCAGACCCACTACGAATGTTAATGGTTAGCCATCTTAGCTAATATCAATGCAAGTTCTGACGGCCGGGGTGTGCGCTGCACCGGCCACCGACTGCTTTGAGATGACAGCACGACCGCTCATGAGGGCGGCGCGAACAAGATGACAACAACGCACAAGAGAGAGAAGGCCGGGCTGTGCTACGAGATCCTCGTGGCCGAGGACAGCCCGACGCAGGCCGAACACCTGGCCCGGGTGCTGGCGCAGGATCCGGATTGCCCGGCGCGCGTGCGCGTGGCCGCGGACGGCGAGGCCGCCCTGCGCATGGCCCGCGAGCTCGCGCCCGACCTGGTCGTCAGCGACATCGCCATGCCCTGCATGGACGGCTATGCGCTGTGCCGCGCCTTGAAGGACGATCCGCACCTGGCCGCCGTGCCCGTGCTGCTGCTGACGCGCCTGACCACCCTGCAGGACATCGTGCGCAGCCTGGAAGCGGGCGCCGACGGCTTCCTGCGCAAGCCCTACGATGCCGACCAGCTGCGCGAACGCGTGCGCCGCATCCTGCAGGGCCGCGACGCGGGCGACCCGGCGCGGCCGCTGGAAGTCATGGCGGACGAACGCCGCCGCATCTACGAACTGCTCGTCGCAACCCACGAGGACACCCAGCGCCTGAACACGGACCTCGCGCGCATGGTCGATTCGCTCGCGCTGCTGGGACGGATCGCGGGCGCGCTGAACGAGGCGGCGGGCGAGACCGACGTGGCACGCGCCGCCCTCGACCACCTGAGCAGGCTGCCGGCGCTCGCCGGCGCCGCCATCAGCACCGGCGCGCCAGACGGTGGCGTACGCGTGCTCGCGCAGCGCGGCGAGGGGCCCGTGCCGAGCGCCTGCACGTGCGCGAACGGCGGCGCGGCGGACGATCCGGCGCAGGTCTGCCTGCCGCTGCTCGCGGGGACACGCCAACTGGGCCGGTTGCACGCGCGCGCCCGGCACGACGCGTTCAGCGCCGAAGACCGCGAACTGCTGGCCGGCGTGGCGCAGCAGGTCGCCCTCGCGCTCGAACGCGCGCGCCTGTACACGCGGGCCGAGGCGCTCGTCGTCGAGCGGACGAACGCGCTGCGCTCGGAACGCAACCGGCTGTCGGCCGTCGTCGAGACGGCCGGCACGCTCGTGCTGATGACGGATCCGGAAGGCCGCATCGTGACATTCAACCGGGCCTGCGAGGAATCGCTGGGCTGGCGCGCCGCGCAGGCCATGGGCCGGCGCTGCTGGGACGTCATGCGCAGCGCGACCGACCCGGACGCCGTCCGGCACATGTTCGCGGGCCTGCCGAGCGATCCGCGGCCGCAGCGGCTGCAGGGCGAGTGGCTGACGCCGGACGGGCGCACGCGCAACATCGTCTGGACGCACACGCTGTTGCGGCGCGAGGACGACAGCGTCGAGTTCGTCCTCGGCACCGGCATCGACGTGACCGAATTGCGCGGCGCCGAGCAGCGCCTGCACTACGCCAGTAACTACGACGCCGTCACGGGCCTGCCGAACCGCGACCTCCTGCGCGAACGCCTGCGCCGGATGAAGGCGCAGGCGAACGGCGGAGGCCGCGTACTCGGCTTCATGCTGGTGCGCTTGGGCCGCATGGCGTTGATCCGCGAAGCACTGGGCCTGGGCGCCGAGCAGGCCCTGCTGCAGGAAGCGGCGGCGCGCCTGCGCGAGGCGGGCAGCCAGGACGTCGTCGCCAGCTTCTCGGAAGGCACGTTCGCGCTGGCCCTGCTGCGCGCGGACGCGGACGAACTCGCGACGTGCGCGCGCCGCGTGCTGGCATCGCTGGGCGCGCCCTACACGTACCAGCACGACGAATTCCACCTCGACCCAAGCATCGGCATCGCGATCTATCCGAACGACGGCATCGCGTACGATACGCTGGCCCGGGGCGCGGAGACGGCGCTGCGCCAGGCCGCGGACGGCACGGGCCAGCGTTACGCCTTCTACAGGCCTGAACTGAACCGCGACGCGAACGACCGCTTCAAGCTGGAAAACGCGCTGCGCCGCGCGCTCGAATGCCACGAGCTCGAGCTCCATTATCAGCCGCAGTACGGCATCGACGGCAGTGCCATCGTGAGCGCCGAGGCGCTGCTGCGCTGGCGCCATCCGGAACGCGGCTTCGTGCCGCCGAACGAATTCATCCCGCTGGCCGAGGAGACGGGGCTGATCGTCGAGATCGGGGAATGGGTACTGCACCAGGCCTGCTGCCAGCTGGAGCGCTGGCGCCGCGCGGGCCTGCCCGTCGTGCCGGTGGCCGTGAACCTGTCGGCGCACCAGTTCACGGAGGGGATCATCGACACCGTGCGCCGCGTGCTGGACGACTGCGGCCTCGAACCCGGCCTGCTGGAACTGGAGCTGACGGAAAGCGCGTCGATGGCCGACGCGAACAAGAGCGTCGCGCTGCTGGCGCAACTGAAGGCGATGGGAATCCGGCTTGCCATCGACGATTTCGGCACCGGCTATTCGAACCTGAACTACCTGAAGCGCTTCCCGGTCGACCGCCTCAAACTGGACCGTTCGTTCGTGAGCGACCTGGAGACGGATCCGGACGACCTCGCGATCGCGCGCGCCGTCATCGCGATGGCCCACGGCCTGCGGCTGTCCGTCGTCGCGGAAGGGGTGGAGACGAGGGGCCAGCTGGCATTGCTGGCCGACCTCGGGTGCGACCTCGCGCAGGGCTGGCTGTTCAGCCGCGCCGTGCCGGCAGAGGAATTTGCCCGGATGCTCGCGGCCGGGCAACCTTGACGTCCGCCCGGCTTCCGCTCAGCTTCCGATATAGACGATCTTGAAGGCGAACAGGCCGGCGATCACCCAGATCACCGGCTTGACTTCGCGCGCACGGCCCGTCGTCAGCTTGAGCAGGGCATAGGTGATGAAGCCGAACGCGATGCCTTCCGCGATCGAGTACGTGAACGGGATCACGAGCGCCGTGATGGCGGCCGGAATGGCTTCCGTCGTGTCGTTCCACTCGATGTCGCCCAGGTCGCGCAGCATCAGGCAGGCGACGAACAGCAGTGCTGGCGCCGTCGCGTACGCGGGCACGACGCCCGCCAGCGGCGCGATGAACAGGCAGGCGAGGAACAGCACGGCCACCGTCAGTGCCGTCAGGCCCGTGCGGCCGCCGGCCTGCACGCCCGCCGCGCTTTCGATATAGGCCGTGGTGCTGGACGTGCCGAGCACGGAGCCGGCCACGATCGCCGCGCTGTCGGCCAGCAGGGCCTTGTTGAGGCGTTCCATCTTGCCTTCCACGAGCAGGCCCGCGCGGCTGGCGACACCCATCAGGGTGCCGGTCGCGTCGAACAGCTCGACGAGGAAGAACACGAGCACCACGTTGATGATGCCGACGCCGAGGGCGCCCTTGATGTCCAGCTGGCCCAGCGTGGGCGCGATCGACGGCGGGGCGGAGACGAGGCCGTGGAACGTGTTCCCGCCGAAGAAGAAGGAGAGGATCGTCACGACGACGATGCCGATCAGGATCGCGCCGCGCACCTTCAGGCGGTCCAGCGTGACGATCAGCAGGAAGCCGACGACGGCCATGATGGCCTCCGGCTTGTGCAGGTCGCCCGCCTGCACGAGCGTCGCCGGGCTGGCGACGACGATGCCGGCGCTCTTCAGGGCGATCAGCGCGAGGAACATCCCGAGGCCCACCGTGATCGCCACGCGCAGCGAGCGCGAAATGCCGTTCACGATCATCGCGCGCAGCCCGAACACGGAAACGAGGATGAACAGGCAGCCCGACACGAACACGGCGCCCAGCGCGGCCTGCCAGGGCACCTTCATGCCCAGCACGACGGCGTAGGCGAAGTAGGCGTTCAGGCCCATGCCCGGCGCCATCGCGATGGGGTAGTTGGCGTACAGGCCCATCACGAGGCTGCCCAGCGCGGCCACGAGGCAGGTGGCGACGAACACGGCATCCTTCGGCATCCCGGCGTCGCCGAGGATAGCTGGATTGACGAAGATGATGTAGGCCATCGTCAGGAACGTCGTGATACCGGCGAGTACTTCGGTACGCGCGTCGGTGCCGCTTTGGCGTAGTTTGAATAGTGATTCGAGCATTCTCTGGCTCCAAGGGTTGTCGATGGCCGTGTGCGTTGTATCCATGCATCACGAGCCGATGACCGAAGCATAACACCCGGGCCTTTTCCCGCGAAGGCACAAAGTTCTTGCACCAGTAATATATTAGGCATACCATCCTGATATATCAGATCAGCCACCCAAGGAGCAACACGCTATGACCGCCTTCATGGACCAGGATTTCCTCCTCACCACCGACGTCGCCCGCAAGCTTTATCATGAAGTGGCCGCCGACCTGCCGGTCATCGACTATCACTCGCACCTGCAGCAGGGCGAGATCGCAGAGCGCAAGAAGTTCCGCAACATCGCCGAGCTGTGGCTGGGCGGCGACCATTACAAATGGCGCCTGATGCGCACGGCCGGCGTGCCGGAGGAGTACTGCACGGGCGACCGCTCGGACAAGGAAAAATTCCTGGCCTTCTGCAAGGTGCTGCCGCTTGCCATCGGCAACCCGATCTACCACTGGAGCCACCTGGAACTGCGCCGCATCTTCGGCATCGACCTGGTCATCAACGAGAAGAACGCGGAAGCGATCTGGGAACAGGCGAACGCCAGGCTGGCCGACATGGACACGTGGACCTTCCTGGAGCAGGCCAAGGTGGAAATCGCCTGCACGACGGACGATCCGGCCGACGACCTGCTGCAGCACGCCGAGATCGCGCAGTCGGCGCTGAAGACCCGCGTGCTGCCGGCCTACCGTCCGGACAAGGCGATGCGCATCAATAACCCGGGCTTCGAGCAGTATGTCGCGCGCCTGGCGGAAGTCGCCGGTGTGAAGATCGATTCGTTCACGTCGTTGATCGCCGCGCTGGCCAACCGTGTGGAATACTTCCATGCGCGCGGCGGCCGTATTTCCGACCACGCCATCGACATCCCGCTGCCGACCGTGGCCGCCACCCCGGCACAACTGGACGGCCTGTTCGCCAAGCGGATGCGCGGCGAGCTGCTGGGCGACCTCGAACAGGCGCAATACCTGCGCGGCCTGCTGGAGGCGATCGGGGGCGTCTATGCGAAGTACGACTGGACGATGTGCTTCCACATCGGCGCCATGCGCAACAATAACCAGCGTATGCTGGAAACCCTGGGTCCGGATACCGGCTTCGATTCGATTTCGGACATGACGACCAGTAACGGCCTCGTGGCGCTGCTGTCCGCGCTTGACTCGCGCAAGCAACTGCCGAAGACGATGCTGTTCAACTTGAACCCGGCGATGAACGAAGTGCTTTCGACGATGATCGGCAACTTCCAGGACGGCAGCGTGGCCGGCAAGGTGCAATTCGGCCCGGCCTGGTGGTTCAACGACCACAAGCTGGGCAACCTGAACCAGATCCTCGCGTTCGGCAATCACTCCGTGCTGGGCATCTTCGTGGGCATGGTGACGGACTCGCGCAGCTTCGCGTCCTACCCGCGCCACGATTACTTCCGCCGCCTCGTGTGCCGCCAGCTGGGCGAATGGGTCGCCAGCGGCGAGTACCCGGAAGACTACGATGCGCTGGCGACCATCGTGCGCGGCATCTGCTACGAAAACGCCAAGAACTACTTCAAGCTCTGATTGGGCAACCATGCAAAAAGTAATCTGCATTCACCCGGACGACAGCATGCTGGTCGCCCTGACCGACCTGGCGCCGGGTGACGTCGTGACGTGGAACGGGGAGAACATCCTCGTCTCCACGCCGATCAAGACCAAGCACAAGCTGGCGCGCCGCGCCTTCGCCGAGGGCGATCTGCTGACCATGTACGGCGTCGTCGTCGGCAAGGCCACGCAGCCGATCCGCAAGGGGGAGGCCGTCACGACGGACAACCTGGCGCATTACGCGTCCGAGGTCGAGATCGGAGAATCGAAGCCGTATCACTGGACCCCGCCGGACGTGGCCGACCTGCAAGGCGCGACGTTCGACGGCGTCGTCCGCGCGGACGGCCGCGTCGGCACCGCCAACTACTGGCTGATCTTCCCGCTCGTGTTCTGCGAGAACCGCAACGTGGAACACCTGCGCAATGCGCTCGAAGGCCCGCTCGGGTATGCGACCAATGATCTCGCGTCGCTGACGTTCCAGCTGCTGGGCGAGGACATGGAAGCACCGAAGCCAGTGGTCCGTCCGTTCCCGAACGTGGACGGCGTGCGCATCATCACGCACAACGGCGGCTGCGGCGGCACCCGCGCGGACGCGCGCTCGTTGTGCAAGATCCTCGCCGCGTATGCCGACCACCCGAACGTGGCCGGCATCACCGTATTCTCGCTGGGCTGCCAGAACGCACAGATCGGCATGTTCAAGGATGCGCTCGCGAAGCAGAATCCGCACTTCGACAAGCCCGTGCTGATCTACGAACAGCAGCAATGGGACAGCGAAGAGAAGATGATGAAGGCGGTGCTGCAGGACACCCTGACGCACCTGAAGGAAGCGAACAAGGTGCAGCGCCGGCCGATGCCGCTGTCGCACCTGAAGATCGGCGTGAAATGCGGCGGCTCGGACGGCTTTTCCGGCATCTCCGCGAACCCGGCGATGGGGTATGTGTCGGATATGGTCGTGGCGGTCGGCGGTTCGTCGATCCTCGCCGAGTTCCCGGAGCTGTGCGGCGTGGAGTCGTCGCTGATCGAGCGCTGCGTCGAGGACGACGACAAGCGCCGCTTCCTCGGCATGATGCGCGATTTCGAGCAGCGCGCGCTGTCGGTCGGCACGCATTTCGCCGACAACCCGAGCCCCGGCAATATTCGCGACGGCCTGATCACCGATGCGATGAAGTCGGCCGGCGCCGCGAAGAAGGGCGGTACGTCGCCGATCGTCTCCGTGCTGGATTACGGCGAGCAGACGGATAAACAGGGCCTCGCGCTGCTGTGCACCCCGGGCGGCGACGTCGAATCCGTCACCGGCATCGTGGCGTCGGGCGCGAACGTCGTGCTGTTCTCGACGGGCCTCGGCACCCCGACCGGCAACCCGATCGTGCCCGTGCTGAAAATCTCCAGCAACAGCCGCGTGGCCTCGAAGCTGTCGGACCTGATCGACTACGACTGCGGTCCGATCATCGAAGGCAAGCCGCTGCCCGAGGTGGCGAAAGGCCTGTTCGACATGGTCGTGGCGACGGCGGGCGGGCAATACAAGTGCAAGGCCGACCGGCTGCAGCAATACGACTTCATCTTCTGGAAACGCGATATCTCGCTGTAAGGGCAGACCCATGACTCAACTTCGTCGTACCACTCCGTTCGCATTGCCCGTCAAGATCCTGCAGTTCGGGCAGGGCAACTTCATGCGCGGTTTCTTCGACTGGCAGGTCGACCTGCTGAACGAGCGCACCGGTTTGAATGCCGGCGTCGTCGTCGTGCGCCCGCGCGGCGGTTCCGCTACGCCGCTGCTCGACGTGCAGGACGGCCTGTTCACCGTGCTCGTGCGCGGCCTGGACGAGGCAGGGCTGCCGGTCAAGCAGTACCGCAAGGTCGAATGCGTGCAGCGCGAAATCGATCCGGCCACGATGTATGCCGACTACCTGGCGCAGGCGACCAATCCGGACCTGCGCTTCATCGTCTCCAACACGACGGAGGCGGGCATCGTCGTCAACGACACGGACGGCCAGGCCGACGCGCCGCCGGTGACGTTCCCCGCCAAGCTCACGCAACTGCTGTTCGCGCGCTACCAGGCATTTCAAGGCGCGCAGGACAAAGGTCTGATCCTGCTGCCGTGCGAACTGATCGACAGGAACGGCGAAGCGTTGAAGAACGCCGTGCTGCACTATGCGCGCCTGTGGGACCTGCCGGCCGGTTTCGCCGCATGGATCGGCGACGCCTGCACGTTCTGCAATACGCTCGTCGACCGCATCGTCACCGGCTACCCGGCCGCGGACGCCGCGCAGATCGAACAGGAACTCGGCTACGCGGATCCATTCCTCGTCGCGGCGGAATACTACTACCTGTTCGTGATCCAGGGGCCGGCGTCGGTCGGCGAAGAGCTGAAGCTGGCAGGTGCGGACCTCAACGTGAAGCTGGTCGACGACATCACGCCGTACAAGAAGCGCAAGGTCGGCATCCTGAACGGCGGCCACACGACCCTCGTGCCGGTCGCGCTGCTGGCGGGGCTGGAAGCCGTCGGCCCGGCCGTCGACGATCCGCAGGTGGGCGCGTTCCTGCGTGCCGCCATCGACGACGAGATCATTCCGGCGCTGGAAATGGACCGCGCGGAGCTGGAAGCGTTCGCCGCCGACGTGCTGCGCCGCTTCCGCAATCCGGCCATCCACCACCGGCTCGCGTCGATCGCGCTGAACAGCTGGAGCAAGTTCGCCGCGCGCGTGCTGCCGCAACTGCTGCGCTACGCCGAACTGCACGACGGCCGTCTGCCACGCCGCCTCGTCCTCGCGATGGCCGCGACCATGGTGCTGTACCGCGGCGGCGTCATCGACCTCGCGGACGATCCGGCGACCCTGGCGTGGTTCCGCGCGGGCTGGGACAAGGTGGCTGGCTCCGAATGGACGCTGGACGACCTGGCCCGCGGCTGGCTCGCCCACACCGCGCTGTGGGGCAGGGACCTGAACGCAGTCCCGGGCCTCGCGGCGCAGCTGGCTGCGAACCTGCGCGACATCGAACAGCAGGGCATCCGCGCGCTGCTGGCGTAAGCCACCGACCATCAACGAAAGAAGAAGCCGCAGGCGCATGCGCCCAGCGGCTCGGGATCTTGCGCGCCTGAAAAATGGCGCCGGAGGAGACAACATGAGCAAAATGAAGGGTATGCGCTGGTGGATGGTGGGCCTGGTGACGCTGGGCCTGATCGTCAACTACCTGGCGCGCAACACGCTGTCCGTCGCGGCGCCGACCATGATGGCCGACCTGCACATCGATACGAAGGAGTATTCGTACATCGTCGTCGCGTGGCAGATCTGCTACGCCGTCATGCAGCCGGTCGCCGGGTACGTGCTGGACGCGATCGGCACGAAGATCGGCTTCGCCGTGTTCGCGTTCGCGTGGTCGCTGGCCTGCGCCTGCGCCGCGCTGGCAACCGGCTGGCAGAGCATGGCGTTCTTCCGCGGCCTGCTCGGGCTGACGGAGGCGGCGGGCATACCGGCCGGCGTCAAGGCGACGACGGAATGGTTCCCCGCGAAGGAACGGTCGGTTGCCATCGGCTGGTTCAACATCGGCTCGTCGATCGGCGCGCTGTGCGCGCCGCCGCTCGTCGTATGGGCGATCCTGCACGCGGGCTGGAAGTCGGCGTTCGTCATCGTCGGCGTGCTGGGCATTGCATGGACCCTGCTGTGGGTCGTGTTCTACAAGCACCCGCGCGACCAGAAACTGCTGTCCGATGCGGAGCGCGACCACATCCTGTCCGGCCAGGAGGCAAAACACCACGACGGCGGCGCGCGGGCGTCGTGGCGCGAGATCGTCAGGAACCGGAATTTCTGGTCGATCGCGATCCCGCGCTTCCTGTCCGAGCCGGCCTGGCAGACGTTCAATGCGTGGATCCCGCTGTACATGGCGACGGAGCGCCATATGGACTTGAAGGAGATCGCGGTATTCGCCTGGCTGCCGTTCCTCGCCGCGGACATCGGCTGCGTGCTGGGCGGCTATTTGTCGCCGTTCGTGCACCGGCATTTCAATGTGTCGCTGTTCGCGTCACGGAAATGGGTCGTCGTGTTCGGCGCCCTGTGCATGATCGCCCCGGGCTGCATCGGCCTCGTGGCGAGCCCCTATACCGCGATCTTCCTGCTGTGTATCGGCGGCTTCGCGCACCAGACGCTGTCCGGCGCGCTGTACGCGATCACGTCGGACGTCTTCGGCAAGAACGAAGTGGCGACGGCCACCGGGCTGGCCGGCATGTCCGGCTACCTGGGCGCGACCTTGTTCACGCTGCTGTTCGGCGTCGTGGTCACGCACGTGGGCTACAGCCCGCTGTTCGTCGTGCTGGCCGTGTTCGACGTGCTGGCGGCGATCGTCGTGTGGACGCTGGTCCGGGACGGCGGTCCGCGCACGCCCGTCAAAACAGATGCCCCGGCAGTCGCCGGCATCCGGTAAACTCTACGGGCTACTTCACAACAAGGACACACGATGGGCGCACATACCGTCTACGCGATCGGCGAATGCATGATCGAACTGCAGAAGCACGGCGAGCAGGACACGCTGGATTACCGCTTCGGCGGCGACACGCTGAACACTGCCGTGTACATGGCCCGCTTGCTCGATCCGGCGGTGGCGAACGTCGCGTACGTAACGGGCCTGGGCACGGACGGCATGTCGGCCGAGATGCTGGCGGCGTGGGAGCGCGAAGGCATCGCCACCGCCAGCGTGCTGCGCCTGCCGGACCGCCTGCCGGGCATCTACATGATCGAGACCGACCCCGACGGCGAGCGCCGCTTCCATTACTGGCGCCGCGATTCCGCCGCGCGCCACTGGATGGCGGCGCCGGGCGCGGCGCGCGTGCTCGCGCAACTGACCGAGGCGCGCATGGTGTACCTGTCGGGCATCAGCCTCGCGATCCTGTCCCCGCCGGACCGCGACCTGCTGATCGCGACCCTGGCCCGTTGCCGCGCGGCGGGCGGCAAGGTCGTCTTCGACAACAACTACCGGCCGCGCCTGTGGGACAGCGCGGACACGGCACGCGACGTCTATGGCCGCGTGCTGGCCCATGCCGACATCGCGCTCCTGACGCTGGACGACGAGGTCGCGCTGTACGGCCCGGGCGACGCGCGCGACGCGATCGAGCGCACACGAACACTGGGCGTGGGCGAGGTGGTCGTGAAGTGCGGCGGCGATCCGGCCGTCGTCTGGCACGACGGCACGGTGCACGAGGTGGCGCCGGAACCCGTGCAGGACGTGGTCGACACGACGGCTGCCGGCGACTCGTTCGGCGCCGCCTACATGGCCGCGCGCCTGTCCGGCAAGGGCCCGGAAGACGCGGCGCGCGCCGGGCACCGGCTGGCCGGCACGGTGATCCGCCACCGCGGCGCGATCATCCCGCGCGACGCGATGCCGAATTCGCTACACTTCCGGCCATGAACCACCAAGCCCCACCCAATCCCGTGACCGAGGCGGAGAGCGGCCTGAGTGCGTCGCGCCGCGTCTACCTGTGCCTGCGCCGGCGTATCGTCGAGATGGACATGCTGCCCGGCACGCGCGTCGTGGAGCGCGACATCGCCGAGGAGTTCGGCACGAGCCGCACTCCCGTGCACGAGGCCGTGCAGCGCCTGGCCGACGAGGGCCTGATCGAGATCGTGCCGCGCTCGGGCACGTTCGTCGCCCGCATCCCGCTGGACGCGCTGGACGAAGCCAACCTCGTGCGCCACGCGCTGGAGACGGCGATCATCGAAAAGGCGGCCGCGCGCGTGGGACCGGAGGACATGGCGCGCCTGCGCGCGATCCTGGCCGAGCAGGAGGCGGCCATCACCGCCAACGACTTCGGCACGTTCCACCGCACGGACGAGCGCTTCCACGCGCTGCTGGCCGAGCTGTCCGGCTATCCGGGCGTGTGGCCGATCATCCAGCAGGCCAAGACGCAGATGGACCGCTACCGCCAGCTGACCTTGCCGCTGGAAGGCCGCATGGCCGGGGTGCTGGAGGAGCACCGGGCCGTCGTCGATGCCATCGAGGCGCGTGACCCGGCGCGCGCCGTGGCCGCCATGCGCGAACACCTCGACCACGTCATGCCGGTGCTGGAAATCACCCGCAAGCTGCGGCCGGAATTCTTCACGACCCACCTCGACACCCGCCCCGCACGCTGACGCGGTTTCGCGATGCGCGACCGATTTGTTACCATGGTGGCTTGTAAACTTTGATGAAGTCAGCCATGCCCAACAACAAGCGCCCGGCCAAGGGCCCGTCGGCCCAGCCCAACCGGGGATCGGCCAAGCCGGCCAAGCCGGCAAAGCCGGCCAAGGCAGCCAAGCCGGTGGAAGCGGATCCCGAAGAGCTGGCCCAGAACCTCGTCGACCTGGCGCTCGATATCACCGAGCGCGAAGGCCCCGACGCGGCGACGCTCACCGCGCGCCAGGAAGAACTGGCCGTTCTCGTGCGGCGCATGCTGCGGCGCAAGCACGACGACGTGCTGTACGGCGCCATCGAAGTGGCGAAATACACGGATCCGGATTGCTGCCGCCTGCTGCGCGAGCGCGTGGAAGAAGAAGCCGCCACGTACCACGTCCGCGGCGACGACGAGATGGAGCTCGAAATCGACGCCTTCATGATCCCGCTGTTCGTGCACAGCACGGGCGGCCTCGTGCAGGAAGACGTGTTCCGCGACGACGCCGATTTCGAAGCCCTGATGGACAGTTTCAGGCAATCCGGCCTCGCCAGCGCCGCCACCCGCATCGTGCTCGTGCGCCACCTGTACGACCTGGACGCCGTCGACCGCATCCGCTACAGCGAGCTGCAGGAGATGCTGCGGGAAGCGGCGCAGGCGATGCGGTCGCGCAAGCTCGTGGCCACGCCCGCCATCGAGGCCAGCATGCGCCCGTGGGTCGGCGGCGACTACGAAGCGGAAGACGATGCGATGGAACTGCGCTTCCTGCTCGGCTTTGCGCTGAAACCGGTCGACGATCCGTTCTACAAGATTCCATCCGGCGAGGCGGCCTCGGATGCCTATTTCGAGGGCCGCATGGCGCGCTACCGCATGTGGGCCGGCAGCGTGTCGCCGCTGCTGCAACGCTGCCTGTCGCGTCATCCGGCCGAGCTCGAACTGAATTTCCTGTACCAGGACCTGTTCTACGGCGCCCTGGAGCAGGGCGTGGCCGAGCTGTCGATGCTGGCCACGCTGGCCGAGGTCAACCAGAAACTGGAAGAGCAGCAGCGCCCGCCGGACCGCATCAAGGCCGTCGTCGCACCGCTGGAGGCGAACGGCGAACCGGTGCTGCGCATCAACCTGTACCCGCTGGACGGCGGTGCGCCGCTCGCCTCCATCGACAAGCCGCTCGACCTGGCTGCGCACCTGGAAGCCGAGCTGGAGGATTTGTGCGACGCACTCGGCACGGTCGGCCTCGACGGCGTATTGCTGGCACGCGGCTTCGATGAGGCCGGCGAGCCGGAAGACGCGGAACCCTATCTTTCGGCCTAGGCGTCCTTACCGCCGCCTTACGGTCCCCGGCCGCGCCCTCCGGCGCGGTCTTTTCTCTCTCAAAACCGCTGTTTTTGCGGCACTGCACACGCCGTCACGCAAGCGCAGATGATGCGATTTCGTAGTGCTTTTTCCATTGTCCGCGTAGGAGGGAACCTACATCGTTGGGCACTATGCCGAGCTCTCCTAGGGAGACCCGGACCGTACGGGCTCCCAGTCATTTCCTGATGTAAATATTGCAATGCATAAATGAAAATATTAAGAATTTTGCATGATACGATTCACTGGTCCGGCACCTGATCTGTCGGTGTTTCCAAGAGCACCGACGCATCAGGGTCCGGGCCTGAATCCAGATCAACTAGAACGCCCCGAGGCGAAAGGAAATCAACATGCCGACCCTGATCGTGTTTTGCCATCTGCGCTGGGACTTCGTCTTTCAGCGCCCCCAGCACCTCATGACTCGCCTGGCGGAACACTACCGAATCCTGTTTGTCGAGGAGCCGGTGTATGACGAGGGCAAGGCGCACCTGAAGAAGACGGCCGTCGCGCCGAACATCACGGTGTGCCAGCCGCATACCGGCATCCAGGCACCCGGCTTCCACGACGACCAGATCCCGACCCTGCAGACGCTGCTGGCCGACCTCGTCCCGGAAGGCGAGCGTCCTGTCGTCTGGTTCTACACCCCGATGGCCCTGCCGCTGCTGCAAGGCTTCGATCCCGCACTCGTCGTCTACGACTGCATGGACGAACTGGCCGCTTTCAAGAACGCGCCGAAACAGCTGCTGCAGCGCGAGAACGCACTGCTGAACATCGCCGACCTGTGCTTCACCGGCGGCCCGAGCCTGTACCAGTCCAAGCGCGATCGCCATGCAAACGCGCACTGCTTCTCCAGCAGCGTCGACGCGAAGCACTTCCAGAAGGCGCTGGACCGCGATTACAGCCACCCGGAGCAGGCCCATGTTGCGCGTCCGCGCCTGGGCTTCTACGGCGTCATCGACGAGCGCTTCGACACGGACCTGATCCGCCAGGTCGCGGAAGCCCGTCCGGACTGGCAGATCGTGCTGGTGGGCCCGGTCGTGAAGATCGACCCGGCCAATCTGCCGCGCGCGAACAACATCCACTACATGGGCCAGCGCACGTACGAGCAGCTGCCGCAATTCCTGGCCGGCTGGGACGTCTGCCTGCTGCCGTTCGCGCTGAACGAGTCGACCAAGTTCATCAGCCCGACCAAGGTGCTGGAATACATGGCGGCCGAACTGCCGTCCGTCAGCACCCCGATCACGGACGTGAAGGTGCCGTACGGCGACGTCGTCGCGATCGCCGACACGCCGGAGAAATTCATCGCCGCCTGCGAACGCATGCTGGCCATGAACGACGAGCAACAGGCCGCGCTGAAGGAACGCATGCGCGCCATCGTCGCCAACACGTCGTGGGACAAGACGGCCGCCAGCATGCACCACCTGATCCAGACGACCGCCCCGAGCAACAAGGCCCAGCGCTTCCTCGCCCAGGCGGAAGAGCAGGACTTCGACGACGTCGTCAACGCCGAGAACGTCAATCCGCTGCCGATCGCCGCACTCGCTGCGCGCATGACGCCGAAGGACGGGATGGCGAAGGCCGCTGGTTGACGCATTTTATTCGCGTGATGCGTCACGCGGAAATCGCTCAACCGGGCGATTAATTCGCGCAAGCGCCCAAGACCGGTGAGGTTCGTGAATACAATTCGCGCATGCGAATTCATTCACGCTTCATCGGTCTCCTGTTGTCGCTCGCGTGCGGCCTGGCGGGAGCACAGGGCACGGCGACCTGGATCTGGTCGCCGGGCGATTTCGAGATCTGGCTCTCCAACCGCATGCAGGTGCAGCGCGTCGAGCGCGACGTCGCGTGGCCGCCGTTCTGGCGGCTGTACAACCACCAGCCGCAGGTGAACTTCATTCGGCAGGTCGACCTGGCCGCGCCGGAAGACGTCGACATCGCCGTCGAAGGCATCTACAACATCGCCATCGACGGCCAGTTCGTGCATGGCGACCAGCGCCATGTCCGCATCCCCGCCGGCAAACACACGCTCAACCTCCAGGTCTACAATGCGGCCTCGCCGCCGGCCGTCTTCGTGCAGGGCAGGACGATCCGCTCCGACGCATCCTGGTCGGTCGGCCCGCGTCCTGGTGCACCCACCGCCAGTGCCGCGCACTGGAACCTGACCGCGCCGGACACGCCGCCATCGCGCTACCGCCTGCCGACCCGGGAGATCCCGGCCGTCGCGCTCACGCGCTGGGACGGCGCCGTCCTCGTGGACTTCGGCCGCGAGACGACGGGCTTCGTCAAGCTGAAAAACGTCTCGGGCAGCGGCAAGGTGACCCTGTACTACGGCGAATCGAAGGAGGAAGCGCTGTCCGAACAGGGCGCGGAAACCCTCGACCGCTTCACGCTCGCCGACCACCATGGCGACTTCGTCGCGCCCATCTCGCGCGCCATGCGCTACGTGAACATCCGCTTCGACGCCGGATTGAGCCTCGGCGACGTGGGTCTGCTGTATGAATACTCGCCCGTTTCGCACCGCGGCACGTTCAAGAGTTCCGACGACGAGTTGAACCGGATCTGGGACGTCGCCCAGCGCACGCTGGAACTGAACACGCGCGAATTCTTCATCGACGGGGTCAAGCGCGACCACTGGGTCTGGTCCGGCGACGCCGTGCAGACCTACCTGATGAACTACTACACGTTCTTCGACAGCGACACGGTCAAGCGCACGACGTGGGCGCTGCGCGGCGCGGATCCCGTCGACATGCACATCAACACGATCCTGGATTACTCGCTGTACTGGTTCATCGGGATCCGCGACTACTACCAGTACACGGGCGATGCCGACTTCGTGAAGAGCGTCTACCCGCGCATGACCACGTTGATGGACTTCGTGCTCGCGCGCCGCAACGCGAACGGCATGCTGGAAGGCTTGCCGGGTGACTGGGTGTTCGTCGACTGGGCCGACATGCCGAAGGAAGGCGAACTGGCCGTCATCCAGCTGCTGTTCGCAAGGAGTCTCGAAGCGATGGCCGACTGCGCGGCGCTCGCGCACGACGACGCCAGGGCCGCCACCTACCGCCAGCTGGCCGCCGACCTGAAGACGAAGATCATGGCGGCCTTCTGGGATCCACGGCGCCAGCTGTTCGTCCACGGCCGCAAGGACGGCAGGACGAATCCGCTCGTCACGCGCCATCCGAACATGTTCGCGCTGATGTTCGGCTATCTCGACGACGCACAGGCGGCGAGCGTCCGCCGCAACGTGCTCACGAGCGAGACGGTGCCGAAGATCACGACGCCCTACATGCGCTTCTACGAACTGGCCGCGCTGGCGGAAAGCGGGCAGCAGCGCTACGTCAGGGGCCAGATCAAGGATTACTGGGGCGGCATGCTGCGCGCGGGCGCCACCTGCTTCTGGGAGCAGTACGACCCGAAGGTGGAGGGCGCCGCGCGCTGGGCGATGTACGGCAAGCCGTTCGGCATGAGCCTGTGCCATGCCTGGGGCGCGAGTCCGCTCTACCTACTGGGTAAATACTACCTGGGCGTGAAACCGACGCAGCCCGGTTACGCGGCCTATGTCGTCGAGCCGGACTTGGGCGGCCTGAAATGGATCGACGGGAAGGTACCGACGCCGCACGGGGACATCGCCGTGTATGCGGACGCGAAGACGATCCGGGTGACCGGCGTCGCCGGGCAGGGCGTGCTGCGGTTCACCAGTGCGACCACACCGCGCAGCGATGGCGGGACGATCCGCAAGACGGGCGAGCACCGCTACGAACTGCCGCTGGAAGGAGGGGAGACCTACATCGTTTCGCGGAAATAATAAGCTGTTGCGGGGATTCCATGGGTGCATCTATAATCCGGTCTGTACGTTATAGATTAAAAACCACGGAGACCCGATGTTGCGCCGACCGCTACTTTCCACCCTCATCCTGTGCGGCCTGTTCGCCAGCCCGCTGGCACCCGCAGCCGACACGCCCGTCAAGCTGACGCACGTCGCGGGCCCGTTCGCCGCCGATCCGGCCACGCTGGACAAATACCGGACCCCGGACTGGTTCCGCGACGCCAAATTCGGCATCTGGTCCCATTGGGGACCGCAGGCCGTGCCGCGTGCGGGCGACTGGTACGCGCGCAATATGTACATCTACGGCACGCCGCAGTACGAGCACCACCTCAAGACGTACGGCCACCCGTCCAAACACGGCTACAAGGACATCATCCCGTTGTGGAAGGCCGAGAAGTTCGAGCCGGACGCGCTGATGGCCCTGTACGCCAGGGCGGGCGCGAAATACTTCGTCAGCATGGGCGTCCACCACGACAATTTCGACCTGTGGGATTCGAAGTACCACCGCTGGAACGCCGTCAAGATGGGACCGCACCGCGACATCGTCGGCGACTGGCAGAAGGCGGCGGTCAAGGCGGGCCTGCGCTTCGGCGTGTCCGAGCACCTCGGCGCGAGCTACGGCTGGTTCGGCACGAGCCACGGGCACGACGAGGTGTTCCCGGCGCTCGGCGAGCCGTATGACGGCGCCGACCCGCAGTACGCGGACCTGTACCACCCGAAGCACGACGAGCTGTTTGGCGGCGGCCAGAAGTGGTACACGAAGAACGCCGCGTATCACCAGGAATGGTTCAACCGCGTGACGGACCTCGTGACACGCTACAAGCCTGACCTGCTGTACAGCGATGGCGGGATCCCGTTCGGCGAGACCGGCAGGACCCTCGTCGCCAATTTCTACAACCAGAACATCAAGACCCACGGCAAGCTGGAAGCCGTGTACAACCACAAGGACATCGGCTCCGGCGAGTTCCTCCGCAAGGCCGGCGTGCAGGACGTCGAACGGGGCGTCATGAACGGCATCCAGCCGCTGCCCTGGCAGACCGACACGTCGATGGGCGACTGGTTCTACAGCGAAGGCTACAAGTACAAGACGACCCGGGACGTCGTCTACATGCTGGCCGATATCGTCAGCAAGAACGGCAACCTGCTCCTCAACGTGGTGCAGTATCCGGATGGCAGCCTGCCGCCCGAATCCCGTAAATTCCTCGACGAGATGGCAGCGTGGATCCAGGTCAACGGCGACGCCATCTACGGCACGCGGCCGTGGAAGACGTTCGGCGAAGGCCCGACCAGACTCGAAGCCGGCGCCTTCAAGGAAAACGCCGACTATACCGCCAGCGACATCCGCTTCACCACCAAGGGCGGCGCCCTGTACGCCATCACCTTGGGCGAGCCGAAGGGCCAGGTGCGCATCGCGTCGCTCGGCACGAAGGCCGGGCTGGAGACGCGACCCGTCAAGTCGGTGTCGCTCGTGGGCGCCACCGCACCGCTGCGCTGGAAGCAGCAGGACGACGCACTCGTGATCGACGTGCCGGCCAGCCTGCCGACGGCCATCGCCTCCAGTTTCAAGATCGGATTCTGATATGAACACTCGCATGATGACGATGGCGGCAGCGGTGCTGGCCGCCCTGAGCGGGGCCGCGTGCGCGGCGTCGGCGGGACAGGTCACGGTGACGTCGCCGGACGGCCGGGCCGCGATCAGGATTGCCCGGGACGGCGGCAGCTATGTCGTGACGCGCGGCGGCGAAACGGTGATCGCCGCGTCGCCGCTGGGTCTCGAGTTCGACGGCCAGCCGGACCTTGGCAAGCTCGTCCTGGAGAAAGTCACGAAGTCGGCGACGGACCAGGTGATTCCCCTCGTGGCGACGAAAGCGTCCAGCGCGCGCGATCATTACCGCGCCGCGACGCTCCACTTCCGCGACCGCGCGGACGGCACGCGCCGCCTGCTGGTCGACGTGCGCGCGTATGACGACGGCGTCGCCTTCCGCTACCGCATGGACGGCAGCGCACCGGTGCGCCTGCGCGGCGAAAAAACGGCGTTCGTGCCGGCCGGGGACCCGGACTGCCTGATCTCGCCGTTCGACGGCGCGCACGAAGTGGCGTTCGCGCGCCAGAAGGTGTCCCAGTTGGGCGAAAAGCAGGGCTACGACGTCCCCGTCGTCTGCACGACCCCGTCGGGCCGCACCGCGTACGCGATCACGCAGTCGCACCTGGAAGGTTATACGGGTGCGTCGCTGTGGCGCGAAGGCGGCGGGTTGCGCGTGCGCCTGTCCGGCGCGTCCGCGTACGAATCGAAAGGCGGGCTGCGGACGTCCTGGCGCGTGGTCATGCTGGGCAACCGGACGGGCGACCTGATCGCGTCCCACCTGGTCGGCAACCTGAACCCGGCCCCGCAAGGCGATTTCAGCTGGGTCAAGCCCGGCAAGGCCGCGTGGGACTGGTGGTCCGGCCCGCTCGTGGGCATGAAGCCGGACATGGCTGCCTACCGCCGCTTCATCGACTTCGCGGCCGCATCCGGCTTTCCGTACTACCTGATCGACGCCGGCTGGGCGTCCGGCAGCGGCGGTTGCTGCGACGCGTTGCCGACGACGGACATCACCCGCGCCGCCGACGGCATCGACATGCCCGCGCTGGTCCAGTACGCGGCCGACAAGGGCGTCGGCCTGATCCTGTGGGCGCACTGGGATCACGTGAGGCAGCGCATGGACGAGGTGCTCGACACCTATGCGCGCTGGGGCATCAAGGGCGTCAAGATCGACTTCATGAACCGCGACGACCAGGAAGTCGTCGACTTCTACCACCGCGTCGCGGCCGGCACGGCGCAGCGCCACCTGCTGCTGGACCTGCACGGCGCGTACGTCCCGGCCGGGCTGCAGCGCACGTATCCGAACTTCATCACGCAGGAAGGGGTGATGGGTGCGGAATGGGACAAGATGAAAACGATCGTCACGCCAGCACACAACCTGATGCTGCCGTACACGCGCATGCTCGCGGGCCCGATCGACTACACGCCGGGCGGCTTCCGCAATGTCGCGCCCGCGACGTTCCAGGTGCGCGCCGAGCTGCCGTTCGTCCAGAACACCCGCGGCCAGGAGTTGGCGAAGTACGTCGTGTACGACAGCCCGCTGCAGATGGTGTCGGACGATCCGGATGTCTACCGCGACGCCGAAGGCTTCGATTTCATCCGCAAGGTGCCGACGGCCTGGGATGAGACACGCTTCGTGTCCGGCGAACCGGGCAAGGATATCGTGCTCGCACGCCGCCAGGGCACCACATGGTACCTGGGCGCGATGTCGGCGGACGAGTCGACGACGACGAAGCGGGTGAAGCTGGACTTCCTGCCGGCCGGACGCTACAAGGCCACGATCTGGGAAGACGGCGCCACGCCGAACAACGTCAGGCTGCGCGAGGTGGACGTGACGCCGCGCGACGCCCTGGCCCTGGAACTGGCGGCGGCGGGCGGCGCGGTGGTGGTCATCGAGGCCCGTTGATCAGGCCAGCGGGTCGATCGCGAAGGCGGGCATGCGCACGTTTTCGCGGGCGGCCTCGAGGAACTTGTCCGACGTGAGCAGCGCTTCGTGGATGGTCACGTCCATGTCGAGGTAGCGATACGTACCGAGGCGGCCGACGAACGTGACGTTGTCCTCGTTGCGTGCCAGGTTCACGTATTTTTCCAGCTGCGCCTTTTCGCGCGCCTGGCGGATCGGGTAGTACGGCGTATCGTTTTCCTCGCACTGGCGGCTGTATTCCATGTAGCAGAGCGTTTTCTCGTGCTGTTCCCACGGCGAGAAGTGCTTGTGTTCCGTGATGCGGGTATAGGTTTGCGAGTCGTCGCAATAATTGACGACGGCGTTGCCCTGGTAGTCGCCGGTGTCGCGGAAGACTTCGAAATCCAGCGTGCGATAGGGCAGGCGACCTTCGACGTGCTTGAACCAGGCGTCGATCGGGCCGCTGTAGAACACGTGGTCGTAATCCGCCTTCGACGCCGGATCGAAGCGGGTGCCCAGGTGCACGGTGATGCCGGGCGCTTCCTTGAGGATGTTTTCCACGAGCGCCGTGTAGCCGTCCTTCGGCATGCCCTGGTATTTGTGGTTGAAATAATTGTCGTCGTAATTGAAGCGCACGGGCAGGCGTTTCAGGATGCTGGCCGGCAGCTCGCTCGGGTGCAGGCCCCACTGCTTCATCGTGTACGTCTTGAAGAAGGCTTCGTACAGTTCGCGCCCCACGAAGCGCAGCGCCTGTTCCTCGAACGTCTGCGGGTTCTCGATCGACTTGTCGCCCAGCGACTGGATGAATGCCTGGGCCTCGGCGGGGCGGAAGGTCTTGCCGAAGAACTGGTTGATCGTCAGCAGGTTGATCGGCAAGGTGAACACGCGGTTGTTCGTGATCGCCTTCACGCGGTTCACGTAGGGCATGAATTCGGCATAACGGTTGACGAATTCCCACGCCCGTTCGTTATCGGTGTGAAAAATGTGCGGTCCATACACGTGGACCATGACGCCGGTTTCGCTGTCGCGCTCCGAATGGCAGTTGCCCGCGATGTGATCGCGCGATTCGAAGATCTCCACGTTGTAGCCCGCATGGGCCAACTGGTTGGCGATGACAGCTCCCGAAAACCCAGCACCGACAATGGCAATATTTTTTTTCATTCGCGTTTCCTGTGTGAAAGATATTTGTGGTGGTTGCCCCGTATGTCCTGCTGGCGTGACTTGCAGTTACTACACGATAGGAATGTGAAATATAGTGCCAAAAATATATCACCGTTCGGTCGTTTTACCCCGCACAATTGGATGCGGACGAATGCAAGCCGGTTTTCCGGACGCGTCACGTAAACGCAAAAACCGCCGGCCGAAGCCAGCGGTTCGATGATCGACAAGCGCTCAGTGTTTAACGCTTGTTGTCATTCTTGTGGCTCTGCGAGCCGGCCTTGGCGTGCTGCTCCGGCGTGCCGCCGCGGGTGCTGTTTCCGCTCTGCTGGTTACCACCATTGCCGCTCTGGTTGTTGCCGTCGTTCTTGTGGCTCATCGAGCCGGCACGGCGTGCTTCTTCCGAGGTGAACTCGTGGGCATTGCCCGAAGCGTGGGCGGCGCGGCCACCTTCCGATGCGATTTCGCGCTGCTTTTGCGGGTCCATCGACGCGAAGCCGCGGTTGCTGGTATCGCCGCTCTGGTTGTTGCCTTTGTTACCGCCTTGTTGGTTGTTCGATGCCATGATCGTTCTCCTTGAAGTTGGTGAAAGCGCGTTTGCACTTCCTCTGCCGGATCAGCGTCTGCAGACTCCCGATCGGGAAGAGGTGAGTCCATGGTAACGGCGAACTTATGCATGGTGAATAGGACTACTTATGGCTGGCTTGTAGGATGAGTCTGTCCATTTTGGTGCAACAGTTCAGTGGACGGACGGCCCGGGCGGCGGCGTGTCGCCACGGCGCAGGAAGGATTCCGCGAGCTTCGGGTCGTCCAGCCGCACGATCGACAGCGGGTGCGCGAACTCGATGCCTTCCTGCTGGAAGCGGCGGTAGATCTCCAGGAAAATGGCCTGCTGGGCATCCATGTGAAGGATGTAGTCCGGGCTGCGGAAGTGGTACACGACCTCGAAGTCGAGCGACCACTGGCCCCAGCTGAAAAAGTGCGCACGCTCGAAATCGACGTTCTGCTTGCTCGTGACGATCTCGCGAATGATCTGCGGGATGCGGGACAGCTGGTCTTCCGGCGTGCCGTACGCGACGCGCAGCACGAACGCCACGCGCCGCGTCTGCATGCGCTTGTGGTTGTGGATGCGGCTCTTCAGCAGCTCGCCGTTGGAAAACACGACCTGCTCGCCGCCGAGGCCCCGCACGCGCGTCGTCTTGAGGCCGATGTGTTCCACCGATCCGAGCACGTCGCCCACGATGATGAAGTCGCCGACCTCGAACGGCTTGTCCAGCATGATCGACAGCGAGGCGAACAGGTCGCCCAGGATGTTCTGCGTGGCGAGCGCGACGGCCACGCCGCCGATCCCCAGGCTCGCGACGAGGGTCGTGATGTTGATCCCGAAATTATCGAGGATCATCAAAGTGACGACCACCCACAGCAGCAACCGCGAAATGAAACACAGCACGCTGCTCGACGCGCGCCGCTCGCCGTCGACCGGGCCGATGCTGAACCGGTCGCGCCACGCACGCAGGCCCGTGTCGCCCCAGATCGCCGCCTGCAGCAGCAGCGACGCGATCGCGATGCGGGTGACGAACTTGTCCTGCTTGGCCGTCAGTTCGAGAAAGGTGCTGCCGAAATACAGCGCGAACACGAGGATGAACAGCAGATACGTCTTCGACAGCATCGCCGTGACGAAGTCGTCCAGCCGGGTTTCCGTCCGCCGCGACAACGCTTCCATGCGCCGCAGCACGAAGGCGCGCAGGAACATCATCGCGACGGCACTGCCGGCCGTCACGGCAAGGGCCAGGGCCCAGTCATCGAAAGCATTGTTGAGAAAGGAGAAATGTCCGGATCGGGACAGGAAGGGAAACGTCATCGACATGATTCAATAAAAACGAAAGCCAGCCGCCAGTGTGCGGGCGTGCGGGATCCGGCCGCGCACAATTGACTTTCGGAAGGGCGCGGCATACATTGCCTTATTTGCATCAATACATCGCCTGACACTGATGGCCTCCGACCAGACCACCAAGATCCTGCTCGTCGACGACCAGCCGGCCAACCTGGCGGTGCTGGAGGCCATCCTGGCGGACCTGGGCCAGACGCTCGTGTCCGTGACATCGGGCGAGGCGGCGCTGCGCGAAGTGCTCGCCCACGATTTCGCCGTCGTGCTGCTGGACGTGCGCATGCCGACGATGAACGGGTTCGAGCTGGCGCAGCTGATCCGCGAACACCCGCGAACGCACAGTCTGCCCATCATCTTCCTCACTGCCGGCGACGCCGACGAATTCCCCCTCGAACGCGCGTACGCGCTGGGCGCGGTCGATTACCTCACCAAACCGTTGAATCCGATCGTCCTGCGGGCCAAGGTCGCGGTGTTCATCGACCTGTACCGCAAGAACGCGGAACTGGCCCGTATCGAGGAAGAGCGCCACCGCGCCCAGCTGCGCTCACGCGACGCGCGCCTGCGCCTCATCCTCGACAACATCCGCGACTATGCCTTCATCGGCACGGACGTCGACCGCGTCGTGACAGAATGGGAAGGGGGCGCCGCCGCGATCACGGGCTGGTCCCCCGACGACGTGCGCGGGCGCGGCGCCGACCTGTTGTTCACGCCGGAAGACCTGGCGAACGGCCAGCCCGAACTGGAAGCCCGGCGCGCGCTCGAACAGGGCCGGGCCGAGGACCGCCGCTGGCATGTGCGCCGCGACGGCATGCTGTTCTACGCCGACGGGGTCATGGTGCCGTTGCGCGACGAAGCGGGCGTCCACGTCGGCTTTGCCAAGATCATCCGCGACGCGACCGCCGAAAAGCTGGCCGCCGAACGGCTGGCCGAGAGCGAACAGAAACTCGACGACAGCCGGCGCCAGGCCGACGCCGAGCGCGAACGGCTGCTGCGCGAACTGCAGGCCGCCAGCGAGCGCATGCGCGACATCTTCCACCGCGCTCCCGCGATCATGTGCGTGATGAGCGGCCCGGACCACGTGATCGAGATGGCCAACCAGCGCTTCCTGGAACTGGCCGGCGGCCGCAAGCTCGCCTGGCGCCCCGTGCGCGCGGCGCTCTCCGAGCTCGCCGGACAGGGGTTCATCGACGTGCTGGACCGCGTCTTCGCAAGCGGCGAAGCGGTCGAGGGCCATAACGTGCGGCTGCTGCTGGCCCCTGCCGCGGACGGCGACGGCGACCCGCACACGGGCCTGGAAGAACACTTCCTCGACTTCGTGTGCATGGCGCTGCGCGAGCCCGACGGCAGCATCTCCGGCGTGCTGCTGCACGGCGTCGACGTCACCGAGCGCACGCGCGCGAACCTGCTCGCCATCGGCCAGCGCGGCGCGCTGGAACTGGCCGTCACCGACGCGCCGCTGGGCGACGTGCTGGACGTGCTGGCGCGCACCGCCGAGGAATACACGGGCGGCGCCGGCCTGGCATCCGTGCAGTTGATGGCGCCGGGCGGGCGCCTGCAGCACGCGGCGGCGCCGTCGCTCGCCATGGAATTCCAACGCGCGATCGACGCGGTGCCCGTGGGCCCCGTGGCCGGCGCCGCCGGCAGCGCCGCGTGGCAGGGCGAGCCGATCGTCTGCGCCGATATCGCCGCCGACCCGCTGTGGCAGCAGCACGTGCTGCTCGCACGGGCGCACGGACTGCGCGCGGCGCGTGCGCTGCCGATCCTGGCCCCGTCCGGCGCCGTGCTCGGCACATTCACCCTGTACTACCGCGAACGGCGCCTGCCGAATCCGCAGGAAGAGGCGGCACTCGCGCTGCTGGCGAATACCGCGTCGCTCGTGATCGGCCAGCGCCACGAGGCGGCCGAGCGGCAGGCCGCGGAACACCGCTCGCGCGCGATCCTCGAAAGCATGAGCGAAGGTTTCATCGCGCTCGACCCCGCCTGGCGCATCACGTACGCGAACGGTGCGGCGGAAGCCGTGACGCGGCGGCCGCGCGAGGAACTGGTGGGCGCGCAGTTCTGGGACCTGTTCGAGCACCTGCAAGGCAGCCCGCAGGAGAGGGCGCTGCGGCGCACTGCGCTGGAACGCACCCGCACCCGCATCGAAGCGTTCGACGACGCGCAGGGCCGCTGGTTCGAAATCAATTCGTTTCCGATGGGGGCGACCGGCCAGGACTCGGGTGGACTTGCGCTGTACTTCCGCGACGAGACCGACCGCCGCCGCGCCGAGGAAGGCATCCGCCGCCTGGCCGCCGTGGCCGAACAGTCGTCCGACTTCATCGGCATCTTCACGCCGGACGCCGGCGGCATCTACCTGAACCCGGCGGGCCGGCGCATGGCCGGCCTGGACGACCGCACGAACATCGCCGCCTGGCGCATGATCGACTTCTTCCCCGCGAAGACCGCCCGTTCCTGCGCGACCATGTCTTGGCCGCGCTGACGATCGGCGCGGCCGAGTGGGAGGGAGAACTGCGCCTCGCGCAGCCCGGCGGCGCACCGCCCATGCCCGTGTACTTCAAGGGCTTCGCCGTGCGCGATGCGGACGGCAACAACATCGGCCTCGCGACCATCACGCGCGACATCACGGCGCAAAAGCGCGCCGAGGAAGACCTGCGCCGCGTGGCCGCCGACCTGTCGGAGGCGGATCACCGCAAGAGCGAATTCCTCGCCACGCTCGCGCACGAACTGCGCAACCCGCTCGCGCCGATCCGCACCGGGCTCGACCTGCTGCGCATGACACCGCGCGACCCGGATGCCCAGGCGCGCGTGCACGCGATGATGGACCGCCAGCTGGGCCACCTGATCCACCTCGTCGACGACCTGCTGGACATCGCCCGCATCACGCGCGGCAAGATCGAGCTGAAACGGGAACCCGTGGACCTGAAGGTGATCGCGCAGACGGCCGTGGAGACGAGCGCCGCGCTGATCGAGTCGCACGGGCACCGCCTGGACGTCGACCTGCCGGAGGAACCCCTGCCGCTCGAAGCGGACGTCACGCGCATGGTGCAGGTGCTGGCGAACCTGCTGAACAACGCCGCCAAGTACACGCCGGCGGGCGGCCGCGTCACGCTGTCGGCCTGGCGCGAGGACGGTCACGCCGTCGTGGCCGTGTCGGACAGCGGCATCGGCATCCCGCCGGACGCGATAGGCTCCGTGTTCGAGATGTTCACCCAAGTGCGCGGCAGCCTCGATCGGGCCCAGGGCGGCCTCGGGATCGGGCTGTCGCTCGTGCGCCGCCTCGTCGAGCTGCACGGCGGGCGCGTGAACGCGTTTTCCGCCGGACGTGGCCACGGCAGCACGTTCACCGTGCGCCTGCCGCTGCGTCCCGGTTCGCCGCACGCGCGCAGCGCCGGCGCCGACGAGGCCACACACGTCCGGCCGCCGTCGCCATTGCGCGTGCTGGTGGTGGACGACAACGCGGATGCCGCCGACAGCCTCGTCGCACTGCTCGAGGCGCTCGGCCACACGACCTGGGTCGCGCGCGACGGCCCCGCAGGCCTCGACCTGGCGCTCGAGGTGCAGCCGGACCTCGTGCTGCTCGACATCGGCCTGCCCGGCATGAGCGGTTACGAAGTGGCGCGCGCGATCCGGCGCAACCAGGGCGTACGCCAGATCGTCCTCATCGCATTGACGGGCTGGGGCGCGCAGAGCGACCAGCAGCAGTCGCACGAGGCGGGCTTCGACCAGCACCTGACGAAACCCGTGAGCCTGGAGGCGCTGGAACAGGCGCTGGCCGCCGCCGCGCGCACGCTGCCATGAAGCCCGTCGACGTCTCCTGCGGCACCCTCGTCGTGGACGCCGGCGGCCGGCTGCTGATCGGTCACGTCACGCACACGCCGCGCTGGGACATCCCGAAAGGCCTGCAGGACCCGGGCGAAACGCTGCTGGCCGCGGCCATGCGCGAGCTGTTCGAAGAGACGGGCCTCGCATTCCCGGCCGACGCGTTCCGCGAGCTGGGCCGCTTCGACTACCGGCGCGACAAGGTGCTGCACCTGTTCCGCGTGGACGTGGGGGAGACGCTGCCGGACCTGGCGCACCTGACGTGCACCAGCATGTTCCCGCATCACGTAACGGGCAGGCCGACGCCGGAGATGGATGCCTTCCGCTGGGCCACGCGCGACGAGGTGGCGGCACTGTGCTGGCCGCGCATGGCCGCGAAGCTGCTAGCGATCGGCTGGTGAAGGCGTCCGGCGGGACTCCACGTCGCGCAGCACGGCCTCGATGGCGGTCACCGTCGCCGGTTTCGTGAGATGCGCGTCGAACCCGGCCTGCGCCGTGCGGGCGCGGTCGTCGGCGCCGCCCCAGCCGGTGAGCGCGACGAGCATGACGCCGTCGTGGCGCGCCTCGCGGCGCACGGCCTGGGCCACGTCGTAGCCGGACAGGCCGGGCATGCCGATGTCGAGGAACACCGCGTGCGGCGCCAGGCCGTCCAGCATGCGCAGGGCCTGGTGGCCGTCGTGCGCCACCACGACGTCGTGGCCCATCACGGACAGCAGCGCGGCGAGCGTGTCGGCGGCGTCGCGGTTGTCGTCCACGATGAGGAGGCGCAGCGCCGGAATCGCGGCCGCATCCTGGCCCGGCGCGCCGGGCGCCGCCTGGTCCGCGCCCTGGTCGGCAAGCGGCAGGCGCACGGTAAAGACGCTGCCCGTGCCGATGCCGGCGCTGGCCGCCTGGATCGTCCCGCCGTGCAGTTCGACGAGGCTTTTCACGAGCGACAGGCCGATCCCGAGCCCTCCCGGCATGTGCCGGGTTGCGTTCGGGATTTGCGTAAACATGCGGAAGACTTCGCCGAGCGAGTCGGGCGGGATGCCGATGCCGTTGTCGGACACGGCGATCAGCGCCTGCTCCCCGTCGCGCTCCGCCGCGAGCACGATGTGGCCGCCGCGCGGGGTATATTTCGCCGCGTTGTTCAGGAGGTTGCTGACGACCTGCGTGATGCGGGTCGCGTCCGCGTGCAGCATCAGTGGCTCGGCGGGCAGCCGCACGTCGAGTTTGTGGCGCGACGTCTCGATCAGCGGCAGGCTCGTCTCGACGGCCGCGTTCAGCACGTCCGCGAGCGGGACGAGCGCCGGCTTCAGGTCGACCTGGCCGCGCGTGATGCGGGCCACGTCCAGCAGGTCGTCGACGAGGTGCACGAGGTGGTCGAGCTGGCGGTCCATGATGTCCTGCACGCGCGCGATGGCGGCCGGGTCGGAGCGGGCACGCCGCATCAGCTGCATCCCGCTGCGGATCGGTGCCAGCGGATTGCGCAGTTCATGGGCGAGGGTCGCGAGGAATTCGGTCTTGCGGCGGTCCTGCTCGGCCAGGTCGTCGGCGAGGCGGCGCAGCTCCACTTCGTTGCGGCGGCGTTCCGTGATGTCGGTGAACAGGATGACGACCTTGCGGCTGCCGGCCGGACCCACACGCGCCGCGTACACGTCGTACCAGCGCCCGAGCTGGGCCGCCTCGTCGACGAAATGCACCGGCTCGCCCGTCGCGGCGACGCGGCCATAGGTCTCGAACCAGTGGGCTTCGTGCTGCGGCGCGAGCGAGCGCATCGTGCGCCCGACGGCATGGGCCAGGCCCGTGGCCTTGACGAACGCCGGATTCACCTCGAGGAAGCGGTAGTCGTTCGGAATGCCCGCATCGTCGTACAGCATCTCGATGACGCACACCCCTTCGTCGATCGCGTCGAACAGCGTGCGGTAGCGCTCCTCGCTCGCCTGCAGCCGCTCTTCGGCCTCCTTCTGCAGCGACGCGTCGATCACGACGCCGCGCATCATGCCGCGCGTGCCCGCGCTGCGGTCCAGGTGGCCGCGCGCCAGCACCCAGCGCCACGCACCGTCCGGCGTACGGACGCGGAACGTGGCGTCGTACGGCGCCCCCGTCTCCATGGCCCGGCCGAGCAGGACCTGCGTGGGCGGCACGTCGTCCGGGTGGATCGCGGCGAAATACGAGGCCACGTCGGCGCCTTCGCCGTCCTCCGGGCGCAGGCCGAACATCTCGATCATGCGCGCATCGGCCCGGACGCGGCCCGTGGCGATGTCCAGCGACCACACGGCCACTTCGGCGGCGGCGATGATGGATTCGAGGCGTTCGCGGGTGTCCCGCAGCGCGGCTTCCGCCCGGCGCCGTTCGGCCGCAGTGGCGTACGCTTCCAGGAAGAAGCGGGCCTTGGCCTTCAGAATCGGGATGGAGACCGGATCGTGCAGCACGGCGAGCGCGCCGGCGTCGTACAGCGATTCGAGTGTGAACGGCGGTGAGTCGGGGATGCCGTGGGCGATGACGGGCGCCTCCGGCAGGGCGGCGCGCAGGCGGCGCACGCTGTCGAACAGGGCGTCGACGTTGCCCGAATAGCCGGCCAGGACGAGCGCAAAGCCCCGCAGGTCGTCGCCGTGGCCGGCGTGTGCCAGCGCCTCGTCCAGCGTGCGGGCGCGCACGAGGTCGTAACCCATCTCGGCGGCGACGGTGCCGATGGCCGGGTCGGAGACGGGACGGTCGCACAGGAACAGCACGCGTCCCTCCGTCCGGCCGCTCGCACCGCTCAAGCTAGTGTTGGAATTCATCGTGTTGCGACTGTAGGAGTTGAGCGGCCGGCTGTCAACAGGATGGACAGCCGGGCGCCATGCCGCGCCGATCGCCGGTAGGATGGCCGCGCGGGCACAACGGCACGACCGCCCGCGGTTCAGCGAGGAGAACAGCATGCAAGCATCGAACGAGAGCGCCGGCTACGACGTGGGCGCCATCATGGGCGGCCTGTACGGCGACGGCATCATCGCCTGCAAGGGCGCCTTCAGCGCCGAATGGGTGGCGCAACTGAAGGAAGACATCGAAACCCTGTTCGCCGAGGCGCGCGCGCGTCCAAAGGGCGCCCTGGAGCGCGGCCCGTGCCGCTACTACGTCGAGGTGCACCCGGAACGGCTGCGCGGCTTCGTCGAACTGGCGACGCACCCCTGGGTCGTCGCGGTGTGCCGGGCCGTGCTCGGGCCGGAGTACAAGATCGTCGAGGTGGGCTTCGACATCCCGTTCCCGGGCGCCATGCACCAGCCGTGGCACCGCGACTTCCCATCGCCGCCCGAGACGCTGGTCGGACGCCGCCTGAATTCGCTCGCCTTCAACCTGACGACGGTCGACGTGACGGAGGAGATCGGACCGTTCGAGATCGCGCCGGGCACGCAGTGGGACGACCTCGCCGGCGGCGACCTGATGTTCCCGGACAAGTCGCTGTACCCGCGCTACGAGGCGCGCGCCCAGCGCAAGCTGCCGAAAGTCGGGGACATCTCGGCCCGCTCGGCCCTGACGATCCACCGCGGCACGGCGAACCGCAGCCAGCTGTCGCGTCCCGTGCTCGTGCTGGGCGTGGACGCGCCGGACGGCCGCAACGCCGACAAGCACGATCTGCAAGTGACGCAGGCCTACTGGGATGCGTTGCCGGCCACCGTGCGCGACCATCTGCGTTGCAGGATCGTGCCCGCGCTGGAAAACATCGAGCAGGCCCACACGATCGAGGGCCTGCGGATGGGAATTACCGCTTAGCGATTACCGCTTAGGGATTACGGCTTGGGGATGTCCTTCGGCGCCTTGCCGACGCGGCGCAACTGGTCCGACTGCTGGTCGAGGTTCACTTCCTCGGCCACGTCGTAGCGGCCGTCCTCCGCATCGTCGCCCGGCAATAGCGATTCGGACCGGTTTTCGGCGCGTTGCTGCTGGCCCGGATCGGCGCGTTGGGCGTTGTCCTTGCGCTTTTCCCCGCTGTTGTCCTGTCCTGCCATGGTGTCCTCCCGATAGTGGTGTGGTGGCCGATTATGGCGCACGGGAGGGAGGGCGAGGCGCACGCTACTTCGAGCGGGAGCGTCGCGCGGGCAGGTTCTTTTCCAGGATCGCCCACAGGATCAGGCCATACGCCAGCAGGCGCACGAGGTAGTGCAGGGGCGTGTCCTCGGACTCGTCGAACGTCAGCGCGGACACGATGCGGTGCACGCCCTCGATGCCGAACGACAGGGCGAAGTACAGGAAAAAGCGGTCGCGCGAGCTGCGCCAGAAGCGCAGGAAGAACAACGCGATGACGAAGGAAGCCATGGCGATGGCGCCGGCGATCAGGTCGCTCATGTCATTCCTTCTCGTAGATGAGGCCGTACAGCAGCAGGAGCATGGCCACGAGGGCCGACACCTGGCGCACGGGCAGCAGGTAGTAATCGGGGAACACGACCTTGTCCAGCATGAGGAACACGTTGTTCACGGTCAGCGCCACGAACGACGCGCCGCTCCAGAACAACAGCCGGTGTCCGGTGCGGCGATAGCTGCCCAGCAGCAGCCACGCGCATGCCAGCGACGTCAGTGTACACAACGAATAGATGGTAATGGCCATCAGGAATCCTTCCGCCATTTGAAAGCATCCGCAAACTGCTGGGCCTTGCGGTCGAGTGAAGAGTGGATCAGGTGGGTGACTTCGACGAGATGGGTCGCGTACAAGTCGGCCAGTCGGTCGATGCGTTCACGCATGCCGGAGTCCGCGGGGGCATAGCGGTAGGCCTCGGCGTCCTGGCACTGCACGGCGATGCGGGCCGTGCACAGGTCCGCGAGCAGGTCTTCCGCCGTCTTTTCGCGCACGTACAGCCGCCGCGCCAGCGTGTCGCGGCGCCAGGCGTGGTCCGGATCGGCGCGCATCAGCAGCAGCGCTTCGAGGAAAGGGACCGAGGGGATGCTGGTCAGCACGAAGCGCCGGAGGTCCTCGGGTATGGAGGAATTATCCATCGCCATTTAATTTGGACAAATGTACTTAGCTTTTTGAAACGGGGATTGTATAGCATTCTTTTCGGAAATGCAGGTGGATTTCAACCGTGCGCGCCTATCCAAACAGGAAATCCATGAGGAAGCGCAAGCGTGCGTCGGCTAGAATGGCGCAATCCTTGATTTGTCGAATTCCTATGTTCAAGAAGTTTGTCGCGCCTGCGCTCGTGCTGGCATCGCTGTTATCGCTCGGCGCCTGCAAGCGCGAGTCCCCGAACCCGCATCAAGCTCCGGCGCGCGTCCATACGGAAGCGCGTGCGCCGCAGCCGCAATCGTGCAGCGACCATTTCGTGGAAGGGCAGGCGCCGCGCATCACGAATCCCAAGCTCGACAAGGCGGCGGAAACGCTGTGCTTCAACGTGTTCAGCGTGCTGCATTCCGGCATCACGCGCACGCCGCTGTGGTCGGCGGAACACCTGCAGGCAGGGAATATCGCGGCGGCGCAGGAATTGTCGCGCGAAAACTCGTTCCATTCCGAAACGCGCCTGCCGGCCGGCCAGCGCGCGGAGTTGTCCGACTATGCCCGCAGCGGCTACGACCGCGGTCACATGGCCCCGAACGGCGACATGCCGGACCGCGACAGCCAGCGCGACAGCTTCAGCCTCGCCAACATCGTCCCGCAGGACGGCGAGAACAACCGCAACCTCTGGGCGGGCATCGAGGGCGCCGTGCGCAAGATGGCGAAGAAGGAGGGCGACCTGTACGTCGTGACGGGTCCGGCCTTCCTCGGCGCCGACGTGAAGAAGATCGGCAACGTGCTCGTGCCGACCCATTTGTATAAACTTGTGTACAGCCCGCGCCAGCGCGCCGGCGCCGCGTGGTTCGTCGAGAACGCGGCCGATGCGAAGGCGAACGTGATTCCGATCCCCGAGCTCGAACGCATCATCGGCATCAACCTGCTGCCCGCGCTGTCGGACGCGGAGAAGGAGCGCGTGCTGGTGCTGCCGGAAGTCCGCGTCAAGCCGTCCCGCAACCGTAAATAGGAGCCCTATGACCAAGTTCGCACCCTACGAGAACGAGGCCGACGTCGTCGAAATCGGCAACCTGATGCTGGAGAACCGCCTGGACCGGATCACGATCTCCGGCGACGTCGACCTCACGGCCGACAAGGATGGTCTCGCCAAGGCGCGCCTGCTGCACGACCTGCTGGGCCGCATCGTCGCGGGCCTGGAGGCGAAGGATTTGCCTGACCGGCTGCCGCCGCCCGATGTCAAGACGGTCGCCAATCCGTTCGGCTGACTGCCGCACATGCTGCGTACCGGTCGGTGCGCGTGCTCACTGAACTCATGGATAAAACGGGCCGCACGGCCCGTTTTTCATTGGGGCGATACGCATGAGTTGTAGCCGGTCAATGGTGCGCGCAACGCGGCCGCTTTGGAGTAGTCTCGACAAGGAACCGGCGTGAGGAACTCCACGCGGAAAACGTCGTGCTCGGTGGCGAGCAGGTCGGCGTGGCGCGCTTCGCGAAAGCCGGTGATTTCACCACGATGACAGCGGAGGAACATCATGCGACACACCCTGGTAGCAGTCTTCGACAACCGAAGCGACGCGCAAAACGCTCTCGACGAATTGCTGGCGTCGGGCTTCTCGCGCACCGATGCGAGCCTCTCCAGCGCCGATCCCACCGGCCAGTCGAACAGCGTCACCGGCGACAACGAGTTGCTAGAGGGCGAACGCGAGGAAGGCTTCGGCGCCTCGATCAAGCATTTCTTCACGGGCCTGTTCGGGTCGGACACGAACGAACACGCGATGAAGTACTCGTACGCCGTCACGCGCGGCCACCACGTCCTGACCCTGACGACGGACTCCGAGCCGGAAGTCGAACGCGCCGCCGACATCATCGAGCGCTTCGGCCCCGTCGATATCGACGAGCGCCACGACCAGTGGTCGCGCGATGCGGGCGGCACGGGCGTCCTTGGCGCATCGTCCGGGATGCAGCAATCGAGCAGCATGTCCGCACAGTCGGGCAACCTCGGATCGAGTTCCGGCTCGTCCGGCTCGTATCAGGGGACGCCCCCGGGCACGGAACCGGGTTCGCTGCAGTTCACGGGCCATGACGACCGCAACTTCTTCGCCACGCAGAACATCAACGATCCGGTCCCCAAAGGCCAGACGTACGAGGAACCGATGGGCGCCTCGGAGCAGTCGGGCGGGTCGATGGACAGCGCCTCCGGCGGCAACACCCTGAGCGGCACCCAGAGCTCGGCGCAGAACCCGGCTACCGGCTCGTCGCTGCAATCGTCGCAGAGCGGCTCGCTGAACCAGAGCGGCGCCACCCTGCAGGGCACGGCATCGATTCCCGGCTCGGACGACACGTCGCTGGGCGGCACCGCCCGCGTGGGCAGCTCCATGCAACGCGATACGGGCGGGTCGGTCTCGCGCGGCAACGTGCGCGTGTTCTCGCATGGCAGCGACATGAGCGGCATGAGCGACACCTACGACGACGACTATCGCAACGACTGGAACGACAATTACTCGAGCCTGGGCGGCAGCTACGACGACTACGCGCCGGCCTACCGCTTCGGCAACGAGATGCGCCGCAACGAGAAATACCGCGACCGCGACTGGAGCGACATCGAGCAATCGCTGCGCAGCGACTGGGAGACGCGCAATCCGGGCCCTTCGACGTGGGACAAGTTCAAGGCGGCCGTGCGCCGCGGCTGGGACAAGATCACGCCGGACACGGACGACCACTATCGCAGCCACTGGGACGACAATTACTCGAGCCTGGGCGGCAGCTACGACGACTACGCGCCGGCCTACCGCTACGGCACCGAAATGCGCTCGAGCACCCGATACCGCGACCGCTCGTGGGACGAGGTGGAGTCCGACCTGAAGAGCGACTGGGAATCGCGCCATCCGGGCGAGTCCACGTGGGAGAAATTCAAGGCCGCGGTGCGCCGCGGCTGGGACAAGATCACCCCGGACATCGATAACGACAGCTATTACCGTAGCCACTGGAACGCGAAGTACTCGAACGCGGACGACAACTACGACGACTACCTGCCGGCCTACCGCTACGGCAACGAGGCCCGGCGCCTGCAGAAATACCGCAGCCGCCACTGGGACGATGTCGAATCCGACCTGAAAACCGACTGGGAATCGCGCTACACGACCGGCCCGTCCACGTGGGAGAAATTCAAGGACGCCGTGCGCCATGGCTGGGACAAGATCACGCCGGACATGGACGACGACTCGACCTACTACCACAAGCACTACGAATCGACCTACGCTGCCAGCGGCACCGACTTCAACGACGTGGCCCCGGCCTACCGCTACGGCAACGAGATGCGCAGCAGCGACACCTATCGCGACCGCGACTGGGACGACGTCGAGCACGATCTCAAGAAGGACTGGCACAGCAAGTACGGCACGGACCACGAACCGTCAGCCTGGGAGCGCATCAAGGCGGCCGTCCGCCACGGCTGGGAACGGATGACGGGCGAGACGGCGTCCGCGGACGACGACAGCCACTACCGCACGCACTGGACGAACACGTACCAGACGAGCGGCACGAGCTACGACGACCTGGCACCGGCCTACCGCTACGGCGCCCAGATGCGCAACGACGTCCGCTATCGCAACCGCGACTGGTCGGACGTCGAGAAGGACCTGCGTGCCGACTGGGATACGCGCTATGGCAAGGACGGCGCGTCGACCTGGGAGAAGATGAAGGCCGCGGTGCGGCACGGGTGGGACCACGCCACGATCGGCTGATCAGGCCAGCTCGGACAGCGGCAAGCTGATCCGGTTCCGCCCCATATGCTTGGCCCGGTACAGCGCCGCATCGGCAATGGCGACCAGTTCGCTGGCGCCGTTGTCGGGCGACGCGATCGCGGTGGCCGCGCCGATCGACACGGTCACGTGCTGCGCCGGCGCCAGGCGGTTGGGGACTTGCAGTTGTTCGACGCGGGTGCGGATGCGTTCGGCCACGCTCGCCGCACCCTTCAGTGACTGGTTCGGCAGGATCACCGCGAATTCCTCACCGCCATAGCGCGCCACGAGGTCGTTGGCCCGCATTTCGCTGGCAACCGCCGTGGCGATGCGTTTCAGGCATTCGTCGCCGCCCAGGTGGCCGTTCGCATCGTTATACGCCTTGAAATTGTCGACATCGACCATCAGCAGCGACAGCGGCTGGCGCTGGCGCAGCGCGCGCGCCCATTCGGCATGGAGCGTCTCGTCGAAGCAGCGGCGATTGGCCAGGCCGGTAAGGCCGTCGCGTGTGGCCAATTGTTCCAGGGCGATCTGGGCCAGTTTTTCGTCCGTCATGTCGCGCAGCGTCTCGACGACGGCAGCGAGGCGGCCGCGCTCGTCGTAGATCGGGCTCGCGTCCGTCGCCAGGTAACGCCGGCGACCCATGCGCGGCATGTCGCACCAGCTCTCGGCGGACAGGTGCGGATCGTCGGGCAAGCCGATGCGGGGGTGTTGCGCATCGCCGGCGCGTTCTTCGAGGAGGAGGTCGGCGAGGGTGGGGCGGCGCTCCTCGAAAAAACTGCGCCAGTGCTCGCGCGTGCCGATGATGTCGCGCGCCGGGACACCCGTCAGGCGCTCGCATGCGCGGTTCCACAGGATCACGCGGGACGTCGTATCGAGCACGAAAATGGGAATGGCCAGCGTCTCCATCAACTGGTGGGCGAAAGCGCGATCGGCCGGCGCGCCCGAGGAATCCATGAGCCGCTGTATTGTTGTTGTGCTTGTCATGAGGCGTCCTTCGGTTCTAATGAGCAATTAATTGCTGACGAGAACCGATTGTGCGCCACAGACAATGGTGCGCCCTTGATCTTTAGCAAGGGTGGATAGAGGCCGTCACCCGGGCTCGTCCGCGTGGGCGACGATTGCCTGGGCCACCCGGTCGACGCGGGTACACAATACATCGATACGCGACGCGAGGAACGGATCCTCCAGGGCGTACTGGCGGCGCACCTGGAGCAGCTCGGTCTGGATGGCGACCAGTTGCGCGAGTGGGTCGAGATTGCCGCGGCGGCCGTTGGCGCGGCGGCCATCGACACTGCCCGTCAGCCGGCCCAGCAGCATATCGGACTCGGCCAGCGCCTGGTCGGCCTGGCTGCGGGCCTTCTGTTCGCGGCACAATGCGGCTTCCAGCCGCGCGATCCGGTCTTCGCTCCGCACGCGCCGGAACAACGTGGCGAACAGCACGGTCATCATGGCGAGCACCAGCACGCCCAGGTGCAGCCGCGCCGGCACGACGAGCATCCTGGCATGTTCCGGGATCCCGAACCACACGGCGAGCAACAGCAGGGCCCCGAGCGTGGCACGCAGCGACTGGAGCAGCACGGTTTTCATCACGATCCCTCCGACGAGGACTAGGACGACTCGATTAGGAACTTTCCGTAAGCAAAGGTACGACTTTCCGAACGGCACGTTTTTGCTCGCCATCAACTAATCAGTCCTCTTCTGCCACCTGCGCGGGTCGCGGTATAATGGAAGGTTGACGCGAGCCTTTTCGGACTTTCACAGTGACTTACAGCATCAAAGAAATTTTCTACACCCTGCAGGGCGAGGGCGCCCATGCGGGCCGCCCGGCCGTGTTCTGCCGCTTTTCGGGCTGCAACCTGTGGACGGGCCGCGAAAGCGACCGCGCCACGGCCGTCTGCCAGTTCTGCGATACGGATTTCGTCGGCACCGACGGCGAACGGGGCGGCAAATTCAAGGATGCCGCCAGCCTGGCCTCGGAAATCAACAGTTTGTGGCCGGAGTCTTATCCGGCGAGCAAATACGTCGTCTTCACGGGCGGCGAGCCGCTGCTGCAACTGGATGCGGCGCTGATCGACGCGATGCATGCCGTCGGTTTCACGATCGCCATCGAAACGAACGGCACCTTGCCCGTGCCGCCGGGCGTGGACTGGATCTGCGTGAGCCCGAAGATGGGCTCGACACTCGTGGTCGGCAAGGGCAACGAGATCAAGGTCGTCGTCCCGCAGACGGGCCAGGACCTGGCCGCGTACGAACACCTGGATTTCGACAACTTCTTCGTGCAACCGATGGACGGTCCGCTGGCCCAGTTCAACACGCAGCTGGCCATCGACACGTGCCGCCGCAATCCGAAGTGGAAGCTCAGCCTCCAGACCCATAAACTCCTGAACATTCCCTGAGCACACATGCTGACCATTACCCGCAAGCTGGAATTCGATGCCGGCCACCGCATTCCCGACCATAAAAGCCAGTGCCGCAACCTGCACGGCCACCGCTACACGCTGGAAATCACGCTGACGGGCGCCGTCATCGACGTCGAAGGCAATTCCGACAACGGCATGATCATGGATTTCTCGGACATCAAGGCGCTCGCCAAGGAGCATCTCGTCGACGTCTGGGACCACGCCTTCCTCGTGTACGAGAAGGACGAGGCCGTGCGCGGTTTCCTCGCCAGCCTGCCGAACCATAAAACCGTCGTGATCGACCGCATCCCGACCGTGGAAAACCTCGCCCAGGTGGCGTGGAACATCCTCAAGGCAGCCTACAAGGACCGCTACGGCACCGGCCTGCGCCTGCAGAAGCTCGTGCTGCACGAGACCCCGAACTGCTGGGCCGAAATCACGGATGTCTGACGCGGACGCCACCTACATGGGCCTGGCCCTGCAGGAAGCCCGCAAGGCCTGGGCGGCGGGCGAGGTGCCCGTGGGCGCCGTCGTCGTGCGCGACGGCGAGGTCGTCGCCACCGGCTTCAACCAGCCGATCGGGCGCCACGATCCGACCGCGCACGCGGAGATCGTCGCCCTGCGCGCGGCCGCGGACAAGCTCGGCAACTACCGGCTGCCGGGCTGCGAGCTGTACGTGACCCTGGAGCCGTGCGCGATGTGCTCGGGCGCGATGATGCATGCGCGCCTGGCGCGGGTCGTGTATGCCGCGCCGGATCCGAAGACGGGCGTGTGCGGCTCCATCCTCGACCTGTTCGCGCTGGAGCAGCTGAATCATCACACCGATGTCGTCGGCGGCGTGCTGGCCGACGAAGCGAGCGCCATGCTCAAGGGGTTCTTCGCCGAACGCCGCGCCGCGCGGCGCACGCAAGGCTGACGCCACCCGTTTGCCGAAAATGGTATGCTGGTTCCACACCTTCGCTGCTTTCCGGTAGCGCGGAATTCTATGGACCCATCGATCAAATTCGGCACCGCTTCCTGACCAGGTCGACCCGGTGCCGGCGACGCCGCCATGCCTAGTCTGAACGCCAACGGGATCCGCATCGCCTTCGACACGGCGGGCGATCCGAAATCCGTACCACTGCTGCTGATTTCGGGCCTCGGCCTGCAATTGACGGCCTGGCCGGACGAATTCGTCGAAGGCCTCGTCGAACTGGGCTTTTACGTGATCCGTTTCGATAATCGCGACAGCGGCCTGTCCACCAAGTTCGAACACGCCGGCACGCCCAGCCTCACGCTGGCCTGGCTGAAGTCGCTGCTGCGCTTGCCGCTCAAACCCCCTTATCGCCTGGAAGACATGGCAGACGATGCGATCGGCGTGCTGTCGGCGCTGGGCGTCGCGCGCGCCCACATCGTCGGGATGTCGATGGGTGGCATGGTAGGGCAACTGATGGCGGCCAAGTTTCCGTCGCGCGTACTGAGCCTGACGTCGATCATGTCCAGCAGCGGCCGCCGCGGCTTGCCGGGCCCGACGCAAACGGCCCGCCGCGCGCTGCTGCGCCGGCCGCGCGGCGCGGCCGACATCGACACGGCCATCGACTACAACGTGCAGCTGCTGCAAGCCATCGGCAGCCCGTCGTATCCGACACCGGAAAAACACCTGCGCCGCCGCGTCGCCCGCGCGCTGCGCCGCAACTGCTGCCCGGGCGGGGTCGTGCGCCAGATGCTGGCCGTGACGGCCTGCGGCGATCGCACCCCGCAACTGCAGACGATCGTCGCGCCGACGCTCGTGATCCACGGCGCGGCCGATCCGCTCGTGCCGCTCGCGTGCGGCGTCGACACCGCGCAGGCGATTCCCGGTGCCCGCCTCGAAGTCATCGAGGGGATGGGCCACGACCTGCCGGCCCAGCTGCTCGAGCGGCTCCTCGCCTTGATCGACGCCCATGCGCACGGTAAGATGGCGCCCGACTCGACACCAAGGCTCTTCGTCAAACAGTGACCATCCAAAAACTGGGCATCGCCCTCATCGCGCCGGCCGGCTATGCGCCCGAGCCGGAAGCGATCCCGCGCGGCATCGCGCGCCTCGAAGCCCAGGGCATCCTGGTCCACAATTACTACAAGCACGAAGAACGCCACCAGCGCTTCGGCGCCACGGACGCGGAACGCCTCGCGCAGCTGGAAGCGGCAATCGCCGATCCGGACGTACAGATCGTGATGGCCATCCGCGGCGCGTACGGCATGACCCGGCTGCTGCCGGACATCGACTTCGAACGCATGGCGGCGAGCGGCAAGATCTTCGTCGGCTATTCCGACGTCACGGCATTCCACATGGGGCTGTACGCGAAGACGGGCGCACTCAGCTACGCCGGCCCCATGTTCACCGCCGACTTCGGCTCAGCCGAACCCGACGAGTTCACCCTGAACGACTTCTGGCGCTGCCTGGCCGGCCCGACGCACACGATCTCCGGCCATGGCGCTGCCAACCCGCGCCTCGACGTGGAGGGCACCGTCTGGGGCGGCAACCTGGCGATGATGATGTCGGTGCTGGGCACGCCGTACTTCCCGCAGATCGACGGCGGCATCCTGTTCCTGGAAGACATCGCCGAGCACCCGTTCCGCGTGGAGCGCATGCTGCTGCAACTGATGCATGCGGGCGTGCTGGAAAAGCAGCGCGCCATCGTGCTGGGCGACTTCTCCGGCTACCGTCTCGGACCGAACGACAACGGCTACAACTTCGACGAAATGCTGGCCTATGTCCGCGCGACCTTGCCCGTGCCGGTGCTGACGGGCCTGGAATTCGGCCACATCGCACGCCACGTCACGATTCCGTTCGGTGCGCAGGGGCATTTGCAGTGCGATGGCGGGCGATGGTCGCTCACCATGTCCGGTTACCCGACACTCAAGACTGCCTGACGCAACGCCTCTCCCACAGTGGTAAAATGTACGGTTAATCGAATACCCAAAACGAAGGTTTCCCAGTGCTCAGTACAGCCAACATCACGATGCAGTTCGGCGCCAAGCCGCTGTTCGAAAATATTTCCGTCAAGTTCGGCGACGGCAACCGTTACGGCCTGATCGGCGCGAACGGCTGCGGCAAGTCGACCTTCATGAAGATCCTCGGCGGCGACCTCGAGCCGTCCGCCGGCAACGTCAGCCTCGACCCGCACGAGCGCCTCGGCAAGCTTCGCCAGGACCAGTTCGCGTACGAAGACGTGCGCGTGCTCGACGTCGTCATGATGGGCCACACGGAACTGTGGGAGGCGATCCGCGAACGCGACGCCATCTATGCCAATCCGGAAGCGACGGACGAGGATTACATGAAAGCGGCCGAGCTCGAAGGCAAGGTCGCCGAATACGACGGCTACTCGGCCGAAGCGCGCGCCGGCGAACTGCTGCTGGGCCTGGGCATCGCCACCGACCTGCACCAGGGCCCGATGAGCGCCGTGGCGCCGGGCTGGAAGCTGCGCGTGCTGCTGGCGCAGGCCCTGTTCTCGGATCCGGACATCCTGCTGCTCGACGAACCGACCAACAACCTGGACATCCACACGATCAGCTGGCTGGCCGACATGCTGAACCAGCGGAACTCGACGATGATCATCATCTCGCACGACCGCCACTTCCTGAACTCGGTCTGCACGCACGTCGCCGACATGGACTACGGCACGCTGAAGGTCTACCCGGGTAACTACGACGACTACATGGAAGCGTCGACGCAGGCCCGCAACCAGCAGCTGGCCAACAACGCGAAGGCGAAGGAAAAGGTCGCCGAACTGCAGGACTTCGTGCGCCGCTTCTCGGCGAACAAGTCGAAGGCCCGCCAGGCCACGTCGCGCGCCAAGATGATCGACAAGATCAAGATCGAGGAATTCAAGCCGTCCTCGCGCGCCTATCCGTTCGTCCGCTTCGAAGGCGAGAAGAAACTGCACCGCCTGGCCGTCGAGACGGAAGGCCTGTCGAAATCGTACGACCGCCAGCTGTTCAAGAATTTCTCGATCATGGTCGAGGCCGGCGAGCGCATCGCGATCATCGGTGCCAACGGCGCCGGCAAGACGACGTTGCTGCGTTGCATCGGCAGCGGCCCGATCACGGGCCTGGATGCGGACACCGGCCGCGTGAAGTGGGCCGAGAACGCGAATCCGGGCTACATGCCGCAGGATCCGACTGAAGAGTTTGCCACCGACCTGAACCTGACCGACTGGATGGGCAACTGGACGAAGGAAGGCGACGACGACCAGGCCGTGCGCTCGATCCTGGGCCGCCTGCTGTTCGGCGGCGACGAGGTCAAGAAGTCCGTGCGCGTGCTGTCCGGTGGCGAGAAGGGCCGCATGATGTACGGCAAGCTGATGCTGGGCCGTCACAACGTGCTGCTGCTCGACGAACCGACCAACCACATGGACATGGAATCGATCGAGTCGCTGAACATCGCGCTGGATAAATACGCAGGCACCCTCATCTTCGTGTCGCACGACCGTGAGTTCGTGTCGTCGCTGGCGACCCGCATCCTGGAGATCAAGGAAGACCGCATCATCGACTTCCAGGGCAATTACGAGGATTACCTGAAGAGCCAGGGTCTCGACTGATTGGAGTTTGCCCCATGAATACCATTGCCCCCGTTAAAGTCTTTGAATACGACCGGCCGGTCGGCGGCGTGTGTTCCACCGCCGAGGCCTGGGCCCGTACGCCGTCGCCGCTCGAAGTCGCTGAGAAGACCGCGCTGAAGGACCGCATCCGCCGCCTGCTGAAGGAGCGCGAAGCCGTCCTCGTCGCGCACTACTACGTCGATGCCGACCTGCAAGACCTCGCTGAGGAAACGGGCGGGTGCGTGTCGGACTCGCTGGAAATGGCGCGCTTCGGCCGCGATCATCCGGCCAAGACGCTCGTCGTGGCCGGCGTGCGCTTCATGGGCGAGACGGCGAAGATCCTGAGCCCGGAAAAGACGATCCTGATGCCGGACCTGGACGCAACCTGCTCGCTGGACCTGGGTTGCCCGGCCGACGAGTTCGCCGCGTTCTGCGACCAGCATCCGGACCGCACGGTCGTCGTCTACGCCAACACGTCCGCCGCCGTGAAGGCGAGGGCGGACTGGATGGTGACGTCGTCGATCGGCCTGGACATCGTCAAGTACCTGCACGACCAGGGCAAGAAGATCCTGTGGGCGCCGGACCGCCACCTGGGCTCGTACATCCAGAAGCAGACGGGCGCCGACATGCTGCTGTGGCAGGGTTCCTGCCTCGTACACGACGAATTCAAGGGTGTCGAACTGGACCTGCTGCGTGCGGAATACCCGCATGCGAAGGTGCTCGTGCACCCGGAATCGCCGGCCAACGTCGTTGCCCAGGCGGACGTCGTCGGCTCGACGACCCAGCTGATCAACGCGGCGCAGACGATGGACGCGACGCACTTCATCGTCGCCACCGACAACGGCATCCTGCACAAGATGCGCATGGCCGCGCCGGGCAAGACCCTGATCGAGGCCCCGACGGCCGGCAACAGCGCCACCTGCAAGAGCTGCGCGCACTGCCCGTGGATGGCGATGAACGGCCTGCAGAACCTGGCCGACGTGCTGGAAGCGACCGACAGCAAGAACGAAATCTTCGTCAACCCGGAGATCGGCAGGCAGGCCAAGCGCGCCATCGACCGCATGCTCGACTTCGCCGCCGCCAAGAAGGCGAAGGCGCTGCCGACCGGCTCGCTGGAGCAGGAAGCCAACCTCTTCAAAGGAATCGGTCCCGCATGAGCAACCTCCGCAACCCATTCGCTGATGAAGGCCAGTTCGACGAGAAACTGCAGGCCGCTTTCGAACAGAACCTGCTGGCCGCGCTGCTGGAAGACGTCGGCAGCGGCGACCTCACGGGCAAGCTCGTGCCGGAGGCGCCCCGCGCGAAGGCGCGCGTGATCGTGCGCGAGCAGGCCGTCCTGTGCGGCGCGCCATGGTTCGAAGGCGTCATGCTCGCCGTGGACCAGGATATCGAGATCGACTGGAAATATGCCGAGGGCGACGTGATGGCGGCGGACAGCGTCGTCTGCACGATCGAAGGGTCGCCGCGTTCGCTGCTGACGGCGGAGCGCTCGGCCCTGAACTTCCTGCAACTGCTGTCCGGCGTCGCGACGGCCACGCGCACCTATGTGGACGTCATCGCGGGAACCAAGGCGCGGATCCTCGACACGCGCAAGACGCTGCCGGGCCTGCGCCAGGCACAGAAGTACGCGGTGCGCGTGGGCGGCGGCGCCAACCAGCGCATGGCGCTGTACGACGGTATCCTGATCAAGGAAAACCACATCGCGGCCGCGGGCGGCATCACGCCGGCGCTGCAGGCGGCGACTGCGCTGAACGCGGGCGTGTCTATCCAGGTCGAGGTGGAGTCGATCGCCGAACTGGAAGAAGCGCTCGGTGCAGGTGCCACGTCGGTCCTGCTCGACAACTTCGACCTGGAGATGATGCGCGAAGCGGTGCGCATCAACGAGGGACGCGCGTTGCTGGAAGCGTCGGGCGGCATCAACATGCAGACCGTGCGCGCGATCGCCGAGACCGGCGTCGACCGGATTTCGATTGGCAGCCTCACGAAGGATGTGAAGGCTACCGATTACTCGCTGCGTATCGTCGGCTGATGCCGTTCGGTGGGCTCGCGGAGCCCACCATCTTTACGTCCCGCTTTCGCTGGCCCGGGCCAATGCCTCGGCCTGCGGATTCCTCCGATACACCGACTCGCCAACGCGGCCCGCGATCTCGTCGACCGCGGCCAGCACCTTGTCCGGATGCGCATAATGCGTCATGTGTCCGACACCGGGCTGCAACTGCAGCTCGCTGTCCGGCAGGCGCTCGTCCAGCCGTTCGGAGTTGTGGCCGAAGTCGACGATCTTGTCCTTGGTCCCGGCCATGACCACGACCGGCACCTTCAGCTCCGGATAATGCCTGGACAGCGCCACGGCCGACGGCACCATCAGCGCCGTCTCGGCCGCGCTGGCGCGCAGCTGGTTCGGACGCAGCAGCATCCACACGGGCAATTCGCGGAAGCGGGCATCGACCGGCTGCGGCGAGAACACCCGCTTCGTCAGCGGACGCCACAGCATGCGCGTGATGAGCGGCGAGACCGTATAGCGCATCAGGTCGCCCACGAGCGGGATGGCAGGCCCGGACAGCAGCGGCACGTCGGCACGCAGGCTCGGGTAGTAATAGCCCGACAGCAGCACGAGGCCGCGCACGAAGTCCGGCACCTCCAGCGCCATCGACAGCGCGACGAGCGTGCCCCACGAGTGGCCCAGCACGATGGCCGAGTCGACGCCGATCTCCTGCAGCGCATGGTGCAGCAGGCGGGCCTGGGCCTGCGGCGTCCACACCTTGCTGCGTGGCCGCTCGCTGTAGCCGAAGCCGGGACGGTCGAACGCGATCACCCGATAATGCTCGGCCGCCTTGTCCATCAGGCCGCTGGTCTGGAAATCGCTGGCCAGTACGCCGTTCCCGTGCAACAGGACCAGCGCGGGACCGCTGCCCCGTTCGACGTAGTGCAGGCGCACGCCGTCGACCTTGACGAAACGGCCTTGCGGCGGATTGTCCGCCTCGGCCTGCTTTGTCTTGGAACGCACGTAAAAATAGGAAGCGGCAAGGCCGAGGCCGGCCAGCAGCGCGCCGGCTTGCCACGGTTTGACACCAGTATTTCGCAGATCTTTCGTCACAGTATTCCCCCGTCGAGTGGTATGGATGGCGTGTTGTCTCGCTCCGTCTGCTCCGAACCTTTGATGAGCATGTCCAGCGCGAGCGGGAGCACCCGCTCGGCCGATTCTTCGATCTTGATGTCGAGGAGGTCGTCGGCCCGCGTGCGGCCGAGGTTGATGGCGGCGATCGGCTTACCGGCGGCCTGCGCCATGCGGCAGAAGCGGAAGCCGGAATAGACCATCAGCGACGATCCGACGACCAGCAGCGCATCCGCCCGTTCCATCTGTTCCAGCGCGATGGCCGTGCGTGCCGGCGGGACGTTATCGCCAAAGAAGACCACGTTCGGCATCAGCGTGCCGCCGCAGCAGGTGCAATACGGCAGCCGGAAGCTGGCCAGTTCCGTCGGTTCGACGGACGCGTCGCCGTCAGGCAAGGGCGTCGCGTTCGCACCCGCCATATGCGGATTGAAATCTTCCAGCTGTCCCTGCACGAAAGCGCGCGGGAAAATCGCCGAGCATTCGAGGCACACGACCGTATGGATATTGCCGTGCAATTCCAGCACGCCGTGGGTGCCGGCCTGGCCGTGCAGGCCGTCCACGTTCTGCGTCAGCACCGAGCCGATCTTCCCGATGCGTTCCAGCCCCGCGATCGCGACATGGCCCCGATTCGGCCGGGCCTGCGCAAGCACGGGCCAACCGATCATGCTGCGCGCCCAATAGCGCCGCTGCACGGCCTCGGACTTGCGGAAATCCGGGCCGTGGATCGGGGGTTTGCCGCGCCGGGTGCCGTCGCGGTCGCGGTAATCGGGAATGCCGGATGCTGTCGACAGCCCCGCGCCCGTCAGCACAAGCGCGCGCGGGTGGCGGTCGAGGAATGCGGCGATCCGCGCCGCGTGGTCGTGGACGGTGAATGCTTCTGCCATCGTTGTGCTCCTTCCGCTGGGATCGTAACATCTTCGATGCCCGCACAGAAACACGTTACGGGTGCTTCAACGTTTGGCGGAAACGACGATCCCGCCCACGATCAGCAGGAACGCGAGTACGTGGTAGGCATGGGGCAGCTCGCCCAGGAAGGCGGACGACAGCAGCGCAGTGAACAGGGGCGTCAGGTTGACGAAGAATGCGCCGATGCCGGGTCCCGCACGGCGGATGCCGGCGCCCCACATGGCGAACGCGAGCACCGCCGGGCACACCGCAACGAACAGGAGCGCGGCCACGACCGGCCAGCTCCACGCGATGGCCGGTGCGCCCAGGGACCACTCGACGCCGGCAAAACCGGCCGACCACAGCAGCCCGAACGCCACCTGCGCGCCGAGGAATGCGGCCCAGTCGGCGCGCAAGGCCGGCTCGTCCCGAGGCTGCAGCAGCATCCAGCTGTAGAACGACCACGCGATCGTCGCGAGGATCATGTAGAGGTCGCCCGCGACGAGGCGCAGCGCGAGCAACTGGTCGACGTCGCCGCGGCACAGCACGACGAGCACCCCGACGATCGACAGCAATGCGCCGATCACCTGGCGGGTGCGCACGGCGACGCCGTAGAACAGGCGGCCGACGAGCATCATCCACACGGGCATGCCGGACGCGACGAGGGTGACATTGATGGGCGTGGAGCTCTGCAGCGCCAGGTATTGCAGCGAGTTGTACATGCCGATGCCCAGCAGCCCCAGCAGCGCATAACGGCGCCAGCGGATCCGGATCGCATCGAGCACGCCGGCCTGGCGCAAGGTTGCCCAGCCAAGGGGCAGCAGCACGGCCAGCGCGATCGTCCAGCGCAGCAGGTTCAACGTCATTGGCGGCACGGCCGCGCGCACCAGGCGTCCCACGATGGCGTTGCCCGCCCACAGCAGGGGCGGGACGGTCAGCAGCAGGACAGTCGACGGAGTGAGCTTCTGGTTCATCGCCCCGCGATCAGCGCCGGCGCGGCGTCAGGACGCTCGGCAACGCCTTCGGCAGCGTATCCGGATAGTCGCGCGAGAAATGCAGGCCGCGGCTTTCGTGGCGCGACAGCGCGCTGCGGACGATCAGGTGCGCCACCTCGACGAGGTTGCGCAGCTCCAGCAGGTCGTTGGTGACGCGGAAGTTACGGTAATACTCGTCGATCTCTTCCTTCAGCAGCTTGATGCGGTGTTGCGCGCGTTCCAGGCGCTTCGTCGTGCGCACGATGCCGACGTAGTTCCACATGAAGCGGCGCAGCTCGTCCCAGTTGTGGGCGATGACGACTTCCTCGTCCGCATTGGTGACGCGGCTCTCGTCCCACGCAGGCAGCGCGGGCAGGTCGACCGACGGTGCTGCGGCGATCTGGTGGGCGCACGCGCGGCCCACGACCAGGCATTCCAGCAGCGAGTTGCTGGCCAGGCGGTTGGCGCCATGCAAGCCCGTATAAGCGGTCTCGCCGACGGCGTACAGGCCCGGGATGTCGGTGCGGCCCGCGAGGTCCGTCACGACGCCGCCGCACGTGAAGTGCACGGCCGGCACGACCGGGATCGCTTCCTTCGTGATGTCGATGCCCAGCTCCAGGCAGCGCGCGTAGATCGTCGGGAAGTGTTCCTTGATGAATTCGGGGCTCTTGTGGGTGATGTCGAGGTGGACGTAGTCGACGCCGCGCTTCTTCATTTCGAAGTCGATGGCACGCGCCACGACGTCGCGCGGGGCCAGTTCCCCCCGGTCGTCGTGCGCGGGCATGAAGCGCGTGCCGGCCGCGGTGCCCGCCTCGGGCGGCAGTTTCAAGAGGCCGCCTTCGCCGCGCACGGCTTCCGTGATCAGGAACGATTTCGCGAACGGGTGGTACAGGCAGGTCGGGTGGAACTGGATGAATTCCATGTTCGACACGCGGCAGCCGGCGCGCCAGGCCATCGCGATGCCGTCGCCCGTCGCGGTGTCGGGATTCGTCGTGTACAGGTAGACCTTGCCGGCGCCGCCCGTGGCGAGCACCGTGTGTTCCGCCTCGAACGTCTGCACTTTGCCGCTCTTTTCGTCCTGCACGTACAGGCCGTAGCAGCGCGGCTGGCCGACGAGGGCCGGACCGGCGTGCACGCCATCCGGCTGTAGCTTATCGGACGTGATCACGTCGATCGCGCAGTGGTGCTCGAAGAGGGTGATGTTCGGGTGGGCGCGCACCTTCTGTTCCAGCGTCACCTGCACGGCGTGGCCGGTGGCGTCGGCCGCATGGATGATACGGCGCTGGCTGTGGCCGCCTTCGCGGGTCAGGTGGAAGCCGAGTTCCGCGGTCTCGTCGCGGGTGAACGGCACGCCTTGCTCGATCAGCCATTCGATCGCCTCGCGCCCATGCTCGACGATGTAGCGGGTGGCCGCTTCGTCGCACAGGCCCGCGCCGGCGACGAGGGTGTCGGCGATATGCTGGTCGTGGCTGTCGCCCGAATCCAGCACGGCGGCGATGCCGCCCTGGGCCCAGTTGCTGGCACCGTCGAGGAGCTCGCGCTTGGAGATGATGGCGACCTTGCGGGTTTGCGCCAGATGAAGGGCAACCGACAGGCCGGCCAGGCCGCTGCCGACGATGGCTACGTCAAATTTCATCGCACTCTCTTGGTTTTGCTTTTGTAAAGAGGCATCACTATAGACGATTTGGCGCGCGTATGTGGAAGATGGCGCTGTTCAGCATCCCCGGCGGCCGCTCCCCGGCGCCTCGCCCCCCGTGAGGGCATCGTAGACGGCAAGGTAGTCGCGCGCCATCGCCGGCATGCTGTGGCGGGCGATGACCTGGCTGCGCGCCCGCGCGCCGTGGCGCGCCGCCATGTCCGGTATCCTGCAGTAATCGGCGATCGCCGCCGCCAGCAGTTCCGTCGACATGGGGGGCACGAGGATGCCCGTGAAGCCGGGATGGACGAGCTCCGTATTGCTTCCCACGGCCGATGCGACGACCGGCAGTCCCGTCGCCATCGCCTGCAGGATGGCGTTCGACCGGTCTTCCGCCGCCGCCGGCAGCACGAACAGGTCCATCGCCCGCAGCAGCTGGGGCACGTCGGCGCGCGCGCCCGCCAGCCACGCGCGCGAGGCCGCGCCGGCCCGGTGCAGCAGCGCCTGGCATTCGGTGCGCGCCGGCCCGTCGCCGACCAGCAGCAGCCGCAGCCGCTGGTGCGCCGGATGCGGCGACGCGATCAGGCGCAGGAACGCTTCGACGAGACTCGTGTGGTTGCCGGCAGCGTCCATGCGGCCGACGCTTCCGACGACGAATACGCCGTCGTGCATGAACCCGGGCGGCCCGACGGCGGCGGCGGGCCCGAGGCGCGGGTGGAATTGCACGCTGTCGACGCCGTTCGCGATCTGCGACACGCGCGCCGGCGCCGCGCCCACGGATTCGACGAGCCATTCTTCCAGATCGCTGCTGGCGGCGATGTAATGGTCGACCAGCGGACACAGCAGCCGGCGCAGCAGGCGCGTACCGACGCCGCCGCCGGCATGCGCCGCGCCGCGCCGGTGCTCCGCGTGCACACGCAGCTTGACCCCGGCCAGCGCCGCGATCACCTGGGCCGGGAGGCCGGCGCCGTCGCGTGTGTGGATGAGGTCGGGCCGCAGCGCGCGCAGCACGCCGAACATGCGCAGGTAGTGCAAGGGATCGCGCCCGGACCGTTTGTGCAGGTTGACGACTTCGACACCGTGTTCACGGACGTCGCCCTGTCGGCCGCCGCGGTCGTGCATGCAGACGATGGTGTGGCGGTAGCGCTCCGGCGGCAGGTGCCGGATCAGGTTCAGCAGGCTGGTCTCGGTCAACGCCGCGTCGAGCGCGTCGACGATGTGGACGACGAGCCGCGGCCGCTCGTCCGGCTCGAACAAGGAACCCATGCGTCACCCGTCAATGAAGCGCGATGGTCAATTATATTGCGCTGCAACGCGGCATTTTTTCTGCTCTCCGGCACTGTTGACCGGCCTCAAAAACCGGGTGTGCAAGCCATCCGTACGCCGCCGCACGGAGCGGCAGGCGGGCCCGGACTACGATGGCGCTTCCAAACGCACGAGGAATCACCATGAGCACACACGACAGCAAAGACATCGCCGACCTGAAATCGCGGATCAAGGAAGTCCGCTTTCCCATGTTCACGTGGCAGGACGAACACGGCCACCTGCTGAGCCAGCCGATGACGCAGGAAGAGGTCGACGACGCGGGAGGCGTCTGGTTTTTCACGTCCACGCCGACGGCGCTGTGGGATTGCATCGCGCACCGGCCGCAAGTGAACCTGTCGTTCGCGAAGCCGGAAGACAGCCTGTTCGTGTCGGTCAGCGGGCTGGCCGAGCGCGTCGTCGACCGCGAACGCATCCGCGCGATGTGGAACGCGGGCGTGCAAGCGTGGTTCCCGGCCGGTCCGGACGACGAGCACGCCGTGCTGATCCGCGTCGAGCCGCATTCCGCGGAATACTGGGATTCGCACGACAGCAAGATGGTGCGCCTGTTCGCCTACGCGAAGGCGGCCATGACGGGCACCCGGCCGGACGTGGACGCGGAACACCGCACGATGAAGCTGTAACATTCCTCCCTTGCAAGAAACGGAGCGGGTGGCGTACAGTACACGCTTCTTTCAAGGCGCGGGCAAGGGAACGTACATGAGCAAGGACGGGCAGGGCCGGGCGCGATGATCGCGCCGCTCGAACTGGCGGCGAACGGATTTGTCGCGGCGTCCATCCTGCTGGCAGGCCGCAACAACGTCCATACATGGTGGACGGGGATCGTCGGCTGCACGCTGTTCGGCGTGCTGTTCGCCCAGAACCGCCTGTACGCCGACGTCGCCCTGCAGGTGTTCTTCGTCGCCACCAGTGCCGTCGGCTGGTGGAAGTGGCTGCGCGGCGACCACGGCGACCCGCTGCCCATCACCCACGCCAGCGCGGCGAATCTCATGTGGACGGTGCCGCTCGGCGTCGTCGCCACGGCGGCCTACGGTGCGCTGCTCCATTTTACGACCAACGCCTACGCGCCTTTCCTCGATTCCGCCGTCCTCGTCTTTTCCATCATCGGCCAGGTGCTCATGATGCAGCGCCGGGTGGAGAACTGGGCGTTCTGGCTGCTGGTGAACTCCATTGCCGCGCCACTCTACCTGAGCCGCGACCTCGTCCTGACGGCCGTGCTGTACGCCGGCTTCTGGATCAATGCCATCGTTTCCTGGCGCAGCTGGTACCGACTGGCTACGCAACCTCTTTTATCCGAGAGCACTACCACATGAACAAGACACCGCTCGCGGCCGCACTGGCCATGCTCACCTTGACCCTATCGGCCGCGGCCGCCGATCAGGTCGTCGCCATCCGCGCCGGCAGACTCGTCGACGTCGTCGCCGGCAAGGTGCTGCAGGACCAGACCATTCTCGTCAGCGGCGAGCGCATCACGGCGGTCGGTCCCACGGCGAATACGACCGTGCCGGCCGGCGCCCGGATGATCGACCTGTCGCGCGAGACCGTGCTGCCGGGCCTGATCGACGCCCACGTGCACCTGACCGGCGACCCGAACCTGCATGGCTACCGGTCGCTGGGCGTGTCCGACATCCGCGCCGCCATGTACGGTGCCTATGCGGCAAAGCGTACGCTGGACGCGGGCTTCACGTCGGTGCGCAACGTGGGGGCGAGCGGCTTCGGCGACGTGGCGCTGCGCGACGCCATCAACGACGGCGAACTGCCCGGTCCGCGCATGCGGGTGGCGGGCTACGCCATCGGCATCCAGGGCGGCCACTGCGACAACAACCTGTTGCCGCATGATTTCCATTTCACGGAGAACGGTGTGGCCGACGGCCCGTGGGCCGCGCGCGCCAAGGTCCGCGAGATGGCGAAGTTCGGCGCGGACACCATCAAGATCTGCGCGTCCGGCGGCGTGCTGTCGAAGGGCGACGAAGCGGGCGCCCAGCAACTGACGCTGGAAGAGATGAAGGCGATCGTCGAGGAAGCCCATAAACTGGGCCGTCGCGTGGCCGCGCATGCGCATGGCGCCAGCAGCATCCGCGACGCGATCCTGGCCGGCGTCGATTCGGTCGAGCATGCGAGCCTGATCGACGACGAGGGCATCCGCCTCGCCCGCGACAAGGGCACGTACCTCGTCATGGACATTTATAACGACGACTTCATCCTGCAGGAAGGCGCGAAGGCCGGCATGCTGCCGGAATCGCTGGAAAAGGAGCGCCTGGTCGGCCAACTGCAGCGCGATAACTTCCGCAAGGCGTTCAAGGGCGGCGACAAGATGGCGTTCGGCACCGACGCCGGCGTCTATCCGCACGGCGACAATGCGCGCCAGTTCTTTTACATGGTCAAGTACGGCATGACGCCCATGCAGGCGATCCAGGCCGCCACGATCAACGGCGCCGACTTGCTGGGCTGGAAGGATCGCGTGGGTTCGCTCACGCCGGGCAAGTATGCGGACGTCGTGGCCGTCAGCGGCGATCCGCTGGCGGACCCGGCCGAGCTGACGCGCGTGAACTTCGTCATGAAGGGTGGCGCCGTCATCCGGAGCGCTGCGCCAAAATAGGCAGCATCCATTCATACCCACGGGGGGAATGATGTCTGAAGCCGAGTTCAAAGCCTGTATCGAAGCCTGCTACGCGTGCGCCGCCGCCTGCGACCACTGTTCGACAGCGTGCCTGCAGGAAGACGACGTCAAGATGATGGCGCGCTGCATCGCCCTGGACATGGATTGCGCCCAGATCTGCCGCACGGCCGCCGCCTTCATGGCGCGCGGCAGCGATGTTGCCCGCGACCTGTGCCGCCTGTGCGCGGACGTGTGCACGGCCTGCGGCGACGAGTGCGGCAAACATCCGATGGACCATTGCCAGGCATGCGCGCAAGCGTGCCGCGCCTGCGCGGACGCGTGCCGGCGCATGGCCGGTGCCGGCTGACCTGTCAGTCGCGGCGGGGCGGTGGCAGGTCGTCTTCGCTCTGGTTGCCGCCCGTTTCGGGCGAGCCGAGGCCGGTGGACCCGGGGCTCGCCTGGCGGCTGCGCGTGTCCTGGTAACCGCGGTTGATGGCCGTCGCGGCCGTGCCTTCGCCTTCGGCCGGCGCGTCCGGCTCATTTGAGCGGCCCTGGCGGTTGCCAGCGTCGCCGGACTGGCTGCTGCGCTCTTCCGGGCGCGGCTGGGTACCGCTGCCACCCGTCTCGGCCATCGTCTCGTGGGTAAGGGTGCTGCCTTCTTCGCCGCTGGTCGGGTTGCCGACGCCGATCGTTGTCGATTTCGCATTCATCTCGCCTCCTGGTCTGTGAATTGATGAGCGATTGTCGCCGCGTGCCCGCCGTATGTCTGTCGGCAGGCACGGCGTGCGCGTGTAGGATCAGACCGGAATCTCGGACGTGCCGCCGCCCACGCTGCCGAATTCCTGCAATTGCTCGATCGACAGGCGCCGCTCGTTGAGGGCAGTGAGGATCGCCTTCAGTTGGTCGGGATCGGGCTGGATATAGACGATGCGCTGCTCGACTTCATCGTCCCAGCAGCGCGTATAGGGTACGTCGGTCTCGGCCATGATCTTCGCGTCGAAGCTGCCGTCGCGCAATTCGCCGAACAGGGTGACGCGGGTCGTGTCGGGCGTCGTGTTCTTTACCGTGATGCTCATGCATGCTCCTTTCGGTGTGCTGGTCGTCACGGTCATTGTCCCGTAGGCGCGCGCGGGCTGCAAACGCGGTTCAAGCGTGCGCGGCGGCCTGGTAGCGCGAGGCCGGCCTGCCGCTCATCGCGCCCTGCATCAGTTTCGCCGCGGCTTCCTCGAAATTCTTCCACAGCTGCGCATCCTCGACGGACGGGAAGGTCACCTGTTCGCCCAGGTCGAGGCCGGCCAGGGCGGCATCGACGCAATCCTCGGCCGTCATCACGATGCGCGGGTCCATCGCATTCAGCCGGTCCTCTTCCCAGATTTCCGTCGCCGTGACCGACGGCGCCACCAGCTGCACGCGGACGTTCGTACCTTGCACCTCGTTCTGCAGCGCGCGGGTCAGGTTCGCCACATGGCCCTTGCCGGCGCTATAAAAGGTGCTCGACGGCAGGAAGCCGAACCCGAGGATCGAGGCGATGTTCACGAGCGTACCGCGGTCGCGCTCGAGGAACGCCGGCAGCGCGGCAAGGCTCAGGCGATTCACGGCGTCCACGTTGATCGCCTGCTGCCAGGCGACATCGGCCGGATCCAGGGTCGTCGTGGAACCCGGCACCGAGACGCCCGCGTTATTTACGAGCATGGTGATGCCTGCGTCATCACGGATCAGGTCGGCCAGGCGCTCGACGTCGTCGCTGCGGCTCAGGTCGGCAACGAAGGGACGGACCTGCACGCCATACTGCCTGGTCAGCGTGTCGGCCAGTTCAGCGAGCTTGTCGCCGCGGCGGGCGACGAGGACGAGGTCGTAGCCGCGCCGTGCCAGGCGGTCCGCATAGATCTTGCCCAGGCCTGCGGATGCGCCGGTGACGATGGCCGTGCCTTGCTGTGCTTTGCTCATGATGTGCTCCTCGATGGTGGGGTTGAAAGCAAACATGATGACTGTCATGTTTGGATGGACGAAGCATGATGGATATAATGTTTGACGTCAACCTCACAATTTATATGGAGGCGATAGACATGCGCTATCCACCAGAAGAAACCGCTGCAAAACACCGCCGCATCCTCGAAGAAGCGGGCCGGCTGTTCCGCGAACGCGGCTTCGCGGGCGTCAGTGTCGGCGAGATCATGAAGGCGACCGGCCTCACGCACGGGCCGTTCTACAACCATTTCGCCTCGAAGGAAGCGCTGATGGCCGAGGCGCTGGCCGACCTGTCGTCCCGGACGCAGGCCGATTTCGACCGCATCGTGGCGGAGCAGGGGATCGCGGCCTACCTCGACCTGTACCTGAGCCGCCGCCACGTCGACGGTGCCGGCGCCGGCTGCCTGATGACCGCGCTCGCCGCGGACGCCGCGAAGGAACCGGCCACGCGCGGCCCGTTCACGGCCCACGTGAAGGGCGCGATTGACCGGTTGATGCGCGCACTGCCCGGCAAGCGCCGCGCCGAATCGGGCGCGCGGGCCGAAGCGATCCTGGCGCTGGCCGCGATGGTCGGCGCCGTGACGCTCGCACGGGCCGTCGAGGACCCGGCGCTGGGCGACGAGATCCTGGCGGCGACGCGGCAGGGACTTCTGGACTAAGCGCGTCTAGTTGCTCTGACAGCAACAGCCCGGTACACTGAGCCGTGACCAATCCATGGAATCCAGCTCATGAATAGCGAGTTCATCACTTCTGTTCCATACCTTCACACGGAACGGCTCTTGCTGCGCGAATATCGCCGGGAGGACTTCGACGGATTCGCAGCGCATTGCGCCGACCCGGTCAGCGCGGCCCATCTGGTCCCGGCTGACCGCCCTGCTGCATGGCGCATCTTCTGTTCACAAGCAGGACTCTGGCTCATCCATGGCGCGGGTTGGTGGGCTGTCGAGGAAAAGGAGACGGGTCGACTCGTCGGGAACGTTGGCGCGTTCTTTCGCGAGGAATCCACCGTGATGGAGCTTGGCTGGAATACCTATCGTGCCTTTTGGGGCCGCGGATTCGCGAGCGAAGCGGCGGCGGCGGCCCTGGACCATGCGCTCGAGATCCGACGCGAACCCAAAGTTCGGGCGCTCATCGCTTCCGCCAATGAGTCGTCGCTGCGCGTTGCCGGGCGACTTGGCCTGACTCATGAAGCGGACACCGAGATATACGGCAAAGCGGTTGGCGTGTACACGCGTGAACGGGGAAGCTCAATCGTTTAAGCGCTAGATCAACCGTTGCGCTGGGCCGCGGGCGCCCGAGCTGTTATACTGTATAAAAACACAGTTATTACAGCGCCGTCATGCCGAACTTCACGCCCATCGACCTTGGTCCAACGATTCCGGAAGCGATCACGACCGGCACGAGCGGCCGCCTCCACGTCAAGATGTACCGCCAGGCCGAGGACGCGATCACGGAAGCGACCACCGACATCGAACTGGCCCGCGAATTCATCGCCCACGGCGAGCTGAGCGCGAAATCCATCCAGAACACGCAGAAGGAATTGTTCCGCTTCCTGACCTGGTGCCGCGAGGAAGCCAAAAAGACGCTGGCCCAGCTGAACGTTGCCGACCTGAACGCGTACAAGGAATTCCTCAAGGATCCCCCGCCCGAGTGGGTGTGCACGACGAAATGGCCACGCACCGATCCGCGCTACCGGCCCTTTACGGGGCCGCTGTCCGACGCGAGCCGGCGCCAGGCGATGATCGCCGTGAAGGGCCTGCTGGGCTTTGCCGAGCAGACGGGCTATCTGCGCCGAAATCCGGGCGCGCTCGTCCGCAACGTCCGGGCGCCGTCGGCGAGCCGCATCACGCGCTACCTGACGCAGGGCGCGATCGCGCTGGCGCTGGAAACCGTCGCGCACCGTCCGGCCGACACGCCGGCCGCCCTCAAGCGCCGCGCCCGCGACCGCTTCCTGCTCGTCGCGTTCGCGCACACGGGTGCGCGCCTGAACGAGATCGTGGGCGCATCGATGGGTTCGATCTACACGGAAGGCAACGGCCGGTGGTGGATCGATGTCGTCGGCAAGGGCAACAAGCCGCGTCGCCTGCCGGTGCCGCCGGAAATGCTGGACGCCTTCTGTTCTTATCGTCAGGCGTTCGGCCTGTTGCCGCAGACCGGCCGTACCGACGGGATGCCGCTCGTCCTGTCGAGCCGCAGCCGCGAGCTCGCGCGCATCACGGACGAAGCCGCCGCGGAAGCCATCAAGGCGATTTTCGCCGACGCGGCAGGCGTCGCGGACGGGCGCGGCGACTTCGACACGGCCGCCACATTGCGCCAGGCATCCGCGCACTGGCTGCGCCACAGCATGCTGACGAATCACGCGAACAATGGCGTGCAGCTCAAGACCCTGCAGGACACGGCCGGCCACGCGAACATCGCGACGACGGCGGCCTATCTGCACAAGACCGACAACGAACGCTACGACGAAATCATCGCGTCGGTAAACGGCCGCGGCATCCTGTAGGCGCGCCGGGTCGCTGTACTGCGCGCTATACTGGAGGCATGATGACGCCAGCCCACGCTACCAGCGGTATCGACGGCCAGGTGATCCTGCGCCCGGTGAGCCCGGTCGAATGGCCGGGCATGGTCAACCAGCGTCCTTACGAGGCGCTGATCGGCGTGGCGGATGGGGCGGGGCGCCACATTGAGGAAGTCCGCAGCGATCCGGACGGCCGTTTCCGCATCGTTCTCGAACCCGGCACCTACCTGCTGCGCCCTGAATCCGACGCCATCTACCCACAGGCGCCGGCGCAAACGGTCACGGTGACCAAGGACCAGTTCACGCCGGTACGCATTATTTACGACAGCGGCATCCGCTGATCACGCCGTGAAGCCGATGCCGACGATACGGCTGCCCCAGTCGTGGTTGGTCAGGACGTCCTCGTTGACCAGCCATGCGCGCCGTGTGTTGCGCGGATCCACCGTGACCGCCGAATAGTCGCCCCAGCGGCCACCGGTGAAGTACGTCGGACTCGTGAAGGCCGCGATACCGGGACTCAGCGAGTACGTCGTGCCGTTGTTGTGGTCGAAGCCCGAGAATCGCACCTGGGCATTCGTACCCCGCGGCGGGTCGGTCATCGTCCAGGTCACGTAGATGTCGTTTGCGCCGTTGGCCGCGATCGAGGCGTTGAAGTCGAACGACGTCGATGTCCCGAAGAAGAATGCGCTTTGCACGAGCGAACTGGTGGCCGTGTTGATCTGGTAGAACTTGGGCGCCGCATAACCCACCAGGTTCACGGTATGGACCTGCCACAGGAAGTCGCCCGTCTGCGTGCTGGCGTTGACGAAGCGGCCGTCGAGCGTATCCAGCGTGGACGTCGTCCCCGGCTGCGGCGCGTCGGGCGGCGCGGTGTAGGCGGGCACCGCCACGTTCACCGGTCCCGTCAGCTGGATGGCGTTCGGCCGGCTCGAGTTCGTCAGCGTGTAGAGGCTCAGCGAGCTGCCGCCCGACGCGGCGATCAGGTACGTGCGTGCATTCTGGTCGAGCACGATCGGCGGCGCCAGGGTAGCGCGCAGGCCCGTGAAGACGGGGACGGAGAAGCCGAGACCGTTGTACAGGCGCGCTTTCGCCACGGCGAACATGTCGGCGCCCCGGAAGCCGCCGGACGCCGTGAACACGTTGGCCGTGATGATGACCGAGTCCTGGTCGTAGCCGAGCTGCGGGTAATCCCAGAAATCGCCCGCGTTGAAGGTCACGTTCAGCGCGTAGATGAAGTACGAGCCGAGCGGATTCGACGTCGTGGAAATCGCCACGAAAAAGAGCTGGCGCGTGCCCGATTCCTGGAACGCGTCGGCCGTCACGACCCAGCGGTTCCACACGCTGTCATACACGGCGCGCGGATCGAACAGCACGCGGGTGGTGTAGCCGAAGAAGGCCGCCAGCGAAATGCTCGTGCGCTGGCTCGGATTCGCCCGCAGGAAGATGTCGATGTGCGAGTTCGTCACCTCGACGAAATGGTCGAGGCCAACCGCGCCATGCGTATCCGGGGGAATCAGGCCGTCCACGTCCGTCGCGCCCGCGAAATTCGGGCCGACGAGGCCGATCGGCGCACGGGGGAGGGCTTCGGCTTCGGCTTCGAGCTCCGCCTCGACCGGCTTTTCGGCCGTCCGGTCCTGCGCACGCAGCTTCGTCTTGAGCTCCTCGTACTCGGCGGCAGGCATCGTCGGCAGGAAAGGCTTCGACTTTCCTTGCGCGACCGCACGGGCATTCGGTGCCAAATTGCTTTCCATATCGTGCAGCATGGCCTCCACGGTCCGCAGCTGCGGCGCCGGTGCCTCCAGCCGGGTTCCGATTTCGATAGCAGAATGTTTCACGGCATTACTCCTTTCCATTGAAATTGCTTGCAGCGCTGGAACCAGCAGACGGGCAGGCGCCATTCCTGCGCCGTTCACTATCGTGACAAACGGGCTGGACGTCGTTGATGGCGGTCAGGGGGAAAGGGCTCCGCGTGTGAGAAGGAATTTCCTAATACCGGGAGAATTAACTGAGGCTCGGCGAGGAATTGCGTGCATCCACTTCGGAAATTGGCAGCGCATCTTTAGGTGTTCGTTTTAATACACACTTTTAGACTTGAGTCGTATCAAACGGCTAAATCAGCCCTTATAGCAGTATCTCACTTCGTATCGGTTTTGGCCGTCCTACACTTGATAGTCACGGCGTAATGCAACACCTGTTTCAGTGCCGTTTGGCACAAAAGCGTACACGTCCATGTTAAATAGCGTCAGAGTGTTCTTCCAGGGCGAATTCAACCGTAATGTTGTCACCCTGATGACAGGGACCGGGCTCGCGCAGCTTATTCCCCTCGCGGTAACGCCGATCCTGTCCCGCCTTTACCCGCCGGAGCAATTCGGCGTACTCGCGCTCTTTGTCTCGGTGGTATCGAGCTTGTCCGCCCTGGCCACCGGCCGTTACGAATTCGCGATCATGCTGCCGCGTAAGGATGTCGATGCCACCAATATCGCGGCAATGTCGATCACGATCAATCTGATCGTCAGCGTCGCCCTGTTCGCAGTCGCCTGCATATTCGGCAAGTCCATATCGAACGCATTGGGAAACGAGTCGATGTCGATCTGGCTGTATGTCGTTCCGCTGGCAGTTTTTCTGAATGGTATTTACGCGAATCTAAAATACTGGAGCAATCGCCACAAACTGTACTTCTTGATGGCGCATCGGCAAGTACTTCAGAGTGGAGGGACCTCGGCGGTGCAGCTCGGCCTCGGGCTGCTCCGCGTCGGCGCCGGAGGATTGGTGACAGGAAGCGTCGCCGGCCAGGCGCTGGCGACAGGAATGATGGCGGGCATGGTGCGCCGCCATTGCCCGCACTTCTGGCGCGGCATCGACAGGCGCAAGATGCTGGCCCTGGCGAAGCGTTACCGAAGCTGTCCGCAATATCTGGTGCCGGCCCATACATTGGGTGCAGTGTCGGTCCAACTGCCCACGATATTCATCAATGCGGCGTTCGGCCTGGCGGCGTCGGGATTTTTCATGCTGGCCGAGAGGGTGATCGGCATGCCGCTGTCGCTGATTTCAGGCTCGATTGGCGATGTGTTCAGGCAGGAAATCAACGACGCTTTTCTGGCGGGGAACCGTTGCAGGGAAATATTTATTTCGACACTCAAAAAGCTTGTGGCGGTCGCCACACCCCCATTCGTGGTCCTGCTATTTTTTGCACCATCGCTATTTTCACTGGTATTCGGTGAAAAGTGGCGTGTTGCGGGCGAATATGCCCGATTGATGTGCCCGATGTTTTACCTGCGCTTCATCAGTAACCCTTTGAGCCTGGTTGCGATAATCGCCCAGAAGAATCGATTCGAGTTTTGGTGGCAGGTGGGTATGTTGCTATTCCTGATGATCGTGGCGGCAACACATTACCTCATTCGCCTGGACGTGAAAATGTACATCGCAGGCTTCGTGATTATCTACAGCGTATTTGATCTCGCAAATCTTTTCGCTTCATATAAATTCGCCTGCGATGGCGACTTGCGGAAGCCTGTTAGCCGAGCGCCTTGATCGGCTCCGCAGTTTGAATCGTTGTTTCATGATGGGGACAAGGCAATGGATGCAGTTATTCAAGGGTTGAACGGAAAAGCAAGCGAAAATGCGCGGCACCCGTCCGATACGCTGCTGAACCAAGCGGAGTATCGAAACCTGTGTGCAGCCGAGCCGTCGATCCCGATTTTTTCGAACGCCTGGTGGCTTGATGCGGTAGCGGGGCCGGACGGTTGGGACGTCGCGCTGGCAAGGGTCAATGGACGAATCGTCGGCGCCATGCCGTTCTGCGTGGCCATGCGGTACGGCATGAAGGTAATCCAGCAGCCGCCTTTGACCCCCGTACTCGGGCCGTGGATACGGGACGACGGCGGCAGCCCCGCCACCAGACTGAGCAACGAGCAAAAGATCATGCAGTCGCTGATCGAGCTGCTACCCCGGTTCGACCATTTCAGCCAGACCTGGAACAAGGATTTGTCGAACTGGCTGCCTTTTTACTGGAACGGTTTCAGCCAGTCGACCGAATACACCTACGTCGTTCCCGGACTGGATGACCTGGACAGCGTCTGGAGCAGGTTCGATCCCACGCGTCGCAAACATTGCAGAACCGCTGTTGCGCGGCACAATCTGCGGGTGCGCGAGGACCTGCCGCTCGACGCTTTCCTGGCCCTCCACAGGATGACGATCGAAAATCGCGGCGTCGCACAGGGGTTCACCGACGATTGCCTGCGCCGCCTGGACGCCGCCTGTGTCGAGCACAAGCAACGCAAGCTCCACATCGTTGTCGACGAGGCGGGCCGGCATTGCTCCGCCACCTATACGGTGTGGGACAACAATTGTGCGTACGCATTGCTGAAGGGTTCCGACCCCGACATGCGCCATACCCAGGCGCCCAGTGTCTGCCAATGGGAAGCCATCAAGTTCAGTGCCACGGTTGCCCCGAAATACGATTTTCTCGGAAACATGAATCCCTCGATCGAACCCTATGTACGCAGCTTTGGCACGGAGCAGACGCCGGTATTCACCATCACCAAAACCCCCTCGCGGCTGCTGCGCCTGCGCCGCGGCCTGATCTCGGCGCTCGCCAGCGGACACTAGGAACGCCTCTTTTACCGAAAGCCAGCCCGATGACGACTATCCCGCCCAAGGCGCCGCCGTCCGCGGCGACGCAGCCGCACGCCAACGACCATGCACAGGCCACGAGCGACAATGCGTCGCCTAAGGAAACGTATCGGCAGTTCTGCGCCCAGGAACGGTCGCTGCCCCTGTTTTCGCGCGACTGGTGGCTGGACGCGGCAGCGGGCCGGGACGGGTGGGACGTCGCGCTCGTCAAAAAAGGCAGCGAAATGCTCGCCGCCATGCCTTATGTGGTCCGCAGTCGCTACGGCATGAAGATCGTCACGCAGCCCGCGCTCACGCCCATTCTCGGCCCCTGGCTGCGGCCGACCGGAGGCAGGCAGGCGGCGCGGCTGAGCAACGACAAGGACGTGATGCAAGCGTTGATCGATCAGCTGCCCCGTTTCGCTCACTTCGCGCAGACCTGGCATCCCAGCGTCACGAACTGGCAGCCTTTCTTCTGGAATGGCTTCCGCCAAACCACGTATTACACCTTCGTTCTCCCTGAATTGACCGACATCGACAAATTGTGGGCCGGGTTCGAAGGGAAGACGCGCCGCGCCATCACCAAGGCGCAGAAGCAACACCAACTGCAAGTCCGCAGCGACGTCCCGCTCGACCTGCTTCTCGACCTGAACCGCAAGACCTTTGCACGCCAGGGCTTGCCCCCACCGTATCCCGACGACTTCGTCCGGCGCCTCGACGCCGCATGCCGGGAGCGCGGCTGCAGCAGGGTGTTCTGCGCGATCGATCCCGACGGCGCCGCGCATGCGGCCTGCTACATCGTCTGGGACGAGCACAGCGCCTACGGGTTGATCTCGGGCACGGACCCTGCCTATCGCGGGAGCGAGGCCAACAGTCTTTGCGTATGGGAGTCGCTCCTCCACGCCGCCCGCGTGACCCGCCAATACAATTTCTCCGGTTCGATGATCGAGCCGTTCGAGGGCTATCTGCGCGGCTTCGGCGGCAACCATGTACCGTATTTTCACGTCAGCAAAACCCCGTCGCGGCTGCTGACCATGCGCCAAGGCCTGCTGTCACTCACCGGGAAGAACTGATGCTGCGGGTCTCACTTCCGGAAAGTCACCGCCCCGAGCGCACGTGGATCTGCAAGGTTCTGCTCGGAGAATTCCTGGGGCTCGATGTCGAGCTCGCGTTCGACCGCGTGGACGCGGTGCGCATCAGCGCGGCCGGCAGGACACTGCGTTTGCCGGACACCTTCTTTGCCGGGGCCGCGGGCACCGACGCGAGGCCGCAACGCTGGATCGTCGCCCACAGCGGTCTCGATGCCCGTCTGTGCGAGGCCAGCGTCCCGGTGCTGTTCGGCGCGCCCGGCTTCACGATAGACGCGAGCGGCAACGCCGCGCTGTCGCTCGATGTCTTCGGATCGGCATTCTTCATGCTCGCACGCTACGAGGAATCGGTCAGTCCCGCGCGCGACGGACATCAACGGTTCCCCGCCAACCTGTCGCTTGCCGTACGCCAGGGTTTTCTAGATCGCCCGATCGTGGACGAGTATGCCGAGATCCTGTGGGCGGCCATCCACAGGCTATGGCCCACGCTCGCCAGGAAGCGACGTGCCGCACGCAAGCTGATCAGCTGCGACGTCGACCTGCCGTTCGATCCGGCCTGCGCATCGATGTCGCGTCTCGGCAAGCGGCTGGTGGGCCGCGCGGTACGGGAGCGCTCGCTGAGTGCGCTGCTCGCGACCGCCGGCAACTACTGGGCCGTCAAGCGCGGGAACCAGGCACGCGATCCTTACTGGCATGCGTTGTCGTGGATGATGGATGTGAACGAGAGGGCGGGCAACCAGGTCACGTTCAACTTCATTCCCGAAAGGACCGACGGCGCGATGGACAATGCGCCGGGCATCGACCATCGGCGCATGCGCGAGCTGCTGCGCACCGTGCATGCGCGCGGCCACCTGGTCGGCATTCACCCCGGCTATAACACCTACCGGCATCCGGACGCGTTTACGCGCTCGACCGCGGCCCTTCAGCGCGCCATGGACCAGGAAGGCATCCGCCAGGACGAGCTGGGCGGGCGCCAGCACTACCTCCGGTGGGACGTGCGGACCACGCCGCAGTTGTGGGCAGCGAACGGGCTGGCTTACGACAGCACCCTGTCTTACCCGACGATCGCCGGATTTCGCACGGGCACCTGTCACGAATACACGATGTACGACCTGGTCGGGCGCCGGCCGCTCGCTCTGAAGCAACGGCCGCTGATCGTCATGGAAAACGCGGTGATCGACGAACCCAACATGGGACTGGGCCACGGCGAACGAGCGCTTGCCGCGATGCGGCACTACAAGCAGATCTGTGCCCGTTTCGATGGCAACTTCACGCTGCTCTGGCATAACTCGTCGTTCACGGGCGAAGTTGACCGGGCAATGTATTGCGACCTCATCCAATAGGCGGGCCGACCAATGCGCGCCACCTTTGCCCCCTCAGCCAGCATCGCCGGCACGCCCGGCAAGGCAGGTCCGGCGCGGCTCGCGTTCGTGTTGCTGTTCCCGGGCTTCTTTTTCTACCAGACACTGATCGGCATGGGTGCGATGGGGGCCTTCCTGGGCGGGTATTTTTCGGTCGTGTCCATCGGGCTGTTTCCGCCGCTCGCCACCATGTATTACCTGGGAATCAAGGCGTCCGTCCACCGTGTAACGTCGACTGACCGGCTCTTCGGCTTTTTCCTGCTCTATTTTTTCGTGATTGTAGCGACCAACGCAGCCTTTGGCGCCAATTCCACGATCGTGAAGACGCACCTGTTGTCGATCCTCTATTTCATCAATATCTACCTGATCTTCAAACACTGCGACTTTTCCGAGCGCAAGACGATCGCGACGACGCTGGCCGCTCTGCTGCTGATGTCGGCGACCATTTTCTTCTTTTCGCAGGACGGCAGTTTCCAGCCCGGGCAATTCGGCGATCCTGCGAGCCCGGATAGCGTGGCGACCTACCAGGAGCTCGCCCGTTCCTACGTCCTGACCTTCGTGACGGTCATCTCGTTTACCCGCGTGCTGGCCGTCCGGCTGGTCCTGTATGCCATGGCTGCCGCGGCCCTGTTCCTGAACGGTGCGCGCAGCGAACTGGTGGCGGCGCTGTTCCTGTTCCCGATGATCGAACTGTATCGCGCGAAGCACTGGCTTCCTTTCCTGTACCTGGTGCTCCTTGTGTTCGGCCTGGCCAGTATCGATTCGAACTTTCTGGCGAATCGTTTTCCTGAGAGCCGGGTGTGGGAATTGTTCGACCTCTCCCACTCTTCGTCCGCGAGCGCCAGGCACGAACTCACCGACCATGCGCTGCACACGATTGCGGAGAACCCGGTACTGGGCGCATACGCAAGTTATCCGCCGGGCGGGTACTCCCACAACATCCTGTCGGCCTGGGTCGACCTTGGTTTGTTCGGCTTTGTCTACATGCTGTTCATGCTGGCACGCGCCGCGGTCGGACTGTGTACCCACGGTTGGCTGGTACGGCCCAGGTCGGGCCATTTCCTGCTGGCATGGTCACTGATCTGCATCTCACTGCTCCTGCTGGTGACCGCCAAGACATTCGACGACATGTTTTTCGGCGCCGCCATGGGCGCCTACGCGAACTATCGAAGCAGGAAACAAGTGCCGGAAGCCGCCGATAACGTAGAAGGAGAGTTACCTTGATCAATATTCACCTGTATCCGTCGCCATTCCTGAACGAGAGCCGGATCCTGCGCGAGGCCTGTTCGCTGTCCCGGTTGGCGCTGTTCGACCGCATCGACCTGGTCGGCGTGGGGCACGACGCCGTGCCGGCGATCGAGGATCTGCAGGGCAATATCCGGATCGTACGCATCGGACAGCGCAGCGGCAGCGGCCTGGTCGGCAAGCTGAGACGCACCGGCAGCTGGAGCCGGGCCGTCTACCAGCGCTACCGCGACGAAAAAGTCGGGTGCGTCAACTGCCACAGTATCGCCACCCTCCCGCTCGGTGTCCTGCTGAAGTGCGCCACCGGCGCCAGGCTGGTGTATGACGCCCACGAACTGGAGACAGAGACCAATGGCCTCGGCGGCCTGCGCAAGTTCCTCACCCGGTTGGCCGAACGCGCCCTGATCCGGCACGCCGACCATTGCATCTTCGTCGGGCAAGCGATCGAGCAATGGTATGTGCGCAAGTACGCATTGCGTAACGTGACGGTGCTCTACAACTGCCCGCCGCGCCGCAGCGTGAACCCGGCCGATTATTTCCGCAAGGCGTATTCGATCGATGCTGGCACGCCCATCTTCCTCTACCAGGGCTTTATCGGCGAGGGCCGCGGGATACGCAACCTGGTCGAAGCGTTTGCCGGCCTGGGCGGGCGCGCGGCGTTGGTCGTGATGGGTTACGGCCCGCTGGCGGACTGGGTTGCGGCAGAAGCTGCGCAGCACCCGGGCATCCATTACCACCCGGCGGTCGCGCCGGAACGCCTGCTCGATTACACCGCGGCGGCCGATTTCGGGCTGTCGGTCATCGAGGCCACTTCGCTCAGTTACGAGTACTGCATGCCCAACAAGCTGTTCGAGTACGTGATGGCGCGCAAGCCGGTACTGGTGTCGCCGACGCGCGAACAGAGCGAGTTCGTGCGCAGGCACGAGATCGGCGAAGTCACGCGCGATGCCTCGCCGGCAGCAATCCGCGAAGGCGTGCTGCGCTTGCTGGCGCGCGACCAGGGCGCCCTGCAGGATGCGCTGTTGCGGACCGCCGACGAATATTGCTGGGAAGGGCAGGAGGCCAAACTCGAGACCGTCTATCTGAATGCGCTCGGCATGCGTTCGCGCACGTACAACCACGGTCATGAAGGGGAGGCGCAGCATGATCTCTGTCATTGACTACGGCGTCTGCAATCTCGGGTCGATGCTCAACATGCTGCGCAAGGTCGGCGCCGAGGCGCAACTGGTATCCACCGCCGCGGAGCTCGAGCGGGCCGACAAGCTCGTTCTGCCCGGCGTGGGGGCCTTCGACAACGGCATGGGCGCCCTGAAGGAGCGCGGGCTGGCCGAAGCACTGCGCAAGCGGGTGCTCCAGGACAACGTCCCGTTGCTGGGCGTGTGCCTCGGCATGCAAATGCTGGGCCGCCGGAGCGAAGAGGGCGGCACGGCGGGCCTCGGCCTGATCGATGCCGAAGTGCGCCGCTTCCGGTTTGCGCCGGACAGCAGGAAGAAGGTCCCGCACATGGGCTGGAACCTGTTGGCGCAGCGCCGCGACGGCCCGCTGCTGCGCGAGCTGGCTGGCCGCTCCCGTTTTTACTTCTGCCACGCGTACCACCTGGTCTGCGCCGATCCCGCGACGTCGTGGCCACCGCCGACTACGGCGGCGAGTTCGTGGCGGTGCTCCAGCACGACAATGTGTACGGAGTGCAGTTTCATCCTGAGAAGAGCCATCGCTTCGGCATGGCCCTGCTGCACAACTTCGCGGAGCTGTGATGTTGCACCCACGCGTGATTCCCTGCCTGCTGATGCGCAGCGGCGGCCTCGTGAAGACGGTCAAATTCAAGAATGCCCGCTACGTCGGCGACCCGATCAATGCTGTGCGGATCTTCAACGAGAAGGAGGTCGACGAACTGGTGTTCCTCGACATCGGCAGCGCCGGCACGCGCGCCGTGCCCGACTTCGACCTGTTGGCCGACATCGCCAGCGAGGCCTTCATGCCGTTTTCGTACGGCGGCGGCATCACCAGCATCGGGCATGTGAAACGCCTCTATGCGCTCGGGGTCGAGAAAGTCGTGATCAACACCGCGGCGGCCGACCAGCCGAACCTGGTGTCGGAAGCGGCCGCGCTGGCGGGCAGCTCCGGGGTCGTGGTGTCGATGGACGTACGCCGCAGCTGGCTGGGCAGCTATACGGTTTGCGTGGCCGGGGGCACGCGTGACCTGAAGCGCGAGCCGGCCGCGTATGCGCGCGACATGGAGGAACTCGGCGCCGGCGAAATCCTCCTCAACGCGATCGACCGTGACGGCACGAGGGAAGGCTACGACCTCGAGCTGGTACGGCGGGTCAGCGAGGCGGTGTCGATTCCGGTGGTGGTCGCCGGTGGCGCGGGAGACTTGCGGCACTTCCGCGAAGCCACCGAAGCCGGTGCGTCCGCACTGGCCGCCGGCAGCATGTTCGTTTTTCACGGCAAGCACGACGCCGTGTTGATCACGTATCCCGAGTACGAAGAACTGGACAGGATATTCAAATGACGTCGATTACGGAAAACTGCAACTATTCGGCCGTGCCGGACCAGACCCACCAGGCCTGCACCCGCTGCATCATGAACACGATGGCCGACCGCGGCATCAGCTTCGACGACATGGGCCTGTGCTGTCACTGCCAGCGCTACGACAGGCTGGTGAGCGCTCGCCGGCTGCAGGGCGAGCAGGGACGCGAAGCGCTGCAGGCGCTGGTCGACCGCATCAAGGCAGCTGGCCGCGGGCACGAGTACGACTGTATCGTCGGCGTCAGCGGCGGCGTGGACAGTACCTACGTGGCCTGGCTCGTCAAGCAGCACGGCCTGCGCCCGCTGGCGGTACACTTCGACAATGGCTGGAACTCCGAACTGGCGACCAGGAACATCGAGCTTGTGCTGCGCAATCTCGGCATTGACCTGCATACCCATGTCGTCGACTGGGAAGAGTTCCGCGACCTGCAGCTCGCCTTCCTCAAGGCCTCGACCCCGGATGGGGAGATCCCGACCGACCATGCGATCGGCGCCTTGCTGTGGAAACAGGCGGCATCGCGGGGCATCAAATACATCATATCGGGGATGAATTTCGCCACCGAATCGATCAGCGTGCCGGAATGGTCATACGGGCATTCCGACTGGCGCTTCATCAAGGACATCCATCGCCGCTTCGGCAGCGTGAAGTTGAAGACCTACCCGCACTTCAGTCTGTTCTTCCTCTTTTACGCAAACATCCTGCGCGGCACGCGCATCGTGTCCATCCTGAATTACGTCGATTACGACAAGGAAGAGGCCATGACACTGCTGCGCAACCAGCTTGGCTGGAAGGACTACGGAGGCAAGCACCACGAATCGATCTACACGCGTTTCTACCAGGGCTATGTCCTGCCGCGCAAATTCGGCGTCGATAAACGGTATGGCCACCTGTCGGACCTGATCAACGCTGGACAGATCAGCCGGGCGCAGGCGCTTGCGGAGATGCAGCGACCGCCATACGCGGAAGAGCTGCAGCAGCAAGACCTGGCCTATGTATCGAAGAAGCTGCGCCTGTCGACGGAGCAGTTTGCGGAAATCATGAGTGCGCCGGTCAAGTCGTTCAGGGACTACCGCAACCTGTACGGATTCGTTCAGTTCCTGCGCAATACGGTCAACGCGCTGCGCAAGCGCCATCTGTATCCGCGATAAAACCGGAGATAAACACGGACGGCGCCTGCCGCAACGCTCGCAACGGGCGTGCGCGACTAAGCGTCGTTGTCCTCGGTCGAGAGTTCCAGCCGGACTTCGCCGAGGCCGATGACCTGGCCCGTCGGACTCTGGTCACCATCGACCCGTACAAACGAGACGGACAGCAGGCCAATCCTGGACGCCACCCCGGCAAATATGGCACGCCTTATCCGGTAACGCAACCGGACAGGTGTCCCGTGGTGCGCTGCGCCGCTGATTTCGAAGGCGCCGACGGTACCGATGGGAATGGCCTGCGACCTGCCGAATGCGTCCGGCGGGAGGTTCAGGTCGACCCGGTAGTAGTATCCTCCGCGCTTTGCGGCCTCGGTGATCATCACGTTATCAAGGACGACCTGGACGGAACGATAGCGTTTCGGACTGGCGCGCAGGATGGCGGCGGCCCCGGTCCCGATCTGCGCCAGGGCCAGCATGCTTTCCGAACCCACCGGCAACTGCACACCGATTGACCTCTCGTCCAGGTGGACATCGAGCGCGCCGCTGATCGAGAACGTCTGCTCGCTCGTCTCCCGTGTCGGCGATATCTTGAACGAACCGAGCGGCGGCTGCATTCTCGCGGGTTCGTTCGGCGCGGCCTGTACAAGATCCGGGGTGGATAGCGCGGATCGGGCCAACGGCAGCCCGGTCGGGAAGCTCTCGTTCTGGTAGCGGTATCCCAGTGTCGTCCGCGTGCTGTAGGTGTACGACCGAGGCATCGTCAGCGTACTCGTGTAGATATGCGACCCGGACCAGTAACCGCTGCTCAGGGCGGGCATCTTTCGTCCGTTGCCGGCGAGGACCCAGGCCACCCAGAATCTGTCGACATTGGCATGGTGCAGCCAGAAAATCGGGTCCGTCGGCGACAGCATATCCGACATCACACCGCCGATGATGTTGTGGACCAGATTATGGGGTGCCGATTCGAAGCTGGGCTCGAATGCATTGGGACTATTCGTCGGGAAATTGGTGAGGCTCGAAGAAAATGGCGCCATGCTCAGCGCTTGCCGGACGTTATTGTTGACCCGGGATTCGTAAAGTGGATTGCCGCCGTATAGATTCGTGAACTCGGCCGGCAATGTCGGGTTCGTATAATAATCCCAATACGGCAGGACGAGTTGCGGATCGCCGCAAACCGCACGCAGCCGGCGCTCGAAATAATAGATGTAGCCGCGGTGCCATGCAAAAAAATACGGAATGGAATGCGGGCATCGGTTCAGGTGAATATTTGTCCAGTAGGCCCAGCTGTTTGGATCGGTAGCCTGCGTATTGGCTTTCATGAGCTTTACCGCTCTCAGGAATGAATCATAGCGCGGCGTCGTCTTGAACGCCTGCCACTCCGGGCGAACCATTAATGTCGTCTGACCAAATACTTTAGGAAAAATTGTCGATGTTCCGAGCAACATCGCGGACCGCTGCATAAATTGTCTTCTGCCCACCAGATCATGCCTCATCATGCGCTCCTTGAAATGCCTACATGTCTCGAACAGCTACACCCTTTGAAAATATGCCGGCGATAAATTGCCGGCAATTGGACGTCATCTCTTCTGAAATGCATTTGCCTACGCTATTCTCGCCAATAACGGGATTTTTGATTAACTTCATGTGCTTCAGAAGCGGGACGTGGCTTGGCGAAATCCGTATTTAAACGCTTCGAATTTCAATGCCATTGACGTTTTTGCGCAATTCAGAAGCCGATATGAAAACACCCTACGAGCCTGGGCTTCGTAGGGTGTAGAGGGACAACGGTATTGTCGCGTCGGGACCGCGCCGGCGCGGCGGCCGGCGCTCTCGACAGTTTTAGTAGAGGTTGGTCTCGTAGGCGCCCATGTCGATGCGGGCGCCGCGGGCCTTGCCGTCGAAGTCGGTCTGGGGCGCGTAGGTGGTCTGGCCCTTGCTGATGGCCGGGGACGTGGTCTTCAGGCGGTAGTTGCCGCCACCGTTGGAGATATAGCTGACGAACTGCGGGTCCGCGCTGATGATGCCGGTTTTGGTGGCGCTGCTCGGGCTGGCCAGGTCGAAGTTGGTGCGGTTCGCATAGACCAGGTTGTTGGCGACGCTGTTGCCGACGTCTTCGGACGCAATCGGGCCCTGGATGCCGCCGCCGTTCGCATAAATGATGTTGTTGTGGATCTGGATGCCGCGGGTCGGGCAGCCATTGTTATAGGCTTCCTTGCAGCCGCCGAAATACACGCCGTAGCCGGCGTTGGCGAACAGGGTGTTGTTCATGACCAGAATGTTGTGGTCGTCATGGCCCATGTTGATGCCCTGGCTGGTGCCGTTCACCACGTTGTTCATGATCTTGCCCGACGACGAGTGGTAGATGCCCTGAATCCAGCCGCAGCCACCGCCGACATTGTTCACCCTGTTGCCGATGATGTCATAGTTGCTGTAGGCCGAACCGCGGCCCTGATCGGCGACGATGCCGCCGCCGCCACGGTTGTCGCAGCCGGAGGCCATCGCAACGTCGTGGATCCAGCTGTTCTTGACCGATGAATTGCCGCCATTGAGATAGATGCCGACGCGCGTGGTGCTGCTGCCGTAGCCATTGAATTGGAAGCCGTCGATGTCGGTATAGCCGCCCCTGGCGGTCCACATCGTGTAGGCGCTGCCGACCGGACGCAGGATCGCGCCGTACTTCGTGTCCGAGACAAAGCGGATTCGCGCGGTCGAGGTGCCGTTCACGGTCGAGGTAACGGTCTCGGCGTAGGTGCCGGGCGCCACGTGGACCGTATAGCCGGGTCGTGCCAGGTTGGCGGCGCGCTGGATGGTACGGAGCGGGGCGGCGCTCGACGTGCCTGCGTTGGTATCCTTGCCTGCGGTCGACACATAAAGGTCGGCGGCCGAGGCGACGGTACAAGTCATCATTGCTACTGCAAAACCGGCCAGCAGGGGGGTGGTCAACGCGTTGGTTGCAAACGAAAAGTTCTTCAAGGGAAAGCCACTCATCAAGAAACGAAGGAGCAACTTTGACGGAAGGAAACTTCCAAAGTTCAACGTTTTGCGAAATAAATTTTCTCTGTGTAATATTTTTCTACGGAAGTTTCACGCAGACTATAGGTCGTCGTGTTCATATAATTCCGCGCGGTAGCATGAGCCTCCCAGCCGTCCATCGATCGTAACGAAACCGACAATGCCCTCTGCAAGTCGCTACGCCAACATCACCGACCCATGTTTCGACAGTAGCAGCGCCGTTTTGAACCGGCGAGCATAGTGCGGCTTGACCCTCGATAAAGGTAGCGCTCCCGAAGATCGGGAAAATAGACAGGTTCCCAACTTCCGCTCATTCGCCGGAATTGAAATGGCTCACCACACTGAATCGTCCCGTGTCCTATTGCAAGCCAGAATTGGCACTTGGCTGAGAAGGCCGCTCACCCATAAACTACGCTCGCTTTCGAATAAGGCTGGGGGTGCCATGAGCTGGATGGAGGACCAGCTATTCGAAAAATGGCACGGGCTCGACTGTAGCGGCTTTATCGACAGGCACGAACTCGAAACGAGCTATTCCTCGGCGCTCGCGCACTCACGGGCCTATCAGGCCGTTACCTGCGTGGCGATCCGGGAGCTGCTCGACGAGGCCAGGAAGACCGGTATCGTATTCGACCATTTCATCGATCTCGGCTCGGGCAAGGGAAAGGCGTGCTTTTATGCTGCCGCCAAATACCGGTTTCGACGGCTCATCGGCGTCGAGTTTTCGGCACCGCTGGTGCGAGCTGCAGAACGTAACATCATGAAGTTCGGCGTTGATAATATTTGCTTCGTCAACGCCGACGCAGCAGGTTTCTCCCTGCCTGCCGGAGACAACCTTGTCTACCTGTTCAACCCCTTCGGCGAGGCGATTCTCCTCGAATTCCTGAAGAATAATATGGACAAGTTCAGGCGCAGCCGGTCGATCATCGCCTACGCCAATGACAAGCACCGGCTTTGCCTCGCAAAAGCCGGTTTTGTCACGCTCTTCAGGAACCAGGACTCCCAGAGCTCGCTTCACCAATACCCATCTCATTGAGCCGCTGCGATGCCGGCGGGCAGGGCCGGCCCCTGCCACGCAGGCTCAAGCCAAGTAGCACGAGTCCAGTCAGCAGCATCGCATCGGTTCGCGGCTCAGGCACGTTCGACACGGCGTCAAGCAACAACGCCTGGCACGAACCCCGGTTGCAGCCATAAGCGGCAATCTGCTGCAGGTCATTGATGGCAAAGGCGGACTCGATCGTCCAGCCCGAAGCCGGGTCGACCAGGCTGTCCAGGTCGACCATCGCGCCATCCTCGTACAGAATCGCCCGGGTTTCCTTGTTGGCGACTTCCGACCAGCCGACGACCTGGCCGGTGCTGTTGATGTCGTAGGCGCCGCTCGATCCCTGGCCGGTGAGGGAGCCGAGGTCGGTCATCACGCCGGCGGCGTACACGAAGGCGTGATCGATATTGACTCCCGCGTTCGACCAGCCGACAACGATGCCGCTGTCGTTGATGGCCTGCGCGACGCTGAATGCGCCGGTGAGCGAGCCCAGATCCGTCATCACGCCGGAGGCATATGCGAAGGCGTGGAACTGGGGCAGGGGAGTGGCGCCTGCCAGCGATCCGCCAACCGCGACGCCGGCATTGTTGATGCCTTCGGCACGGCTGAACACGCCGTCGGGGAGGGTGCCGAGGCTGAGCATGCCTGTGCCCGGCGAATACAGGAAAGCGTAGCTGCCGTCAGGGCCGTCGGCAACGCCGGCCACCTGGCCTTTGTTGTTGATGGCGGCAGCGCTGCTGTTGTTGCCACCCAGCGTGCCGATGTCGGTCATCGCGCCGTTGGCGTAGACGAACGCACGGGTATTATCGGCCGCGTCGGCGGACGCCCCGACGACGGCGCCCGCATCGTTGATGCCGCGCGCGCGGCTATATGTGCCACCAAGCGTGCCCAGGTCGACGAAGCGGGCGCCCGAGTAAAGAAAAGCGTGCGTCGTATCCCCAGCGGTGAAGGATCCGACGACCTGACCGCTGCTGTTGATGCCGGCCGCCATGCTTCCGGCCGGGCCGATAGGGGTCACAACGTATCGGATGTCGGCATGTGCCGCCAGGGGAGCGAGCAGGAGGATGAGGGACAGGACTGCCTGATGGGGGCGGCGAGCGAACATGGGGGCTCCTTAAGCGCGATGAATGACGATATGATGGGAGCCTATTAGGTCTCGAATGAGGCGTTCATGCGATATGTCGTCGTGCGGGCGATTGATTGCGCCGAATCGCCAAATCGACATTAGGAAAAATAATGTCGAGTTCGGGTTTCGACGGCATGTCTACACGCCCGTCAGCGTAGCGACAGGCGGCGAGACTGGATGCCCTGCAAGCCGTCGAATCGCGCTCATCTTCGCAACGGGCGCTTGCCAGTTCCACCTGACCGTGGCAATGCACGGTGCCCGGAGCGCCGTCGGGCGTTGCGCTCGGCCCCGTAGTCCTGCCAGCCAGATTGCGCGCATCTTTGCGCGGACTTCGGAAAAATTTTCCGCTGGATCGGCACCACACCGCCGGGAGCGGCCGCGCCTTCCTTGGCATGCTCCGCAAAGTCTCCAGGCAGGTCGAAGGCACGTGCCATCCTGCCTGCGGCCTTGCGCGCGGGGCATGATCCCGGCGGCGCGCCCGGCGAGGTTTCGAGCAGCGCTTCGTCCAGTTCCAGATCGACGCACCTGGGCGCTGCTCATCCTTGCGGCGGGCGAACGCGGCGTCATCGGCGATCGTCAGGGGCGAATGCGCACCACGTCGACAGCAACCGGTCAGCTCTTTGAATGCCGCTAATCCGCATCCAAAAGTCCGCAGAGAAGCGCGGCAAAATCTTCAATCACGCCGAAAGTCCGGGCGTTGCGGTCCAGGGTGCAGATCGTGCTGAAGCACGATGGAAGCCGGTGGCGGACGCTGGAAGCCATAGCGTCCTGATGCCGCCAAGGGGCGGATGTCGAGGAGGTAGATTCCACTCGGCGTTTGTACTGCCCGCGACGGCGGGGAGCCCCGGGGGCCGCCCGCAGAAACGCTATTTGACATAATATAGATTATGCGAAAATACAGCGACGCTGTAACGCGTCACGAAAATGGCCGTCCGTCTGCTGCAGACTAGCTCTCCGAAGTAAATCTTGGACATTCGAGAAGTAAATGTCTGACATTGGTCTCCTCGCACACAGGTCAAACATTTACTTCGCATCCGGCCACCCCGAGAACTATGGCGATAGATCCGCACGTCCGGTGTTCAGTGTATGGCCCACGGATGACTCTACGCGATGTCCTTGGGCCGGCACATGCATCCGGTGCAGTATGGAAGCTTGAACACGACGGGAAAACTTTTGCTAGCCCAAGGTACGGCGATCATTGTCGGGATCGGTCGGTTCGGGCAAATCGTCACTCGGATTTTGCGCGCCAGAGGTTACTTAACCGTCGTATTCGATGTGAACGTGGAGATGATCGACACCATGACGGCGCTGGGCGTGAAAGCGTTTTATGGAGACGGCGCGCGGCCGGATTTACTGGACGCTGCCGGACTGGCGAGTACACATTTGCTTGTGGTTGCCCTCGACGATCGCGAATGCATACTTTCGATCGTCGTACGAGAAACCTTCGACAGCGCAGTCCGCGCTGGCCGCTACTCCCTGGAAGCCCTTGGCACCCCGTCGGACGATGCCGAGCAGCTGATAAAAGCCTTTGTTGACGCCGACCGGCAATCCATGCGCTCACTGGCTGAACTTCATGACCCAGATATTCCACCCAACAAAAATGCCGCCTATATGGCGATGCTGAAGGAGCTGCGCAGCCAAGAAACGCGGAAACTCGATGAGGTAGCATGAGTCTCATACAGGCAGAGGACAATGCGTCATAGGGAATACAATGGAACCGCTGAACACATACGACGCCATGTCGTCCACAAGTACGCCCTCCTCCACGTACGTGCGATGGTCCGAGCTTGAGGTTGTGCCCAGCCGCATGGACGACTTCAAGACGTTAGCCGAAGAGAACCTGCGGGACACCCGCCGCAACGACTACGGCATGACGACGGGCATGTCCGCGCCGCCGATCGGGATGATGATCAACACGCCCAGCACGAACGACAGCACGGCCATGATGATGTACGGAGTCCATGCCGGCGCGGTGCCGTCGGCGAAACAGAACACGAGGCCCAGGCCGACGATGGCGAGGGCGACTATCAGGTTGATCATGTGCTGGCCCGGGTAGCGCACGGGCGCGCCCTGGAACAGCCGGAATTTATATTTGCCGGCCAGCTTGCCGAATGCGATCACGGAACCGGAGAACGTGACGGCGCCGACGAACGTGCCGATGAACAGTTCAAGGCGGTTGCCGAACGGGAGCCCTTCCTCGCGCGCGGCGATATTGAAAGCCCACGGCTCGGACACGGCCGCGATGGCGATGCACACGGCCGCGAGGCCGATCAGCGAGTGCATGGCGGCGACCAGTTCCGGCATCTTGGTCATCTCGACGCGCTTCGCCGCAATGGCACCGATGGCGCCGCCGACGACCACGCCGAGCAGCACGAGGCCAAAGCCCATGCCGCCCGTCTGCATCTGCTCCTTCAACTTGAACATCAGGGCAATGGTCGTGATGACGGCGATGCCCATGCCCGTCATGCCGAACGCGTTGCCCATGCGCGCGGTCGACGGCGAGGACAGGCCCTTCAAGGCCTGGATGAAGCACACGGACGCCACGAGGTACAGCAGCGTCACGACGTTCATGCTGATCATGTTCATGCGGCCTCCTTCGCGACGCCGACGGCATCCCCGGCGGCCGGCGCCGGCTTCGCTTTCGGTTCCTTCTTCTTGAACATCTCCAGCATCCGCTGGGTGACGAGGAAGCCGCCGAACACGTTGACGGCCGCAAGCGCGACGGCGATGGTGCCGGCGATTTGTCCCGTCAGGCCTTCCGTCAGGCCGGCCGCCAGCATGGCGCCGACGATGATGATGGCGGAGACGGCGTTCGTCACCGCCATCAGCGGCGTGTGCAGCGCGGGCGTGACGGTCCACACGACGTGGTAGCCGACGTAGATCGCCAGCACGAAAATGATCAGGTTGATGATGGTATGGCTGATTTCCATGTTTGTCTCCTTTGGTCTAAGCCGCTTTGCGCAGTGCGTCGCCGTCGATGGCGACGAGGGTCGCGCGCACGATCTCGTCCTCGCGGTCGATGACGAGCTTCCCGTCGTTGTCGATCACGAGTTTCAAAAAGTCCAGCACGTTGCGGGCGTACAGGGCCGACGCGTCGGCCGCCACGAGCGCCGGCAGGTTCGGTTCGCCGATGATCGTCACGCCATGCTTGATCACCGTCTTGCCCAGCTCCGTCAGCGGGCAGTTGCCGCCCTGCTCGATGGCCATGTCGACGATCACGGAGCCCGGTTTCATGGCGCGCACCGTCTCTTCCGAGATCAGAACGGGCGCCTTGCGGCCGGGGATCAGCGCGGTCGTGATGACGATGTCCGCGAGCTTCGCGCGCTCGTGCACGAGTTCCGCCTGGCGCCGCATCCAGTCCGCGGGCATCGGGCGGGCGTAGCCGCCCACGCCTTTGGCGATCTCGCGTTCCTCGTCCGTGAGGAACGGCACGTCGATGAACTTCGCGCCCAGCGATTCCACCTGTTCCTTCACGGGAGGCCGCACGTCGGACGCCTCGATGACGGCGCCCAGGCGCTTGGCGGTCGCGATGGCCTGCAGGCCGGCGACGCCCACACCCATGATCAGCACGCGCGCCGCTTTCACGGTACCGGCGGCCGTCATCAGCATCGGCATGAAGCGCTGGTAAGCATTCGCCGCCATGATCACGGCCTTGTAGCCGGCGATGTTGGCCTGCGACGACAGCACGTCCATCGATTGCGCGCGCGTGATGCGGGGCGCGGCCTCGAGCGCGAACGCGGTGATCTGCTGCTGCGCCAGCGCGGCGAGGTTGTCGGTATCGAACGGATTGAGCATGCCGACAAGCACGGTGTTCGGCTTCATCAGCGACCGCTCGGCCGCGTCGGGTGCCCGCACCTTGAGCACCAGGTCGGCACCGAAGGCATCGGCAGCGGTACCGATGATGGCGCCGGCGGCCACGTACGCCTCGTCGACGACCGATGCATGCAGACCAGCGTTGTGTTCCACAACAATCTGATGTTTCGTCGCCAGCTTTTTGACAGTCTCTGGCGTTGCTGCGACGCGGGTCTCCCCCAACCTTGTTTCGGCCGGTATCCCTATTCTCATGACTCCTCCTGGATTGATAAACTCCGAACCTCTTGCGTTTTATCTGGCTTCATCAGCAAGTGTCGTGCCAAGGCTTGTTTTTGCCAGCGCGCCGGGCGAGTAGCTTCTACCAGGCTGCGGGTTCGTCTGTCTCCAGGGAGTGCGCAAAGGTCCGTGCCGCGGACATGTGCGCAATATGAACGGCGAATGTATCAGGAAGAGACACATGAGTTGCCGGGATACCGCAGGGGGGGGCACCGGCTCATCGTCCGGAGGGACCGTTAAACCTCCCGGTGAGGGAATTTCCGCCGCTGACAGGCGGATCTCCCGTCAGCTGCAATAATCCATCCGTGCGTTTGGCACGTTACGTCAGCTCGTACGTGCGGACACCAGTATTGCACTGAGCGTACGCTCGACAAGCGGGACCTTGAATGCGTTGTCGCTGGTCGTCCGCGCATTTGCAAGCAACTGATCCGTGACTGCCTTGCCGCCCCGTTGCATGACCTGCTCCGCCGCCAGGACACGCCATGGCCGATGCGCGACACCCCCCAGCGCGACGCGGCCCGTACCATCCCGCTGCACCACCGCAGCGACCGACACCAGGGCAAACGCATACGAGGCGCGGTCACGAACCTTATGATAAAAGTGCTTGCCGCCGAGCGGCCGCGGAAGCGTGACCGCGGTGATGAGCTCACCTGCCGCAAGCGTGGTTTCGATATGCGGCGTGTTTCCTGGCAGGCGATAGAAGTCGGCGATCGGGATCACGCGGGTGCTACCATTCGGACGCACCGTCTCGACTTTCCCATCCAGCAGTTGCATCGCCACCGCCATGTCACTCGGATGGGTGGCGATACAGGCGTCGCTCTGACCGACGATCGCGTGACCACGGGTATAGCCGCCGATGGCCGAGCAACCCGTGCCCGGTTCGCGCTTGTTGCAAGCCTGGTTGGTGTCGTAGAAATAGGGACAGCGTGTACGCTGCAGCAGATTGCCGGCTGTCGTTGCCTTGTTGCGCAACTGGCCGGAGGCACCGGCCAGAAGCGCGCGCGACAGCACTGCATAGTCGCGACGTACACGCGCATCCGCCGCCAGATCGGTATTACGCACGAGCGCGCCGATGCGCAGGCTGCCGTCGGGTGTTGCTTCGATCTTGTCCAGGCCTAGGCCATTCACGTCGACCAGGTGCGGTGGTGTCTCGATCTCGAGTTTCATCAGGTCGAGCAAGTTCGTACCTCCAGCGATGAAGCGGGCGCCCGGTACTTTGGCTAAGGCAGCGGCTGCTTCGGCTGGAGAACCCGCGCGTTGATAAGTAAATGCCCTCATGCCTTGCCTCCGGCGACTTCGGTGATCGCGTCGATGATGTTCGAATAGGCACCGCAGCGGCAGATATTTCCGCTCATGCGTTCGCGCAGTTCGTCGGCAGACAGCATCGGCTTCGCGGTCAGGTCGGCGGTTACATGACTTGGAACGCCACGTCGGATCTCATCCAGCACTGCGACCGAGGAACATATCTGGCCCGGCGTACAGTAACCACACTGGTACCCGTCGTGCTTGACGAAGGCAGCCTGCATCGGGTGCAGCTTGTCTGGTGTACCTAACCCCTCGATCGTGGTGATATCGTCGCCCTCGTGCATGATGGCAAGGCTAAGGCAGGAATTGATCCGACGGCCGTTGATGATGACAGTGCAGGCCCCGCATTGCCCCTGGTCGCAGCCTTTCTTGGTGCCGGTCAGATGCAGGTGCTCGCGCAACATGTCGAGCACCGTTGTGCGGGTGTCGAGGTCAAGTTCATGTCCCTGCCCGTTGACGCGCAGCGCGACCTTGGACGTGACCGGCGCCGGCGTGGTTTGAGGTGCTGCGGCGCTTTGCGCTCGCGGCTGATCGGCAGCCAAGGATGGCAGCGCCGCCGCGGTGGCGGACAGTGCGCCACCGATCAGGAGGCCGCGCCGTGTTTCGTTGATGTCTTTCATTTGGTCATATTCCTGTGTGGTCGTGTGCGGACGAGTCCACCACTGCGCCGAGATAGTCGTCGTCCGTAACCTTTTCCATCCACACGACGTTAACACCGTCCAGTGCCTCCTGGATCACGATGTGGGTCATCGACGTCGTTGCGGTTGCACCATGCCAGTGTTTGTGTCCGGGCGGGCACCAGATCACATCGCCGGCGCGAATCTCAACTTTCGGTTCGCCCTCGCACTGGGTCCAGCCGCACCCGGCGGTCACGATCAATGTTTGACCCAGCGGATGGGTATGCCAAGCAGAACGTGCGCCCGGCTCGAACGTCACGCTCGCCACCGAGACCCGCGCCGGCGGAGGCGGCGCGTTCAACGGGTCGATACGGACAGTGCCGGTGAAATATTGCTCAGGGCCTCGCGTCGAGGGCTGTGAGCCCACGCGTTTCAGTTCCATGTCGTTTCCTTTACAGGTTCGAGGCGCCACGGCCTCATGTCTGCTTACTTTTCGGCGGCGCCTGATCGCTTGGCAAAGACGTCCTTGAAGACTGGCATGGCGGAGAACACATTCGGCCACCCGGCATAGAACGCCAGCTGGGTCAGCAGCTCGCCTGCCTCCTCCTGGGTCAAGCCGTTATCCATCGCGCGGTTGAGGTGGTAAGTGATCTGGGCCGTCTGGCCCGACGCAACCAGCGCGCTCACGGTGACCATGCTACGGTCGCGCGGGGCCAGGGCGGGACGCAGCCAGAGATCGCGGAACAACGCGTCGGTCGTGTACTGGACGACGCCCGGTGCGACCTTGCCGAAGTTTTCTTCGACTGTCGCGGCGCGCCTGTTTTCGGCATCCTTATCGAGCGGAAGCTGCTCGACCTTGGCCTGAGGTAGCTGATCGGCCTTGATGTGCCGCGCGGCGAACACGGGCTTTGCGGCGTCCACGGCCGCCGTGGCGTTCGGCCAACCAGAGTAGAACGCGAGGTGCGTGATGATCTCGGCGATTTCGCCTGGCTTGACGCCGGCGTCAAGCGCACGGTTCAGGTAGAACGGCAGATCCAGCGGCTGGTTCCTTGCGATCAGAACCGCGACCGTGACGATGCCGCGGTCGCGCGGCGACAGGCCAGGACGCTTCCAGACGTCTCCGAGCAACAGGTTCTGGGTGTAATGCTCCAATGCGGGTGCAACCATTTGACTCTCCTTTACAGATCGAGATGTGTCGGGGACCGACTTGCGCGCCTGGGCAAGCGCGTCGTTCGCCAGGCCGAACATGAATACGACGCACAACAGAGCGGCGACGGCGAAAGAGTTCCCCGATGTCGCGAACTTATTTGGCGTATTGTTCATCGCTGACCTTTTCGAGCCACTCGACGTTCTTGCCGCCTGCGTCATCCTGAACGGCGATGTGAGTGACGGCGGTGGTCGGTGCGGCGCCGTGCCAATGCTTGACGCCAGGCGGTGTCCAGACAACGTCGCCCGCGCGGATTTCCTGAATGCGCCCGCCCCACTGCTGCACGCGTCCCACACCGGAGGTAACGATCAATACCTGCCCGGCAGGATGAGTATGCCAAGCTGATCGGGCGCCCGGCTCGAACGTCACGGCGCCGCCGGATGTGGTCGAAGGCGAATGCGCGGCAAACAACGGATCGACGCGTACGCTCCCGGTAAAGTTCTGTTCGGGTCCCTTGACGGAGGCCTGAGTCCCTGCACGCGTGATCACCATCTCCTGGGCAGCACTGCCGGTCTGGGCGAATGCTGTAGCGCCAAGCGCAAGCGACAGGAGTATCGCGACGACTGATTTCATAAATTCCTCTTTTCCAATCCATCGCTGAATTCTCGGCGCCGCACAGGCCGCCGGATTGTTCATGCCAATATAACTTTGGCGACCCGGACCCAATAGAGCGTTTCGTTCAATGGCGTTATGAAACGCTCTCATGAATAAGGGCCTCCAACCCGCTCAAGTTACTTATGAAGCGACACCGCCACCTTCACGGCTGGCGCTCTTGTCACGAAAAACACGTGCGACATGGACGAGCTATCATTGCGCGGTTACCCGCGGCCGAGCGTACGCCATGCCGGCCCTTTCCTCAGGATCCAACAATGGGCGCAAACGACATCAAGGACATTCAACTATTCCTCGCGGTAGCACGAGAACGCAGTTTCACCCGAGCCGCTGCCAAGCTCGGCATGACGCAGTCAGCGCTCAGCCATGTCATCCGTACGCTCGAAAGCAGGCTGAGGGTGCGCCTGCTGACCCGCACTACACGAAGTGTCTCCCCGACCGAAGCCGGTGAGAGGCTGCTGCAGCACGTTGCGCCACTCCTGCAAGAAATCGAGACCGAACTCGTCGCGATCACCGACATGGGCGACAAGCCTGCCGGTACCGTGCGCATCACGGCGATCGAACATGTTGTCGACGACATCGTATGGCCACGCATTGCGCCTCTCCTGCGCCAGTACCCTGACCTGCATGTCGAAATCAGTTCGGACTACCGCATGGTCGACATCGCCGCAGAACGCTACGACATCGGAATCCGCTATGGCGATCTGTTAGAAAAGGACATGATCGCCGTTCGACTGACTGCTGACGAACCGATGATGATCGTCGGCTCGCCCGCCTACTTCGAATGGCACCGCAAGCCGGACTCGTTGCAGGACCTCATGAAGCAAAACTGCATTACCCTGCGCCTGGCCAGCAGCGGCGGGTTATACGCCTGGGAACTGCAACATGAAGGGCGTCCCATCGAAGCCAAAGTGCGCGGGCAAGCTGTGTTCACGAGTTCGTATTCGATTCTGAATGCTGCACTGAGCGGCGCTGGTCTGGCCTTCTTGCCCGAGAGTCTGGCCGGAATACACGTTCGCGAGGGCCGGTTGCTGAGTGTGATGCCTGAGTGGTGTCCTCCATTCCCTGGCTTATATGCCTACTACCCAAACCGCCGCAATAGCCCGCGGGCGGTAGCGTTAGTGATCAATGCGCTCCGGCGCGAACCGGACCGTATCAGTCCTGGAACCGCCGTCCTGAACAACCTCGCCGGGACATTCCGGCCGTAGCGCGGCAATGCCATCAAGCAGGCAGCCGATCGATCAATTTGTCCAGCGTGATCGGATACTCCCGCAGGCGCACACCGGTCGCGTTGTAGACCGCGTTGGCAACAGCGGCCGCCACGCCGCTGATGCCAAGTTCTCCCACGCCCTTAGCCTTCAGTGGCGCAATGGTCGGATCCGTCTCGTCGAGGAAAACCACGTCCAGGTGTGGAATGTCCGCATGCACGGGAACCTCGTAGCCCGCCAGATCGTGATTCACGAAGAATCCATGCCGCTTGTCGACCACGAGCGCCTCCATCAAGGCGGCCCCCGCGCCCATCGTCATACCGCCGATCACCTGGCTGCGCGCCGTTTTCGGATTAAGGATGCGGCCGGCCGCGCAGACTGCGAGCATGCGTCGGATGCGGATCTCCGCCGTCGCGGCATCGACCGCCACTTCGACGAACTGCGCGCCAAAGGTCTGTTGCGCATATTGTTTGGCGAGCTCGCCGTATTCCATCGTGTCTTCCGCCACCAGATCGGCATCGCGCGCCGCGTGCACCAGCGGTGCGCTGCGCCCGCCCTGCCGCACTTGGCCATTGGCGAATTCCGCACTGACGGGATCGAAGCCGAGCTTCCGGGCCGCGGTCTCGCGCAGCTTCACGCAGGCCGCGTACACACCCGCAGTGGCCGACGCCGCGCCCCACTGTCCACCGGAGCCGCTCGATTCGGGAAACTGCGAATCGCCAAGCCGGACCTTCACCTGATCGACACGCAGGCCCATCATTTCCGCCGCCGTCTGCGCGACGATGGTGTAGCTTCCGGTGCCGATGTCCGTCATGTCCGTCTCTACGATCAGCAGGCCGTCACGATCGAGCCTGACCCGGGCTGCGGACTTCGTTACCGGAGCGCCGCGAATCGCGGCTGCTACGCCCATGCCGATGAGCCAGCGTCCTTCTCGCCGGCTGGCGGGACGGACGGGACGCCCACTCCAGCCAAAGCGCTCTGCGCCGACACGCAAGCATTCGACGAACTGGCGCTGCGAGAACGGACGGCGCGAGTTCTCGGGATCGACCTGGGTATCGTTCATGATGCGGAACGCGACGGGATCAAGGCCCAGCTTTTCCGCCATCTCGTCGATGGCAATCTCGAGGGCCATCATACCGGGCGCCTCGCCCGGCGCCCGCATGGCGCTCCCTTCGGGAAGATCGAGATGCGCCAGACGCAGGCGCGTCATCCGGTGCGGCCCGGCATACAGCAGTCGAGTCGGGGTCGTTGCCGCTTCCGGCCGTCCGCCCGCGATGTTCCCGGACCAGCTCTCGTGTCCAATTGCGGTGATCTTGCCGTCCGGCGACGCGCCGATCCGGATGCGCTGGATGGTCGCGGGCCGATGGGTCACGTTGTTGAACATAAGCGCACGCTGCAGCGTCACCTTCACCGGGCGCCCCGCCTGACGTGCCCCTACGGCCGCCAGAACGGCGTCGGACAGGATGGTGCCTTTGCCGCCAAAGCCGCCGCCGATATACGGGGACACGATCCGCACGTTTTCTTTAGGGATGCCGAGGGTTTTCGCGATGTCGCGCACGCCCCAGTTGACCTGCTGGATAGCCGTCCACAAGGTCAGCCTGTCGCCGTCCCAAGCAGCGATGGTGGCATGCGGCTCCATCATCGCGTGCGCCTGGTCGGGGGTCGAAAACGTCGCGTCGAGTTTCACCGGTGCGGCAGCATACGCATCGGCGAACTGGCCAATGGACGTCTCCGGCGGCGGAGAATAGGGAGCCTGCTTCGGGGCGCGGGCTGTACTGCGGGCCGCATCCAGATCGAACGCGCCGGCGACGCGCTGATAGCGCACCTTGACCATCTGGGCAGCGGCGCGCGCCTGCTCGAAGGTTTCCGCAACGACGAGCGCGACTGCCTGGTGATAGTGGTCGACGTCCGGTCCGGCTAGTGCCCTCGCGGCATAGAATTCACCTTTGTCCACCTTGCCGGCATTCGCAGCCGTCACCACGGCCAGTACACCCGATGCGGAACGCGCCGGGGTCACGTCGATCGAAGCAATGCGCCCTTTGGCAATCCCCGCACCGACCACATAGCCGTACGCGGCGTTGGGCACGGCGGTATGCTGCTCATACGCATACGTTGCGGTCCCGGTCACTTTGAGCGGACCTTCGACACGGTCGATGGGTTTCCCCACTACGTTCAGTTGATCGATCGGGTTCTGGCCCGCTGCGGTCTCGAATTTCATGACACTTTCACCTGTAAGTTCTTACTCATGCGAAGACTCTAACGCCATAACAATCGCGCGCGTCGGGGCTCGATTACTGAACCTCATGAAAACGCTTCATGAGTGGGCTTAAGGCTTACCCTATGGCAGACCAGCGCCCGCGCGATCGAGGGTTTCCGCCTCCTCGAATTGCTCGATCAGCGCCAAGAGCCGCTTCATCCTTTCCGGCTGCCGTCTCGATCCCCCGCTCTCCCAAAGGCGATCGAACTCGAGCACGGCTGCCTGGTACTGCGCCAGACCCGGCTGCCGCAGCGTCGAGGCACGACGACTCTGATGAAAACTGATGTTCGAATCAGTCATTTCAGTCATTTCCTGCCCGGCCGGACGGTATGACCTTGATGGTCGCCGAACGCGCACGAGGCCCGATCATCGAACCGAGGCAGGAATTACCCTGGTACTTTGCCCGGTAAGCCTCGTCAATACGGTCGTTGAACATTCTGGGCGTGCCATGTGTAACGCCGTCTTCGCGCAGAGGAGCAATGTGCAGGTCGTCGCTCTCGGCCATCCTGCGCAGTTCATCGGTTAACCGAGTTGTCATCGTGCAATCCTTGGAATCTTGCCTTTCGCGATCCGTTGAAGCAGATCGACAACGATCTGGTTCGCTTTACGATTTTCAGGATTGATTACTGGCTCGTACCTTCGACAATGTACACGCGCGATATCGCATTTTTGTGCCGGATCGGTTTCAGCTGAGCATACTCGGGCGAGTCATACCACGCCTGGGCCTTTTCCATGCTGTCGAACTCGATGATGACCATGCGATTATTCGGCCCCTCGCCTTCAAGAGGCGCGATCTTGCCGCCGCGGACGATGTAGCGGCCTCCATATGGTTCGAAGGTAGACGCCACGCGCGCGCTGTAGGGCTTCATTCCTTCGGGACTGGTGATCTTGAATTCGGCGATGTAGTAGGCATGAGGCTGGCTCGCCTTCGATGCCTGTGCGTGCGCCGCGCCGATCGCGGCCGCGGCGACCGCCATGCAGGCGGACGCGGCAAGCAATGTGGACTTGATCTTCATGGCTGCTCCTATTTTGTTGCCGGTACAGCGACCGGTTTCGCCTCAAGAACAATCGGCACGCCGTCGAGTAGCTTGCGCGACTTCACCATCTTGTCCGTCGTGTCTCGGAACTTCCTGAAATGCGGTGTTTGCAGATGCTTCCGATACGCCCCCTCGTCGGTATACATCTCGAAGACGCGTACGCGGTTCGGATAGTCCTTTTCGCTGACTGCATACAGCGCCAGAACCCCTGGCTCAACCCGCACAGCCGTCGTTACTCCTTCCCGAATCGCCGCGTCGAATTGCTCCATCTGGGCTGGATCGATTTCCAGTTCAGCCAAACGAACGTAGGGACGCTTTGCCTCTTGCGCGCCCGCCGATGTGGAAAAACATAAGGCCATAAACGATGCACACAACATCAAGACCTGCTTGGCTTTCATTTCACTCTCCCGGTTCCTGCGTGCCGCTCAGGCGGCAGCACGCTGTTCGAAAACGTCTTTCACGACCGGCATTGCCGAAAAGGCGCAAGGCCAGCCCGCATAGAACGCCAGATGCGTGACGACTTCCGCCGCTTGTGCTTGCGTCAGCCCATTGTCCATCGCCCTGTTCAGATGGTAGGGAACCTGCGCGACCTGGCCCGCGGCGATCAGGGCACTGACGGTCGCCAGGCTCCGGTCGCGCGGCGCCAGTCCCGGGCGGAGCCAAAGGTCGCGGAACAGGAGATCGGCGGTGTACTGCACCATGCCCGGAAATGCCTGGCCAAACTGTGCGTCGACACGCGCTGCGCGCTGCGCCTCGGCCGTCTCGTCGAGAGGCAAAAGCGCAGGCGACACAGCTCGCAACTCGGCGACATCGATAGCGCGTTGCGCGAACACCTGCTCCATCGCCATGATTGCCGAGAACGCGTTGGACCAGCCGGTGTAGAACGCCAGGTGTGTGACGAGTTCGGAGATTTCGCTTGGCTGGACGCCATGGTCGAGCGCCAAATTGGTGTAATGCGGGATACCGATCGTCTGATTTCGTGCGATCAGTGCGGCCAGGGTAACGATGCCGCGGTCGCGCGCCGACAGCTCGGGACGCTGCCAGAGATCACCGACGATCTTCGCCTCGGTATAGTTGGCAAGTGCGGGCGCTACGGCGCGGACTGCCGCCAGCGTGATCGCGGCGGAACGCGGAGTATTTTGGTTCGACATGGCTTAGCCTTCTTTCTAAAGCTTGCTCAGTTCTTGAAGCGGCGCGCGATCCCGGCGACCCGCTTGCCCAGATGGGCGGCCGTCTTCAGGTCGCTCTCGATCGGTGTTTCCTCCGGGCTCTGATCCATATTGGATTGGGCCATCGCGCCCAACCAACTGCCGTGGCGATTGAGTTCGTTGACGCTGCTGGTGCTGGTGGCGTTGCCCGGCTTGAGGTCGAGGCCGACCCAGATCATCGCGTGCTGTGCGGCGAACAGTGCCATCGACACTAGCGTATTGAGTTTGTCGCCACTTTGCGCGCCGGAGTTGGTGAAGCCGGCGGCGATCTTGTTGCGCCATTTCAGTTCATTCCACGCCGGCTTGTTCGCGTCCTCGAAGAACTGCTTGAGCTTGGCGCTCAGCGTGCCGTTGTAAGTCGGCGAACCGAAAATGATTGCGTCGCTGGCCTCCAGTGTTTGCCATGGGATTGCGCCATCGGCAACGGCAATCAGGTTCGCTTCCGCGCCGGGCACGGCGTTGACGCCTTCGGCTACCGCCTGTGCTTGTTTCGCGGTGTGACCATAGCCACTGTCATAGACGATCGAAATCAACATCTTGCTTTTCCTCTTGAGTCGGGTTACGGATCCATTTCATTATGGGCGGACGCATTCGCAACCGGAACTAGTGGCACGGTAATTAATCTGATAACCTGAGGTTGATAATCACCCAGGGAACGGATTCAGATAAGCCATGGACTCGACACAGCGCATCCGCGCCATCCTGTCATTTGTTCGCGCGGCCGACACCGGCAGCTTCGCCGCCGCCGCGCGTTCGCTGGATATTTCATCCGCAGCGGTGAGCAAGAACGTGGCCAGTCTCGAGCGTGCCCTCGGCGTACGCCTGATGAACCGCACCACCCGTACGTTGACCTTGACCTCGGAAGGCACAGCGTTCCTTAAGCAAGCCCGGATCGCCCTTTCTGCGCTGGATGCGGCCGTAGATTCTGTTGCTGCGCGGCGGGTCGAGCCAAGCGGACGGGTGCGCATCTCGACCAGCGCGGCGTTTGGGCGTGACCAGCTAATGCCGGCGTTGCCGGGACTGCTGGCGCGTCATCCCGCGCTTTCATTCGAAGTGGATTTTGATGACCGGCGCATCGACTTGGTCCAGGAAGGATACGACATGGCCTTGCGTGGCGGGCAAATTCTCGACTCGGCCTTGGTGTCACGCCCAGTCTGCCGCTTGAACATGGCCTTGGTCGCCGCGCCGGCATACCTCGAGCGTCACGGCGTGCCGCGCAGCGTGGCGGACCTCATGCAACATCGGTTGATCGCCAGGCGCTTTCTCGGGGGCGTATTTCAGCTTGGGCATTCAGAGGGCCCGAAGGGAGTATCGAGTCCTTCGAGCCCGAGGCAGCTGTTGTTACCGTCTCCGCCCCCGAGGCCTCGGTCCAGGCTGCGTTATCCGGACTCGGGATTGCACAGGTCGGCGTCCACCACGCGTGGCCGCACCTTCAGGTCGGCGCTTTGAAAGTCGTCCTTGGCGATTGCCACCATCCAGGCACCTACGAGATGGCGCTGCAATATCCGCATCGTGCGTTGCTCGCGCCCCGCGTGCGCGCGACGATCGAATTTCTGCTTGACGCCTTCGTGCGTGACGAGGCCTTGCACGTGCCGCTTGATGCCCTGAGAGCATATTTGGCCTGATAGGCCGCAGCACGATCGACTGACAGGAAAAGCGGGAGGCGGGATGTGGAGCGGGCGGAGGGAATCATGGGAAGGATGTGCTTCCGGAATTCTACGAAGAGGTTAAATCCGACGTCGGTCGGCTTTTCGCCAAATCTATTCGGCATAGCTGAACGATCCGCCGTACAAGACTAACGCCGGTTCGGCTTCCGATGGGGACGAGTAACGACGGATATGTTCATAGTCGTGGACTGGGAGTAACTTCGAGCCGAAAGCGGGCAACCGCATGCATTTAGTTCGTCAGCCTGCTTCCAGCTTCAACGATACACGAGCAATGTTTAGCGGGGCCGGCAAAGTCGAACCATCCGCGCGATGCAGATGCATGGGCATGACCAGCTGCGGACAAGCGGCGACCTGTCCGCTGGCCGGCATTGTCGTGACAGGCCTCTACGCGGCCTGGCGCAGTCTCGGCGGGTTCGACGCCCCGGTCGGCACCCCTACGGCAACTTGCTCGCGGCAAAGCTGCTGCTCGTGGGTGTGGCGGCACTGTTGGGTGGATTCAACCGTTTTTTCGTCATGCCGCCTTGGCTCGAGCGCGAATCCGGAGGCGACGCCGCACCCGCGGCCCTCCCTCCACGGTTCAAGCACATATTGTGGATCGAGGCGCTGGTATTGCTGGCGGTTGTGGTGCTTGCGGCCTGGCCCACGTCCACGTCACCCCCGGGCGAACAGATGTAAGGCGCTCGGGCTCCCCTGGTATTGTTTCTAGCCACGGAAGGAGCGGATAAATTGTCAGCGGAAAGCCGTACCACCATCATTTCGCCCGCCGCTTCACGGCATATCCATATTGCACCGGCCAATCCGGCTCCTCCTCGAACGCATGCTGGGCTTTCAGTGCCCAGTACGGTTCGCGCAGCAGTTCGCGCCCCACCAGTACCAGGTCGGCGTCGCCGCCGGTGATGATGTCGTCGGCGTCCTTCGCATCCGTGATCAGCCCGACCGTGCCGGTCGGGATGCCGGCGTCGTCGCGGATGCGGCGGCTGCATGGCACCTGGTAGCGCTTGGCGACCGGAATGCGCGCGGTCGGCAGATTGCCGCCGGTTGACACGTCGATGAGATCGACGCCCAGGTCCTTGAGACGCCGCGACAGTTCGACCGACTGCTCGATGTCCCAGCCGCCGGCGACCCAGTCGGTGGCGGAAATACGCACGAACAGCGGCAGCCCGGCTGGAACGGTGGCGCGCACGCGTTCGGTCACACGCAGCACGACGCGCATCCGGTTCTCCAGGCTGCCGCCGTACTGGTCATCCCGCTGGTTACTGTGCGGCGACAGGAACTGGTGCAGCAGGTAGCCATGCGCGGCGTGGATCTCCAAGACCTTAAAGCCGGCTGCCAGGGCCCGCCACGCGGCCGCCTCGAAGGCGTCGACGATGCCGTCGATGCCGGCTTCGTCGAGCGCGACGGGCGCCGGGTCGTCCGGATGGAACGGAATCGAACTGGGCGCGACCACTGGCCAACCACCCTCCCCGGCCGTCTTCAGTGTCGCGCCGCCAGTCCAGGGGGCGGCGGTGCTCGCCTTGCGCCCCGCGTGAGCAAGCTGAATGCCCGCGACGGCGCCCTGGCCGTTGACGAAGCGGGCAATGCGCGCCAGGGGCTCGATGTGATCGTCGCTCCAGATGCCCAGGTCGCCAGGGGTAATGCGGCCGTCCCGGGTGACGCCGGTGGCCTCGACGATCACGAGCCCGGTGCCGCCCACCGCTCGGCTGCCCAAGTGCACCAGGTGCCAGTCGTTGGCCAGGCCTTCCTCGGCCGAATACTGGCACATCGGCGCCATGGCGATGCGGTTGCGCAGGGTGAGGCTGCGCAGCGTTAGCGGGCTGAGCAGATCAACTTCGGGTACTTCCTGGTCATGGGCAGCGCCGACCACCGCGCCGTGTGCGCCCGGTTGCGATACCTGGGTGGCCAGCCCCACACTATTCGGGTTCATTGTTTGCCTCCGGGTGAAAGCGACGGCCCGTCAAGGGGGCGGCGAGTAAGGCAGCATGACCGGATCGCGCAGTCGGATAATCTGCTGCACATCGTCGGCGTCGATCACCTCCATGCTCGTCAATCCGGCGGGCCCCTGGTCCACGTAGATGTCGCGCGGGTGTCGGATAAGGTGGTCGAGCCCCTCCAGCAGCACCTCCAGCAGATCGTTTTTGGGATCGTAAGTGATGCCCAGCAGCGGCACCCACTCGGCTTCGATCTGATCGCCGAGACTCAGCGACGCGACCTCGATCTCGGTCTGCTTACCCACCACCAGCTTCGAAATGCGGTCAAAGTAGGTCTGCCACGCCGCTTTGTCCAGTTTGATTGTAGCCATCGGGTCTACCTCCACGTCTTGCCGGTCACGAATTCACTAAAATTCAATGTAGTCCTTCTCTCCGCCGAATGAAAGATTGGACCGACAATGCGGACGATCGTTGCGCCGCGCGGCCTGCCAATCGTGCACCGCTCGGCCGTCGGACATTTGCTAGTATCGGTCGCTTGCACGTCACGCGAAGGAGCAAGGATGGATACCCCTGCCGTTTCATCCCGCGGTACCGATCCGTGCGTCATCCCCGTCACGCTCGAGGTCAACGGCGCCCCTGTGTCCCTGCCGGTCGCGCCGTATGTCACCCTGCTCGACCTGCTGCGCGAACGACTGCAGCTGACCGGCACCAAGAAGGGTTGCGACCATGGCCAGTGCGGGGCCTGCACCGTACTCGTCGACGGCAAGCCGGTCAACAGCTGCCTCAAGCTGGCCGTGACCGCGGACGGCGCCCGGGTCACCACCATCGAAGGGCTCGCCGCCGACGGCCGGCTGGACGCGCTGCAGCGCGCCTTCATCGAGCACGACGCGTTCCAGTGCGGGTATTGCACACCGGGGCAGATCTGCTCGGCCTCGGCCCTGGTCGCCGAGTGCGTGGCGAAAGGGGCGACGTTGAGGCGCGACGAGGTGCGCGAATACATGAGCGGCAACCTGTGCCGCTGCGGGGCCTATCCCAACATTACGGACGCGGTGATGGACGTGCTGCGCCGGCAACCGGGGCCGGGCACATGAACCGTTTCGACTATCAACGCGCCACCGATGTGACGCAGGCCATCGGCCTGGCCGACCAGGCCGCAAGCACCGGTCAGGTGCGTTTCCTGGCCGGCGGCACCAACCTCGTCGACCTGATGAAGGAAGACGTGGAATGGCCGCGTACGCTGATCGACGTAAACCGCCTGCCGCTGCGCGCGATCGAGGAACTGCCCGACGGCGGTCTGCGGCTCGGAGCGCTGGCGACCAATGCGGAAACGGCCGATCACCCGATCGTGCGCGCCCGCTATCCGGTGCTGGCTTCCGCCATCCTGTCGGGCGCCACGCGCCAGCTGCGCAACGCGGCCACCGATGGCGGCAACCTCAACCAGCGCACCCGGTGCTGCTACTTCTACGACACGGCGACCCCGTGCAACAAGCGCGCGCCGGGCACCGGTTGCGGCGCGCGCGGCGGCTTCGCGCGCATGCACGCGATCCTTGGCGCCAGCGAGCAGTGCGTCGCGACCAACCCGTCCGACATGGCTGTGGCGCTCGCCGTGCTCGATGCCCGGGTGCGCGTGTCCGGGCCGCAGGGCGAACGATTGATCCCGTTGGCCGACTACCACCGGCTGCCGGGCGACGAGCCCTGGCGCGACAACAATCTCGCCCCCGCCGAGCTGGTCACGGCAGTCGACCTGCCGCCCGGCGACTTCGGCACCTACTACACCTACCTGAAGCTGCGCGACCGCCTGTCGTATGCGTTTGCGCTGGTGTCGGTGGCGGTGGTGCTGGCGCGCGACGATGCCGGGCGCTGCACGGACGTGCGGGTCGCCCTCGGGGGGTGGCGCCCAAGCCGTGGCGCGTGCCCGAGGCTGAAGCGCTGCTGCGCGGCGGCGCGCCGGACCGCGCGCGGTTCGGGCAGGTCGCCGCGCGCATGCTCGAAGGCGCGGTCGGGCTGGGCGACAACGATTTCAAGATCGAACTGGCGCGCCGGGCCGTCGTGCGGGCCCTGGAACAGGCGGCGAGCGGGCGGCCGCAATCGCACACCGACAAACGGATCGCCTGACGGAGCCGACATGAACAGGAGCGAAAGATGAGCGCTAGTCCCCGCATCGGCGACCCGGTGAACCGCGTCGACGGCGAGGCCAAGGTGACCGGGAGCGCCCGCTACGCCGCCGACCATTTCCCGCCAGGTCTGCTGTACGGCTGGATCGTCGGCAGTCCGCTCGCACGCGGCCGTGTCACCGGCATCGACGAGGCGGCGGCCCGCGCCGTGCCCGGCGTGGTCGAGGTGATCAGCCACCGCAACCGGCGCCAGCTGCCACGGTGCGACCGCAGCTACGAGGATGAGGCGGCTGCGTCCGGCTCGCCGTTCCGTCCCCTGTACGATGACGAGGTCCTGTTCAGCGGCCAGCCGGTGGCGCTGGTGGTCGCGCAGACGCTCGAAGCCGCGCGCGATGCCGCCAGCCTGCTCCAGGTCGGCTACGAGAGCGCGAGCCACGACACCGACTTCGAACGCGCGATGGCGGAACCATTCCCGCCGAAGTCGCCGCGCGAGGTCGAGCCGGGACCGAGGCACCGTGGCAATCCCGACCAGGCCCTCGCGCACTCGCCGGTGCGCCACGCCGCCACCTACCGCCATCCGGCACAGCACCACAACCCGATGGAAATGCACGCGGCAACGGTGGTCTGGGAGCCGGGCGACCGCCTGACCGTTTACGACAAGACGCAGGGCACGCAGAACGTGCAGTCCTACCTGGCCAGGATATTCGGCCTGGACGAGGACGACGTCAGGGTACGCAGCGAATTCGTCGGCGGCGCCTTCGGCTCGGGGCTGCGGCCGCAATACCACGTGTTCCTGGCCGCGCTCGCCGCCATCATGCTGCAGCGGTCGGTGCGGGTGGGGATGACACGCCAGCAGATGTTCACGCACGTGTACCGGCCGCCGGCGGTCCAGTCGGTGGCGCTGGGCGCCGGCGCCGACGGCAGCCTGAACGCGATCATCAACGATGCCACGCACACCACGTCGCGCTTCGAACGTTACACCCAGACCATCGTCGACTGGGCCCTGATGCATTACAAGTGCCCGAACGCCCGCGGCACGTACAGGCTGGCGTCGGTCGATACCTGCACGCCCGGGGACATGCGCGCGCCGGGCGCGGCGACAGGCGTGAACCTGTTTGAAATCGCGATGGATGAGCTGGCGTACGCGGCGAAGGTCGACCCTGTGCATCTGCGACGCGTGAATCATACGGACAAGGATGCGATGCACGGGCGCCCCTTCACGTCCAAGGCGCTGCGCGAGGCGCTGCAGGCGGGAGCGGAACGGTTCGGATGGGCGGCGCGCTCGGCGCCGCCGCGCTCGATGCGCGAAGGCACGGAGCTGGTGGGCTGGGGGATGGCGACCGGCGTGTGGGAAGCGCCGTTCGAACAGACCGCCGCGCGTGCGCGGCTGGCGGCGGACGGCACCCTGGAAGTGGCGTGCGCGATGACCGACATCGGCACCGGGACCGCCACCGTGATGGCACAGGTGGCGGGCGATACCCTGGGCGTGCCGCTCGACCGCATCCGCGTGCGGCTCGGCGACAGCGACCTGCCCGAGGCGCCGGTCGAGGGCGGCTCGTGCGGCGCGGCTTCGGCCGGCGCGGCGGTGCACCTGGCCTGCCTCACGGTCGGCGCGCAGCTGCACCAGGTCGCCGCGGGGATGGCGCCGAGCCCGATCGGCGATGCCGCGTTCGATGACGTCGTGTTTGGTGCCGGTCACATGATGGTCGGAACCGGCCCCGCGCGGCGCGTTTCGCTGGTGGACCTGGTGCGCGCCAGCGGCAGGGAATGGATCGAAGCCGAACAGGTCGCCAGGCCGGACCCGGGCGAGTCGGCGGACAAGGGATCGAAAGCGAAGAATACGCACAGCGCAGTCTTCGTCGAGGTCAGGATCGACGAAGAACTGCCGATCGTGCGCGTGACGCGCGTCGTGATCGCGGTGGCCGCCGGTCGCATCATCAACCCCAAGACGGCGCGCAGCCAGGTCATCGGTGGGGCGGTCATGGCGATCGGCATGGCATTGCACGAAGAAACGGTGATGGACCACCGATTCGGCCGCTTCATGACCCACAACTTCGCCGATTACCACATCCCGGTGAATGCGGACATCCCGGAGATCGACGTGATCTTCGTGAACGAGCCGGATGCGGACGTGTCGCCGCTGGGCGTGAAGGGCGTCGGCGAGATCGGGGTGGTCGGCACGGCCGCGGCCGTCGTCAACGCGATTTACCACGCCACCGGCAGGCGGGTGCGGTCATTGCCGGTTACGGTGGACAAACTGATTTGATGGACGCAAAACCCGAGCGGCCCGCCGGGCGCAAATTCGACAGCGGGGCGATATGCACAACACAAAATACTTCGAGCCCAATCGCCACGCCACCTGGCTCGAGTGTTTCTTCGACCTGATTTTTGTGGTGGTGATCGACGACGTAACGCATATCCTGAGCCACACGCACGAGGGTCACCTCGACCCGCTCCAGTTCTGGAAATTCGTCCTGATTTTCATCCCCCTGTGGTGGGTCTGGGCCAGCCACACGATCTATGCCAACCGGTTCGACGCGGATGACCGCAAGCATCGGCTGGCGACCCTGCTCCTCATGTTCCTGCTGATTATCATCTCGGGTTTGATCGGCCAACGATTCCAGGCAAGCTTCGACGCGATCGTCGTCGGCTACGCCGGCTCGAAATACATCATTGCGGCGATGTATTTCGTGTCGCAACACCGGCACAAGGAAGGCGTGGAGCTCACCAAGGGAGTCGGCCGGGTGATCGTCGCCGGCGCCACCATCAGCCTGGCTTCCGTCCTGTTCGGGGCGCCGCAACGATATGTCGTGTTTTATCTTGGCATACTGTTCGACCTGCTCGCGTTCATCGTTTTTTTGCGGCGCCGCCTCGAGATCATCCCGGTGCATACCGAACACCTGATCGAGCGGGTGGGTCTGCTCACGATCATCATACTGGGCGAGTCCGTGAGCAGCCTGTCCATCGGGCTCGCCAACATCAGCTGGAGTGCAGAGAGGCTATTGAGCGCCGCCACCGGCTTCGTGATGATATCGAGCATCTGGTGGGTCTATTTCGACAGTTTTCACCTGCTGACCAGGCAGAAGCTCACAACCGGCCATTCGGTCCTGTACTCGCACTTCTTCGTCTTCATCGGCCTGTCAATCCTGGCCAGCCTGATCCGGCACGCGATCCTCGACGACATGGCGCTATCCGATTTCCGGGTACTGTCGATCATCGGCGCCGTCTGCTTTTTCATTGGCAAGCAGTACGCGTATTTCATGGAGCGTCCCGAGCTGCGGTCCCAACTGGTCATCAACACGCTGGTCGTCTTCGTGTTGGGCGGGTTGGCCCTGCTGTTGCCCGACACCGGCTACATCCTGCTCGGTCTGACCTGCTCGGTGATCTGTTATGCCTTCCTCAGCCTTAAATACCTGAGCATTTCCCGCGCACCTCACGCCCATGCGCGCGCCGGCAAGTAGAAAGGCGTGGCCGTGCGCACGGACGGCCTCACGCGAGCGGACGGCCTGTCAACTCCCCTGGGCTTCGGCAAGCCCGACAATGATCCCCTCCGGCCCGCGAATGTAAGCCAGCCGATACGACGCCTCGTACCGCATCTCGCCGATGATCCCGGCGCCGTGCTCGCGCATGCGCGCCACCGTCGCGTCGACATCGTCGACGGCGAACATGACCCGCCGGTAGCCCAGCGTGTTGACCGGCGCATCCACGGGTCCGAACCGGATCGCGTGCGGCGCATGGAACTTGTCCAGCTCGATGCCTTGCCCATCGGGCGTGCGCAACATCGCCAGCGTCGCCCTGACGTTCTCCAGACCGATCAGGTGACCGACCTCCGGGCCCTCGACCGTCGTTTCACCCTCGAGCGTGAGCCCCAGTGCGATGAAAAACCTTTTCACGGCCTCGAGATCGTCTACGACGATAAGGACGTTGTCCATGCGCTTGATCGTCATCGTTCTTCCCCCATCAATGAATTCGACCACCCGGTCGATGAACGCCCGCAGCTGCCTGCCGACGCGGCGATTGTAAGGCATTGTGCTACGATCGCGGCCGGGCGGACATCGCCCCGACAACTGGAACCGCCATGCACAAGGCTTCTCCGGCCGGACACCCGGAATGCATCGACATCGCATGGGACGGCAGGACCCTGCAGCTCGAACTCGCCCGGGTCGGCGCACCCGGGTCGCCCTACCCGCCGGTGATCTTCCTGCACGAAGGCCTCGGTTCGGTCGCGCAGTGGAAGGACTTCCCCGAACGCTTCTGCCGCACCCACGGCTTCACCGGCATGGCCTACTCCCGCTACGGCTACGGACGATCGACGCCGCGCCCGCACGCGGAACGCTGGGGTCCGGACTACCTGCACCGGCAGGCTTGGGAAGTGCTGCCGGCCCTCATCGACGCGCTGGGCCTGCGCAAGCCATGGCTGTTCGGCCACAGCGACGGCGCCTCGATCGCGCTGTTGGCCGCCGCGCGCCTGGGTGACCGGCTCGGCGGCATCGTCGTGGCCGCGCCGCACATCATGGTCGAAGACGTCTCCATCCGCGCCATCCGCGCGGCCCGCGAAGCCTACCTGGCCGGCCCGCTGCGCGAACGGCTGGCGCACTACCACGCGGACGTCGACTCGGCCTTCTGGGCCTGGAACGACAGCTGGCTCGATCCGGCGTTCCGAAGCTGGGACATCCGCGCCGAGGTCGCAAGGATCCGTATTCCGCTGATGGCGATCCAGGGCGAGGACGACGAATACGGGACCATGGAACAGGTCGAAGGCATCGCCCGCCTCGCGCCGCAGACACGGCTGCTGGTGCTTCCCGGCTGCGGCCACACGCCGCACCGCGATGCGGCCGGATCCGTGATCGGCGAAGCCGGACGCTTCATTATTGAACACTCGATCATCATTTAATCTGATTACCAAGATAAACATACATTATTAGAATAGATGGATGTTCCACGTTACGCTTGTGTCAAAAGAGCGGCGCAACGAGGAAACCTGATCGGCAGCCGCCTCCCCACAGAGATATTTATCCAATGGAGACGTCGATGGCTGTCATCAGCAACCAAACCATACTCGCCGAGCGCGAACACAACCGCCACGTGCTCAAGGCCGTGATCGCTTCCTGTCTCGGCTGGTCGCTCGACCTGTACGACCTGTTCATCCTGTTGTTCGTCGCGCCGGTGATCGGCAAGCTGTTCTTCCCGGCCGAGCATGCGATGCTGTCGCTGGCGGCGGTGTATGCGTCGTTCGGCGTCACTCTTCTCATGCGTCCGCTGGGCTCGGCCATGTTCGGTGCCTACGCCGACACCCACGGCCGCAAGCGCGCCATGATCATGGCCATGGTCGGCGTCGGCCTGTCCACGGCCGCCTTCGGCATCCTGCCGACCGTGCACACGATCGGCATCGCCGCCCCGATCGTGTTCATCGTCCTCAAGCTGGTGCAGGGCGTGTTCGTCGGCGGCGTGGTCGCTGCCACGCATACCATCGGCACCGAATCGGTGGCGCCGCGCCTGCGCGGCGCGGTGTCCGGCATGATCGGCGGCGGCGGCGCGGGCCTGGGTGCCCTGTTCGCTTCGCTGGCCTACTACGCGATGTCGACGCTGTTCCCGGGCGCGGCCTTCGACGAGTGGGGCTGGCGCTGCATGTTCTTCACCGGGATCATCAGCGCCGTGCTGGGCATCACGATCTTCAGCAACCTCGAAGAATCGCCGATGTTCAAGAAGCTGCAGGAAGCCAAGGTGCGCGCCAGGGCGTCGGGCGTCAAGGATGCCCATCCGGTACGCACCCTATTTTCCAGGCCATGGCGCAAGGTCCTGCTGGTCAACCTGCTGCTGTCGGTCGGCGGCGGGAGCGGCTACTACCTGACCTCGGGCGTGATGCCGACCTACCTGAAGGTGGTCAACCACACCCCCGCCGAAACGGCCGGCTTCATCCTGATGCTGTCGAGCATCGGCGTGTTCGTCGCCTCGGTCGCCAGCGGCCACCTCAGCACCTTCATCGGGCGCAGGAAGACCTTCCTGCTGATGGGCGTGCTGCGCCTGCTGCTCCTGCCCACGCTGGCGTACAACATGGCGAGCGTCACCAGTACCACGCAGCTGGCCCTGTTCGTGGTCCTGTACGGCATGCTGGGCAGCGCGGGCTACGCGCCGCTGCTGATCTTCCTGAACGAGCGCTTCCCGACCGCGATCCGCGCCACCGGCACGGGCCTGTCCTGGAACATCGGCTTTGCCATAGGCGGCCTGATGCCGACCTTCGTCTCGCTGGCCTCGCCGCAGCCGACCGACATGCCGCTGATGCTGGCGATCTTCCTGGCCGCGATCAGCGTGGTGTTCCTGATCGGCGCCCTGGTCGTGCCCGAGACCCTCGGCAAGCTCGACAACCCGGACGCACAAAAGGCCGCATGATGGAGATGAAAGTACCTTACCCCGCCGGGCAGTCCGCTGGCGCCCGACCCCACCTGGGCCGCCCGATGCGCCGCATCGAGGACGTCGCGCTCCTCACCGGGCGCGGCCAGTTCGGCGACGACGTCGGCGTCAAGCCCGGCACCCTGTATGCCGCCATCGTGCGCTCGCCGCATGCGCACGCCGTCCTCAAGGGCATCGACAGCGCCCGCGCCCTGGCCGCGCCGGGCGTGCGGGCGGTGCTCACCGGCGCCGACCTGGCCGCCTGGTCGAAGCCGTTCGTCGTCGGCGTCAAGGCGCAGATGGAGATGTGGGCGCTGGCGGTCGACAAGGTCCGCTACGTCGGCGAGCCCGTGGCCGTGGTGGTCGCCGAGAGCCGCTACCTGGCCGAGGACGCCGCCGACCTCCTGCACGCCGACTACGAACAGCTCGCGCCCGTCACCGGCATCAATGAAGCGATCCTGGCGGATGCCCCGGTGCTGCACGAGGCGGTCGGCAGCAATGTCGTCAGCGACCGGTCGTTCCGTTACGGGGATCCGGAAGCCGCCTTCGCCGCCGCCGACCGCACGGTGGAGCTCACGGTGCGCTACCCGCGCAATTCGTGCACGCCGATGGAGTGCGCGGTCGTGGTCGCCGACTGGCTGTCGGAAGAGGAAGGCTACGACGTCGCCTCGAATTTCATGGGCCCGTTCTCGCTGCACACCGTGATGGCGCTGGCCCTGCGCGTGCCCGGCCACAAGCTGCGCCACCGCACGTTCCCGGATTCCGGCGGCAGCTTCGGCGTCAAGCACGCCGTGTTCCAGTACGCCGTGCTGATGTGCCTGGCCTCGCGCAAGGCCGGCGCACCGGTCAAGTGGACCGAGGACCGCCTCGAGCACCTCGTCGGGCTCACCTCGGCCACCAACCGCCTGTCGACGATCCGCGCGGCGGTGCGGCACGACGGCCGCATCACGGCCCTCTCCTACGACCAGTTCGACGACTGCGGCGGCTACCTGCGCGCCCCCGAGCCTGCCACCTTCTACCGCATGCACGGTGTGCTGACCGGGGCGTACGCGATCCCGAACCTGGCCGTGCGCAACCGCGTGGTCCTGACCAACAAGACACCGGCCGGGCTGGTGCGCGGCTTCGGCGGACCGCAGGTCTATATCGCGCTGGAGCGCCTGGTGCAGCGCATCGCGGTTGAACTGGAGCTCGATCCGCTCGACGTCTACCGCCGCAATTTCATCCCGGCCGACGCCTTCCCGTACCGGGCCGCCGCCGGCGCACTGATCGATTCCGGCAACTACCAGCGCGCACTGGAGCTGATGCACAGCGAAGGCCGCCTGGCCGAGCTGTACGCGAAGCGCGACCGCGCGCGCGCCGAAGGCCGCCTGTACGGCATCGGCTTCGCGGCCATCGTCGAGCCCTCGATCTCGAACATGGGCTACATCACGACCGTGCTGCCGAAGGAGGCCAGGGCCAAGGCCGGGCCGAAGAACGGCGCGATCGCGTCGGCCACGGTCGGCATCGACCCGCTCGGCGGCATCAACGTCGTGATCGCCTCGGCGCCCGCCGGCCAGGGCCACCGCACCGTCTGCTCGCAGGTGGTGGCCGACGTGTTCGGCGTCGAACCCGACCAGGTCGCCGTCAACGTCGAATTCGACACGCAGAAGGATGCCTGGTCTGTCGCGGCCGGCAATTACTCGAGCCGCTTCGCCGCTGCCGTGGCCGGCACCGTGCACCTGGCCGCCGTCAAGCTGCGCGACAAGCTGGCCCACATCGCCGCCGCCCAGCTGGGGGCCGATGCGCAGGACATCGTGTTCGCAGGCGGCCAGGTCTACGCCGCCGGCAACCCGGGCAGCAGCCTCGCGTTCCTGCGCATGGCCGCCAGCCCGCACTGGGCGCCGGGGCTCCTGCCGGAAGGGGTGGCGCCGGGCATGCGCGAGACCGCGTTCTGGACCGCCGAATCGCTGCAGGCACCGGACGAACAGGACCGCGTCAACACCTCCGCGGCCTACGGCTTCGCCTTCGACGTCTGCGCGGTGGAAGTCGACCGCCATACCGGCCGCATCGCCATCGACAGGTACGTCACCACCCACGACGCCGGCAAGATCCTGAATCCGGCGCTGGCCGATGGACAGATCCGCGGCGCCTTTGCCCAGGGCCTCGGTGCGGCGCTGATGGAAGAATTCCGGTATGGCGAGGACGGCAGCTTCCAGTCCGGCACCTTCGCCGACTACCTGGTGCCGACCACCTGCGAAGTGCCGGAACCGCAGATCATTCACATGGAAACGCCCTCGCCTTTCACGCCGCTGGGCGCCAAGGGCCTCGGCGAAGGCAACAACATGAGCACGCCGCCGTGCATCGCCAACGCCGTCGCGGACGCGCTCGGGGTGAAGGATGTCACGCTGCCGCTCACGCCGTCGAAGGTCATGGACCTGATCGGCGCGGACGAGCCGCCGCCGTCGAAGCCGCACGCTGCCGCCGCCGTCCAAGCCGCAAGCGCCGCGGCGCCGGCCAAGGGCGGCAAGGCGCTCGCCGCGCGCGGCGAAGTCATGCTGGGCGCGCCGCCCGAGACCGTGTTCGCGGTGCTGCTGGACCCGCAGGCGCTGGCGCAGGTGATCCCCGGCTGCAATGCGCTGGAACCCGCCGGCGGCAACCGTTACCGTGCCGACGTCACGGTCGGCGTCGGCATGATCAAGGCCCGTTACCAGGCCGAGGTCGCGCTGTCCGAACTCGACCCGCCGCGCAGCCTGCGCCTGGCCGGCTCCGGCCTGTCCGCGGTCGGCAGCGCGCGCGGCAGCGGCATCGTCACGCTCGAACCGGCCGATGGCGGGACCCTGCTGCGCTACGACTATGCGGCGGAGGTGTCGGGCAAGGTCGCGGCGGTCGGCAGCCGGATGCTGGAAGGCGCGGCGAAGATCGTGCTGAACCAGTTGTTCGAACAGCTCGGCAAGACGGCGGCGAACCGGGCAGCCGGCTTGCCCACGACCGCGGCCGCGGCACCCGCGCCGCGGCGCGGACTGTGGCAGCGCCTGCTCGCCCTTTTTGGAGTCAAACGATGAAACCGCAAGCCTTCGATTACGCCCGGCCCGACAGCGCCGAGGAAACGGTCGCCATGCTGGCCGATGCCGGCGAGGACGCCCGCATCCTGGCCGGCGGCCAGTCCCTGATGGCGGTGCTCAACCTGCGCCTGGCCCAGCCGAGCGTGCTGATCGACATCTCGCGCGTGGCGGACCTGAACACGATCCGCAAGGATGGCGACATGCTGGCGATCGGCGCCGCCGCGACCCAAGGCAGCGTCGAGTGGCGCGCGGGCCTGGCACGGGAAGTGCCGCTGCTGGCCCGGGCCTTCCCGCACATCTCGCATTTCCAGATCCGCAACCGCGGCACCGTGTGCGGTTCGATCGCCCACGCCGACCCGAGTGCCGAGCTGCCATTGTGCCTGCTTGCCCTGGGCGGCGAGGTGGTGCTGCGCAGCCGCCGCGGCCGGCGCACGGTGGCCGCCGCCGACTTCTTCCAGGGCATGCTGATGACCGCACGCGCCGCCGACGAACTGGTCGAGGAAGTGCGCTATCCGCTCGCCAAGCCCGGCGTGCGCTACGGCTTCGAGGAATTCTCGGGCCGCCACGGCGACTTCGCGCTCTGCGCGGCGGCCGCGGTGGTGGGGTCGGGCGGCATCCGCCTGGCAGTGGGCGGCGTGTCGGACCGGCCACGCGCCATCGACCTCGGCAACCTGGCGGGCAGCGAACTGGACGCTGCCATCAACGACTTTGCCTGGGAGCTGGGCGCCAAGGACGACCACCACGCCAGCGCGAAGTTCCGGAGACAACTGGTGCGCCACCTCGGCCGCACCGCCATCGACAAGGCATCGACATGAAGACCCATCGCAAGAACGAGCTGGCGCGCATCGAGCTGGTGCTCAACGGCGTCAAGCGCAGCGGCACCTGCGAACCGCGCACCCTGCTCTCGGACTTCCTGCGCCACGAACTGGGCGCGACCGGCACCCACGTCGGCTGCGAACACGGCGTGTGCGGCGCCTGCACGGTGCGGATCGACGGCGTGGCCTCGCGCTCCTGCCTGAGCCTGGCGGTCCAGGCCGAGGGCCGCGCCATCGACACGGTCGAGGGCCTGAACAACGGCGCCGCCAAACCCGGCCACGACGGCCTGTCCGACCTGCAGGAAGCCTTCCGCCGCAACCACGCGCTGCAATGCGGCTTCTGCACTGCCGGCATCCTGATGTCCTGCGCGGACTACCTCGCGCGCCGGCCGGACCCGACCGAGCACGAGGTGCGCGAGATGCTGTCCGGCCACCTGTGCCGCTGCACCGGCTACACCAACATCGTCAAGGCGGTGCTGGAGACGGCGGCCGAGCGGCTCGGCCGGCCCAACGGCGCGGCCCTCGCGCCGGACGAACCGGGTCATGCCGGAGTCGGCCCGGCAGAACAGGCGCTGCTTCCCAGCGCGTAAAGATTTTTCGAGAAAGAGGAGAACATCTTGCTGGACCTTGGACGCACATTCCTGCAAAGCGTGGAGCGCAATCCCGGCGCCCTCGCCGTCGTCGACGGCGAACAGCGCCTGACGTATGCCCAGTGGTACGACCGCATCCAGCGCGTCGCCGAGGGTCTGGCCACGCTGGGCCTCGGCCGCGGCGATCACCTGATGATCGTGCTGCAGAACCGGATCGAGATGGCGACGCTGCACTGGGCCTGCCAGTTCCTCGGCGTGATCGCCACCCCGCTGAACTGGCGCGCCAAGCCGGACGAAGTCGACTACTGCGCGACGGACTCGCAGGCGAAGGCCGTCGTGGTCGAGCCGGTGAGCGCGCAAGCGGTCGCCGGCAGCACGGTGGCGGCGCGCCTGACCCGCATCGCGGTCGGCGGTCTAGAGGGCACGGTGCAATACGAGCAGCTACTCGAGCACGCGCCCGCCGCGCCCATCCTGGCGGCCTGCGGCGAAGACGTCTCGCTGATGCTGTACACCTCCGGCACCACCGGCAAGCCCAAGGGCGTGCCGCGCCGCCATCGCGCCGAACGCGCGGCGGCGCTCGGCCACGTGGCCCAGAACCTGTACCGCCGGGGCGAACGCACGCTGGGCGTGATGCCGCTCTACCACACCATGGGCGTGCGCTCGCTGCTGGCGATGGCGCTGGTCGACGGCGCTTTCGTCTGCGTGCCGAAGTTCGACTGCGCGGCGGCGTTCCGCTCCATCGAAGCGGAGCGCGTCACCTGCCTGTACCTGGTGCCGACCTTGTACCACGACATGCTGGCCTGGCGCGAAAAGAACGGGGCCGACATTGCCAGCGTGCGCAAGCTGGGCTTCGCCGGCGCGCCGATGCAGGACGGCCTGCTCAAGCGCCTCGACGAAACGTTCAGGCCGGAACTGTTCGTGAACCACTACGGTTCCTCGGAGGTATTCACCTTCGCCTACGACCAGGACGCCACCCGCAAGGCGGGCAGCGCCGGCCGGGCCGGCATCAATACCCGCATCCGCGTCGTCGCGCTCGATGCGGAACGTCCCGACCAGCTCGTGGCCCCGGGCGAAGAAGGCCAGATCATCTGCGAACTGGCGGGCGACGAAGCCTTCGAGGCGTACTGGAACCGGCCCGACGCCGACGCGAAGTCGATCCGCCAGGGCTGGTACTTCACGGGCGACACCGGCTACGTCGACCGGGACGGCGACCTGTTCGTTTCCGGCCGCGTGGACGACATGATCATCAGCGGCGGCGAGAACATCTCGCCGGTCGACATCGAGTCGGTCCTGTCGCTGCACCCGGCCGTCGACGAGGTCGCGGTGGCGGGCCTGGCGGACGAGCGCTGGGGCCAGCGCGTGGTGGCCTTCGTGAAGACCCGCGTCGGCATCGACGCCGAAGAACTCAACGAGTACGTCAAACATTCCGACCTGCTCAACTTCAAGCGCCCGCGCGAGTACGTGTTCGTGCGCGAGATTCCGAAGTCGCCGGTCGGCAAGATCCTGCGCCGCAAGCTGGTCGCCGGCGAATACGAAGCCCTGGAACAACAAGGACACACGCAATGAAAAACGATACCCAGACCCCCAAGGCCAGCGACCTGCGCCAGTGGCTTGCCCACCTGGAGGCCACCGGCCGCCTGGCGGTGATGCGCGAAGGCGTGCCGCTGAAGCACCGGCTGGCCGCGATCGCCAAGCGCCTCGACGGCACGCAGGCCGCGTATTTCCCGAAGCCGGACGGCCACGCCGTTCCGGTGGTCTCCGGCTTCGTCTCGCGCCGCGCCTGGATCGCCGAGGCGATGGGCGTGGCGGAGTCCGGCCTGCTGGCCGCCTTCCGCCAGGCCGCCGATCGCCCGCTGCCGTGGCGCGAAGTGGATCCCGGCACGGCGGCGTGCCAGCAGGTGGTGCACCGCATGGATGCGGGCAGCGACCTGCGCGCGCTGCTGCCGATACCGACCCACAGCGAACACGATAACGGCCCCTACATCACGGCCGGCCTGGTCATTGCGCGCAATCCGCTGACCGGCGTGCAGAACGTGTCGATCAACCGCATCCAGGTGCATGGCCCGGACCGCATGGCGATCCTGATGCTGCCGCGGCACCTGCTGGCCTTCTACAAGGCCGCGGAAAGCCAGGGCCAGGCGCTCGACGTGGCGGTGGTGATCGGCGCCGATCCGCTGACCCTGCTGGCCTCGCAGGCGATCACGCCGATCGACCACGACGAGCTGGAGATCGCCGGCGCCCTGCACGGGGCCCCGCTGCCGGTGACGAAGTGCGTCACCAACGACGTGCGCGTGCCGGCCGGCGCCGAGATCGTCATCGAGGGCCGGATCCTGCCCGAGGTGCGCGAGCCCGAGGGCCCGTTCGGCGAATTCCCGAAGTACTACAGCGCGCAGGAGAACCGCGAAGTGATCGTCGTCGACGCGGTCACCACCCGGCGCGACCCGATCTATCACACCATCGTGCCGGCCGAGATGGAGCACCTGCTGTTGGGCGCCATCCCGCGCGAGGCGACCATGCTGGCCCACCTGCAGCGCAGCTTCCCCGGCGTGCTCGACGTGCACCTGTCGGTGGGCGGCGTCGGCCGGTACCACCTGTTCGTCAAGTTCCGCAAGCAGCGCGAGGGCGAGCCGAAGAACGTGATCCTCGGCGCGTTCGGTGCCCACTACGACATCAAGCAGGTGGTCGTGGTCGACGACGACGTCGACGTGCACGACCCGCAGCAGGTCGAGTGGGCGGTCGCGACCCGCTTCCAGGCCGACCGCGACCTGATCGTGATCGCCGGGGCGCAGGGTTCGGTGCTCGACCCGTCCACCACGGTGACGGGCGGCTGGGCGGACAGCGACGAACCGGCCCCGCCCCACCTGCAGGGCATCGGCGCCAAGATGGGACTGGACGCGACCAGGCCGGTGGCCTATCGCGGCCACGTGTTCACCAAGGTGCGCATCCCGGGCGAGGACGAGATCGACCTCGACGAGGAAATCGACCGCGGGGCGCGCGTCGACTGGCAGGCCGGTACGGTGAAATCATGAGCAGGCCCCGCCTGATCGTCGCGATCACCGGCGCCAGCGGCGCGGTGTACGGCGTGCGCCTGCTGCAGGCGCTGCGCGCATCCGGCGCCTGCGAGAGCCACCTGGTGATGTCGTCGTCCGGCGTGATGACGGCCCGGCAGGAGCTGGACATGGCGCGCGCCGACATCGAGGGCCTGGCCGACGTGGTCCACAACGTCAAGGACATCGGCGCGACCATCGCCAGCGGCTCGTTCAAATCCAGCGGGATGGTGATCGCACCCTGCTCGATGAAGACGCTGGCGAGCATCGCGCACGGACTGGCCGACAACCTGGTGTCCCGCGCCGCAGACGTGATCCTGAAGGAGCGGCGCCGCCTGGTACTGGTGGCGCGCGAGACGCCATTGAACCTGGCCCACCTGCGCAACATGACCGCCGTGACCGAGATGGGCGGCATCGTGTTCCCGCCGGTGCCGGCCTTCTATGCCCGCCCGGCGTCGCTCGACGAGATGGTCGACCATACCGTCGGCCGCCTGCTCGACCTGTTCGACCTGCCGCACGAAGGCCTGGTCAAGCGCTGGGAAGGCATGGGCAAGAATGAAGCAATCAACTGACAACCAAGGAGAACCGCATGACCCGACTGAACCACCCCGCCCATGAATTGCTCGAACGGCTCGACGGCTTCCGCGTCGACATCGACGCCGGGCGCGAGCGCGCCGACATCGTGCTCTCGAACGGCCAGTTCAACATCATCTCGATGCACCAGCGCGAGCAGCTGCGCCTGGTGTTCGAAGCGCTGGACGAGGACGAGCGCGTCCGCGTGATCGTACTGCGCGCCGAAGGCGAGCACTTTTCCAGCGGCGGCGACATCAAGGGCTTCCTCGAGGCCTCGCCCGAGCACGTTTCGAAGCTGGCCTGGAACATCGCCGCGCCGGCACGCTGCAGCAAGCCGGTGATCGCCGCCAACCGCGGCTTCTGCTTCGGCGTCGGTTTCGAGATTTCGCTGGCCTGCGACTTCCGCATCGTCACGGACACCACGTACTACGCGCTGCCGGAACAGAAGCTCGGTCAGATCCCCGGTTCGGGCGGCTCGGCGCGCCTGCAGAAAATGGTCGGCATCACCCGCACCAAGGACATCGTCATGCGCTCGCGGCGCATCCCCGGCCAGCAAGCCTACGACTGGGGCGTGGCCACCGAATGCGTGCCGGATGCCGAGCTCGAAGCCGCGACCGACCGCCTGGTCGACGAGCTGCGGGCGTTCTCCCCGATCGCCCAGCGCACCGCGAAGAAGCTGCTGAACGATACCGAGGACTCGCCGCTGTCGATCGCGATCGAGCTCGAGGGCCACTGCTACAGCCGCCTGCGCTCGTCCGACGATTTCCGCGAAGGCGTCGAAGCCTTCCACGGCAAGCGCAAGCCGCAGTTCAGGGGCAGCTGAGCTTCAGGTCGCCGGCTCGGGTTCCGGCGCCGGCGCGTCGCCCCCGCCCGGCGAACGCAGCTTGAGGTTCGCCGCCAGCATCGCCATGAACAGCTGCGCCGCCGGACTCAGGGGCCGGCGCGGGTGCGACACCCCGACCATGCGCCGCACCAGGCGCGGCGACGTGATCGTGTGCGCGCGCAAGGTGCCTTCGTCCAGCTCGCGGTGCACCGCGACGCGCGGGACGATGGTCGCCACCCGGCTCCGCTCGACCAGCATGATCGTGGCGACCAGCAGGTCGAGCTCGAACCTGGGCTGGAGTTCGATGCCCTCGCTTTCCGCGAAACTGTCGATCGTGGCCCGCAGGCCGTGACCGCGGGTCGGCAGCACCAGCGGGAGATCGAGTGCGATCAGCTCGCGCAGGCTCAGGCTGTCGGGCACCCCCGCGTTCGCACCCGTACCGAGTGCGGCGCCGGTAATCAGGATCATCTCTTCGTCGACGATGTACTCGACGTCCAGCGCCAGCGGGCGCCGCGGCTTGTTGATGATGGCCGCATCCAGCCGCCCCGCCGTCACCCGATCGATCAGCGCACCCGTGTAACCGTCCGCCACCGACACGCTCACCTCCGGGTAGCGGCTGGAAAACTCGGACAATGTATCGACCAGCACGCCTTCGGTGACCGAGGCGACCAGGCCGATGCTGATGTGGCCGTGGATCCCGTCGCTGCTCTGCATCTGTGCGTAGGCACTCGAAAAGTCGCGCATGATCGGCAGAAACAGCTTGTACATCTGGCGCCCGGCCGCGGTCGGCACCATACCCTGCTTGGTGCGCTCGAACAGCCGCTGGCCGACCTGCTCCTCCAGCCGCGCGATCTGCATGCTCAGCGCCGGCTGCACGATGTTCATCCGGTGGGCGGCGCGCGTGACCGTGCCCTCCTCGATGAGGGCGATGAAGTAGTTAATCTGGCGGAATTCCATGACCGTTCATCTTAACCGATGCGCGCGCAGCCAGGAGGCCAGGCCGATCCCTTTTACGTGACAAATCAAATGAAAAAAGTTTGAGTTGAATCAATGCTGCGGCATGATACCGGTCAGTGCACAATATCCATAAACGGAGGCCACCATGCCGCACATCTACAAACCCGAGGAGCGCTGGGACAACGCCGACATCGGCTACCCGTCCGCGCTCGCCATCGGCGATTCCTGGTTCTGGTACGTCAACAACAATATTCTCGGCACGATGATCCATCATCCCGCCCTGTCCGACGACTACCGCAACCTCCAGCTCGTGGGCTACAACGGTGCGCGCCTGCGGGATTATGTCGGCGACGGCAAGTATGCCGACACGCTCGAGCATTTCCTCCGTCCGGGCTTCGTGGAAGGGTTCGCGGCGTTCTACATCAGCGGGGCCGGCAACGATGCGGTCGACATCGACCTCGCGCTGTTCGACCATCGCCCGCCCGGGACCGATGCGCACGGCTGGATCGACGCGCACGGCATGGACGACATGCTGTTCCGGCTGCGCCAGGCGCTCACGCGGCTGATCGCCCAGATCCGCGTCGCGAAGCACGCCAGCGCCAGCCTCGCGCCCATCTTCGTGCACGGCTACGATTATCCCGTGCCGGACGGCCGGGGATTCGAGTTCGGGCTGATCCACGCCGGGCCCTGGCTCGCGCCGGCGCTGGACCGGCGCGGCGTCCCGCCGGACATGGCGCTGCGCAGCGAGATCGCGCGCCTCCTGATCGACCGCCTGAACGAGGACCTGCTCGTACCGCTGGCGGCCGTGACGCCGGGCGTCGTGTACATCGACAGCCGCGGCATTCTCCCGCGCGACCACACTTACCGCGATTACTGGTCGAACGAAATGCACCCGACGAACCTGGGCTTCCGGCGCATCTTCGAGCACGCGTGGCTGCCCAGGCTGTACGAACACGGCATCGCGCTGCGGCCGTTTCCGTAGGCGCAGGCGCTCAGAAACCCCCGCCGCCGCCTCCACCTCCACCTCCGCCGGGGCCGAATCCGCCACCGCCATTGCCGTAGCCGCCAGGGGCGCCGCCAGCACCGCCGTCTCCGCGGCCGCCGCGGAACATGCCGCGGTTGCCGTTGCGCAGGCGGTCGTCGCCCGTCACGCCGCCCCACTGGTAGCGCAGCCCGATCTGGACGATGCGCGGCTGGCTCACATTGAGCGTATGCAGCCGGAGCACCTCGTTCTCGATGTCGCTTTCCATGTTCCCGGTGTGGAACACGTTGTTCACGTTCAGGTTCAGCGACAGGCGCGGCGTGATGCGGTGCATCCACGTGAAATTCGTCATCGTGACGGCGCTGTTGATGCCCTGGCCGTTCAGGGTGGCACCGTTGCGGTTGACGCTCAGCTGCAGCGATTCCATGCCCACCTGGTACGCGAGCCGCAGCTTGATGTTCTCCCGGTGGTTCGTCTGCTCCACGCCCGTCATGCTGGTTGCGAAGTTGGAGATGCGCTGGCGCTTTTCGTTGGCCAGCGTGGCGCCCAGGTTGGCCGACAGCCCCTGCACGAACAGCTGGCGCACGTTGAAATTCAGGTCGACGCCGACGGAATCGTTGGTCCCGAAGTTGATGGGTGACGTCACGATCACGTTCGGATCGCTTGCAAGCGCATAGCTGCGGTTGCCGATCACCGGCGACTCGCGCCGCTTGAACAGGACGAAGCTGCTGTCCACGCCGAACAGGCGGTCGCGGTAGGCCAGCTCGACGTTATCGTTGTTCACCGGCTGCAGGTGCGGGTTGCCCTGGCGTGCGCTGAAGTCGCTGAGGTAGACGAGGTTCGGGTTCAGGTCGCGCTCGTTCGGCCGCGCGATGCGGCGCGAGGCGCGGAACTGCAGCATGCCGTCGGTGCCGATGTCGCGCGTCACGTAAAAGCTCGGCAGCCAGTTCATGTAGTAGTACTTGTCCTGTTCGTTCAGCAGGGGCTGGTGGACGTCGAGCTCCGTATACTCGCCGCGCAGGCCGCCCTGGATGCTGAGGTTCGCGGCCAGCTTCGTGGACAGGATGCCGTAGATGGCCGCATTGCGGTCGTTCGATTCGAAATCGCTGATGCGGCTCGCCACCGGCACGTAGTCGCCCGTGACCGGGTCCTGGCCAAGATAGTTGGTCGGATTGCTGGTCTTGCTGTCCGCGACCTTCGCCCCGGCTTTCAGGTGCCACGTATCCCACACGTTGCGCTCGTAGTCGACGGAGATGTCGAGGATGCGGTTGCGCCGGTCGGTCGAGCGCAGGCTGTTCGCGATGAACGGCGTCGGGCGCAGGCGGTAGTCGTAGAAGACGTCCGAATCGGAATGGTTGTCCTGGCCCGTGTAGCGCAGGTCGAACTTCAGGTCTTCGCCCGGCACGCCGCTCTTGTGGTCGTACGATGCGCCGATGCCGAAGTTCTCGGCCGGCGAGCGGCTTTGCGACCGGCTCGTGTAGTCGGCCAGCGGGGACTGGTCCGCCGCGAAGCGCCGGGTCGACGTCGTGCTGTCGTTCTCGTTGCGGATCTTCGAATAGCTGACCGTCGCACCGGCCTGGTCGCGCTCGCCGACGTTGTACGTGAGCGTGGATGCGAGATTCAGCGACTTCGACCGCCCCTGGCTGTTGCCCACCGAGTCCTGCGCATCCCTCACGGCGCCGGTGCCCGGGTCGAGGTCTTGCCGCTGCGATTCGCGGTGGCTGTTGCGCACCGTTTCGCGCACGCCGATGTTGCCGGAGATCGAGTACGGGCCTTCCGCGTGCTCGCCGTTCAGGAAGGCGTTGCCGCGGCCTTCCGTCCCTTTGTTGACGCTCATGTTGGCGCGCGAGCCGGCCTTGCGGTTGCGCTTGAGGACGAGGTTGATGATCGGCCCGCTGCCGCCCTCGTTGCCGAACTCGGCGCCGGGCACGTTGACCACCTCGATGGATTCGATGGCCTCGGCCGGGAACGCGTTCAGCGCGTCGCCCCGGTTCTGGCCCTGGAACTGGGCGTCGCGCTTGCCGTTGACCATGATCTGCACGTTCTGGTTGCCGCGCAGCGCCACGTTGCCGTCCTGGTCGACCGTGACGGACGGCACGTTGTTGAGGATGTCGGCGGCGGACGCGTTGCTGACGCTGATGTCGTTCTTGAGGTCGTAAACATCGCGGTCGACCTTGTTGGTCGGACGCGTCGCGACCACCTCCACGGTCGCGACGCCGTCGTCGGACTTCGTGTCCGGCGCGGTCTTGACGGCGGGCGGCGCCGTTTGTGCGAACGACGCCGGTATCGCGAAACAGGTAACGAAAAAGGCGGGAAGGACTTTCAGCGTGTGCTTGGTCGGAATCATCGAACAGGTTCAGGTGAGTGGAAACGCCGGTGCATGAACTTGTGTTCCTTCGACCGCCCGCAAAAGTTCCAACTTTTTTTAGCGGCTGACCGGCGCGTTCAGCAATGCCTTGGACGGATCCGGGTTCTGGATCAAGGTATCGAGATAGCCCCGGGCGTCCTCCAGCCCCGCATTGTATTCGACGTCGCGCATCACGCTGACCTGGTCGATCGTCCATTCGCTGAAGCCGCCCGCATCCGGCACGAGGCGCATTTCCGCCGTGATGTCGGCCAGGGTCAGACCGGCATCGAGGCGGCGCTGGAATGCCGTCGCCCACGCGGCCGTGGCCGGATCGCGGATGTCGTTCTGCAGCGTGCGGAGGATGTGCTCGGCCCGGGGCGCGTCGACCTGGTAGCAATACGCGAGCACCGCCGCACGGGCCAGCGGGCGCGAATCGCGCGCGGTGCGCCAGGCGGCCAGCACGCCGTCCAGCGCTTCGCGGCTGGGCTTGCCGTCGGCCAGCAGCGCCAGGTCCAGTGTCGCCAGCGCGACGGCGCCCGAACCCGGATCGCGCTCGCGCGCCTGCGCGAGGCTGGCGCGGGCGGCATCGAGGTGGGCAGCACGTGCGCCGGCGTCAAGACGCGCGGCCAGCTTCAGGTGGGCCCGTGCCAGCAGCAGCGGCGCGTCGGCGCCGGCATCCGCACGGCGCGCCGCCCGCTCCAGCCACGGCAGCGCGGCGGCCGGGTCGCCCCAGTCGACGCGGGCACGGCTCAGCGCCAGCTGGCCCGCCTCCACGTTCGGCACGGCGCCAGCGTCGGCCGTCAGCGTGCGCAGCAGCGTTTCCCCTTGCGCGCGGGCGGGACAGGCCTTGAGCGCCGCATCGGCCAGCATGAAGCCGCCGGACGTCGCGGACATCGTCGTGATGGCGACCTCGGGGCGTGGGCCCGGCGGCTGCTCGACGCGCATCACCTCGGCCGCGCGCAGCCGGTAGCGCCACAGCGCCGTCGACGCATCGCCCGCGTCCAGCCCGAACGCGTCGCGCAGGGCGGCCGCCGGGTCGGTGCCGTGGTGGACGGCATTCAGGAACGTCCCCAGCTTCTTGCGCCGTTCGCCCGAACCGAGGATGTAGTGCGCGAGAATCCAGGACCGCGCCTCGAACTCCACGCCCGCAGCCCTGCGCCGCGTGTCGGACAGGTTCGCGAACGGACGCGGTCCGAGCATGTCCGCGTAATCGAGATTGTAGCGGTGGCCCTGGTCGAGGAAATAGAAGTAACGGCCCACGCCCGGCGGCGTGCGGCCGATCACCATCTGCGTCGTACCGAAACGCACGCCCGCGAAATAATTCGCGAAACCTTCGACCCAGGCCGACGGGCTGCGCACGTCCGTGTGCCGGTACAGGAAGTGGCGCGCATACGCTTCCGACACGTAGGCGAGGCCTTCATCCAGCGGGGTCTTGGCGAGTTTGTCGTCGTCGATGGCGGTCAGCGGCGCCGTGCGCACGAGGAAGCCCTGGGTGCCGTCCGTGCAATCGCGGAACAGCGCGATGCCGTTGGCCGGGCGGTCCGCGGCCACGCGGTCCAGGTCGCGCGGGTCGTTCAGGTAGACGAGGTTCAGCTTCGCCTCGGCGCCCGCCGACTTCGGACGGTAGTCGTCCGTGTACACACGCAGGAGGCTGTCGAGGCGCTCCAGGTGCTCCACGAGCCGGGCCACGTCCTCGCGCGGCGCATCGGACAGGACGATCACGTGGGCGCTCTCCGCCCGCACCCATGGCGACGTGCTCCGCTGCCCCGTGACGACGATGCTTTGCGGTCCCGCGTCCTCTGCGAAACAGCCGCCGCCCACGAGCGCACAGACGGCAGCGACGGCCGCCGCCGACCCTTTGAATGGTGAACCCACGATCCCGGACTCCTTGACAGTATTTACGAACGTACAACCCTGTCATTCTACCGGGATCGTTGCTTTCTGCACATTATATATTCAGTGCCGAGTCTCCGATGGCGGCCGCCCCCTCCCGGATTGCCGGCCCGTCGGCGGCTGGGCCGGCGCGGGTGTCCGCTCGGGCCGCGCCTTCGGGACGACGGCCGTGATCCGCACGTCCTTCAGCCGCCACCCCGCGTCCGCCAACGAGAGCTCCGACTGCCCTTCGATGCGCACGGGCCGCCCGTTGATCAGCGTATGCGCCGAGCGCCAGGCGACGACTGCCTGCGGCGTACCGGGCACGTCCGGCGCGATGCCGTGCACGGTTGCCCCAGCGATGACGAGCTCCCCGAAGTGCGCCGCGCCGTCCGGGCGGAGCGCGCCGTCGGCCCCGTCCGGACGCTGGCCCGCCGCGCAGGCACACGCGCCGGCCAGGGTGCCGTCCAGGTTCGCGAACAGCGTCGGCACGTGCTGGCGCAGCGCCAGGTAGCGCCGTGCCTGCGTCGCGCCATGCTCCCACAGCGCGGCGCGCAGGGCCGGGTCGCGGTCCAGCTTGGAGTTCGCGCCCAGCGGCATGCCGGCCGCCGCCTCGACGGCCATGCCGTCCATGACGATGCGGTCGACCTGCACCAGCTTGTCGCGCCGCTGCGCCGCCGCGCTTGCGGGGGCGGCATCGTCACCGCGGCCGCTTTCCATGCGGCGGTTGATCGCATCGACGAAGCCCAGTTCCTGGTTCAGCGCGAGGTTGCCGGCCAGCGCATTGCGCAGGTCCCAGATCTCGCCGCCGTTGAAGGCGATGTGCGCCCCGCCTGTATCGAGCCTGGCCTGGGTCGGGTTGATCTGCACCACCCAGATGGCGTCGGGTTTTCTCGCGTCGTCCGCGACGCCGGACAGGAAGTTGCGGATCGGCGGGTTCTGGGAGAACAGGCCGTCCCACAGGGTCAGCGTACGTGCGGCGAGTGTCGTCTCGTCGAGGCCCGGCACCTCGTGCGCCTGGAACAGCCAGGGGACGGCGGCGGAGGCCAGCACGGCATCGATCGAGATGCCGCCATCGCCCGGCGCCCGCTCGGAACTGAACGCGACGAACTCACCCTCGTGCAGCTCCACGGCGCCCAGCAGCAGGCGCGGGATCGGGCGCAGGGCGCGCCGCACGGCATCCGCGAGTTCGCCCAGCGCCTCGGCATCGAAGCGGACGGCGGGCGGGTGCCATCGTTCCAGCGCGGCGTGCAGCAGGCTGCCGGGCGGCACGCCGATCTGCGCCATGCGCGCGCGCAGGCGATCAAAGGCGCCGAGCTTGTCGGCGATCCTGCGCTCGACCGCGCCCCGGTCGGCCCGGTAGCGCTCCTGGCAAGGGGCCGTGGGCGGGAACATGGTCGCCTCGAGGTCGCTGCGCAACCAGCGCTCCACCTCGGTCGGAATGCTGGCGAACTCCCCCAGCAACGCGACGAGGGGCCAGTCCACGCCTGGGCCCAGCAGGTCGGGCAGCGAAAAGAAGCCGGGACGCATCCACGGGTTGTCCGGCCCGAGCATGCGCGCGAGCGCGGGCCACACGGTCGCGTTCCACCACGTCATGCCGGCAAGCGGCAACACGTATGGACTGGACTTGACGTCCCACCCGGCCAGCCCGGCCATATCGGCCAGGCCGCGGCAGACGTGGTTGACCGTGGCTTCAGCGATGCCGAGCGCGGAATTGCCCTGCCAGAACGCATCCAGCCGCCGCCCCGCCTCGGGCGCGCCGCCGGTGATGAAACCGTACCAGCCGAGCAGCGCGCTGATGGCGCCGCCGGACGTGCCGCTGATCGCGACGAGCGCCATGCGGTCGCCTGCATTCTCGTCGACCTTGTCCTCGTCGGCGCGGTTGTCGAACGCTTCCAGCAGGATGGGAAGGACGCCGCCCGTGTACGCGGCGTGGCTGCCGCCGCCCTGGCAGGCGATTGCGATGTGATTGGTTGCCATAAGACCTCCCGGCACAAGGGTTGTCGTCAGCCTCCCGCATCGTTAGGCAGGACGCGGCGCGCGCGGTTCCCTATTGCTTTATTGAAATGCGTCACGAATAATAGAGAGACAATCATTCTCGACCGCACCATGAAGCAACCGGAAGACCTGAGCACGATCGAATTGCCGCTCGACGCGGCGCTGGCGAAAAAGCGCGGCCGTCCGCCGAAGGAGGACAAGCTCAGCGATGCCGAGCGGGCCCGCCGCTACCGCGCCCGCCAGAAGATGCGGCCGAAAGGCGCGTGGAATTACGACCAGGTCACGACACAGACGCGCACGGAGATCGAACGCCTGCTGGGCAGCGCGTCGTCGCGGCCTGCCGGGGAAGCGGAATTGGTGGCGCAATGGGCATACGGCATGTTCCTGCTGTGGGACCGCGTGACGGCCCAGCGCCAGCAGGCAGCCGACCGGGACGCGTTGCTGGCGCTCGTCTCCGGCTGATCGTCAGGCGCCATCCAGGCCGAGCCGCTCGGCGTGGGTATAGCAGACGAAGTCGTTCCCGCGCGCGAACGCGAGCAGGGTCAGGCCGGCCCTGTCGGCCAGGTCGACGGCGGCCAAGGTCGGCGCCGACATGCCGACGAGGGCCGACACACCGGCCACCGCGGCCTTCTGCGCCATCTCGAAACTGACGCGGCTGGTGATCAACAGGAAGCCGGTGCCCGGCACCACGCGTTCGCGCGCCATCGCGCCGATCACCTTGTCCAGCGCGTTATGGCGGCCGACGTCCTCGCGCACGATGTGCAGCGTGCCGTCCATGCCGCACCACGCGGCCGCGTGGGCGGCTCCCGTCAGCTTCGTCAGCTTCTGCTCCGCGCCGATCGCGCTTAACGCACGCCGCACGCCGCCGACGTGGAACCCGCGCGCAGGCGCGAGCGACGGCAACGCGCGGCAGACCTGGTCCAGGCTGTCGACGCCGCACAGGCCGCAGCCCGTGCGCCCTGTCAGGCTGCGGCGGCGCTCCTTCAGCGCCATGAACGCGCTGCCGGCGATCTCGATCTGGACGGCGACGCCGCCCGCGACCGGCTCGACGTCGATCCCGTAGCACTGGCCCGGCCCCACGATGATCTCCTCGCTGAGCGAAAAGCCGAGAGCAAAGTCTTCCAGGTCGGCCGGCGTGGCCATCATGACGGCGTGCGAAATGCCGTTGTAGACGAGTGCGACAGGGACTTCGTCGACGACCAGGTCGTCCACCTCGGTGAGCTCGCCCGCGCGCATGCGCAGCACGCGCCGCGGCTGCGCGGTGGGCGGCAAGGCGCCGGTCTCGGGATCGTCAGGGGGTATCATCGGCCCCGATGATACCACTCAGCGCAGCGCCGCGTTCCTCAGGTCCTCGACGTCGCGCGGCTCGGCGATCTCGCTGCCGTTGCGCTCCGCGCGGAAGCGCTTCGACATCGCATATACCGCCTTGCGCACCCGCATGATCGACCCGAGCGGGCGATGCGCGGCCAGTGCATGCCACGGGTTGAACTGCATGCCGTCGTCGATGCGGCGTGCCAGTTCGTCGCCATACGCCTTCTGCGGCGCGGCGCGCAGGCGCGCCACCGTCACGTACGGGCTCAGGTCTTCCGGCCATTCGACGGACGCGTCCTCGATCGGCATGCGCTCGATGTCCGTGCACAGCTGCACCCGTAGTTCCCACTCGCCGCCTTCGCCGGCGAAATGGCCGACGACCGCGTCGCGCAGGCCGTCCGGCCGGCCCTTCAGGTCCACGTCGCTGCCCGCGAGCGCCGTCAATGCGGGCGACACGGGTACGACCTGCACCTTCGCCATGTAGCGGCCGTACAGGATCGGCACCTGGCTGTAATACGTTTCGCCGAGCGGGTGCGTTTCCGGATGGCCGCCCAGCGCCTTCAACGTCACGCTTTCGCCGCCGACGGCTTCGACCGCCTTCTCGGCGCCGCGCGCCACCGCGGAGAACAGGCGCTTGAGGTTCGGCGCCTTGTCCGTCGTCGCGGCCAGCAGTTTGGCGCTGCCGAGGAATTTCTGCGCGTTCGGCGCACTGAACACGGGCCCGTTGACGAGCACGAAGTCCTGCGTCACATCGTGCCCGCCCCCGCCCACGCGCGGGCCTTCGACCCCGACGACCTTGATGGCCATGCCGCGCGGCGTGGAGACGTCGTCCGCGAGCAGGTCGCCGGGCGTCGTCGACAGCCGCATCACGACGGGATACGTGCCCGGCTGCGCGAACAGGCCCTGCGCATACGGTTCCGCCAGGTCCGCCTCGACGGTCAGCTCGCCCACCAGCAGCCCGTGCGTCTTGGCGTGCACGCTGCGCAGCGCACGGCCGGAATCTTCGTACGTCTTCGTGGAGATGGTGCGCATCGTCGTCTGCAGGTCGAAGCTCGTCTGCGCTTCGTCGTCTTCCGGGGTCTCGAAACGCGGTTCGAACGGGATCGGGGCGGTCATGATGGGGTCCAGTGCTTGAGATGATGATAGGCAGATCATCGGGGTCCGCCGCCCGGCGGTCTGTGCTGCGCCGTACGGAGTGGGCCTGGATTTGCCGGATTTGCGTGTGCGGTGTCGAACAGACATGAATCCGCCATCGGATCAAGCTCCACGGTATCGCGCACTGGGAGTCGATCATGAGCAAGCACGGCGGCAAAACGAATGAGCCCAACCAACCGCAGATCCCGGCCGGCGGCTGGGGCTCGGTGAAGGAAGTCACGACGATCTTGCTGAAGGAACACGTCCCGCTGGAAGGCACGCAATTGCTTGTGCAGCAGAACAAGCCGGACGGCTTCATGTGCGTGAGCTGTTCCTGGGCGAAGCCGGCCCATCCCCATCCCGCCGAATTCTGCGAGAGCGGGGCCAAGGCGACGGCGTGGGAAATCACGAGCAAGCGCCTCGATCCGACGTTCTTCAAGCGCCACACGCTGCGCGAGCTGGAGGGCTGGAACGACCACGAACTGGAAGAAGCCGGCCGCCTGACGGTGCCCATGCGCTACGACGGCGCGCTGGACCGCTACGTGGAGATTAGCTGGGACCGCGCATTTGCCGAAATCGGCGCCGAGCTCCGCAAAATGGATCCGAAGCAGGTCGCGTTCTACAGCTCCGGCCGCGCCTCGCTCGAAACGTCGTACATGTTCCAGCTGCTGGCGCGCATGTACGGCAACAACAATCTGCCCGACAGTTCCAACATGTGCCACGAAAGCACGTCCGTCGCGCTGCCGAAGACGATCGGCGTGCCGATCGGGACCGTCGTGCTGGACGACTTCGAGCAGACCGACTGCATCTTCTTCTTCGGCCAGAACGTGGGCGTGAACAGCCCGCGCATGCTGCACCAGCTGCAGGAAGCGAGAAAGCGCGGCGTGCCCATCGTCACGTTCAACCCGCTGCGCGAGCGCGGCCTGGTCAGCTTCGTGAACCCGCAATCGCCGGTCGAAATGCTGAGCGGCCACGAGACCGTGATCAGCACCCAGTACCACCAGGTCAAGGCCGGCGGCGACGTGGCGGCGCTGACGGGCCTCTGCAAAGCCGTGCTGGAAGCGGACGAGCGCGCCCGGGCGACCGGCGGCCCGCGCGCCCTGGACATCGCCTTCATCGACGAACATTGCCACGGCTTCGACGCGTTCGCGGCCGCCATGCGCGCGCGCACGTGGGACGAGATCGAAAAGGAATCGGGTCTGACGCAAGGCCAGATCGAGCAGGCGGCCGGCACCTACCTGCGGGCGAAGCAGGTGATGGGCATCTACGGCATGGGCCTCACCCAGCACCGCAACGGCGTGCTGAACGTGCAGATGCTCGTCAATTTCCTCCTGCTGCGCGGGAACATCGGCAAGCCGGGAGCCGGGATCTGTCCGGTGCGCGGCCACTCCAACGTGCAGGGCCAGCGCACGGTCGGCATCACGGAAAAGCCGGAACTGGCGCCGCTGGACAAGCTCAAGGAACTGTACGGTTTCGAACCGCCGCGCGACAAGGGCATGAACACGGTCGAGATGTGCGAGTCGATCAAGGCCGGCAAGCTGCAGGGCCTGGTCAGCCTCGGCGGCAACCTCGTACGGGCCGTGCCCGACCACGACCAGATGGACGCCGCCTGGCGCGCCATCCCGCTCACGGTGCAGATCGCGACCAAACTGAACCGCAGCCACCTCGTGCACGGCAGGACGGCGTACCTACTGCCGTGCCTGGGCCGCATCGAGATCGACCGCCAGGCCGGCGGCGAACAATCCGTGTCGATGGAGGATTCCACGGGCTGCATGCACGGTTCGCGCGGCCGCGCCGAGCCGGCGGCGGACACGCTGCTGTCCGAACCCGCCATCGTGGCCGGCCTCGCGAAGGCGACGCTGGATCCGAATCCGAAGGTCGACTGGGATGCGTGGGTGGCTGATTATGCGAAGGTGCGCGACGCCATCGCGGCCACGTACCCGGAGATCTTCCACGATTTCGACGAGCGCATGTGGCAGCCGGGCGGGTTCCGTAAACCGGTGGCGGCCGCCCAGCGCAAATGGAACACGCCGACCGGCAAAGCGAATTTCACCGTGCCGGATACCTTGTCCGCCGACCCCGACATGCCCGTGCCCGAGGACGCCCTGCGCCTGTTCACGGTGCGCAGCGACGGCCAGTTCAACACCACGATCTACAGCCTCGAAGACCGCTTCCGGGGCGTGCAGGACCGCAAAGTCCTGTTCATGGCCGGCGCCGACATGGCCCGGCTGGGCCTGGCCGACGGTGACATTGTCACGGCCACCACGGCCGTCGACGACGGCGTCGTGCGCAAGGTCGAGGACTTGCGCGTCGTGGAATACAGCATCCCTGCCGGATGCGTCGCAGGCTATTTCCCCGAGTGCAATCCGTTGATTCCCCTCTGGCACTACGCAAAAGAGAGCAAGGTGCCGGCCGCGAAATCCATCGCGATCCGGGTCGACCGCACGGATGGGACGGGCCGGCCCCTGCATTGACCGTTGCCCTTTTGCTGTCAATTCGTAAATATTGCTGTCATAGATTGTGATTATTTGATAGATTCCTGATTGCATCAGAAGGAATCTATTCAACAACACTATCTGGCAGCCATGACATCGCCCCATCGCCCACATTCGCCGGAAGCCGATTTCAACCCGGCCGCCTATTGCAATACCCGGCAGGCGGCCGCCATGCTGGGCGTGTCGCACCGCACGGTCCAGTTGTGGGTGGAAAGCGGCACCCTGGAAGCGTGGAAGACGGCCGGGGGCCACCGCCGCATCGCGCTCGCGTCGATCGAACGCCACGTCGAGCGCCGGCGCCAGGCGATGATGGACCGGACGGCGCCTGCCCGCTACAAGGTGCTGCTCGTCGACGACGATGGTTCGACGCTGGCGCTCTACCAGGCGGCGACGGCCGGCGGCGACCTGCCACTGGACGCTGTCCTGGCCGGCAACGGCTTCGAGGCGTTGATCCGCATCGGCGAGGCGCGGCCGCACCTGCTCATCGGCGACCTCAGCATGCCGGGCGTGGACGGCCTGCGCATGATCCGCACACTGCGTGCCAGCGAGGCTTACCGCGACATGGCCATCGTCGTCATCAGCGGACTGGAACCCGCGACAATCCGGGCGATGGGCCTGCCGGCCGACGTCCCCGTTCTGTCGAAGCCCGTGGCCCCCGAGGCGTTGCGCGCGGCCATCGAAGACGTCCTGCATATGGAGCTTCACGCCGAACGGTGACATAAGCCCTTGATCTGGCTATAATTTCCGCCTTCGTCAGCCAGGATCACCCGCCATGTCACTGCTCGCCCACCAGCTCGAACTGCTGTCCCCCGCCAAAACCGCCGAGATCGGCCGCGAAGCCATCCTGCACGGCGCGGACGCGGTCTACATCGGCGGGCCGGCATTCGGCGCGCGCCACAACGCCAGCAATACGCTGGAAGACATCGCGGCCCTCGTCGAATTCGCGCACCGCTACCGCGCGCGCATTTTCGTGACGATGAACACGATCCTGCACGACGCTGAACTCGAAACGGCCGAACGGCAGATCCGCCAGTTGTACGACGCCGGCGTCGACGCGCTGATCGTGCAGGACATGGCGATGTTCGAACTGGACCTGCCGCCCATCCAGCTGCACGCCAGCACGCAGTGCGACATCCGCACCGTCGAAAAGGCGAAGTTCCTGTCGCAGGTCGGCTTTTCGCAGCTGGTGCTGGCGCGTGAGCTCACCATCGAACAGATCAAGGCAATCCGCGCCCAGGTCGACACGCCGCTGGAGTACTTCATCCACGGCGCGCTGTGCGTAGCGTTCTCCGGCCAGTGCTACATCTCGCACGCGGACACGGGCCGCAGCGCCAACCGCGGCGACTGCTCGCAGGCGTGCCGCCTGCCGTACACGCTGTCCGATGGCCAGGGCCGCGTCGTCGCCTACGAAAAACACCTGCTGTCGATGAAGGACAATGACCAGAGCCGCAATCTGGAAGCGCTCGTCGACGCCGGCATCCGCTCCTTCAAGATCGAAGGCCGCTACAAGGACATGGGCTATGTGAAGAACATCACGGCCCACTATCGCCTGCTGCTGGACGAGATCCTCGAGCGCCGCCCCGAGCTGGCGCGCGCGTCGAGCGGCCATACGCAGATCATGTTCACGCCGGACGTCGACAAGAACTTCCACCGCGGCCACACGGATTATTTTGCCCAGGGCCGCCAGCAGACCATCGGCGCCTTCGATTCGCCCAAGTACGTGGGCGTGGAACTGGGCACGGTCGCGCGCATCGGCGGCGACAATTTCGATCTCGTCACGAATGCGCCGATGTCCAATGGCGACGGCCTGAACTACATGCACAAGCGCGACACGGTCGGCATCCAGGCGAACACCGTGCAAAAGCTGTCCGAGGACGACGAAGGCCAGCGCTGGCGCGTGTTCCCGAACGAAGGCCTGGCGACGCTGCCGGGCCTGAAGGTCGGCACCGTCATCCACCGCAACCGCGACCACCAGTGGGAAGCGGTCCTCACCAAGAAATCGTCGGAACGCAAGGTGCGTGCCGATCTGCGCCTGGAAGACGTTGACGGCGGGCTCCGCCTGACCGTCACCGACGAGGACGGCATCACGACGACGACCGACGCCGCGCTGGCGCTGCAGCCGGCCCAGCAGGCCGAGCAGGCACTCGCGGGCCTGCGCGCCAGCCTGTCCAAGCTGGGCAACACGATGTTCGAAGCGGGCACCATCGACGTCGCGCTGTCGCAGCCGTGGTTCGTGCCCGCGAGCGCCATCAACGGCCTGCGCCGCGACGCCATCGCCGCCCAGGAAGCGGCGCGCCTCGCGGCCTGGCAGCGTCCGGAGCGCGCGCAGCCGGCCGAACCGCCGGCCGCCTATCCGGAGACGCAGCTGAGCTACCTGGCCAACGTCTACAACGAGAAGGCGCGCGCCTTCTACCACAAGCACGGCGTGCAGCTGATCGCGGCCGCGTACGAATCGCACGAGGAACCGGGCGAGGTGTCGCTGATGATCACCAAGCACTGCCTGCGCTTCTCGTTCAACCTGTGCCCCAAGCAGGCCAAGGGTGTGCAGGGCGTGCAGGGCCAGGTGCGCGCGGAGCCGATGACCCTCGTGTCCGGCGACGAAACGTACACGCTGAAATTCGATTGCAAGCCGTGCGAGATGCACGTGATGGGCGCGATGAAGCCGGGCATTTTGAATTCCCCGCCGCCGTCCGCCATTCCGTACAGCCCGCTCGTCTTCCACCGCCAGCGTCCGCGCGCATGAGGCCCTTGATGATCCTGCGCACTTCTCTACTGCTGGCCCTGGTGGGCACGGCGGGCGCCGTGCTCGCCGACGATGCCGCCATCCTGGCATGCCGCAACCTGACCGACGGCGCCGCGCGCCTGGCCTGCTATGACGCGATTCCCGCCGGAGCGCGTCCGGCGGCTGCGTCCGTGCCGTCCGTGCAATCATTCGGCCTCGAGCAGAAACAGCCCGAGGAACCCGCACGCTCGATCGAGAGCACCATCGCCGGCAAGTTCTCCGGCTGGGGCCGGCCACGCTGTTCACCCTCGCCAACGGCCAGGTTTGGAAAGTGGTCGACGGCAGTTCCGCCGACCTCGCGCCCGTGACCAATCCCCCGGTCAAGATCGTGCGCAATATGTTCGGCACCATGTTCCTCGAGATAGACGGCACCAACGCCTCACCCAAGGTCCGGCGCGTGCGCTGACACTATCGCCATTTGTCCAGAGCGCTCGTGCCTTCGCACGAGCCTGTCGCTTCCAGGCTGCGCCCGTCTACGGTGCGCCGGGCTGTCCCGTTAAGATGGCGGTAACGGCGCTTCGACAAGCCGAATCGGGAGACACAGGTCGCACGGCGTCCGTGCGCACGCAACCTCGCTGCCGTCCAGCCGTGGTAAGCCATGGCGCGGGACCGCTCACGCTCCTGGAGATGGACCATGCGCAAGCGCCTGCTCTGCATTGCTCCCGACGACGCCCACACCGCCGCGCTCATGACCGGCCCCATCCATGACTGGGACACCTGCTGCGTGGACAACCTGGGCGATGCGGACCGCGTGCTGCGCGCGGACGGCTATCCCGTCGGGCTGCTGCTGCGGGCGCGCTCCTTGCTGCGGTCCTTCGACCTCGACGCCTTCCTGCGCCGCCATCCCGACACGCAGTGGGTCGGCGTGTTCCGCCCGCGCGACATGGACCACGGCGCCTGCCGCGACCTCGTCGTGGAACACCTGCACGACTACCACACGGAGCCCGTCGATCCGGTCCGGCTGGCCTGGACCCTCGGCCATGCCCATGGGTGGGCCGTGCTGCGCCCCCCGCCCTCGCCGCAGACGCTCGAAAGCGGTGCCGGCCTGCTCGTCGGCCGGGCCGACGCGATGGTCCGCCTGCGCGCGCAGGTCGCGCGCGTGGCCCGGGTTGACGCCCCCGTGCTGATCTGGGGAGAGAGCGGCAGCGGCAAGGAGCTGACGGCGCAATCCATCCACGCGCAGTCGGCGCGCGCGGGCGGGCCATTCGTGCCGATCAACTGTGGCGCCATCCCGCCGAACCTGATCCAGTCCGAGCTGTTCGGCTACGAACGGGGGCATTCACCGGCGCCGCGCGCGCCAAGGCGGGATTGATCGAGTCGGCCCACGGCGGCACCCTGTTCCTCGACGAGATCGGCGACCTGCCGAAGGACTTGCAGGCGAACCTGCTGCGCTTCCTGCAGGAGAAGACCATCTGTCGCCTGGGCAGCACGCGCGCGCTCCGCGTGGACGTGCGCGTGATCGCCGCGTCGCACGTGCAGCTGCAGCGCGCCGTCGTCGCGGGTGACTTCCGCGAGGACCTGTACTACCGGCTCGCGGTACTGCCCGTCGCGGTGCCGGCCCTGCGCGAACGGCGCGACGACGTCGTCACGCTGGCCGAACATTTTTTCGACCTGTACGGCGAGGAGCGGGCGCCCCGGCTGACGGGCTTTTCCAACCGCGCCGTCGCCGCGCTGCTGGACCACGACTGGCCGGGCAACGTCCGCGAGCTCATCAACCGTGTACGCCGTGCGCTCGTGATGGCGGACGGACGCCTCGTCACGCCGCAGGACCTCGGGCTGGATGTACCGCTCGTGCTGACGGCCGCGCTGGACGACATCCGTGCGCGTACCGAGCGGCTCGCCCTGCGCGAATGCCTCCAGCGCAGCGGCCAGAACGTCAGCCGCGCCGCGCGCGACCTGGGCGTGTCGCGCACGACGATGTACCGGCTCCTGAGCAAGCACGGCATGCAGCCGTGACGGCCGGCGCCCGTCGTGGCGTCCGGCACTGTCCAGACGAACGCGAGCGTTGGCCACGGCTGAGCGACGCACCTGTACCGCCGCGTTGACAGCCTGTCGGCAAGCGACGCCAGCGGAGCTTGCAGATATTCCCACGAGCCTTTCAGAAGAGTCCGACCGGGCCGATGGAAATCAATGAGTTGGCGCGCGCAGCCGTGACGTGGCACCGATCCTGCGAATGCATGAGAGCCGGTGCGATCGCCGGCATGTCACGGACTCACATCAGAGAGGAAAACCGAATGAAGAAGACTTTGCTTGTCACCGCGCTGACGCTGGCGTATTCGCTGAGCGCCCATGCCGGTACCACGACGAATACCAGCACGACGTCCGATTACTCGACGACGAACGTCACCCAGACCGACAACAGCGTTAACACGTATACGACCACCAACACCACCACCAACACCACCACGAACACCACCACCAACACCTCGACAGCCAACGCGATCAGCACGTTGACGGGTACCGTGAGCGGCAACACCATCGGCGGTATCGGCAATACCGCCGTCAACAACGGTGGCGCCAACGGCGCCGCCGGTACGGGCGGCGCCGGTGCCGCCGGCACGGGCGGCTCGGTGGCCGCCACGGGCGGCTTCGGCGGCACCGCGACGGGCGCCAACGGGGCCGCCGGCGCGGCGGGCGGCGCGGCGGCCAACGGCCCCGCCGTCAACGGTCCCGCGACCGGCGGTACGGCCTTGGCCGGCCCTGGCGGCGCCGGTGGCGCGGCCGGTGCCGCCGCGAGCGGTGCGGGTGGCGCGGGTGCGGCCGGCGGTGCGGGAGGCGCGAGCGGCAGCCTGGCTGGGGGCGGCGTCGGCGGCACGGGCGGCGCGGGCGGCGCAGCTGCGGGTGGCAACGGCGGCGCCAGCCTGCCGGTGGGCGCGAACGGCGGCCCCAGCGCCGGCGCGGCCGGCGGCGCATCCGGCCCGGTTGCCAGCGGCGCGGCGATCGGTGGTAACGGCGGTGCCGGCGGTAGCGGCGCCCTGATCGGCGACGGCGGCGCCGGCGGCTACGGCGGCGCCGCGGGCACCGGCGCCGCCTCTGGAGCAGCCGGGGGCGCCGCCACCAGCGGCCGCGGCGGCGATGGCGGTGCGCTAACCAGCACTGCCGGCAATGGCGCCTCCAATACGGGCGGCACGGGCGGTGCAGGCGGCGGGGCCGGCGGCGGCAGCGCCACCGCGGGTGCCGGCGGTCATGGCGGTGCGGGCGGCGCAGGCGGCGCCAGCGGCTACGCCACCACCACGGGCGGTGCCGGCGCGTATGGCGGCGACGCCACCGGCGGCGCGGCATCGAACGGCCCGGCCACCGTGGGCGACACCTACGGCGGCAACGGCGGCAACGGCGGTGCCGGCGGCACGAACACCGGCGGCGCCGGCGGTTCGCTGGCGTCGATCACGGCCGGCTACGGCGTCGGCGGCGCGGGCGGCAGCGGCACCGGCGGTGCGGGCGGAACGAACGGCGTGAATGCGGGCACGTTCGACATGTCGAACAGGATGTCCGGCACTGGCCAGTCGGCCGCGGGCGTGCTCGTGATCAGCCAGAACTCCGGCCTCTCGTCGCTCGTCCAGCAGAGCGTGAACGTCCAGGCCAACCTGGCGCTGGGCCACTGACGCACCGTACAAACTGCCGTGCCCGCCGGCACGGCAGTTTTTTTCATGACCGGAGTCGAGCATGCATCGGATTATCCAGATTTTCATCGCGCGCGCGTGCGGCATCGCCGTGCTCGCGCCCCTTGCGTCACTGACCTCGGCGGCCTGGGCCGGTCCCGGCGCGGACGTCGATACCCGGGCCGCCGCCCGGGCGCTGTTCCGGCCCGGGAACGCAATCTCCGCGCAGGCAGACAGGCAGGACGCGAACCTGGCGCGGCAGCGCGGCGGCACCGACACCCGCAACGACGCGCGCATCGACGGCGCGGTCGCCGCAAACACGGCCGTCAACGTCGTCACCGGCGCCAACAGCATCGATGCCGGGTCGTTCGCGAACATGGCCGGGATCCCCGTGGTCATCCAGAACAGCGGTGCGAACGTGCTGATCCAGAACGCCACCATCATCAACCTGCAATTCAAATGAGACGGCTGCTCGTTCCCCTGCTGGCCGCGGGCACCGTGCACGCGGCCGAGCTGCCCGTCGCGGGCGGCGCCTTCCACGTGCCCGTGCGCAGCATGCAAGCACTGCGCTTCGCCACGACCCTGCACCAGCAGTACGACTTCAGCTGCGGCTCGGCCGCGCTCGCCACGCTGCTGACCCATCATTACGGCTTCCCCGTCAGCGAGCGCACCGTGTTCGCGGCGATGTGGGCCCAGGGCGACCAGGACAAGATCCGGCGCGAAGGGTTTTCGCTGCTCGACATGCAGCGCTATCTCGCGGCAAACGGCTTCCAGGCGGATGGCTTCCGGCTGCCGCTCGACAAGCTCATCGAGGCCGGGCTGCCGGCCATCGTCCTCGTCACGGAACAGGGCTACAACCACTTCGTCGTCATCAAGGGCTTCGGCGCGGGACGCGTGCTGCTGGGCGACCCATCCAGCGGCACCCGGTCGATGTCGCGCGCCCGCTTCGAAGCGATCTGGCCGACGCGGCTGCTGTTCGTGATCCACACGGCGCCCGGCGAACCGCGCTTCAACACGGCCGACGACTGGCGCGCGGCGCCGCGTGCGCCGCTGGCCGACGCGGTGGCGCGGACAAGCCAGGGCGGTGTCGACCTGCCCAAGTTCGGACCCGGCGATTTCTGAAGGAGACCCCATGCGCATGCCCATCATCCTCGTGCTGATGCTCACCGTCGCGCCCGTACGGGCCGCGCCGCTCCAGAACCCGTTCTCTGAGGCCACGGCCGTCGGTCCGGCCGAGCTCGACAGCGCCCGCGGCGGCTTCACGACCTCGTCCGGCGTCGCCGTGTCGCTCGGCATCGAACGCATCGTGACGGTCGACGGCCAGGTCGTCGCGCGCAGCGAAATGCGCCTCGGCGACCTCGGCCGGCTTGTCTCCGGGCAGGCGGTGCCGGCGGCGCCGGTTGCAGACAGCCTGACCACCGTGGTCCAGAACAGCCTGAACGATCGTGCGATCGGCACGGCCACCATCATCCATGCCAGCGTCGCCGCGCAGGGCCTCCTGCAGACCATGCACTTCCAGTCGACGCTGGCGAATGCCATCAACGCGGCCGCTGCCGGCAGGTAGCGGCATCAGTGTGGAGCCCATCACCATGCGAATGTTTCCCGCGCTACCCGGCGCGATCGGCCTCGGCCTCATCATGGCTTGCGGGCCGGCGGCGGCCCAGCAGGCACAGCTCATCGAACAATTGAAGGCCATGCGGCAACAACTCGACCAGCAGCGGGCCCGCATCGACGCGCTCGAACGGCAACTCGGCGCGGCGCCATCCCCGCAGCTGGACGACCTGCGCGCCAAGGGCACTTCAGCCGATGCGGCGCCGCCCCCGGGCGCGGTGGGGCCCGCACCGCAGTCGGCCGCACGGGCGCCCGAGGTCGCGCCCATCTTCGAAAGCCCCGGCGTCCTGACGCCGCGCGGCCGCGTCGTGTTCGAGCCGTCGATCCAGTACGGGTACTCGTCCAGCAACCGGGTGGCGCTGGTGGGCTACACGGTGATTCCGGCCCTGCTGATCGGGCTGCTGGACGTGCGCGAAGTGAAGCGCAACACGACGACGGCGGCGGTGACCCTCCGCTACGGCGTCGGCAACCGCTTCGAAGTGGAGGCGAAGGTCCCGTACGTCTATCGCACGGATTCGACCGTCAGCCGGGAAATCTTCACGGGTACCGCGGCGGAGCGCGCGTTCGACACGAGCGGCAAGGCCATCGGCGACGTCGAGGCGGCCGCACGCGTCCAGCTTAATGCGGGCGGTCCCGACCGCGCCTATGTCATCGGGGGACTGCGCTACAAATCGCGCACGGGCCGCGATCCGTTCGAGGTCGTGACGGATTGCCAGACACGCTGCGTTGGCCAGAACGTCACCGGGACGGGGCTGCCGTTGACGCTGCCCACCGGCTCCGGATTCCGGTCGCTGCAGCCCAGCCTGACGTGGCTGCTGCCGTCCGATCCGGCCGTATTCTTCGGCAGCATCAGCTATACCCGGAATTTCCAGCGCCGTGCCGTCTACCGCACGGTCCTCGCAGGCCAGCGCGAACCGCTGGGCGACGTCAAGGCGGGCGACGTGCTCGGATTCAATCTCGGCATGGGGCTTGCACTCAACGACAAGGCGTCGCTGAGTTTCGGTTACGACCACAGTACCGTGGACCGCACGCGCCAGAACGGCCAGGTGATCCCGGGCTCCGTGCGCGTCCAGTTGGGCACGCTGCTGGTCGGCGCATCGTACCGGCTCGACCCGCACCGCACCGTCAACGTGTCCGTGGGCGCCGGCCTCACGCGCGACACGCCCGACGTCACCCTCACCGTCCGCATGCCGTTCGGCTTCTGAGCCGTCTCTGTGCGCGACTCCCCCCAGCGATGGGGGGTTCCCCTTCCGCAATCGGCAAAAAGCCACACGACGGCAGTTATTTCCTTGACCATTACGAGGATCGGTTACACGATTGTGACTAATTGTAACCGCCAGTCGATATTCTATCGTCCGCCACGAATCTTTCACAGGCGGCATAATGTTAAACAAAGATCAACTGATAATAAGAAATTGCTAATGGGCTACAGAACAGCAGCCCGAGTTACATCCAGTTACACTTGTCAAGAAACGATGCCGGTGCCCCATTCGTCTGCCGCCGTTGCGAGGACCGGCCGATTACCCGATGGAGGATGGATGACCCGAAAGCGCCTGCTGTGCATTGCCCCGACGACAAGGGTGCACGCGTCCTGCTCGACGGAGCAATGCATGACTGGGAGATCCGCAGTGTCAGCAATCTCGGCGATGCCGGGCGCGAACTGCGTAACGACCGTTACCTGGTCGGCCTGCTCGTGCACGACCGCGAGCAGCACCGTCCAGCCGAAGTGGACACCTTCCTGCGCCGCCACAGTCATATGCAGTGGGTGGGCGTGTTCAGCCCGCGCGATCTCGAATCCGCGCCCTGCCGCGACCTCGTCGTGGAGCACCTGTGCGATTACCACACGGCCCCGTCGATCCGGTCCGCCTGGCCCATACACTCGGCCATGCGCACGGCTGGGCGATGCTGCGAAGGCGGCCCAGTGCCAACGACGACGCGCCCAGCGATCCCGCGTCGCCGCTGATCGGCGGCTGCGATGCGATCGCGCGCCTGCGCGCGCAGGTGTCGCGCGTTGCCAAGGTCGCGGCGCCCGTGCTGATCTGGGGCGAGAGCGGGAGCGGCAAGGAGCTGACGGCCCAGGCGATCCACGCCCAATCGGACCGGTCCGCGGGGCCGTTCGTTCCCATCAACTGCGGCGCCATCGCGCCCAGCCTGATCCACTCGGAGCTGTTCGGCTATGAACGCGGGGCGTTCACGGGCGCCACGCGAGGCAAGGCGGGCCTGATCGAATCGGCGGATGGGGGCACGCTGTTCCTCGACGAGATCGGCGACCTGCCGAAGGACCTGCAGGCCAACCTGCTGCGCTTCCTGCAGGAGAAGACGATCTGCCGCCTGGGCAGCACGCGCAACATCCGGGTGGACGTACGCGTCATCGCCGCGTCGCACGTCCACCTGCAGCAGGCCGTCGCCAGCGGCGCGTTCCGCGAGGACCTGTACTACCGCCTCGCCGTGCTGCCCGTGACGGTACCTCCGCTGCGCGAACGGCGCGACGACCTGATCACGCTCGCCGAGCACTTCTTCCACATGTATGCGAGCGAAAAATCGCCGCGCCTGAAGGGCTTCTCCAACCGGGCGATCGAGGCGATCCTCGACCACGACTGGCCGGGCAATGTGCGCGAACTGATCAACCGGGTACGGCGGGCGCTGGTCATGTCGGATGGACGCCTGATCATGCCGGAAGACCTGGGACTGACGCGCGGGATCATGGCACCGACGCCCGCCGCGCTGGACGACACGCGCATGCGCTCGGAGCGGCGCGCGCTGCGCGAATGCCTGGACCGCAGCGGGCACAACGTGAGCCGGGCGGCACGCGACCTGGGTGTATCGCGCACGACGATGTACCGTTTGCTGAGCAAGCACGGCATGCGTGAGTGACCCATGTTCCGAATGTGGCACAAGTGGACAAGGTGTCCACTTTTTTTTGTGTGTTGCAGCGTGAAGATGGACAGAGTTGTACCGAAAGTGAAACAGTTTTTCGATATTTTCGGTAAATCGTGCCGGATTTGTCCTAACAGCCGTGTAGGAAGATCCGTACAAAGTCAACAAAAACAATGGGTTAGCCAGCTCTACAGTAAGGCTGGCACTGAAACTGCAAAGGGATGGAGGTCGGCGCTACAGCCGACCCATCACCAACCATCAAACCCAGAGGGGAACTCGAATGAACAAGACTTTGCTCGTGACTGCTATCACGCTGGCTTTTTCGCTGAGCGCACAAGCCCAGGACTCGATCGTCGCACGCGGCGGCAGCACGGCCACGCAGACCACGACCCGCACGGACAACACCAACAACAGCACCAATACCTCGGACAGCAGCAACAACAGCACCAATACGTCGGATAGCAGCAACAACAGCACCAATACCTCCGACAGCAGCAATAACAGCACCAACACGACAACGGCGAACTCTGATCAGAACAACAACAAGAGCACCAACACGGCAACGACGACTAACGCCGATCAGAACAACAACAAGAGCATCAACACGAACACCGACAGCAGCAACCGCAGCACCAACACGGCAACTACGACTAACTCTGATCAGAACAACAACAAGAGCACCAACACGACGACGAGCACCGACAACAGCAACAACAGCTCGGGCGACTCGCGTGCAACCGCAACCGGCTCCGTCGCCGTGAACAACGGCGGTACCGCGACGTCGAACTTCTCCAACAGCTTCAACACCTCGTCGGCCAACGCCACCGCGAACCTGAGCGGCAGCGTCTCGGGCAACAACATCTCGAACATCGGCAACGTCGCCACCAACTCCGGTAACGCCAACGGCGCCGCCGGGACGGCAGGCAACGGCGCGGCCGGTACCGGCGGCGGCATCACGGCCAGCACCGGCGCGGGCGGCGGCACCGGCAACGCGAACGGTGCAGCGGGCGCGGCGGGCGGTACGGCCAGCAACGGCGGCGCCAGCGCTGGTGCGGCCACCACCGGCAGCGCCGGCGCGGGCGCGGCTAGCAGCGGCGCCGCGACCGCCGGCGCGGGCGGCAGCGGCGGCATTGCCTCAGGTGCGACGACCGGCGCCGGCGGCTCGGGTGCAGCCGGCGGCTTCGGCGGCTCCACCGGCGCGGCAAGTGCGGGCGGCGGTGCAGGCGGCATGAGCGGCGGCGCATCGGCAGCGGGCGGCGCAGGCGCAGCCGGCGGTGCGGGCGGCCTCGCTTCCGGCGGCAACGGCGGCGCGGGTGGCGCGACCACCGGCGGTAACGGCGGCGCCAGCGGCCCGACCACGGCAGGCATGGGCGGCATGGGCGGCGGCACGGGCTCGGCCACAGGCGGCGCGGGTGGCTCGGGCGCTGCCGGCGGCGCAGGCGGTGCCGGTGCGGCGGGCGCAGCAGGCGGCGCGGGCGGTGCCGGCGCAGCAGGCGGTTCCGGCGGCTTTGGCGGTGCGGGCGGCCTCGCCGGCGCAGGCACCGGCGGAGGCTCGACGGCATCCAACGCGGCCACCGGTGGCGCTGCCCGCAATGGCGCCCATACGGCCACGTCCGGGGCCGGCGGCCTCGACGGCAGCGGCAGCGCCGCCACCGGAACGTCGACCGCCACCAGCGGCACGACCACGGGCGGCGGCTCGACCTCGACCGCGGGCCTCGGGACCGGCGGTGCAGGCGGCGCGGGTGCGGCCGGCGCGGCTGGCGGTGCGGGCGGTGCAGGCGCGGCCGGTGCGGCCGGCGGTGCAGGCGGCAACGGTGCGGCCGGTGCGGCTGGCGGTGCGGGCGCAGCGGGCGCCATGGCATCGAATACCGGCGGTGCGGGTGCAGCAGGTGGCGCAGCGACCGGCGCAGCAGGCGGCGCGGGTGGTGGCCTGACCTCGACGGCCGGCAACGGCGCGGCGAATACGGGCGGCGCAGGCGGTGCCGGCGGCGCGGGTGCGGCCGGTACGGCAACCTCGGGCGCGGGCGGTGCCGGTGCGGCGGGCACGGCAAGCTCGGGCGCGGCAGGTGCCGGCGCAGCGGGCGGCGCGGGTGCCGCCAGCGGCATGGCGTCGAACACGGGCGGCGCAGGTGCGGCCGGCGGTGCGGCAACGAGCGGTGCGGCAACGGGCGGCGCAGCCTCCAGCGGCGCAGCCACGACCGGCTCGGCCACCGTGGGTGATTCGACCGCGGGCAACGGCGGCAATGGCGGCAACGGCGGCACCAACACCGGCGGCGCGGGCGGCGCACTGGCCAACATCACGGCCGGCGTGGGCACGGGCGGCCTGGGCGGTGCGGGCACCGGCGGCAACGGCGGATCGAACACCGTCAATGCCGGTACCTTCGACATGTCCAACACCATGAGCGGTGTCGGCCAGTCGGCTGCGGGCGTGATGGTGGTCAGCCAGAACAACGGCTTCTCCTCGCTGATCCAGCAGAGTGTCAACGTCCAGAGCAACCTGGCTGTCGGCAAGTAATGCCAAGGACCGCCGTGCCTTTGGGTACGGCGGTTTTTCGATGCAACCGGGGGTAGAGAATGCAGTCATCACTCAAGAGTAGCGTCAGCAACCGCGTGTGCAGCTTCGCTGTGCTCGCGGTCTGCGCATCCGCGGCCTGGGCAGGACCGGAACTCGCGGTTCCTGCCCGCGACAGCGCACCGGCTGCCAGGCCGGTCGCGGATGCCGGGAAGACGGCGCAGGCGCCGGACCCGCTCGGATTCGGCCCCGCGGCCGACCTGGGCAAGCTGGAGCATTCGCGCGGTGGGACGGACACGTTCAACACCAACAACACCGCGAATCTCGGCGGGGTCGTCTCCGGCAACAGCGCGGTGAACGTCGTCACGGGGTCGAACACGATCGATGCCGGGGCGTTCGCCAACATGTCGGGCATACCGGTGGTGATCCAGAACAGCGGCGCAAACGTCCTGATCCAGAATGCCACCATCGTCAACCTGAAATTCCAATGAAGCACAGCGCCCTGCCCCTGCTGTGCGTGTTGCTCAGCACCTTCCCGGGCGCCACCTGCGTACACGCGGCAGATCTGCCGATCGCGGGCGGTGCCCGTTTCAACGTGCCGGTCAAGAGCATGCGCGAACTGCGCTTCGCCTCGACGACCCGCCAGCAATACGACTTCAGCTGCGGGTCCGCCGCCGTGGCGACCCTGCTGACCTATCACTACGGCCGCCCGGTCAGCGAAACCGACGCCTTCAAGGCGATGTGGGAGATCGGCGACCAGGCCAAGATCCGGCGCGAAGGCTTTTCGCTGCTCGACATGCAGCGCTATCTCGGCAAGATCGGCTTCAAGGCGGACGGCTTCCAGGTGCCGTTGCAGAAGCTGTTCGACAGCAAACTGCCCGCCATCGTGCTGATCTCCGAGAAAGGCTACAACCATTTCGTCGTGATCAAGGGCGCCGACGACGGCCGCATCCTGCTGGGCGATCCGTCCAGCGGCACGCGCTCGATCACGCGCGAGCACTTCGAATCCATCTGGCCGACCCGGCTGCTGTTCGTGATCCACGACGCGCCCGGCAAGCCTTCGTTCAACTCCGACCTCGACTGGCGCGCCGCCCCGCGTGCGCCGCTGGCCGAGGGTGTGACCCGGACCGCCATCGACATGACGACGCTGCCGAAATTCGGTCCGGGCGATTTTTGACAGGAGACCCCATGCGCATACCTGTCCAGATCGGCCTCGTACTGGCCAGCGTCGCGATCGCGACGCAGGGCTACGCCGGCGGCCCGGACAACCCGTTCAGCAGCGACAACGCCGTCGCGTCCGATACGCTGGACGACTACCGCGGTGGCTTCATCACCGACAACGGCCTGGCGGTGTCGCTCGGCATCGAGCGCATCGTCACGATCAACGGCAACGTGGCCGAACGCAGCCAGCTGGAACTGGGCGACCTCGGCGCCCTGACGAGCGGCCACAGCACGCTGACCGCCGACACGGCGAACCAGGTCAGGCTGATCCAGAATGGCGGCGGCACGTTCAACGTCCAGATGGGCGACACGACCCTGGGCGGCACCGTCATCCAGAACAGCCTGAACAACCAGTTGATCAACAACCAGACCATCATCAATGCAAGCGTGAACGCACGCGGACTGCTGCAGGCCATGAATTTCCAGTCCAGCCTCGCGAACGCGCTCAATACCGCCGCCACCGGCAGGTGACGGATTTTTACCTGGAGAAAACCTATGCAAAAAATTCCAGCGCTGTACGGCGTGATTGGTGTCAGCGTGGCCCTGGCGGCCATCCCGGCCGGTGCCCAGTCCGGTCCTGACCTCCTCGAGCAGCTCAAGATCATGCGACAACAGCTGGAAGAGCAGCGCGCGCGCGTCGACGAACTGGAACGCCAGTTGCGCGCGAGCGGTGTGGCCCCGCCGGCGAACAGCGCGACGGCGGCGGCACCAATGCAGCTCGAACGGATGCGCGGCACCGGCAACCTGCCGGCGCCCCAGGCCGACGCGCCTGCGCAGGTCCAGGCCGGTCCGCTCGATGCACCGCCCAGGCTCGCCGTCCCGTTCGCGGATCCGGTCTATCCCGGCCGCCTGGCCCCCCTGCGCGGTACGGGCGGCGCCGGCCAGGCGCAGGCGCAGGCAAACACCGACGCTGTCGGCCGTCCACCCGCGCCGCGCACGCCGGAAGTCGCACCGATCTTCGAGACCCCGGGCGTCCTGACGCCGCGGGGCAAACTCGTGTTCGAGCCGTCCGTGCAGTACGGCTATTCGTCGAGCAACCGCGTGGCCCTCGTCGGCTACACGGTGATTCCGGCCCTGCTGATCGGCCTGCTCGACGTGCGCGAAGTGAAACGCAACACGACGACGGGCTCGGCCACGTTCCGCTACGGTTTCGACAACCGCCTGGAACTGGAAGCGAAGATCCCGTACGTCTACCGCAGCGATTCGACCGTCAGCCGCGAACTGTTCACGGGCACGGCGGCGGAGCGCGCATTCCAGACGAGCGGCAAGGGCATCGGCGACATCGAGCTGGGCTGGCGCTACCAGCTGAACGACGGCGGCGTCGACTCGCCCTATTACATCGCCGGCCTGCGTTTCAAGTCGCGCACGGGCCGCGACCCGTTCGAGGTCGTGACGGATTGCCAGACCCGCTGCGTGGGCCAGAACGTGACGGGGACGGGCCTGCCGCTCGACCTGCCGACCGGGTCCGGCTTCTATTCGCTGCAGCCGAGCGTGACGTGGCTGCTGCCGTCCGACCCGGCCATCTTCTTCGGCGGCTTCAGCTACACGAAGAACTTCAAGCGCGGCAACGTCTACCGCACCGTGTTGAACGGCGGCAAGGAATTGCTGGGTACGGTGGAACCGGGGGACGTGTTCGGCTTCAACTTCGGCATGGGCCTCGCGCTGAACGAGCGGGCGTCGTTCAGCATCGGCTACGACCACAACTCCGTGGGCCGCATGCACCAGAACGGCGTCGTGATCCCGGGCTCCGTGCGCGTACAGCTCGGTACGCTGCTGCTGGGCTACTCCTACCGCCTGAAGAACAACCGCACGCTGAGCGTGTCGGTGGGCGCGGGCCTCACGCGCGATACGCCGGACGTCACGCTGATGGTCAGGATGCCGTTCACGTTTTGAGCATCCCCTTTGGCCGCAAGGCGCGGCCACCGACCAGGGCCGCACTTGCGGCCCTTTTTAATTCGGGGTCAGAGCACATTTCCGACCAAAATCGGGGTCAGACCTAATGCCGGTCACTTAAGGACTTGACCGACGCGATCCAAGGGCTAGAACGGATTTATGTTCAACGTAAATCCGTTTTCTATCATGGCTCTGCAACTTGACCTGGATTACTCGGCCTCGCTGACGCCGCAGGAATTTGACCGTTTCGCCAGCCTTATCGATCCGGCGTGGATCGATGAGGCTTTGCAACAGACTGGCACTGTGTCGGTGCGTCGTCGTCGGTTACCGGCCGATCGGATGGTCTGGCTGGTAATTGGACTGGCATTGTTTCGAAACGAGCCGATCTGGCATATCGTCAAACAGCTCGATCTTGCCGATGGCCCGGCAGCCAGCACACCTGTCCCCAGTGCTTCAGTGGCGGGGCGTGAGCGTTTAGGCGAAGCCCCATTGGAATGGCTGTTCAAGCGGACGGCAAGCTGCTGGGGTGAGCGTGCCCCAGCGGAGAGTGCGCTGTTTCATGGCCTGCGCAGTTATGCTGTTGATGGCGTGGTCTGGTCGGTGCCGAGCACGCCAGAAAACGAAAGGGAGTTTGGCCGGCCCCGGGGAGGTGACGGACGTGATGGCGCTTGGCCGCAATTGCGTGCCGTCTGCCTGATGGATACCCACAGTCACCTGCTGCGCGCCGTCGACTTCGGAGAGTGCCAGACAGGTGAGCTGAGCTATGCAAAGACACTGATACAGGCTGCGCCTGATAACTCGCTCACGATTTTTGATCGAGCCTATTTCTCGGCCGCGTTTCTACTGGACTGGCAACGGTCGGGCCTGCAAAAGCATTGGCTGATACGCACCAAAACCTCGCTGTGTTATGAGGTAGTCTGCCAGGTGGCTCCCGGTGACTGTCTGGTACGGCTTCCCGTCTCACCTCAGGCGCGTCGGCAGCATCCGGATCTTCCCTCGCACTGGCAGGCTAGACTGATCGAATGCACGGTGGGCGGACAGCCTCGACGATTTCTCACCTCGCTGTGCGATGCGCATCGTTTCCCCGCGCGTGACGTCGCCGCACACTACGTGCAGCGATGGGAGATCGAACTCGGTTTCAGGGAAATGAAGCAAGGCATGCTGAAAAAAGCGCCTGTCCTGCGCAGCAGGCTGCCGGAACTCGTGCGCCAGGAAGTATGGGGAATGTTGATCGCCTACAACCTGCTGCGCCATGAAATTGCCCAGATGGCCACTGAACTGAACGTGCCACCGCAGCGCCTCAGCTTCCAATGGCTGGCCCTGGCCATCGTTACCGCGCTGTACCACTGGCCGCTCGAAACACCCGGCACCTTCCCCAAGCGATTGGCATGGCTACGTGAACAAGCACGTGCCTACCTTCTACCAGAGCGACGAACACGCTCATATCCGAGAACAATAAAATCCAGGAAATCCAAGTACCCAACAAAACATGCCAGCCCCGCTTAACTGACTGGCATTAGGGTCAGACCACATTTTCGATCAATTGCCTCGCGAACTAAACGCTACGGCGAACGCTAGTTGGCGCCGTACCGATGCACGAGCCAGTGCAGCAAACGTGTGCCGGCGGTGGCTAATTGTTTCGACCGAGATCTTGTCTAAAAAAGTGCTCTGACCCCGAATTTGCCGAAAAACGGGATCTGACCCCGAATCTGGGAAACAAAAAAAGGGCCGCAGAATTTGCGGCCCTGCGTTTTCTCGGAAAGATGGGTCAGATGTAGTAGACGAGCGCCGCGAGGCCCACGATCAGCGCGACCTTGGTCGCTTTATAGGCCGTCTTGTTCCAGGCCTTGTAGCGGCGGCGGTATTGGCCCATCACGTACGAAATGCGGAACAGCTTGCTGACGAGGCCCGTCTGGTCGCCGCTCTCGTTGGGCGACGCGGCGGCCGTCATCATCGTGCGGCCCAGCCAGCGGTTGACGGCCTGCATCCAGCCGAAGCGCATCGGGCGCTCGACGTCGCAGAAAAGGATCAGGCGGTCGCTGTCGCTGGCGTTCTCGGCCCAGTGAATGAAGGTCTCGTCGAAGATGACGCCCTGGCCGTCGCGCCAGCTGTAGCGCTGGCCGTCGACTTCGATGAAGCAGCGGTCGTCGTTCGGCGTGGCCAGGCCGAGGTGGTAGCGCATCGAGCCCGCGAACGGGTCGCGGTGCGGGTTCAGCTTCGCGCCCGGCGGCAGCTCGGCGAACATCGCGGCTTTCACCGACGGGATGCCCTGCAGCAGCGCGTACGTCTTCGGGCACAGGCGCTCGGCCGACGGGTGGCTCGCGTCGTACCACTTCAGGTAGAAGCGCTTCCAGCCCGTCTTGAAGAAGGAATTGAAACCGGCGTCGTTGTTCTCTTCGGAGGCCTTGATCTTCTTCATCTCGATGAGGCGCAGGCCTTCTTCGCGGATGACCGGCCAGTTTTCCTGCAGGACGGACAATTCCGGGAACTCACGGACCGGGATGTACGGCGTGCTGGGCACCTTGGAGAACAGGTGCATGAACATGTTGATCGGCGCCATGAATGACGAATGGTCGAACAACTGCCGGCCGAACGGCAGGCGGACCTTGCCGCGGAAATGGATGTGCAGCACCGACAGCACGAGAAAACCGACTACGAACCACTTCATGACGCCTCCGACTGAACGAGGCGCAAGGATACCATATGCGATACGCGGCCGTACGCCGCCCGCCCCGGCTGGTCGGGACGGACGGCGTACGGCCGCGAATGTGGCACTACCGCTACAGCGTCAATGCATCGTCGACGACGTGACGGCGTACCCTTTTTCCGCCAGTTGGGCGTTCAGGTTCTGGATATCGTAGTCGGGCAGGTCTCCGGCATCGTCGTCGACTTCGAAAGCCCGGGCTTCGACTTCCCAGTCGGTATTCGTGGCTTCCTCGGGGATGTTGCGGGTCTCGGGGACGGCAAGGTAGGAGAACTTGCCGTCGTGTTCGGCTCTGCGGTAGATGTCCAGGCGCATAGTCATTTCCTTTAAAAGCATGGCTTTCGAATGAAAGCCATCAGTATGGGGACGATAGGCGAACGGTTCGTGTCCGTCTGTTAATCGGCGCACACTGGCTGGACGTCAAGTTTCAGCGTCCGATACCCCCGCCCAGCACACGCGCCGGCAGCATGACGATCGCGCGCAGCAGCTCGAAGACGGCCTCGACGCCGATCCCGAGCAGGCGGAACGGCAGCAGCAACAGCCACACGAGCGGATACATCACGAGCGCCAGCAACGCGATCGGCCAGCACAGGAACAATAATACCAACCACACGAGGAAACCCAGCATCGTCAGCTCCATCTACAGGACAAGGGCTTCATCCGCCCGATACGATGACTGTAGTTGTATGGACGCCAACGTGCAATCTTTCTGCGATGGACGGCGGCCCGGGGCGGACGGACGGCCCGAAACCGGGGGCGGACGGTGCGGCCCGCCGCTCAGACGGCGAGATCGAGCACCTTGCGGCCGATCTTCGTGCCGAGCGTGCGCCCGTTCAGGTCGCCATGGAGGAAGTGGATGCCGGCCAGGCGCCGCGAATAGCCCGCCTGGGCGGCGGCGTCCGCGAACGAGTCCCAGTACAGCGTCACCGCCGGCGACGCCTTCTGGCTGAACCGGAATGGTCCGCCCGCGAAGTGCGCGAGCACGACGGCCGCCGCGTGGCCGGACACGCTGTGCGCCGAGACGTATTCCGGGAACGGCGGCGTGTACAGGTACGGCGTCCAGTTCGCGCCCGCCACCTGGACCACGCCCTTCGCCGTCCAGTTGTTCAGCGTGCGCTGCTTGAACAGTGTCCGGATCGCGGACACCGGACGGGCGAAGTCATACGTCATTTTCGCGTCCCATGTCGCGACCATCGCATCGTGCAGCGCGACACCGAGTGCGCGGAACAACCGGATTTCCCGGCCGAGCGAAAAACCCTGCCGGTACGCCAGCATTTCGGCGAATCGCACCCAGGGCACACGGCTGTTATCGCCCCAGTATTCGCATACCCGGATCTGTTCCGGCGTGAGATTGGCATTCAGGTCGATCAATTCCTGCATTTCTGCCTGCATTTGTGCGGAAAATACCGAGGGCGGCGCGGCCGGGCGGAACTGGTCGCCGGTTTTCAATGCGAATGGCTTGACCTTGCCCCAGAACGGCGTCATGCAGCTCTGGTAAGGAAGCGGCTGCCAATGGTCGGGATCGACCATCGTCGTCGCGGAATTGACGGGGGTATAACCTGTGTAATCCGAATAGGCGCCCGGATGCAGGTCGCCCAGCTGATTGCTGCCGTCGTGCGCGCGTTCGTTCAGCATGTGCTGCGCCGCTTCTTCGCCCACGCGGGTCGCCGGAATGAGCCAGGCGAAGCGTCCGCCCAGGCCCCATGTCGCGCCGTAGACGGCGATGTCCAGGGCATACGCGGGAAACAGCCCTCTCAGGACGGCCGCCGCGGCGGCGCTCAGCGCGATGACCTGGAATTGCGGGTCGGCGCCTTGGGCGCGCGTGACCGGCGTCGTGAAAAACCGGTTGAGGCCGACGGCCTGCGGGGTCTCGAGATAACGCCACAGGTCGTACAGGGTGCCATTCAACAGCGCCAGTGCACGGGCCGTGACCGCCGGCGGAGTAAACGCCTTGAAGGCGGTATTCATCAGCTTTTCATTCCAGCCCGCGACCACGCTTTTCGCCTGGGCCGCGGCGATCGCGGCATCGGCGTCGACATAATCGGCGGGATTAGCCGCCTGTCCCAGGCCAGGCAATCCGGCCAGGACGGTGGAACCCATCGCACACTTCAAGAGTTTGCGCCGGTTTGCATGCATGATGAATCCTTTATGTGATAGCGGATGAAATGTCCGATGCTACATAAAGGATTGTTTAAAAGCAATTACCATTAAAAAAACGGCCACCCAACATCGGGTGACCGTGATCTATATCAACAATCAAGCGAATTCTGCATCGCGCGCCCGCACCGGCACGCCGGCGCGCTCGACGACTTCCGCGCGCATCGACGCTTCCAGCGACGGAATCGAACCGCCCGCGCGGTAGGCAAAGCCGACCTGCACGATGTCGCCCGGCTGCACGTCGAGCGGCGTGGCCAGCGGCAGCATCATGTAGTGGTTCAGCCAGTCGATCGTCGTACCACGCTCCTCGACGATGGACAGGACATTCTTGGTGATGAAGCGCAGCGCATTCAGGCGGCCGCCCTGCTCCATGCGGAACTGGCCTTCCCACGCGATCGCGTCGCCGACGGGCTGGCTGAAATCCATGATCGAATACACGCCCGGCTGCGCCAGTTCGATGGTGCCCGGATAGATCACGTTGGTCGGCTGGAATTGCACGATCGGGGCATAGAAGCCCTCGAAATCGTATTCGAGCTGCAGCGGCTGCGCGGCCATGATGACGGCTTCCGGCATGAAGATCGGCAGCGGGCCGCCGAAGCGCGCCAGGTAGCGGCGCTTGAACGATTCGATCACCTCGACCTGCTTCTCGCGCAGCATGCCGACGTGGATCATTTCGCAGATGACGAGGTCGACGGGCTCCGGCGGCAGGTATTCGAACGCATCCGCATGCACCACCTCGACTTTGTGGCCGTTCGGGTTCATGGCGAGGAAGCGGCGCGCCTCGCGCACCATATCCGGGTTGAACTCGACGCAATAGACCTGCGCCGCGTTCTGGGCGGCGAAGTACGACAGCACACCCGTGCCTCCCCCGAGTTCGAGGACCTTCATGCCCGGCTTGACGGCGTGGTAGATCGCGGACTTGAAGCTGTGCATGCGGTTATGGTCCATCAGCATGTTGTGATGGTAGTGGACCGGAATAAACTGCCCCAGATAGCAGCTTTCGATTTCGCGTTCGTTGAGCATGGGTTCCTCTGTGTGGGAGATCTTGTCTGCATTATGTCCATGCTTATAAGCAACTGATGCGCCGATCTGACGGGGATTTGCCGGCCAGTTTGTCGGATCGATGGAACAGCTGGCCGATGGTGCATAAATACATTGACCTTTTTCCATACGGGAATGTTAGTATTTTCCCATCCGCCGCCACCGTTTTCGGGCCGCCATGGTACATTCGATCCGTTCCCTCTCGGCGAACATCGCCGACCTGCTCCTGGACGTCGTTTTCCTGGTGGACCGGCGTGGCATCATCGTGGACGTCAGCGCCGGCTGCGAGCGCATGCTCGGCTACCGCCCCACCGAGCTGATCGGCCAATACATGCTCGATTTCGTCGTTCCCGAAGACCGCGCCATCACGTGCATGGAAAGCGCGCGCGTGCTGGCCGGCCAGGAACGCGTCGGCTTCGAGAACCGCTACCTGCACAAGGACGGGCGCCGCGTCGACGTGATGTGGTCGGCCCGCTGGATCGCGGACCACGGCCTGCGCCTGGGCGTCGCGCGCGACATCAGCGCCCGCAAGCGCGCCGAGCGGCGCCAGGCGGCGACGTATGCGATTTCCGAAGCCGTCTATCATACGGGCGACCTGGCCGGACTGTGCGGCGAGATCCACGCCATCCTCGACCGCCTCGTGGGCGCCCCGGGCATGGTCGTCGTGAGCGACCCGACCCCGCAGCACGGTTTCAAGGTGGTCTACCAGCGCGACCACGACCCGCAAACGCGCCTGCCGTCGCGCGCCTGCCTCGCGCGCTGGCGCGCCACGGCGACGACGCCGGACAGTATCGCGCCGGACGCCGTCCGCCACGTTGGCGCGGGGCGGCTGAATACCTGGCTCATGATCGAACTGGGCGGCCCGGCCGGTACGATCGGCGCGCTGCTGCTGCGCGACCATGCCGGCACGGGCTACTCGCCGGCCGACCGCGGCCTGCTGCGCTTCGTCGCGGCCCAGGTCGGGCTGGCGCTGGAGCGCAAGCGCCTGCACGACGACCTGATGCGGTCCGCCTGCCTCGACGAACTGACGGGCCTGCCGAACCGCCGGCTGTTCTTCGACCGCATCCGCACGGCCGTCGCGCGGGCGCGGCGCTGTCACTCGCGGCTCGGGCTGCTGTACGTGGACGTGAACGATTTCAAGCTGGTCAACGATCGCTACGGCCATGCGGCCGGCGACGCGCTGTTACGGGAGGTCGCGGCCCGGCTGGTGGAATGCGCGCGCGAGTCGGACACGGTGGCGCGCCTGGGCGGCGACGAATTCGTGCTGCTGCTGGAAGACCTGCAGGCGCCCGAGGACGCCGAACACTGCGCCGACAAGATCTGCGCCGCGCTCGTGCGGCCCGTGCCGACGCAGTGCGCGCCGCTGCGCATCGGGGTCAGCATCGGGATCGGCCTGTTCCCGGATCATGCGGACCAGGTCGAGACCCTGCTGATGCATGCGGACGCGCACATGTACACCAGGAAGCGCGCCCACAAGTGCGGGGAAAGCGAGACCGGCCCGCTCAGCGGGCAGACTTGACCTTCCTGTCGAGCGCCTCGGCAATGCCGGCGTGATCGGCCTTGCGCGCGATCCCGGCCGCCGTCAGGCCTTCCCCATTCTTCAGTTGCGGATCCGCGCCCTGGCCGAGCAGGAACACGGCCGTGTCATCGTGGCCCTCGCGCGCCGCCATCATCAGCGGCGTGAACTTGCCGCTGGCCGGCGGCGACTGCGCATCGATGCGCGCGCCGTGCGCCAGCAGCAGGCGCGCGATGTCGTTATCGCCGCTGGCGGCCGCGTAGTGCAGCGGCGTCCAGCCGGGACGGTTCACGGCCGCGCCTTTCGCGATGAGGGCTTCCGCTGCCGGCTTGTTGTGCTTGTACGCGGCCATCATCAGCGCCGTGTTGCCGTTCAGCGCAGGCGCGTCGACGTTCGTGCCGGGGTTGCGCAGCAGCGCGTCGACCACCTGCATCGCGCCTTCGCGCACGGCCAGCACGAGGGCAGGCTCGCCACCGACGGGATTGGGCTGGTTCGGATCGACCTTGCCCAGCAACGAACGCACCGTGCCGGCATCGTCCATCTGCACCGCACGGAAAAAGTCGCTCGTCTGGTCGGCCAGCGCCAGGGCGGGCGCCGCCAGCGTGGCGGCAAGCAGGATAGCTCGAAGAAGGGTCATGGGTCAGGTCCTCGCGGCCTTGAACAGGTTGAAGAAATTCTCGGTGGTGCGGTCGGCGATCTCGCGCAACGGGACATCCTTCAACGTGGCGATGTACTCCGCCACGTGCGCCACATAGCCCGGCTCGTTCATCTTGCCGCGGAACGGCACGGGCGCGAGGTAAGGCGAATCCGTCTCGATGAGGATACGGTCGAGCGGCACCGCCTTCGCCACCGCCTGCAGGTCCTTCGCGCTCTTGAACGTCACGATGCCCGAGAACGAAATATAGAAGCCCATCCCGATGGCGGCCTGGGCCACTTCCAGCGACTCCGTGAAGCAGTGCATGACGCCCGCGACGCCGCCCTTGTCCGTGCCCGCGCCTTCTTCGCGCATGATGCGGATCGTGTCTTCGCTGGCCGAACGCGTGTGGATGATCAGGGGTTTGCGCGTCTCGCGCGATGCGCGGATGTGCGTGCGGAAACGCTCGCGCTGCCACTCGAGGTCGCCTTCCAGCCGGTAATAATCGAGCCCCGTCTCGCCGATCGCGATGACCTTCGGGTGATCCGCCAGCTCGACCAGCTGCGCGACGGTAGGCTCGGGCGTGTCCTCGTAATCGGGATGCACGCCGACGGAGGCATAAATGTGCGGATATTGCTCGGCCAGCGCGAGCACGCTGGGGAACTCCGGCAGGTCGACGGAGACGCACAGCGCGTGCGAGACCTTGTTCTCGGCCATCTTGGCCAGGATCTCCGGCATCCGGGCGGCCAGTTCCGGGAAATTGATGTGGCAGTGGGAATCGATATACATCCCGATATTGTACGCGAGGCGCCATCGGCTCGCCGCCCACCGTCGTTCCCGCGTAGGCGGGAACCCCATTTCCTCGCGTCAACGCTACGTAAAATTGGGCCCCTGCCTTCGCAGGGGCGACGGTCTTGGGGTCTCAGGCCACGCGCTTGCCCAGGATGATCAGGTCCCGCTCGATGCCATCCAGGTTCGCCACGCGCGGGAAATGTGCCCACGTATCGAACCCGTATTTGCGGAACAGTCCGAGGCTCGGCGCGTTGTGCCCGAAGATAAACCCGAGCAAGGTATGCACGTTCACATTCGGCGCGAACGCCATCGCCTGTTCCAGGCAGTACCGACCGACACCCTTGCCGCGCCATGCTTCCGCGATATAGATCGACAGCTCGGCCGTGCCCGAGTATGCCGGACGGCCGTAGAAATTCGAATACGAGCACCAGCCGATCACGGCCGGGCTGTCGGACGCATCGGCCGCGTCATGGATCACCCATAGCGGACGGCGTTCCGGCGTGTGGTCGTTGAACCAGCCTTCGCGCGATTGCACGGTGACGGGTTCGGTGTCCGCCGTGACTTCGCGCGACGCGATGGTGGAGTTGTAGATGTCGACGATGACGGGCAGGTCTTCGATGCGGGCGAGGCGGTGTACGTAGGACGGCATGGTGAAGCCAAAAAAATTACAGGGTATGGGTGGCGCGTGACGAACGCAGCGCGGCGCCAAGGATTTCTTCGATGCGCAGGCGGGCACGCTGCCCGGTCTCGTCGGCCGGGAAGTGCACGCCAATGCCTTGCGCCTTGTTGTTGTTCGCACCGGCCGGCGTGATCCACGCGACCTTGCCGGCGATCGGGTATTTGTTCGGGTCGTCCATCAGCGACAGGATCAGATAGATCTCGTCGCCGATCTTGTACGGCTTGTTGGTCGGCACGAACATGCCGCCATTCTTCAGGAACGGCATGTAGGCCGCGTACAGGGCGGCTTTTTCCTTGATGGCGAGCGACAATACGGACGGCCGCACCGGCTGGGGCGCGTTCGGATCCGCGGGCAGGCCGCTGATCGGACCGTTCGGAGATACGCTCATCATCTTCCTTTCATCGATCAGGTCACTGAGGACCGCAGCGGGCAGTGTAATCAAGCAACATGTCTTCGACAAACAGTTTCGGAGACAGGGGGTGATCGGCCACGGCGCGGCGTTCGTTCGTGGACTTGATCGCCTGCAGCAGGTTAGCCACGTGCACGCGCCCAGCCAACGCCGCGAGTTCCCGCTGATATCTCGGATAATACCGGATCACTCCGGACAGCTTGTACGAAAACACGTCATACAGCCACCGCTGCTGCCACGCGACGAGCGACGCCAGCGGCGCCTTGCTCAATTTGTCAGCACTGCGCAACGCCGCATCCACGCTCGGTTGCGCGAGCACCTGCAGCAGGCTGTCGAGCTCATCGCGGCTGCCCGTCTCGGCCTGGGCCAGCGCCGCGAGCGGTGCACCGCCCTGTTCGCGCAGCCAGCCGTCCGCATCGGTGACGCCCTGCGCCCCCAGCCAGGCCAACGCCTGGGCGTGGTCCGGCATCGGCAAGGCGAACTTGCGGCAGCGCGACAGGATGGTCGGCAGCAGCCGGTCCAGCCCGTTCGATGCCAGCAGGAACACGGTCCCTGGCGGCGGTTCCTCGAGCGTCTTGAGCAGCGCGTTCGACGCCGGCATGTTCAGCGCCTCGGCCGGATACAGCACGACGACGCGCAGGCCCTGGCGGTGTGTCGAGATGTTCATGAAATCGGCCAGTGCGCGCACCTGCTCGATCTTGATCTCTTTCGACGCCGTCTTCGACTTCGTTTTTTTCTCTTCCGCCGGCGCCTCGTCGCCCTCGGCAGCGGGCGCTTCGTCCTCCATCGCTTCCGGCCGCACGCGGCGGTAGTCGGGGTGATTGCCCTGGACAAACCAGCCGCACGACGCGCATGCGCCGCACGCGTGGCCGTCGGGCCTCACGTTTTCGCACAGCAGCGCCTGCGCGAACGCTTCAATAAAATCGGCCTTGCCGATGCCGGACGGGCCGTAGAAGAGGATGGCGTGCGGCAGCCGCACGCGCATCGCCTGCAGCCGCGTCCACGCGTCTTCTTGCCACGGGTACATGCTCACAGCCAGGTCTCCAGCGCGGCCTGCAGCGCGGCGCGCACCTCGTCGATGGTCTTCGTCGAATCGATGACGACGATGCGGCCCTGCGATTCGGCCGCGCGGCGCAGGTATTCGCCCCGCACGCGCGCAAAGAAATCGGCCTGTTCCATCTCGAACTTGTCGAGCGTGCGCGAGGCGGACAGGCGGGCTTTCGCCACGTCCAGCGGGACGTCGAACAGCAGGGTCAGGTCCGGCTGCAGGTGCGGATGCACCCATTGTTCCAGCGCGTCCAGCTTGGCACGATCGAGACCGCGTCCGCCGCCCTGGTAGGCGAAGCTGGCATCCGTGAAGCGGTCGGACAAGACCCAGTCGCCGCGCGCGATGGCCGGTTCGACGACTTGCGCCACGTGTTCGCGCCGGCTGGCGAACATGATGAGGGCTTCCGTCTCGAGGTGCATCTTTTCGTGCAGCACGAGGTCGCGCAGCTTTTCGCCGAGCGGCGTGCCGCCCGGCTCGCGCGTCGACACGACCCGCTTGCCCGCGCCCTTCAGCAGCGAGGTGACGTAGCCGATGTGCGTCGACTTGCCGGCGCCGTCGATGCCTTCGAAGGTGATGAAGCGCCCGCGGGTGGCATCGTTCTGGTTCATTGGATTCATTCGTAATTACTGCGACTGGTTGCGCTGGTACTGGTTCACGGCCTTGTTGTGCTCATTCAGGTTGACCGAGAAGTGGCTGGTGCCATCGCCGCGCGACACGAAGTACAGGGCTTCCGTCTTCGCGGGCGCCGTCGCGGCGGCGAGCGATTGCACGCCCGGCAGCGCGATCGGCGTCGGCGGCAAACCGGCGCGCGTATAGGTATTGTACGGGGTGTCCGTCTCGAGATCCTTTTTGCGGATCTTGCCGTCATATTTATCGCCCATGCCGTAGATGACGGTGGGGTCGGTCTGCAGCAGCATGCCGGCCTTCAGGCGGTTCACGAAGACGCCCGCGATCATCCCGCGTTCGCTCTTCTGGCCCGTTTCCTTTTCCACCAGCGAGGCCATGATCAAGGCCTGGTAGGGCTCCGTGTACGGCAGGCCCGGATCGCGTTTTTCCCACGCGGCCTTCAGGCGCTTCATCATCATCTCGTGTGCCTGCCGGTAGATCGACAGGTCGCTCGCGTTCTTCGCGAACAGATACGTATCGGGGAAGAACAGGCCTTCCGGTGCCTTGTAGTCCGGCGCGATCTTCGCCAGCAACTCCTGGTCGGACAGTTTCGCGGTCTCGTGTTTCAGGTTCGGCGCCGCATCGATGGCCTGCCGCATCTGGCGGAACGTCCAGCCCTCGATGATCGTCAGCGATTCCTGCGCGAACTCGCCGCGCACGAGCTGCGTGAGGAGGCGGCGCGGGGACGTATCCGGCTTCAGCTCGTAGCTGCCGGCCTTGATCTGGCCGGCCTTGCCGGTGACGCGCGCCAGCACCCCGAACAGGAACGGGTTGACGGGCACGCCGGCCGTCGCCATCTGCTGCGCGGCGCCCGCGACACCGCTGCCCTGCGCGATGGCGAACGGGATGACGGCCGCGTTGCCCGGCGTGATCGGCTGCTTGCTCCACCACTGGAAGCCGGCGCCGGCACCGACGGCCACGATGACGCCTGTGACGATGAGTTTTTTTATGAATGCCATGCTGGACCTGGTTTTTTGCCGTCGTCGGCGCATTTTCGAAGGCGAACTTATAATGAGGCCGTAATCATAAAGCCGATACAGCCAAACCGGAAATAATTCGTGTATGAACCATTGGATCGAACACCTCGCCACCCTGGGCGCCCGCTTTCATCCCGATAGCCCGACGCAAGTCGAGGACTTCGGCCGCGTGCTCACTACCGCCGACCTCGAACGCGGTATCGTCGCCTCCGTCACCGACCTGGGCCTGATTGGCATCGCCGGCGACGACGCCGCCAGTTTCCTCCACAACCAGCTCACCAACGACGTGGAGCACCTCGGCACCTCCGAAGCGCGTCTCGCCGGCTATTGCACGCCGAAGGGCCGCCTGCAGGCCACGTTCCTGATGTGGCGCGATGCGGAGAGTATTTACCTGCAACTGCCGCGCGCCATCCAGGCGCCGCTGCAGAAGCGCCTGACGATGTTCGTGCTGCGCGCGAAAGCGAAGCTGCGCGACGCCACCGACGAACCGGCCCGCGCGGCCGTCCTCGGCCTGGGCGGCGCGGCGGCGGCCGATGCGCTGCGCGAGCGCGTCGGCACCCTGCCCGACGCTCCCTACGCGAAGATCGACGGCGACGCCGGCACCGTGATCCGTCTCGCCGACGCGTTCAACCAGCCGCGCTACCTGTGGCTGACCACGGCCGATAATGCCATCGCCGCGCTGTCCGCGTGGAAGGACGCGCTCGCGCTGGGCGGCAACGCAGCCTGGCAACTGGCGGCCATCCACGCCGGCGTCCCGCAGATCGGCCCCGGCACGCAGGAACAGTTCGTGCCGCAGATGGTCAACTACGAGCTGCTCGGCGGCGTCAATTTCAAAAAGGGCTGCTACCCGGGCCAGGAAATCGTCGCCCGCAGCCAGTACCTCGGCAAGCTGAAACGGCGCACGGCGCTCGCCACACTGCCTGACGCGGCCGCGCGTCCCGGCGACGAAGTCTATTCCGTCACCGACCCGGACCAGCCGTCGGGCATGATCGTCAACGCGGCGCCGAACGGCGCGGGCGGGGCCGATGCCCTCGTCGAGATCAAGCTCGCGGCACTGGACGGCGACGTGCGCCACGGCTCGGCCGGGGGCACGAAGCTGGATTTCCTGCCGCTGCCGTACGCGCTCGACGCGCTTGACGTTTGACGCTCATGATCGACCTGTACGTCTATTACAAGGTGCGCGAGCTTGACGCCGCCGCGCTGGCGCCGCGCGTGCGCGCGCTGCAGGACAGCGTCGGCGTGCCGGCGCAGTTGAAGCGTCGGCCCGAAGCCAGCGCCGGCCTGCAGACCTGGATGGAAGTGTATCCGGGCGTGGACGATGCCTTTCCCGCGCGGCTCGAAGACGCGGCCCGCAGTGCCGGCCTGGCATCCCTCATCGAGGGTCCCCGCCGCGCCGAAATCTTCATGGATCTCCCAACATGTGCCTGATCGTTTTTGCCTGGCGCGTGATCCCGGGCCTGCCGCTGGTCGCCTGCGCCAACCGCGACGAATACTATGATCGTCCCGCCACCCCGGCCGGCCCTTGGCCGGACGCACCCAACATCATCGCGGGCCGCGACCTGCGCGGCGGCGGCAGCTGGATGGGTGTGACGAAGGATGGTCCGAACGGTCCGAAATTCGCCGCCCTCACCAACATCCGCGCCCCCAGCGACTGGCGCACGGACGCGCCCACGCGCGGCGCCCTCGTCGCCGATTTCCTCAAGGGCGACGAGGAGGCGGAGGCGTACCTCGCCCGCATCGCGCCCGGTGCGGATGCCTTCAACGGCTTCAACCTGATCCTCGGCGATGCCGCCGGCATGTACTGGTTCTCGAACCATGCCGGGGACGACCCGCGCAACGGCAAGGCGCTGGAGCCGGGCATCTACGGCGTCTCGAACGGCCTGCTGGATGCGCCCTGGCCCAAGGTCGTGCGCACCAAGGCGACGTTCGCCAGCCTGCTGCTGCAGGGCGCGCCGGAAGAAGCGTATTTCGAAATGCTGGCCGATACGACCCGCGCCCCGGACATGCGCCTGCCCGACACGGGCGTCCCGCTCGACCTGGAACGCCAGCTGTCCGCCGTCTGCATCGAGATCCCGGGCTACGGCACCCGCACGTCGACCGTCGTCAAGCTGTATGGCGACGACGAGCCGGAGCTGCACGAACGCATCCTGAAACCTTGCGACCAGGCCGCAGCCTGATTTGATGGCCCCTCCCGTGGGGGCAGGAATTTCCGCAGCGCACTGCTAACCTTGTTGCCTTACAGTAACAACAAAAGGAGCAGAGAATGCGCAAGGCAATCAAGGTATTGGCCGGACTGACGCTGATGGCAGCGCTGCCGGCGATGGCAACCACCCCGGGCACGCAGCCGAAGTGGGTCACGGGCTATTACGGCGGCTATTTCTGGGACAACGCCGACTACCAGAAACCCGAGCACGTCGACATGACGGCGCTGACGCACTTCGTGTTCGCCCGCATCGGCCCGGGCGGCGGCAAGTCGGGCCAGCCGGGCGAGATCGTCCTGGGCGGGGGCAACGCCCACGACAACCGCGACGTCGGCCCCGGCGCCGCCTACGACTGGACCGTCGAGGAATTCCTGGTCAGGCGCGCGCACCAGGCAAACATCAAGGCCCTGATCATGCTGGGCGGCGAAGGCGACAATGCGGGCTTCCTCGCGTCGGCCGCGCCGGCCGTGCGGCCGACGTTCGTGAAGAACCTGGTCGACTACATGGTCGCGAAGGACTACGACGGCATCGACGTCGACTGGGAAGGCCTCGACAGCAAGAACCCGGACGAGGCGGCGCTGCTGGAAGCCCTCGTGATCGACCTGCGCAAGGAAGCGAACGCGCGGCCGCGCTACCAGAACAGCCCGGTGATCATCACGTACCCGGCCGGGAACATCAACACGAACATCGACAAGGTGACGCCGCACGACGTGCGCATGACGACCCTCGTCGACCAGTACAACTTCATGAGCTATGGCGTGGGCTGGTTCGGCCAGGGCTGGTACAGCAATACGTTCTCGCCGTTGACGGGACACACGGAACACCGGCCCGTCTCGATCGCCGGCACGATCCAGGCCTATGTCGACGCCGGGGTACCCCGCTCGAAGCTGGCCATGGGCATCGGCTTCTACGGCGCGAACTACGCGCCGCCGTTCACGGGCCCGAACCAGGAGACGGACGGTGACCTCGGCAAATGGTCGGTCCTCGACTACCGCTGGAGCTACACGATGCTCCATAAATACGGCTACCTGGACAAGGGCATCTACGCGTGGGACGCGCCCACGCAGACGAGCTACCGCGTCTACCCGGGCGGCTACACGCCGGCCGACCGTCCGGACTGGGCCAGCGGCTACATCAGCTACGAGGAACCGGCGACCATCGCCGCCAAGGGCGCGTGGGCGCAATCGACGAAGGACGGCGAAGGCGCCGCCGGCACCGCCATCTGGCTGATCAACTACGGCACGACGGACGGCGTCAACAACCCGCTGCTCACCGCCGTGAAGCAGGCGTTCCTGGACCCGACGGCGACGGAACCCGGCCCGTATCCGAATCCGCTGCCGCCCCCGCCGCCGCTTGAGCTCAAGACGCAGCTGGACGCATCGAACGACTGGGGCACCGGGTATTGCGGCACGCTGACCGTGACGAACGTGGGCACGACGGCCGGGTACTGGAGCACGACACTCCCGTTCAAGGACTCGATCACGTCGCTGTGGAACGCGCAGTACACGCTGGAGAATGGCGTCCTCAGCCTGCAGGGCCCGGCCTACGACCGCAAGCTGCGTCCCGGCCAGTCCACGCAGGTGGGCCTGTGCGCGACGCGTCCGACTAAGCCCACCGAGCCGCCTCCGCCGCCGCCCGCCGGTGCCGTCACCGCGAAACTCGTGATCACGGCCGACTGGACCAGCGGCTACTGCGCCAAGGTCGCCGTCACCAACAACAGCGCCGTCAAGGTCGTCGGCTGGACCGTCGACGTGCCGAACGTCCAGGGCACGCTCTCCGGGCTGTGGAACGGCAAATACACGATGGACGGCACGACGATGCACCTGTCCGGCCCCGACTGGAACCGCGACCTGGCTGCCGGCGGGACCAATGACGATGCGGGGTTCTGCGCCAGTCGCTGATACACTGGCCGGATGAATGCCATCCGCGCCCTCATTGCTGCTCCCCTTGCCGCCCTGCTCTTCGCGGGCGCGGCACACGCCCAGACCGTTCCCGCCGGGGATTATCACCAGCACGTGTTCAGCGCGGCCGACATCGCCATGCTCGGCCCGTCGACCGGGCTCGTGCCGCTGGATGCGGACCAGCTGGTTCCGCTGCTGGACGCGGCCGGCATCAAGCGGGCCGTGCTGCTGTCCATCGCCTATATGTACGGGAGTCCTTCGCGCAAGGTCGATGACGAGGTTGCGAAGGTGCGGGCCGAAAACGACTGGACAGCCGCGCAGGCGGCCCGCCACCCCGGCCGGCTGATCGCATTCTGCAGTTTCAACCCGTTGAAGGACTACGCGCTGGCGGAACTCGAACGGTGCGCGCAGGCGCCGGGCCTGAACCACGGCATCAAGCTGCACGTCGGGAATTCGGACGTGCAGCTGGACGATCCGGCCCACGTCGCCCGCCTGCGCCAGGTGTTCGCGGCCGCGAACGTGCACGGGATGGCCATCGTCATCCACCTGCGCGCGAACATCGGCAAGAAGCGGCCGTACGGCGCGACGCAAGCGCGCATCTTCCTCGACCAGGTGCTGCCCGCGGCGCCGGACGTGGTCGTGCAGGTCGCCCACTTCGCCGGTTCCGGTCCCGGCTACGACGACCCGCCCGCGCAGGCTGCGATGGCCGTGCTGGCGGACGCGGTCGAGAACCATGACCCGCATGCGAACAACCTCTGGTTCGACGTCGCCTCGATCGTCGACCGCGACATCAAACCGGAAACGGCGGCACTGGTGGTGAAACGCATCCGCCAGGTCGGCGTCGGGCGCGTGCTGTACGGGACGGACTCGGCGCAGGGCGCCAACCTCCGGCCGCGCGAATCGTGGGCCGCGTTCCGCAAGCTGCCGCTGTCGCCGGCGGAGTTCGCGCACATCGCGGCGAACGTGCCGCCTTATTTTCCGGAACCCTGAACTGCCGCCCTCAGCTGGTCCGTGAATTGCGGTGTCGCCGCGTACGCATCGGCCGGCGGATTGCCGTGCACGATGGCGTCCATCCGCTGGGCCACGGCCTGCAGCGCCTGCGGATGCGTATGAATGTAGAAGTCGCCGCGGCGGATGCCGTCGAACGTGATGCGGGCCACCTCCGCGGCTGACATCGTGCCGGAGGCGACCGCCTGTTCGAGCAGCGCCTGGCCCGCCTGCTGGCTGGGCGTCGGCGGCGCGTCGTGACGCAGTTCGCCGGCGCGGTGCCGTTCCGAGTGCGCGATCTCCGTCGGCACGAAATACGGACACAGGACCGATGCCTTCACGGACGCATCGACAAGGCGCAGGTCGTGGTATAGCGTCTCCGACAGCGCAACGACGGCGTGTTTCGACACGTTGTACGGCCCCATCACGGGCGGCACCAGCAGGCCCGCCATCGACGCCGTGTTCACGATATGGCCTTCGTAATCCGGATCGCGGCGCGCCGCCTCGAGCATCAGCGGCGTGAACACGCGCACGCCATGGATCACGCCCCACAGGTTCACGCCCAGCACCCAGTCCCAGTCGGCTTCGGTGTATTCCCAGATGAGGCCCGCGGTGCCGACACCGGCATTGTTGAACAGGAGGTGCACGCCGTGGTAGCGGATCATCGCCGCATCCGCCAGTTCTTCCACGTGCGCGGCCTTGCGCACGTCGCACACCATCGCGAGCACGTCGGCGCCGCCGGCCTGCAGCGCGCTCGCCGCCTGTTCCAGGGCATGCGCATCGATGTCGGCCAGGACCAGTTTCATGCCCAGCCGGGCCGCCTCGTTGGCGAACTCGCGTCCGAGTCCGCTGCCGGCGCCCGTGATGACGGCCACCCGTCCCGCAAAATTCTCCATCGCGACCTCCCGTCGCTTCTGCTTGTTACGTCAGACTTCGTAGTCCATGCACTGGCGCCCTTCGCGGATCGCGCCGATGAACGGCACCACGGCCTGGTGCACCGGATGCTTGATGTAGGCGTCCAGCGCGGTCTTGTCCTCGAACTCGGAATACAGCACGACGTCGTACGTGGCTTCCAGGCCGGGCTGGGCGATGACAACCTCGAACTTGATCTGGCCGGGGACGATGTTGGCGCATTCGTCCAGGCGGCGCTTCATTTCGATGGCGTTGGCGGCGCGGTCGGCGCCTTCGGCGTGGTCTTTCAGTTTCCACATGACGATGTGCTTGAGCATGGATTTCCTTTGTAGCGTTCGGTATTGGACTGTCGCGACATCCCGTGTCGAGGGATACCGCGTTCCCATTATAAGAGCGATAAGGCGCGCCTGCCCTGGCGCGTTGGTGGCGGGGTTGAGCTCTGTGGGCGCCATCTGTCGGTTAGTTGCATAATCAGGGTACACACCCGGCCGATCGTTGGGTGGCCGGGTGGCCGGGTGGCCGCTGCGCTTATGCGATCGAGGACCGCTTGCTCGGCCAGATGATGGCCTGTGCGACGATGACGGATTCGCCGTTGAAGGTCGCGGTGGGCGACCCGTAGAGCAGATAACCCTGCTCGAGCGCGGCGCTGACGCGGCGGCAGAACGAGGCGTCGTCGGGGCCGGTCAGGATACGGTAGGCTGGAAGACCTTCGGGTGGATGGTCGGACATGATGCTCTCCAGGTGTGTGTGCGTCGTTGTAAAGACCATCGAGTATATTGTCGAAACTTCTGGCCTGCTGGCCACCTCTGCTTTTGCTCGCGCCCCAAGTCGGTTAGTTGCAGTATGATGGCAACATGAGCCAGCCACCTTCCCTTGCCGACTGGGACAAACGCCCCGTCGAGGCCTTCGCCGCGTTCGTCGTCACGCCGGAATTCGTCCTTACGTCCAGCCGCCAGCGCGACGTCCCGCTGCCGGTGTCGAGCGAATCCGCGGCGATCTACAAATTCATGTTCGGGAAGTTCGCCACGTGGATGCTCGAACGCGGTCTCAGGATGTCGACCGTGAACGCAGCCGACCTGCGCCGTTTCATCGAGCTGTCGAAGAACGGCCAGCGCGACCTGAACAGCAAGATCGCCTACCGCTACCTGCGCCTGCTGGAGCGCTGCTTCGAGTACCTGGGCCGTGCGCCGAATCCCGCGCGCCAGGCCATCATCGCGACGGACCGCGCCCACCTGGCCGAAGACGCGCCCATGACGGCGCTGAGTCCGGACGACCTGCAACGGTTCCTGGCCGCCCTCCCCGCCGGGCGCACGGAAGACATGGAGGGCCACGCCGGCTGGAAGCGCCGACGCGACCGCGCGATGCAGATCGTGATGGCGCTCGCCGGCCTGCGCGTGGCGGAAGCCATCGGCCTGCTGCTGGACGAAGTGGGCCGCCAGCCGGACATCGACGGCGCCCTCGCGTTGAACATCACGCCGGAAGCGAAGCATCGCACGAGCTACGAACACACGACGACCCTGCCGAAGGCCGGCGTGGCCGAACTGACCGCATGGCTGAAGGAACGGGAGGAGCTCGAGATTGCAGGTAGCCTCGTCTTCCCCGCGAACCTGGAAGGCGAGCCGCTGCACAAGGCGACCGTGTACCGGCAGACGCGCGCGACGTTCGAGCGGGCCGGCATCGCCGTCTCGCGTGCCGGCGGGCGCACCCTGCGCAACAGCTTCGCCGTCCAGCAGCTCGAACAGGGCATGTCGCGCAGCGAGCTGACGACGACGCTCGGTCTCGCGCTGGAGCGGTCGACGGAGGCGTACAAGTATGCGCGGCTGCATGAGACATCGGACGACGATCCCGAAGATCCGGGCCCACCTGTAAGCCCTGCGTAAGTTTCCAGCAAGCGTGCCGTAAGCTTCCCGGCGCACAGTCAGCGGATCGCCCGCGCCATCGGGCGGCGCACAAAATAATCAAGACAGGAGACCACCATGGCAATCAACCCCGGCATGGCCGCGGGCGGCAAATCCACGCCGTCCGGCGTTGGGCTCACGAAGGAAGAGCGCAAGGTCATCTTCGCCTCCTCGCTCGGTACCGTCTTCGAATGGTACGATTTTTACCTATATGGTTCGCTGGCGACCGTGATCGCCAAGCAGTTCTTCATCGGCGACCCGACCACCTCGTTCATCTTCGCGCTGCTCGCCTTCGCGGCCGGCTTCATCGTGCGGCCGTTCGGTGCGCTCGTGTTCGGCCGCCTCGGCGACATGATCGGCCGGAAGTACACGTTCCTCGTCACGATCATGATCATGGGCGGCTCCACGTTCATCGTCGGCCTCCTGCCCGGCTACGCGTCGATCGGCATCGTCGCGCCCATCGTCCTCGTCACCTTGCGCATCCTGCAGGGCCTCGCGCTGGGTGGCGAATACGGCGGCGCCGCGACGTACGTGGCCGAACACGCGCCCGACGGGCGGCGCGGGTTCTTCACGTCGTGGATCCAGACGACGGCCACGCTCGGCCTGTTCCTGTCGCTGCTCGTGATCACGGGCGTGCGCGCGGGCATGGACACCGCCGCGTTCGATGCGTGGGGCTGGCGCATCCCGTTCCTCGTTTCCGTGCTGCTGCTCGCGGTTTCGGTGTGGATCCGCATGTCGATGAACGAATCCCCCGCATTCGCGCGCATGAAGGCCGAGGGCCGGACGTCGAAGGCGCCGCTGAGCGAAGCGTTCCTGACCTGGAAGAACGGGAAGATCGCGCTGCTCGCGCTGCTGGGCATCGTGATGGGCCAGGCCGTCGTGTGGTACACGGGCCAGTTCTATGCGCTGTTCTTCCTCACCAAGACGCTCAAGATCGACGACGCGACGGCCAACATCCTGATCGCCATCGCGCTCGCGCTGGCGACGCCGTTCTTCATCTTTTTCGGCTCGTTGTCCGACCGCATCGGCCGCAAGACCATCATCATGGCCGGCTGCCTGATCGCCGCGCTGACGTACTTCCCGATCTTCAAGGGTCTCACGCACTACGGCAATCCGACGCTGGAGACGGCGCTGAACAACTCGCCCGTCGTCGTCGTGGCCGATCCGGCGTCCTGCCACTTCCAGTTCAACGCCACGGGCCAGAAGAGATTCCCGTCGTCGTGTGACATCGCCACCGCGCAGCTGACGGCGGCGTCGGTCAGCTACACGCGCCAGGACGCACCGGCCGGCACCATCGCCAGCGTCAAGGTCGGCGACAAGGTCTACCCGTCGTTCAACGCGACATTGACCGCGGATGGCCTGAACTTCGACCAGGCCAGTAAGGACCGCGAAGCGGCGCTGAAGAAGGACCTGGGCGCCGCCATCAAGGCCGCCGGCTATCCGGCCAAGGCCGACCCGACGCAGATCAACAAGCCGATGCTCGTGCTGCTGCTGTTCGTACTGGTCCTGTACGTGACGATGGTGTACGGGCCGGTGGCCGCGATGCTCGTCGAGATGTTCCCGACCCGCATCCGCTACACGTCGATGTCGCTGCCCTACCATATCGGCAACGGCTGGTTCGGCGGCCTGCTGCCAACGACCGCCTTCGCCCTCGTCGCGGCCAACGGCAACATCTATTACGGCCTGTGGTACCCGATCGTGATCGCCGTCGCGACCGTCATCATCGGCACCTTGTTCGTGCGCGAGACGAAGGACAACGACATCTACGCGGCCGACTGAACGTCGCGCCTGCGCACCTCGAACAGCCGCCAGCAATGGCGGCTTTTTTCGTTGCGCGTCACGACAACCAGAGCCGGGGTCAGAGCCCGGTTTTTGGAAATGTCCCGTTGTCACATACTTGGCAGGCGTCCGAGATAGCGCTACCATCGATGCACACAACGATAACGATGGAGACTCTTCATGCCCAAGCTGCCGCGCCTTGCCGCCGCCGTCACGCTCGCCCTCGTCGCGCACGCCGCGTTCGCTGACGATCCCGCCCCCAACCCGCCGCCGGCCACGTCGCAGTTCAAGGACATTTCCGCGCACGACCAGGTCAGGCAGCTGGGCCGCGGCGTCAACGTCATCGGCTACGACCCGTTCTGGCGCGACGGCGCCCAGGGCAATTACAAGGAGGAGCACTTCGCGAAGATCAAGGAGGCCGGCTTCTCGACCGTGCGCGTCGTACTGTTCGCCTTCCGTGCCCTCGACGCGCAGAACCGCCTCGATCCGAAATGGCTCAACCGCCTCGACTGGGTCGTGGCGACGGCGACGAAGCACGGGCTGAACGTGATCGTCGACGAACACGATTTCGACGACTGCTCGAAGGACGTCGCCGCCTGCATGCCGAAGCTGAAGGCCGTCTGGAGCCAGCTGGCGGAACGCTACCGCAACGAGCCGAACACGGTCGTCTTCGAACTGCTCAACGAGCCGCACGGCCAGTTCGACGCGGCCACGTGGAACGTCAGCTTCCCGCAGGTGCTGGCCATCATGCGCAAGACGAACCCCACGCGCAACGTCATCATCGGCGGCGTGCGCTGGAACAGCCGCGACACGCTGAAGGATCTCGCGCTCCCGGCCGCCGACAAACACCTCATCGCGACGTTCCACTATTACGATCCGTTCCCGTTCACGCACCAGGGCGCGTCGTGGGCGGACGAGCCGATCCGCTCGACGACGGGCATCCGCTTCGGCAAGCCGGCGGAGATCGCGCGCATCGACCAGGACTTCGCCGCCGTGAAAGCATGGAGCGACGCGAGTGGCCGCCCCGTCTTCCTCGGCGAATTCGGCGCCTACGACAAGGCGGCGATGGAGGATCGCGTGCTGTGGACGTCGACCGTCGCGCGCACCGCCGAGAAATATGGCTTCGCGTGGGGCTACTGGCAGTTCTCCAGCGACTTCGTGCTGTACGACTTCAAGAAGAACGACTTCATCCAGCCGATCCTGAAGGCGCTGGTGCCGGCAACCCGCCAGGCCGGCGGCGTCGCCGGCCGCTGCATCACTGGAGGTTGACCGCCGCCAGTGCGCCGCCGGTCGTACCGAGGATGTACAGGATGCCGTTCGCCGAGATCGACAGGTCACCGCCCAGCGGGTAAGACCACACCGCCTTGTGGGTCACGAGGTCGATCGCGACGGTGCGCATCGCGCTGCTGACGAACGCCAGGTTGCGCGTCACGATCACCCGGGTAAAGAAGTCGCTGCCCAAGGATTCGGACGTCCATTGCAGCCGGCCGTCGGCCGGCGCGCGTGCTTCCAGCACGGTGCCATTCGCATTCAGGACGTACAGCGTACCGTTGCCGAATGCCGGCTGGCCGGTCACGGTGCCGGTGACAGACCAGGCCCGCGTGTGCTTCGCGATGTCGAACGCCATCACGCGTCCGCCGTTCGCGACGAACGCCAGATCGTTGGTCAGTACGACGGGCGCGCCGCCGTAGCCGGCCCACGAATTTTCCGGATCGGTCACGGTCCAGCGATCGTTGCCCGTCGCGACGTCGACGGCGATGAGCTGCCCCGACATGTAGCCATACGCGTAGCGGGCATCGACGGCCGGCGTCCACGAATCGTATTGCGGCATGTTCGCCCACCAGGTCTGGCTGCCGGTCACGCTCGAGAACTTGCTCATGCCTCCGTAGTAGCCCGACTCGGTGTACACGTCGGTGCCGACCACCGTCGGCGCCAGGTAGTTTTCCCATTGCGACGACATGCTCGTCTTGCTCAGCAACGTACCGCTGCGCTGGTCGAACATCCACATGAACGTGTCCTCGTGGCCGGTCGTCGTGACGTACACCTGGCCGTTGCCCGCGGCCGGCGCGTTCACGTGATGGATCTTGCCGAGCGCCGTGTGCCACACTTCCTTGCCGGTCGCCTCACTGAGCGCCACCACGTCGGCCGCGCCCGTGGGATCGGTGCGGGTCACGAAGACCATGCCGTTGTCGCTGGCGGCGCCGTCGAGCGGCTGCGAGTAATTCGACCCGGCGGGAATGTTCCAGCGCCGGCTGAATTTCGTGAAGTCGAAACTGGCGGGGACAAACCCCGTGTGCGCCGCATTGCCCTGGTATGTCGACCACGCGCCGACGCCCGCTATCGGCACGAGCGCGGTCAGGTTCGTCGGCGACTTCACGCTGATCTTCAGCGGCACCAGCCACGGCGAACCGGCCACCGGCTGGCGGCACGTGCGCGGATCGTCGAAGCACAACCGCACCTCCACGTTGCCGTTGTAATCGCCCTGCACGAGGCTCGCGGACGTCGTCAGCGTCGCGCTGAATCCGTGCGCGTCGGCGAAGTTGAGCACACTCGTGGTGGCGGCGGACGGATCGATGACGCCGACCTGGAAGCTCTTCGTGAGCGCATCGCCGCCGATGGTGCCCTTCAGGTCGATGGTGGCAACCTCGCCCGGATAGGTGGTGAGCGCCAGCGCGGCCGGTGTCGTTGTTACCGTCACGTGCTTCGTGGCGTCGGGCGACGGCTTCACGGTCACGTTCAGCGGCACGCGCCACGGCGATCCGGGGAGCGGCGAGCGGCAGACGAGCGGATCGTCCTCGCACAACCGGACCTCGAGGGTCGTCGGATGCTCGCCCACGCGCAGGTCCGGTGACGTCTGCAGCGTCGCACGGTATTGCAGCTCGCTCAGCGCGCTCAGGTTGACGTTGGTCGTGATGACGCCTGTCGAATCGACGATCGCGATATTGAACGGCTTGGCGAACGTACGGCTCGACGTCGCGGTGACCTGGAACGACGTGCTGTCGCCCTCGACACTACTGACGGCGACGGGATTCGGCGTGAACGTGAGCCAGGCGCCTTCCGGATTGGCCGCGACGCCGCCCGCGCCACCGCTTCCACCGCCGCCGCAGCCCACCAGCGCGAGCCCCAGCAGCAGGGGAGTGATATGTCGAGACATGAAATGCATGAGAGAGTCACCTTTGCAATGTTTAATGCAATTTTGTCAAAGGCGCCCATTCTAATGCAGTAAGTACGGGCAGAATCTCACGAAATGTCGCCGCCCGGCTGCCATACGGCAAAGACATCCGGATCGTCGTGGACCTTCTGCCGTCCGTCCGCCATCATTTGGTCCCGCTCGCCGCCGACCCGGCCACCGCCCCGCTCCCCCACGTTCGCATCCGGTTCGCCGCCCACGCCGTCAGGATCGCGCCCGCCAACAGCACCAGCCGCGTGTCGACGAGCGTCAGCACGGCGCCCGCCGCCGCCATCAGGATGTTCGCGAGGCAGAACGTCGTCGACAGCAGGCCCATGACGGCGCCCTGTCCGTGCCCGCCGCCGAAGCGGTCCGCCGCCCAGGCCTGCACCACGGCATTGTAGAACGCGTGCGGCAGGCCGAACGCCATGATGCCCACGAGGCCCACCCACAAATGGCCGACGCCGAGCGACCCGATGGCCAGTGCCACGCAGGCGGCCAGCCACGCGGCGCGGCGCATCGGCTCCGTGCGGCTGGCGCGGCCGGCGAACAGCGCGGAACACGTCATCAGGCCGCACATGCCGACGTTGACGAGGGCGATCGCGCGCGTATCGTAATGGCCCACTTCGACGAGCCACAACGGATAGAACTCGTAGAACGCCGTGACGCCGCACGTGTACGCGAGCTGCACGCCGAACAGTGCGCGCAGGCCGTCGTGGCGCAGCAGGTTGAACGCGTGGCGTTCGCGCGCGACGCTCCACCACGACGGCCCGGCCGCGCGCGGCTTGCGTTCCAGCGCGACGCCGACGAGAACGGCGCCCAGCAGCAGCGCGCCCGCGGCGATGTAGAACGGGACCGTGATGCCCCACGCGATCGTGAACCCGGCCAGCAGCGGCCCCACCAGCCAGCCCATGTGCAGCGCGCCGTTCAGCCACGACATCGCATGGTTGCGCAGCGGGCCTTGCAGCCGGTCCGCGAGCATCGCGCGCACGATCGCACTGTGGCCCTCCAGCAGGCCGGTGCCGAAGCGGGCGACGAGGAACAGCGGGTACGAACGGCTCGCCAGCGCCCACGCCGTCAGCACGTGGCCGATGGCGGCGCCCACGGCCGTCACGAGCAGCAGCGGCCGGCGGCCGTAGCGGTCCGACAGCGACCCGAGCACGGCGGTGCCCAGCAGCAGGCCGACCGGGTTGACCATCAGCGCCAGCGCGAACAGGAGCTTGGGCGGCAGGCCGAGGAAGTGCGTCAGGCTGTCCGGCGCGCCGTTCACGAACAGCGGCGGCAGGATGGGATACGGCAGCGACGCGCCCGTCGTGGACAACAGTCCGAGCAGGCAGGCGGTCGCGATCAGGAGGGCGTTCTTCATGGTGGACACAGCCTAGCACGGCGCGCACCCTGACCGCATCAGGGGCATTATCAGTGCGCGGCAGCCCCCGCGGACAACCGCGCCAGTTCCTCGGCCAGCACGGCGGCCGGGACGCCGGCACCGTGCATCCACAGCCCGAGCGCCGCCAGCTGGCCTTCCGCGCATGCGAGCGCGCGCACGTCCGCGCGCGGCCCCACCACGCCGCGGGCGTGCAACCCGGGCACGATGCGCGCCGCCAGCATGCGCGCGATGCGCGAGCGCAGCGGCTGTTCGAGCAGGAGGCGCACGGCGCCGGACCGTTCGCGCACGTGTTCGATGAGCATCAGCAGCGCCGCCGGCTCGGGCGGATCGGCCGCCAGCACGCGCAGCGGCCAGTCCATCGACGCGGCCAGCAGGTCATCCTTCGTGCGGAAGTGTTCGTACAAGGTGGAGCGGCCGAGGTCTGCGCGCTCGGCCACCGCCGTCATTGCGACGGCATCGTAGCCCTCGGCCATCAGCAGTTCGATGAATGCGCCGACGGCCGCCTTGCGCGTGCGCTGTATGCGCCGGTCCAGCACGATTTCTTCCATCGCATCTCCATGAGCGGACATCGAACCGGTTTTGTCCGCTAACGGACGGCGCGGCGGCACCATCCGCCAACGGGACATCCGTCGCTGGTCCAATGTGGTTTTCCATCGAAAGGACCGCCATGATAGCAGCCGACCGCACGCCCCGTTCCATTCCGCCCGCCGCCTGGGCCCTCGTCGTCGCGGGCGCCGCGATGGTCGCCCTCCTCTTCCATCATCCCGTGGTCCCGCACGGCACGGGCTTCGCCGACACGCTGGCCGCGCTCGTGCGCCTGGGCGACGGTTCGGCGCGCGTGCATGGCGCGCTGTTCGTCGTCTGCGGTTTTCTCCTCTACGGCGTCACCGCGCTGGCGCTGGCGCTCGGCACGCACCGTCCTGTGGTCGTCTTCGGCGTCATCTGCCATGCGCTGGGCTGCGCGGCGGTCGGCGGCGCGATGCTGGGCGACGGTTTCATCACGCCACGCCTGGCGCGGGCCGCCCTCGACGGCGGCTGGCCGCACGATGCCACGGCCGCACTGCTCACGCTGATCGCCATCGCGATCCAGGTGCTCACGAAGGCGGGCCTGATCGGCATGGGCGCGGGCATGTGCTGCCTGTCCTGGGCCAGTCCACGCGCGACGCGGCTGCTGGCCGCGCTCGCGCTGCCGGCGGGCGCCGGCACCGCACTCGCGGCCGCGAGCGGCCTGCACATGCACCCGCATTCGCTGATGCTCCTCACGGGCGTGCAGGCGCTGTGGTACGCGGGCGCCGCGCTGACGCTGTGGCGCCTTAGCCGTTGAAGGTCTTGCCCGCGCCCGCGAGGCGCACGAGCAGCGGCGCCGGCGCCCACGCTTCGCCGTGGTAGCCGCGCGCATACTTCTCGACAGCGGCCAGCACGGCGGGCAGGCCGACGGTGTCCGCATAGAACATCGGACCGCCGCGGAACAGCGGGAAACCGTAGCCGGACAGATAGACCATGTCGATGTCCGACGCGCGCAGCGCGATGCCCTCTTCCAGGATCCGCGCGCCCTCGTTGACGAGCGCGTAGACGAGGCGCTCGACGATCTCCTCGTCGGAGATGGCGCGGCGGTTGATGCCCAGATCGTGCGAGTGCTTCACGATCATCTCGTCGACCCACGGCGACGGCCGCGGCGTGCGGTCGCCCGCCTGGTAGTCGTACCAGCCGGCACCCGTCTTCTGGCCGAAGCGGCCCTGTTCGCACAGCAGGTCGGCCGTCTTCGAATACTTCACATCGGGCGATTCGACGGCGCGGCGCTTGCGGATATACCAGCCCACGTCGTTGCCGGCCAGGTCGCCCATGCGGAACGGGCCCATGGCGAAGCCGAATTTTTCGATAGCCGCATCGACCTGCTGCGGCAGCGCGCCTTCATCCAGCAGGAAGCCGGCCTGGCGGATGTACTGCTCGACCATGCGGTTGCCGATGAAACCGTCGCACACGCCGGCGACGACGCCCGTCTTCTTGATCTTCTTCGCCAGCGCCAGCGCCGTCGCGAGGACGTCCTTGCCCGTCTCCGCGCCGCGCACGATTTCCAGCAGCTTCATCACGTTGGCGGGGCTGAAGAAATGCAGGCCGATGACGTCCTGCGGGCGCGACGTGAGCGCCGCGATGCGGTTCAGGTCCAGGGTCGACGTGTTCGACGCGAGGATGGCGCCCGGCTTCATCGTCGCATCCAGCTGGCGAAACACGGTTTCCTTGACGCCCATGTCCTCGAACACGGCTTCGATGACGATGTCGGCCTGGGCGATGTCGGCGTAGTCCAGCGTGCCGCGGATGAGACCGACACGCTGCTCGGCCTTGTCCGCCGCCAGCTTGCCCTTCCTGACCGTGTTCTCGTAATTCTTGCGGATGGTGGCCAGGCCCTTGTCCAGCGCGTCCTGCTTCGTCTCGAGGATCGTCACGGGGATGCCGGCGTTCGCGAAGTTCATCGCGATGCCGCCGCCCATCGTGCCGGCGCCGACGACGGCCGCGCTGCGGATCTCGCGGACGGGCGTGTCGCTCGGGACGTCGGGCACCTTGCTCGCGGCGCGCTCCGCGAAGAACGCGTGGCGCAGCGCCTTCGATTCCGTCGTCTGCGTGAGGTGGATGAAGCGCTCGCGCTCGAATGTCAGGCCATCTTCGAACGGCTTTTCGACGGACGCGGCGACCGTCTCCACGCATTCGACGGGCGCCGGGAACGGCCCCGCCTCGGCTTTGACGCGCGCCCGGGCAGCGGCCAGGAAGCCCGCCGCATCGGGGTGGTCGACCTGGCGCTCGCGCACCTTCGGCAACGGACGCACGTCGGCCACGCGGCGCGCGAATGCGATCGCGCCCGCGACGAGGTCGGACCCGGCCGGCAGCAATTCGTCGAACAGCAAGGTGCCGGCCAGCTTTTCGGACAGCACCGGGGTACCGGTGACGATCATGTTCAGCGCGGTCTCCAGGCCCAGCACGCGCGGCAGGCGCTGCGTGCCGCCGGCGCCCGGCAACAGGCCCAGTTTCACTTCCGGCAGCGCGATCTGCGCGCCCGGCAGCGCCACGCGGTAGTTGGCGCCCAGCGCCAGTTCCAGGCCGCCGCCCATGCACACGGTGTGGATCGCGGCGACGACGGGTTTCTCCGAATTCTCGACCGTGCGGATCAACGTGTGCAGGGTCGGTTCCGTGAGCGCCTTGGGCGAGTTGAATTCGCGGATGTCGGCACCGCCCGAGAACGCCTTGCCGGCGCCCGTGATGACGATGGCCTTGACGGCCGGATCCGCGGCCGCGCGATTCAAACCTTCGACGGCGGCGGTGCGCGTCGCCAGGCCGAGGCCATTGACGGGCGGGTTGTTCAGCGTGATGACGGCGACGTCGTCGATAACCTGGTAATCGGCGCTCATGGGTCTCCTTGCGTTGGTGTGATTGTAGGTGGCGACAATATAACCGTTAAAAGAACGGTCGTGTTATTTTTAGCACGCACCGTCGGTGCCAGGCAGCCGATACTCCCGGAACTGCTCGCGCAACCGGTTCTTCTGGATCTTGCCGGTCGCGCCGGTCGGCAACGCATCCACGAACAGCACGTCGTCCGGCATCCAGAATTTCGCGACCTTCCCGTCGAAGAACTTCAGCAGCTCGGCGCGCGTCACCTCGGCCTCGGGCCGCCGCACGACGACGAGCACGGGCCGCTCGTCCCACTTCGGATGGCGCACGCCGATGCACGCGGCCTGCAGCACGGCCGGATGCGCCATCGCGATGTTTTCGAGGTCGATCGACCCGATCCACTCGCCGCCGGACTTGATCACGTCCTTGCTGCGGTCCGTGATCTGCATGTAGCCGTCCGCGTCGATCGTCGCCACGTCGCCGGTCGGGAACCAGCCGTCCTGCAGCGCGTCGCCGCCCTCGTCGCGGAAGTACCTGGAGATGATCCAGGGGCCCTTGACGAGCAGGTGGCCGAAGGTATGGCCGTCCCACGGCAGCTCGTTGCCGTCGTCGTCGACGATCTTCATGTCCACGCCGAAGATCGCGTGGCCCTGCTTGCGCAGCACGGCGCGCTGCGCCGCGACGGGCAGGTCGCGGTGCCGCGCCAGCAGCCCGCACGTGGTGCCGAGGGGCGACATCTCCGTCATGCCCCACGCGTGGATGACCTCGATGCCGAAGTGGTCGATCAGCGTATCCATCATCGCAGGCGGGCACGCGGCGCCGCCGATCACCGTGCGCTTGAACGTGGAGAACGCCAGCCTGTTCTGCAGCGCGTAATTGATCAGACCGAGCCAGACGGTCGGCACGCCCGCCGAGAACGTGACGCCCTCGGCCTCGAACAGGTCGTACAGCGACTTGCCGTCCAGCGCCGCGCCCGGCAGCACGAGCTTGGCGCCGGACAGCAGTACGGAATACGGCAAACCCCACGCGTTCACGTGGAACATCGGCACGACGGGCAGCACGACGTCGCGCCCGGCCACGTTCAGGGCGTTGGGCATCGCGGACGCGTAGGCGTGCAGCACGGTCGACCGGTGCGAGTACAGCGCCCCCTTCGGATTGCCCGTCGTGCCGGACGTGTAGCACAGCGAGGCGGCCGCGCGCTCGTCGAAATCCGGCCAGTCGTACTCCTCGGAGGCCGCGGCGAGCAGGTCTTCGTAACACAAAAGGTTCGGAATGCTGCCCTCGGCAGGCATGTGCGCCCGGTCGCTCATCAGCACGAACGCCTTCACGGTCGGGCACAGCGGCGCGATCGCCGCCACGAGCGGCAGGAACGTCAGGTCGAAGAACAGCAGCTGGTCTTCCGCGTGGTTGACGATGTACGCGATCTGCTCGGGATGCAGGCGCGGATTGATCGTGTGCAGCACGGCGCCCGAGCCGGACACCCCGTAATACAGTTCGAGGTGGCGGTAGCCGTTCCACGCCAGCGTGCCGACGCGCTGGCCCGCCGCGATGCCCTGCGCCTGCAGCACGTTGGCCACGCGCCGCGCCCGTGCCTCGCATTCGCGCACGGTGTAGCGGTGGACGTCGCCCTCGACGCGGCGCGAGACGATCTTGCTGTCGCCGTAATGCCGCGCGGCGAAACGGATGATGCTGGAAATGAGCAGGGGCTGATCCATCATCTGGCCCATCAACGGCGGGGGAACGTAGGTCATCGGTCTCTCGAGGTTGCTTGTGGGAAGACCGAGTTTCGAACGATCGTGCTTATATCGTCAACGGAAATCGATGCTGCAGCGCAGCAGCTCAACATTACGAAACAGTTACCGAATGTAACCCGGATAGGTCGCGCACGCCCTGCGCCCATAGAATCCGCGCGTGTGGGGTAAAATCCGCGCACGAAGAACAATCAACCCGAGGAAGCGTTATCAGCACCCGCACCGCCGACGATCTGCCATTCGACAATTCCTTTGCCGAACTGCCGCCCGCGTTTTATACGCGCCTGATGCCGACGCCCCTGCCCGCGCCATACTTTGTCGCAGCCAGCGCGCCGGCTGCCCGGCTTGTGGGCCTCGATCCGGCCGCCCTCGCGCACGAGGATTTCGTCGCCGTCTTCACGGGCAACCAGGTCCCGCCCCGCTCGCAGCCGCTGGCCGCCGTGTATTCCGGCCACCAGTTCGGCCACTGGGCAGGCCAGCTGGGCGATGGCCGCGCGATCCTGCTGGGCGACATCGACGGTCCGGAGGGCCGGATGGAGCTCCAGCTGAAGGGTGCCGGCATGACGCCCTATTCGCGCATGGGCGACGGCCGCGCCGTGCTGCGCTCGTCGATCCGCGAATTCCTGTGCTCGGAGGCGATGGCCGCCCTCGGCATCCCGACGACCCGCGCGCTGATGGTGACGGGCTCGAACAAGGGCGTGATCCGCGAAACGATGGAGACGGCCGCCGTCGTCACCCGCATGGCGCCGTCCTTCGTGCGCTTCGGCTCTTTCGAGCACTGGCGCTACCGCGACAAGCCGGAAGAATTGCGCACGCTGGCCGATTACGTCATCAAGACCTTTTATCCCGAACTGACGGGCGCGCCGAATCCCTACCTCGCTCTGCTCGAGGAAGTCACGCGCCGTACGGCACGGATGATCGCGCACTGGCAATCCGTCGGCTTCATGCATGGCGTGATGAACACGGACAATATGTCGATCCTGGGCATCACGCTGGACTATGGCCCGTTCGGCTTCATGGAAGCGTTCGACGTCGACCACATCTGCAACCACACGGACCAGGGCGGCCGCTATTCGTACGCGAACCAGGTGCCCGTCGGCCACTGGAACTGCTATGCGCTGGCGAACGCGCTGCTGCCGCTGATCGAGGACCAGGAAGCGGCGCAGGCCGCGCTGGAAGTGTATGTCGACGCGTACGGCGAAAAGTTCGATGAACTTTTACATGCCAAGCTCGGGCTCAAATCGACGCAAGAGAACGACCGCGCGCTGGCCGACGACATGTTCAAGCTCATGCAGGCCAACCACGTCGACTTCACACTGTTCTTCCGCCGCCTGGGCGACCTGAAGGTGGACGTGCTCGACGCGGATCGTGAGGCAGCAGACGCGCCGCTGCGCGACCTGTTCCTCGACCGCCCGGCCTTCGACGCCTGGGCGGTCGATTACCGGGCCCGGCTGCGCGTGGAGAACAGCGTCGATGCGGAGCGCCGGCTTGCGATGCACGCCGTCAACCCCAAATATGTACTGCGCAACTACCTGGCCCAGGTGGCCATCGAAAAAGCGCAGAATGGCGACTTTGAAGAAGTGCACAGGCTGCTCGGTGTGCTCGAGCGTCCGTTCGACGAACAGCCCGGGAACGACGCCTATGCGGCACTGCCGCCGGACTGGGCATCTCACCTTGAAGTTAGCTGCTCCTCGTGAGCTGCTCTTCCTGAAACGATGAAAAACGAGGGATCATGACCGACAAAGTGACGAAAACCGACGCCGAATGGCGCGCCCAGCTGGACCCGATGGAATACCAGGTCACCCGCCACGCGGCGACCGAGCGCGCGTTCACGGGCAAGTACTGGGACCACCATGAGCACGGCATCTATCACTGCGTGTGCTGCGACACGCCGCTGTTCGAATCGGACGCCAAGTTCGATTCCGGCTGCGGCTGGCCCAGCTATTTCAAGGCCCTCGATCCGGACAACGTGATCGAAAAGGTCGACAGGAGCCATGGCATGGTGCGCACGGAAATCATCTGTGCCGTCTGCGATGCCCACCTGGGCCACGTGTTCCCGGACGGCCCGCCGCCGACCGGCCTGCGCTATTGCATCAACTCGGCCGCGCTCCGCTTCGAGCCGATCTGAACCAGGGGCAACGTACCGATGAAATTCCTGTTCGACCTGTTCCCGGTCATCCTCTTCTTCCTCGTCTACAAATTCGCGGATGGCCACCAGGACGCGGCGCACGCGCTCGTCCAGCAATACATGGGCGGCCTGATCTCGGGCGGCAGCGTCACGCCCGACCAGTCGCCGATCATCCTTGCCTCCGCGGTCGGCATCATCGCGACCGTCCTGCAGATCCTGTACCTGCTGGCGCGCGGGCGCAAGGTGGACGGCATGCTGTGGCTGTCCCTCGGCGTCATCGTCGTGACGGGCGGCGCGACCATTTATTTCCACGATCCCGACTTCATCAAGTGGAAGCCGACGATCCTGTACTGGGCCTTCGCGCTGGCGCTGTTCGTCGCGCAGGTCGGCTTCCGCAACAACCTGATGCGCAAGGTGATGGAAGCGCAGATCCGGCTGCCCGACGCCGTCTGGGCCAGGGTCGGCTACGCATGGATGGCCTTCTTCGCCGTCATCGGCGTGCTGAACCTCGTCATGGCCTTCATCGTCTTCAAGGGCAACACGGGCGCGTGGGTGAACTTCAAGCTGTTCGGCATCACCGGCATCTTCTTCGCATTCATCGTCATCCAGACCTTGATGCTGTCGAAGTACATCGAAGAACACGAGCAGCCGCAGGGCAAGGGAGACGCATGATGGACGACCGCGTGGAACGCATCCGCCAGTCGCTCGATGCGGCTCTGAGCCCGTCCGTGCTGGAAGTCGGCGACGATTCGCACCTGCACGCAGGACACCCCGGCGCGGCCTCCGGCGGGGGGCATTACCGAGTGAAAATCGTTTCGGAACGCTTCGAGGGACTGAGGCTGGTCATGCGTCATCGACTGGTATATGATGCCGTGCAAGGTATGATGCACACTGACATTCATGCCCTGGCGATTACCGCCGTCGCGCCTTCCGAGCAGTCGTGACGGCTTGTTTATCCGAAGTCTTAAGTGAGTCGTAATTAAGCGAATCGTAAGTGAGCTGTCCGAGAATCCGCTACGCACTAAAAAAACCAATCAAATCTTCGTCCAAGCAACCCCCTCACAGGAAACAAAATGACTTTTAAGCCAGCACGGCTGCTGTTAGCCCTGATCGCTATCGCCGCATCGTTTGCCTACTCGCCTTCCTTCGCACAGAATCTCGCCGTGGTGAACGGCAAAGCCATCCCGTCGTCGCGCGCCGACGCGATCGTCAAGCAGGTAGTGGCACAAGGCCAGGGTACCGACAGCCCGCAACTGCGTGAGGCGATCAAGAAAGACCTGATTTCACGCGAAGTGATGATGCAGGAAGCGATCAAGCAGGGCTACGACAAGAATCCGGAAGTGAAGGCGGCATTGGAGAACGCCCGCCAGACCATCGTGATCAACGCCCTCGCCCGCGACTACATCACGAAGCACCCGGTTTCCGACGCCGAAGTGAAGGCCGAGTACGACCGCTTCGCCAAGCAGACCGGCGACAAGGAATACCACGTGCGCCACATCCTGTTCGCGACCGAAGATGAAGCGAAGGCAGCCATCGCCAAGCTGAAAGGCGGCGCCAAGTTCGAAGACCTGGCCAAGCAGTCGAAAGACACCGGCACCGCCAACAACGGCGGCGACCTGGATTGGGCCAGCCCTTCGTCGTTCCCGCCGGAATTCGCAGCGGGCTTCAGCAACCTGCAGAAAGGCGCGATCACCGACGCCCCGGTCAAGACGCAAGTGGGCTACCACGTGATCAAGCTGGACGACGTCCGTCCGGCCAAGCTGCCGACGCTGGACGAAGTCAAGCCGCAGATCTCCGAAGCGCTGACCCAGCAGAAGCTGGCCGCGTACCAGGAAGAAATGGTCAAGAAGGCAAAGGTGCAGTAACATTGCAGCGCCGGCGGCTTCGGCCGCCGGTTTTCGTCGCCACGGCGACATTTCGTGTTGACCACCGGACCACCACCACCGGTTTTAGATAGGATCGAATAAATGATTGTGAAGCCAGCCCGCCTGTTGTTAGCCATGACCGCGATGGTAGCCCTGCCGTCGTTCGCGCAGAACGTTGCGACCGTCAATGGCAAGCCCATCCCCGCGGCCAAGGTTGACCAGGTGGTCAAGCAGGTCGTCGCCCAGGGCAAGGCAACCGATTCCCCGCAACTGCGCGAGGCAATCAAGAAGGACCTGATCGGCCGCGAAGTCCTGATCCAGGAAGCCGACAAGCAAGGCGTCGGCACCCGTCCGGACGTCAAGAACGCAATCGACAACGCCCGCCAGAGCATCATCATCAATGCGATGCTGGCCGATTACATCAAGAAGAACCCGGTCAAGGATGCCGAGATCAAGGCCGAGTACGACAAGTACAAGTCCCAGCAGGGCGACAAGGAATACCACGCCCGCCACATCCTGGTCGCCACGGAAGACGAAGCCAAGCAGATCATCGCCAAGCTGAAGGGCGGCGCCAAGTTCGAAGAACTGGCCAAGCAGTCGAAAGACCCGGGCTCGGCAGCGAACGGCGGCGACCTGGATTGGGCGAGCCCGGGCTCGTTCGTGCCTGAGTTCTCGAAGGCCATGACCTCGCTGCAAAAAGGTCAGATCACCGAGACCCCGGTCAAGACGCAGTACGGCTTCCACGTGATCAAGCTGGAAGACGTCCGCGCCAGCAAGTTCCCGCCGCTGGAAGAAGTCAAGCAGCAGGTCGCGGAATCGCTGCAGCAGCGCAAGCTGGCCGCGTTCCGTGAAGAGCTGTTGAAAAAGGCCAAGATCCAGTAAGACGGTTACACATGAAAAAAGCGCTCCTCGTGGGCGCTTTTTTTTGACTAATTTGTTCGACCAAACAACAAACTAGAGACACCCATGACACTCCGCCATTCCGCCGCCCTCATCCTGTCCGCGCTCGCCGCAAGCGCAGCGACGGCAGCCTCCACCCTGCCCCTCTACGTGGGCCAGCCGCTGGCCGGCGCCAAAGTCCTGTACGGCGACTTCGACGTGCAAAAAACGCTGGACGGCGACAACGGCCGCATGGACGACGATCCGAAGCTGAAGAACGCCGTCGTCGAAGCCCGCCGCACGAACAAGGATGCGGCCGGCGACGCGCTCGGCCTGGCCTGGAAGGATGCGTGGTTCTCGACCCTGCGCGTGGAGAGTGCCCCGCTCGACCTGCGTCCGTATCTGGCCAGGGGCACGGTGTCGTTCGACCTGAAGGTGAACGAGCTGGCGAAAGGCGGCCTGAACTTCCGCATCGACTGCGGCAACAACTGCGAGCGCAAGGTCCCCGATGTGATTCCAGCGCGCGCCGCCGAGGGCAAGGGTTGGCAGCACCGGAGCTATGCGCTGTCGTGCTTCTACCGCAAGGGCGACGACTTCAGCGCCGTGACGAAACCGTTCGCGCTGGACGGCACGGGCGCCGGCAACGTCGAGATCGCCAACATCCGCATCGACATGGCGGGCAAACCGAACCAGGCGTGCCCGGACTACCGCACGGCCAGCGTGACGCCGTCGCCGCTGAACGAGTCGTGGTCGCTCGACTGGTGGATGCCGCGCCATGAAGAGAAGCTGGCCGAGATCGCGCGCCGCAAGGCCGCCGGCGAGCGCACGGAACTCGTCTTCATCGGCGACTCCATCACCCACCACTGGGAAAAGGAGCAGCCGGAGCTCTTTAAAACGTTCTACGGAAGGTACAGCGCACTGGACCTCGGCTACGGCGGCGACCGCACGGAAAACGTCCTGTGGCGCCTGCAGCATGGCGAGATCGACGGCATAGCCCCGAAGGTCGCGGTGCTGATGATCGGCACGAACAACACCGGCTTCCGCCAGGAAGCGCCGGAACTGATCTACGCCGGCATCAAGCGCGACATCGCGGAAATCCGCAAGCGCCTGCCGAAGACGAAACTCCTGCTGCTGGCGATCTTCCCGCGCGGCGAGAAGCCGGACGACACCCTGCGCGTCCTGAACGAGAAGGTCAACGCGATGCTGCCCAGGCTGGCCGACAACAAGCACGTGTTCTTCCTCAACATGAACAAGGCATTCCTGGCGGCGGACGGCACGCTGTCGAAGGACATCATGCCGGACCTGCTGCACCCGAATGCCGAAGGCTACAAGATCTGGCAGCGCGAGATGCAGCCGGAGCTTGACCGCCTGATGCGCTGACTTCTGATCTCACACAACAAGGGCAGCCACTGCCCTTGACGGCGCCCGGGCAAGCGCTCAGCCTTGAATGTCTCGGCCATCCCGGCCGAGACTCATTCCTGGGGGCTATGATGCTGCAGACCTTGCGTCCCGATCCCACCTTTCACCCATCGGCGCGGCTGGCGATGGAAGCGGCACCTGAACTGCTGGCGTACACGGCGCTGTTGTCGCCGGACCGTTCGCAGCCCGACGCGCTGGCCGTCGTCGACCTCGATCCGCAATCGGCCACGTATGGCTCGGTGATCAACCGGCTCGTCATGCCCTACGCCGGCGACGAATTCCACCACTTCGGCTGGAACGCCTGCAGTTCGGCGCTGTCGCCCATGTCGGGCCATGCCTTCCTGCAGCGCCGCTACCTCGTCATTCCCGGCATCCGCTCGTCGCGCATCTACATCGTCGACACCCAACCCGATCCGCGTGCGCCACGACTGGTCAAGACGATCGAACCGGAAGAACTGATGCGCAAGACGGGGTACTCGCGCCCCCATACCGTCCATTGCGGCCCCGAGGGCATCTACATCAGCACCCTGGGCGGGGGCGCGGACGGCACGCAGGGCCCGCCGGGCGTCTTCATCATGGACTGCGAGAGCTTCGAGATACTGGGTCGCTGGGAAATCGACCGCGGGCCGCAGCAACTGCAATACGATTTCTGGTGGAACCTGCCGCGCGACTATATGGTGTCGAGCGAATGGGGCCTGCCGCCGCAGTTTGAGAACGGCATCGTCGCCGAAGACCTGCTCGCCAACAAATACGGCCATTCGGTACATTTCTGGAACCTGCGCGAGCGCAGGCATGTGCAGACCATCGACCTGGGCGCCCACCACCAGATGGCGCTCGAGATCCGCCCGGCGCACGATCCCACACGCGAATACGGCTTCCTTGGCGTTGTCGTCGATACGACCAATCTGGAAGGCTCCATCTGGACCTGGTACCGCGAGAACGGCACGTTTCACATCAGGAAGACGGCCACGATACCGGCCGAGCCGGCCGACCCGGCCCTGCTGCCGCCGCTGCTGAAAGGCTTCGGTGCGGTACCGCCGCTCGTCACCGATATCGACCTGTCGCTCGACGACCGCTTCCTGTATGTCGCGTGCTGGGGCACCGGCGAGCTGCGCCAGTACGACGTGACCGATCCGATGAAGCCGACGCTGGCGGGCAGCGTACGCATCGGCGGCATCGCGCAGCATGCGCAACACCCCAACGGCCGGGCTTACGGCGGCGGCCCGCAGATGACCGAGATCAGCCGGGACGGCAAGCGCGTCTACTTCACCAACTCCCTCTACAGCAGCTGGGACACGCAGTTCTATCCGGACGGCGTACCGGGCGTACAGCTGATGTGCCACGTCGGCGCGAACGGCGGCATCGAACTGGACCCGTCGTTCCACGTCGACTTCGGACCGCATTACGCCGCGCACCAGATTCGCCTGCAGGGCGGCGACTGCTCGACGGATTCGTTCTGCTATCCGTCGGCTTGAGCACGGTTTGAGCACAAGCGCACTCTGGCTGACCGTTGTCGCGCTTGGCCTCTATCACGGCATCAATCCGGCGATGGGATGGCCGCTGGCGGTGGCCAACGGCATGGCGGAGCAGCGCGCCCGTGCCGTCTTTGCCACCCTGTTGCCGCTGGGTGGCGGGCACTTCATGGCGATCGCCGTCGCGCTCGCGCCGTTCGCCTGGCTCGGCTGGTATCTGGAATGGAGCCGTGCCATCCGCATCGGCGCCGGCGCGGTGGTGCTGCTGTTCGGCGCCTTCAAACTCATCAATCGGCGCCACCCGCGCCTGCTCGCACGTATTCCGCCGACCCGGCTTGCGTGGTGGTCGTTCCTGATGGCCACTGCCCACGGCGCGGGATTGATGCTGGTGCCGTTCATGCTCGGCCTCTGCGCGGCGCCCGCCGCCGATGGAACGGGCCATGGCGCCGTGATGAACTTCATGGCGCGGGCCAACATGGATACCGCGCTGCTGGTCGCCGCCGTGCACACCCTCGCAAGCCTCCTCGCGGGCATCGGCATGGCCTGGCTGGTCTATCGCTATCTGGGCCTGCGTTTCCTGCGGCACGCCTGGCTCAACGTGGAGGCGGCCTGGGGCGCCAGCCTGGTCCTTGCCGGTGCTACCGGGATCTGGCTGGCGGTGTAATGGCGACCGAGTTGCTGTACAGTACGTACATTTCTATTAACCGGAATAAACATGCTGCTGATCGCCACCCTGCTCACCGCCATCGTCATCGCCATTCACGTCTACATCGTGCTGATCGAGACCGTCCTGTTCCGCACGCGCGGCAGGAAGGTGTTCGGCATCAAGGAAGACCGGGTGGACGCGCTCGCGCCGCTGATGTCGAACCAGGGGTGCTACAACGGGTTCCTGGTGGCCAGTCTGGCGGTGGGGCTGCTGCATCCGGACGCGGTCATTGGACGTGCTTTCGTCGTGTTCGGACTCGTGTGCGTGGCCGTCGCGGGCGTGTGGGGTGCGGCGACCGTGTCGCGCCGCATCCTCTTCGTGCAGACCGTCCCGGCCGCGCTGGCACTCGCTGCATGGCTGGCGGCTTGACACCCGGAGCCTGCGCCCATGATGAATTGGACTAAAGAAAACTACCTAGTGTCGACCGACAACAGCCTGCTCCAGCTCGACGTCATTCACCAGAACCTCAGCCGGACCACCTGGGCCGCGGGTATCGACGAGGCGACGGTGCGCACTGCCATCGCGAACAGCCTCAACTTCGGCCTGTACGACGACGGCCGGCAGATCGGCTACGCCCGCTTCATCACCGATCATGCGACGTTTGCCTATATGGCGGACGTGTTCGTCATCGACGACTATCGCGGGAAGGGACTCGGACGGTGGCTCGTCGAATGCATGCTGGACTATCCCGGCGTCGAGCGCTACCGGCGCCTGTTGCTGGCGACGACGAGCGCGGCCTGGCTGTACGAGAAGCTCGGGTTCACGACGCCCGACAATCCGAAACTCTTCTGGCACATCAACCGGCCCGACATCTACAAAAAGCGGCCGGCATGAAAAAAGCGCTGCCGAGGCAGCGCTTTTTGCTTTAAGTGACGGGGATCAGCCCACCCACTTCCGCGCATTCTGGAACATGCGCGCCCACGGCGAATCCTCGCCCCAGCCATCCGGATGCCACGACATCGTGACGGTACGGGCGACGCGCTCCGCGTGCGGCATCATCACGGTGAAGCGGCCGTCCGGCGTGGTGACGGCCGTGAGGCCTTCCGGCGAGCCGTTCGGGTTGAACGGATACGCCTCGGTGGCGGCGCCGCGGTTGTCGATGTAGCGCAGCGCCTTCACGACGTTGGCGATGTCGCCGGTCTGCGAGAAGTCCGCGAAACCTTCGCCGTGCGCGATCGCCAGCGGGGCCTGCGTGCCGGCCAGGTCCTGGAAGAAGATCGACGGCGAATCCATCACCTCGACCATGCCGAAGCGCGCTTCGAACTGTTCCGACTTGTTGCGGGTGAACTTCGGCCATGCCTCGGCGCCCGGGATGATGGACTTCAGGTTGCTCATCATCTGGCAGCCATTGCAGACGCCCAGGCCGAACGTGTCGCCGCGGCCGAAGAATTCGGCGAATGCCGCCTTCAGTGCCGGGTTGAACAGGATCGTCTTGGCCCAGCCTTCGCCGGCGCCCAGCACGTCGCCGTACGAAAAGCCGCCCACGGCGATCAGGCCCTTGAAATCGTCCAGCTTCGCGCGGCCGGCGATCAGGTCGCTCATGTGCACGTCGACGGCCTTGAAGCCCGCCTGGTGCATCGCCCATGCCGTCTCGATGTGCGAGTTGACGCCCTGCTCGCGCAGGATCGCCACCGTCGGACGCGCGCCCGTCGCAATGAACGGCGCGGCGATGTTCACGTTCGTGTCGTGCACGAGTTTCGGCGTGAAGCCCGGATCCTGCTCGTCCAGCAGGCGGTCGTACTCCTGGTCCACGCACGCCGGGTTGTCGCGCAGGCGCGCGATGCGCCAGCTCGTCTCGCTCCACAGGCGGTGCAGCTCGCTGCGGCGCTTGTTGTAGATGACCTTCGTGTCGCGCGTGAATTCCACGACGCCGCGGTCGTTGACCTTGCCGATGATGTGGCTGCAAGCGCCCAGGTCGAACGAACGGAGCACGTTCATCACGTCCGACTTCTCGGCCGTCTTGACCTGCACGACGGCACCCAGCTCTTCGCTGAACAGCGCGCGCAGGGTCAGGTCGTTGCGGCGCTCGCCCACCTGTGCCGCCCAGTTCTTGGCGTCGCCGTGGTCGGAGGCGTGCTCGCCTTCCATCGTCAGGATGTCCAGGTTGACGGAGACGCCGGCGCGGCCCGCGAAAGCCATCTCGCACAGCGTGGCGTACAGGCCGCCGTCCGAACGGTCGTGGTAAGCGAGCAGCTTGCCGTCGTCGTTCAGTTTCTGGATCGCGGCGAAGAAGGCCTTCAGGTCGGCCGGGTTGTCGACGTCCGGCGCGTCGTTGCCCAGCTGCTGCGTCACTTGCGCCAGCGCGGAGGCGCCGAGGCGGTTCTTGCCGCGGCCCAGGTCGATGAGGATCAGCGACGTGTCGCCCAGGTCCGTGCGCAGTTGCGGCGTCAGGGTCTTGCGGACGTCGGTGACGGGCGCGAAGCTCGACACGATCAGCGACACCGGCGACACGACGGCCTTGTTGTCGCCGTCTTCATTCCACGTGGTGCGCATCGACAGGGAGTCCTTGCCGACCGGGATCGACACGCCCAGCGCCGGGCACAACTCCATGCCCACGGCTTTCACCGTGTCGAACAGCGCGGCGTCCTGGCCCGGCTGGCCGCATGCGGCCATCCAGTTCGCGGACAGCTTGATCGCGGAGATGTCGGCGATCGGCGCGGCAGCGATATTCGTGATCGCCTCGCCGACGGCCATGCGGCCCGACGCGGCCGCGTCGATGACGGCGACCGGCGTACGCTCGCCCATCGCCATCGCCTCGCCCTTGTAGCCTTCGAAGCTCAGCGTGGTAACGGCGCAATCGGCCACCGGCACCTGCCACGGACCGACCATCTGGTCGCGCACGCTCATGCCGCCGACACTGCGGTCGCCGATCGTGATCAGGAACGATTTATCCGCGACGGTCGGCAGCAGCAGCACGCGGCGCGCCACTTCTTCCAGGTCCAGGCCCGTCACGTCGACCGGCTTGAACTGGTCTTTCACGTGCTCGACGTTGCGGTGCATCTTCGGCGGCTTGCCCAGCAGGACGTCCATCGGCATGTCGACCGGCGACGTATTCGTGATCGGGTCGATCAGGCGCAGCTGGCGCTCTTCCGTGGCAACGCCCACCGCCGCGAACGGGCAGCGCTCGCGTTCGCAGATGGCGGCGAAGCGCGGCAGGTCGTCCGGCGAGATTGCGAGGACGTAGCGCTCCTGCGATTCGTTGCTCCAGATTTCCTTCGGCGACATGCCGCTTTCTTCCAGCGGCACCTTGCGCAGGTCGAACGTGGCGCCGCGCTTGGCGTCGTTGGTGATTTCCGGGAAAGCGTTCGAGATACCGCCCGCGCCCACGTCGTGGATCGAGATGATCGGGTTCTCGGCGCCCAGCTGCCAGCAGCTGTTGATGACTTCCTGCGCGCGGCGCTCCATCTCCGGGTTGCCGCGCTGGACCGAGTCGAAGTCCAGGTCGGCCGTGTTGGTGCCGGTCGCCATCGACGACGCGGCCGCGCCGGCCATGCCGATGCGCATGCCCGGACCGCCCAGTTGCAGCAGCAGGCTGCCGACCGGGATGTCGTTCTTGTGGGTGTGCGCGGACGAGATGTTGCCGATGCCGCCCGCGATCATGATCGGCTTGTGGTAGCCGAACACGGTATTGCCGTTGATCGCGGTCGGGCCCACGTTCTGTTCGTAGACGCGGAAGTAGCCGCCCAGGTTCGGCCGGCCGAATTCGTTGTTGAAGGCGGCGCCGCCCAGCGGGCCGTCGACCATGATCTGCAGCGGCGACGCGATGCGTTCCGGCTTGCCGTAGACTTTATCGGCGCCCGTCTTGTCCGCGCTGTTGACGTTGGCTGCGTTTTCCCACGGCTGCACGGCATCCGGCAGGTACAGGTTCGACACCGTGAAGCCGGTGAGACCCGCCTTCGGCTTCGCGCCGCGGCCCGTCGCGCCCTCGTCGCGGATCTCGCCGCCGGCACCCGTCGAGGCGCCCGGGAACGGGGAGATCGCGGTCGGGTGGTTGTGCGTCTCGACCTTCATCAGCGTATGCGTCAACTCCGTGACCGGCGCGTATTCCTGGCTGCCGGCCTGCGGGAAGAAGCGCAGGGCTTCCGCGCCTTCCATGATCGCCGAGTTGTCGCTGTACGCGACGATCGTGCCCTTCGGCTGCAGCTGGTGCGTATTCTTGATCATCTGGAACAGGGATTTGTCCTGTTTCGCGCCGTCGATGGTCCACTCGGCGTTGAAGATCTTGTGGCGGCAGTGCTCCGAGTTCGCCTGCGCGAACATCATCAGCTCGACGTCAGTCGGGTTGCGCTGCACGCGCGAGAAGGCGTCGAACAGGTAGTCGATCTCGTCCTCGGCCAGCGCCAGGCCCATCGTGGCGTTGGCTTCGACGAGGGCGGCGCGGCCTGCACCGAGCACGTCGATCTGGTCCAGCGGACGGCTTTCCAGGTCCGTGAACAGGGCTTGCGCCTGGTCGGCACTGCGCAGCACCGTTTCCGTCATGCGGTCGTGCAGCAGCGCGGCAACGGCCTGGATCTCGTCGTCGGCAAGCTTTTTCGGCGCGCCGAAGCCCGTGCCGAGGATGCCGCTCTTCAGGACGACCTTGAAGGCGACGCCGCGCTCGACGCGGTGGATGTGGGCCATGCCGCAGTTGTGGGCGATGTCGGTGGCTTTCGACGCCCACGGCGAGATGGTGCCCAGGCGCGGGATCACGAAGAATTCCTCGGTGACGCCCTCGTACTGCGTTTCCGGCACGGGCTCCCCATAGGTGAGCATGGCCGTCAAGCGCTCGGTGTCCTCCGTGGACAGGGGGGCGCTTGCGTCGATGAAGTGGTAGTAGCGCGCCGAGACGTCGGCAATCGTCGGCGCGACGGCTTGCAGTTGCGTGAGGAGGCGTTGGCTACGGAAAGCAGAGAGGGCGTTGGAACCCGGCAGAATCAACATGGCTTGGAAGTCGGTTGATGCAGCGTGGCTGCGGGTGAAAGAAGCCCGGTATTATACAGCGTTGCCCCCTTTCCCGTCTGGCATGAGGCCCGCACGGGAGGCAAAAAGTTGCCGACCTTGCAGCTTACCGGTATCGTAGTGTCGAAAACGGCGCGACGCGCATCACGACGATCCTTGACACGCATGCCAGAAAACAGCTCATCCAGCCCAGCCGGCAATCCGCAGAACGTGCAGCTCAGCAGCCAGCTGAGCGTGCTGATTGTCGACCCGAATCCGGCGTTGCGTGCGAACCTGCAGAACATGCTCAACCAGTCGGGCGTGACGCGCATCGAGTCCGCGGTGAACGCCAGCACCGCGATCAAGGCGCTCGGCCGCAAGTCCTTCGACATCATCCTGTGCGAGTACGACCTCGGAAGCGGGACCACGAGCGGCGAGGGCCAGGACGGCCAGCAACTGCTGGAAGACCTGCGCCACCACCGCCTCATCCCGCCCTGGTCCATCTTCATCATGCTCACGGCGGAAGGCGCGTACGGCAAGGTGGTCAGCGCGGCCGAGCTCACGCCCACCGACTACATCCTGAAGCCGTTCACGGTGCAGGTGCTGCACGAGCGCATCCAGAAGGCCGTGGCACGGCGCGCCGCCCTCCTCCCCGTGTACCAGCTCATCGCGCAGGCCCGGCCGCGCGAAGCGATCGACGCTGCCATCGAATCGGCCCGCACGCGCCCGCACTACGCCCTCGACTTCGCGCGGCTGCGCGCGGAACTGCACGTGTCGCTGAAGGAGCACGAACTGGCCGAAACCGTGTACCGCGACGTGCTGGCGACAAAACCCGTGGGCTGGGCGCGGCTGGGGCTCGCGCGCGCCGTCGCCGCCCAGGGCCGCACCGATGAGGCCATCCCGCTGCTGGAACATATCGTGGCCGAGAATCCGCGCCTGATGGCCGCCTACGACCTGCTCGCGCGCTGCCAGCAGGAACGCGGCGACGCGGCCCTCGCCAAGAAGACCCTCGAAGATGCCGTCGCCATCTCGCCGTACGTCGTGCGGCGCCTGCGCCGGCTGGGCGAGGTGGCGCTCGAAGCGGGCGACACGGACGGCGCCGAGAAGTCGTTCCGGCAAGTCGTGACGCGTTCCCGTTATTCCGAATTCCGCAACCCCGAAGACCACGTGAACCTCGTCCGGGCGCTCGTCGGCAAGGGCGATCCGGCCGGCGCGTCGACCGTGATCCGCGACCTCGAACGCTCGCTGCGCGGCACCCCGGCGGCCGACGCGTGCAAGGCGATCTCGGTGGCGTTGCTGCACGATGCGGCCGGCAATGGCGCGGCCGCCGTCAAGGAGCTCAAGCTTGCGGTCGATGCCGTGCGCGCGGGCGGCACGCTGTCGCCCAACATGCGCGTGGGCCTCGCGCAAACCTGCCTCGCGCACCGCATGGACGACGAGGCGTCGGAAGTGATGCTCGGCGCGCTGAACGGCGGCGACGAGGCGCTGTCCGCGCAGCAGGCGCTGAACGTGTTCGTCCGCGCGGGCCGTCCGGACCTGGCGGACGGCATGGGCAAGCAGTTGCGCGCCCAGGCCCAGATCCTGCTTGGCGTGGCGGACGAGAAGCGCAACATGGGCGACGTGCGCGGCGCCGTCCAGACCCTGCTGGAAGCGCTGCACATGGCGCCGAACAACCTGCAGGTGATGATCGCCGTCGTTGGCGGCGTCCTCCGCCAGATCATGGAGATGGGCTGGGACCACCCGCTCGCCGCGCTGTCGGAAGAACAGCTGGAGCATATCCGCGCGCTCGATCCCGCGCATCCGAGGCTGGCCGCCCTGGATGCGGAGATGGAAGCGGCGAAGCGGAAGTACGGCATCGCGAACTGAACGCGGCCTGACCGGTGCTCAGCGCTTGCGGACGTACATCGGCGCCTGTCCTGGCAACGGCTTCGTCGGCGTCGGCAGCGCGCCGCCCACGCGGTTGACCACGACGTCCCGATAGTATGGCATGCTCAGGCCTGTCTGCGCGGGTCCCGCCAGCAGGCCGGCCATGCCTTTGCCGTACAGGGCGTCGTCCGCTTCCACGACGGGCTTGCCGTCCACAAAGCCGCGAATGCGCGCCCCGCTGAACTGCAGCTTCAGCGTATGCCAGCGGTCGGCGGCCGGTTTGCCGAGCGGCGCCCGTGCCAGCACCTTCTCGCCGCCCTCCGCCGCATCGTTCGCCGCCTTGATCAGCGCCTGCTGTTCGGCGTCGCCGACGAGCGCCTTCTTGTCCACCTTGCCGCGCACGACGACGAGGCGCGCCTCGCCCGCACCGTCCAGTTCCAGGTAATAGCCTTTCGGGAGCGCGCCATAGCCGCTGCCGACGTCGTTGATCCGGCCCATCACGGCCGCCGATTCGCCACGACCCACCCGTACTTCCGCGCTCACCTCGTAATCGGTCCAGCCGTCGTCGCCCAGGATCGTGTACGGCTTCCAGTCCGGCGCCCACGAATGCGGCCTGACCGGCACGCTTTGGCGCAGGCACGTGCGGCGATCGCCGGGGCACGGCGCCAGTTCGAACGCGCCTTCGATGTCGGCGAAGTAGCGCGGCAGGTACCCCCATGCGCGCGCATCGCGGTAACGCTCGAACGTCTCGCGGTACGGGAACGGGAAGGCCTGTTGCACGGGCACGGCGTCGAACCCGCCTTTTTGCTGGCCGCGCGTCGTCGTCAGCGAATAGATGGCGTCCGGATCGACCGTGAGCGCCACCGCGCCGCCCTCCGGATGCAGGTCCGCGACGTGCACGAACTGCGCCTTCGCATCGCTACGCCACACGGCCACGTCGTCCGTCGACAGGCCCGCGCCGACCGCCACGCGCACCGTTTGCGGCGCTTTTGCATGGCGGGTCTCGATGATCACGCTGTAGTCCGGGCCGGGCGCCTTCAGCGTCACGTAGCTGCCGCCGTCGGCAAGGCGACCGCTGCCCTGTGCCAGATACGTCCACCCGGCCGCCGTGAACTGACCGTAGTGCGCATAGGCCCACAGCTGCGGATTGATCTCGTAATGGCCGCTCCACGGCCAGTTGGCCCGGACCGCCGCCTCCTTCACGCCCGAATACGGCTCGAGCGTGTACAGGCCCGCGATGCCGTACCAGTTGACGATCTTCGTCACGCCGCTGTCGATCCAGTTCCGGTTGAACGCCTGGACGATCCCCAGCGCTCCGTCGAATCCGGCCACGTAGACGTGCTGCTCGGTATTCCAGATCGGCTTGCCCATGCCGGCCGCCGCCTCGCGCACCCAGGCGGGCACGATGTATTCGGGCGCGTTGATGTGGGCGCCGAGGATGTCGATCGCGTCGCGCAGGCCCGCATCCTTCGGCATGTCCTTCACAAAATCGAATTTGTCGTCGGGCCAGTTGTCGAAGCTGTGCAGCTTCACCTTCTTGAAACCGCCGGCGTCGAGGCGTGCGCGCAGCGTCTTCGCGAAGTCGTATCTGACGCCCCGTTCGTTGCGGCTGCCGATCGCATCGAGCTCCAGCCCGTACACGTCGCGCAGGCCCTTCAGCCAGCTGACGTAGTAATCGGCGCCGTCGGGCGAAAAGAAGTCGTGCTTGCCGCCGTCGTCGATCCAGCCGGGCGCGCTCCAGGCGGCGGCGTCCAGCGTCAGCGCGGGATTGCGCCGCTTCGCCTCGCGCAGCACCCACCAGGTATAGCCGCGGCCGTAGTCGACGTCCGTGCGGGTGTGGCGATGGCTGGGCATGGAGCCCTGCGTGGAATTGCCGTCGCCCGGGATCTCGACGATGAGCGCGCTGACCGATGCGCCGAACTTCGGCTTATACATCAGGTCGAGGATCTGGCTGCGCTGCGGTTCCGGATAATCCTTCAGCAGCACCGACGTCGCGCCGCCGCCGTCCACCACGCCGATGCCGTCAAAGCGCGTGCCGGGTGCGCGGCCGTCCAGCGTGATGGTCTGGACGTCGGCATGTGCAGGGAGCGCTGCCGTCAGCGTCACATTCAGCGCCAGGGAAAGGAGGAGGGTTCGTTGTCTGGTCATGGCCGCAGTATGGGCCGCGGCTTACGCAAAGAACAATTCCGATTTCATATAGGCGTTTTCGAAATCGGCATACCTGCGGCTTCGCCATACCCGCCGCCACCGGGTGTCTCGATGACGAACACGTCCCCGGCGCCCATCTCCGCCTTGCCGATGTGCCCCAGCTCCTCGACACGCCCATCGGCCCGCTCGACGAGATTGCGCCCGCGCGCGCCCGGCGCGCCGCCCGCCATGCCGAACGGCGCGTAGACGCGGTTGTTGGACAGGATCGCCGCCGTCATCGGCTCGAGGAAGCGGATGCGCCGCACGCCGCCGTTCCCGCCGTGCCAGCGCCCCGCGCCGCCGGAGCCGGCGCGGATCGCATAGCTTTCCAGCCGCACGGGGAAGCGGAATTCCAGGATCTCCGGATCGGTCAGCCGCGAGTTCGTCATGTTCGTCTGCACGACGTCCGTGCCGTCGAAGCCCGGGCCGGCGCCGGAGCCGCCGGAGATGGTCTCGTAGTACTGGTAGCGCGCATTCCCGAACGTGAAGTTGTTCATCGTGCCCTGCGCGGCCGCCATCGCGCCGAGCGCGCCATACAGCGCGTTCGTGATGCACGTCGACGTCTCCACGTTGCCGGACACGACGGACGCCGGATAGTGCGGATTCAGCATGGAGCCCGGCGGAATGATCACCTTCAGCGGCTTCAGGCAGCCGGCGTTCAGCGGGATCTCGTCGTCGACGAGCGTGCGGAACACGTACAGCACGGCCGCCATGCACACGGCGGACGGCGCATTGAAATTGTTCGGCAGCTGGCCGGACGTCCCCGTAAAATCGATCTCCGCGCTGCGCGCCGCGCGGTCCACGCGGATCGCGACTTCGATGCGCGCGCCGTTATCGAGCTCGTTGACGAAGTGCCCGTCCGCCAGCGCCCCGATCACGCGCCGCACGGCTTCCTCGGCATTGTCCTGCACGTGGCCCATGTACGCACGCACGACGTCCAGTCCGTAGAAGGCCACCATCTTGCGGAGTTCTTCGACGCCCTTCTGGTTCGCGGCAACCTGGGCCCGCAGGTCCGCCAGGTTCTGGTCCGGATTGCGCGCGGGCCAGCGCGCGCCGCCCAGCAAGGCGCGTGTCTCGGCCTCGCGCAGCACGCCGTCGGCGCCGTCCACCAGCTTGAAATTGTCGATGAGGACGCCCTCTTCCTCGATGTGCGCGGAATCCGGCGGCATCGAGCCCGGCGTCGTGCCGCCGATGTCCGCATGGTGGCCGCGCGAGCCGACATAGAACAGGATGTCCCGGCCCGTCTCGTTGAACACGGGCGAGATCACCGTCACGTCGGGCAGGTGCGTGCCGCCGTTGTACGGGTCGTTCAGCACGTAGACGTCGCCTGCCTTCATCGCGCCGGCGTTCCTGCGCATGACGGCCTTGATGCTCTCGCCCATCGAGCCGAGGTGCACGGGCATGTGCGGCGCATTCGCGACGAGGTTGCCGTCCGCGTCGAAGATGGCGCAGCTGAAGTCGAGGCGCTCCTTGATGTTGACGGAGTACGCCGTGTTCTGCAGGCGCAGGCCCATCTGCTCGGCGATCGACATGAACAGGTTGTTGAAGATCTCCAGCATCACCGGGTCGACCGTCGTGCCGATCGCGTGCCGCCGCGGCAGCGCCTGCACGCGGCGCAGCACGAGGTGGTTGTACGCCGTGACCCCGGCTTGCCAGCCCGCCTCCACGACCGTCGTCGCATTCGCTTCCGCGATGATGGCCGGGCCGTCGATGACGTCGCCCGGCGCGATGTCCTGGCGGCGGTACACGCCCGTGTCGCGCCAGGCGCCATCCGCGTACATGCGCACGGTCTCGAACACGGGGACGGCACCGTCGCGCTGGACGGCATCCATCTGCTGTTCGGGCGGGGCGTCGGAGCGCCCCAGCGCTTCCACCGACACGGCTTCCACGACGAGCGCCTTGCCCGGCATGAGGAAGGAAAAGCGCCGGCGGTACGCCTGTTCGAACTGGGCCTGCAGCGCCGCGCGGTCGCCATCCATCACGACGATGGCGGAATCCGTGCCCTCGTAGCGCAGGTGCACGCGCCGCAACACGCCCATGCGCTCGGCCGCCACGCCCTGCGCCGCCAGGTCGGCCCGCGCAGCATCGGCCAGCGCATCCAGCTCCGCGGCCAGGACGTCGGGGCCGATCTCGTCGAGGCGGCGCTCGACGGCCCGCTCGCGCATCGCGCCCTGGTCCGCGAGACCCATGCCGTACGCGGACAGCACGCCCGCCAGCGAGTGGATGAACACCGTCTTCATGCCCAGCGCATCCGCCACGAGGCAGGCGTGCTGCCCGCCCGCGCCGCCGAAGCTCGTGAGCGCGTAGTCCGTGACGTCGTGCCCGCGCTGCACGGAGATCTGCTTGATCGCGTTCGCCATATTGCCCACGGCGATGCGGATGAAGCCTTCCGCGACGGCCTCGGGCAGCGGCCGCGTGCCGGTCGCGCGTTCGACGTGGTCCGCCATCGCTTCGAAGCCGGCGCGCACGGCATCTGCATCGAGCGGCTGGTCCGCGTTCGGCCCGAACAGATGCGGGAAATGCCGGGGCTGGATCTTGCCCAGCATGACGTTGCAGTCCGTGACCGCCAGCGGCCCGCCGCGCCGGTAGCTTGCCGGGCCCGGATTCGCGCCGGCGCTGTCCGGCCCCACGCGGTAGCGGCTGCCGTCGAAGTGCAGGATCGAGCCGCCGCCCGCGGCGACGGTATGGATGCTCATCATGGGTGCGCGCATGCGCACGCCGGCCACCTGCGTCTCGAACACGCGCTCGAATTCGCCCGCATAGTGCGACACGTCGGTCGACGTGCCGCCCATGTCGAAGCCGATGATGCGCTCGAAGCCGGCCAGGCGGCTCGCGCGCACCATGCCGACGATGCCGCCGGCGGGGCCGGACAGGATGCTGTCCTTGCCCTGGAACGCGCGCGCATCCGTCAGGCCGCCGCTGGACTGCATGAACTGCAGGTTCACGCCGGGCAGTTCGGATGCCACCTGGTCCACGTAGCGGCGGAGGATCGGCGACAGGTAGGCGTCGACGACCGTCGTGTCGCCGCGCGCGACGAGCTTCATCAGGGGGCTCGTCGTGTGCGACACGGACACCTGCGTAAAACCGATGTCGCGGGCGATGCGCGCGACGGCGTCTTCGTGCTGGTGATAGCGATAGCCGTGCATGAGCACGATCGCCAGCGCGCGGATGCCGGCGTCGTAGGCCGCTTGCAGGCCGCGCCGCGCGGCCGCCTCGTCCAGCGGATTGATCACGTCGCCGTGGGCGCCGATGCGTTCGTCGATCTCGACGACGTGCCCGTACAGCAGCTCGGGCAGCACGATGTGGCGGTCGAACAGCCGCGGACGGTTCTGGTAGGCGATGCGTAACGCGTCACGAAAACCCCGCGTGATCGCAAGCGCGGTCGGTTCGCCCTTGCGTTCCAGCAGCGCATTGGTCGCGACCGTCGTGCCCATCTTGACGGCGTCCACCTGTCCCGCCGGGATGGGCGCGCCGGGCGCCAGGCCAAGCAGGTGGCGGATGCCTGCCACGGCCGCATCCCGGTACTGTTCCGGATTTTCCGACAGCAGCTTGTGCGTGACGAGGCTGCCGTCGGGCCGGCGCGCCACGATGTCCGTGAAGGTGCCGCCGCGGTCGATCCAGAACTGCCAATCCATCGTGATACCTCCCAAAGTCATCGAGCCGCTATTGTAGTCGCGCGCGGCGCCGATTTTGGCGACAATGCAGTTTTCGCAACCCGGTTTTCGCAATGCCTGGAACCACCATGGACAATCCGCTCTACAGCGTCGCCCAGATCCGCGCCATCGAACAGGCCGCGCAGTCGCAGCTCCCGCCGGGCAGCCTCATGCGGCGCGCCGGCGAAGCGGCATCCACCTATGCCCTGGAAGTGCTGGGCGGCCTGCCGACGGGCCGCATCCTCGTGCTGGCCGGCCCCGGCAACAACGGCGGCGACGCGCTGGAAGTGGCCGCGAACCTGGCCAACTTCGGCGCCAACGTGGACGTGGTCCACCTCGCCGGCGCGGCGCCGTCGCCCGAGACCCAGCATGCCCTCGCGCGGGCCCAGGCCAGCCGGGCGCGCTTCGTGTCCGACCTCGCGGACTGCCACGGCTGCTGTCTCGTCGTGGACGGCCTGTTCGGCATCGGCCTCGCGCGGCCACTCGCGGGCCAGGCGCGCGCGCTCGTGGAGCGTACGCACGGCATGACGTGCCCCGTGCTCGCACTGGACGTGCCGAGCGGCCTCGATGCGGACACGGGCAGCGTCATCGGTCCGGACGGCGTAGCCGTGCGCGCCACGCACACCATCACCTTTCTCGGGAACAAGCCGGGCCTGCACACAGGCGACGGCTGCGACCACGCGGGCCGGGTGCACGTCAACCGGCTCGGCGCGGACGGGCTGCACGCCGAAGTCGCGCACGCGCGCCTGAACACGCCCGCCCTGTTCGCAGGCTTCCTGAAGCCGCGCCGCAACAATTCGCACAAGGGCACGTATGGCGATGTCGCCGTACTGGGCGGCGCGCGCGGCATGGCCGGCGCCGGCATCCTGGCGGCCCGCGCCGCGTTGTATGCGGGCGCGGGCCGGGTGTTCGTGGCGGCCGTCGATCCGGGACCGGCGCTCGATGCGGCGCAGCCGGAGATCATGTTCCGCGACGCGGCCGGCTTCGCGTTCGACGGCCGCACTGTCGTCGCCGGCCCCGGCATGGGCGATTCCGCCGGCGCCACGCACCTGCTGTCCAGGGTGATCGACGGGACGGGGCCCCTCGTGGTCGATGCGGACGCGCTGAACCTGTGCGCGGCCAGCCCCGACCTGGCGGCACGCCTGGCCGCGCACGACGGCGGCGTCGTCGTCACGCCGCATCCGCTCGAAGCCGCGCGGCTGCTGGGCGTCACGGCCGCGATCGTGCAGGCCGACCGGCTGGAGAATGCGCGCGAACTGGCGCAGCGGCTGGACGCCGTCGTCGTGCTGAAGGGTGCCGGCAGCGTCATCGCGCGGCCGGACGGCTATGTGGCGCTGAATGCGACGGGCAATCCGGGCCTCGCCACGGGCGGCACGGGCGACGTACTGGCGGGCCTCGTGGGCACCCTGCTGGGCCAGGGCTGGCCCGCGTGGGAAGCGGCGCTGGCCGCGACGTGGCTGCACGGCGCGGCGGCCGACCGGCTGGTGGCGGGCGGCGTCGGCCCGATCGGGCTCACGGCGGGCGAGCTGCCGAAGGCGATCCGCGCCGAACTGAATGCGCTCGTCGCCGACGCCGCGTTGGCGTAGGCGCTTGAAAACTCCGCTCAGACGGCCAGGCGGCCCGCGGCGATCGTGAGCGTGCGGCCGCAGCGCGCGGCCATGGCGGGGTCGTGGGTGACGAGGACCAGGGTCGATCCGCGCTCGCGATTCAGCTCGAACATCAGCTGGATGACGGCTTCGCCGGTGGCGGCATCGAGGCTGCCCGTGGGCTCGTCGGCGAACAGCAGCGGCGGTTCGGTGACGAAGGCGCGGGCCAGCGCGACACGCTGCTGCTCGCCGCCCGACAGGTACTTCGGATAATGGCGCAGGCGGCTGGACAGGCCCACGCGGCCCAGCATCGCCTCGGCTTTCGCGCGCGCATCGGCATCGCCCCGCAGTTCCAGCGGCAGCATCACGTTTTCCACGGCATTCAGGTGCGCGAGCAGCTGGAACGACTGGAACACGAAGCCCAGCTTTGCCTTGCGAAACGCGGCGCGTCCGTCCTCGTCGAGGGCGAAGATGTCCGTACCGTCGAGCAGGACCTGGCCCGACGATGGCGTGTCGAGACCGGCCAGCAGGCCGAGCAATGTGGACTTGCCGGAGCCGGAGGCGCCGACGAGGGCGAGCGTCTCGGCCGGTTGCACGGTAAAATCCACCTCGTGCAGGATGGTGAGCTCGCCGCTGGCATCCGCCACGCGCTTCGACAGGCCGCGAACCTCGATCGCCGGCCTGGCCGTTCCGTTCACACCTGCACTGCCTTTTGACGTCTCGGGAATATCACGCATGCTTGCTTTACTCAGGAAATGGACGATAGCTGCCGTCGCGGTTCTTGGAATGACCGCGGCGGGGAGCGCCTATTCTGCCCCAAAAACCGTGCTCGTGGTGGGCGACAGCCTGTCGGCCGAATACGGCCTCGCGCGCGGCACCGGCTGGGTCGCCCTGCTGGAGCAGCGCCTCAAGCGTGAACAGGTCGACGCCCGCATCGTCAACGCCAGCATCAGCGGCGAGACGACGAGCGGCGGCCGCACGCGCCTGCCCGCGCTGCTGCAACAGCACAAACCGGACGTCGTCGTGCTGGAACTGGGCGCGAACGACGGCCTGCGCGGCCTGCCCGTGACGGCCGCCGCGGACAATTTGCGCACGATGATCCAGTTGTCGCAGCAGAACAAGGCGAAGGTCCTGCTCGTCGGCATGCGCATGCCGCCCAACTACGGCCGCGCGTACACGGAACGCTTCGCCGGCATGTACAAGGATCTGGCGGCCGCCTATAAAGTCCCGCTGGTGCCGTTCATGCTGGACGGCGTCGCCCAGGAGACGACAAACTTCCAGGCCGACCGCCTGCATCCGCTCGCGACGGCCCATCCGACCATCCTCAACAATATCTGGCCGCAATTCGCGCCTCTCGTCAAACGATAATGAAATACCCCGCTGTCCTCGGCGTCGACGACGTCCTGCCCATGCTCGACCAGTTCGACACCATCATCGACGCGCGCAGCGAGTCCGAGTTCGCGCTCGACCGCATCCCGGGCGCCATCAACTGCCCGACCCTGGACGACGCGCAGCGCGTCCTCGTCGGCACCACGTACAAGCAGGTCGGCGCGTTCGAAGCGAAGAAGATCGGCGCCCCGCTCGTCGCGCAGAACATCGCGCGCTACATCGAAACGCTGTTCGCCGACAAACCGAAGGACTGGAAGCCGCTCGTGTACTGCTGGCGCGGCGGCAACCGCAGCGGCTCGATGGCGCTCATCTTCGCCAAGATCGGCTGGCCCGTCGTGCAGCTCGACGGCGGCTATAAAGCGTATCGCGCCTATGTCGCGGCCGCGCTGGAAAACCCGCCCCTGCTGGATTTCCGCGTGATCTGCGGCACGACGGGCAGCGGCAAGAGCCGGCTGCTCGAGACCCTCGAATCCATCGGCGCACAGGTGCTCGACCTGGAACGCCTCGCCGCGCATCGCGGCTCCGTCCTCGGCCACCTGCCGGGCGAACCGCAGCCGAGCCAGAAGATGTTCGAGACGCGCATCTGGGACAAGCTGCGCCGCTTCGATCCGTCGAAACCCGTGTTCGTGGAATCGGAGAGCAAGAAGGTGGGCAACCTGCGCGTGCCGGAAGCGGTCATGGAGCGCATGCGCGCCTCGCCCTGCATCGCGCTGCAGCTGGGCCGTCCGCTGCGCGTGCAGCTGCTGATGGAAGACTATCACCACTTCTGCGCCGACCCTTCCGCGCTGAATGCGCAGCTGGACCATCTGGTGCAATTGCATGGTCGCGCGCGCATCGAAACGTGGCAGGAGATGGCCAATACGGGGCGTATGCCGGAGCTCGTGGACCAGCTGCTCGTGGAGCACTACGATCCCGCGTACCTGCGCTCGATCGACCGGAATTTCGTGCAGTACCCGAAGGCGGAGACGCTGGCCTTGCCGGGCATCTCGAAGGACGACTTCGTCGCGGCCGCGCGGCATCTCCACGGGTAGGACAGGCACGCCTTTTGCATCGTCGTCCTTTCCTCAACCCGTAGACGAAAGGACCACGATGAACCGCATGGACGTCACCGAAAAAATCATCGGCGCCAAGGTAGCGAAAGGCATCAGGTGGGAAGACGTGGCCGGCAAGGTCGGCCAATCCAAGGAATGGACGACCGCGCTGTGCCTGGGACAGATGACCGCCTCGGTCGAACAGGCCGCCATCCTCGGCGACATCTTCGGCCTCACCGACGAAGAGTGCAAGTGGCTGCAGGTCGTCCCCTACAAGGGCTCGCTGCCGACGGCCGTCCCGACCGATCCGCTGATCTACCGCTGGTACGAGATCGTCAACGTCTATGGCACGACGATCAAGGAACTGATCCACGAAGAGTTCGGCGACGGCATCATGAGCGCCATCGACTTCAGCATGGATATCGTCCGGCAGCCCGATCCGAAAGGCGACCGGGTCAACGTGGTACTGTCGGGCAAGTTCCTGCCATACAAGCAGTACTGAATCAGTCCTGCGCCAGATAGCCCTGGGCGGCGGCCTTGTCCTGATCCTGGAACACGGCCATCGCCGTCGTCATGCGCCGGAAGCCGTAGCGCGCATAGAACGCCTCCTTGCCCGGCACCGAATACAGGATGATCTTCGCGTGCCCGCGCGACCGCTCGACCAGGTGGGAGATCAACGCATCTCCCAGCCCGCGTCCCTGGTGGCTGGGCAGGATCGCCACGTCGCAGATGTAGGAGCAATCCATACCGTCCGCCAGGGCCCGCCCGGCCGCGACGAGCACGCCGTCCTCGTAGCCGAACCGGCGGAACATGCTGTTCGTGAACACCGTTTTCAGGCGCTCGGGCGACTTGTCGCCCAGCGGCGCCTTGCGGTACAGCTCGGAAAGTTCGCTCCAGTCCACGTTGTCGAGAGTATCGGTCCAGGTCACGGTCATGCGCATTCCTTCCGGTCGTTATCGAGACCATCATTCTAGCGGGGGAAGCGAACCCCGGTGCACCTCGGCTCCAGCCATGAAAAAAGCCCGGTCCGCTCACGCGGCCGGGCTTCGATGTGATGCGTCCGGATTTATTCGGACCTGGTGCCGAGATCGGCAGGCTTGACGTTGATCTTCGCCTTCGCCTTGTGCTTCAGCGCTTCGACGAAGCCATAGGTCTCGGCATTGCCGACCGCGCGGCCGATCTGTTCCGCTTCCTGCTTGCGGCGCGCCACGTCCGGCTGCGCCGGCTGGCTCACCTTGCCGATGCGGTAGACGCCATACCCCATGCCGGGGATGTCGACGCCGACATAGGCCGGGAGCTTGCTCGCGTCCGCCTTCAGCACGGCGATCGCGGCCGTCTCGTTGATCGTCGGCTGCTTCGTGCGCGCCACGATCTTCGCCTCGCCGAAGCCGGCGGTGTCGCCCGATGCCTTGGCGGCGGCCAGTTTCGCTTCGCCGGCCTGGCGTGCCAGCTTGGCTGCTTCTTCCTGCGTGACGCGCTGGCGGATCGCCGCTTCCACATCGGCCAGCGGACGCTTGGTCGCCGGCTTGAATTCCACGACGTGGCCCGCGACCAGCGTACCCGGCGCCACTTCGACGGCGTCGGTGTTGCGCTTGTTCTTGATGGCGTCGTTCGAGAAGATCGCTTCCAGGAATTTCGGGCTATTGGCCGGCGATGGGCCCAGGGCCGGGTTCGGCGTACGGGTCAGGCCTTCGGCGGTCTGGATGGCCAGGCCCAGCTTGTCGGCGACCGGCTTCAGGCTGTCCGCCTGCTCGTACACGGTGTTGCGAAAGGTCTCGGCCAGTTCGGTGTACTTCGCCGACATCTTCGCCTTCTTGAGCTCGGCGACGATTTCCGGCTTCGCGTCTTCCAGCGACTTCTGGCTTTCCGGCACGATCTTCGTGATCTTGATGATGTGGTAGCCGAATTCCGAACGCACGAGGCCGCTGACTTCGCCTTCCTTCAGGCCGTAGATCGCGTCTTCGACAGGCTTGACGAACACGCCCTTCTGCACGACGCCCAGGTCGCCGCCCAATTCGGCCGAGCCCGGATCCTGCGATTGCGCCTTGGCGATCTTCGCGAAATCGTTCGGGCTCTTGCGCACTTCATCCAGGATCGCCTGTGCCTTGGCCTTCGCGGCCGCGTCCTCGGCGGCCGAGGCATCCTTCTTCGCGTTGATCAGGATATGGCTGGCGGTACGCTTTTCCGGCGTGGTGAAGCGTGCCTTGTTCTTGTTGTACGCATCGGCGACTTCGGCGTCGGACACGTTGACCTGCTTCTCGACAGCGGATGCGTCGAACACGACGTATTCGGCTTTGACCGATTCCGGCACCTGGAACAGGGTCGCGTTCTTGTCGTAATAAGCCTTGATCATGTCGTCCGTGACCTTGACCTGCGCGACGTAGTTCGCGGCCGGGAACAGTTGCTCCTGCACTTCGCGCTCTTCGTCGTTGATGTCCGACAGGCGGTTGGCGACCGTGCGCGGCGCGAACGCGGTCCGCTGGACGGAGCCGACGAGCTGCTGCACGGCCAGGTCGTGGCGCATGCGCTGGTCGAACATCTCCGGGGTCATGCCCTGCGCGGCCAGCGCGGCCTTGTAGCGGTCCATGTCGAACGTGCCGTCTTCCTTGCGGAATGCCTGGATGTCGAGGATGGCCTTCTGCAGCGCGGCATCGCTCACCGTCAGGTGGTTGCGGATGATCTCGGCGTTGATGGCGCGTTCGGCGACGAGCTGGTCGAGCACGGCCTGCTTCGCTTCCGGCGTTTCGAACAGTTTCTGGTCGAACTGCTCACCCATCATCTGGCGGGCCTGGTCCAGCTGGCGGCGCTGGGCGGATTCCCACTCCTGCTGGGTGATCTTTTTCCCGTCCACGGTGGCCACACCATCGTTGCTGCCGCGTTCGTTGTAGCTGCTGACACCCACCAGTACGAACGACGGCAGGATCAGCAGCAACAGCAGGAACTGCATCAGGCGCTGGTGAGTACGGATAAATTCAAACATGGTCAGCCATTCAAGGTTGAAAATGCGTTATCGAAAAACTTAAAAAAAAAGGCGAACCTAGGTTCGCCTCTTTTTCAGTATCTGGCGGAGCGGACGGGGCTCGAACCCGCGACCCCCGGCGTGACAGGCCGGTATTCTAACCAACTGAACTACCGCTCCAGATTCTTTGCATTTCGGTGGCGGAGCGGACGGGGCTCGAACCCGCGACCCCCGGCGTGACAGGCCGGTATTCTAACCAACTGAACTACCGCTCCACGAAATACTGGGTACTGCTCGACTGACTGGAATCCAGCAGCGTCCTGCTGCGTGTCAGCGCAGCGGAGGCATTAGTTTACTGCATCTTTCAGTGCTTTACCAGCCTTAAATTTCGGGACCTTGGCCGCCTTGATCTTGATGGCTTCCTTCGTGCGCGGATCGCGGCCGGTGCGCGCGGCGCGCTCGCCGACGGTGAACGTGCCGAACCCGACCAGCGTCACGCTGTCATTGTTCTTCAGCGTGTTGGTCACAGCGTCGATCATGGCATCGAGGGCGCGCGCCGCAGAAGCTTTGGTCAGGTCCGCGGACTTCGCGATTTCTTCGATCAGTTCAGTTTTGTTCACTTTCTTCCCTCGTTGTACGTTCTGGACACGGCATGCGCGACCGGGCCGGATTGACCGTCGGCAAAAACCGCAAGGGCGTATTAAACAAGCCGACAATGCGTTGTGTCAAGTAACGCACGAGCAACGGCGCGACATAAAAAAACGGCACCCGAAGGTGCCGCTTTTAACGGTGCTCAGCAGGCTTAGTGCTTGACGACGCCGCCCTGGCCGTCGGTCGTGGCGGCGGCCACCGACGACGACGCCACTGCCGGCACGTCGACGATCGGTTCAGGCTGACGTTCCAGTGCCACTTCCAGCACCTTCTCGATCCAGCGCACCGGCACGATCTCGAGCTTGTTCTTGACGTTGTCAGGAATGTCGGCCAGGTCCTTCACGTTCTGCTCGGGGATCAGCACGGTCTTGATGCCGCCGCGCTGGGCCGCCAGCAGTTTTTCCTTCAGGCCGCCGATCGGCAGGACTTCGCCGCGCAACGTGATCTCGCCCGTCATCGCCACGTCGGCTCGCACCGGGATGCCCGTGAATACCGAGACCAGCGCCGTCGTCAGGCCGATACCGGCGGACGGACCGTCCTTCGGCGTCGCGCCTTCCGGCAGGTGGACGTGGATGTCGGTCTTCTCGAACACCTCGTTCTTGATACCCAGGCGCGCCGCACGGCTGCGCACGACGGTACGCGCGGCTTCGATCGATTCCTTCATCACGTCGCCCAGCGTACCGGTGCGGATCACGGCACCCTTGCCCGGCACCTGCACGGCTTCGATCGTCAGCAGGTCGCCGCCGACTTCCGTCCAGGCGAGGCCCGACACCTGGCCGATCTGGTTTTCCTTTTCCGCCACGCCGAAGTCGTAGCGGCGGACGCCCAGGAACTTGTCCAGGTTCTTCGACGACACGATCACACGCTTGTTGTCTTTCTTGAGCAGCAGCATCTTGACGACCTTGCGGCAGATCTTCGAGATTTCGCGCTCGACCGAACGCACACCGGCTTCGCGGGTGTAGTAGCGGATGATGTCGCGGATCGCGGCTTCGTCGACCTTGATCTCTTCGTCCTTCAGGCCGTTCGCCTTGATCTGCTTCGGCAGCAGGTAGCGCTGCGCGATGCTCGTCTTTTCATCCTCGGTGTAACCCGACAGGCGGATCACTTCCATACGGTCCAGCAGGGCCGGCGGGATGTTGAACGAGTTCGACGTCGCCACGAACATCACGTCCGACAGGTCGAAGTCCACCTCGACGTAGTGGTCCGAGAACGTGTGGTTCTGCGCCGGATCCAGCACTTCAAGCAGGGCCGACGACGGGTCGCCGCGGAAGTCCGCGCCCATCTTGTCGATCTCGTCCAGCAGGAACAGCGGGTTGCGCACGCCGACTTTCGCCAGCGATTGCAGCACCTTGCCCGGCATCGAGCCGATGTAGGTACGGCGGTGACCGCGGATCTCGGCTTCGTCGCGCACGCCGCCCAGTGCCATGCGGACGTACTTGCGGTTCGTCGCGCGGGCGATCGATTCGCCCAGCGACGTCTTGCCGACGCCCGGAGGACCGACGAAGCACAGGATCGGGGCCTTCAGCTTGTCGACGCGCTGCTGCACCGCGAGGTATTCCAGGATGCGTTCCTTGATCTTGTCGAGGCCGTAGTGGTCGGCTTCCAGCACTTCCTGGGCCTTCTCCAAGTCGATCGTGACCTTGGATTTCTTTTTCCACGGCAGCGACACGAGCGTGTCGATGTAGTTGCGCACGACGGTGGCTTCGGCCGACATCGGCGACATCAGCTTCAGCTTCTTGATCTCGGCCTGGGCCTTTTCCATCGCTTCCTTCGGCATCTTGGCGGCGATGACCTTCTTCTCGAGCTCCTCGATGTCGGCGCCCTCTTCGCCTTCGCCCAGTTCCTTCTGGATGGCCTTGACCTGTTCGTTCAGGTAGTACTCGCGCTGCGATTTCTCCATCTGGCGCTTGACGCGGCCGCGGATGCGCTTTTCGACCTGCAGGATGTCGAGCTCGCCTTCCAGCTGGCCGAGCAGGTGCTCCAGGCGCTTGGCGACGTTGAAGATCTCCAGGATGACCTGTTTCTGCTCGAGTTTCAGCGGCAGGTGGGCGGCGACGGTATCGGCCAGGCGGCCGGCGTCGTCGATACCGGCCAGCGAAGCCAGGATCTCGGGCGGAATCTTCTTGTTCAGTTTGACGTACTGGTCGAACTGCTGGACGATCGCGCGGCGCATTGCCTCGACTTCGGAATCGTCGCCGATTTCGGAATTGATCGGGGTCAGGTCAGCGATGAAATGGCTGGGCCCGTCGTTGATGTGATCGATACGGGCACGCTGTGCGCCTTCGACCAGCACCTTCACGGTGCCGTCGGGCAGCTTCAGCATTTGCAGAATATTGGCCACGCAGCCGATCTCGTAGATGTCTGCGGCCGAGGGTTCGTCCTTGGCGGCGGCCTTTTGGGCTGCGAGCATGATGCTCTTACCCTGTTCCATGGCGGCCTCGAGCGCCTTGATGGATTTCGGGCGGCCAACGAACAGCGGTATCACCATATGCGGGAACACCACCACGTCGCGCAAGGGCAACAGGGGCAGCGTCATTTGCTCGGTCAATTTGGAAGTTGTCATGGCATACCTTATAGAAAGCGTGTAGACGATGTGGGAGCACACCTTCGAAACACAAGACCGGCTGGGAAATATTTTCTACAAGTAAAAAAACTTTAACTTGATACGAATAATAGCCGTTTCTACAAAAGTCTCGAATTCAAATAAAAAAGCCACTTCACAGCATCGGCCGCGAGTGGCTTTTCGATTGAAGCCGTCTTTTGTTGAGATTAATTGTACCGTCTCAACTCAGCGATTCAATACCTTTGTTGTGTTTGCGCCCGGAAATTTTTCAGTTTTCGCCTGCTGCCTTTGGCGATTCGCTGTAAATCAGCAAAGGTTTCGCGCCATTCGTGATCGTATTTTCATCGATAACGACTTTCACGACATTTTGCTGGCTCGGCAATTCATACATCACGTCGAGCAGAGCGTGTTCCAGGATCGAACGGAGACCACGCGCACCGGTCTTGCGCGCCAATGCCTTCTTGGCAATCGCGTGCAGGGCCGCCGGGCGGATTTCCAGTTCGGCGCCTTCCATATCCAGCAGTTTCGAATACTGCTTGATAAGGGCGTTTTTCGGCTCGACCAGGATCTGGATCAAAGCCTCTTCCGTGAGCTCGCTCAGGGTAGCTACGACCGGCAGACGGCCGACCAGTTCGGGAATCAGGCCGAACTTGATCAGGTCTTCCGGTTCCGCTTCCATCAGGATATCGCTGACGGAACGCTGGGACTGGCTCTTGACGCTGGCGCCGAAGCCGATGCCGCTCTTTTCCGAACGGTTCTGGATGATCTTGTCCAGGCCGTCGAATGCGCCGCCGCAGATGAACATGATGTTCGTCGTGTCGATCTGCACGAAATCCTGGTTCGGATGCTTGCGGCCGCCCTGCGGCGGCACGGACGCCATCGTGCCTTCGATCAGCTTCAGCAGCGCCTGCTGCACACCCTCGCCCGACACGTCGCGGGTGATGGACGGGTTGTCGGACTTGCGCGAAATCTTGTCGATCTCGTCGATGTAGACGATGCCGCGCTGGGCCTTTTCGACTTCGTAGTTGCAGCTCTGCAGCAGCTTCTGGATGATGTTCTCGACGTCCTCGCCGACATAGCCGGCTTCCGTCAGCGTGGTCGCGTCGGCGATCACGAACGGGACGTTCAGCATGCGCGCGAGCGTCTGGGCCAGCAGGGTCTTACCCGAACCGGTGGGGCCGACGAGCAGGATGTTGCTCTTGGCCAGCTCGACGTCGTCCTTCTTGCCCAGGTGCTTCAGGCGCTTGTAATGGTTGTAGACCGCCACCGACAGGATGCGCTTCGCCGTCTGCTGGCCGATGACGTACTGGTCGAGCAGTTCGGCGATCTCGTGCGGAGTCGGCAGGTCGGACTTGGCGCCCGCCACCGATTCGACGTTCGAGGTCTCGTCGCGGATGATGTCATTGCACAGGTCGATGCACTCGTCGCAGATGAAGACCGAAGGTCCTGCGATGAGCTTCTTGACCTCGTGCTGGCTCTTGCCGCAGAACGAGCAGTACAGGAGTTTTTCGCCGCTAGAGGATTTTTTGTCTGACATGGGGCAGGTTTCAGTTGAATTGCTATGAATATAACGCTAATACGAGGGCGCAACAAGTGCGCACGACACCATGCTACCCGATTTGAAAACAAAACGCCCGAAGCGCTGTCGCGTCCGGGCGTATTTGAGCAACAGTTGTCGAGTACTCCACGCGATCTCGAAAACCGCGCGGATTAGCCTCAGCCGCGGTTCGTCAGAACCTTGTCGATGAGGCCATATTCCACGGCCTCTTCGCTCGACATGAAACGGTCGCGATCGGTATCCTTGTGGATCTGTTCGATCGTCTGGCCGGTGTTGTCCGCCATGATGCGGGCCAGGCGTTCGCGCAGGTACAGGATTTCCTTGGCCTGGATCTCGATGTCCGACGCCATGCCCTGCGAGCCACCGGACGGCTGGTGGATCATGACACGCGAGTTCGGCAGCGAGAAGCGCTTGCCCTTGGCCCCGGCCGCCAGCAGGAACGCGCCCATCGAGGCGGCCAGGCCGGTGCACAGGGTCGACACGTCGGGCTTGATGAAGTTCATCGTGTCGAAGATGGCGAGGCCGGCCGACACGGAACCACCCGGCGAGTTGATGTACAGCGAGATGTCCTTGTCCGGATTCTCGCTCTCCAGGAACAGCAGCTGGGCCACGATGAGGTTGGCCATCTGGTCGTTGACAGGACCGACCAGGAAAATCACGCGCTCCTTCAGCAGGCGCGAGTAGATGTCGTAGGCGCGCTCGCCGCGGCCGCTCTGCTCGATCACCATCGGCACGAGGCCGAGGGCTTGGGTATCCAATGCCGGATTACGATTCATACCTGTCAATTCCTTTGTAAAAGTTACGAAGCCGCACTATCTCAGATTTCTCTCGGGAACGTCGTACGGCTTCCTCAAGGAAGTTAAGCCTGAGCAGCGCTTCCCATCAGCTCGTCAAAGGCGATGTCCTTGGTCGTCACCTTTGCCTTGCCGAGCACATAGTTAACGACGTTTTCTTCCAATACAAGAGCTTCCACTTCGCCCAGGCGGCGACGGTCGCTGTAGTAGTACTTCAGGACTTCCTTCGGGTCTTCGTAGCTCTGCGAGAAGTCTTCGATCTGGGCTTTCACCTGCTCTTGGGTTGCCTGCAGGTTGTTTTCCTGGACCAGTTGCGACAGGATCAGACCCAGGCGCACGCGGCGCTCGGCCTTGGTGGCGAACAGGTCGGCCGGGAACGGCAGGCTTTGCACGTCCATGCCGCGCTGGGCCATGTCCTGGCGGGTCTGCTCGGCCAGGCGCTGCGAATCCTGCTCGATCATGACCTTCGGCACGTCCATCTCGGTGTGCTTGACCAGCGCATCCATCACGGCTTCCTTGTTGCGGGCCTTGATGCGGGCGTTGACTTCACGCTCCAGGTTGACCTTGATGTCTTCGCGCATCTTTTCGATGCTGCCGTCTTCGATGCCCAGCGACTTGGCGAACTCGCCGTCGACTTCCGGCAGGTGCGCCCATTCCAGCTTCTTCAGCGTGATGGTGAACTCGGCGGTTTTACCGGCCACGTCCTTGCCATGGTAGTCTTCCGGGAACGCCAGCGGGAAGGTCTTCGACTCGCCCACTTTCAGGCCGACGGTCGCGGCTTCGAATTCCGGCAGCATGCGGCCTTCGCCCAGCACGAACGCGTAGTCTTCGGCTTTACCGCCCGGGAATTCGACGCCGTCGATGACGCCGACGAAGTCGACCGTCACGCGGTCGCCGTTCGCTGCGACCGGCTCGCCGCCGTCGCCGTGCTCACCGGCTTCGCCCTTGGTGTGGTAGTGCACGCGCTGCTTGCGCAGGATATCGATGGTCTTGTCGATCTCGGCATCGGTGACGTCGGTCTTGACCGTTTCGATCTCGATGTCGGCCAGCGCCGGCAGCGTGACTTCCGGGTAGACTTCGAAGGTCGCGTCGAAGGCCAGCATGCCTTCCGGTGCATCCTGCTTCGGCTCGATTTTCGGCATGCCGGCAACGCGCAGCTGGGCTTCGTCGGCGGCGGCGCCAAAGGCCTGGCCGACCTTGTCGTTCAGCACGTCGGATTCGATCTGGTAGCCGTATTGTGCGGCGACCATCTTCAGTGGCACCTTGCCCGGACGGAAGCCCGGCGCACGTGCGGTCTTGGCCTGCTTCTTGAGGCGCTTTTCAACTTCCGTACGTACGTCGCTCAGCGGAAAAGAGAGAGTCAAGCGACGCTCGAGTTTACCCAGGTTTTCGACTGCAGTTGCCATTGTAAAAATCGTCCAAAAAAATAATTGTTCGTGGTGCGAGGAAGGGGACTCGAACCCCTACACCATTGCTGGCGTCAGGACCTAAACCTGGTGCGTCTACCAATTTCGCCATCCTCGCGCAGGATTGCTGATCTTGCCACAAAAACAAAGGGCGCCCGACAACGAAACCGGCCGCCCTGAATCCAATGTCTAGGGGCTACAACTTCAACCCGATATTTTACTGGATTTTCTGACACGATTGGGCACATTTTAATTCGTAGTAAATCGCCCGATATTTCAAGGATTTACGACAGCCGCCCTCTCGCGCACGGGGCGCTTTACGCGGAACCATGCCGCATACAGCGCCGGCAGGAACAGCAGCGTGAGCGCCGTGGCGACCAGTAATCCGCCCATGATCGCGATCGCCATCGGCCCCCAGAACACGGAACGGGACAGCGGAATCATCGCCAGCGCCGCCGCGGCGGCCGTCAGCAGGATCGGCCTGCAGCGCCGCACGGCGCTTTCCACGATCGCCTCCCACGCGGGGTGCCCGGCCGCGATGTCCTTCTCGATCTGGTCGACGAGGATGACGGAATTGCGCACCACCATGCCGAACAGCGCGATCACGCCGAGATTGGCGACGAAACCGAACGGCGAATGGAACAGCAGCAGCGCCATCGCGGCACCCGCGATGCCCAGCGGCCCGGTGAGGAAGACCATCACGGCGCGCGAAAAACTGTGCAGCTGCAGCATCAGGAGGGTGAAGACGATGAAGAGCACCAGCGGCACGTTCGCCGAGATGGAGTCTTCCGCCGTCGAGCTGTTCGCGGCCGCGCCTTCCAGCTTGATGCGGTAGCCGGCCGGCAGCTTCGCGCGCAGCGCTTCCAGCTTCGCGTTGACCTGGTCGGACACGGTCGGCCCCTGCACGCCTTCGACGACGTCCGACTGGACCATGATCGCCCACTCGCGCCCGTAGCGCTGCACGACACCCGGCTCCCACACGAATTCGATGCGCGCCAGCTGCGACAGCGGCACGGCCCTGCCGGTCGGCGTCGGCACGTTCGTGTTGGCGAGGACGGACATGTTCGAGCGCTCGTCCAGCGGCTGGCGCACGACGATGTCGATCAGCCGGTTACTCTCGCGGAACTGGCCGACCGTCGTCCCCGACAGCAGGGTCGCGATCGTGCGGCGCACGGTCTGGGACGTGACGCCCAGCGCGCGCATCTTGTCCTGGTCCAGCTCCAGCCGCAGCACCTTGACGGACTCGTTCCAGTTGTCGTTCACGCCCACCGTGTTCGGGTTGGCGATCATGATCTCCTTGACCTGGTCGGCCACCTTGCGCACGACGCCGATATCCGGCCCCATCACCTGGAACTGCACGGGATACGGCACCGGCGGCCCGTTCGGCAGCAGTTTGACGCGGCCCCTGACTTCCGGGAAATCCGACCTGAACCTGTCTTCGATCTTGCGCTTGAGGGCATCGCGCTGGTGCACGTTCTTCGGCAGCACGACGAATTGCGCTACGTTCGACGCCGGGAAGATCTGGTCCAGCGGCAGGTAGAAGCGCGGGCTGCCCGTGCCGATGTACGACGTCACGCTGTCCGTCTCCGGCTGCGCGCGGGCGAAGGCCTCGAATTTCTTCGCCAGCGCCTCGTTGACGGCGAAACTCGTGCCTTCCGGCGCCCACATCTCGACCATCAGTTCGGGGCGGCTCGAATCCGGGAAGAACTGCTTCTCGATGAACTTGAAGCCGAACACGCCCAGGAAGAACACGGCCAGCGACAGCACGATCGTCGTCTTGCGCCATTCCACACAGCGGTCGACGAGGCGGCGGAAGCGCTGGTACATCGGCGAGTCGAACACGTCGTGGTGCCCGTCACCATGGGGTTTTACCCGCAGCAGGATGAAACCGATATAGGGCGTGAACGTGACGGCAACGACCCACGACACGAGCAGCGCGATCGCGTTCACGGAAAACATCGAGAACGTGTACTCGCCGGCCGCCGATTTCGCGAGGCCGATCGGCAGGAAGCCCGCCGCCGTGATCAGGGTGCCGGTCAGCATGGGGAACGCGGTCGACGTATACGCGAACGTGGCCGCGTCGAAGCGCGACATGCCCTCCTCCATCTTCCGCACCATCATCTCGACGGCGATGATGGCGTCATCGACGAGCAGACCCAGTGCGATGATCAGCGCGCCCAGCGAGATCTTGTGCAGCGAGATGTCAAACACGCGCATGAACAGGAACGTGATCGCCAACACGAGCGGAATCGTCAGCGCGACGACCAGGCCGGGACGCATGTCCAGCCGCAGCTTCGGCTTCGTGTGCAGGCCCAGCGCGACGAACGACACGACCAGTACGACGACGACCGCCTCGATGAGGCTGTGCATGAATTCGCTGACGGACGCCGTGACCGCGGCGGGCTGGTTCGACACGCGCTCCAGTTCGATGCCGACCGGGAGCTGGCGCCGGATGTGTTCCACCGTCTGCTCCAGGCCTTTGCCTAGCTGGATGATATTGCCGCCCTTCTCCATCGACACGCCGAGGCCGATGACTTCCTTGCCGTTGAAGCGCATCTTGTCGTGCGGCGGATCTTCGTACGCGCGCTGCACGGTGGCGAAATCGCCGAGGCGGAACGTCGTGTTCCCTGCGCGCAGGCTCAGGTCCTCGATCTGCCTGGCCGATTTCAGGCCGCCCGTCACCCGCACCTGCAGGTTTTCCAGCGGCGTCACGAGCACGCCGGCCGATTCGATGCCGTTCTGCGTGGCGATCTGGTTCACGATCTGCTCGAACGGGATGCCCAGTTGCGCGAATTTCTGCTGCGAGAACAGGATATTCACTTTTTCCTGCTGCACGCCGAACTGCTCGACTTTCGACACGAGCGGCACGGTGAGCAGTTGCTGGCGCACGAAATCGGCGTAGTCGCGCATCTCGGCATACGTAAAGCCGTCGCCGGACAGGGCGAAGATGGAGCCGTACGTGTCGCCGAATTCGTCGTTGAAGAACGGCCCGATCACCCCCGGCGGCAGGGTCCCCGCGATGTCGCCGACCTTCTTGCGCACCTGGTACCAGACGCCCTGCACCTCCGCCGGCGGCGTCGATTCCTTCAGCTCGATGATGATCGTCGTCTCGCCCGGCTTGGAAAAGCTGCGCAGCTTGTCGATGTGCGGCGTCTCCTGCAGCTTCTGTTCGAGCTTGTCGGCGACCTGCTGGGCCATCTGCACCGACGTGGCGCCCGGCCAGTATGCCGTCATGACCATCACGCGGAACGTGAACGGCGGGTCCTCGTCCTGGCCCAGCTTGCCGTAGCTGAGGATGCCGCCGATGAGCAGCGCGGCGATCAGGTAGCGCGTCAGCGGGATGTTTTCCAGCGCCCAGCGCGACAGGTTGAACCCTCTCATTTGGGGACTCCATTCGCTTCCGCCTCGGCATCGCCGCGGCGTGCGACGTCGGCCGCCAGCACCTTGACCTTCTGCCCCGGCTTGAGCAGGTGGACGCCCGCCGTGACGATGGTCTGGCCCGGCTTCACGCCGCCGGCCAGCACCACGTCGTTGCCGGACACGCCGCCCACCTGCACGGGCACGAGGTGCACGGCGCCGTTTTCGATCACCCAGACGGATGTCGCGCCCTTGTTCTGGTACAGCGCGGACAGCGGCACCTTGATCGCGGCGCCGGTGTTCGCATGCGCCAGCTGGACGACGGCAGTCATGCCGAGGCGGATGTCTTCCTGCGCCGGGATAGCCACTTTCACGGTGTACGTGCGCGTGGCGGGATCGGCCACCGGCGCGATCTCGCGGATCTTGCCGGCGATGCTGCGGCCAGGGTCCGCCCACAGCCTGACCTTCACGGCGCCCACGTTGCGCAACTCGTCGACCTGGTCTTCCGGCACGCCGATCACGACCTCCTTCTCGTCCGTCCGCGCCACGCGCACGACGGGCGTGCCCGCCTGCACGACCTGGCCGACTTCCGCGTCGATGCCCGTCACGACGCCATCCGCGTCGGATTCGAGGTTCGCGTAACCGGTCTGGTTGGCCTGCTCGCGCGACGCGGCGCGGGCCGCCTCCATGCTCGCCTGCGCCGAGCGCGCGGCCGCCACTTTCTGGTCGAGCACCGCCTGGCTGACGAAGTTCTGGCTGCGCAGGTCCTGGTAGCGTTTCAGGTCGGCGCGCGCGAGCTCGTAACTGGTCTGCGCCGCGCGCAGGTTCGCCTGGGCCTGGGCCTGGCCAAGGCGCAGGTCTTGCGGATCCAGCTGCATCAGTACCTGGCCGCGCTTGACGACCGTGCCCACGTCCACCTTGCGGGCGCTGATCTTGCCGCCGACGCGGAAACCGAGGCGGGATTCGTAACGGGGCCGGACGTCCCCGGAAAATTCCGCGGACGAGCCGACCGTGCCCGTCGCCAGCGTGAGGGCACGCACGGGGCGCACGTCATCGAAGGGGGTCTCGTTGCGGGAGCACCCTGCGAGCGATACCGCAGCCAGCACCAGGGTCAAAGGAAGGGCGAACGGAAAAGCACGCATTGGTTTCCTCATGGTGGCCCGGCCCGGACGGCGAGGCACTGTCGTGGATTTATCCTAGCAATTATAATCATGCAATTATCGCCAGTAAATGACTTTAGAGTCAGCAATCTACAGAGTCACATGGCCGTCGACCATTACGAAAACTTCCCTGTCGCGTCGATCCTCCTCCCCCGCCGCCTCGTGCCCGCGGTGGAGGCGATCTATGCGTTCGCGCGCAGCGCTGACGACCTCGCCGACGAGGGCGACGCCGCCCCGGCCGAGCGCCTGGCCGCCCTGCGGGCCTACGAGGCGGCGCTGGACGGCATCGCGGCCGGTACGCCGCCGGATGACCCGATGTTCCGGCGCGTCGCTGCCGTACTGGCGGAATACCAACTGCCGATCCAGCCGCTGCGCGACCTGCTCTCGGCCTTCAAGCAGGACGTCGTCACGACGCGCTACCCGGATTTCCCGCACCTGCTGGATTATTGCCGGCGTTCGGCCGATCCCGTCGGACGCCTGATGCTGGGACTGTACGGGGTGGACGACCAGGCCAGCCTGCGCGAGTCGGATGCCATTTGCACGTCCCTCCAGTTGATCAACTTCTGGCAGGACGTCGCCATCGACATCGCCAAGGGCCGCATCTATATACCGCTGGACGACCTGGGCCGCCACGGCGTGACGCAGGACGCCATCGAACAGGGCCGCACCGGACCCGCCTGGCGCGCGCTGATGCGCTTCGAGGTGGACCGGGCGCGCGCGCTGATGCTGGATGGTGCGCCGCTCGCCACGCGCCTGCCGGGCCGCATCGGTTGGGAGTTGCGCATGGTCGTCCAGGGCGGCCTGCGCATCCTGGAAGCGATCGAACGCGTGGATTACGACGTGTTCCGGCGCCGTCCGCGCCTGAAACGCCTCGACTGGCTCACGGTAGGCTGGCGCGCAATACTTATGTAGCCGCCCATCGACTAATATAGCGGCCTTGCCCCATCGCGGACTTGCTCCGCGCAATAACAACCAAATTATGTCCCCCGACGAATACTGCCAACAAAAGACCGCGCAAAGCGGCTCCAGCTTCTACTACAGCTTCCTGTTCCTGCCGCCCGAGCGGCGCAGGGCGATCACGGCGCTGTACGCGTTCTGCCGGGAAGTCGACGACACGGTCGACGACGCGACCGACCAGTCGGTCGCGCGCATCAAACTCGCCTGGTGGCGCAACGAGGTCGCGCAGATGTACGGCGGCACGCCCACGCATCCCGTGATGCTGGCGCTGAAGCCGCACATCCAGCCGTACGACCTGAAACAGGAACACCTGCAGGCCATCATCGACGGCATGGAGATGGACCTCGACCAGTCGCGCTACCTCGATTACCCGAACCTGAAGAAATACTGCTGGCACGTGGCCGGCGTCGTCGGGATCCTGTCGGCCAGCATCTTCGGCATCACGAATCCGCAGACGCTGAAGTATGCGGAGACGCTGGGCCTCGCGTTCCAGCTCACGAACATCATCCGCGACGTGGGCGAAGACGCGCGCAAGGGCCGCATCTACCTGCCGGTCAACGAACTGCAGCAATTCAACGTGACGGCGGCCGACCTTTTGAACGCGCGCCACAGCGAGAAATTCGAAGCGCTGATGAAATTCCAGGCCGAACGCGCGCAGAAGCTGTACGACGACGCGTTCGCGCTGCTGCCCAAGGAAGACCGGCGCGCCCAGCGCCCCGGCCTCATGATGGCCGCCATCTACCGCACGCTGCTCGACGAGATCGAGCGCGACGGCTTCCACGTCCTCACCCAGAAGATCTCCCTGACGCCGCTGCGCAAGCTGTGGCTCGCGTGGAAGACGTATGTCCGCGGATAAGAAGCGACAGGTCGCGGTCGTCGGCGGCGGCTGGGCCGGCTGCGCAGCGGCCGTCGCCCTGCTGGACGCGGGCTGCGACGTCACCCTGTTCGAAGCCGCCCGTACGCTGGGCGGCCGCGCCCGCGCCATCGAGACGAACGGGCGCCTGCTCGACAACGGCCAGCACATCATGCTGGGCGCCTATACGGACACGTTGCGCCTGATGCGCCGCGTGGGCGTCGATCCGAAACGGGCGCTGTTGCGGCTGCCGCTGCAGATGCGCTACCCGGCCGGCGACGAGGGCATGGACTTCGTCGCGCCGCGCCTGCCCGCGCCGCTGCACATGCTCGTCGCGCTGCTGCGCGCCCGCGGCCTGGACCGCGCCGACAAGCTGGCCCTCGCCCGCTTCAAGACGACCGCCCGCTGGATGGGCTGGCAACTGCACAACGATTGCACCGTGGCGGAACTGCTCGTCCGCTACGACCAGACCGAACGCCTGAATCGCCTGATGTGGCGCCCGCTGTGCCTCGCCGCGCTGAACACGCCGCCGGAACGCGCATCGGCGCAGGTGTTTCTCGCCGTGTTGCGCGACAGCCTGGGCGCGAAACGGGCCGCATCCGACATGCTGATCCCGCGCGTGCTGCTGGACGCCCTGTTCCCGCAGGCGGCGCGCCGCTACCTGGAAAGCCGCGGCGCCGTCGTGCACACGGGCCGCCGCATCGATGCGCTCAGCCCGGACGGTGGCACGTGGATCGTACGCGCGGGTGCCGACACGCACACGTTCGATGCCGTCGTGCTGGCGGCCCCACCCTGGCAGGCAGCGGCCCTGCTGCGGTCTCTCGACGGCACCGCCGGCATCGTCTCCCGGCTCGATGCGCTGGACTACGAGCCGATCGCCACCGTGTACCTGCAATACGCGGCCGGCGTGTGCCTGCCGCTGCCGTTCTGCGCGCTGGCCGATGCGCCGCGCGATAACCGCTGGGGCCAGTTCGTATTCGACCGCGGCCAGCTCGATCCCGGCCAGGACGGTTTATTGGCCGTCGTGATCAGCAGCGCGGATCCGGCCGGGGACATCGGCCAGGAAGCGCTGGCGGCCAGCGTGGCGGCCCAGTTGGCCGCCGCGTTCGCGCAGCCGGCGCTGGCATCTCCCCAGTGGACCCGCGTCATCACGGAAAAGCGCGCCACGTTCGCGTGTACGCCCGCGCTGGACCGCCCGGCCAACACGACGGGCCTGGCCGGGCTCGCGCTGGCGGGCGACTATACGGCTTGCGACTACCCCGCCACGCTGGAGGCGGCCGTGCGCAGCGGGGTGGCCGCGGCGGCCGTCATTACAGGGAGTAAACGCTGATGCATGCCCGCCGGTCATCCCGCCGGGGCGCGCCCTACGCCGCGAATTCCGCAGCCTGTCGCACACCGGTGGCGCGCGCCATCCCGGATCCGTACAGTGTCAACATCGAAACAAGTGTTGGCGGAAATGCAAATGAATATCCATCTCGGCTTGCGTACCCTTGCCCTGCTGGCCGTCGTGGCGGCCGCGACGCTCATCCTTGTCCACCCGGGCGGCGCGGCCGATCCGACGCTGAATGCCATGCTGTTGCTTGGTCGAAATTAATAGGGCCCTGCCAGGAGTAACGATGGGCAAACTGGAATACCTCGAGGCGCTCAAGCGGGCCATGCTCGGCCTGCCTCCCGACGTCCAGGCCAAGACGCTGGCCTATTACGAGCAGCGCTTCGTCGACGGCGTGGCCGCCGGACGGGGCGAGCCGGACGTGGCGCGCGAGCTCGACGATCCGACGAAGATCGCCATGACCCTGCGCGCCAACGCCCACCTGAACGCGTTCACTGAGAAGAAGAACCCGGCCAACGTGCTGCGCGTGGCCGTCTCCGCCGTCGGCCTGGCCATCTTCAACCTGTTCATGATCGTGCCGGCGATGGTCTACTCGGCGCTGCTGTTCGCGCTGTACGTGTGCGCGCTGACGTTCTACCTGGCCGGCATCGCGACGACGGCGAGCGGCCTGGCCGGCGCCAACGAACTCGTACTGGACTGGCCGAGCCGCTTCGTCACCATCGACGACGACGGGCGCGGACGCCAGATGCGCATCGAGATCGGCAGCCACGGGATCAACGTCACGCAGGAGCGCCCGCAGATCGCGGACCCGCTGCCGCCCGCGGACCCGGACGCCGACGCCGGCCGGAGCAGCCGCCTCGAACGTTCGCGCGCGGTACGGGGCGCCGAGGCGCTCGCGGACAGCACGGTGCGCATCAGCACGGAAATGGACGCGGAATCGCGCACGACGCAGACCCTGTTCGGCTTCGGCCTCGTGCTGGGCGGGATCGCCCTGTTCCTGCTGTCCCTCGTGATCACGCGCTATACCTTCATCGGCCTGAAGCGCTACATCCAGATGAACCGTTCCCTGCTCAAGGGGAGCTGAGGCCACCATGCGCGCGTTACTCAAGATCGGCTTCACCCTGCTCGTCATCGCCTTCCTGCTGATCGGCGTCTCCTACAGCATGCTGCGGGCCCACGGCACGAATGGCCCGTCCAACCCGGGCAGCCGCCTCCTCACCACGGAACGCCGCCCGCTCGACCAGGCTGTTGCGAAGGTCGACCTGTCCGGCCCCGTCAACCTCACCCTGCGCCAGGGTCCGGCGCCGTCGCTCGAAGTGCGCGGCGAGCAGCGCCTGCTGGCCAATATCGACACGACCGTCGACGGCGACATGCTGCACATCGGCCCGCGCGGCATCCTGCTGCGCCACCGCACGCCGATCGAGGTGACCGTCACCCTGCCATCGCTCGAATCCCTCAGCATCAACGGCAGCGGCGAGCACACCGTGAGCGGCTTCGCCGGCGACCACCTCGACGTCGCACTGGACGGGTCCGGTCGCATGCGCTTCAACGGCCGCTACCGCGAGATCATGGCCGCGATCCACGGCAACGGCGACATGGAACTGACGGGCGGGACGAGCGACACGGTGGATGCCGCCGTCATCGGCAGCGGCCGCCTCACGCTGGTGGGTTCGACGCGCGCGCTGCACGCCGAACTGCGCGGCTCCGGCGACCTGGATGCGCGCCACCTGCGCGCCGACGAGGTCGACCTCGCCCAGCAGGGTTCCGGCGACAGCGCCGTGTATGCCCGCAAGCGCCTGCATGCGGACCTGACCGGCAGCGGCGAGGCGCGCGTGTTCGGCAATCCGGACGAACGCTCCGTCAGCCGCAACGGCAGCGCGACCGTCAGCTTCGACGACAAGCGGGATTGAGCAGCCACTCCAGTGCCGCGCGTCCCGCGGCGCGCCCGCTGCCGAAGCAGGCCGTCAACAGATAGCCGCCGGTCGGCGCTTCCCAGTCGACCATCTCGCCGGCCACGAACACGCCGGGGAGCGCGCGCAGCATGGCGCCGTCGAGCGCGTCGAAGCGCACGCCGCCCGCGCTGCTGATCGCTTCGTCGATCGGGCGCGGACGTTTCAACACGAGCGGCAGGGCCTTCAGTGCCCGCGCCACCTTCAACGGGTCGGCGTAATCGGCCTTGCCCAGGCACTCGTGCAGCAGCCCCGATTTCACGCCCTTGATGCCAAGACGGCTTTGCAGATGGCTGGACATCGAGCGCGTGCCGCGCGGCCGCATCACTTCGTCCAGCACACGCTGCGGGTCGTGGTCCGGCAACAGGTCCAGCAATACGGTCGCCTGGCCGTCCTGCGCGATGCGGTCGCGGATCCCGGCCGACAGCGCGTACACGAGGCTGCCCTCGATACCGGTCGCGGTGACGACGAACTGGCCCTTGCGGAACGGGCCGCCCGCCAGCGCCAGCGCGACCGTTGTCAGCGGCGCGCCGGCGTGACGCTCCGCGAAGTGATCCGACCAGTCGGCGTCGAAGCCGCAGTTGGCCGGCACGAGGGGCGCCAACTCCACACCACGGTTGGTGAGCAGCGGGACCCACGCACCGTCGGACCCGAGCCGCGCCCAGCTCGCGCCGCCCAGGGCAAGCACGGTTGCGGCGCCCGACGCATCCACGGTCGTCGTGCCGCCGGGCGTGTCGAACGCCAGCGCACCGTCGCGCCAGCCGGTCCAGCGGTGGCGCATATGGAACATGACGCCCGCCTCGCGCAACCGGTGCAGCCAGGCGCGCAGCAGCGGCGCGGCCTTCATGTCGGTCGGAAACACGCGGCCCGACGTCCCGACGAACGTGTCGACGCCCAGTCCGTGGATCCATTCGCGCAGCTGCGCCGGTGGGAATGCGTCCACCCACGGCTTCACCGCGCCGGCGCGCGCGCCATAGCGCCCGATGAACGCGTCGTAGGGTTCCGCATGCGTGATGTTCATGCCGCCCTTGCCGGCCAGGAGGAATTTGCGGCCGACGGACGGCATCGCATCGTACAGGTCCACGTGCGCGCCGCCCGCGGACAGCATCTCGGCCGCCATCAGGCCGGCGGGGCCGCCGCCGATGACGATGGCGTGGGGACGGGTTTCGGTGGGGTGGGACATGGCGGTAGCGGGAGGGAAACGAGAAAACGCGGAGGCGAGCATTGTAGTCGAACAAGCGCCAAAAATGGATGTAAAGGAAGCTTGACATCGATCCGGAGCCGGCCTACGATGTAAAGCATACTTTACATGAGGAGGTATGCAATGCATGAGAAACGTGTCGCCCGGGCCTACCGCATCGATTTGTGGACGGCCATCGCCGTGTATGTCGTGCTGCTCGTGGCGTCGATCCGCTACGGCCGCCCCATGGACGACGGCCTGCTGCGCACCATCGTGCTGCTGGCGCCGATGATCGGCTTCGGCCTGATGATCCGCGCCATCGCGCGCCACGTCGCGCGCATCGACGAATACCAGCGGATGCGTCTGCTGGAGACCCTGGCGCTCGCGTTCGGGATCACCGGCGCGGTCACATTCAGCTACGGCTTCCTCGAAACCGCGGGCTTCCCGAAGCTGTCGATGTTCAGCGTCTGGATGGTCATGGGTGCCAGCTGGGGTGTCGCGAGCCTCGTGCGCGGTCTGGCCGCACGCCGGGCACTCCAGTCATGAAGAACACCATCCGCGACCTGCGCGCGGCGCGCGGCTGGAGCCAGGCGCACCTGGCCGAGCTGCTGGATGTCTCGCGCCAGACCGTCATCGCCATCGAGACGGGCCGCTACGACCCGAGCCTGCCGCTGGCCTTCGCGCTCGCGAAACTCTTCGAACAACCGATCGAAACCATCTTCTTCCCGGACCAGGAGACCGCATGAACATCTTCCGCAACAAAGCCCTATTCGCCGCCATCGCCGTCACGCTGTGCATGAGCGCCGGCCACCACAGCCGCGCCGCCGACGCCGCGCCGGCACCGAACCGCTTCGCCGCCACCATCGCGCCGGCCGAGCGCTTCGACGTGGGCGGCGTGCTGGTCGAACGCCATGGCGGCAAGGGACGCCCGCTGATCCTGATCCCCGGCCTGGCGAGCGGCAGCTGGGTGTGGCAGGACACGATCCGCGCATTCGCGCCCGACCACGCGGTCTACGTACTGACCCTGCCCGGCTTCGACGGCCGCCCGCCGGCCGGCCCGGCCCCGTTCGCCGCGGCGCGCGCCGCGGTCGAGGAACTGATCGCGAGCCGCCGGCTCGAGAAACCCGTCATCGTGGGCCACAGCCTGGGCGGCATCCTCGCGCTCGCGGTCGCCGAGGACAAGCCGGCGCTGGTCGGCGGCATCGTCAGCATCGACGGCCTGCCCGTGATGCCCGGCGCGGAAGACATGACGCCGCCCCAGCGCGCCCAGTTCGCCGAGCGGATGCGCGCCCAGGTCGGCACGCAGGCCCCGGACCGGTTCGCGCAACAGCAGCAGGGCTATATGCGTACGATCGGCGTGATGGACATGGCCAGGGCCGATGCGCTGGCCCAGCTGACGGCGCGCAGCGATCCGGCGTCCGTCGGCACCTGGGCCGCCGACGTGGTGACCGTGGACCTGCGCCCCGGCCTGAAATCGATCCAGGCGCCGGTGCTGGCCATCGTGCCCTACCTGGACCTGGACAGCAGCCAGCAGGGCCTCACGCCCGCCGCCAAGGCCGACTACTACCGCGCGCTGATGGAAGGCACGCCGAAGCTGCAGGTGGTGACGGTCGCGCCGGCGCGCCACTTCGCGATGTTCGACCAGCCGCAGGCCGTCACCGCCGCGATCCGTACGTTCCTCGGCACGTTATGAGCGCGCGGCCGTGCGCCGCCGAGCGGCCCGGGCTGGCATCATGACGCTCATCGGCAGAGAGGAGACGGCATGACCTGGGACGACGTGTGGAGCACGGTACGCGAGGAATTCACCGACATCGGCGACGGCGCGGGCATCGTGCGCATCGTCGTGCGCCTGCTGGTGGCGGTGGTGCTCGGCGGGGTGCTGGGCTGGGAGCGCGAATCCGTCGGCGCGCCCGCGGGCCTGCGCACGCACATGCTCGTGTCGCTGGGCTCCGCGCTGTTCGTGCTGATTCCGCTGCAGGCCGGCATGAAGATGGAAGACCTGTCGCGCGTGCTGCAGGGCGTCACGGCCGGCATCGGCTTCCTCGGGGCCGGCGCGATCCTCAAGCAACGGGACCGCAACGACGTGCGCGGCCTCACGACGGCGGCCAGCATCTGGCTCACGGCCGCACTCGGCGTCGCGGCGGGCATGGGCCGCGAAGCGACGGCACTGCTGTCCACGTTGTTCGCCCTCGTCATCCTCGCCATGCTGCGGCGCTGGTCCAAGACGTGACGGTGTAAAGATTTCCCGGTTTGCCGCCGTCGGGTACAGTGCATGGCGGCGACGCCCGCGCATCCGCACGTCGCCCTTCATACAAAAAGCCCAACCGGCAAGGAGTCCCATGCACCCCGTTCACAAGACCACCCTCCCCATCCTGCTGCTGCTCGGCGCCGGCGTCCACGCCGCGCCGCTCACGGACGCCACGCTGCCCGCGCGCCAGGCCGACGTCGACGCCATCGTGCGCGAGATCTCGCCGCAGCGCATCCACGCCTACGTGGAAAAACTCGTGAGCTTCGGCACGCGCCACACGATGTCCGAGACGGAGTCAAGCACGCGCGGCATCGGCGCGGCGCGGCGCTGGATCAAGGCCGAACTGGAACGCTGCGGCGCCGGCAAGCTGGACGTGCAGTTCCAGAGCCACGTCCACCCCGTCGCCAACCGCATCTCGCGCCCGACCGAAATCGTCAACGTGGTGGCGACCCTGCCCGGCACGCAGGCGGCATCGAAGGATCGCTACTACGTCGTCAGCGGCCATTACGATTCGCGCGTGACCGACGTGATGAATTACACGGCCGACGCGCCGGGCGCCAACGACGACGCCTCCGGCACCGCGGCCGTCATCGAGATGGCGTGCGTGATGTCGCGCCACAAGTTCGACGCCTCGCTCGTGTTCATGACCGTCGCGGCGGAAGAGCAAGGCCTGTACGGCTCCGGCGACTACGCGGCGAAGGCGAAAGCGGCCGGCATGAACATCGCGGGCATGCTCAATAACGACATCATCGGCAGCTCGCACGACGAGAACGGCAAGCTGGATAACGCGGAAGTGCGCCTGTTCGCGGAAGGCGTCCCGCCCGTGAAGGAGACGACGCCGGCGCTGCGCACCTTGCTCCAGACGGGCGGCGAGAACGACTCGATCACGCGCCAGCTGGCGCGCCACGTCAAGGAGACGGGCGAGCGCTATGTCCCGGACTTCAAGGTGAACATCATCTACCGGCGCGACCGCTACCTGCGCGGCGGCGACCACAGCCCGTTCCTCGACGCCGGCTACGCGGCCGTGCGCTTCACGGAACCGCACGAGGACTTCAACCACCAGCACCAGGACCTGCGGACGGAAAACGGCAAGAAGATCGGCGATCTCGTCGAATACGTCGATCCGGAGTACGTGGCCCAGGTCGCGCGGGTGAACGCGGCGTCGCTGGCATCGCTCGCGCTGGCGCCGGCCGCCCCGCAGGACGTCAAGGTGAAAACGGCGAACCTCGACAACGGCACGGACCTCGTGTGGAAGGCGAACACGGAACCCGACCTGGCCGGCTACCGCATCGTGTGGCGCGACACGACGGCACCGCAGTGGCAGGGCTCGAAATTCGTCGGCAACGTCACGACGTACCGCGTCGACCTGTCGAAGGACAACCTGCTGTTCGGCGTGCAGGCCGTCGACAGGGACGGCAACGTGAGCCCGGCCACGTATCCGTTCCCCGCCCGCTGATCCTTCCTGTCATGCACGGCGCATGACGCGCCTTGCATGGTCTGTCAAAAAACGCCGGCGACCGTCCGGCCATCTGCGTAACATTCGCGGCGTCGCAGCACGCCGCACTTCAGATCCAGCGCAAACCGGTTCGACTCTGCGCCGCGATACTGCGCCCTTCATTCCGCTCTTTTTCGGCCTGTCTTTATGCTGCGCCGCATGGTTTTTTGGCGCAATATTTTCTTGACAAGCAAACTGCTGAGCCTATTCTTATAGGCTACAAAATGTAAAAAGCTCGAACGATGTACGCCCAAGGCGGTCGTCAAGAGGCGTCCACGATTCGTAAGGTAGTCCGCAATATCATCTTGGAGGATGTGTATGTCGGTTATCACCCGTAGGACAATGCTGGTTGGAATTGCGGCCAGTCCGCTCTTGTTGCACGCTGCATGGGCCCAGCCCACGAACCTCAAGATTTCCCATCAATTCCCCGGCGGCAGTGTCGCCGAAGGTGATTTCCGCGACCGCCTGTGCCGCATGTTCGCGGCCGAGACGGAACGGCGGACCAAAGGAAGAGTCAAATTCTCGATCTACCCGCGCTCGACCCTCATGAAGAGCGATGCGCAGATCCCCGCGCTGGCCAAGGGCGCGCTCGACATCTCGCTGGTGCCGCTGTCGTACGCCGGTGCCGACCTGCCCGAAGTGAACATCGGCCTGATGCCCGGCCTCGTCACGTCGTACGAGCAGGGTTATGCCTGGAAAAACGAAGAGATCGGCAAGGAATTCAACCGCATGCTGGCCGACAAGGGCTTGATCATGCTGAGCTGGATCTGGCAGGCGGGCGGCATGGCGTCGCGCGGGAAGCCGATCGTCGACCCCGAGGACGCCGCCGGCCTGAAGGTGCGCGGCGGCTCGCCCGAAATGGACATGATCCTCAAGGAAGCCGGCGCCACCGTCGTCTCGATGCCGTCGAACGACATCAAGAGCGCGATGGAAAAGGGCCAGCTCGACGCGGCAATGACCTCGTCCTCGTCGCTGATCTCGTTCCGGCTCGATGAAGTGAGCAAGTCCGTGACGACCGCGCGCGGCGGCACGTACTGGTTCATGCTGGAGCCGCTGCTGATGTCGCGCGCCGCCTTCGAGCGCCTGCCGAAAGACCAGCAGGCCGTGCTGCTGTCCGTGGGCGCCGACCTGGAAGCGTTCGCGCGCAAGTCGGCCCAGCAGGACGACGCGGCCGTGGCCGCGCTGTTCCAGGGTGCCGGCGGCCGTACCGTGGACCTGAGCCAGGACTCGCTGCGCAAATGGCAGGAGCTCGCGCGCGCCACCGCGTGGCGCGACTATGGCGAGCGCAATGCCAATTGCGCGAAATTGCTGGCGTTGGCGGAGAAGACGATCGTCTGAGCGACCACGCAAAGCAAAACCGTCGTTCCCGCGAAGGCGGGAACCCAATTCCGTAGCGTCGCCGTTAAGCGTGCAGTACTGCAGGCTTAAATTGGGCCCCCGCCTGCGCGGGGGCGACGTTGTTCGGCAGTAGCGGCCGTTACAGCTGTGCCATTTAGCCGCCAGTAACCGGCGGGAAGAACGCCACTTCCCCGCCTTCCTGCACCGGCATCCCCGGCTCGCACATCACATGGTTGAACGCCATGCGCAGCGCACGCTCGTGCGCGAGGGCGTCCGCCCATGCGCCGCCGCGGGCGATCAGGAAATCGCGCACGGCGCCCACGGTCGCCACGTCCGCCGGCAGGTCGACCGACTCGCCCGAACTGCCGACGGCTTCACGCACGCTGGCAAAGAATTTCAAATTGATCTTCATGACATCTCTCAGTACTGCAGCGACGCGAACGGAATGAAGCGCACGATGTCGCCCTTCGCGATCGCCTGGCCCGGCGGATTGTCGATCAGGCCGTCGGCCCATACCGTCGACGTGAGCACGCCGGAGCCCTGGTTCGGGAACAGGTCCAGCCCGCCGGCGTCGTTGATGCGGGCGCGCAGGAATTCATTGCGGCGGTCCGGCTTCGTCCAGTCGAAATCCGCGCGCAGCGGAATCGCCTTCGGTGCAGCAGCACCCGTCACGCCCTGCAGGCGCAGCAGGAACGGCCGCACGAACAGCAGGAACGTGATGAAGCTCGAGACCGGATTGCCCGGGAGGCCGAGGAAGAACGCACTGCCCTGGCCATCGCGATGCACTTCGCCGAACGCGAGCGGCTTGCCCGGCTTGACGGCGATCTGCCACATGTTCAGGCGCCCTTCCGCTTCCACGGCCGGCTTGATGTGGTCCTCCTCGCCGACGGAGACGCCGCCCGACGTGATGATCAGGTCGTGCTGTGCGGCCGCGGCACGCAGGGTGTCGCGCGTGGCCTGCAGCGAATCGGGCACGATGCCGTAGTCGCTGATCTCGCAGCCGAGGTTTTCCAGCAGGCCGCGCAAGGTAAACCGGTTCGAGTTGTAGATGGCGCCCGGCGCCAGCGGCTCGCCCGGCATCGCCAGTTCGTCGCCCGTGAAGAACACGGCCACGCGCACGCGCCGGCGCACAGGCAGGCGCGCGACGCCGACGGAAGCCGCCAGTCCCAGCTCCTGGCCGCGCAGCCGCGTACCGGCCGGCAGGATCACGCTGCCCGCGACGATGTCCTCGCCGGTGCGGCGGATCCATTCGCCCGGCTGCGGCGTGTGCTTCACGGTGACCTGGTCGCCGTCAGCTTCACACTGCTCCTGCATCACGACGGCATCCGCGCCTTCCGGAATCAGTGCGCCCGTGAAGATGCGGGCGGCGGTGCCCGGCTCCAGCTTCTGGCCCACCGTACCGGCCGGAATGCGCTGGGCGATGCGCAAGGTGGCCGAGCCGCTCGCGCAATCGGCCGCGCGGACGGCGTAACCATCCATCTGCGTGTTGTCCGCGGACGGCACGTTCAAGCCCGACACCTGGTCGACGGCGAGCACGCGGCCGTTGGCGGCGAGCGTGTCGACTTCCTCGACGCCGTCGACGGCACGTGCCGCCGCCAGCAGGAAATCCAGCGCTTCCCGCACCGGCATCAGGGGCTTGCGTGCCGGCTGGTTCACTTGTCCAGCCCCGTGTGCGCCGCGATGAACTGCTTCATCTCGGCGACGTTCGGCTGCATGACGACGAAGCGCTGCGGCAGCGACTCGATGTCCTCGAAGCCGGCCGGACGCGCGGCGTCGGTGCCCAGCGCTTCCAGGATCGTCTCGTTGAACTTGGCGGCCAGTGCCGTCTCCAGCACGATCATCGGCACGCCCGGCTCCACGTGTTCGCGCGCGACCTTGATGCCGTCGGCCGTGTGCGTGTCGATGGTGATGCCGTAGTCGTCGAACACGTCGCGGATCGTCGCGAGGCGGTCTTCGTGCGTCGAGCAGCCCGACTGGAAGCCGTAGTTGGCCACCAGATTGAACTCGTCGCCGTCGCTGCCCGGCGCGCCGGACAGGTCGAAGCCGCCGTGCGTGTCGACCTTGCGGAACAGCGCATGCGTGCGGTCCGCGTCGCGGCCGACGAGGTCGTACACGAAGCGCTCGAAGTTCGATGCCTTCGAGATGTCCATCGACGGGCTCGACGTGTGGTACGTCTCGGACGATTTACGGACGCGGTACACGCCGGTGCGGAAGAATTCGTCCAGCACATTGTTTTCGTTCGTCGCGACGACCAGCTTCGCGATCGGCAGGCCCATCATGCGCGCAATGTGGCCGGCGCAGATATTGCCGAAGTTGCCCGACGGGACGGTGAACGACACTTTCTGGTCGTTCGACGTCGTCGCGCTGAGGTAGCCGCGGAAGTAGTACACGACCTGCGCGACGACGCGCGCCCAGTTGATCGAATTCACGGTGCCGATCTTCTGGCGGACCTTGAATTCGAGGTCGTTCGACACGGCCTTGACCATGTCCTGGCAATCGTCGAACACGCCTTCGACGGCGATGTTGAAGATGTTCGGGTCCTGCAGGCTGAACATCTGCGCGGTCTGGAACGCGCTCATCTTCTTGTGCGGCGACAGCATGAACACGCGGATGCCGCGCTTGCCGCGCATCGCGTATTCGGCCGCGCTGCCCGTGTCGCCGGACGTGGCGCCAAAGATGTTCAGCTCGTCGCCGTTCTTCGCCAGCGCGTATTCGAACAGGTTGCCCAGCAACTGCATCGCCATGTCCTTGAAGGCCAGCGTCGGACCGTTCGACAGGCCTTGCAGGATCAGCGTGCGCTCCGGCGACTGTTCCAGCACGCGCAGCGGCGTGATCTGGCTTGCGGACTCGTCGGCGCGGGCGTTCCGGTAGACCTCGGGGGTGTACGTCTTCGCCGTCAGGGCCTTCAGGTCGGCGTCCGGAATGTCGGTCGCGAACTTGCGCAGGATCTCGTACGCGAGTTCCGCGTACGACAGGGTGCGCCAGGCGTCGAGCTCGGCGCCGGTTACCTGCGGGTACTGTTCGGGCAGATACAACCCGCCGTCCGGCGCCAGGCCGCCCAGCAGGATGTCGGAAAAGTGTTGGGGATTACGTGCTGCGGACGCGCTCGTTGCGCGGGTGGACACATATTGCATACGGTAGAAAAGATCGGAGTTGGCTGGCGTTGGATATTTATTATAGTCCGGACGAGCAATATTGTCTTTTTACCGAATATTGTTTTGTTATTTCGTTGGAAAATGATGCACTGCAATGCGGTGGGCAGGAAAGCCCACCGTTTGCATCAGCATGCGGCGTGATTCACCGTCACCACATGGATCGCCAGACCACCCAGCGACGTCTCCTTGTACTTGGCCTGCATGTCTAAGCCAGTCTGGCGCATCGTCTCGATGACGTCGTCCAGGCTGACGAAGTGCGTCCCATCGCCCTTCATCGCCAGCGACGCCGCCGTGATGGCCTTGATCGCACCCATGCCGTTGCGCTCGATGCACGGGATCTGCACGAGGCCGCCGATCGGGTCGCACGTCATGCCGAGATGGTGTTCGATGCCGATCTCGGCCGCGTTTTCGATCTGGCCGTTGGACCCGCCCAGCGCCGCGACGAGGCCCGCCGCCGCCATCGCGCACGCGACGCCCACCTCGCCCTGGCACCCGATCTCGGCGCCCGAGATGGACGCGTTCTTCTTGCACAGCATGCCGATCGCGGCCGCCGTCAGCAGGAAATCGTGGATGCCGCGCCGTGCGTCGCTCGGGCGGCAATCCTCGGCGTAGTAGCGCAGCACGGCCGGAATGATGCCGGCCGCGCCGTTCGTCGGCGCCGTCACCACCCGGCCGCCGGCCGCGTTTTCTTCGTTGACGGCCATCGCATACAGGCTGACCTGGTTGACCGCGTCGTGCGGCAGGTGGTTCGTCGCATTGCGTCCCGCCTGCTCCTGGCGCCACAGCTTCGCGGCGCGGCGCTTGACGTTCAGGCCGCCCGGCAGCTCCCCTTCCGTGACGAGACCATGCTCGATGCAGCCGCGCATCACTTCCCAGATGCGGTCCAGGCCCGCCTCCAGCGCGTCGTTCGTCATGCGCGCGCACTCGTTGGCGCGCAGCATGGCGGGAATCGTCAGGCCGTCGCGGGTGCCCTGCTCCAGCAGCTCGCGCATCGTGGAGAACGGGAACGGCACCGCGACCGTCTCGCGCGCCGCCTGCGTTTCGCCGGGGGCCGTGATGAACCCGCCGCCGATCGAGTAATAGATCCGTTCGATGACGCTGCCGTCCGCCAGTTTCAGGATGAAGCGCATGCCGTTCGGGTGGCCCGGCAACGTCGACTGCTTGTGCCATACGAGGCCCGTGCCGCGGGCGAACGGCACGGGTTTTACGCCGAGCAGGTTCAGCACGCCGTCCAGTTCCGCTTCCGCGAGCTTGTTCTCGACCGTGTCCGGATCCACGTCCTGCGGCGTCTCGCCCATCAGGCCGAGGATTACGGCCTTGTCGGTGGCGTGGCCGATGCCCGTCAGCGCCAGCGAACCGTATAAATGCGCTTCGACGCCGACCGCGTCGTCCAGCGGACCGCATTCGATGAGGAAGCGGCGCGCGGCCACCATCGGGCCGACGGTGTGCGAGCTGGATGGGCCGATGCCGATCTTGAAAAGGTCAAATACGCTCATGTCCATGAGCTGTCTCCTTGTTGTGTAGGGGGCTGTTCGAACGTCTCGTGGACGCTGCCCTCAAAAAGCGTCATTCCCGCGGAAGCGGGAATCCATACTGAATCGGCAATGCCAGCTCAGCTTGGATTCCCGCCTTCGCGGGAATGACGGTGCATATGTTGTCCACTTATGGTGAATCCACACATGCGCATAGTGTACTCAAGCCGCCTTGCTCAACCCGACATCGACATTGGCCAGCATGTCCTCGACCATCTCGTCGACCTCGACGCGCGCCTTCCAGCCCCAGTCCGCGGTCGCGCGGCTGTCGTCCAGGCTCTTCGGCCAGGAATCGGCGATCTGCTGGCGGCTGTCCGGCTGGTAAGCGATGCGAAAGGCCGGCAGTTTTTTCTGGATCGCGGCAGCCAGTTCGCGCGGGTTGAACGACACGCCGGCCACGTTGTACGAGGAACGGATGACGACCTGCTCCGCCGGCGCGTCCATCAGCTCGATGGTGGCGCGGATCGCGTCCGGCATGTAGATCATCGGCAGCGTCGTTTCCGGGCCGAGGAAGCATTCGTAGGTCTCGCCGCGCAGCGCCGCGTGGAAGATGGCGATCGCGTAGTCCGTCGTGCCGCCGCCCGGAGGCGATTTGTAGCTGATGATGCCGGGGTAGCGGATGCTGCGCACGTCCACGCCATATTTCGCATGGTAGTACTCGCACAGGCGCTCGCCGGCCAGCTTGCTGATGCCGTAGATCGACGTCGGATCCATGATCGTGGTCTGCGGCGTGGCTTCCGCCGGCGTATTCGGGCCGAACGCGGCGATCGACGACGGCCAGAAGACCTTCAGCGGCTTGCCCGATTCTCCCCGCTCGCGCGCGATCTCGAGGATGTTCAGCAGGCCGTCCATGTTCAGCGTCCACGCCTTCAAAGGCGCCTTTTCGCCCGTGGCCGACAGCAGCGCCGCCAGCTGGTACACCTGGGTGACGTCTTCGTCGGCGATCAGGCTGGCCACCGCGTCCTTGTCGAGCACGTCGACGCGCACGTAGCGCGCGGCGCCGTAGACGTTGTCCGTGCCGATATCCGCTGCGATCACGTTGGCCGCGCCGTGCTGCGCCGCGAGGGCGGTCACCAGTTCACTGCCGATCTGGCCGTTGGCGCCGATGATGAGGATGCGTTCCATGCTGAGTTCCTTACTCTTTGCGGCTTCGTGAGCCTGTCCCCGGCGCCCCGCTTCGTGGGCGGCGCATCCGGTCGATCGATGATCCCGCCGCCCCGTTCAGGCGGCCTTGATGATGCCCAGTTCGCGGCCGGCCTGTTCGAACGCGCCCAGTACCTTGTCCAGCTGTTCGCGGGTATGCGCGGCCGACAGCTGCACGCGCACGCGCGCCTGGCCCATCGGCACCACGGGATAGAAGAAGCCCGACAGCAGCACGCCCAGTTCGAACATGCGGGCGGCGAATTTCTGCGCGACGGGCGCCTCGAACAGCATCACCGGCACCACCGGGTGCGTGCCCGGCTTGATGGTGAAGCCGATGCGCTCGATCTCACGGCGGAAGTGGGCGGTGTTCTCGTGCAGGCGGTCGCGCAGTTCCGTCGACTTGCTGATGCGGTCCAGCACCGCGAGCGACGCGCCCGCGATCATCGGCGCCAGCGTGTTCGAGAACAGGTAGGGACGCGATTTCTGGCGCAGCGTCTCGATGACTTCCTTGCGGCCGGACGTGAAACCGCCCATGGCGCCGCCCAGCGCCTTGCCGAGGGTGCCCGTGATGATGTCGATCTTGCCGATCACGCCGCAGTGCTCGTGCGTGCCGCGGCCCGTCCTGCCCATGAAGCCGGAGGCGTGCGACTCGTCGATCATCGTCAGCGCGCCGTACTTCTCGGCCAGCGCCACGATCCTGTCCAGTTGCGCGATCGTGCCGTCCATCGAGAACACGCCGTCCGTGACGATGATCTTGTGGCGCTTGCCCGCCTCGGTCGCGGCCTGCAGCTGCTTTTCCAGGTCGGCCATGTCGTTGTTGGCATAGCGGTAGCGCGCAGCCTTGCACAGGCGGACGCCGTCGATGATCGAGGCGTGGTTCAGGGCGTCCGAGATGATCGCGTCGTTCTCGTCGAACAGCGGTTCGAACACGCCGCCGTTGGCGTCGAACGCGGCGGCGTACAGGATCGTGTCTTCCGTGCCGAGGAACTCCGACAGCTTCTTCTCGAGTTCCTTGTGCACCGTCTGCGTGCCGCAGATGAAGCGCACGGACGACAGGCCGTAGCCGTATTTCTGCAGCGCGGCTTCGGCCGCCTTCTGGGTCTCGATGTCGCCCGACAGGCCGAGGTAGTTGTTGGCGCACATGTTGATCAGGGTGCGGCCATCGTCGGCGACCACTTCGGCGCCCTGGCGCGAGGCGAGCACGCGTTCGGGCTTGAACAGGCCTTCGGTCTTGAGCGTGTCGAGTTTCTGCTGAAGGCCGCTATAGAATGCTTGATCGCTCATGTTTCCTCGTCCTTGTCGTTGGCGAATGGTATAGTGTGGATTCGTTCGATGTATGGAACTTGTTCTATATTTCGAACAGAAATTCAATATATTGAATATTACTCCCAGCCATTGAACTTGGCAAGCAAGCTCCATGAACAACAATACCAGTGCCCCGCCGGAAGTCGGCGCCACCCTGCAACGGCTGCGACTCGCACGCGGCCTGACCCTGGAAGACCTGTCGCGCATCGCCGGCGTCTCGAAATCGATGCTGTCGCAGATCGAACGCGAAAAAGCCAACCCTACCATCGCCATCACGTGGCGCCTGGCCAATGCGCTCGGCGTGCAGATCGGCGAACTGCTGTCGTCCGAAGTGCGTCCGGTCGACCTGATCCGTGTCGTCGACGCCCACGAAATCCCCACCCTGCCCGGCAGCCACGCCGGCTACTCGCTGCGCATCCTGGGACCGATGGACCTTGCCGGCAAGTATGAATGGTATGAACTGACGTTGCAGCCGGGCGGCGAACTGGCGTCGCAGGCGCACGATCCTGGTACCAACGAGCATTTGACCGTGGTAACTGGGACGGTGGAACTAGAGGTCGGGGCCGAGAAGCGAAAAATCAAGCACGGCGCGACGGCGCGTTATCCGGCCGACCAGAATCATGTCATCCGGAATCCTGGGAAGACGGAGGCGAAGGCGTTGCTGGTCGTCGTGCACCGGTAAAAGGTTTTTCCAGGCAAGTATTTGGGCTCAGCCCGCCAGCCCTGTCACGGTTGCCGGCGTCGCGCCGCTCGCCGCACGGCGGAAGGTGGAAGGCGACACCCCGGTGTGTTCCTTGAAAAACCGGGAAAAGTTACTCGGCGCCGAAAAGCCGAGATCCAGGGCGACGTTCGTCAGCGATGCGCGTTCGCGAATCAGGCGCCGCATGGCTTCTTCCACCCTGACGGCGCTCCAGAAGACCTGGGGCGTCGTATTGAGCTGGTCGCGGAACAGCGTAAAGAGATGGGCTCGCGACAGCCCGACGCGCGCGGCGATGTCGTCCAGCGCGAGTTTTTCGCTGACGTGGGTACGCATCAGTGCAATTGCCGCCCGCAGGCGATGATCGATCAGGGGCGGTAGCAGTGGTTTGGCATCCGGTGCGCGCGCCTGGGTCACCGCATCGATGGCGGCAATAATCAGCCGTTCCACCAAATCATCCAGCGTGTTCTGTGACTCGTCTCCGGAGAAGATGAGATCGAGGACCTGCCAGCAAGCCTGGCGCAATGCGGCGTCGATCGGAATCCGGGGCGAAGGAAAAACAAAGGGCCGGCCAGTGACGCGGCGCCGCTCGTTCAGCCAGGTTCGTGAAATCATGAATACCAGGAATACCGCAGGTCCGCTCTCGTCGAGCAAGACCATGTCGTGCGATTCGTTGGCGTTCGACCCCAGACCGGTGTTCTCGCCATAGAGCACGGTTTCGGTCCCGACGGTGGCACGGGCTTTTGCTCCACCCAGCCAGAACACGATCTGCGATTCGGAATGGGAGTGCGCAACGAGGTCGCTGCCCGCCTCCAGCACGATCGCCTGGCCAAACGCGCCTTCGCGGAATGCGTATGCCTCTGCCATTGCATGTCTCCTCGCCGGTCTTTCCGGTCATCTTGTGATCCGATTTTAATGCCGGCGATAGTGATGACGGGCATTCGTCGAAAATATATCAGACGCATTGATAAGCGCCCGAATACGTTGATAAGCCCGCCCATCGCACGATAAGCAATGCTTGTTCTTCATTCGTAGACTCCCCGGACGGTCACTTGCTGCGCATGAGGCGCAGTCGAAGACCCCTTTCGGAGGAATCACATGCAACTCGCAACATATCAATTCGACGGCCGCCGTTTTGTCGGACTCGTCAGCGACGACCGGCAGTCGGTCACCGCGCTGGACCTGCCGCAAAATGTGGCCGCGACCGGCGTCCTTGCCGTCATCGAACTGTTGGCACAAGGCGAAGCGCTGCCGCCGGCGTCGGGCCCGGCGCTGCCGCTCGCCTCGGTCCGGATCGAGGCGCCGTTGCCAAAGCCGCGCCGTAATCTCTGGTGCGTCGGACGGAACTACCATGCCCATGCCAAGGAATTGCAGACGTCCGTCTTCAAGGACAACGATGCCAACCCGGAATCGTGGCCGATCGTCTTCACCAAGGTGCCGGAATGCGTGGTCGGCCCGACCGACGACATCACGCTGCCGGGCGCCGCGATTTCCGAACAGATCGACTACGAAGCCGAGCTGGCGGTCGTCATCGGCAAGGGCGGCAAGAACATTTCACGCGCGAATGCGATGGAACACGTGTTCGGCTACACCGTCGTCAACGACATCACGGCCCGCGACGTCCAGATGCGCCACCAGCAGTGGGACATGGGCAAGTCCTTCGATACCTTCTGCCCGATGGGCCCGTGGATCGTCACCGCCGACCAGCTCGACGGTACCAGCACGCGCGTGCGCTGCTGGGTCAACGGCGAACTGCGCCAGGAAGGCCCGACCGAAAACCTGATCTTCGATATCCCGACCTTGATCGAAACCATCTCGCGCGGCATCACCCTCTACCCCGGCGACGTGATCGCGACCGGCACCCCGGCCGGCGTGGGCATGGGGATGAAGCCGCCGCGCTTCCTCTCGGCAGGCGATGTCGTGCGGATCGAGGTCGATGGCATCGGCGCGATCGAAAACAGGTTCGCATAAGGAGCGGCCATGACGACTCACCTGATCGAAGGCCTGGCCGTCGAAGTCGAGGGCGATGGCCCTGCCATCGTCTGCGTGCACGGCCTGGGCGGAACCAGCAATACCTGGACACCGCTGTTGCCGGCCCTGCGGGGCCGCAGGATCGTCCGCATCGACCTGCCCGGGAGCGGCCGCTCGGCAAGCATTGCCGGCGAGCTCAGCATCGGCAGCATGGCGGATGCCGTGGAGGCCGTATGCCGCCACCTTGACGTCACCGCAGCCGTGTTCCTGGGACATTCGATGGGCACCATCGTCTGCCAGCACGTCGCGACCCGGAATCCGTCGCTGGTCACGGGGCTTGCGTTGTTCGGCCCGCTGCTGTGCCCGCCGGATGCGGGACGCCCCGGCATCCTGGCGCGGGCCGACAAATCGGCGACGGGGGGTATCGCGGCCCTCCAGGAAATCGCCGACGCCATCGTGGCGGCTGCGACGTCGCGCGAAACCCGGGAAACCCGACCCGCCGTTCTGGCACTGGTGCGCGAGAGCGTGATGCGCCAGACGCCGCACGGGTATGCGCAGAGCTGCGCCGCACTCGCCGGCGCGCAAGCGGCGCCGATCGACCAGATCAAGGTGCCGACCCTGCTGGTGACTGGCGACCAGGATGGTGTGGCGCCGCCTGCCGCCGTCGACGCCATGGCGGGGCGCATCGAAGGCAGCCGCATGGTCGTGCTGGCCGGCTGCGGTCACTGGACCCCATTCGAGAAGCCGCTGGAATGTGCGCGCGAGCTCGATCAATTTTTACGTCCCGCCAATTAAGCCCTTCCGGGGCGCCGAGGAGACAGACATGAAAAAGACGGCAATTACCAACGTTGCGATTTTCGATGGCAGCGGTGGGCAAGTATTCAACGGTGAAGTCCTCATAGAAGGAAACCGTATCGTCGACGTGGCACGCTTTCCGAACAAGATCGTCGGACATGCGGACCAGGTCATCGACGGCAAGGGCAAGTTCCTGATGCCGGGCATGACGGAAGCACATACCCATTTTTCCTGGAACGACCAGCCGACCCTGGCCGCGATCCAGATGATGCCGCCCGAGGAGCACATCCTCTGGTGCGTCGAGGTCGCCAAGCGTTACCTCGACATGGGTTGGACATCGGCAATCGGTGCGGCCGCCGCGAAGGCTCGCCTGGACGTCGTGCTGCGCAATGCCATCCGTGCCGGTCACTGTCCTGGCCCGCGCTACCTGGCGGGCAGCCAGGAGATCACGACCCTGGGTGGGCTGGGGGACATGACCCTGCCGCACCTGCCTTTTCCTGAACTCAGCTTCGGCCACATCGTCAGCGGACCGGAGGAAGTGCGCAAGGCCGTGCGCATGTTCGTGAAGTATGGCGTCGACCATTTGAAGATCAACCTGTCGGGCGAATACATCGCCGGGATTCCGGCGGAATTGTCGCCTGTCTCCGAAGAAGAAATCGTCATGCTCACGACCGAAGCCAGGCGCTACGGCAAACGCGTGGCGGCCCATGCGCGTTCGAGCGAGTCGGTCAAACAGTGCGTCCGCCATGGCATCGAACTGGTCTTCCATGCCAGCTTTGCCGACGAAGAAGCGCTCGACATGCTCGAAGCGAACAAGGACAGGCATTTTGTCGCACCAGGGATTGGTTGGCTGGTACGCACCAGCTTCCACGCCTCCGAATACGGCATCACACCCGAGGTGGCGGAAACAATGGGCTACCGGCGCGAACTCGAAGCCGCCGCAGAATCGCTGAGCAAGATGCACAAGCGCGGCATCCGGGTACTGCCCGGCGGGGATTACGGGTTTGCCTGGATGCCGCATGGGACCAATGCCAATGACCTGCAGTATTTCGTCGACTACATCGGCATGACGCCAAGCGAAGCACTGGTGTCCGCAACCCGGCTGGGCGGTGAAATCATGATGCGCGGCGACGAACTTGGCCAGATCCGGCCCGGCTACATCGCCGACCTTGTGATGGTCGATGGCGACCCGTTGCAGGACCTGCGCATCCTGACCGAGCCGTCCCGCATCGCCATGGTCATGCAGGACGGCATTGTGCACAAGCAATTGCGCGATGCCGCGCCCGCCGAGGCCGCGCTCCACCTTGCCCAGGCCGGGAACCCGCTGCTCGACAAGGGCGTCCAGGAAGCTGTTCCTGCCTGATTCCCTTCGCCCGGTGTTGCTTCGGCAGTCCGGGCACCACTGACACCACAACACAGGCCAAGCCCCGTGGCCCAGGCCTGGATGGAGACAATATGAGTACGAAGCATTGCGCGGCACGCGTCATCGTGGTTGCCGCCCTGATGAACGGCGCCGCAGTGACGGCGGCCGCCGAGTTCCAGGTGGCCAGCCTGACCGCGCTCTACACGAAGGATGCCAAAGCCGACCCCGTCCTGGGCACGGGCACCGAAAACGAACACCTCGCCACATATCAGTTTGAATATTTTGGCGGTTACAAGTACGGCGACGTGTATGTCGACGCTGAAGTCTTCCATGGCGACAGCGTCGGCGGTGCCGGCGCAGGTTCGTTTGGCGCCAACGGCAGCTTCCAGCAGCTGATGGTCTTCAATCCCCGCCTAAGTCTTGGCAAACTGACCGGCCGTGATCTTGCATTCGGACCTGTCACCGATATTTCACTTATCGCGCGCTACGAGCGTGCCAGCTACGCCGACTTCCGCTCCTACAACCACGGCATCTCATTGAATTTCAACGTGCCGGGGTTCGCCTACTTTGAATCTGGCGTGCTGCGTCGAAATACGAACTTTTATCATGGCGAATGGCTCTGGCGATCCGTTCTGATGTCGAACGCACTCCCCATCGCCGGCCAAACATTCCACTTCAACCTGTTATCGCTCGTAAACGGCACGGGAGACAATGGCACTGAAGTCTTCCTCAGGCCTGAGCTGTTGTGGGAGCTGGATAACAAGGGTGCGTGGCAATTGGGACTGCGTTCCGAAATGCATCGCTACAAGCTCAACGGCCAGCATTACTCGCGGCACTCGCCGAGCCTGATGTTGAAGTGGACGATGTAACCAAAGTAAAAACCCCGCACACGGCGGGGTCTGTTCGCGGGCGCCTGGGCGCCGGTGCTGCCAATGTGGTTCGCGCTTACAGCGGCGGACCGTAGCGGTACGAAGCGCCGACCAGTTCGATGGCGCGGCGGGCTTCCTGGCAGAATGCGCGGAACAGGCGGCCAAACTTGGTTTCAGCGGCAGGGCGGCTCGAGGTCGAGATCGTCGTCGTGGCATTCATATCAGCTCCATTCATCATGTCGTTCAGCAATGAATGCAGTGTACGCCGACAGCAGATATCAATCCAATTTCCTTTTCCGATCTCTGTGATATGTTCTCGTGATGTCTTCCCGCTGTCATATTGCAACCGATGACAGCGGGGATCACGCCAGCTTATATCACTCCGCGCCGCCCGCCACGGCAGGCGCGACGTCCACGTTGAGTGCCTTCGTCAAAAAGCCCCAACGGTCGGCCACTTCCTCGATCAGTTTGCTCGTCGGCTTGCCTGCGCCATGGCCGGCCTTCGTGTCGATGCGGATGAGCACAGGGTTGGTACCGGCCTGCGCCGCCTGGGCCGTCGCGGCGAACTTGAAGCTGTGCGCCGGCACGACGCGGTCGTCATGGTCGGCCGTCGTGATCATCGTGGCGGGATAGCACGTGCCCTGCTTGACGTTGTGCAGCGGCGAGTATTTCACCAGCGCCTTGAACTCGTCCGGGTTTTCCGACGAACCATAGTCCGACGTCCATGCCCAGCCGATCGTGAACTTATGGAAACGCAGCATGTCCATCACGCCCACCTGCGGGATTGCCGCCCCGAACAGCTCGGGGCGCTGGGTCATCGCCGCGCCCACGAGCAGGCCGCCGTTGCTGCCGCCGCCGATCGCGAGCTTCGCGGGCGACGTCACCTTGTTGGCGACGAGCCATTCGGCCGCGCCGATGAAGTCGTCGAACACGTTCTGCTTCTTGAGCTTCGTGCCGGCTTCGTGCCACGCTTCGCCGTACTCGCCGCCGCCGCGCAGGTTGGCGACCGCGTACACGCCGCCCATTTCCATCCATGCCAGGTTCGCGGGCGAGAACGCCGGGGTGAGCGAGATATTGAAGCCGCCGTAACCGTACAGATAGGTCGGGTTGTTGCCGTCCAGCTTGAGGCCCTTCTTCGCCACGATGAACATCGGCACGCGCGTGCCGTCGCGGCTCGTGAAGAACTGCTGGCGCGTTTCGTAATCGTTCGGGTCGAACTGGACCTTGGGCTGACGGAACACGCTCGTGGTGCCCTTCTTGATGTCCAGCCGGTAGATCGTCGTCGGCGTCGTGAAGCCGGTGAACGAGAAGAAGGTGTCCTTGTCGCCGCGCTTGCCCGTGAAGCCCGCGACGCTGCCGATGCCCGGCAACGCCAGCTCGCGCACCGGCGTGCCCTTCAGGTCCACGATCCTGACGACGCTGCGCGCGTCCGCCAGGTATTGCGCGATCAACCGGTCGCCGACCAGGTGCGCCGCCACGAGCGTCTGGTCGCTTTCCGGCACGATCGTCTTCCAGTTCGCCTCCTGCGGCTTGCGGGTGTCGATGGCGACGATGCGCTGGCGCGGCGCGTTGCGGTCCGTGACGAAATAAAACACGGGGCCGACGTTGTCGACGAACTCGTAGGCCGCGTCGAAGTTGTCGATCAGCGGCTGCACCTTCGCGTCCGGCTTCGTCAGGTCCTTGTAGAACACGCGGTATTTATGGGCCGTGCCCTTGGTCGCCGTGATGATGAGGTAGCGGCCGTCGTCCGTCGTGGCGGCACCGAAGCCCCATTCCTTCTCGTCCGGCCGGTCGTAGACGAGCACGTCGGCATCCTGCGGCGTGCCCAGCTTGTGGTAGTACAGCTTCTGGAAGTAATTCACGTCGGCGAGCTTGGTCGCTTCCTTCGGCTCGTCGTAGCGGCTGTAGAAAAAGCCCTTGCCGTCGCGCGTCCAGGCCGTCTCCGAGAACTTGACCCACTTGATGTGATCCGCGAGATCCTTGCCGGTCGCCACGTCGCGCACCTTGATCTCGTTCCAGTCCGAACCGGATGCCGCCGTCGAGTACGCGAGCAGCTTGCCGTCCGGGCTCACGGCGAGGCCGGCCAGGGCGACGGTACCGTCGGCGGCCAGCGTGTTCGGGTCGAGCAGCACGCGCGGCGTGTCCGTCAGCGACGTCATCGTGTACAGCACCGCCTGGTTCTGCAGACCGTCGTTGCGGCTGTAGAAATAGCGGCCGCCTTCGCGGAACGGCACGCTGTAGCGCTCGTAATTCCACAACTGGGTCAGGCGCTGGCGGATCGCGTCGCGCTGCGGAATCGTGGCCAGGTAAGCCTGGGTCACCTGGTTTTCCGCGTCGACCCACGCTTTCGTCTCGGCGCTGTTGGCGTCTTCCAGCCAGCGGTAGGGATCGGCGATGGCCGTGCCGAAATAGGTGTCGGTCTGGTCGACTTTCTTCGCGACCGGATAGGTCAGCGGCGTGCCGCCGCCGGGGCAGGTCTGGCTGGTGGCCGGACCGGCGCCGAGCCCCGCAGTGAGGGCGATGAGGGCGGCGACGAAGGTGGCATGTCTCATGTGCATGGTTGTTGGTGTTGTACGATGGGTTGTCGGCGGATGCCGCTGAGCATGATAGCGCGAATCAAGTAGCACAAATCAAGTATCACGACGGCAACTCCAACGCCGGGCTCACGCGGCACGCCGCTCCGGCCCGCCGTACGTCCGGGCACTCTGCCACTGGCGCCGCATGTCGTCGGCGCTCGCGATCTGTTCCTGCGACAGGCGGCGCGCGACGATCGCCTTGTTGGCGCTCGCGGCCGGATCGCCGGCGTCGGCCGCCAGCAGCATCCACATGTACGAGCGCACGGTGTCGCGCACCACGCCGCGGCCGCTGTTATACATGCCGCCCAGGTTGTACTGGGCCAGCGCGTGCCCCTGTTCGGCGGCCAGCCGGTACCAGTGCACGGCTTGCGCGTCGTCCTGCGGCACGCCCTGGCCATTCGCGTACATGACGCCCAGGTTGTTCTGGGCGCTCGCATCGCCCTGCTCGGCCGCGCGCCGGTACCACTCCGCCGCCAGCGCCTCGTCGCGGTGCACGCCCTGGCCGTTCGCGTACATCACGCCGAGCGTGAACTGGGCCTTGGCCGCACCCTGCTCGGCCGCGCGCCGGTACCAGTACAGCGCCTGCTCCGGATCGCGCGCGACGCCGCGCCCGAACGCGTAGCGGTTGCCGAGGTTCACCTGGGCCAGCACGTGGCCCTGCTCGGCCGCGGCCAGCGTCCAGGCCAGCGCGGGACCGCTCCAGCGCGGCCCCGCTTCGGCCCCTGCTTCGGCGCCTCCTTCAGCCCCGTCGCGCCCGCCCGCGAGCGCTTCCGCGTCGGCCGCGGCCAGCAACTGGGCCAGGCTGAACTGCGCTTCCGCATCGCCCTGCTCGGCCGCGCATTCGAGCCACGCGCGCGCGCCCTGCGTGTCGGAAGGCAGCCCCTGTCCGGCCAGGTAAGCGAGCCCCAGCAAGCGCTGCGCCGCCGCATGGCCGCGCGCGGCCGCGCGCCGGAACCAGTACAACGCTTCGGGCTCGCTGGGCGTCACGCCCTCGCCGCGCCGGTACATCTGGCCGAGGGCGACGGCGGCCTCGGCGTCGTCCAGCAGCGCGGCCTTGCGGAACCACGCCATCGCGAGCGGCAGGCTGCACGCCACGCCCTCGCCGTCGCGGTAGCAGGTGCCGAGCAACCGCTGGGCGCTGGGCAGGTCCTGCTCGGCCGCCTTGTAGTACCAGGCGACAGCCTGCGCCGCGTCCCGTGCGACGCCCCGCCCCGTCCGGTACAGGTCGCCCAGGTTCTGCTGCGCGGATGCGTCTCCCTGCACGGCGGCCAATCCGAACCAGTACGCCGCTTCGTAGTCGGATTGCGCCACGCCCCGGCCAAGGAAATACATGCTGCCCAGGTGGTTCTGCGCGAACGCGAGGCGCTGGCGCGCGGCGCGCCGCAGCCACCGGCAGGCGGCGACGTCGTCCTGCGGGGCACCGTCGCCGTCCTTGTACATCATGCCCAGGTTGAACTGAGCATAGGCATCGCCACGCGCGGCAGCGCGGGCGAACCAGGCGAGCGCGCCGGCGCGCGGTAGGGACTCGTGACTGTGCATGCGGTAGCTCCTGACGGACACGCGTTGAGGCCAAGAATTGCAAAAAGTGTAATGACGAGATGCATTACGGATTTGACTTGCAACAACGTGTAGGGGATGGACGACGACAAAACGACGCCGGCGCGACGGCTCAGCCGCGCGGGACACTGCCACGCGACGAAGCCCTACTGCATGCAGGAAATAAGTGCGCCGTTCAGGCCGGCACGCGCCGCCCGGCCGCGTACACGCCCATGAACGCGTCGACCTTCGCGGCCGCCACGCGGTTCAGCGACACGAGCAGGTCGGGGTCGACGCCCGCCAGCCCGTAGGCGTCGCCGAGGTGGCGGCCAATGTGCAGCAGCAACTGCGCGGCGACTTCGGCGTCGGCCTCGGCCCGGTGGGCGTTGCCCTTGAACACGATGCCAAGCGCGCGTGACAGCTGGCCCAGCTTGTAGCTCGGCAGGCCGGGGAAGACGCGGCGCGACAGCTTCAGCGAGCAGACCAGGCCGCCGTGGCGGCAACCGTGGCCCAGCAGCGCGCCCTCGGCCTTGAGGAATTTCTCGTCGAAGCTCGCATTGTGCGCGGCCAGCACGTCGTCACCGATGAACTCGATGAGGGCCGGCACGACCTCCGCGGCTGGCGGCGCGCCGTCGACCATCGCCTGCGTGATGCCCGTCAGCTGGGTGATGAACGACGGCACGCGCACGCCGCAATTCACCAGCGAGACGTAGCGCTCGACGATGCGGCCGTCCGCGATGCGCAGGGCCGCCACCTCGGTGATGCGGTCGCCGGAATCGGGCGACAGGCCGGTGGTCTCGAAGTCGAGCATGACGATGGGACGTTCGAACACGGTGATCCTTTCTTTAACCAAACTTTCGGGCGGCGTCGATCGCCAGCCCGGCGCCGATACTGCCGAACAGATCGCCTTCGACGCGGCGCGCGTCCGGGACGATGGCCGCGATGCGCTCGCGCAGGCTCGCCACGCCGCTGGAGCCGCCCGTGAAGAATACGGTATCGACGCGCTCCGGGTCGACGCCCGCTTCATCGAGCAGGCGCTGCACGGTCGCACCGACGCTGTCGATCATGCCCGCGATCGCGTCCGTGAACAGGTCGCGGTGCACGCGCAGCAGTTCGGGCGGGTCGAGACGGTCGAGGTCGAGCGCCACCTCCGGCGCGTCCGACAGGGCGATCTTGGCCTCTTCCACGCGCATCGCGAGCCAGTGGCCGGCGCGGTCGTCGATCAGGCGCTGCAGGCGCTTGAGTTTATCGGGCTCGGCGGCGTCGCGCACGAGGTCGGCGAGCTGCGCGATGCTCTTGCGCGTATAGGCCTGGTTGATCGTGTGCCATGTCGCCAGGTTGAAGTAATAGCTCGACGGCACCGAGGCCCCCGACAGCAGCGTGCTGCCATGGCCCAGCAGCGGCATGACGGAGGCCAGGCTCAGGTATTTATCGAAGTCCGTACCGCCGATGTGCACGCCGCCCGTCGCGAGGATGTCGTCGCGGCGGTCCAGGCGGTCGGCGCGCTCCGGCCCCAGGCGCACGAGCGAGAAGTCGGACGTGCCGCCGCCGATGTCGGCGATCAGCACCAGTTCCTCGCGGTCGATGCGGGATTCGTAATCGAACGCCGCCGCGATCGGTTCGTACTGGAAGCCGATGTCGGTGAAGCCCACGGAACGGGCGATGTCGGCCAGCGTGTCCTCGGCGAGCCGGTCCGCGTCGGGGTCGTCGTCGACGAAGTACACGGGGCGGCCGAACACGGCGCGGTCGAAAGCGCGGCCCGCCTGGCACTCGGCGCGGCGCTTGACCTCGCCGATGAAATGCCCCAGCAGTTGCCGGAACGGCAACGCCCGTCCCGCGACTTCCGTCTGGCCTTCCATCAGGCTCGTGCCCAGCAGGCTTTTCAGCGACCGCATCAGGCGGCCGTCATAGCCTTCCAGGTAGTCGGCCAGTGCGGCGCGGCCATAGCGCACCTGCTCGTCGTCCGCGTTGAAGAACACGACGGACGGCAGGGTCGCCTTGCCGTCCTCGAGGGACAGCAGCGTGGGTTGGCCGGGCCGCACCCAGCCGACGGTGGAATTGGACGTACCGAAATCGACGCCGCATGCGTTGGCCATGGCAGGGAAGTCTTTCTATGAAAGGGGACAAATGAAGGGGCGAGATGTTACCAGATTCCGGCCGCGGAACCAACGCCGGCCCGGCTTGTCTCATGCACACGACGCCACACGGAGGGAAGATGACCACGGCCGGCAGTTCTACAGGCAGTACCGATCACGCCCCCGGCGGCCATGCCGGCGAGCACGCCGACCCGCACGGCTGGCGGCGCTGGCTGTTCGCGACGAACCACAAGGACATCGGCACCCTGTACCTGTGGTTCTCCGTCGTCATGTTCATGACCGGCGGCGTGCTGGCCCTGCTGATCCGCCTGGAGCTGTTCCAGCCCGGCCTGCAGTTCTTCCAGCCGGAGCTGTACAACCAGTTCGTCACCATGCACGGCCTCGTGATGATCTTCGGCGCCGTCATGCCGGCCTTCGTCGGGTTCGCGAACTGGATGATCCCGCTGCAGGTGGGCGCATCCGACATGGCGTTCGCCCGCATGAACAACTTCTCGTTCTGGCTGCTGCCGCCCGCGGCGATCCTGCTGGTGGGCTCATTCTTCGTCGCCGGCGGTGCCAACGCGGCCGGCTGGACGATGTATCCACCCCTGTCGGTCCAGATGGGGCCGGGCATGGACATGACCATCTTCGCCGTCCACCTGATGGGCGTGTCGTCCATCATGGGCGCCATCAACATCATCACGACGATCCTGAACCTGCGCGCGCCGGGCATGTCGCTGATGAAGCTGCCCATGTTCTGCTGGACCTGGCTGATCACGGCCTACCTCCTGATCGCCGTGATGCCCGTGCTGGCGACGGCCGTCACGATGATCCTCACCGACCGCCATTTCGGCACGACGTTCTTCAACGCGGCCGGCGCCGGCGACCCCGTCATGTACCAGCACATCTTCTGGTTCTTCGGCCATCCGGAGGTGTATATCATGATCCTCCCCGGCTTCGGCATCATTTCCCAGGTCATCCCGGCGTTTTCACGCAAGCCCCTGTTCGGGTACGCGTCGATGGTCTATGCGACGGCCGCCATCGCCATCATCTCCTTCGTCGTCTGGGCGCACCACATGTTCACGACCGGCATGCCCGTCACGGGCCAGCTGTTCTTCATGTATGCGACGATGCTCGTCGCCATCCCCACCGGCGTGAAGGTGTTCAACTGGATCGCGACGATGTGGAAGGGGTCGCTCAGCTTCGAAAGCCCGATGCTGTTCGCCGTCGGCTTCATCTGGGTGTTCACGATCGGCGGCTTTACCGGCCTCATCCTCTCGGTGGCGCCCATCGACGTCCAGGTGCAGGATACTTACTACGTGGTCGCGCACTTCCATTACGTGCTGGTGGCGGGGTCGCTGTTCGCCCTGTTCTCCGGCTATTACTACTGGGCGCCGAAATGGACCGGACACATGATCGACGAACGGCGCGGGCGGTTTCATTTCTGGAATTCGCTCGTCTGGGTCAACGTGACCTTTTTCCCGATGCACTTCCTCGGCCTCGCGGGCATGCCGCGCCGCTATGCCGACTATCCCGTCCAGTTCACGGACTTCCACGCGTTCACGTCCGTGGGCGCGTTCCTGTTCGGCCTCTCGCAGGTGTACTGGCTGTTCCGGGTCGTGATCCCGAACGTGCGCGGCGGTGCGCCCGCGCCACCCAAGCCGTGGGAAGGCGCGGAAGGCCTCGAATGGACCGTCCCCAGCCCGGCGCCGTTCCACACGTTCGAGACGCCGCCGCTCGTCAAATGAATCCGGGAGGGCCGGCATGACGCGCGAATGGACATTGCGGCGCAACTGCTCCCTGTCCCCGCGCCAGGTCGCGCGCGCCTATGCCGTGCTGTGCCTGGGCTCGCTCGCCGTCGCCGTCGGCTTCCTTGTGCAGGGCATCTGGTTCGTTCTTGCGTTTTCCCTGCTCGAGCTGGCGCTCGTCGGGCTCGCCCTGCTCGTCTATGCGCGCCATGCAACGGACCACGAGCGCATCGCCCTGTCCGAGTCCGGACTGCTCGTGACGTGCGTCCAGGCCGACCACCGGGAACTCACGCGGCTCGATCCGCTGTGGACCCGCGTCGTCGTGCCCGACGAACCCCGCCGCACCCTGATCCAGCTGGAATCGCGCGGTGTGAAGGTCGAGATCGGGCGCTTCGTGAACGATTCCCGGCGCCGCCAGGTGGCGCGCGAACTGCGCCAGGCCCTCCGCAGCGTGTCGGCAATGCGCTAGCGCCTTCCATCGCGAGCTTTCTCGCAGTCATTTGCCGCCGGAAATATCTTCTGCCGGCATCCCGCACTTCCCACACCTAGGGACAGACTGATCCGTGTAAGCGGCGTCCGACAACCACACGGCGACGCGACCGATGTTTCTATTTTTTTATGTTTTGCATAATGTGGTATCAGCTTTGCCGCGCCGTATCGGTGCGCGCATTGCACAAGTTTTCCAGGAGAGAAGAACAACATGAGCGTTACGCAAGAATACGACTATGCAATCGTCGTGCACGGCGGCGCCGGCAGCCCGCGCGCGTACGACGACGGCTGCGAACGTGCGGCGCAACGGGCCGTCGAGGAGCTGGCCATCAGCGCCGACGCGCTCGAGGCCGCCATCGCGGCGGTCGTATCGATGGAAGACGATGGCCGGTTCAATGCCGGCAGCGGTTCAGTCCTGTGCCTGGACGGCGCGACCGTCGAAATGGACGCGTCCATCATGGACACGCGCGGCCGCCTCGGCGCCGTCGCCTGCGTCCAGGGCGTCAAGAACCCCGTGCTGCTGGCGCGGGCCGTCGCCGAGACGCCGCACTGGCTGCTGGCGGGCGACGGCGCCGCCCGCTTCGCCGCCGCCATCGGCCACCCGACGCACACCGCCATTTCGGACCACCAGCGGAAAGCGCACGACAAAGTGGTACGCGAACTGGCGGGCCGCGTGCCCGCGATGCCGGGCATCCCGGAGGAAGCGAAAGCCTTCCTCCGCTTCTGGAACTACCAGACGCCGCTGGAGCTCCCCGCGCACGCCGCCTGCGACACGGTCGGCGCCGTCGTGCGCGACCCGGCCGGCCACTTCGCCGTGGCGCTGTCCACGGGCGGTTCCGCGCCTTCGCTGCTGGGCCGCGTGGGCGACACGCCGATCATCGGCAGCGGCTTCTACGCCGGCCCGGAAGGTGCCGTCGCGGCCACCGGCATCGGCGAGCAGATCGTCCGCCACCTGCTGGCGCGCACCGTGTACGGCTGGATCGAGGACGGCATGCCGCTCGAGCTGGCCCTCAAGCGCGGCGTCGACCTGTTCGATCTTAAAGTGCCCGTCGGCCTGATCGCCGTGACCCGCACCGAAGCCGCTTCGCACAGCAACCAGGACATGCCCCACGCAAGGATAGTCGCACGATGACAGCACAGGACAAGAACGCCATCGCCCAGGCCGAACAGGCGGAACGGGTGGCCAAAAGCCACGGCCACCTCGTCATCATCGGCGGCGGCGAAGACAAGCAGAACGACATGGCGATCCTCAAGCGCTTCGTCGAACTGTGCGGCGGCCCGGACGCCAAGATCGTCGTCATCACGGCGGCCAGCAGCGTCGCGCAGAACATGTGGGAAACCTATGACCGCGCGTTCGCCGATCTCGGTGTCTCGCGCCACTCGCACCTGCACCTGCAGAGCCGCCACGATGCCAACGACGAACGGCATATCCGCGACGTCGTCGACGCCGACGGCATCTTCATGACGGGCGGCGACCAGAAGCGGCTGCTCGCGATCATCGGCGGCACGGCGCTGGACGCCGAGATGCACGCCGCGCTCAAGCTGCGCGGCGCCTGCATCGGCGGCACGAGCGCCGGCGCGTCCGCCATGTCCGGCCACATGCTCGCGCAGGGCCGCGCGGAACTGCATCCCGAGAAAGGCTCCGTGAGCCTGGGCGCGGGCCTCGGCTTCCTGCACAAGGTCGTCATCGACCAGCACTTCTCGGAACGCCAGCGCCTGTCGCGGCTGTTGTCCATCGTCGCCCAGAACCCGTACCTGCAAGGGATCGGCATCGACGAGGACACGGCCCTCGTCGTCGAACGCGGCGTCGGCATCGAAGTGGTGGGACAAGGCGCCGTCACCGTCGTCGATGGCCGCACGATGTCGACGAACGTCGCGGAGATCGCGAATCACGAGACGCCGGAACTGATCGACGTCCGCCTCCACCTGCTACCCGCAGGCAGCCAGTACGCATTACCCGGCACGGACGACGACGCGAGACGCGTCCCGCCCCCGCTGCTCGAGTTTTTGGAAAACATCACGAAACGGAATCCGATCTCATGAAAATCGCAGAACAACGCTTCCTGCGCGGCCCGAGCCTGTATGCCGCGACGCCCTGCCTGCTGGCGGTCCTCGACCTCGCCGGGCAGCAGAACGCGGCCGGCCTGGGCGCGCGCCTGCTGGCCCTGCTGCCCGCGATGCCGGCCGAAGCGGCGGCGCGCCTGTCGGACTGCCAGGCCGCGCACGAAGCGCTCGAACCCGTCGTGATGGAGTTGCAGCGCCTTGCCGGCACGCCCGGCACCTTCGGCATGACAAAAATCGACCCCGCCAAGCCGGGACAGGCCCGCGTCGTATGCGGCTACACGGTCGAACAGGTCGCGAACCGGGCATTGCGCACGGCGGCCGCGCTGATCGATGCGTGCGCACGCCACGAGGCGTTCGACCTGGACGCGGCACTGGACGACCTGCGCGACACCGCGCACCGCCACGCCATCGGCACGAGCACGGCCGCCGTACTGGCGGCCGCGCACCGGCGCGGCATCCCGAGCCTGCGCCTGATCGAGGAAGCGAACCTGTTCCAGCTGGGCTGGGGCAGCCGCCAGCAACGCCTGCAGGCCACGATCACCGGCGCGACGAACCACGTGGCCGTCGGCATCGCCAGCGACAAGCAGCTGACGAAGACGCTGCTCGACCAGGCCGGCGTCCCCGTCCCTGCCGGCGCCACCGTCACCACGCTCGAACAGGCGCTGCGCGAAGCGCGCCGCATCAAGGGTCCGGTGACGGTGAAGCCGCTGGACGCGAACCAAGGCAAGGGCGTGACGGTCAACTGCGCGACACCCGAGGAAATCGGGCGCGCCTTCGAGTTCGCCCGCCAATACGGCCGCCACGTCATCGTCGAGGAATTCCTGCAGGGCCGCGACTACCGCGTGCTCGTCACGGGCCGCAAGGTGGCCGCCGCGTCGTGGCGCCGCCCGCCGCACGTGACCGGAGACGGCGTGTCGACGGTGCGCGAGCTGGTCGACGTCGAGAACCGCAACCCGGCGCGCGGCGACGGCCACACGAACATCCTCACGAAGATCCCGCTGGACGACCTCGCGCTGCAAGTGCTGGCGAGCCAGGGCCATGACCTGGATTCGGTCCCGGCGGAAGGCAGCGTGGTCGACCTGCGCGGCAACGCGAACCTGTCGACCGGCGGCACCGCCGAAGACGTGACGGACCTGCTGCCGGAAGAAACGCGCGACATCTGCATCCGCGCCGCGCGCACGATCGGCCTCGATGTCGCCGGCATCGACATCGTCTGCCAGGACATCGCGCGTCCGCTGCGCGAGCAGAACGGCGGCATCATCGAAGTCAATGCGGCGCCGGGCATCCGCATGCACCAGTACCCGAGCCGCGGCACGCCGCGCGACGCGGGCGCCGCCATCGTCGACGCGCTGTTCGGCGAGGACGACGGCCGCATCCCGGTCGTCGCCGTGACGGGCACGAACGGCAAGACGACGACGAGCCTCCTGATCGCGCACGCGACGCGCCTCGCGGGCCTGCGCACGGGCGTGACGACGACGGAAGGCGTGTACATCGACGGCGAACGGATCGTGAAAGGCGATTGCACGGGCTACCGCTCGGCGCGCACCGTGCTCGCGTCGCCCGACGTCGACTTCGCCGTGCTGGAGACAGCGCGCGGCGGCATCCTCAAGCGCGGCCTCGCGTTCGACCGCTGCGACGTCGCCGTCGTGCTGAACGTGTCGGCCGACCACCTGGGCCTGGACGGCATTGACACGGTCGAGGCGCTCGCGCGCGTGAAATTCGTCATCGCCGAGCGGGCACGCCGCGCCGTCGTGCTGAACGCCGAGGACGACCACTGCGTCGCGATGTCGTCCGAGCTGGCGCATGGCGTCGAAGTGCTGTACTTCTCGCTGGACCCGGACACCCCCGTCCTGCTGCGCCACCTGGAAAACGGCGGCCGCGGCGTCTACCTGGAAGACAACATGATCGTGCTGGCAAACGGCACGCGCCACGAGGCGCTGCTGGACGTGCGCACGATGCCGTGCACGATGAAGGGCGCCGCGCGCTACAACATCGCCAACGCGCTGGCCGCCGCCGCGGCGCTCAGCGCATCCGGCTTCGGCAACCTCGAGATCGCGGCCGGCCTGCGCACGTTCGTCTCCGACTGGAAGCACAACCCGCTGCGCTCGAACGTGTTCGACGTCGACGGCGTGACCGTCATCTTCGACTACGCCCACAACACGGCCGCCTATGCCGCGCTGGCCGAGACGGCGCGCGCGCTGACGCCGGGCCGCCTCGTCGGCGTCGTGGCGGCGCCGGGCGACCGCCGCGACGAAGACCTCGTTGCGATCGGCGAGACCTGCGCGGCCGGATTCGACGAGCTGGTCGTGTACGAGACGGAGAACCGCGGCCGCGCGTCCGGCGAGGTGGCGGCACTGCTCGTGCAGGGCGCTCGCCTCGGCAAGTACGAGACGGATCACCTGCAGGTCGAGCTGAACGTGCACGAGGCGATCCGCGCCGGCCTTGCGCGCTGCGAGCCGGGCGATGTGCTGGTGTTCGGCTGCGGCTCGGCGCTCACGGAGTTGACCGAGGCGATCCGGCCGACGTCGCCCGCGACGGCGAGCAGGATCGAAGCCGAAGCCGTATAAAAAAAACGGGCCCGCGGGCCCGTTTCTCGTTGCAGCGATGCGCTTTAAATCGCGCGGCGTACCAGCAATTCCTTGATCTTGCCGATGGCCTTGTTCGGGTTCAAACCCTTCGGGCACACGTCCGTGCAATTCATGATCGAGTGGCAGCGGAACAGGCGGTACGGGTCTTCCAGGTTGTCCAGGCGCTCGTTGGTCGCTTCGTCGCGCGAGTCGGCGATGAAGCGGTACGCCTGCAGCAGGCCGGCCGGGCCCACGAACTTGTCCGGGTTCCACCAGAACGACGGGCACGACGTCGAGCAGCACGCGCACAGGATGCACTCGTACACGCCGTCCAGCTCTTCACGCTCTTCCGGCGACTGCAGACGCTCCTTTTCAGGCGGAATCGACTCGTTGATCAGGTACGGCTTGATCGAGTGGTACTGCTTGAAGAAGTTGGTCATGTCCACGATCAGGTCGCGGATGACCGGCAGGCCCGGCAGCGGACGCAGCACGATCGGCTGCGTCAGCTCGTTCAGGTTCGTCGTGCAGGCCAGGCCGTTCTTGCCGTTGATGTTCATCGCGTCCGAACCGCACACGCCTTCGCGGCACGAGCGGCGCAGCGCGAGCGAGTCGTCGACGTCGGACTTGATGCGCTGCAGGACGTCCAGCAGCATCTTGTCGGTGTCTTTCAGCTGGACGGTGACGTCCTGCATGTAGGGCTTCGAATCCTTGTCCGGATCGTAGCGGTAGATTTTCAGTTGGACTGTGCGTGCCATTATTTCTGTACCTGGTTAGAACGTGCGGGGCTTCGGTTTGAACGTGTCGACGGTGAGCGGCTTGGTCACGACCGGCTTGTAGTCGAGGCGGTTGCCTTCCGAGTAGAACAGGGTGTGCTTCATCCAGTTCACGTCGTCGCGCTGCTCGTAGTCGCTGTGGGCGTGGGCGCCGCGCGATTCCTTGCGCGCCGCGGCCGACACGACGGTCGCCTTGGCCACTTCGATCAGGTTATCCAGCTCGATCGCTTCGATGCGCGCCGTGTTGAACACCTTCGACTTGTCCTTGAACGAGACGTGCTTGCGGCGCTCGTCCAGGGCCATGATTTCCTTGACGCCTTCGTCCATCAGCGCCTGCGTACGGAACACACCGCAGTGCTTCTGCATCGTGGCGCGGATGTCGTTCGCGACGTCCTGCACCTTCTCGCCGCCGGTCGAGGTCTCGAGACGGTTGAGGCGGCCCAGCGCGTAGTCGGCGAAATCCTTCGGCAGCGCGCGGTTGCCCTGCTCTTTCAGATTCTGCGCGACGATGTGGTTGCCGGCCGCGCGACCGAACACCACGAGGTCGAGCAGCGAGTTCGTGCCCAGGCGGTTCGCGCCGTGCACCGACACGCACGAGCATTCGCCGATCGCGTACAGGCCATTGACGACCTTTTGCGAACCGGTGCCGTCGGGGACCACGACCTGGCCGTGGATGTTGGTCGGGATGCCGCCCATCTGGTAGTGGATGGTCGGCACGACCGGAATCGGTTCCTTGGTCGCGTCGACGTTGGCGAACTTGTGGCCGATTTCCAGGATCGACGGCAGGCGCTTGCGGATCGTGTCCGCGCCGATGTGGCGCAGGTCCAGCAGCACGTGGTCCTTGTTCGGGCCCACGCCGCGGCCTTCCTTGATTTCCTGGTCCATCGAACGCGACACGAAGTCGCGCGGTGCGAGGTCCTTCAGCGTCGGCGCATAGCGCTCCATGAAGCGTTCGCCGTTGCTGTTGATGAGGATGCCGCCCTCGCCACGCACGCCTTCCGTGATCAGGACGCCCGCGCCAGCCACGCCGGTCGGGTGGAACTGCCAGAACTCCATGTCCTGCAGCGGGATGCCGGCACGTGCCGCCATGCCCAGGCCGTCGCCGGTGTTGATGAAGGCGTTGGTCGACGCGGCGAAGATACGGCCCGCGCCGCCCGTGGCGAACACGGTCGTTTTCGCCTGCAGCATCATGACGTCGCCCGTTTCCATTTCCAGCGCGACGACGCCGAGGACGTCGCCGTCGGCATTGCGCACCAGGTCCAGCGCCTGCCATTCGACGAAGAAGTGCGTGCGCGAGCGGACGTTACGTTGATACAGCGTGTGCAGCAGCGCGTGGCCGGTACGGTCGGCGGCGGCGCAGGCGCGCTGCACCGGCTTCTCGCCGAAGTTCGCGGTGTGGCCGCCGAACGGACGTTGATAGATCGTGCCGTCCGGGTTGCGGTCGAACGGCATGCCGAAGTGTTCCAGTTCGTACACGACCTTCGGGGCTTCGCGGCACATGAATTCGATGGCGTCCTGGTCGCCCAGGTAGTCCGAACCCTTGACGGTGTCGAACATGTGCCAGTACCAGTCGTCCTCGCTCATGTTGCCGAGGGACGCGCCGATGCCGCCCTGTGCGGCGACCGTGTGCGAGCGGGTCGGGAACACTTTCGACAGCACGGCCACGTTCAGGCCCGCTTCGGACAGTTGCAGCGCCGCGCGCAGGCCGGAACCGCCGGCGCCGACGATGACGACGTCGAAATGGCGGACGGGGATGTTGGTGTTGATTGCTGCCACGATTACACGCTCCAGAGAATTTGCACAGTCCAGGCGGCGCAGGCGAGCAGCCAGAGCACCGTGGCGATCTGCAGGGTCAGGCGGATGCCGACCGGTTTGACGTAGTCCATCCAGATGTCACGGATGCCCACCCACACGTGGTAGAACAGGCCGAAGAACGTGACCATCGTGAAAAGCTTGAACCACTGGCGGGCGAACAGGCCGGCCCAGCCTTCGTACGTAAAATTCTGGCCGGTCAGGAACGAGACCAGCAGGATGACGGTGAAGACGACCATCACGATGGCGGTCACGCGCTGGGCGAGCCAGTCGCGCATGCCGTAGTGCGCGCCGACGACGAGGCGGCGCTGTCCGATGTTCTTGGGGTAGTAGCCATGATAATTAAAACACTCCGAACAGTTTGAGGGCGACCAGCAGGGTCAGCGCCAGGGCGACGACCAGCACGTAACGGGCGGTGCGCTGCGCGGCGTCCTTGTCCAGGGCCATGTGGTTGTCCATGAACAGGTGGCGGATACCGGCGCAGAAGTGGTGCAGGTAGCCCCAGGACAGGCCCAGGATGACGATCTTCGTGAACGGATGGCTGACGATGCCCGCGAAGTGCGCGAACGAGATCTCGGAACGGAGGCTCTGCTCGAACAGGTAGAGCAGGAACGGCAGGAACAGGAACAGCACGAAGCCGCTGATACGGTGCAGGATCGACACGATGGCCGACGGCGGCTGCTTGTAATTCATCGTGATGTCCGTAATGCTCACATTACGGATCGGCTGCCTTCGCTCCTGAACTTTTTTTATTGCTTCTGACATTCCAGCACTCTTCCAAAATAAAGTTATGGGCCCGCCAAAACGCGTCCATGCGGCTCTCGCCGCAAAAAACTTGTCCGTGGGATACCTGTATTATCTCGAAATCTCACTATGCTGTCCAATATATGGATAATCTAGGATCCATACTTTTCACAGATACCGCATGGAACTCAGACATTTACGCTACTTCGTCGCCGTCGCCGAGGAAGGCAATATCACCCGGGCGGCGGAACGTCTCGGCATCGGCCAGCCGCCGCTGAGCCAGCAAATCCACGCGCTGGAGCGGGAACTCGACGTCAAGCTGTTCCACCGCACGGGCCACGGCGTGGTGGCGACCGACGCCGGCAAGGCCCTGCTCGTCGACGCCAAGCGCCTGCTGGACGACGTCGAACACGCGACACTGAACGCGCAGCGGGCGGGTCGCGGCGAGACGGGTCACCTGCACCTCGGCTTCACGGCGTCGGCGGCCTTCCACCCCATCGTGCGCGCGCTTGTCCGCGAGTTCCGCAACGCCTATCCCGGCGTCGGCCTCACGCTGACCGAAGGCACCACGGCACACCTGCTGGCATTGCTGGACGAAGGCCGGATCGACCTCGCCTTCCTGCGCCCGGGGGTGCACTCGTTCGCCGGCGTCGTGCTCCAGGACATCGCGAGCGAGCCGATGAAGGCCGTGCTGCCGGTCACGCACCCGCTCGCGCAGCGGGCGCGGATCCCGCTGTCCGCACTGGCGCAGGAACCGTTCGTGCTGATCCCCCGCCTGGCGAGCCCGATGCTGCACGACGAGATCGTCTCGGCATGCCGCCACGCCGGCTTCGAGCCGATGCCGGGCCAGCAGGCGCCGCAGCTGTCCACGGTCGTCAGCCTCGTCGCGGCGGAATTCGGCGTGTCGATCGTGCCGGCCTCGGTCAGCCAGTTCCATGCCGAAGGGGTGACGTACGTGGACATCACGGATACGAAAGTCCGGTCGAAGCTGGCGCTGGCCTCGCTGGAGGGGAATTCGTCGACGCGGGTGGACAACTTCCTGGAGATCGCGCGCCGCGCGGCGGCGGGCGCGCGCAAATAGTTCAGCCGACCTGCGCCGCGATACGCGCCGCGCTCTCCGGGTCCGTCTGCCGGATGGCGTCCACGAACACGTCCAGCGACGAGCCGCACGCGAACACGAGCACGTCCCCGCGCCGGCACAGCGACAGGCCCAGGCGGATCGCCTCGCCCACGTCCAGTTCGCGGTGCAGGGTATCCGTCTTGCCGACGACCTCCTCGGCCCCTTGCAGGATCAGGTCGACGGCGCCGCCGTACGCGCGGCCGCGGCTCGACGATTCGTAGACGACCAGCTCGTCGAAGCGCCCGGCGCACACGCGGCCCACTTCCAGCAGGTCGGCGTCGCGGCGGTCGCCCGGCGCCGTCACGATCCCCACCAGCTGGCCGGGCAGCAGCGAGCGCGCCATCTCGGCCAGGGCGGCATACGCGGCGGGATTGTGCGCATAGTCGACGATGACGGTCACGCCGCGCACGTCGAACACATTGGTGCGCAGCGGGTTCGTCTTGCCGTCGCTGACGAAGGTCGAGAGGCCCGTCGCGATCTGCAGGTTGCTGAAACCCGCGGCCATCAGGCCCGCCGCCGCCGCGAGGCCGTTGGCGATGTTGTAGCGCGCGCGGCCGCCCAGTGCGATCGGCATCGCTTCCACGCGCAGCAGCTCCTGGTGGTACGTCGCATCCGCCACGACGATCGAATTGTCCTGGAAGTAGACGGCACGGCCGCCCTCTTCCAGGTGGCGCAGCAGCACCGGGCTGTCTGCCTCCATGGCGAAATACACGATCTCCACATCGGGGTGCACGCGCCGCGCCATCGACACGCACAGCGGGTCCTCGGCGTTCAGCACGACGGCGCGGCTGGCCGACAGCGGCACCACGGCCTTCACCTGCGCGAGGTCTTCGATGGTGTCGACGCCGTCCAGGCCCAGATGGTCGGGCGACACGTTCAGCACCATGCCGATATCGCAGCGGTCGAACGCGAGGCCGCGTTTCAGGATGCCGCCGCGGGCCGTCTCCAGCACCGCGAACTCCACGTCCGGCGACGCGAGGACCGTGCGCGCCGACCAGTAGCCCGTGCAATCGCCCTTCGTGACTTCCTTGCCGGCGATGTAGACGCCGTGCGTCGTCGTCACACCCGTGACCTTGCCCGCGAGGCGCACCGTATGCGCCATCAGCAGCGTGGTCGTCGTCTTGCCGTTCGTGCCCGTGCACGCGATGATCGGGATGCGCCCGTCCGACTCGCCCATCAGGCCCTGCACGATGGCGTCGCCCGCGTCGCGCGGCGTGCCGCCGCTGGGATGCTGGTGCATGCGGATGCCGGGCGCCGCGTTGACTTCGATGACGGCGCCGCCCTGGTCCGCCAGCGGCACGGCGATGTCGCGGCAGACGATGTCGATGCCCGCCACGTCCAGGCCGATCTTCGCGGCCGCGCGTACGCACAGGCGGCGCGTGGATTCCGGCAGCAGGTCCGTCACGTCTTCCGCCGTGCCGCCCGTGGACAGGTTCGCGTTCCCGCGCAAATACACCGTCGTGCCGGCCGCGGGGACCGCGTCCGGCACGAGGTCCTGGCGCCGCAACAGGTCTTCCGCGTGGGCGTCCAGCGCGATCTGCGTGAGGATGTTCGTGTGGCCCGCGCCGCGCGCGGGGTTGCGGTTCTCGAGGTCGACGAGTTCGCGCACCGTGTGCGTGCCGTCGCCTACGACGTGCGCGGGCCGCCGCAGCGACGCCGCCGCCACCTTGCCGCCCGCGACGAGCACGCGGTAATCCGCGCCTTCGATGAAGCGCTCGACGATGATGTGGCGGCCGAACTTGCGCGCGTACGCGTAGGCCTGCTCGATCTCCGCATCCGTGCGGCACGCGACCGTCACACCTTTACCCTGGTTGGCATCCAGCGGTTTCACCGTCACCGGCGCGTTCAACTTGCGCGCCACGCGGAGCGCGTCCTCGATGGTGGTCACGGTCTCGCCCTGCGGCACCGGCACGCCCGCTTCGTGCAGCAGTTGCTTGGTGAGCTGCTTGTCGCTGGCGATGCGCACGGCGATGGTGCCCGTGTCGCCCGTGATCGTCGCCTGGATGCGTTTCTGTTTCACGCCCCAGCCCAGCTGGAACAGGTTCGCGTCCTCCGTGATGCGCGTGACGGGGATGCCCCGCTCCTGCGCGGCGGCCAGTACGGCGGCGGTGCTCGTGCCGATGGCATAGTGCTCCGCGGTCGCGCGCAGTTCGTCCAGCCGCGGCGCCAGGTCGAACGGGCGGCCGTGGGCGAGCGCGTCGACGATGTCCACAGCGAGGGCGAACGCCGGCTGCGCGACCTTTTCCAGCTGGTAGGCGCAGACGATGCGGTACTGGCCCGGCTTGCCCGTCACGGGCCGCGTGCGCCCGAACGCGACCGGCGCGCCCGCGAGGCATTGCAGTCCCAGCGTCACGTGCTCGATCACGCGCGCGAGATACGTGCCTTCTCGCAGGCGCTGGGCGAAACCGCCCGGCTGGCCCGTCGGCACGAGATAGTCCGCGAGCGACGGCAGGAGCGCCAGCAATGCCTCGTTGAACTGCGGCAGGTCGCGGGTCGAGACGCCATATAAAGCGTCCAGGTCGAGCACGGACAGCAGGCAGGGAGTGGCGGCGTGGATGTTCGGTCCACGCAAAAAGCGTTGTTCGAGTATGTGCACAGGAATCCCTTGTTTGTCGGTCGTCGCGGCGCGCATCGGCGCGCCGCTGCGTACTTGCTTAAGCGTCGAGCAGCTGCGAATACATCCGGGTGGCCATCAGGCCGATGGCCGTGTGGTGGATCGACGGCGACATCAGCTGCGCCAGCATGGCCATCGCCTCCGGCTTGCCGGCGGCCGCAGCCACGCGCTCTTCCAGCTGGTGCAGTTCGGAGTCGCCGCCGCTGCCTGCCGGGCGCCGGCGGATCAGGCCCCGCTCCGGATAGCCGCTGCGCTGCGCGTGCTGCGTGAGGCTGTCGAGGGCGCGCTGGCGTGCACGGTGGCTCAACACGCGGCCGGTGCGCGCGGTGGCGGTGGCGTCGCGCGGCGTCGTGATCCAGTCGCGCAGCACCTGCTGCTCATAGCTGGAAAACACGCCGAACATCTCGGCGCGCTCGCCCTGGATCAGGCGCCAGAAGCGGCTCTGCTCCACCTCTTCGCCGCGCTGGATCCAGCCGGATTCCTCCAGCTTCGCCAGGAAATCGGGGATCTGCTTCGGGTCGGCGAGCCAGTCGTTCACGGAGCGGCCGGCCACGCGGCAGTAATCCGAGTGCATGTTCTTGCCGATGGCCGCCTTCGCGCTGAAGATCTCGACCAGCTCCGCCTCCAGGTCGAACGCGCCGATGACGGACGTCGTGCATGCGCCCAGGTCGTTCAGGCGGTAGCCGTCCAGCACGCGCTGGAAGAACGCGGCCGGGTCGCTGGACTGCGCCATCAGGTTGCGCAATGCCTGCACGGCCTTGTGCGCGTGACCGCTGCCGGCATTGTCGACCGTGACGTGCAGGGTGAAGTAATACGGGTCGATCCCGAGTTCGTTCAGTTCGTACGACGTGATCAACAGGTGCAGCGGGAGCTGTTCATAGCCGAGGTTGTAGCCCACCACTTCGGGCAGGAAGGCGTCCGCGTGGTACGCAAGCGCCAGCTGGATGGCGCCCTGCACGAAGTGGTCTTCCGGCAGCGTTTCCCAGTGCTCGCAGCCGTGGGCCGCGAGCAGGCGGCGGTACAGGGTCACGTGGTTCTTGTCCGGCACGCCGTCGCCCAGCTCTTCGAGATAGGTCTTGATGAGCGGGTGGAAGTCCGGGTTTTCCCAGCGCGGCAGGGTGCCGTACAGCCAGGCGCCGTCGACGAGCTTCGTGGGCGCGACGCCCTTCAGGAAGTACAGTGCGTGCGAGTTGCTGGTGAAGTAGCGGCGCGGCGCACCGTTCTTGCGCGCGGCCAGGTATTCGCGGTACGCGATGCCGACCGATTCGGCGCGGCCCTGGATCCAGCCCTGCAACTGCCAGACGGCGTCCGGCAGTTCGCACGGCTCGGCGCGCGCCACCTCGACCTGCGCCGCGAGGAACGCGCGGGACGCCTCAATGGCCGCCGCCGGGTTGTCCATCAGCGCGAAGTACAAGTCCCTGGCGGACGATACCTGGACCGGGCGGGTGTCCCGGCCTGCTGCGCGTGCCGGGCTGTCGACGACAAAAGTGGAGGTCATAACAAATCTTTTGGTAAATGTTCTACCAAGATTATGCGGACCCGGCCTGGTTGGCGTAATCGGTACGCTTCCCTCCAGAATGTCGGACAGGGATTACAAAAATTGTATCGTTGCCAAAAAGAAAAGCGGCGCCGCAGCGCCGCTTTATGGAAGCAAAGTCGAATCAGGACTGCGTCACGCCGCTCAGCAAGGACCGCGAACGGGCATAGCCGAAATACACCAGCAGGCCCAGCACCAGCCAGATGACGAACGCCACCCACGTGATCGCGGACAGGAACGACATCAGCGCCAGGCAGAACACGACGGCGATGCCCGGCACGATGGGCACGCCCGGGCAGCGGAACGCGCGCTTCAGGTCCGGACGCTTCTTGCGCAGGACGATCACGGCGACGGAGACGAGGCAGAACGCGGCCAGCGTGCCGATGTTGACCAGTTCGGCCAGCACGTTCAGCGGGACGAAGGCGGCGATCAGGCCGAACAGGATGCCGACCACCCACGTTGCGAAGAACGGGGTGCCGAATTTCGGGTGCACGGTCGACAGTTTCGCCGGCAGCAGGCCGTCGCGCGACATGGCGTAGATGATGCGGGTCTGGCCATAGGCCATCACCAGGATCACGGTCGTCATACCCAGAATCGCGCCCAGGTCGATCCAGCCGGCGAACCAGTTTTCGCCCGCGTGCTGCAGGGCCAGCGAGACCGGGTGGTCGATGCCCTTGAACATCTGGAACGGGACGATGCCCGTCATGATGGCGGCGACGATCACGTACAGGATCGTGCAGATGGTCAGCGAGCCGATGATGCCGATCGGGAGGTCGCGTTCCGGACGCTTGACTTCCTCGGCGGCCGACGTGACGGCATCGAAACCGATGAACGCGAAGAACACGACGGCGGCGGCGCTCATGATGCCCGTGCCGCCGAACGGCGCGAACGGGTGCCAGTTGGCCGGCGTGACATGCTTGAAGCCGACGGCGATGAACAGCAGCACGACGACCATCTTGATGACGACCATGACGTTATTCACGCGGGCCGATTCGCGCACGCCGTACGACAGCATCGCGGTCAGCACCAGCATGATGACCAGCGCCGGCAGGTTCATCACGCTGTGCACGCCCGGCACCGCGCCCGGCGCCGCGGACAGCACTTCCGGAATGGTGATGCCGAAGCCGCTCATCAGCGACTGGAAATAGCCGGACCAGCCGACGGCCACCGCCGACGTCGCCAGCCCGTATTCGAGCAGGAGGTCCCAGCCGATCATCCAGGCGACGAGTTCGCCCAGGACGACGTAGCTGTAGGTATAGATCGAACCGGCGATCGGCACGGTGGACGCGAACTCCGCGTAGCACATGGCCGCGAAGCCGCATGCGATGGCGGCGACGATGAACGATACCGTCAGCGCCGGCCCGGCCGTCAGGGCGCCGGTACCGGTCAGCACGAAGATACCGGTGCCGACGATCGCCCCGATGCCCATGAGGATGAGGTCGGTTGGCCCCAGCACTTTCTTCAGCCCGCCCGGGGTACGGGAGGCTGCGACCATGTTGTCGAGATTCTTGGTTCTGAAAAGACTCACTGCTTTCTCCAATCGATAGTAGATAGATCCCGGTCCCTGATTGTTATGCGCGGCGGGCAGGCGGTAACCTGCACATACGTACGCCGAAGGGGGTCTCCTCCTGGGCTCGGACCGCCGGGACTGGCATGCAAGAACAATGCCGGTCGCCAGCCTGGCGGCGTCACATTATCGCCATTCTGTTATCCAGAATCAAAGGAAATACTCAATATTTCAAGGGAACGAAGCTGGGAATCCGCAAAAAATCGGCCATGAAAGCCTAGCGGAGCGTGCAAATGAGGAGTTCCGGATCGGCGTTCAGCCTCAGCGGGATACCGGAACAGCCGACGCCGCGGCTGACGATGAGAGGCCCGTTGTCGGGCTGGTCATAGCGGCCGTAGCAGAAATCGCGCGAACACGGCCCGCTCGGATGGAACAGCGGCGCACCATCCGGGAGCGCGATCTGGCCGCCGTGGGTATGCCCGGCGAAGGCGACGTCGTAGCGCTGGCGCTCCAGGCGGTACAGGCCGTCGGGGGAATGCGTCAGGTAGATCCGGACGGGGCCCGCGCCCGCGAACGTGGCGCTGGCGGACGGCGCCCCCGTCCACGGATCGTCGATGCCGCACACGCTGACGTCGCCGAACGGCGCCGGCAGCGCGACGCTGCGGTTCACCAGCACCTCGACGCCGCCCGCGCGCAGCGCGTCCTCGATCACGGTACGGCCGTTCCAGACGTCGTGGTTGCCGACGACGGCATAGGTGCCCAGCGGGGCCCGCGCGCCGGTGAAAAAGTCCGCCAGGACGGCCACGTTCTCCGCATCGAAGCACACATAGTCGCCGCCCAGCAGCAGCACGTCCGGCGCTTCCGCGCGGATGGCCGCGAGCAGGTCGGCGAATACGGCCGGATGCGTCGTCGGGCCCGCGTGGAAATCGGACGCGAAACCGATGCGCAGCGGCTGCGCCAGGCGCCGTTCCGGGGCCAGTTCCACGTCGCGGCGCGTCACGCGTACCCGGCCGAGACCACCGAGCCGGTAGCTGATCCCGGCGACCAGGCCCTTCAACAGAAAGGCATTCAGGACGCGTTCGAACGCATTGCGCAGGGGTTGCTGGTGCTTGTGACTGGACATAGGAGCCGCACTTTACACCAATGCCGGGTTCAGTGCGGTAACATTGACCTTTTGCCCAGGACCGCCCATGCTGACACCCGACCAGTTCTTCGCCTTCCTCGCCGCCGCCATCCTGCTGACCCTGTCGCCAGGACCGGACAACATGATGGTGCTGAGCGTCGGGATCGCCAAGGGCCGGGCGCGGGGCATCGCCTTCGGACTCGGGTGCGCGTTCGGGTGCCTGTCGCACACGCTTCTGGCCGTCGTGGGCGTATCCGCCCTCATCGCCGCCTCGCCGCTCGCGTTCACGACGCTGAAGGTGTGCGGCGGCCTGTACCTGGCATGGATGGGCTGGCACGCCATCCGCAGCCGCGGCGGTGCCCGCGTCGACACCGCGCACGCCGCCGCCGACCCGGCCCGCACGCTGTTCTTCAAGGGCCTCGTCGCGAACGCCATCAATCCGAAGGTCGCCCTGTTCTTCCTGTCGTTCCTGCCCCAGTTCGTCGTCGCCCAGCGCGGCGACGCCAACCTGCAGACGGCGCTGCTGGGTCTCACGTTCACCCTGCAGGCCGTCGTGCTGTTCGGCCTGCTCGGCTTCTTTTCCGGCGCCATCGGCCAGTGGCTCGCGCGCCGTCCCAAGGCGGGACAATGGCTGGACCGTATCGCCGGCACCATCTTCATCGCCCTCGGCCTGCGCCTGATCGTCTCGCGTTGATGGCGTCGGCCGTAGTTGCATAGTCGCTTTTCGTTTTAACGTTCGTCACATATCGAACGGCGAATATCTTCGTTCACGCCGGGTCGCCCGTTTGCAATACTGGGCCGACTTTGCTGAAGGATATCGACCATGCACCTGGCACTGCACCCAGTTCCCGCATCGTCGGACGGCCCCGCCCACCAGGCGCCGGCCCCCGACCCGTTTGACCCCATCGCCGCCGCCCACGACCTGGCGGCGCGCCTGGCCACCACGGCCGTCGAGCGCGACCGCCTCGGCGGCCATGCCGCGCGCGAGCGGCAGTGGATCCGCGCGTCCGGCCTGCTGGCCCTCTCGGTGCCGCGCGAGTACGGCGGCCTGGGCGCGAGCTGGAAGACGATCGCCGACGTCGTGCGCATCGTCGCGCGTGCCGACAGCGCCCTCGCCCACCTGCTCGGCTTCCACCACCTGCAGATCGCCGGCATCCGCCTGGCCGGCAACGCGCGCCAGCAGCGCCGGCTGCTATTCGAGACCATCGAGCACGACGTGTTCTGGGGCGATGCCCTGAACCCGCTCGACAAGCGCCTCGTCGCCAGGCCGACGGCCGGCGGCTACGTGCTGGACGGCGCCAAGGGTTTTGCATCGGGATCGGTCGGGTCGGACTGGCTCACCGTGTGCGCCTGGGACCCGCTCGCGCACGGCTCGCTCGTCGCCGTGCTGCCCACGCAGCGGGACGGCGTCGCCGTGCACGCCGACTGGAATGCGTTCGGCCTGCGCCAGGCCGACAGCGGCACCGTGACGTTCACGAACGTGCTGCTGACGGAAGACGACGTGCTGCAGCCGGCCGCCCGCGCGGCCACGCCGCAGGCGACCTTGCGCGCCCAGGTCGCGCAACTGATCCTCACGAACGTGTACGTCGGCCTGGCCGAAGGCGCGCTAGGGGCGGCGCGCGGCTACCTGCGCCGCGAGGCGCAGCCGTGGTTCGCGTCCAGCCTCGACGTCGCCGCCGCCACCGACGATCCGTACGTACAGCACCGCTTCGGCCAGTTCCAGGTGCTCGTGCGGCCCGCGCAGGTGCTGGCGGACGGCGCCGCCGCGGAACTGGACGACGCCTTCGCACGCGGCGCCCACCTGACGGGTCGTGAACGGGGCGAGGTCGCGCTCGCGGTCGCGGAAGCGAAGGTCGTCGCGCACAAGGCCGCCATCGAGATCGGCAGCCAGCTGTTCGAACTGACGGGCGCCCCTTCCACGTCCGTGCACCACGGCTTCGACCGCTACTGGCGCGACGCCCGCGTGCACACGCTGCACGACCCGGTCGACTACAAGCTGCGCGACATCGGCCGCCATGCCCTCGACGGCACGCTGCCGGAACCGACCGCGTACGCGTGACGGAGCGCGCCATGAGCCTGATCCGCATCGACCGCGTGACCAAATCGTTCGGTCCCGAGCCCGTGCTGCGCGACGTGTCGCTGCACGTGGAGCGCGGCGACATCTTCGGCATCGTCGGCCAGAGCGGCGCCGGCAAGTCGACCCTGCTGCGCACCATCAACCTGCTGGAGACGCCGGACAGCGGGTCCGTCACCGTCGCCGGCCGCGATCTCACGCGCCTGTCGAAACGCGATCTGCGCGCCGCGCGCCAGAACATCGGCATGATCTTCCAGCACTACAACCTGCTGCAGAACCTGACCGTGTTCGACAACGTCGCCTTCGGGCTGCGCCTGCACGGCATGCTGAATCCGCCCCGGCTGCGCCGGCGCGTGCTGGAATGCCTGGAACTGGTCGGCCTCTCGGCGCGGGCCGACGACTATCCGGCGCGCCTGTCCGGCGGCCAGAAGCAGCGGGTCGCGATCGCGCGGGCGCTCGCGAGCCAGCCCGAGGTCCTGCTGTGCGACGAGCCCACGTCCGCCCTCGACGCCGGGACGACGCGCGCCCTGCTCGACACCTTGCGCGCCGTGAACGCGGACCTGGGCGTCACGATCGTCATCGTCAGCCACGAACTGCCGGCGCTCGGCGCCCTCTGCAACCGCGTGACCGTGCTGGAAAACGGCGTCGTCGCCGAGACGTTCGCCCCCGCCGACACGACCGCCCCGCGCATCACGGCCCTCGGCCGCGAGCTCGCGTTCTACGGCACCGAAGCCGGCGCCCTGTTCCACCCCGGAGTCCTCCATGCTTGAACCGCTCATCGACCTGCTCCCGGACCTGGCCGCCGCGCTGGGCCAGACGCTCACCATGCTCGGCATCGGCGTGTCTGCGGCCGTGCTGTTCGGCGGCCCGCTCGGCATCCTGCTGTTCCTCGTCGGCGACGGCCAGTCGCTGCAGAACCGCCCGCTGGCGCTGCTGCTCGGGTGGACCGTGAACACGATCCGCTCGTTCCCGTTCATCATCCTGCTCGTCGCCCTCGTGCCGCTCACCCGGCTGGTCGTGGGCAGCTCGATCGGGCCGCTGGCCGCGTCGGTGCCGCTGTCGATCGCCGCCGTCCCGTACTTCGCGCGCCTCGTCGAACAGACGCTGCGCGACGTGCCGCGCGGGGTGATCGAGGCGGCGCAGGCGATGGGCGCGTCGGAACTGCAGATCGTCACGCGCGTGCTCCTCGTGGAAGCCCGGTCCGGCCTCGTGCTGGCGCTGACCGTCCTCGCCATCAGTTTCCTGTCCTATTCGGCGGTGGCCGGCGTCGTGGGCGGCGGGGGCATCGGGGACCTCGCCATCCGCTACGGCTACTACCGCTTCGAGACGGACATCATGGTGTTCACCGTCGCGGTCCTCGTCGCGCTCGTGCAGGTCATCCAGCTCACGGGCACCCGCGTCGCGCGGCGGCTGGACAAGCGCTGATTCATCGAACCGCAAGGACAACGCATGCACTTCAAACGTCGCACCCTGCTGGTGCTCGCCGCCGCCCTGGCCGTCGCCGCCGGCGCCCACGCGAAGGACCCGAAGGAGCTCGTGATCGGCACGAGCGCCGGCCCGTACGCGGACCAGGTCCGGCTCGGCATCAAGCCGCTGCTGGAACGCCAGGGCTACAAAGTCAGGATCGTCGAGTTCAGCGACTACGTCCAGCCGAACTTCGCGCTGGCCGAAGGATCGCTGGACGCCAACGTGTTCCAGCACATCGTCTACCTCAACCGCTTCGCGGCCGAGCACAAACTGGCGCTGTCCGAACTGGTCACGGTGCCGACGGCGCCCATCGCCATCTACAGCCGCCGCCACAAGTCGCTCGACGAGGCGAAAGCCGGGACGACCGTCGCGCTGCCGAACGACCCGACCAACGAGGCGCGCGCCCTCGTCATGCTGGAGCAGATGGGCTGGATCCGGCTGCGCCCGCATACCGATCCCGTGAAAGCGTCGGAGAAAGACATCGCCGCCAATCCAAAGGGCGTGAAACTGCTGCCGCTGGAAGCCGCGCAACTGCCGCGTGCCCTGCAGGACGCCGACTATGCGTTCATCAACGGGAACTATGCGCTCGCATCGGGCCTGACACTCACGGACGCGCTGCGCCGGGAGACTATCTCGCGCAACTACGTGAACCTGGTCGCCGTGCGCACGGCCGACCGGGACAAGCCGTTCGCGCGCGACATCGCGAATGCCTACCGCTCGCGCGACTTCCTCGCGTGGTCGGCCAAGCACCAGCCGGGCTACGCGAGGACGGATTGACCCCGCAATTCACGATAAATGGAAAATTCTTCATAGAAATTTGATTGCCGGCCACGTTTTTTGCTACATTGGCGGTTTTACCTTTACGGGATGGCCGCCATCCCCGCAGCCGGCCGCGAATGCGCGAATCCACTCTGTTCAAGCACCTGACCTCCAGTTCGATCGTCACCGCCTGCTGCGTTCTCGGTCTGCTGTATTTCGGGCGCGACGTCCTCGAACCGCTCGCGCTGGCGGTCATCCTCAGCCTCGTCATCGCCCCGCTGATCCGCACCCTGCGGCGCATCGGCCTGGGCCAGATGCCCGCGACGATGCTGTCCGTGCTGATGGTGGGCACGTGCGTCGTCGGCCTCGGCATCGTCCTCGCGTTCCAGCTCGTCGCCGTCACGGGCGACCTGCCGAAATACCGCGCCGCGATCCGCACCAAGGTCGCGGCGGTGCGCGAACTGGCGGAGCGGCCGTTCGCCCGCATCGAGGCCGAGATCAGCGCCGTGCAGCCGCAGGCGCAGCAGAGCGGCACCGTCAGCAGCCGGCGCGGCATGAATACGGTGACCGTCAGCCCCACGCAGCCGCTGCCGGTGGAGATCCGCCAGCCGCGCCTGACGACGCGCGACTCGCTCACGCGCCTGTTCGCGATGGCCTTCGGTCCGCTGGGCGAGGCCGGCCTCGTGCTCGTGCTGCTCGTCTTCATCTCGCTCGAACACGAATCGCTGCGCGACCGCCTGATCCGGCTCGCCGGCCAGACGGAGATCAACCGCACGATCCGTACCCTCGGTGACGCGGCCCAGGGCGTGTCGCGCTTCTTCCTGTCGCAATTCACCGTCAACGTGACCTTCGGCACCCTGATCGGCGTTCTGCTGTGGCTCGCCGGCGTGCCGCACGCGGGCCTGTGGGGCGCGCTGTCTGGCTTGTTGCGCTTCGTGCCTTACATCGGCGTGATGGCGGCGGGCGCGGTGATCGCCGTGTTCGTCGCCGCCATCGATCCGGGCTGGCAGCTGGCCCTGTCCTGCATCGCCCTGTTCGTGGCGCTGGAACTGTTCGTCGCGAACGTCGTCGAACCGAAGGTCTACGGCCACAGCTCGGGCCTCTCTCCGCTCGCCGTGATCGTCTCGGCCGTGTTCTGGGGCGCGATGTGGGGGCCGGTGGGCCTGCTGCTGTCGACCCCGTTGACGCTGTGCTTCGTCGTGGCCGGCCGCCACGTGCGCGGGCTGGAACCGGTGACGATCCTGCTCGGCGACGCCCCCAACGTCTCGGGTGCCCAACGTTTATATCAGCGCCTGCTCACGGCCGACAGCGACACGATCGTGCGCGACGCCCACGCCTACCTGCGTCGCGCCAGCTTCGCGCGCTATTGCGACAAGGTGCTGCTGCCTGGCCTGGCCCTGGCCGGCGCCGACATGCGCGCGGGCCGTATCGACGCGGGCCAGATGGAAACCATGCGCGCCGCCATGGGCCGCGTGGCGGCGACGCTGAACCCGGAAGGCCGCGCGCCCGCACGCACGCGGCGACGGCGCGACGTCTCGCTGCTCGACGCCAACCTGGGCGCCTACCTGCGCCAGATGCGCGAAACCCGCCAGGGCCGCTGGCAGGGGTCGCTGGACGTGCCCGCGCACTCCGTCGTGCTGTGCGCGGCGCTGGCGGCGGAACGGGATGAATTGCTCGCCGAGCTGCTCGTTTCTGCCCTGCGCGACGCCGATATCGATGCGCGCAGCACCCTGCTGGGCGCGGCTGACCGGCCTGGTCCGGAAAAGGCGGAGCTGATCTCCACCGTGATCGTGCCCTATCCCGTGGAAGACCGGCTGGGCGACTGGCTGAATGCCGTCACGGAGCTGCGTACCCACCTGCCGGACGCGCTGCTGGCGACGGTGAGATTGCCGTTCGACCAGTCGACCGTGCCCCAGCCGACGGTCGAGGAACATGTCGACATCGTGCTGCGCTCGTTCGAGGAAGCGCTGGCGTTCGTGGCGCCGGAGCGGGCGCCGCGGACCTGAGTTGCATTCACGTCACGTCTTATCTCGCTGGTCACGATTTTCCCGCCCCAGAGTTGCTTTATCGCTATAATGTTGCCGTACATCATATATTTACGGTCATGGCGGCAACCACTCTTCCTGAAGCGAGCAGGACATCCGACCAGCCGCCGCGGCGCGGGCAGTCCGGGCATTACGAACTGCGCGCCCGCCTCGGCGAAGGCGGTTTCGGCGAGGTCCACGAAGCCTGGGACACGCGCCTGCACCGCAGCGTCGCGATCAAGGCCATCCGCCATGGCGGCACGACGGGCACGGACCTGGTACGCGAAGCGCGCCTGGCCGCGTCGCTGCGTCATCCCGCGTTCGTCAAGGTGCACGCTGTCGAAGAGGATGGCGCCGGCCAGTTCATCGTCATGGAACTGGTGCATGGCCGTACGTTAAAACAGATCCTGCAGGAGGAGTCGGCCGAACTGCGGGTCGCGCTGCCGATCTCGCTCGACTGGATCAGCCAGGTGGCGGACGCGATGCGCGACGCCCACGCGTCGGGCCTCGTTCACGGCGATATCAAGCCGTCGAACCTGATGGTGGAACCCGACGGGCGCATGCGCATCCTCGACTTCGGCCTCGCGCTGCGCCAGGACGCGCTCGCCACCGAGACCGTCTCGCTGGGCGAGGTCGCGGCCAACGGCCAGACCGATCCGCAAGGCACGATCGCCTACATGGCCCCCGAACGGCTGCAGGGCGCGACGCCCGACCCGCGCGCGGACGTGTACGCGCTGGGCGTCATTTTGTACGAACTCGTGTGCGGCAAGCGGCCGTTCGCCACGCTGCATGGGCTGGCGCTGGCCGCGGCCCTGGTCCAGACGTCGTCGGACGGGTGGGATTATCCGGACCGCCTGGACACACCGCTCATTGCGCTGATCCGGGCGATGACGGCGCGGCAGCCCGAACAGCGCGTGGACAGCATGGCCGAGGTGGCCAGGCGGATTGCGGAACTGACCGGCAAGACGGACGCCGGCGCGCCGCGCGCGCCCGTCGCCGCTTCCGCACCTGCCGCGCCGCGCCGGGCCGTGCGCATCGGTGCCGCAGCCGCACTCGGCATCGCGCTCGTCGGCGGGCTGTGGTGGCAGATGGCACCGCGGATGGACGCGCTCACCCGGGCCTTCGCACCCTATTCCGAAGCGATCGAGATGGAGCAGGGTCTGGCTGCACTCAAGCAGGTCGATGTGCCGGACAATCTCGACAAGGCCGAAGCGCGCTTCGACCGTATCCTGAAACACAACCCGGACAGCGCCGCTGCGGTAGCCGGAAAGTCGATCATCAGTACACTCCGCTACATCAGCGACCGCACGGACGAAACATGGCTGCGCAGGGGCGATGCGGGCGCGCAGCAGGCAATGAAACTGAACGATCAGCTGGCGCTGAGTCATATCGCCCAGGGCTGGGTGCGCGATACGCAGGGCCGGCGCGAAGACGCGCTCGCGGCTTACGAACGTGCCCTGCGCCTCGATCCCTCCAACTTCTTCGCCTGGTGGGGCAAGACCGAGGCCCTGCGCCACGCACGACGCTATGCCGAAGCGCAGGCAGCCATCGCCGAGGCGGCGCGCCGCTTTCCCCGCGAACGTGTTTTCTCGGATGCACTTGGTACGGTGTACTACGAGCAATCCGACCTGAAGGCGGCCGAACAGGCTTTTCGCCACAGCATTGTGCTGCAACCGGACGCGGTACGATCCTACGCCAACCTGAGCGCCGTCCTGATGCGCCAGAACCGCGCCGACGAGGCGTTACGCGTACTGCAACAGGGCTTGGAGGTGCGTCCGAGCGCGACCCTGTACACCAACCTCGGCAACATCCTCTTCCTGCGCGGCGAGTATGTGGGCGCGGCCGACGCGTTCGAAAACGCCGTCTCGCCTACCCGCGGCGCACCCGGCTCCTACCAGAACTGGGCGAACCTGGCCGATACGCTGTTGTGGATCCCCGGTCGCGGCGACGAGGCCCGGCAGGCATACGAAAAGGCGCGTCGCCTGCTTGCCGACCGGCTCGAGCGTTCTCCCAACGACGTCGTGCTCGTCTCGCGCATGGGATTGTACGCCGTCCGGTCAGGCCACAAGGATGAGGCGCCGGCATTGTTGACGCGCGCCCTGGCGCTGGCACCGGCGTCGGCCGACGTCCAGTTCCGCGCCGGTCTCGCCTATGAACTGCTCGGCGACCGCAAGCGCGCCCTCGCGGCGATCGCGGCGGCGCTGCGCCTGGGCTATCCGGTCAAGTACGTGGAAGCCGAACCCGACCTGGTCGCGCTGCGCCGCGATCCCGATTATCACGCCGATTGATTCGACTCACCCACCGATCGCTGTTCAACTGAAAGGAAGATCATGCCGCAACCAACTCACCAAGTACTCGTCACCTACGTCAAGGACCAGACCCTGGCCACATGGAGTCTGGACGGTGTTCCCCAGAAAGACGGCGACCAGTTCACGGTCCTGCCAGGCGACAAGGTCGCGTTCCAGTTCGAAGGTCCCGACGACATCGCGGAGTGTGTGTTGATCAGTGGTCAGATGAACGGTCGTGCCCACGGCAGTTCCCCGTTCAGCGAAGGCAACCGTGTCAACCTCAAGGTGCACTCGACCCTCAACGTCGGTCAGCAATCGGGCCTGTGGGGTTTCACGATCTCGTTCTCCACCCGCAATAGCGACGGGACCAGTTCGTTCTATTATCTGCCGGATCCGGAAATGGATGTCGGCACCGTCCCGACGGACGACTGATCCGCTGGTCTACGTCGGCGCCACGCGCTCCAGCGCCAGGCGCCGCACCTCCCGCCGCAACGACTCCGTCGGCGTCTTGAGCAGTACCGCGCAGCGCCCGACGTCGCCGGCACACGCGGCCAGCGCCCGTTCGATCTCGTCGGCGGGAATCCGCTCCGCCCAGCGGATCTCGCGGTGGGCATCGAGCAGCTTGTACATCGTCGGCCGCGAGATGCCGAGATCGCGCGCCGCGGCCTGGATGTTCCACTCGTTGCCGGCCATCGCCTGCAGCACCTCGGCATCCGTGATGTCGGACGGCTTGCGGCGCGGCGTGTCCGGTGCCGGCGCGGGCGGTGCTTCCGCGGCCGGTACGAGGCGCGCCGCGCTGCCGGCCGGGGCCGGCGTCAGGCGCACCAGTTGTTCGAGCTGCGGCGTGCCGCCGTGCTGCACGAGCAGCGCGGCACGGCGCAGCGTGTGGCCCAGCTGGCGGATATTGCCGGGCCAGTCGTAGCACGCGATTTCGACCACCAGCTCCAGCGGCAGCACGGGCTGCGCGCCATGCGCCTGCAGCAGGTGCACGATCAGCACGCCGATGTCTTCGCGCCGCGCGCGCAGCGGCGGCAGCTGGAGCGCGAACCCTTCCAGGCGGCGCAGCAGGGCCTGGTTGAACGCGGCCGTGTCGAGGTCCTGGTCCGTGGCCGCGATCAGGCGTGCCGTCGTCTTGCGGTCCTGGCTCGCGCCCAATGGCCGGTAGTCGCCGCCTTCCAGCACGCGCAGCAGCATCGGCTGCACGCTGGCCGGCGCATTGCCGATCTCGTCGAGGAACAGGGTCCCGCCGTCCGCTTCCGCGAACAGCCCCTTGCGCTCCTGCGCCCCCGTGTACGCGCCGCGCGCCGCGCCGAACAGCTCGGCGGCCGCCAGCGATTCGTTCAGTGCCGCCATGTTGACGGCGACCAGCCGCGTCTGGGCACGCTGGCCCAGCGCGTGGATCGCGCGCGCCGCGATTTCCTTGCCGGTCCCCGTTTCGCCCAGCAGCAGGACGGGGATGTCCGTCGGGGCCACCATGCGGATCTGGTCGCGCAGCGCGATCGCCGCCGCGCCCACGCCCACGAGCCCCGGCACCGGGTTGTGCTTGGGCAGGCATTCCATCCAGTGCAGGCACAGGACGACGGCGCGGCCCAGGGTCAGCACCTGGCCGCGCGCGACGTCGGCCGCATCGAACCGGATCGGCCCCGTCGCGGCCCGGCCGTTCAGCTCGACCGGCATGCGGGTCGCCGGGAAGTGCACGACGACGCCTTCTCCGCCGGTCTCTTTCACGATCCGCACGGGATCGCGCGAGATCGTGCCGTGGCCCAGCGGCAGGCCCGCCTGGCCAGGACGATAGAACAGGGGCGCATAGCGGTTCACTTCCAGCGTGCCGGGATCGCCGACGAATTGTTCGCCGATGCGCGCCGGATCGGGATGCCAGAGGATCGTCAGCGCCAGCAGCGGCCGTCCGGGCATGCCCTGCGCGGACAGCTGCAAAGTCTGGGTGTATTCGGTGGAGTCGAGCATGCGCGGAACGTCTACGTTGTCGCTTTACATGTAAAAAACATGGCAATTTTACACGCAGAAACTCTCGCCGGGCCGGAATCGGGCGCGTTTGCCCAGGATTTCGTCATGGCACGGCGTTTGCAATAGGAGTATCGCCGCCATCGGGGCGGTGCCTTTTCCCGGACGTGCCATGACATTCAACCTCGCTTCCTCGCCCATCCAGCCCTTTGACGCCCGCGTCATGCTCGACGTGCACAGCCTGAAAGCCCTGCGCCAGCGCCGCGGCGGACGCGAGGCACTGTCCGAACAATTCCAGGAACGAAGGCTATGCCTCACCCGCGCCGCCATCAAGCGCGCCGAATCCGGCAAGCCCGTGCCCTACCGCACCGTGCGCCACCTGGCCGCGTTCTACGGCATCGGCGTCGAGACCCTGATCGACGCGGAGCCGACCCGCCAGGCAACGCTCGCGCGCCGCGTGCCGGACCTGCCGGACATGTCGGACGTCGAGCGCCTGCAATGCCGTGCCGTCATCGATGCGGTCCACGTGGCCGGCCGCGGGCGGATCATCGACATGCAGGGCGTGGCCGGGTCCGGCAAATCGCACCTGCTGTCCTTCGGCGCCCGCGACGCCCGGGCACGCGGCTACACCTGCGTCGTGCTCGACGGCGCACCGGACAGCCACACGGCCGCCGGCCTGATGCTCGCCCTGCTCGGCCTGCAGGCCGACGCCGGCACCGACGCCGTCCCGCTGGCCGACCTCGTGCGGTCCCGCTGCGCCGCGCTGGGCGTGTCGCCGGTCCATGTCGATGCCTGCGTCGGCCTCATCGACGCCGCGCCTGAATGGCCCCTGCCGGCCACCCAGCTGCTGCAGACGGCCGCCCTGTGCGCGCTGGTCCAGCACCGCGCGGCCAACCAGCCCCTCCTCATCGCGATCGACGACCTCCAGTGCGCCGACTGGCAGCTCGCGATGATCCTGAACGTGGTCGTGCCCACGACGCTGGATTACCCCGTGCTGTGGATGTTCGCCACCCGCCTGGAACCGGGTCCGATGCGGCGTCCGCTCGGCGTGCGCATGGACGCGCTGGCCCGCACCACGCTGCACCTGACGCCGCCGCCCGGGCGCACGGACCGCGCCGACGCCGGCGGCGTGCACCGCCTCGGCCGCACAGGCGGCCAGGCCGCCGACTAACGCGCCGGTACCGGGTCGTCCACGTCCAGCACGTGGTCGCGGAAAATGTCCGGCAATATGTCCAGCACGAGGTCGCGGCCGAGCAGGTCGCTCCCCCGGACTGCGCGCGCCACCATGTCGATGTCGATGGCCGCCAGCGCCGCCTGTGCCGAGGCCGCATGGCTCAGATGCCACGGCTCCGGGCACATGCCGCGGCGCCGCGTCCGATACGGGCGGAAGAATCCGAAACGCGCCGCATGCACGTCGAGCCAGGCGTGCAGGCGCGCGTACACGCCGTCCGGCCCGGCCTCGTCCGGCAACAGCTTCGCGCGGTAGCCGGGCGGGTGCGCGGCGCGGTCGAACACGTCGATATCCGTGCCCCAGTGACGCCGCGTCGCACCCGGCAACCCGGTCCAGTCGAGGATCGCGCGGACAATCTCCGGCGGCGCCAGCGCCTCGAAGTCGCGTGACCTGCCCTGGCAATCGTACAGCGTTGCCTGCCCGGAAAACTTGCGGTTCCAGTTGCGGGCCTGGGCGTCGAACGGCCGCCACGATGCGATCGGCAGCATGTCGATGCCGTCATGCGCGGCCGCGGCGCGCATCGCGAGGAAGGCCGCCGCGACCTCGGGCCGGGCCGCAAAGCGGGGCTGCCCCGGCGGTTGCCCTGGCGTCTGCCCATACTGCTGGACATGCGTGCGCGCACGCCCCGTCAGCGTGAACTCGTCGAACGGCCCGCTGCTCATCGCGTCGCGCCGCCGGCTTCAGCGGGTCTCGATCGCATCGACGCGGTCGGGATAGAACGCCACGTGTTCGCGAATTGCCTCCACGGCCGGGTATGGCGCCTCGTAGCTCCACACCGCGTTCTCGCCGCGCGGCCCTGCCCCCGCGATCGAGAAATAGGAACAGTCGCCCTTGTACGGACAATACGTGTGCCGGTCGGTGCGCTGCAGGCGGTCCATGGCCACGTCCTCGCGCGGGATGTACAGCACGGGCGGATAATCCGCCTCGCGCAGCGCGAGCGCGCGGCCGCTGCTGGCGATCACGGCACCGCCGGCGCGCACCGTGACGTGGCCGGGCGCCGGCGCGATGCTGATCGGATGGTCGGGACCGGGTGTCTTCATGGCTGTCGGCATGTTCTCTCCTGTCTTGGCCATCTACGATCTCATGCCGGCCAGTCGGGCGCAAGCCCGATCAGCGCGCGCCGCGCACGATGCGCGCGTACAGCACGACGTTCAGCGCCAGCACGGCCGCCGCCAGCCCCCATTGCATGGTCCGCGTGAGACCGGCCGGGTAGATGAGTCCGACGAGGTAATGGTCGACGAAGCCGCCCGCGTAGCCGGCCGCCCCGGCCAGCATGCGCAGGTGGTTCTCGAGCCCGGTCAGCGGACATGCCGCCCCGGTGGCCTCGATCCCGATGCCCCATATGACGGCGGCCAGGTGCAACGGCAACAGGCGGCGCCGGCGCACGACGAGCAGCGCGCCGCCCGCGACGAACAGGATGAAGCCCAGGTGCACTACCAGCACCACGGTGGCGAGTGTGTGATAGACCATGGGCCCATGATAACCACCGGCGCACGACTGATACATGTCAAACCCGCATCCGGGTGCACTCCTATTCTCCACCTTCATCGCCGATCCGTTCGGCCGAACCGAGGAGAACATCATGATGCACGTGATGCCACGCACGACCACGCCGCCGTCCGCGGCCCGGCGCCGGTCCATCCTTAGGCAAGCCCTGCTGGGCGCCGCCGCCCTGCTGATGCTCGCCTTCGCACTGCCTGTCGCCACCGCGCAGTCTTCCCAGGCGTCGCGCGCCACTGACAGCGACTCCGCCACGCGGCGCCAGCAGACCGCCGTCAAGCACGTCAGCGACGCCGTCGGCGTCGTGCATACGATGACCAACGACACCGGGATGCCGGCGCTGCTGGGCCGCGCGCGCGGCGTCTTCATCGTGCCCACCTACGGACGGGCCGCGCTCGGCGTCGGCGGTGCCGGCGGCGCGGGCGTGCTGATGGCCCGGCGCGCGGACGGTTCCTGGGGCAACCCGGTGTTCTTCGACACCGGCGGCCTCAGCATCGGACTCCAGGCCGGCGTGGAAGGCGGGCCGATCGCCCTCGTGCTGCTGAACCAGAAAGCCGTGGACAGCTTCCGCAACCGTAACAACTTCTCGCTCAGCGCCGACGCCGGCCTCACCGTCGTCAACTTCGCGCGCATGGCCCAGGGCTCCACGGCAGGCGACGTCGTCGCGTGGTCCGGCAGCAAGGGCCTGTTCGGCAACGCGGCCACGGTGGGCATCAACGACGTGCGCTACAACCAGCGCCTGACCGAGGCCTATTACGGCAAGCCGATGACGGCGCTGCAGGCGATCGACAGCACGGAGACCAATGCCCAGGCCGACGCCCTGCGCAAGGTGCTCGGCAGTCCGCCGACGCCGGCCGGCAGCAGCGGCAAGACCGGCGGGCGGTAGCAGCGGCATACCGGGCCCGGGATGGTCGCCCGGACCCGATGACGGTGGCTGCGCCCGGCGGCGTGCCACCGTGGACGGTTACACCGGCCGACGCCGCACGGCCGCCAGCACGCAGCCGGCCAGCACCACCAGCAACAGCGTGGACGGCTCCGGCACGGCACGCACGGCACTGAACGCATTGTCCGGCGTGACGGTCAGGCGCCCGTCCGGCGCCGCGTCGGGATGGAGGGCGATGCTGCCCAGGTCGCCGTCGACGCCGAGGTAGTGCGTGTCGTCGAACAGCGACCAGCCGAATGTGCTGCCGTCGCTGCCGTCGCCGAACAGGAAGCTCACGTCGAAGCCGACGTGGCCGCCCAGCCGGATCGCCTGGAACCAGTCGCCGCCGCCCGCATCGCTCGCGAACGCCAGCGCGCCCGGCGGGCCGCCTGTCACGGAGCCCGTCGCGACGGGCGTGCCCAGCAGGTCGGCGGCCAGGTTCGTCACGGACGCGCTGGCCGCGGTGGCGCCGCCGACGCTCAGGAACGTGAAACCGAGGTAAGCGGTGCCCGTGCCCAGCGTGGACGTGTCGATGTCGACGTGGTGGACCGGCACGGCCAGCGCCGCGCCGGCGCACAGGCACATCCAGGTTGCGGCCAGCAGCCGGGCCGCGCGGTGTGTGATGGACTTCATCATTCGTCTCCTAGTAGTTAGCCTTGTACAGTTGCGGGGTATAGGCAATCGCGGCCCTGGCCGGGTTCGAGAACGTCGTGGTCACGGTCGCCGTCTGGCCCGGCGCCAGTTCCGCCTCGCCCAGCGTCACGTAGGGCACGCCGTCCTTCACGCCCGTCGCGTTGTCGAGCGCGACGCCGTTCGTCAGCCCGACAAGGCGGAACTGCAGCGGTCCCTTGAGGGCCGTGCCGCCCGTGTTCGTGAACGTCACCGTGCCCGTGTACTTCTGGGTGAAACGGTTCATCGTCAGGCCGGAACGCGCAATCTTCACATTGCCGGTCAGGTCCACGGGCGCCAGCAGGTCGTAGCGCGTCCCGTAGAAGTGGAATTCGCCGTACGACGAAATGCCCGGATACGCCGGATCCGTCGGCGGTCCCGGATGGTCCACGCGGGCCATGAAGTAGCGGTACTGCTGCGTCTCCTGGCCGGGCACCACGGGGATGACTTCCATCTCGAAGTTGCGGCCGCCCGTGTCCGTCGTCTCGCGGCTGGTGAGCAGCGTCCAGTTCACGTTGTCGTTCGACCCGTACACGTTGGCGCCCTGCGAGCGGTTGCCGAACATGTAGCGGGCCTGGATGCCGAAGGCGCCGACGGCCACACGGTAGTTCTCGCCGAAGTCGATGGTGATCGGGGCACGCAGGTCGCCGGAATAACTGTTGTAGTTATTGTCGACCAGCAGGGCCGGACGGTCGGCGCCGAAGCCGATGGTCGTCACCATGTTCCTGCTCCAGTCCAGGCTGCCGTCGGACGCGACGCGGGGATTGACCAGTTCCAGCTTGCGCACGGCCGCCTGCACGGCCTTCAGCAAGGCCGGAAAATCGGCATCGGACACGGTGCCCATCTGCTGCTGCAGCGGCGCCAGCTCCGCCTTGAAGGCGGCCAGCGACGGCGTCGTGTACGCGGCGGCCGGATCGTAGCCGTCGAGCGCGGTCTGGAACGCGGACGCGCGGTCCGGTTGCACGTTCAGCCGTGCCGTCATCGTGCTGATCGCGACGCCGTCGGTCGCGGCCACGACGATGTCGTGCACCCCGACCTGGGCCGGCGCGGGCGTCCAGTCGAACGCGCCGCTGGACGTGTTCACCGTCGCACCGGCCGGCAGCCTGACGGCCTCGTACGCGACGCTGTCGGCCGTGTTGGCGTCCGTCGCGGCATAGCTCGCGCGGTAAGGCATGCCCTGGACGACGATCTCCGTCACGGGGAACACGGGCATGGCGAAGCGCGGCGGCGTCAGTTGCGACGGCGCCGACATGTTGACGTAGTCCACGTCCACCGTCGCACCCTCGGGGCCGGAGAATTTGAAGAACATGATGTTGTCGCCGAGCCAGCGGCCGCCGATGGCTGCGGCCGACGTGTCGGGCACGATGTAGCGCCACTGGCCGTGCGTGTCCGGCACCGTCATGACCGACCACGGCGTGGCGTCGCGGCTGGCGCTCGCCGACAGGGTCACCGGTGCGCTGGTGCGGACCATGATGCCGACCGGCGCATACTTCGAGCGGTCCGCATACTGCACGTCGTGGAAGACGATCGTGGCGCCGGCCGGCGTCACGCTGCCATGGCCGAACGTGCGTTCGCCCTCCGTCTGCATGGTCCAGCCGCCGTCGAGGAAGATGGATTTGCGCTCGGTCTCCAGGATGCCGGGCGTACCGGCGGGCAGCGGCACGCCGGTGAGCGCCCGCGGCAACGTGAAGATCGCGGTCGGGCCCATGTCCTTGTTGTTGGGCGTCGCCGGTCCCCACGGGATGGCCGGACCGTTCGCGTGCGCCGCGGCCGTCGCCAGATAAGGCGCCTCGGCATCGACGTCCACCCCTTCGACGTATTTGTACGTGTTGTAGATCTCGGCGATCGCGTCGACCTCGTACAGGCGGCCGCGGTAGGCGGGCGAGATGCCCGACGTGCCTCCGGTCGTGTCGGCCCAGGGCGTATCGTAGCCGAGCATGTACTCGGCGTACGCGTTCGCGCCACGCAGCAGGCGGTTGTCGCCGAACCGGTATACGTTCACGGCGTCGCTGCCGGTCGACGGTTTGCCCGTGAACGGATCGACCTTCGTGCCCTGCGCGGTCACGAGGCGCAGCAGGCCGCCGAGGATATCGACGTTATCGCCCGCGTGCGCGCCGTCGCGCGACATCTCTTCCACCTCGTAGAACGTCTTGCCGGTCTTGTTGATCGGGTTGTCGGCGTCGATCCGCGCGATCGCCGACATGATCGCGCCGTTGATGTCCTGGCGCGTCGACGTGGCGTTGACGGTCAGCCATTCGACCGACTCGTCGTAGCGCGACCGGTTGTCGGTGAAGATCGCCCCGGCGATCCTGCCGACGAGCGAATACTGCTGCTGGTTCCTGAACCGCTCGTTACTGGAGAAGAAGGTGCGCTCCATCGGGTCGATCAGGTTGTCCTTCAGCTTCTGCGTGTCGGTGTCGGTCCACGCGAGCGGATAATCCGCATAGGTCGGATCGGCCGGCGTGTAGCGCATGATCTCGGCGGCCATCAGCATGCGCGACAGCGGCACGCCGTTGTGGATGTGCGCGTCCGGAAAATAGGCATACCCGTTCGGGTTCATGTTGCTCCACGTGCGCAGGATGCGCATCGCGTTGCGCCGGTACTCGTTGCGGCCCGTGACGTAGTACAGGATCGCCTGCGTCAGCGCGCCCTGCGAATCGTTGATCATGCGCGTCTGCGCCGTCGAACTGCTGTAGTTCGGCGTGTTCGGCGTATCGACCTTCGTGGCGTCGCGGTTCGTGGGCTGCAAATTGATGTTCGCGTAGTTGCAGCACACGTTCGCGAGCACGTTGTAGTACGACTTGTAGGGCTCGACGTCGGCACGGATCTGCTGGCGCACGTATTCCAGCTGCTCCGGCGTGAAGCCCACTCCCGGATGGCGGAAGCCGGTGCTGCTCACGACCGGCTGGGCCATCGGCGTGGCGACGAAGGTCACGGCCCTGGCGCCGCTCCCCACGAGCACCAGCGCGGACGCCAGTGCCAGTGTCACCATCTTTCCTTTTGCGTTGCCGCGCAACGCATTCCACCTTTGATGCGAATGGTTATACATGATTGTCCTTATATGTTTGCTAACCAGTTCATGGGTGCCGTCGACGACACTGCCTCCTCCTTTGACTGTTGTGTTATCGATAGCGCTGGCGATCGTAACACGAGAACAACTAAACGGATGAAATTTTGTTATCGTTACCCGAGCGTGTTGCGCCGCCCGAAAAACGCAGCATGGCGTGGAAAAAACCCGACCCCATCGAAATCTGTTGATCGCGACGACAACTTTTGTTATCGTTAACTTGCGCTGTACGCTCGGGCATAGCCGGTTCGTGCCGGTATGGCGATCTCCTTGCGGGTACGTTCCAGACCCGTATTCGGCCCGCCTCGACCTCGTCGGGGCGGGTCATTTTTTTTTGTGCCGGCCGGCCTGCCGCGGGGTTTTACTTTTTGAAATACCCTGATATGATTGTTATCGATAACCGCCATACAGGGAACGAGGAGACACCCATGTTCGAAAAGACGTACTACGCAACCCACCCCGACATGATGAACGGCGCGAGCAACGACCAGCTGCGCCAGCGCTACCTGCTCGACAAGATGTTCGCGCCGGACGCCGTCACGCTGAACTATTGCCACGACGAGCGCTTCGTCATCGGCGGGGCCGCACCCGTCGCCGGTCCGCTGGCCCTGCCCGCGCACACCGAGCCTGCCTCCGCCGCCGGCCAGCCGTTCCTGGCACGGCGCGAGCTGGGCATCATCAACGTGTCCGGCGGCACGGGCCGTGTCACCGTCGACGGCCAGGCGTTCGAGCTGGCCCCGCGCGACGGCCTGTACGTCCCGATGGGCAGCGCCGACGTGGTCTTCGAATCGCTGGACGCGGCCGATCCGGCCCGTTTCTACCTCGCGTCGACGCCCGCCCACGTCCGCTGCGAACTCGTCAAGATCACGCACGCCCAGGCGATTCCGCTGGAGCGCGGCAGCCCGGAGACATCGAACGAACGCACGATCTACCAGTACGTCATCCCCGGCGTGTGCAAGTCGGCCCAGCTGCTGCTGGGTCTCACGATCCTCAAGACGGGCAGCGTCTGGAACACGATGCCGCCGCACGTGCACGAGCGCCGCTCCGAGGTGTATTTCTACTTCGACCTGCAGGATGACCAGCGCGTGTTCCACTTCATGGGCGCCCCCGACTCGGCGCGCCACATCGTCGTGGCCAACGAGCAGGCCGTCGTGTCCCCGCCCTGGTCGATCCACATGGGGTCCGGCACGGCGAACTATGCCTTCATCTGGGCGATGGGCGGCGAGAACCTGGACTACACGGACATGAAAGTCCTCGACATCTGCCAGCTGAAATAAGGGGATTCCATGCTCGACCTGTTCAACCTCGCCGGCCGCACGGCGCTCGTCACGGGTGCCAACACGGGCCTGGGCCAGGGCATCGCCATCGCGCTGGCCGCAGCCGGCGCCGACATCGTCGTCGCCGGGCGCAGCCCCGCCGAAGACACGGCCGCGCAAGTCCGCGCGCTCGGCCGCCGCTTCCTCGACGTGCGTGCGGACCTGTCGTCCACGGCACCCGTGCGCGACGTCGTCGATGCCGCGGTCGCCCTCAACGGCCGGCTCGACATCGTCGTCAACAATGCCGGCATCATCCGCCGCGCCGACAGTCTCGACGTCGACGAGGCGGACTGGGACGCCGTCATCGACACCAACCTGAAGTCCGTCTTCTTCCTGGCGCAGGCCGCGGCGCGCCATATGGCGCAGCACGGCGGCGGCAAGATCGTCAACATCGCGTCTTTGTTGTCGTTCCAGGGCGGCATCCGCGTGCCGGCCTACACGGCAAGCAAGAGCGCCGTCGCGGGCCTGACGCGGGCCCTGGCCAACGAATGGGCCGCGCAAGGCATCAACGTCAACGCCATCGCACCCGGCTACTTCGACACGAACAATACGGCGGCCCTGCGCGCGGACCCGGTGCGCGAACCGGCCATCCTTGCGCGCATTCCCGCCGGCCGCTGGGGGCAGCCGGGCGACCTGGCCGGCGCCGCCGTGTTCCTGGCCAGCCGCGCCAGCGACTACGTCCACGGCATCGTTCTGCCGGTGGACGGCGGCTGGCTCGCCCGATGAGCGTCCGTCCCGACATGGCGGGCCGCATCGTGTGCTTCGGCGAGATCCTGCTGCGCCTCGCCGCCCCGCCGGGCCGCATGCTGCTGCAGACGCCGGCGCTGGACGCGTGCACGGGCGGCGCGGAAGCGAACGTCGCAGTATCGCTGGCGCTGCTCGGCCACCGCACTGCCATGGTCAGCGTCCTGCCGGACAATTCCCTGGGCCGCGCGGCACTCGACAGCCTGCGCGCGCACGGCGTCGACACGGCCGGCATCCGCCTGCGCCCCGGCCGCATGGGCCTGTATTTCATCACGCCGGGCGCGGTGGTGCGCCCCTCCGAAATCATCTACGACCGCGCCGGCTCCGCATACGCGCTGGCCAACCCTGGCCTGTACGACTGGCCCGCGCTGCTGGACGGCGCCGGGTGGCTGCACGTGTCGGGCATCTCCCCGGCCGTCGGCGACGGTCCTGCCCAGGCCGTGCTCGCGGCGATGCGGACGGCCCGCGCCGGCGGCGTGCGCGTCGCGTTCGACGGCAATTACCGGTCGACCTTATGGGCCGAGCGCGGCCAGGACGGCGCGCCGCTGCTGCTGGAAGCCATGCGCATGGCGGATGTGCTGTTCGCCGGCCCGCGCGACATCGCCCTCGTCCTGGACCGCCCCGAACTGGCGGATCCGGCGCGCGAACCGGAAGCGGCGCGGGTCGCGTTCGCCGCGTTCCCGCACCTGGACCTGCTGGCCTGGACGCGCCGCGCGCAGCACAGCGTGGACGAACACGAGCTGTCGGCCGTCCTGCACACGCGCGCGGCTTCCGTGACGGGCGGCAGCTACCGGCTGTCCGGCATCGTCGACCGCATCGGGACCGGCGACGCCTTCGCGGCCGGCGTCCTGCATGGCCTGCAGACCGGCATGGCCCCCGCGGACGTGGCCGGATTCGCGCTGGCCGCCGCCGCCATGAAACATGCGATCTCGGGCGACTTCAACCTCGCCCGGGCAGACCAGATCGAGGCCGCACGCGCCGGAGTGTTCGATGTACGGCGTTGACGCGGGGAGGTCCGCATGAGCGGCAGCTGGCGTCTGACCTGGGACCACGGCAGCGCGGACGTGCAGTCGCTGGGCGGGATGCTCGGTCCCTTGAGCCTGCGCATCGGCGACGAGCGCGAACTGGAAATCATGCACGTGGCACCCTGGGCCGGCATGACGCGCGCCGGCAGCCTGCCGGGCCTCATGCGCCGCCTGCGCGGCGAGTGGCCATGCCTGCCGTTCGGCTGCACGGAGGCGCCGTCAGGCCTGCCCGCCGGCTGGGGCACGCGCGCGCCCGAGGATGCGTGGAACCACGGGTATGCGGCGAACCACCATTGGCGCTGTGTGTCCGCGACCGGACAGCGCATCCACCTGGCCATCGATTATCCGCCCGGCTCGCCGATCGAGCATATCGAACGGGAGATCGCGGCCGACCCGCACGCCCCGGCCGTCGACATCACCCTGCGCGTGTGGGCCCGCCGTCCGGCGCGCGTGCCCGCCGGCCTGCATCCGACCTTCCGCCTGCCGCCGGCGGCGGGACGCGTGCGCGTGGTGCTCGGGCCGCACGACGGCATCCACAGCTATCCCGCCCAGCCGGCGGGCGCCGTGTCGCGGCTGTTGTCCGACACGCGCTCGGCATCGCTGGACAGCCTGGCCGGCGTCGACGGTCCCATCGACCTCGCGCACCTCCCGTTCGCCGCACCGGCCGAGGAGCTGTTGCAGGTGCGCGCGATCGGCGGCCGGGACGGCGCCGCGCCGTTCGCCCTGCATTACCTCGATTACGACGCCTGCGTCGGCCTGTGGTGGGACACGGCGCAACTGCCCGACCTGCTGCTCTG